>CAWILG010000026.1:0-38239 GCA_963836765.1 uncultured Alphaproteobacteria bacterium
AGGAGGCCAGGATGCCTGTTCCCAAAATTGTTATTTTGTCGGATGGCACCGGTAACGCGGCATCAAGTGTTTGGCGGACCAATGTCTGGCGAATTTTCCAATCGCTTGATCTCCATAGCAATGAGCAAGCCGCAAAGTATGACGATGGCGTTGGGACTTCGTCGTTTTTGCCATTGGCGATTCTTGGAGGCGTTTTGGCTACGGATTGAAGCGCAATGTTTTAGATGCGTACAAATTCATATGCCGTAACTACGATCACGCCAATGGATCGAAGATTTACCTGCTTGGCTTCAGCCGCGGCGCCTTGCAGGTAGAAGGCCTTGCTGCTCTCTTTCTTGAGCACAACGCCCGAGGTCGGCTCGTCCATCAGAAGCAGCTTGGGCTTCAGCGCGAGCGCAAGCGCGATGTCGACCAGCTTGCGTTGCCCCTCGGGGAGCTCTCGCGCTTTCGCTCTGCGTAGGATTTGACGCCGACCAGATCGAGCAACCGCTCCATTTCCGCACTTCCGGCAGGCCGAAAGGCATGAAAGCCCGACGGCCGTCCCCGCTGCGAAGCGGCCGCGATCAGCATGTTCTCGATCACGGTCTGGTCGAGGAACAGTTGCGGAATCTGGAACGCGCGCGCAATGCCGAGCTTGGTGATCGTGCGCGGCAGATGCGCGGTGATGTCGTGGCCAGAAAGTGACAGTGCCGGCCTGCGGCCTGAGGTAGCCGGTCGAGATGTTGAGAAACGTGGTCTTGCCGGCGCCGTTCGGCCCGATGATGGCGAGGTTTTCGCCTTCGAGAACGTCGAGGTCGATGCCGTCGGCGGCAACGACCCCGCCGAACCGGATCTTGATATCCCTCGCCGAGAGCAGGACGTTGGCCATCAATGCCCTCCCTGCTTTGTCTGATCGTGGCGCTGCCGGAGGCCGATCAGGCCGTTCGGCGCGTAGAGAATGATGACGATCAGCACGACGCCGAGGATGAGTTGCCAGGAGTCCGCGAGGTGCGCGGCCGCATAGAACCGCACGCATTCGAACATGGCCGCTCCGGCAAATGCGCCGAACGCATGGGCGCCGCCGCCGAGGACCGCGATGAACACGAACTCGCCCGACTTGGTCCAGAAGCCGAACTCCGGCGTCGCAATCTGCTGGATGATCGCGACCAGCGTGCCGCCAACGCCGCCGAGAAACGCAGAGATCACGTACCCCACCAGCAGCACGCGCCGCGCCGACGTGCCGAGATATTCGAGCCGGGTTTCGTTCGATTTGATCGCCCGCAACATATGCCCGAGCGGGCTGTCGAGGTAGCGCTGGACGCCGTAGAACGCGGCGACCGCGATCAAAAGGCTGAGGTAGAGGATGACGTACTGGAACGTCTCCGGCGTGAACGAAAATCCAAGCAGGCTTGGACGGGCGACGCGGATGCCGTCCGCGCCGTTGGTGTAGTCGTACATCTTCTCGAGCAGCGACCACAGAACCATCGAGAAGGCGAGGTTCAGCATGCCAAAGAAGATTTCCCGGTAGCGTACCACGAACAGGCCGACGATCAGTCCGAAGATGGTGGACGATACGCCGCCGAGCACGAGAAAGAGCAGGATGTCGCCGCCGCCGACGTACTTGCCCCAGAAGGCGGCGGCGTAGGCGCCGGTTGCGAAGAACATCGCGTGCCCGAACGACACCTGTCCCGCCTGCAACAACAGCACGATGCCGAGCACCACGATGCCCTTGGCGAGGATCAGCGCGAACAGCGTCGCCCAGCTCGACACGAACAGCGGCGCAACCGCGCTGGCCACAAAGAAGATGATTGCGACCGCCGTGATCGGCTTGATGCGCGCGGTCATCAGATTTTTCTCATCTGCGGGGCGCCGAACAGTCCGAACGGACGCACCAGAAGCACCAGCACCATCAGCAGATACGGAACGAGCACCTCGAATTCCGGCTGGAGATAGATGACAAAGGCGCGGGTCAGGCCGATCATGAGCGCGGTGATCGCGGTGCCTTCGATCTGCCCGAGGCCGGCGGTGGCGGCGACGGCAAAGGAGAGCACGATCATGTCGGCGCCCATGCCGGGCACCAGCGATGTGGTCGGCGAAGCAAGCGCGCCGCCCAGCGCCGCCAGGCTCGCGCCGATGATGAAGGTAATGAAATAGACGCGCTGGGCGTCGATGCCGATGGCCGTTGACGCCTCTCGATCTTCCGTGACCGCCAGGATCACCGCGCCGGAAAGGGTCCGCCGCAGGAAGTAACGCAGGCCCAACAGCGTCACCACTGCCACGCTCGGCAGCAGGATGACCTGATAGGACGTATAGGTCACGCCGAATACGCGTGATGTTCGGCAGCAGCTTCAAGGGCTCGGCGGCGAAGATCGGCTGAACGCCCCAGATCAGACGCTGCAGATTGTCCATGATCATGAAGGCCGCGAACGTGATCAGGAGTTGCAGCACGTCGTCCCGTCCGTAGAGCGGCCGCAACAGGAAGCGCTCGATGAAACCGCCGCACACGCGCCGATCACGATGGAGGCCACCAGCAGTGCGGGATAGGTGAGCCACGGCGACACCGGCGCGATCACGAGCGCTGAACGTCGCGGCGAGATAGGCGCCAAAAGCGTAGAGCGAGCCGTGCGCGACATTCACGACGCGCAGCACACCGAAGATCAGGCTGAGCCCAACGGAAACCAGGAAACACCAGAGCGGCATAACTGATCCCGTCAAGGATGGCCAGGATGGCAAGAGTTGAGTTCATGGGAGACCTTCGGGAAAGCCCGTCCTCCGGCGAACGCCGGAGGACGGTGATCGAGCGCTATTGCTGCTTGAAGGTCGGCACGTCCATCTTGACGAAGTCCGGCTTGAGCGTCTTGAGCCACTCAACCGATCGCATGCCCGCCGGGTTGGTGATCACCTTCGGATCGAAGATCATCATGTTGTCGAGCAGCTTGAAGTCGTAACCCGGGAAGGATTTGGTCACGCCGACAAGCTGGGCTTCCAAGCCCTGGTTGTCCTCGGGCCGCAGGGTGATCGGCCTGCCGAAGCCGGTTGCGAATTCAGCGCCGGCTGTCGCATCCACGACTTGCTCTCGGGTCGGCCAGTTGCCGCCATTGGCTTTGATTGCCTTGTCATAGGCTGTCTGCAGCGCCGTGAAGGCCTGCGCCATGTGATAGACCGGGTAAATCGGCCAGGC
This sequence comes from uncultured Alphaproteobacteria bacterium, assembly GCA_963836765.1. Taxonomy (GTDB): domain Bacteria; phylum Pseudomonadota; class Alphaproteobacteria; order Rhizobiales; family Xanthobacteraceae; genus Bradyrhizobium. The sequence goes on from CAWILG010000026.1 coordinate 3,161, forward strand.
GCCGGTCTTTGCCTTGTGACCTGTTAACTGGCCTCGGCAGAGTGGCATGGTCGGCGGCAGTCCTGATCAAATCAGTCTCCGCCGATAGTCTGCCCAAAACGGGAATTTTCGCGGACTAGGCCGGAGACTTTCGGCGATTTCTGCCTCGAGTTCGGCAAATCGGGAGTCCGGAGACTAAAACGAATGCGCGAAAAGCCGGGATTTCCGGCCCATTCGCGCGTCTCTTGGGAAGTCCCTCCGAGAGCCGGAATACGTGGCTGGGGCGGGAGGGATCGAACCTCCGAATGGCGGAATCAAAATCCGCTGCCTTACCGCTTGGCTACGCCCCAACGAACCGCCCAGGGAACGCGTGGGACGATGGTCGCCCAGCTTCTGATCCGGTAACGCCGGTCTATAGGGGGAGTTGAGCCATTTCAACAGCCCGGAGGGCGAAATCCGCTCAAATCGGCCGGGAGGGTTTCGCGCACCATAATGGCTGATTTTGGCGCCGGAATGCACCCAAAACGGCCGGCCCCGGACCATCGTCCCGCTCGATCCCGGATTCCGCCCTAGGGAGAGTTGAGGGCGCGCCGGTTTCATGGGAAGACGGCCACCAAATGTTCCGCCGGGAGTAACGCCATGACCTACCGTGCACCGATCAACGACATCCTGCTCGCCCTCAACCACGGCGCCGGCCTGCAGGCGGCGGTCGCGGCCGGCCATTACGGCGATTTCGACGGCGACATCACCGCAGCTGTGCTGGAGGAAGCCGGCAAATTCGCCGGCGAAGTACTGGCGCCGCTCAACAAGGTCGGCGACGAACACGGCATCAAGCTCGACGCCAACAAGGTGACGACCGCGCCCGGCTGGCCCGACGCTTATCAACGCTGGTCCGCGGCCGGCTGGAACGCGGTGTCGGGTCCGGAGGCGTTTGGCGGCCAGGGCCTTCCGCTCGCGATCAACGCCGCCTGCACCGAAATCTGGAGTGCGTCGAACATCGCCTTCGGCCTCTGTCCGCTGCTGACGCTCTCCGCGATCGAGGCGCTCGACGCCCATGGCAGCGAGGAGCTGAAGAAGATCTATCTCGAAAAGCTCGTCACCGGCGAATGGACCGGCACCATGCAGCTCACCGAGCCGCAGGCGGGCTCCGACGTCGGCGCGCTGCGCACCCGCGCCGAACGCGTGCCCGATGGCAGCTATCGCATCAAGGGCACCAAAATCTTCATCACCTATGGCGATCACGACATGACCGATAACATCGTGCATTTCGTGCTGGCCCGGTTGCCGGATGCGCCGGCGGGCACCAAGGGCATTTCGCTGTTCCTGATTCCAAAGTTCCTGGTCAACGCCGACGGCTCGCTCGGCGCGCAAAACGACATCTATCCCAGCGGCGTCGAGCACAAGCTCGGCATGCATGCGTCGCCGACCTGCACCATGACGATGGGCGATAAAGGCGGCGCGATCGGCTATCTGATCGGCGAAGAGAACCGCGGCATGCTCTGCATGTTCACGATGATGAACCAGGCCCGGCTCGGCGTCGGCCTTGAAGGCGTCGGGATCGCCGACCGCGCCTATCAGCAGGCGCTGGCCTACGCGCAGGAGCGCCGTCAGGGCCGCGCCATCGGCTCCAAGGGCGACGGCATGGACGCCATCATCGCGCATCCCGACGTCAAGCGGATGCTGATGCAGATGCGCTCGATGACCGCGGCCGCACGCAGCATTTGCTACGCCACCGCCGTAGCACTCGACGTTTCCGTGCGCGCCAAGGACGCCAAAGTCCGCGCCGACGCCGCAGCCCGCGGCGCGCTGCTGACGCCGATCGCAAAGGCATTTTCCACCGACATCGGCAACGAAGTGGCCTATCTCGGCGTGCAGGTCCATGGCGGCATGGGATTCATTGAGGAGACCGGCGCGGCCCAGCATTATCGCGATGCGCGCATCACCTCGATCTATGAAGGCACCAACGGCATCCAGTCGATCGACCTCGTGACGCGAAAACTCGCGGCCAATGGCGGCGCATCGGTGTGGGCGCTGCTCGACGAACTCTCCAGCATCGTCAAACAGGTCGAGACCTCGAACGATCCCGCCTTCGGCACGACAGGCGCTAAATTGCGCGACGCGCTGGGCTCGCTGGAGCGCGCCAGCAAATGGCTGCTGGAGCGCGTCGCCTCGGCGCCGAACGATGCGCTGGCCGGTGCGACGCCCTATCTGCGCCTGTTCGGCTCGACGCTCGGCGGCTGCATGCTGGCCGGCGAAGCGCTGGCCGCGCGCAGCGACGGCAACGGCAGCGATCCGCAGCGCTACGTCGCGGTGGCGCGGTTCTTTGCCGAGAACGTCACGGTGCAGTCCGGTTCGCTGGAGAAGACGGTGACCGACAGCGCCGACGCGGTGAACGGCGCGGATGCGGTGCTGCTGGGGTGATTTCCTCGTCATTGCGAGGAGCGAAGCGACGGGGCTGTAAGTATTTCGCCTGTGGCGGCGAACTGCAATGGGATTGGACGGGATGTGCGGCTCGTGCGGCATGTGATGGGAGGTGGATCAGGCCGTCTTCAGCGCGCGGCGGCAGCTAATGGCCCACATAAGGTTGTGGGTCACGGCATGAAGCCAACATGCGATGCGGACTTTGGCCAAGCCACGCAGGGCCATGCGCTCAAAGCCGCGGTTCTTCAGGCGGGCATGGGCGTGTTCGGTGTTACTGCGCCGTTTGTAGACCGCTTGGCCTTCTTCACTGTCCATGCGGGCGCGCCACTCCCTCAGGCATTGCGGTTAGGCTGCGCGGTTGCGTTCGTATCGCGCCTTGCTTGCTGGTTTGGAGGACGTCTTGCAGGCCGGTGGCGGACTGAACACCTGCATGGAGGGGTGAGTTTGCGCAAGCGTCGCGATGTCGGCGGCGGTCATCGCGCCGGTGTCGGCCAGCAGGCGGGTCGGCAGCTTGCCACAACGCTGTTGGACCTGCGCCACCACTGCCGGCGCAAGACCTCGATCATTACGCCGCTGGACCGGCTCGATCGCGACCACGAAGCCGCAGGCGCTCGCCACTTGCACGTTATAGGCGACCCGCACGGCACCGTCCGCCATCCGCATCAATGGCGCGTCCGGATCAGTCGTCGAGACACGCTCTTCCTTGGGTTTCTTGCCGCTCTTGCCGCCGCCGGCCAGCGGGGGATCGCCCCCCTCGTTCTGGTCTTTCTCGTCCTTCGGCGTTGCTGCAGGATGTTTCGCCAACGCTGCCGCAACACGACGGGCGCGGTCTTCGGCTGCAGAGAGGCGACGCTTCGACAGCCGCCGCTCGCCCGCCGCAGAATCGGCCTCCAATTCCTGCTTCAACTCGGCAACCCTGATCCGGGCCTTTTCTTCCAATTCCACCAGGGTTTGCCTTCGCCGCATCGACGAGCGGCTTGCCGCGGCCCTGACCTTGGTACCGTCGGTGATGACCTCGTCCAGTGTGATCAGGCCTTCCTTCATCAAAGCCGCCAGACTGCTCGTCAGAAGGCGATCGAGGAACTCGCCGCTCTCCAGACGGAACTCCGACAGCATCGTGTGGTTCACCCCGACCCCGCCGCAGATCCAGCGATAGATCGTATGATGCTCGCACAGCCGCGCCAGCGCGCGGGCCGACCCAATCCCGTCGGCTGTCGCATACAGCCAAAGCGCAAGCAGAATGCGCGGGTCGGTCGCAGGCCGACCAGGTATCTCGCCACGCGCCTTGATGCGATCGTAGAACGACTGAAGGTCCAAGCCTTCCACGAAGGACCACACCGCTCGTACCGAGTGGTCGTCAACCACCAGGCTCTCAAGATCGACCAGCTCAAAACCAGCCTGCCGACGTTCCGCTTGCCGAATACGAATGTCCATCACGTGCTCCAAATCGATCCACGCAATGAATCACGCCGCAGCACCAAAAAAATGACGGGCCCGACGAAGCAATCCATTCTTTCTTTGCGCGGCGAGATGGATTGCTTCCGCCTTCGCTCTTCGAGCTACGGCGGACAAGTCGCTTCGCTCGCAATGACGGCTTCCTAACTTCAATCATGAATTTGCGATCTCGCGGCTCAATGCGCCCGAGTTTTGCTGTTGAAACATCCCGCCCTCTCCAATCAGAGGGCGCAGGGAAAGCCGGGTGCGCGCTGCACCCGCGGTCTCGTGCGCAAATTGCACAAAAGAAAGCGCACACGAGCATACAGGTTCAGCGGAGAACATCCGGCCTTCCCTGCGCAATGGTTTTACGGCTTATAGCGCGCTCTCCTCGGCGACCGGCTTTGTTGCCACCGTCGCTGACGGATATCTCCGCCAACTTGACGCCAGCATCGGGGCGTCAGAACCACACGACTTCGCCGTCCGCATCAGCCGCGCTCGTCAGTCGCAGCATCTACGTCCACCGCATCCCACCGCGCGTTTCGTGACGATCGCGAGCCGCCCCTCCTGTCGGGTGAGACGGTGGGACTTCTAGCCCTGATTTGGGTCAGATGAAAACAGGAATATTTTCTTAAGTGCCCCTTGACAGCAAATTACTGATTTGCCCGTCGAGGCTGGGCAAGAAACTCGGCTTTTTTGAGAGTTGATGTACGATTCTGTTATGACGAATCATGCATTCAAGACGGGTGAGAGCCGGGAGCAGGCCAGCCTGCTTCCTGCGCGGATCGAGGACTATGTTGGGCCCGGACAATCCGGTGCGGGCGATCGAGAGCTTTGTTTGCGCTCTCGACCTCGCCAAGCTCGGGTTCCGTCACGCTGATCGTGGCGCGGAAGCCATGGGGCAGCCGCCCTATGATCCAGCCGACCTGCTGAGGCTCTACCTGTATGGCTACATCAATCAGGTCAGATCGTCGCGTCGGCTGGAGCGGGAGGCGTACCGCAATCTGGAACTGATCTGGCTCTTGAAGAACCTGAAGCCGGGCTGTCGGACGATCGCCAACTTCCGCAAGGAGAACTGGGCGGCGCTGAAGGCGGTGAACCGGAGCTTCGTGCTGGTGGCGCGCAGGCTTGGCTTGGTCGGCGGCAGCGTTGTTGCGATCGACGGCTCCTTCTTCCATGGCGATGCCAGCAAGGCGAGTATCTTTACACGCAAGAGGCTTGCCGGGCAGATCGCGAAGCTGGACCAGGAGATCGAGACTTACGGCAAGTCTCTTGAGGACAATGATGCGGCGGAGGCCAGGGCGCCAGGCAAGGATAGGCTCGACGGTCCCGGCGATGGCGGTGGAGAGGATATTGGCGCGAAGGTCGCGGCGCTGATGGCGAAGCGTTCGCGCGCGCGAGCCGATCTTGCCGGGCTGGAAGCGAGCGGCGAGACGCAGCTTTCCCTGACCGATCCGGATGCCCGGCTTCTGGTCAAGAGCGGCCAAGGCGTCGCAGGTTACAATGTGCAGACTGCCGTTGACGATAAGCACAAGTTCATTGTCGCAAGCGAGGTGGTGAACGACAGCAGCGATGTCGGCCAGCTTCATGCGATGGCAAAGGTGGCAAAAGACGCCCTCGAAGCCGAGGTGCTGCAGGCGCTGGCCGATGAGGGCTATTACAGCAGCCTCGAGCTGAAGGCGTGCGAGGATGACGGCATCACAGCCTATGTGCCGGTGCCAGAAAGCCGACAACTCGAGAAGGGCCGCTTTAGCCTCAAGAATTTTGGCTATGATCCGGCATCCGACGTCTACCGATGCCCGGCCGGCGAACTGCTGCGTCCGATGGAAGGACGCTGGGAGAACGCCAGTGGCCGGGCCGAGATCCGCTATGCGAGCAACACGAAGACCTGCAGGACGTGCGCTTTAAGAGAGCGTTGTCTGAGCCCGAAGGCATCTCGGCGGACCATCGGTCGCTGGGAGCACGAAGACGTTCTTGATCGACATCGTGCACGGATGCACGGAGCGGACGAGTTGATGCGTCGTCGTTCCGCAATCGTCGAGCATCCCTTCGGTACGATCAAGTGTCGTGCCGGCTATCGGCACTTCCTGGTCCGAGGCTTCAACAAGGTTCGCGGCGAATGGAGCCTGATGGCGCTCTGCTACAACTTCACCCGCGTGCTCAACATCCTCGGGTTCGAGCGCTTCGTCGCAGAGGTGGCAGAGGCACTCTTGTCGCGCAAACGCCTTGCCGCTCTCGTAGACCTCCTACAGCCTGTCTTGGGACCATTCTGGACGCAAATCGTCCCACGACTCTCAGCCCGGCCAACCTGACCGGCATTGACTGACGAGCCGGCAGTTCTTGCTCAGCCTCGTCGGGCCGTCGCCGGAGATTTCTTCCCCCATTTGCCTTTCTGCACCGCGCTCCAGAACGTCTCTGCCGCAGGTGTCATGCGGGCGCGCGAACGGAACAGGCAGACGCTGATCTCGATGTTCCATTCCTCGGCCCCGGCGCGCATCAGGCGGCCGCTCGCCAGATCTTCACGCACCAGGCTGTGCGGCGCCCAGGTGATGCCGTGGCCCTGACGCGCCATGTCGGTCAGCAGCATCATCGGCGCGGAGAATTTCGGATCGAGCCAACAGCTCGAACTCTCTTGCGGCAAGGAACGCGCCGACGATGCGGCCGACGCCCGAGCCGGGGTGGTAGGCAAGAAAAGGCAGCGGCGCATCCGCTGAACCGGGCAACGCATAGCATGGTGCGGCCTGCTTGCGGCTTCCTCTGCCGGCATCCGGCTTGGCCCCGGGCGCGCTGACCGGGACCAGCACGTCGGTGTCCAGCTCGATCCGTTGAAAACGATCGCTGTCGAGCCGGCTCGTCAGCGACGGGTGGTGATGAGCCAGCAGGAAATGCGATTGGGCGTCGAGCAGGAGTTTTTCGCACGCGGCGAAATTGGCCGCGACCAACTGGATCGCCACCCCTGAGCTTGCGCTCTCCGCCTTGCGTATCCAGTCCGGAAAAAACGTCTGCGACAGCGCGTGTGTCGCCGCAAAATGGATGGTCTCGGCCTTCAGCCGGGCGACCTCGAGCGCCTCTTCCCGGCCGACCAGAACACGGCGCAGGACATCCTCGGCGACCGGGCGGAACGTCTCGCCGGCCGGCGTCAGCGTCAACGTATGCGTGCTTCGTTCGAACAGTGGCGTGCCCAGCCATTCTTCCAGCGCCCTGATCCGGCGGCTCAGCGCCGGCTGGGTGACATGGCGGCGTTCCGCCGCGCGAGAGAACCCGCCTTCTTCGGCAATGGCGAGGAAATCCTCCAGCCAAATCAGGTCCATGATGCGGTTTTGTCCTCAAATGATGCGAATACGGCATTAGCGCGTGGCACGTGGCTGGTCCAATCTAAATCGCATTTCAAAACCACAACAAAAACCGAGCCATCCTGGATGGCCTTCGCTGTCCGGGAGGAGATCAACTTGCAGATTGCCACCACGCCGCTTGTTTCGTCCGTCCCGGCGCCGGCCGCTGGCCGACGCGTAAGGCCGCTATGGCGTGAGCCGTATGTTCTCGTGGTGGTTGGCGCGGCATTGGGAGCGCTGGCGGGTGCCCTGTTCCCCGCAGCGGCGGTGGAACTAAAGCCGCTTGGCGACGCCTTCATTTCCCTGATCAAGGTGACGATCACGCCGCTGATCTTCCTGGTGGTGGTCACGGGCATTGCGCAGGTCGGCGACATGCGCGCCGTGGGGCGCATCGGCCTCAAGGCCTTCATCTATTTCGAGGCCGTCACCTCGCTCTGCCTGCTGTTCAGCCTGGCCGTGGTGCAGTGGGTGCAGCCCGGCGCCGGCGTCGGCCACGCGACGGCGGAACAGGCGGAGACGGTCGCGCGCTATGCGCAGGCCCATGTCGGTTCCGTCTCCGCCTATGTCCAGCACATGATCCCCGAGAGTTTTGCCGGCGCCTTTGCCAGCGGCGACGTGCTGCAGGTTCTGGTGCTTGCGCTGCTGTGCGGGATCGGCCTGCTGCTCATGGGCGAGCGTGGTGCGACGTTGCGGGGCGGGCTGGAGCGGATCACCGAACTGGTGTTCAGCGTCGTGCACGTCGTCGTCGCGCTGGCGCCGATCGGCGCGTTCGGCGCGATGGCGTTCACCGTGGCCAAGTTCGGTCTCGCCACCCTGTACGCGCTGGCGCTATTGGTCGGCACCGCCTGGGCGATGATGGCGTTCTTCATCTTCGTGGTGCTCGGGACCATCTGCTGGTTTGCCGGAATCCAGCTGATGGACCTGCTCCGCCTGCTGCGCACCGAACTTCTGGTGGTGCTCGGCACCTCGTCCTCGGAAACCGCAATCCCCGGCATGATGGAGAAGCTGCCGGCGGCCGGCGTCGGACGGGCGGTCGCAGGCCTCGTGATTCCCTCCGGCTATTCCTTCAACCTCGACGGCGTGGCGCTGACATTGCCGCTGAGCACGATGTTCGTCGCCCAAGTCTATGGGATCGAGATGACGATGGCGCAGCAACTGAGCCTGTTCGTCGTCATGCTGTTCACCAGCAAGGGTGCTGCGGGCGTCACCGGCGGCGCGTTCGCTGCCCTTGCCGCCACTGTCATCGCCGCGGGCCTGCCCGCCGAGGGCCTGGCGCTGCTGCTTGGCATCGACCGCTTCATGTCGCTGGCGCGGGCCATCACCAACACCATCGGCAATGCCGTGGCCGCCATCGTCGTCGCCAAATGGGATGGCGAATTCGACAGCCAGGCCTGGGCCGAATCCGCCATCCAATCTCAAACCGCAAAGTAAGGTTCAATGGACATCGATCGAAACACCCTTCCGACCATCGCGCTGGTGCCCGGCGATTGCACCGGCATCGGACCCGAGCAGACCGCCCGCATTCTCGCCGACGGCAATCTCGCCACTGTCGCGCGCCTGGTGGTGATCGGCGACGCCCGGGTGCTGGAGATGGGCATGTCGCATGCCGGCGTCCGGCTCGAGGTCGAGCGCATCGCCTCGCCCGCCGACGCCTCCTGGCACAGCGGCGCGGTGCAACTGGTCGATCTCGGCAATACCGACCCCTCGCTGTTGCCGCTCGGCAAGGCCAGTGCCGAGTCCGGCCGGCTGACCGGCGAGACGCTGGCGCGCGCGATCGATTTTGCGAAGCAGGGCCAGCTCGACGCCATCACCTTCGCGCCGCTGAACAAGCGCGCGATGTTCGACGGCGGCTGGAAGTTTCCCGACGAGCACAAGATGTTCGCGAGCCTGCTCGGACATCCCGGCTACTTCTCCGAGATGAACGTGCTGGACGGCTATTGGATGTCGCGGGTGACAGGGCACCAGTCGCTTCGCGAGGCCATCGACGGCATCAACCCGGCCTCCATCACCGACGCCATCGTGCTCGCGGATCGGATGATGCGCAACGCCGGCATCGCCAAGCCGCGGATCGCGGTCGCCGCCCTCAATCCGCATGCCGGCGAAGGCGGTCTGTTCGGCCGCGACGAGATCGAAATGATCCGGCCGACGGTCGAAGCCGCGGCGAAGACCGGGATTGCCTGCAGCGGCCCGTTCCCGGCGGATACGGTTTACGTTCGCGCCTTTGCCGGCGAGTTCGACAGCGTGGTCGCGATGTATCACGACCAGGGCCAGATCGCGACCAAGCTGCGCGGCTTCAACCGCGGCGTCACCGTGACCGCGGGGCTCGAGACCGTATTCACAACGCCGTCGCATGGCACGGCATTCGATATCGTAGGCAAAGGCGTGGCCAAGACCGGCGCACTCGAGAGCGCGGTCCGGCTTGCCGCGCAACTGGCCACGATGAAGCTCAAGGAGAAATCAAATGCCCATCACTGATCGCAGAACCCTGCTGCAGGCCGCAGCCGCATTGCCGCTCGCGGCGGCCGCGACCAACGCAGCGTTGGCGCAAGCCCCCGGCACCGCAGCTGCCGCTCCGGCAGCAACTGCGCCGGCGAAGGACGTGACGCGCAAGCTCGCGCAATACATCGTCACCGCAAGCTATGACGACCTTCCGGCCAATGTCCGCAAGGAAGGCGTGCGGACGCTATTGAACTGGACCGGCGTTGCGATCGGCGGATCGCGTCATCAGACCGTCGATATCGCAGTCGCAGCGCTGACGCCGTTCTCGGGTCCGGCGCAGGCCTCGCTGTTCGGACGGCGCGAACGGTTCGACATCGTGAATGCGGCTTTCATCAACGGCGTATCGAGCCACATTTTTGATTATGACGACACCCATCTGAAAACCATCATCCATCCCGCGGGTCCGGTGGCCTCGGCTATTCTGGCACTGGCGGAGATGCAGCCGGTCTCGGGCAAGGAATTCCTCAACGCGCTCGTGCTCGGCGTCGAGACCGAGTGCCGGATCGGCAACGCGGTCTATCCCAACCATTACGACGTCGGCTGGCACATCACCGGCACCGCCGGGGTGTTCGGATCGGCCGCGGCCGTCGGCAAACTATTAAGACTCAACGATCAGCAGATGATCTGGGCGCTGGGGCTTGCCGCGTCGCAGCCGGTGGGCTTGCGCGAATCCTTCGGCTCGATGAACAAGAGTTTTAATCCGGGCCGCGCCGCCTCCAGCGGCATCTTCGCGGCGATGCTGGCGTCGAAGAATTTCACCTCCTCCGACAGCATGATCGAAGCCAAGCGCGGCTGGGCCAACACGATCAGCACCAAGCAGGATTACAACGAGATCCTCGGCGACCTCGGCAAACGGTATGAGGCCGCACTAAACACCTACAAGCCGTTCGCCTGCGGGATCGTGATGCATCCGGCGATCGACGCCGCGATCCAGTTGCGCGCTGAAAACAAGCTGACCGCCGACCAGATCGAACGCATCGATCTCAAGGTGCATCCGCTGGTGCTCGAACTCACCGGCAAGAAGACCCCGCGTGAAGGACTCGAAGGCAAGTTCAGCATCTATCATGCGGTTGCGGTCGCGCTGGTCGAAGGCGCCGGCGGCGAGAAGCAATTCAGCGACCGGGCGGTCAACGATCCGACCATCGTCGCGTTGCGCAGCAAGGTGATGCCGGTGATCACCCCCGGCATCGATCCGGCGCAAGTCGACATGACGATCGTGCTGAAGGACGGCCGTCAGCTGCATCGCCACATCGAACACGCCATCGGCAGCGTCGAGGTGCCGATGACCGACAAGCAGCTGGAAACCAAATTCTCCGATCTCGCGGAGGGCATTCTGCCCGCGCCGACAATCCGGCGGGTGATGGATGCCTGCTGGAATGTCGAAAACCTGCCCAGCGCCGGCGAGATCGCAAAAATGTCGGTTTCGGCGTGAGCGCGGACTACGCTGACGCTGATCCGCCCTTACAAGCTTCGCCTAATCCGCCTGCGAGGGATCGATCGCAGGCGCCGTCGGTTTGGCGACGGGTGAGGCCAGTTGCTCCAGTGTGACGACCTCGCGCAAAAATTGCCGAAGCGGCTTGGCGTTGGGAAAGCCGCCCCAGAGCGCCCCTGCCGGAACGTCACGCATGACAGAGGATCGCGCCGCAAGCCGGGCGCCGTTTCCGACAGTGATGTGCTGGCGAATGCCAACGCGGGCTCCGAGGATGACAAAGTCTCCCAGGGTTACGCTGCCACTCAACCCGGATTGGCCGGCAATGATGCAATGACAACCGATAACAACGTTGTGGGCGATCTGGACGAGGTTGTCGATCTTGGTTCCCTCACCAATCACCGTATCGCGAATCCCGCCCCGATCGACGGTCGTCCCGGCCCCGATCTCGACATCATGTCCAATGGCGACAAGGCCGACCTGCGGCACCTTGAGATGTCCGGCGGCGCCCATGATGAAGCCGAATCCGTCCTGGCCGATGTGGCAACCCGGATGGATGATGACCCGGTCGCCAATGATCGCATTCGTGATCGAACTGCCTGGACCGATCGAACAGTTCTGTCCGATCCGGACGTCCGGCCCGATGACGGCGTTGGCCCCGATCAGCGTTCCAGCGCCGATGCTGGCGCGAGGTCCGATGACAGCACCGGGATCAGCCGTCACATCGCACGCGAGACGAGCCGAAGCATGGACGGATGCGTTTGAGGCGATTCCGTCGGTCTCAAACAGCGACGCCGGCCGCAATGTGTCACGATGAAGTTCGCGAGCCACCAGCACGAAGCCTTTATACGGCTCCGATGTGAGCAATACGACAAGTCCGCTCGGCACAAGAGACTGGAACTGCTGGTTTATCAACACGGCACCAGCCCGCGTCGAGGTCAGCGCCTTGGCAAATTTCCCGTTGTCCACAAAGGTCAGGTCGCCCGCCTCTGCGAGGTCAATCGGCGCGACATTCGTCATTCGCTGTGCGTGGTTTGTGACACCCTGAAGCTCGGCGCCGGTCAAGGCCGCAATTTCGCCCACCGTTATCCCGGGGGAGTGACGTAAGAGTTGCGGCTCGGTCACATCATTCATCCCGGTCAAGCGATCCGCAAGCTTACGCGGCCGACGAGAGCATGAGTTGGGTCTCGGGGCAACGTCGCAGATCGGTCAAAGGAAGGCCGCCGTGGCCGCGATCATATCGGTTGCGGCACGATCGCCTTTATTTCCGGATATTTCCGCTTGAAGCCTACGGGGTGGATCAGGCGAGCTGCGTAGCGTGGGTAGAGCGAAGCGAAACCCACCAGCTCAGTCGCAAGCAGTCGATGGGTTTCGCTGCGCTCTACCCATCCTACGATAATTTAGCCTAGCGGCTTCAGCCCCGCCTCGATCGCCGCCCGCCGCGGCTCCAGAAACGGCGGCAGCGCCAGTTTTTCACCGAGCGTTTCCATTGACTCGTCGGTGGCGAAGCCCGGGCCGTCGGTCGCGATCTCGAACAGGATGCCGTTGGGCTCGCGGAAATATAGACTGCGGAAATAGAAGCGGTCGATCTCACCGCTGTTGGGCACGCGCAGTTCAGTGAGCCGCTGCGTCCAGGCGTGATACTGCGCCTCGTCCGGCGTGCAGAACGCAACGTGGTGCACGCCGCCGGCGCCCTGGCGCGTTATTGGAAGATCCTTGCCCTCGATCACATGCAGCTCGGCGGCGGGACCGCCCTCGCCCATCGCGAACACATGGACCCGCGCGTTCGCATCAGGCGCGGCATAATCGCGCAGGCGGCGCATGTTCATGACCCCGGTCAGCACGTCAGCGGTCCGCGCCAGGTCGTGCACGTTGAGCACGATCGGGCCGAGCCCGCGGATCTGATGCTCGGCCGGCACTGGGCTGCGCTCCCACGGCGCCGCGGGGCCGATCCCGCCATCATCGACCAGCACCAGCCGCTGGCCCTCACCATCCTCGAACGGCAGGGTCAGCCGGCCGTCGACTTCGACGACATCGCCGGCGTGGCCGCCGGCCTGTTTCAGGCGATCCCGCCAGTAGCCGAGGCTGTTTTCGCCGGCGACGCGCAGGCCGGTGCGCGAAATGCTGTTGGTTCCGCGCCGCTCGGGTGCTGCCGGAAAGTCGAAAAAAGTCAGGTCCGTTCCGGGGTTGGCTTTGCCGTCGGCGTAGAACAGATGGTAGGCGCTGACGTCGTCCTGATTGACCGTCTTCTTCACCAGCCGCATGCCGAGCAGGCCGGTATAGAACGCCAGATTCTCGCGCGGCTTTGCGGAAATCGCCGTCAAATGGTGAATTCCGGTTAGCTGCATTGCATATTCCCTTGGCTTGTTTCCCCGAAAAACCGGACGCGGACAGTTGGGCCTTTCGAGGGATCATGTAGGATACAACCTGATGACTCGCCAGCGGCGCCGTCGCCGCCTCCTCCAGGGACAGCTGCATGACCGCGCATGTCATAATCACCGACGAAGCCGCCGCTCGCGTGGTCCGGCTGCGCCGGCCCGAGAAAAAGAACGCGATTACCCAGGAAATGTATCGCGAGATGAGCGATGCGATCGACACGGCGCAGAACAATCCAAAAATCCGCTGCATCATCATCACCGGCGGCTCCGGCGTGTTCACCGCGGGCAACGATATCGAGGACCTCCTCGCCGAGGGCACCTCCAGGACCGACCCGCCGCGCGCCTCCAACCTGGTCAAGTTTCTCTATTCGCTGGCGCACAACGTCAAACCGATCGTCGCGGCCGTCGACGGCGTCGCGATGGGCATCGGCACCACCATGCTGTTCCACTGCGATTACGTGCTCGCCAGCAAGACCGCGATGTTTTCAGCGCCGTTCAGCAGTTTCGGCCTGGTGCCGGAGGGGGCGTCGAGCCTGCTGATGCCGCGCAGCATGGGCCAGCAGCGTGCGTTTGCGATGCTGGTGATGGGGCGCACCATGACGGCCGATGAAGCGCGCGTCGCGGGCTTCGTCAACGTCGTGGTGGCGCCCGGCCACGCCGAGGTCGAGGCGCGCAAGGTGGCGCGCGAAATCTGCGCACTGCCGGCGGAAGCGGTGGCGATCTCGCGGAAGTTGTTGAAATTGCCGGCCGAGGACGTCACCCGCCGGATCGATCAGGAAAACCATCTGTTCACCGAACGGATGCGCTCCACCGAGGCGATCGCCGCGTTCCAGGCGTTCGTCGGACGCACGAAGGAGTGAACGGCTGCGTCGCAAAAATGTTGCGCCGCCGCGCCATGGTCAAGTCATGAGATGCTTCCGCCTTTCGTTCCTCGCCGCCGCCATCGCGTCGCTCGCCGCTGCCGCCATCGCCCCCTGCCAGGCCCAGACCGCGGCGCCGGTCGAATTGCGCATCCTTGCGATCAACGATTTTCACGGCAACCTCCGCCCGCCGCCGGGCGGAATCCGCATCACCGATCCCGACGACAAAACCAGGAAGATCATGGTGCGCGCCGGTGGCGCCGAGCACATGGCGACGCTGGTCAACCAGATCCGCCAGGGTCATGCCAACACGATCTTCGTCGCAGCCGGTGACCTGATCGGCGCCAGTCCGTTCCTGTCGGCGATGTTCCACGACGAGCCGACCATCGAATCGCTGTCGATGATGGGGCTGGCGCTGGCCTCCGTCGGCAATCACGAATTCGACGAAGGCAAGGACGAGTTGCTGCGCATGCAGAACGGCGGCTGCCATCCGGTCGACAAGTGCCAGGGGCCGCATCCCTTCCCCGGCGCCAAATTCCATTATCTCGCCGCCAGCACGATCGACACCGCTACCGGCAAGACGGTGTTCCCGCCTTACGAAATCCGGACGTTCGACGGCATCCCGGTCGCCTTCATCGGGCTGACCCTGAAGGGCACGCCGGACATCATCTCGCCGGAGAGCGCGGCCGGGCTCGAATTCCGCGACGAGGCGGACACGGTGAACGCACTGGTCCCCGAATTGAAGGCGCGCGGCGTCGAGGCCATCGTGGTGCTGATCCATGAAGGCGGCACGCCGACCGGCGACTATAATGAATGCCCGGGCATCTCCGGCCCGATCGTCGACATCGTGAAGAAATTCGACAAGGCGGTCGACGTCGTGATCTCCGGCCATACCCATCAGGCCTATGTCTGCGAGATCGACGGCCGCCTGGTCACCTCGGGCGACAAATACGGCACGCTGGTCACCGCGATCGACCTCAAGCTCGACCCCGCGACGCATGACGTCATCAGCGCCACAGCCAGCAACACCATCGTCCGCACCGCGATCCTTGCCAGGGACGCCGAACAGACCGCGCTGCTCGAAGCCTACGACCGGGTCGCAGCCCCCCTCGCCAATCGTCCGGCGGGTTCGGTGACCGACACGCTGTCCCGCACCCCCAACAATGCCGGCGAGAGCCCGCTCGGCGATATCGTTGCAGACGCCCAGCTGGCCGCGACCAATGCTGCCGCCAGCGGCGGCGCCGTGATGGCCTTCACCAATCCGGGCGGCGTGCGCACCGATATTGCGAAGAAGGAAGGTGGCGCGATCACCTACGCCGATATCTTCGCAAGCCAGCCGTTCCGCAACCAGCTGGTGACGCTGACGCTGACCGGAAAGCAGATCAAGGACATGCTCGAGCAGCAATGGCTTGACCCGAAACGGCCGCGCATCCTGCAGGTCTCGAAGGGTTTTACCTATGCATGGGACAGCTCCCGGCCGGACGGCGAGCGCGTCCTCGCCGACCGGCTGTCGTTGAATGGGACACCGATTGATACCGCCGCGAGCTATCGCGTGACCGTGAACAACTATCTCTCCATCGGCGGCGACGGTTTCACCGTGTTCAAGGACGGAAAAGCGCCACAGTTCGGCGTCTACGACGTCGATGCGGTGGATAGCTATTTTCGTTCCAACAGTCCGGTCGCGCCGACCGCGGCGAACAGGATCGTCCGGATCAACTGACTCCGGGGCGCGTGGCCCGCGCTGGGCTCTTTCCGAGCGGCCGATGACCGCCTAGATTATCCGCTCCTCGCACGGGCGTCTCAACGCCGGGATCACGCATGACGCTTCTTCTGACCCATCCCGCCAGCCTCGACCATCTGACGCCGCCGGGACATCCGGAACGTCCCGACCGGATCCGCGCGGTCGGCGAGGTGCTGGCAGAAGACCGCTTCAAGCCGCTGGTGCGCGACCAGGCGCCGGAGGGCAGTCTCGATTCCGTCGCGCTCTGTCACGACGGACACTATGTCGAAGAGCTCCGGCACATCGCACCCTCAAGCGGCCTGATCTATCTCGACGGCGACACCTCGATGTCGCCGGGCACCTGGGAAGCGGTCATGCGCGGCGTCGGCGGTGCGGTCGCCGCGACCGACGCGGTCATGTCCGGCACCCATCACAATGCCTTCGTCGCCGTCCGCCCTCCCGGCCATCACGCCGAGATCAACAAGCCGATGGGTTTTTGCTTCTTCGACAATGTCGCCATCGCGGCGCGCCACGCCCAGCGCAAATATGGCATCAGCCGCGCGGCGATCGTCGATTTCGATGTCCATCACGGCAACGGCACCCAGGATATTTTCTGGGCCGACAAGAGCGTGATGTATTGCTCGACGCACCAGATGCCGCTGTTTCCCGGCACCGGCGCCAGCGGCGAGCGCGGCGAACACGACACCATCGTCAATGCGCCGCTCGCCTCCGAAGACGGCGGGCCAAAGTTCCGCGCGGCGTTCGAAAAACTGATTCTGCCGCAGTTGCAGAAGTTCGGCCCCGAACTGCTCATCATCTCCGCTGGCTTCGACGCGCATTATCGCGATCCGCTGGCCTCGCTCAACCTGAGGGCGGAGGATTTCGGCTGGGTCACGCGCAAGCTGATGGATGTCGCGGCGACCAGCGCCGGCGGCCGGGTTGTGTCGGTGCTGGAGGGCGGCTACGACCTGCAGGGGCTGAAAGAGTCGGTCGCCGAGCATGTCACCGCATTGATGGGCGCGTAAAACCCCGCCACAATACGCCCGTAAAAATTCGCTTGATTCTGCGCTGGGACGAATGAGAGCGCATCCGGGAACCAATATGGCCGAAAACACCCAAATGGACGTCAAGAAGCTCTCCTTCGAGCGCGCCCTCGAGGAACTCGAGACGATCGTCAAGCGGCTCGAGGATGGCAAGGTGCCGCTGGAGGAATCGGTTGCGATTTATGAACGCGGCGAGGCCCTGAAGCGGCGCTGCGAGGAACTGCTGCGGCAGGCCGAGGCGCGCGTCGACAAGATCACCACCGATGCCTCCGGCCAAGTGACCGGGACCGAGCCGCTCGACGTTCAATAGCGCCAGCCACGCTGCAACAATCGAAAACATTCGGCGAATTTGACGTCCACGCCCCCCGACAGGAGCCAAAATAGCTCTTGGCGCGTTCGATGGCCTGCTATAGTCCGGCCGCCACTCCGGGGACAGACGTGCGCGTTCAGCACCGCCATATTATTTATATCCAGGGATACGATCCGCGCGGCCTCGCGCAATACTACCGTATGTTCCGGACCGAACTGCGGAAATTCGGCCGGCTCTATCAGCTTTCGGCCACGATCAGCCGGCCCAAGGTCGCCGCCGATGACGAGATCGCGTCGTGGACGATCGAGACCAAGGCGGAAGACTGGCAGACCCACACCAGCTACGACTTCCTGCAGTTCGAGGACTTCATCCAGCACGACCTCGCCGCTCCGATCTGGCGCACCGTGTTCCACTCGGTGTGGATCTACTGGCGGCTGGTCTTCAACGGCACCATCGCGCGATTCACCAGGGCGAACTGGCGTTTCGCGACCTTCATCACCTACCCGCATTTTGTCCTGCTGCTGGAGGCCATAGGCGCCGCAGGCATCGCCTTTGTGTTCCAGAAAGGCCTCGACGCGATCGGTATCCCCGCACTTCTAAGCATCGCGGCCGCCGCCGCGATATTCGTGGCCCTGATCGGCACCGTGCTGAAATACACGGAAAACAGCACCTATGTACTCTATCTCCTGTCCGACTGGATCTGGACCTGGGAATTCTCGCACCGGCAACGGCCGGAATGGGACCGCCGCATCGAGCGCTTCGCGCAGCACCTGGTCGATGTCGCGCGCTCCAGTGACGCCGAGGAAATCGTCATCGTCGGCCACAGTTCCGGATCGTTCCTGGGAACTGAAATACTGGCGCGCGCGCTCAAGCTCGATCCCGCCCTGGGGCGTCACGGCCCGCGCATCGTGCTGCTGACGATCGGCGGAAATTTCCCGATCGTCGGCTTCCATGCCTGCGCGCAGGATTTCCGCGATCATCTGCGGCTATTGGCAGTCGAGCCATCGATCGACTGGATCGACTGCCAGGCGCGCAAGGACGTGATGAACTTCTACCAGTTCGATCCGATCAAGAGTCACGGCATCGACGTCGGCAGCGCCGGACGCAACCCCACCATCGTGCCGGTCCGTTTCCGCGATATCGTGAGACCCGACCACTACGAGAGCTTCCGCTGGCAGTTCTTCCGCGTGCATTTCCAGTTCGTGATGGCCAACGAACGGCCGAACGCCTACGATTTCTTCATGATCGTCTGCGGCCCGATCCCGCTCAGCGAGCGCATGGCTGCCCCCGATGCCGCGCTGGCGATCGCAACCGGCGACCAGGCCGCCCGGGAATGCAGCTGGAAAGTGATCGAAACGGCCCGAGCCGCGCCTCCGGATGCCGCCGAATTGAGCGAATTGGAACCTTCCGCCCGCCGCAGCGGTTGAAAGTCGGAGCTTTTCTGAGCTTCGTCGGGGAACCCTGCTTTTTCAGTGGGTTGGCTTTGGCCCGGACTTTGGTGTAAAGCTGGCGGTTCTATGGGCTGTTGAGAGCAGCCTGCCGCTGATTTCCGACGGCAGTAAGCACTTCAAAAGCTTAAGAAAACTGACCGGGAAGGGTAAAGCTACCAACGTGATGCATATCACATGGTTCGATCCGGAGTGCATCTAGGCTTTCAAATCAGGCACCGGCCTGCCGAGATGGTGTCCGGTCTCTGGATTTTTCACTGCGCGGTTAATGCGCAACCCATCTCGCGCCGGGCAGATCGCCCCGATATGTAAAATTGGAATCTCGCTGTGACCACATTCAGTAAAACGCCGCTTCTGGACACCATTCGCACGCCCGATGACCTTCGTAAGCTCAAGATCGAGCAGGTGCGGCAGGTGGCCGACGAACTGCGTCAGGAGACCATCGACGCGGTTTCCGTGACCGGCGGCCATTTCGGCGCCGGCCTCGGCGTGGTCGAGCTGACCACCGCGATCCATTACATCTTCGACACCCCGCGCGACCGCCTGATCTGGGACGTCGGCCATCAGGCCTATCCGCACAAGATCCTGACCGGCCGGCGCGACCGCATCCGCACGCTGCGCACCGGCGGCGGCCTCAGTGGTTTCACCAAACGCACCGAGAGCGACTACGATCCGTTCGGCGCCGCGCATTCCTCGACCTCGATCTCCGCCGGCCTCGGCATGGCCGTGGCGCGCGACCTCTCCGGCGGCAAGAACAACGTTATCGCCGTGATTGGTGACGGCGCGATGTCGGCCGGCATGGCCTATGAAGCCATGAACAACGCGGGTGCGATGAATTCGCGCCTGATCGTCATCCTCAACGACAACGACATGTCGATTGCCCCGCCGGTCGGCGCGATGAGCGCGTATTTGTCGCGGCTCTATTCCGGCAAGACCTACCGCACGCTGCGCGAGGCGGCCAAGCAGCTCGGCAACCATCTGCCGAAGATCATCGCCAACCGCGCCAGTCGCGTCGAGGAATATTCCCGCGGCTTCATGATGGACGGCGGCACGCTGTTCGAGGAACTCGGCTTCTATTATGTCGGCCCGATCGACGGCCATAATCTGGACCATCTGCTGCCGGTGCTGAAGAACGTCCGCGACATGGAGACCGGCCCGATCCTGGTCCACGTCGTCACGCAAAAGGGCAAAGGTTACGGTCCGGCGGAAGCGGCGGCCGACAAATACCATGCCGTGGTCAAGTTCGACGTCGCCACCGGCGCGCAAGCCAAGGCCAAGCCGAACGCTCCGGCCTATCAGAACGTGTTCGGCCAGAGCCTGGTCAAGGAAGCCCAGAAGGACGACAAGATCGTCGCCATCACCGCGGCGATGCCGTCGGGCACCGGCGTCGACATCTTCAACAAGGCCTTCCCCAAACGCACCTTCGACGTCGGCATCGCCGAGCAGCACGCGGTGACGTTCGCGGCCGGTCTCGCCACCGAGGGCTACAAGCCGTTCTGTGCGATCTACTCGACCTTCCTGCAGCGCGGTTACGACCAGGTGGTCCATGACGTCGCGATCCAGAGCCTGCCGGTTCGTTTCGCGATCGACCGCGCCGGCCTGGTCGGCGCCGACGGCGCCACCCATGCAGGCTCGTTCGACAACGCCTATCTCGGCTGCCTGCCGAACTTCGTGATCATGGCCGCCTCCGACGAGGCCGAGCTGGTGCACATGGTTGCAACCCAGGTTGCGATCAACGATCGGCCGAGCGCGGTGCGCTATCCGCGTGGCGAAGGCCGCGGCATCGAAATGCCCGAGTTCGGCGTCCCCCTGGAGATCGGCAAGGGCCGCATCGTCAAGCAGGGCACCAAGATTGCGCTGCTGTCGTTCGGCACCCGCATGGCCGAATGCGAAAAGGCCGCCGACGAGCTCGCTGCCCACGGCCTCTCCACCACCATCGCCGACGCCCGCTTCATGAAGCCGCTGGATGTCGAGCTGGTGCTGAAGCTGGCGCGCGAGCATGAAGTCCTGCTCACCATCGAAGAGGGCTCGATCGGCGGCTTCGGTTCGCATGTCATGCAGACGCTTTCCGACAACGGCATGCTCGACGGCGGCCTGCGGATGCGTGCGATGATCCTGCCCGACGAGTTCATCGACCATGATTCGCCGAACGCGATGTACGCCCATGCCGGCCTCGACGCCAAGGGCATCGTCGCCAAGGTTTTCGATGCGCTCGGCAAGGACTACAAGGCCGAGACGGTCAAGCTCGCCTGAGAGGCTGGTGCAGATCTTCCTCACCTCTCCCCATCGGGGAGAGGTCGGATCGCCTCGGCGATGCGAAGCATCGTCCGGTGCGATCCGGGTGAGGGCTTCAGATCCCACGAGAGAGCTAACCCCTCACCCGCGCCTTCGGCGCGACCTCTCCCTAGGGAGAGGTGTTGGACCGTCGATCGTCAGGTGGTCTTATGAAAATCTATCTGGCAGGCCCCGATGTGTTCCTGCCGGATGCGATCGAGACCGGGCGGCGCAAAGCCGAAATTTGCGCGCGTCACGGATTGATCGGACTTTATCCGCTCGATAACGCGGTCGACCTGTCGACTCGTGAGGCTTCGCTCAAGATCTTCAAGGCCAATGAGGCCATGATGGAGGCGGCCGACGCCATCATCGCCAATTTGACGCCGTTTCGCGGCCCCAGTGCCGACGCAGGCACCGTCTATGAACTCGGCTACATGGCGGGCCGCGGCAAGCTGTGTCTCGCCTACAGCAACGACCCCTCGTCATACCGGGAGCGCGTGGCGCGCCGATATGACGTCAAGATTTCGCCCGATGGCCGTCTGACCGATCCGGAGGGACTGACGGTGGAAGATTTTGGCCTGCCCGATAATCTCATGATGATGCACGCACTCGATCTGCACGGTTGTCCGCTGGTCGCGCCAAGGATCGCACCTGCGGATCTCTGGCAAGATCTCTTTTCGTTCGACGCCTGCGTTCGCCTTGCCGCTGCAACCAAGAAATCGGACCGACATTGACCAGCAAGCGCGACATCGAGCCAGTTTCCCGCAAGCGCGCCGACGTCGTGCTGGTCGAGCGCGGCCTGTTCGAGAGCCGGGCCCGGGCGCGGGCGGCGATCGAGGCCGGCGGCGTGATCGCCGACGGCAAGCCGGTGCTGAAAGCCTCAGAAACCATCGCCGCCGACGCGGAATTGTCGGCGCAACCCGCGCATCCCTACGTCTCGCGCGGCGGCATCAAGCTTGCGGGCGCGCTGGAACAATACCCTGTCGACATCGAGGACCATGTCTGCCTCGATGTCGGCGCGTCGACCGGCGGCTTCACCGAGGTGTTGCTGGCGAACGGCGCCAGCCTCGTCTTCGCCATCGACGTCGGCCATGGCCAGTTGCATCCCTCGCTGCAAAACCATCCCAAAATCGTGTCGATGGAAGCGACCGACATCCGCACTTTTAAGGGCAAGCGCCTGCCCGCCCGTCCCGAAATCGTCGTCATCGACGTCAGCTTCATTTCACTGAAGGCGGTGCTGCCGGTGGCGCTGTCGCTGGCGGCGGCGCCGATGCATTTGCTGGCGCTGATCAAGCCGCAATTCGAGGCGCCGCGAAAACATTCCAAGCACGGCATCATCCGCAACGCGATGGTGCATCAGGAAATCTGCGACGACATCACCGCGTTCGCGACGTCGCTCGGCTGCACCGATATCCAGGTGTTTCCGTCGTCGATCAAGGGCGGTGACGGCAATATCGAATTCTTCCTCGGTGCGCGCCGTGGCTGAACAGCTCGTCATCGATCATGTCGGTCATTTCGGCGACGGCGTCGTGCGCGGCGGCGAGAACGTCTACGTGCCATATACGCTTGGCGGCGAGACGGTCGAGGTGGCGCCGGCGCCGGGCCATCCCGACCGCCGCCGCCTGCTCACCGTCGAGCATGCGAGCCCGCAACGGATCGCGCCGTTCTGTCCGCACTTTGCGATCTGCGGCGGCTGCGCGATCCAGCATTGGGAAAGCGAACATTACCGCGCCTGGAAGCGCAATCTCGTCGTCGAGATGCTGGCGCAGGCGAAGATCGATTGCGAGGTTGATCCGCTGATCGACGCCCACGGCCTCGGCCGGCGGCGCGTCACCTTGCACGCGCGGATGGGCACCCACGACGTGCTCAAGGTGGGCTTTGCTGCGGCCGGTTCCCACGAGATCATTCCCGTCGATCGCTGCCCAATTCTGTGCCCCGGCCTCGACGGCGCGCTCGATGCGGCATGGGCGCTGGCCGAACCGTTGATCTCGACGGGAAAACCGCTCGACATCCAGATCACGGCGACCGACACCGGGCTCGATGTCGACGTGCGCGGCTCGGGGCCGGTGCCGACCAAACTCATCGCGGCGTTGTCGCGCGTGGCGGAAGCGCATCGCCTGGCGCGACTGACGCGACATGGCGAACTGGTCCTGATGCGGACGCCGCCGACGATCACGACGGGCACCGCGCAAGTGATCCTGCCGCCGGGCTCGTTCCTGCAACCCACCGTCGCCGGCGAAGAGGCGCTGGCCGCGCTGGTGGCGGATCATTGCAAGCGCGCCAAAACGATCGCCGACCTGTTCAGCGGCGTCGGACCGTTCGCGCTTCGGCTGGCTGCAAAATCGCGGGTTGCGGCGTTCGACAGCGATGCAGGCTCAGTCGCCGCGCTGCAGAAGGCGGCGGCGTCGACCTCGGGTTTGAAGCCGCTGAAGGCGGAGGCGCGCGATCTGTTCCGGCGGCCGCTGATGCCGCAGGAATTACGCGACTACGACACCGTCGTGTTCGATCCGCCACGACAGGGCGCGCAGGCGCAGGCAACCCAGCTTGCCGCCAGCAAGGTGGCGACCGTGGTTGCGGTGTCCTGCAATGTCGCGACGTTTGCGCGCGACGCAAAAATCCTGATCGATGGCGGCTACGCACTCGAAGGCGTCACCCCGGTCGACCAGTTCCGCCACACCCCGCATGTCGAGCTGGTGGCAAGGTTCGTGCGCAAGCGCTAAATCGGCGGCGGCGCTCACCTCGCCCCGCTTGCGGGGAGAGGTCGAAATTCGCGATAGCAAATTTCGAGTGAGGGGGACCATCCGCGAGTTAGAATGCGCGGATAGAGCCCCTCACCCCGACCCTCTCCCCGCAAGTGCGGGGCGAGGGGGAAGCGGCCGCCAAGGCGAGTTCAATTTTTAAAATCCAATCCGATATCGAGAACGCTGACGCTGTGGGTCAGCCAGCCAATCGAGATCAGGTCGACGCCGGTGGCGGCGATTGACGGCGCGGTGGCGGGCGTGATGCGGCCGGAGGCTTCCGTCACCGCGCGGCCGGCGACCATCGCGACGGCTTTTGTCAGCGTTTCCGGGTCCATGTTGTCGAGCAGCACCGCGTCGACGCCGTGATCGAGCGCCTCGCGCAGTTGATCCAGCGTATCGACCTCGAGTTCGATCTTGACGAGATGGCCGACGCCCTGTTTGGCCCGCTTCAGCGCCTCGGTAACACTGCCGGCAATCGCGACATGGTTGTCCTTGATCAGAACCGCATCGTCGAGCCCAAAACGGTGATTGCTGCCGCCGCCGACGCGCACCGCGTATTTCTCGATCGCGCGCAAACCCGGCGTGGTCTTGCGCGTGCAGACGATGGCGGCCTTGGTGTCCCGGACCGCGGCCACCACGCTCGCCGTCGCGGTGGCGATACCGCTGAGGCGGCACAGCAGGTTCAGCGCGACCCGCTCCGCGGTCAAGATGCCGCGCGCCGGGCCGGAGATGGTGGCGATCAAATCGCCCGGAGCGAGCGCTGCGCCATCGCCGCGTTCGACATGCATCTCGATTGCGGGATCGATCAGCTGAAACGCCAGCCGCGCCAGATCGAGACCGGCGACCACGCCGGGCTGGCGGGCCACCAGAACCGTCGTCGCACGATGCGCGGCCGGCACGATCGCATCTGAGGTGAGATCGCCGGCCCGGCCGAGATCTTCAAGCAGCGCCATGCGAACCAGCGGCTCGATCATGACATGTGGGAGGGGCGAAGGGGTCATGGTATTTCCCAGGAATTAGTTGACAGGTTCCGGAACGAAGTCCCTCGCCGCCTCAAGGGCATCCGCGAACCGCAGCGTCGATCGTCGCGCAGAGTTGGCGTGTTCAGGGAAATCGGTGCGGGCATGGGCGCCCCGGCTTTCGCGGCGGCGCAGGGCGGACATCACGATCATCAGACCGACGATGGCGGGGTCGCTTGCCGCAGCTTGCGAGACCGCGAGCGGATAAAGCGCCCGCGCCGCCGTGCGAAGGCCTTCGGCATCGCGTAAGACGCCGGCGGCACACGACAGGATCAGACGAACCGAAGCCGGATCGCTGCGCAGCGCGCCGGCGTCGGTTAGCCGCGGTGGACGCCGTGGGGACGCCGCGGTTGCGGCGATATCCCGCGCGACCCAGCCGCCGCACACCGCCGCCTCCAGCAGCGAATTGCTGGCAAGCCGGTTGGCGCCATGCAGGCCGGTGCAGGCCGCCTCGCCGCAGGCCCAGAGACCGTCGACCGACGTCCGTCCGCGCTGGTCCACGCCAATGCCGCCCATGTGATAATGCGCGGCGGGCCGGATCGGGATTGCTTGCGTGACCGGATCGATGCCGGCCCCGCGGCAAAGTGCGGTGATGGTCGGAAAACGCCGCGCCATGTCCAATCCAGCGACGTTCCGCGCGTCGAGAAACACCCGGTGTCCGGCCGCCAGATGCCGCCACACCGCGCGTGCCACGACGTCGCGCGGCGCCAGTTCCGCCCCGGGCTCGTTCGCCATGAAGCGATCGCCCCGCTCGTCGATCAGGATCGCGCCCTCGCCCCGCACCGCCTCGCTGACAAGTTTCAGCGGAAAGGATTGGCTGTCGAGCGCGGTCGGATGGAATTGAATGAATTCGAGATCGGCCATTTCGGCGCCGGCGCGGGCGGCAAGCGCGATGCCCTGGCCAAACGACCCGGCCGGATTGGTGGTGTGTAGGAACAGCCCGCCGATGCCGCCGGTCGCGATCACGACGCGATCGGTGGCGAACACCACCGGCCCCTGCGCCGTCTCGCAGAGAACCCCTCGCACGGCATTGTCCTCGACGAGCAGGCGCCGCGCGGCCGTCGCCTCGCATACGGTGATCGAGGGCGTCTCGTCAACCCTGCGGGCCAGCGCGCGGATGATGTCCCGGCCGGTCGCATCGCCGCCGGCATGAACGATCCGGCGCCGCGAATGCGCGGCCTCGAGACCGAGAAGGATGTTGCCGCCGGCATCGCGGTCGAATGCGACGCCGAGCCGCACCAGTTGCTCGATCGCCGCCGGCCCCGCAGCAAGAATGGATGATGCGACCGCCTCGTCGCACAACCCGTCGCCGGCAGCCAGCGTGTCCTTGAGATGCAGCGACATGTCGTCGTCGGCGCCGAGACCGGCGGCGATGCCGCCTTGCGCGAGGGCGCTGGATGCGTCGACGCCGAGTGGCGCCATGGTTACGAGCAGCACGGGCTGCGGCGCCAGCGCCAGCGCGGCCGATAGTCCGGCAAGGCCCCCGCCGATGATCACGGGCGCACCGTCTGTGTCGTGAATGGCTGTCATTTTACCTCCAGCATCCGTTCGACCGCGAGGCGCGCCCGCGCGGCGATGCCGTCGTCGATGGTGACCTGTTGCCGCATCGTCTCCAGCGCGCGGCGGATATTGCCGAGCGTGATCCGCTTCATGTGCGGACAGAGATTGCAGGGCCGGATGAATTCGAGATCCGGGTACTGGATCGCGATGTTGTCGCTCATCGAACATTCCGTCAGCAACACCAGCCGGGGCGGCCGCTGTTTGGCGACATAGGTCGATATCGCCGCCGTGGAGCCCGAGAAATCAGCCTCCGCCAGCACTTCCGGCGGGCATTCCGGATGCGCGAGCACGACGATGCCGGGATGATTTTCGCGCAATTGCCGAACTTCCCCGGCGCTGAAGCGCTCATGCACCTCGCAATGCCCGGTCCAGGTGATCACCTTGACCTTGGTCTCGGCGGCGATGTTTTTGGCGAGATATTCGTCGGGCAGCATGATCACGCGCTCGACCCCGAGCGATTCGATCACGGCCTTCGCATTGCCCGACGTGCAGCAGATATCGGATTCGGCCTTCACCGCGGCCGAGGTGTTCACATAAGTCACGATCGGGACGCCGGGATAGCTTTGCCGCAACAAGCGGACGTCTTCGGGCGTGATCGAATCCGCCAGCGAACAGCCGGCGCCGCGATCCGGGATCAGCACCGTCTTGGACGGATTGAGCAGCTTGGCGGTCTCGGCCATGAAGTGAACGCCGGCGAGCACGATGACATCGGCTTCGACATGCATCGCCTCGCGCGCCAGCGCGAGACTGTCGCCGACGATATCTGCCACGCAGTGGAAGATCTCGGGCGTCTGGTAATTATGCGCGAGGATGACCGCGTTGCGGTCCCGCTTCAGCGCGAGGATCGCGTCGATGTCGCCTGCGAAGGCCGGCCATTCGATCGCGGGGATCGCATGCCGCACTTTTGCGTAGAGCTGATCTGAGCTGAATAGTTCCATTGCCGGCACCATAGATTATACTCCAATCGAGTACATGCCTTATGATGGTATTGAGTATAAGCCTTGTCAAGTGGCAATGGGCAATTTGCTCCCGGTGATGGCGCGTTCGGCGAATACCGCGCGGCGGAACCGGAACAGCTTTGCCGGGCGGCCGCCGGTATCGAGGCTCATTTCGCCGGTCTCCTCGACCAGCTCCTGCTGTTCGATCAGGCGGCGGAAATTCTGCTTGTAGAGCAGCCGTCCGGCCAGCGCCTCGATGCAGCGCTGCAATTGCAACAGCGTGAACGTCTCCGGCATCAATTCGAACACCACCGGATGGTATTTGATCTTGGCGCGCAGCCTTGCAATGCCGGTGGCCAGGATCCGGCGGTGATCGAGGATCATTGCATGGCCGGGAGCGGCGACCGCCTCGTTGTCCGGCGCCGGCGCATGGCCACGCCCGGCTTCCGGAATCAGCCCCGCCTCGTACAACAGCTCGTAGCGCTGCAGAACGAGATCCTCGTTCCAGGCATGATCGTCGAACCCGAACAGCATCGCGGCGCGTTGCCGGCGCGCCAGCCGCGCAGCCTTGTCCGGCGTCGCCGACACAAATTCCATCAGGCCTCGCCGCAGCGTCTTCTCGATCAGCGGCGGAGGCCCCTGGCGATGATCCTCCCAGGGGAAGTAGGCGTACCAGCTGTGCCAGCTCGCGTCATATTCGCCGGTGGCCGGCTGCTCGCGGGTGAGGCCGAGATAGCTGACGGAGATGACATGCTTGGCGGTGACGCCGGCGCGATCGCGGTCGGCGAAGGTGTACAACTGCTCGACATAACCCAGCGGCAACCGGGTTTGTCGCTCGACCCAGGCGCGCAACCCCGACTGCAACGAGCGATGGTCCAGTTCGAACGGGCCGGAAGGCAGCGCGGACTGATCCTGAATCGTCAGCACCCGCGGTTCGCCCGAGGTCACAGCCACCAGCACCGCGACCAGCTCGGCCGCAATGCCGTGTTCGGATGGAGCCTTCGCGCAAATCATTTCCGCCCTGAATGTGGTGCGGTTCCGATGATCCATGGTCCCGCCGCCGACGGCAAGACCACGATCGCGCGAAAGCCGCGCGCGATGCCTGGTTCGGTCAGGCAGCGCGCCGGCGGTCGCTTTAGTTCGTGATATGCGCCGTGACCACCGCGTGATTGAACATGGCGTTCAGGGCCGCCGTGATGTCGGCCGGCGAGTTGGCCGTGTAGAAGAAGCCCGGCGACGCGCAGTCTGTCAGACTGGCCGGAATATTCGTGATGTTGTTGTTGGCGTAGTCGTCTTCGTCATTCGCAAATGACGGGTTCGGATTCTGGATCGGCTCATAGGGAATATAAAGCACCGAGACGATCATGCCGCGGTCCCTGAGCGGCTTGCAGGGAGACGAAGTGCCGGTGGCGATCGTGGTGGCGTGGTTGCTTCCGGACCAGCCGCCGCCGTTAACGCCCTTGATCTGGGGATCCTGTGCGCCGTCGGTGATGAGGAATACGTAAGGCTGGGTATTGCTCGATGAGCTGCCGTCGCCGACGCTGGTGATCAGGGCGTTCATGTCCGAAAACGCGTTATCGATATGCGTGCCGCCGGAGCCGAGGTTTGAATTCTGATTGGTATCGAGCTGCGAGGCGAGGTTTGCGGCCGCGTAGTTGATGGTCGAGGAATTGGTCGGAGAGCCGTTGATGCTGCTGGTCAGCGCGAAATACGCATAGAGATGCTGGACGAAGGGATACAGGCCGATCCGGAATTGATTGGTGACCTTCTCCGTGGAGTTCGCGGTGATGAACAACTGGTTCACGGCATAGCCGACCGCGTCGGCGCGCAACTGGATGCAATTGGCGGTGCCGTCAGTCGAGCAGGATGAAACCCCACTCAGGCTGTTCGGGTCGCCGGTAAGCAGCGAATTCGGCAGGCCGGAAATCATCGAATTCGGCAAGCCAGGAACCGGCTTCGACACTCTGGAAGTCCCCGCCGCGTTCCACGCGGTGGAGCTGGCGACGAGGCTCGCATACGCGGTCGGGCTGACCCGCGATATCCAATAGCCCAGACATTCGTTGTTCGTGGGGTATTTCTGACTGCTGTTGCCGCACGAATTCGAGACCGTGAAGTGGCAGGCCAGGGTGCAGCCGCCGGGATATTGCGTATTCATATCCGGGTTGATGGCGGCAAGCCGCGTCTGCTCGGCATTGGTCGACGGCAGGCCCATCAATTCCGAAACGTCCAGCATCAGATAAAAATCGAGATAGGGCGGCAGCGAAGCGCTCGATTTCGAGACGCCGGTCACCGTCACCTTTTGCAACCCGACCACCTTCATGAATATCGTCGGCACGTCGGCACTGAACGAGACGTTGGAAGTGATCTTGATGCCGGTTTTCGTGACGACGCTGGTACGGGTGAGGTTTGAATAACCGGTGATCGTGCCCAGATTGCCGTCAAAGACGTTATTGGCCTCGGTGACGCCGGCAGTAACCGAGCCGTTGCCCGTCATGGCGGCGGCGGCGGTAAACCCGGCCGATTTCTGGGAAAGCGAGGCAACGCTGGCGGCGTCGGCCGCGGATTGCATCTTCGCCCTCATTCTGGTCGCCATCGAGTAGTCGACCGCGCAGCCGATCGCGGTGAGCAGCGGCACAGCCGCGATCCCGAAAATCATCGCGACATTGGCGCGTTTATCCCGGCGGAAACGGTCAATCAGGCGAATGAAACTACGCATGTGAGGGGCCTATCCGGTTTTAAAATCTGGCAATTTTTACCGCTAAAGAATTAAGCGTGGCTTATCGCGATCACCGAAAATCCAGTGATTGCCCAAGGAAACGGCACACTATGTTGGCGCGCCGAACGTCATGCCGGTGCGGTCGAAGCCAATCGTTGCGGCCTTCGAGACAGGCTGCGGAGGGGAAATTCAGAGCTCTGTCATATTCATTTGACGGTCGGTTTTGTATGGATAGGCCTAGGGGTTGGGAGGTTAACGAAATCGGAATCGACGTTGCTGAAATCGCCGGAGCGCCCATTGCAACTGCGAACGATTCGCATGAGTGCCAGCGACGGCTCCCCTGGCTACGGCTTTTGACACGATCACCGGCTGCCCCGGACGGAGGATATTGTTGGCCTCATTTCCTTGCGGGTGGCGCGACGACAGGGTTGCTGTGATGCCTGCACCGGAAAAAGTGACACGATAAATCGCAGCATCCGGTCCGGGAAGGATCTCGTTCGCGCATCCGGGCTCGAGCGGACCCGTGCGCGATGGCCGTGCCGTCGCCGCGGACAGGGTGGCGATAACGAACTCCGGACGAGGCGGCCGTGATGACCCTTCAAGAGATGCTGTCGCCGAGATTGGGGCAGGCGCTGCGGCCCAATGTCTGGGACGCCGTCGCGCTGGTGCTCGTCATCGGCGCCATGGTGCTCATCGTCTATGGCGGCGAGCAGACCGCCCTTCCCTTGTCGGCGCTCGATGTCGATCCGGTTACGCTCGATCCGGCCCACCTGCCGGCCTATGCGCTGCGCACGACCATGCGGATGCTGCTGGCCATCGTCTGCTCGATCGTCTTCACCTTCATCTATGCGGCCCTTGCCGCCAAGAGCCGCCGCGCCGAGATGGTGCTGATCCCGCTGCTCGACATCCTGCAGTCGGTGCCGATCCTGGGCTTTCTCACCTTCACCGTGGTGTTCTTCCTCAATCTGTTCCCGGGCCAGGTGTTCGGCGCCGAACTCGCCTGCGTGTTCGTGATCTTCACCAGCCAGGCCTGGAACATGACGTTCAGCCTGTACCAGTCGATGCGCAACGTGCCTAAGGACCTGGACGAGGCGTCGCAAAGCTTTCATCTCAGCGGATGGCAGCGTTTCTGGCGGCTCGACGTTCCCTTCGCCATGCCGGGCCTGATCTGGAATACGATGATGTCGATGTCCGGCGGATGGTTCTTCGTGGTGGCGTCCGAAGCGATCACGGTCGGCAATACCACGGTGACGCTGCCGGGCGTCGGCTCCTATGTCGCGCTCGCCATCCAGCAGCAGAATCTCGCCGCGATCGGCTACGCCATCCTGACCATGTTTCTGGTCATCCTCGCCTATGACCAGTTGCTGTTTCGCCCCATCGTGGCCTGGGCCGACAAATTCCGCTTCGAGCAGACCGCCTCGGCGAACGCGCCGACATCCTGGATGCTCGACCTGTTTCGACGGACCCGCGCGCTTCGCGTCCTGACTTACCCGTTCGCGGCACTCAACAAGGCGATCTCGAATTTGCACATCGGGCTGCCCGGCCGGTTGAGAACGCCAACGAAGCGGGACCAGCCGTCGCGCGTCGTCGATGCGGTCTGGCTCGCCATCGTCATTGGATGCACCGGCTACGCCGCCTGGCGGATCTATCAATATCTATCCGCGACGCTGACCCCGTCGGACGTCGCCAGCGCCATCGGATACGGGTTCATCACGCTAGCGCGGGTGATCGTGCTGATTGCGCTCGCAACCCTCGTATGGGTGCCGGTCGGAGTCTGGATCGGGCTTCGGCCGAAATTGGCCGAGCAGATCCAGCCGCTGGCGCAGTTCCTGGCGGCGTTTCCCGCCAACCTCGCCTTTCCGGTGTTCGTGGTGATGATCGTTCGCTACGGCCTCAACACCAACATCTGGCTCAGCCCGCTGATGATCCTCGGTACCCAATGGTATATCCTGTTCAACGTCATTGCGGGCGCCAGCGCATTCCCGACTGATCTTCGGGAAGCCGCCGGCAGCTTCCACCTGAAGGGATGGCGCTGGTGGATCAAGGTCATCCTGCCCGGAATTTTTCCGTACTACATCACCGGCGCGATCACAGCGTCAGGCGGGTCATGGAATGCCGCCATCGTCGCCGAGGTCGCAAGCTGGGGCGACACCCATCTGACGGCCACCGGCCTTGGCGCCTATATCGCGACGGCGACCGAGGCCGGCGATTTCCCCCGGGTTGTCCTCGGCATCGCCATCATGTGCGTGCTGGTGACGCTCTTCAACCGGCTGTTCTGGAGGCCGCTCTATGCCTTTGCAGAGCGCCGTCTTCGCCTCGGCTGATCAGGAGAAGCGCATGCTCGATCAAGTCAACCAGACCAGCCTGCTCGACATCCGCGGCGTCTGCCGGTCATTTCCGAAAGGCAGCGGCGAGGAATTGCTGGTCCTCGAAAATGTCGACCTGACGCTTCATTCCGGCGAAATCGTCGGCCTGCTCGGCCGTTCCGGCTCGGGCAAGTCGACGCTGCTGCGGATTATCGCCGGCCTGATCACGCCGTCCTCGGGCGAAGCGAAATGCCGCGGCGAAACCATCGTCGGACCGCCGAACGGCGTCTCGATGGTGTTCCAGTCGTTTGCGCTGTTTCCCTGGCTGACGGTTCTGCAGAATGTCGAACTGGGATTGGAGGCGCTGGGAATCGACAGCGTCGAACGCCGCACGCGCGCGCTGGCTGCAATCGACCTGATCGGTCTCGACGGCTTCAGTCCGCCTACCCTAAGGAATTGTCGGGCGGCATGCGCCAGCGCGTCGGATTCGCGCGGGCGCTGGTGGTTCATCCGGACCTGCTCTTGATGGACGAGCCGTTCTCCGCGCTCGACGTGCTGACCGCAGAGACTCTGCGCACCGACCTGGTCGATCTCTGGATCGAAGGCCGGCTGCCGATCAAGTCGGTGCTGATGGTGACGCACAACATCGAGGAAGCGGTGTTGATGTGCGACCGCATTCTCGTCTTCTCGTCCAATCCCGGCCGCGTCGCGGCCGAGATCAAGGTCGACCTGCCGCATCCGCGCAATCGCCTCGATCCGACATTCCGGCAGCTGGTCGACAGCATCTATGCCCGCATGACGCAGCGTGCCGAGGCCAGGACCCCGGCCGTCGAGGGCATCCCCGGCAGCGGCGTCGGGATGATCCTCAACCACGTCTCGTCCAACGTGCTTTCGGGCCTGATCGAGACGCTCGCGGGACCACCCTACAACGGGCACGCCGATTTGCCGGTCCTCGCCGGTCATTTGCAGCTCGAGGCGGACGAGATATTTCATCTCGGCGAGGCGCTGCAATTGTTGCGGTTTGCGCAATTGAGCGAGGGCGATCTGATGCTGACCGATGCCGGCAAGCGCTTCGCACATCTCGACACCGATGCCCGCAAAAAACTGTTCGCCGAGCATCTCGTCAGCCATGTGCCGGTGATGGGCCTGATCCGCCGCGTGCTCGACGAGCGGCCATCGCACGCGGCCCCGGCGGCGCGCTTCCGCAACGAGCTGGAAGATTACATGTCCGAGGACTACGCGGACGAAACGCTCAAGACCATCGTGTCATGGGGGCGTTACGCGGAGCTGTTCGCCTATGACGAGCAGTCGGAAACGTTCAGCCTCGAAAACCCGCACTAGCCAAATGTGGATTGATGCGAGCACCTGAGAGGACGGACTGACGATGTCCGTTCATCAGGGGCAAAGCAGACCTTGCCGTTGCGTACATCGAAGTCCGAAAATGGACGGCGAGTTCAACCGATCGCTGCAACACATTCTGCGAACTTCTCAGCCGGCGTCTGATAGAGCAAGGTCTTTCTCGGCCTTTCATTGAGCTGCCTTGCAATGGCACTGAGCCTGGCCTGGCTGTGCAAGGACAGATCGGTGCCACGCGGAAGATACTGACGCAGCAATCTGTTGGTGTTTTCGTTCGACCCGCGTTGCCAGGGAGATCGTGGATCACAAAAGTAGACCTCGACCTCGGTGGCCAATGTCAGGCGTTGATGGTCTGCGAGCTCCTGCCTCTGTCCCAGGTCAGCGACCGGTAAAGTTCGCTGGGCAATCGCTGCGATTGCTTGATCAGTGCCGAGACAACGCTTTCGGTATCCTTGTTCGCAACCTTGACCAGCATCACGTAGCGCGAATGGCGCTCGACAAGCGTTGCGACATAACTATTCCCCGATCCACCGATCAGGTCGCCCTCCCAATGACCCGGCACCGCACGATCTTCAACCGACGGCGGTCGCTCGCTGATGGATACGGCATTCTTGATCTGGCCGAGCCCGTTTCGTTTCATGCTGGCGTGCCTGGATCGGCGGACCGTGCGCCTCGCCCTCAGGTGCTCAAGAAGCTCCTTTTTCAGCACGCCGCGCGCCTGAATGAACAGGCTGCGATAGATCGTCTCGTGTGACACCTGCTTTCGAGGCTCCCTCGGATATGTGCGCTTGAGCCAGCCGGCAACTTGCTGAGGGGACCATTGACGCCGCAGCAAGGTCGATACTGTCCGCCTCAAGAACGGACGGCAAGCCAGCTTGCAAAGCTTGGGACGCCGCGCTCGATCCCAGGCAGCCTGATCGGACGGGGCTGCCCGATAGCGGTCCGACCCGCCATTGCGCTGGACTTCACGGCTGATGGTTGACG
Organism: uncultured Alphaproteobacteria bacterium; assembly: GCA_963836765.1. Classification (GTDB taxonomy): domain Bacteria; phylum Pseudomonadota; class Alphaproteobacteria; order Rhizobiales; family Xanthobacteraceae; genus Bradyrhizobium. The sequence goes on from CAWILG010000026.1 coordinate 37,908, forward strand.
CAGATCGTCCCAAGTGGGTCGCTATCGACCGAAATGAGTAGCGCATGCTGAGCCATCGAGAGATTTCCTCTCGTTCAGAAAGACTGAGTGTTTGCTTGGAACGGCGTCGATCCGGAGGACGAATTCCGCCCGTTGGCGAGATCACCGAGAAGACAGAAGAGGACTCCCGGTCAAACCGGCGCCCAATCGCGCTCATCGGCTCCCCAGCCTGCCAGCGATCCCAGATCTCAGACCGTTGGGCTGCCGAGTAATAAATGCGACGTCGCTGTTTCATTTCCACACTCCATCCTAGATGAAAGATTAGAGTGTTGCGCTGACCAGTTGAACCCGCC
>CAWILG010000027.1:0-136473 GCA_963836765.1 uncultured Alphaproteobacteria bacterium
AATTGCTTGACAAGAACCGGGACAATTGCCGCCGCCGCGGTCTGACCGAAGAAGTTCTGGCGGACCCCGTAGCGCACGCAATCCTTGCCGGTGGTGTCGTTGGAACCGGAGATACCGCAGACGAACAAGACCTTTTCGCGTTGCGCCAACTTGTTGAGCGCGACCGCGACCGCGCTCGACGTACCGCCGGTGATCATCACCGCCTTGTTTTCGGAAATGAAGCGCTGTTGCGCCTGCACGGCTTCGTTCGGCTTGGCGGCGAAATCGGCGACGCCGAGCTTCAACTGCTTGCCGAGAACGCCCTTCTTCGACTTGGGCGAGACCTTGGTCACCAGTTCGTTGCCCTCGTCGGGAAATCGACGCGAGCTGGTAGCCCTTGAGCTCGTCTTCGCCCTGTACGGCATAGGTGCCGATCGCGGGACCGACGCCCCGATGAACACCGTGTCGCCCTGCGAACCTGCTGGCCAGGTTCCAGGCGGCTCCGCACCGACAGCCCCGCGCGGGCCGGATCAAACCGCCTGACAGCATCGTTCCGCCGATGAAGGCCCGCGCCCCGTGGGGGAGGACTGTGCGGCGCGACAGGGACGAACCCATAACAGTGTTCGAACGGTTTCTTGGTCATCATTTAATCCTCCGGGAAGTGCTTTATTGTGAGCATTATGGAACCAGGGCCCACCCAAGGTTCGGGCGACCCTGCGATTTGAGGTTTTTTTTAATTCAACAGCCGTCGTCGGACAATGTGACTTTGGTTGAATTCATGGCCGCACATTAGACGTCCTCCACGATAGACGTATCCGGCATTTTGCTCCTGCAAGACATAAACGAGACGGATTTTCCTACGAGCCCTAGCTTCGCCCCTACGGGACACGCGTCAAAAAAAAAGCCCATAAGAGCCCCAACGCAGGACCAAATCGATCTTCAAGAGGATGAGAACGGGATGACTGCGAAGAGAAATGACAAGGCAGCAATCAGTGTTTGGGAATTGAACCTGCGGCCCGGACCGCGGCCCTCCACTTCAAGCGTCGTACCGAAAGCCGTCTCCGAGGATCTGGCGAGAAGTTCTCGATCGAAAGCGGGGGTTGCCGAGGGAGCTTAGCGTCCGGGCTGAAAATGTTCTGAAGATGCTGGCCCTGGAGCTGACTGGCGATGATCCACAGCAGGCGGTGGACGCCCTTGAAATGCTACTCCAGAGGCTGACCTATAGGCATCTCTCGACCGCCCGAAACTGCGGTCCTCAAACCACCGCAGAAATCGTCCGGTGGGCGGAAACGAGAGGAACAATTCTCCATCGTCCGCTCCGCACCGGCAATTCGCTATCCGCAATGTGGCGTGATACCATTTTAAGATTTTCAGCGGGTGAAATCTCGAAGATTGAAGTCGCAGAAGCGTTGGAGATTTCGACGCGCCGCAGGAATACTCGAATTCCGGTAGCTCTTCAGAAAATAATCCTACAATTAATACATTCACCGGACGAATGATCTCATCTTCGAGCAGGCAGGTATCGTCCGCGTCTCCTTGAAAATCACGATTTCTTTCGCAAGTGAGATTGCGGCGCGAGCCCGGAGGATTGACAACATAAGGCTACAAAGATGGTTCGACTTGAAACAACCAAAACGACGGCGGCCGCATAGATCTGAGAGCAGCAAACGAAACAAGGGAAATGGGCTTAATACCGTCGATTTCGAAGCCCTCGCCCAATTTCGTTACAAGCTGAGACTCTTCCTTGTCTTCAGCGATGTGAAGGCCAAGAACGCGGGTGTAACTTCGCAGCAATATCAGGCACTCCTCGCCATAAAAGGCTTCTCCAGTCAGACGCCGATGTTTGTCGGTGAGCTTTCCCGCTTTTCTCATTAAACATCACACTGCGGTCGAGCTCGTAAATCGAATGGTAAAGCTCCGGCTTTTGCAGCGGACAGTCGACGCGAGGGACAAAAGACGCGTACTGGTGACACTGACGAAACAGGGTCAATTGCTTTTGCAGAAGGTCGCCGCCATTCACTTCAAACACCTCGGCTCTTCAAGTCGAATGTTGCGCAACATTTCAAAATTGCTAGCGTTTAGCAATAATTGACAGAGAAGACTCCAGACAGGTGGCTTATGCGCATAGCAATAGTAGCCGGTTGCGATGCAATATAACAGTCAGCTAGGCCAATGGCCCGCTAACAACGACCTTGATTCGCTCAGAGACAATCGGCGTGGCGTCCAGCGTGCTGTCGCGCGATCTTGATATTAACATCGTGGTACGATATATTTATTACGATCTATTGTGAGCCGCTTGATCGATTTTGCGAGGTGGTGGAATTACCATGCGCTGAGTCGAACCCGCTGAAAATTAGGTAACGGACATGAAAGATCCGAGCCCAGTTAGCGCGATTTATGACAAAGCCGTTGAACCGGCTTCCGAGACTGATCGCGTCTGGTTTGAAAGACATCCAGAGCGCCTCCATAGACTTCGGAGCTTGGTTCAATTCGAGTCGATGGAACTCCTAGGTTTGCCACCGCTGGGAATGACCTGGCGGATACTTGTAACTCGGGTCGCGGCGGATGAACGGCTTAGGCTTCCGGTTCCTCTTCCGAGGAACGTTTCGAATGATGATGCCGATGATCAGCAGCTTGCATTGATTTTTGACCAGATCGCCTCACCGGATCTGCGGAAAATACGTGCGATCACGATGAAGAGGCGTCGAGATAGGGGGCCGTGGCGCCCTCTCGCATGCACGGAATGGAGGCCCAAATGCCAGGGACGAGACTATCTAAATGGCGCAGCGAATCAATTCTGGATATTTATAACCTTTCCTTCGCCGCCTTCCTGTTCATATCTCCGTGGCTGTTCGCCTACGCGCGAGTAAATGCGAGGATAGACATTTTGGTCAGCAGCGCAGCCGTTGCTGTGACTGCGATATCGGCCATCCTAGCCTACGCTAACTGGAAGGAATGGCTGAATGTTGTGCTTGGAGCTTGGCTGATCATTTCGCCTTGGATGCTTGGCTTCGCTCATACAAGGGCCATGCACTTCAGCATTGGAATAGGAATTGCCGTCGCATTCATGGCTGTTGTCGAGCTGTTGCTCGTTAACTACCCACCGACGGTAAATCCGCCATCGACCTGACTAACGATGTCGGTCGCTGTCGAATAATAAGTAGGCGCTGAGCTCAAATCCGCGATCCCGTCGTTTGGTCATGGCGAGGAAATAGTTGTTCGAGCTCGAGCTTTCAAGGACAACTCCCGCCAATCGGGAAAAGACGGGCCAACGGTTCGTTGGATCTTGGGAATGAACGAGAGCATCTCATCTCCGTTTATCCGCTACCCGATCGGAACGTCGTTGCTGATGGCCGGCATCCTGTTCGTGGGGCTCGTCGCATATCCCCTACTGCCGGTCGCACCGCTGCCGCAGGTTGACTTTCCGACCATTCAGGTATCGGCAAGTTTGCCAGGTGGCAGCCCCGAAACCATGGCCTCCTCAGTGGCGCAACCGCTGGAGCGGCAACTGGCGCAAATTCCTGGCATCGCGCAAATGACCTCGACGAGTTCGCTCGGCTCGACCGCGATCACGATCCAGTTCGATCTGAACCGCAGCATCGACGGCGCGGCCAATGACATTCAGGCGGCGATCAATGCCGCCAGCGGCCAGTTGCCCAAGAACCTGCCATCGCCGCCGACCTATCGTAAGGTCAATCCGGCCGACTCGCCGATCCTTTTATTGTCGGCGACCTCAGACACCTTGCCGCTGATCAAAGTGAGCGATGCGGTCGACGTCCAACTCGGGCAGCAGATCAGTCAGGTTTCAGGCGTCGCCCAGGTGTTCATCGGGGGCCAGCAGAAACCCGCGATTCGCGTGCAGATTGACCCCTCGAAGCTGGTGGCCAAGGGGCTCGCGCTGGAAGATGTCCGCAGTCAGATCGCGATCACAACGGTCGACACTCCGAAGGGCAACGTCGATGGGGACAAGCGCGCCTATACGATTTATGCAAACGATCAGTTGCTGGATGCCGAGGACTGGAATGACGTCATTATAGCCTACCGCAATGGTGGCCCATTGCGGATTCGCGACATCGGCCGGGCCATCGCCGGGCCGGAAGACATGAAGCAGGCCGCCTGGGCCGACGGCAGGCGCGGTGTATTTCTCGTCATCTTCAAGCAACCCAACGCCAATGTCATCGAGACCGTCGACAGGATCAAGGCGCAACTTCCTAGACTGATTGCTGCCATTCCACCTGCCATCAAGATTAAGATCATCAGCGACCGGACACTGACCATCCGGGCCGCTGTCGAAGAGGTGCAGCTCACACTCCTAATCACGATCGTTCTGGTCGTGATGGTGATTTTCATCTTCCTGCGCAGCTTCTGGGCCACGGTCATTCCGGCCGTGACGGTACCGCTCGCGCTGCTTGGCGCTTGCGCGCTGATGTGGGCGTTCGGTTATACGCTCGACAACCTTTCCCTGATGGCACTGACGATCGCCGTTGGCTTCGTGGTCGACGACGCCATCGTCATGCTGGAGAACATTACGCGGTATGTCGAGCATGGTGAGCAGCCGCTCGCCGCGGCATTCAAAGGCGCCAGCGAAATCGGATTTACGATTCTGTCGATCAGTGTTTCGCTGGTCGCGGTGCTGATCCCTCTGCTTCTGATGGGTGGCGTCATCGGCCGGCTCTTCCGCGAGTTTGCGGTGACCCTGGCGATGGCGATCTTCGTCTCCCTGGTGGTATCGCTGACACTAACCCCGATGCTGGCGTCGCGCTTCCTGCGCGCGCAGAGCGAAGCGAAGCACGGCCGGCTCTACCAATGGAGCGAACGGGCGTTCGACCGGATGCTGCATGCCTATGAGCGCGGCCTCAATCTGGCACTGCGCTGGAGCCGGACGACGTTATGTATCTTTTTCGCAACGGTGGCGCTGTCGGTTTATCTGTTCCTGATTATCCCCAAGGGCTTTTTCCCACAACAGGACAACGGCTTTCTGACCGCCGTGTCGGAAACAGCCCAGGACATCTCGTTTGCCGATATGAAGCGGCATCAGGAAGAACTCAGCCGGGTCGTCCAGACTGATCCTGCCGTCGACAGCATCGCCATGTTCATTGGCGGCGGCGGCACCGCACTCAACTCCGGACGCATGTACATCACGCTGAAGCCGCGCGAACAGCGCCATGCCGATGCGCAGCAGATCATCGCGCGGCTGCGGCCGAAGCTTGAGAAGGTCGAGGGGGCACGCCTCTACATGCAAGCCTCCCAGGACGTACGGCTGGGCGGCCGCGCCACCCGAACGCAGTTCGAATACACGCTACAGGACGCAAACCTTGCGGAATTGAACGAATGGGAGCCAAAGATTCTGGCGAAGATGAGGACCCTGCCTGAATTGCGCGACGTCGCCACCGACCAGCAGACCCAGGGAACGACGGTGACAATGACCATCGATCGCGATACGGCATCGCGCTTCGGTATCCAGCCGCAATTGATCGACGACACGCTATACGATGCGTTCGGCCAACGCCAGGTGACCCAGTATTTCACCCAACTAAACAGCTACCACGTGATCCTGGAAATACTCCCCGAACTGCAAGGCGATCTCAACACCCTGAACAAGCTCTACATCAGGTCGCCGACGACCGGCGATCAGGTGCCGCTGTCGGTGTTCTGCAAGTGGACGACGATTCCGGTGCGCCCGCTTTCGATCGCCCACCAGGGTCAGTTTCCTGCGATCACCATCAGCTTCAACCTCGCCCAAGGCGTAGCGCTCGGCCAGGCCACCGATGCCGTCCTGAAGGCCGTTTACGATCTCGGCGGGCCAGACACGCTCAGTTCGAGTTTCCAGGGTACCGCGCAAGCGTTCCAGCAATCGCTGCGTACGGTACCGCTCTTGATCCTTGCGGCGCTGGTCGTGGTCTATCTGATCCTTGGCGTGCTGTATGAAAGCTACATCCATCCGCTCACGATCCTCTCCACGCTGCCATCGGCCGAAGTCGGTGCCTTGGCGACCCTGATGGCGTTCGGATTCGATTTCAGCCTGATCGCCCTGATCGGCATCATTCTATTGATCGGGATCGTGAAGAAGAACGGCATCATGATGGTCGATTTTGCTATCGCGGCCGAACGCGAGGAACATCTGTCGCCGCGCGAATCGATCCGGCGGGCGGCTCTGTTGCGTTTCCGCCCGATCATGATGACGACGATGGCAGCGTTGCTCGGCGGCGTACCGCTGATGCTCGGCACTGGCACCGGCTCGGAAATCCGCCAGCCGCTCGGTTATGCGATGGTCGGCGGCCTGCTCGTTAGCCAGGCGCTGACGCTGTTCACGACGCCGGTCGTGTATCTTTATCTGGACAATCTCGCAAACGCGCTGTCACGCTGGACGGCGAGCAAAAAGCAGGACGCCGAACCGTCCGCGAAGGTTGCAACGGTCAAGGACGCCGCCGAATAATGGCTTACGAGCTCGCGCTTGCCTGATTTTTGCCACGATCGCGGGAACGCCGCGCAGCCGGCCTTGCCGCGCCCGTCGCCATGCATTGGTGGGGCAAGAACTTATTTGGTCGTCCGTGAAGAAGGCCTAAGCCACTGATCGGGAATCTCGATTTGGGCTGAGCGGCGTTTCCAGATACCGGCTGCATGGTCCTCCTTCTGATCGCACTGTTTCATCATTCTTCGCTTGGTCTGCAGGTCGTGATCGCGGCGGCTGAGCGGAGGGAAGCCCTTGCCTCATTCCGGTTGCGGATCTTGGGCGGGATAGACCACCGTTCCATCGTTGCGAACAACGGCGCCGGGTGTCAGGCTCGCCAAATCGACCTGCGACTTTCCGAGAATGTGCATCACTTGTTCGCCTGCGGCCAGAAGGTAGTCAGCAATGATCCGGCGGTGGCAACGCCACCAGACCGCTTCGGCGCACATGACGACGCACCGTTGCTCCGCGCCGCGTTCCCGGAGCCACGTCAAGCCGGTAGCGAATGGCGCCGTCAGGGCATAGTCTGCGTAGTTGCGAAAGCTGCGTACTCGCCAGTAGGTATTGGGCGAAGATTCGAAGTCGCGCGACTTTCCCCGCAGGCCGCCGAGCTCGCTGATATACTCGTAACCGATCTGCCACCGCGCCAGCGCTTCGGGAAGGCTCTGCTGATTGAACTGCGGGTTGGTGCGCGACCGGGGCATCGACCTTACGTCGATAACGAGGCCGACGCCCAACTCTCGTAAGAGATCGACAAATTCGACGATCGTCCTGGTCGAGTGGCCTATGGTGAAAAAGGTGTTCGTGGCGTCGCTCCAAGCGGCGAAGGCGCGTGACAGCCCGCCTCGCTGTTGATCCTAAGCGTCCGATGCGGGAAATAGAAGCGCGCGTTAGTCGAAAGATATTGCGCTTTTAAGGAACCGACAGGAAGTGCACCGGTTGGTGCCTATGCCGCTCAAGTAAATACGCATTGCGAGAATTGCCTCCTGGCATTTCTTTGCGGCATCGGATCGGACGACCGTGCCAAAGACCATCAAGATCCATGATCGCGTGAGCTGGAACTCCGAGGCGGGGCTCGTCAACGGCACGATTACCCGCGTGCATACTCGCGAGTTCAAGGTCAACGGCTATACCCACCATGCGAGCGCAGACGATCCGCAATACGAGATCAAGAGCAGCAAGACGGACCATATCGCCTTTCACAAGGTACCGCGCTCACCAAGCTTGGCAATTGACGTGTCCTCGGCGAAGCTCGCAATGAAGATTCCGCTCCTCCAACGCAAGCGTCACTATCCCGGCATTGGTGCGATTTGCCGGGTGCGATGTCACGGAAAGCACAATGGATCGAGAGCACATCGGTCAAATTGTCACTCGACAGCGCGGTCGGGGCAGGGTCCGGCGATTTGCTCACCCGCGAAACCACGACAACGCGGAACACCCTTATGGACATTAGCTTAAGCAAGAAACAGAAAGCAGCGTCGAGCGTGCACTCAATCGACGAGCTCTGCATCAATACGATCCGCACGCTGTCGATGGACGCCGTGCAGCAGGCCAAATCCGGCCATCCCGGCACGCCGATGGCCCTGGCGCCGGTGGTTTACACCTTGTGGCAGCGCTTCCTGCGGTTTGATCCGGACCATCCGATCTGGCCGAATCGCGACCGCTTCGTGCTCTCCAACGGGCACGCCTCGATGCTCCTTTATTCGATGCTGCATCTCGCTGGCGTCAAGGAGGTCAACGACGGCGACGAGCGTCGCGGCGAACTCGCGGTCACGCTTGACGACATCAAGCGCTTCCGTCAGATCGACAGCAAATGCCCGGGGCACCCCGAATATCATCTGACCACGGGCGTTGAGGCGACAACCGGGCCTTTGGGTCAGGGCTGCGGAATGAGCGTCGGCATGGCGATCGCCGAGCGCTGGTTGGCGAAGCACTTCAATCGGCCCGGCTTTCGAGGTGTTCGACTACGACGTTTATGCGGTATGCGGTGACGGCGACATGATGGAGGGCGTCACGAGCGAAGCCGCCTCGCTCGCGGGTCATCTGATGCTCGGAAACCTGTGCTGGATCTACGACAGCAACCGCATCACGATCGAAGGCCACACGGATCTCGCCTTCAGCGACGACGTCGCGGCGCGCTTTCTTGCCTATGGCTGGAACGTGCAGCGAGTTGGCGACGCGAATGATACCGAACGAGTTGCGCAAGCAATCGAAACCTTCCGAAGCACCCACGACGTACCGACCCTGATCATCGTCGACAGCCATATCGGATACGGCGCTCCGCATAAGCAGGATACCAGCGCCGCGCATGGTGAGCCGCTCGGAGTGGAAGAGATCCGTCTTGGCCAAGCGCAGCTATGGCTGGGCGGAGGATGCCAAGTTCCTTGTGCCGGACGGCGTGCGCGAGCACTTTCGTGCGGGCATGGGCCAGCGTGGCCACGAGCTTCAGACGAACTGGTCGGAGCTCATCGAAGGAATATCGCGCCAAACATCCCGATCTCGCCGACCAGATCGAGCGCATGCAGAGGCGCGAGCTTCCCGATGGCTGGGACATCGATCTTCCGAGCTTCGCTGCCGATTCCAAAGGCCTCGCGAGCCGCGATTCATCCGCCAAAGTACTGAACGCCATCGCACTAAATTATCCCTGGCTTATCGGCGGCGCGGCCGACCTCGCACCGTCGACCAAGACGCGCCTTACGTTTGAGGCAGCCGGGGATTTCGAGGCCGAGAAATACGGCGGCCGCAATCTGCATTTCGGCATTCGCGAGCACGCCATGGGCGCGATCCTCAACGGCCTCGCATTGTCCAAGATCCGCGCTTACGGATCGAGCTTCCTCATCTTCTCCGATTACATGAAGCCGGCCATCCGCCTGAGCGCGTTGATGGAGCTCCCTGTCGTATACATCTTCACGCATGATTCGATCGGCCTGGGACAGGATGGCCCGACACACCAACCGGTCGAGCAACTCATCGCGTTGCGAAGCATTCCCGGTCTCATCACGTTGCGGCCTGCCGACGCCAACGAAGTAGTCGAGGCCTGGCGTGTCATCATCGGGCTGAAGCATCAGCCCGCCTGTCTAGTGCTGAGCCGCCAGCCGCTCCCAACCTTTGATCGCAAGCGATATGCCTCAGCTTCCGGCGTTGCGCGCGGCGCTTATGTGATGGCTGATGCCGAGCGCGGCAAACCCGACGTGATCCTGATCGGCACCGGCAGCGAGGTTGCGCTTTGCGTCGAGGTTCACGAGACGCTAAAGCAGGACGGCATTTCGGCGCGCGTCGTCAGCATGCCGTCGTGGGAATTGTTCGAACAGCAGGATCAGGCCTATCGCGACAGCGTGCTGCCGCCAGACGTCATCGCGCGCGTGTCGGTTGAAGCAGGCTCAGTGATAGGTTGGGACCGATATGTCGGCATGAGCGGCGCCAAGATCGGCATGCACACCTTCGGTGCGTCGGCCCCGATCGAAGATCTGATGACGAAATTCGGCTTCACTCCAGAGAAAGTGCTCGCTGCGGCGAAGCAACAACTCGCACTGGCCAAGGAAAGGTCGGCATGAGCCCGCAAGAGCACACCTTCGGAGAAAAAGATGCTCTCCGCCATGCGTTTCGGCTTTGGCGGCCGTATCGAGCGTAACGAGTCCCTTGCCTCCGAGCCAAAGGCGGAAGGATCGCAGGGTCGCTCGATGGACACAGCATGTCGCAGAGTAGCACGATGCATGACAACCAAGCACTCCGGATCGCTTCAGCCGCCCAGGTGATCGAATCACCGCCGCGGCGCCAGCCGAGTCCGGCCGATCCCTGCGCCATGGTGATCTTCGGTGCTAGCGGTGACCTGACCAAACGCTTGATGATGCCGGCACTCTACAACCTCTCGCGCACAAAAGTGCTGCCGGAGAAATTCGCCTTAATCGGCGTGGACCTGGCGGAGGGAACCGCGGAGAGCTGGCGAGACCACCTTCACGACATGTTGAAAAGCTTCGTTGGCAACGCCGCTGCGGAGTTTGACGTCGACCGTATCGACGAGTCGGCGTGGAAGCGGCTCGCAGAAAAGACGTTCTACGTGCAGGGCGATCTGACCAAGCCCGAACTGTACGAGAAGATTCGTGCCGCGTTGGACCAGGCGGATAAAATTCATGGCACGCAGGGCAACGCCATATTCTACCTCGCCGTCGCCGCCCGGTTCTTTGGTACCGTGGTGGGGCAGCTCGGCAACGCCGAACTGACCCGTCAGGACGAGGACAATGACGGGAAGCGTCATTGCTGGCGTCGCGTGGTGATCGAAAAGCCGTTTGGTCATAGCCTGAAGTCGGCGCGCGAGTTGAATGCGCGCATCCTGCGCACGCTGCGCGAAGACCAGATCTTCCGGATCGATCATTTTCTGGGAAAAGACACGGTTCAGAACATCATGGCATTCCGTTTCGCCAATGGGCTGTTCGAACCGATCTGGAATCGCGACCGGATCGACCACGTGCAGATCACTGTGGCGGAGACGGTAGGCGTGGAGCAACGTGGCAAGTTCTACGAGGTGACAGGGGCGCTACGCGACATGGTCCCGAACCACGTGTTCACATTACTTTCGATGGTGGCCATGGAGCCGCCGACCGGCTTCGATGCGGCCTCGATCCGCACGAAGAAGGCCGAAGTGTTCGCTGCGATGCCTGCCGTCAAGCCGGCACGGTCGGTACGCGGCCAGTATGGTGACGGCATCGTGTTGGGCAAGCAGATGAAAGCCTATCGGAAAGAGCCAAACGTGGCGGCGGATTCAAACATCGAAACCTATGTCGCCATGGAGCTCGAAATCGACAATTGGCGCTGGGCCGGCGTGCCCTTCTATGTCCGCACAGGCAAGCACCTGTCGCAGCGGCTGACGGAGATCGCCATTCGCTTCAAGCAGGCGCCCTACGCGGCATTCCAGGACACGCCCGTTGACGCTCTGCGCGCCAACTGGCTGGTGCTGAGTATAGCGCCGGATGAGGGGATCTCCTTGCAATTCGAGGTCAAGCGCCCTGGGCCGGTCGTAGACCTCGCCGCCGTGAAGATGGACTTCCAATATGATGACTGGTTCCCGAAGGAGCCGAATGTCGGATACGAGACGCTGATCTATGACGTCATGATCGGTGACCCGACGCTGTTCATGCGTGCCGACATGGTGGAGCAGGCTTGGCGCATCGTACAGCCCGTGCTCGATGCCTGGGCGGCGGAGAAAGCGGACTTTCCTGACTACGACTCCGGCAGCGACGGGCCGACCGCGGCAGACGAACTGCTCGCAGGAGACGGAGGACGGGCTTGGAGGCCGGTAGCTCAACGATCGAAAGCCAAGAGGTGAGTGGGCACCCGGATATCCGACTCTTGCTTGCGGACGTAGACGGCACGCTGGTCACGCAGGACAAGGTACTGACCGAGGCGGCGAAGCAAGCTGCACGCGAACTGCACGATGCCGGAATTGCGCTTGCTATCACCAGCGGCCGGCCACCGCGCGGCATGAGCATGCTGATCGAACCCCTGGCTTTGCAGGGCGCCATCGCTGGTTTCAACGGCGGTGTGTTTGTCAATCCCGACCTATCGGTCATCGAAAGCCACACCCTTGATCCCGCGATAGCCCAGCAGACCCTGAAGCTGATCCTCGACGAGGGACTGGACGCCTGGGTCTACACCGAAGATGAGTGGTTGATCCGTGGCAAGGAGGCGCCGCACGTGGCGCGCGAGACCTGGACGGTAAAGTTCGACGCCAAGGTCGTGGCATCCTTCACGGATGAGCACCTGGCGCACGCGGCAAAGATCGTCGGCATCTCCGACGACATCGACCTGGTCGCCGCCTGCGAAAAGGTGGTGCAGAACACCCTGGGTGAGAAGGCGAGCGCGGCGCGCTCGCAGCCGTACTATCTCGACGTGACCCACCCGCAAGCCAACAAAGGCACAGTCGTCACGACCCTGTCCAAGATTCTGAACATTCCACCCGCCCAGATCGCCACGATCGGAGATATGCCAAATGACGTCCTTATGTTCCGCAAAGGCGGCTTTTCCATCGCCATGGGCAACGCCAGCAACGAAGTGAAGGCGCAGGCGAGCGCGGTGACCGAAAGCAATGAGGACGAAGGTTTCGCAAAAGCGGTGCGGAAGTTCGTTCTGCCGCTGGCTGCGCCATGACCCCCGCGTTCGAGATAAAGCGCGCCCTTCGAAGATGCGGTGGAAGTCGGGAAGACGTTGGGGCGATCGGGCGACTCGATAACCGAGCGGCGATGTCGATGGCATCAGTGCAATCCATTCCGGCGGGCAGAGTGAGGATCACGAGTTCTATTTTCGGGTGCCGATCTGATCGCCTTGAATTGACGAGCCTGCTTCGTGTCTGCAGGCGGGATCTACGCATGCCGCGAGAAAACTCCGATATATCCAGCGATTGGAACCAGCGTCAACCCACTCTGTCCAACTGGGACAAAGAAGGAGGCGCCGGGCCCGATGGTCCCGCCACTCGATGGCAGAAGGCGATCGATTGATGTCTGCAGGTTCGCACGATTTACTGGCCGAGCCGCTGCGCACGAAACTTAGCGATGCCGACGATCGCATCCGTCTCAATCACTGGATGCCGCCACAACAGGGAATCGCGCCTCGGATACGCATTGGCCGGCGCTGGATCAACACGCTGTGGGGCCTGCCGATCGCAGCCGCGGCACTGCTCTGCCTGATCGCCATGGCTCAAAGCCTGCGAGAGATTCCTGGCGTAGAAGCCTTTATCCGACAGCATCCCGGCATTGCACAGGCCGCGCCATCCGTCGATTCGGGGTTTCCGTGGTGGTTGCAGCTTCAGCATTTCCTGAACATGTTCTTCATGCTGTTCATCATGCGGGCCGGCCTGCAAATCCTGGCCGACCATCCCCGGCTCTATTGGGGCCGCGATTGCACGCCGGGCGCCGACTGGTTCCGTTTCCAGGTCCCGGTCCCGAAGGGGCGCGTCTGGACCGCCAAGGACGATTCCGTCACTCTGCCGACATGGCTCGGCATTCCGGGTTTGCGCCATACCCTCGGGCTGTCGCGCTGGTGGCATTTCTCGGTCAATCTCCTGTGGCTGATCAACGGCGTTGCCTTCTACGCGCTGCTGTTTTCAACCGATCAATGGCGCCGGCTCGTACCGCTGACCTGGGAAGTCTTCCCCGCGGCGCTTTCAACGGCGATCCAGTATGCGTCACTTAATTTTCCGGTCGACCACAGCTGGACCCGCTACAACGGCCTCCAGCAGCTGAGCTATTTCATCACGGTGTTCGTCGCAGCGCCGGTCTCGATCGCGACCGGATTGATGCAGAGTCCGGCGATCTCTAACGCGCTCGGATGGTTCGGCCGACTATTCAACCGGCAGGCGATGCGGTCGGTCCACTTCATCTCATTCGCCTGGTTCGTGGGCTTCATTCTGGCGCACGGCGCTATGGTGTTCGTCACCGGCATCCGGCAGAACACCAACCACATGTTCGGCGGCGTGGACAACGCGTCGTGGACGGGCTTTCCACTTTTCGTGCTGGCGATGGCCATTCTGACGATCGCCTGGCTTGTTGCTTCGCCCTTCACGATCCGGCACGCCCGTCTGGTGCAGCGCGCCGGCGCGTTAATGATCGGCTGGATCATGGGATTGGCCGAAGGCTGGGACCCGCGCTCCCAGCTCATGAAGAAGGATATCTCCCCCTACTTCTGGCCAAACGGCACGATGCCCAACTCCAGGGAGTTTGACGATCTCGTCGCGGAAGAATTCGCCGGCTACAGGTTGCGGATCGGCGGCATGGTTAAGGAGCCTCGAGAATTCTCTCTCGCCGACCTCAAAGCGATGCCGAAGCAGGAGCAGATCACGACACATTTCTGCATTCAGGGCTGGTCTGGCGTTGCCAAATGGGGCGGAGTTGCCATGCGCAATATCCTTGATCTGGTAAAGCCAATGTCCGAGGCTCGCTATGTCGTGTTTTATTCGTTGGCCGACGGTGCCGATGGCGGCCGCTACTATGACGTCCACAAGATCGAGAACATGCGCCACGCACTAACGATCCTCGCCTACGAGATGAACGGCGCGCCGGTCAGCGTGCTGCATGGCGCGCCGCTGCGGCTGCGATGCGAGAACGAGCTGGGTTTCAAGATGGTCAAATGGATCGCGGCGATCGAATTCGTGCCCGATTTCGCTGATCTTGGCGCGGGCCAGGGCGGCTATAACGAGGACCATGAGTTCTACGGCTATCGCATGCCGATCTGATCGCCGTGAAGCCCCAGCCTGCTTCGTGACTACGTGAGGAGCTACGCATGCCGCGAGAAAACTCCGATACCTCCAGCGACTGGAACCAGCGTCAACGCGCTCTGTCCAGGTGGGACAACGAAGGCGGCGCGGGGCCCGTCGGGGCCCGCCTCGGATTTAGCGCTCGAAACTGAGCGCACTGCAATTCCGGAAGACGGAAGAGACACGACGCGCATTGAGCGCGACAATAGCGCGCGCGCTTCCGTCAAATGTGTCGCACACAGCTTGAGACACCTCACGGCCTCGCACACTTCGCGAACCGAGCAAAGGCTCGACCTCAAGACAGGCTAAGTCGCATGGTGGTCTGTTTCCTTCTATGACTTATCACACAAATTCGCATAACCCATTATGGAATATATTCCTAGGCCGAGCTTATGCTACAATCGAAACTCGGCGCCAACGCGCATTCGTTCCTGGTGGACCTGCACTCAAGCTCGATTCTTCGTTGCGCCATTCGCCCAACAGAAGAAGTCGGCGACGGCGGTTCGGTCCAGTTTGATTCTGAATATCGCGCAAATTCACGTCGTTAATCCCTTCATTTCGGGAAGACCGTGAAGGCCGTGCCCGATAGCGACTTGCAAGTCGAATTATTGGTGCGCTCCCTCTACGCTGAAGCCGCTACCCATTGTCATTCGGTCAGTGACTACGTGAGACGATCTCTTTGAGCAACTTATGCACGACGAGGAAGCTCACGTCGACTTTCTAGAAATCCAGATCGAACTCGTCGCGAGGATCGGCCTTGAGCCATATGCCCAGCGTCATATCGGAGAGCTTGACGAGGACCGAAGTGTTCACGACTGCTTCTACTGCCGCTTCTGAGCCTAGCCGAAGCCGCCGCTTCAAGGCAGGTCCGCTTTGCGCCAACGATGTGCAGGACTGCAGTTTGCGCTCTGCAGGGACGGATACGGGAGTGGGTGGTCGCTTTTGCGTTAGTCGACGTGGTCCCTCAAATCGACGCGCGTGAGACGCACGAGCCGCCCTGAGAATTTTCAGTCATCGGCTTCAACACAATCGGTGCGAAGCGGACCTTGGAGGATAGGCGTGATTCGTTTTACCTCGGCCTACCTAGCAGCAGTGCATCGGTAAATCTACGGCCATTTAAGGTTAAGCCAAAGCACGCATGGTTTTAACCAAGCTAAACGTGCCGGGACAATATCGAAAACCTCCAGAGGAGGTGTGAGATAGCTCACATCACTGTGGCGCATTTCGGCCTAGTCCAAATGTTTCGGGGGACAACCTGAAACGAATGGAGATGACGCATGATGCGCCTTGCCCCTTCCGTGATTGCCGCCCTGGTTGCGCTAGGTGCAGCAACCAGTGTCCTCAAATCTCACTGCACCGCGCGAATATCGAGGATTTTAAGGATTTGAAAGTAGGATGAGACAAGTTTAGCTCTCCCGTAAACCAAAGGTACTTCCCATGATCGCGGCCTTCCGATCCCTTAAATATCAGGCTGGCATCGCTGTCGCCGTAGCGTTCTGCGCGGGTGTCGCGACCGTTGGGGTGCTGTCCTACGATGCGATGAGCAAAACGCTCGACCAGGCCCATCGTGACGCCTTGAACACCGCAGCCAAAGACGGCCTTTCAACTCTGGCTGCCGTCAGCAACCGCATGAGAGTTTATGCGGATGTGCTATCGCGGCATCCTGACATGATTGCGGCGGTCGCCGCGAAGGATGCCGCGACCCTCGAAACGACGGCGGTACGCGAATTCAAAGCGATCCACGCGCACGACCCGGCGCTGGCGACGCTGGAAGTCACCGACGCGAAGGGCATCGTCCTGCAGCGCGGCCACAATCCGACGAAGCGCGGCGACGACAAGGCGTCCCAGCCCCAGGTGCGCTCGGCCCTGTCCGGCAAACCCGCCGGGGGGCTGACGGTGTCGCCCACGACCGGCGAGGCCGCCGAGGACAGCGTGATGCCGCTGCTGCAGGGCAACGCCGTTGTCGGCACCCTCAAGGTCGGCTCCTACTTCAACGAAGCCTCGGCAGCCGAACTTAAGCAGCGGTCAGGTCTCGACATCGTGTTCGTGACTAAAGGCCAGGTCGCCGCATCCACTTTCGGAAAGGGCGGGCCGATCACGCTTCCAACCGAAGCCATTCAGTCCTCGAAATCCGGCAGCCCCGCCGTCGCGGATCTGACACTGAGCGACGTGCCTTACAGTGCGCAAATCGTGTCACTCCCAAGCGATGTCGGCGAAGGCATGACGATCGCATTTGTTTCCAGCCGCGCTGGCGTCGAAGCCACCAAGCGAGCATTTGCCTGGTCGCTCACCATCAAGGCACTCCTTGCACTTCTTGTCATCATGCCGATCGCCTTCTTCCTTGCTCATCTTGCGACCCGGCAACTGCTCAAACTTGCAGGTGCCATGCGTGAACTGGCTGCCGGCCGGTTCGACGTGGTCCTGCCCGGGATCGCTCGGAAGGTCGAGATCGGCGATATCGCGAGGGCGGTAGAGAATTTTAAGACGGTCGCTGTCGAAAAGGCCGCCGCCGAGCAGGAGGAGCAGCGCAAGATGGACAGGCGCCGGCAAGCCGAGCAAAAGGAAAGCATGCGCAAGCTGGCCACGGAATTCGAGGCCGCCATCGGCTCCATCGTCGACGCCGTTTCGCAGAACGCTGGTCTGCTTGAAACGGCAGCCGGAACGTTGACAACAACAGCCGATAAGACCCAGCAATTGTCTGCCGCAGTCGCATCTTCTTCAGAACAAGCGTCGGCTAACGTTCAATCGGTCGCGGCCTCAGCCGACAGACTGATCTCGTCGGTCGGCGAAATTTCGAAACAGGTCGATCGTTCGAGTTATATTTCAAAGGAAGCTGTCGAACAGGTCCAAAAAGCTGACGCCAGACTCACGGATTTGACCTCAGCAGCAACCCGGATCGGTGATGTGGTGCAGTTGATTTCCTCGGTCGCCGCACAAACGAACCTCCTAGCGCTGAACGCAACGATCGAGGCTGCGCGCGCTGGCGAGGCCGGTAGGGGCTTCGCGGTAGTTGCTCAGGAAGTAAAGGCCCTCGCCTCCCAAACGGCCAAGGCGACCGAGGAGATTGGCGCGCAGGTTGCCGGTATGCAGACCTCTACGACCGAGACCGCACAGGCGATAAGGGAGATCATCGCAACCATCGGTAACGTCTCGACGATTGACGCCGATATCGCCGCTGGCATCGAAACACAGGGTGTCATGACGCGGGAGATCGCCACCAATGTTGGGCAAGCCGCAATCGGCACTGCAGAAGTTGCAGCGAATATCGCCGACGTGAGCCAGGGCTCGGTTCAGACTGGATCGGCATCGACGCAGGTATTGCAATCGGCGCGATCGCTCTCAAACGAGAGCGCGCATCTCAAGGAGGCGGTCGAGAAGTTTTTGACAAACGTCCGAGCCGCTTGATTTCAAATAAGCCTGTTGGCCGATTGTCGGGCCGCCCTTCCGCCAGTACCGCAAGATTGCAGAGACAATCTCTGAACTACATTGAGATCACCATCTCCGGATTCAGTCGGAGTTTTTGAAAGCACGCACCGCTCTTGCTCACTTCACCCGAAGCGGGCGCTTTCAGCGTTCTCGTTCCTGCGTTCTACCCTTTCTCCGTGACGCGCCCCGTCTTTGGCGGCTTCCGATCGATGGCGCTCATGAATAGGTTCTAGTCACGGTCGCGCGCGCAAATGAATGCCCTCGCTCGAGATGTCCGGCAATCCGCTCCCTGACCGCTTCTATGATATGTGCGCCGCGCGCGCTCGTCCTCCGGAAACGCGCGTTCTAGCGCCTTCTCAATAATCACCATTTGCGATTGCGCTGCGACCAGATCGGGATCACGCGCCGCTGTCTGCTCGATCGGCCGCGCGAAACTTCTCCGCCGTCACTCGCCAACGGTTGCGCGGCACCTGCCGCCGTTCGATACGCGCACGTCCCGCTTGCTGCATCTATGACCTTGATATCTTTGGCGACGCGCTCGACACCATCCCTGCGCACCTGGATGCGATCGCCGGGCCTTGCCTTGCTATCGGCGGTCGCCTTCTCAAGACCGACGCCCCACACCTGATGCTGCCGGCCGTTGTCGAGCTCGATGGCCACGTAGGTGGATGTCTCGGCATCGTTACGATTGCGATAGGGTGCCCGGCCGACCTCGATCAAGCGTCCTGAGACGCCTTTGTCGTAGTCAAGTCTTTCCGCGCGCTCGTCCCTGTCAGAAGCCGAACGAACCTCCGCCTCCTGCGTGCGGGAATGTGTTCGGTTCCAGACTTCCTGCCGATCGGAGAGTGCCTGCCGATCGAGATCGGTCGGCTGATAGCCCTGAACTTCGATACCGCGCGCGCCGGCCTCAAGCCAGGCCTCGCGCCGGAATTCCGCGGAGCCGCGGACTTGGAGTGCGTCCCACCGCCGATGTTGCGCCACGCTGACCATGTCGCGGATCACCTCGGCTGCCGCCAGACGCGTGACCAGGCGGTCTTCGGTGACCTTGAAGGCGAGATACTCGCCGCGCTCGTCGGCGTAAAGCCGCGCTTCGCCGTCTGGCCCATCTTTTCCGGGCTCATTGGCCACCACATAATATTTGCGACGGATACGATCGGGCAGCGCATTGTCATCGACCGTCGCGGGGGATGAGTTGTCGGTCCGCGCTGACTTCGCGGCGGAATCCTCGCCTGACTTGTCCGGGTCGGGGTCACGCCCAGACGCGATCCTGCCGTTTGAGGCTGAAGTCCTCGCTATCGTCACGCGTGCCGTTCATGCTGCTGTCCGTTCTGCTTGCGGCTGGACCGTCGCGCCGGCGGGATGGCCTGGGCGTCGATGTAATTCAGGGTCCAGGCTTTCATGTCGTCCTCGGAGAGCCCTTCCAGATCCACATCCACATCGCCGAAATCGAAACTGGCGTTGGCAGGAATCGTGGAGGGGTCGGCCACCTCCTCGTCGGTCATCGGCCGCGCCCGAAACACCGCGCGCAGCTCGGCGACCTCGGAGCGAAGCTCCTTGATTTCGGCGTCAAGCAGCGCATTTGAGCGCCCCTTGGGCAGCTCCGGGACAGGCGCCGGCAGCAAACGCCGCAGGAACGCCTTGTCTTCGTAGTATACGATCTTGTCGGCGATAACGGGCGGAATGCCGGTGCCGAGGATGAAGGCCTTGGATTTTGGGAGAAGTTTGAGCTCCTGCGGCAGCATCAGGGCACGACGATGCTCGGAGACCGTCTCGCTGGTCGAGCGCATCGCAAGCCCCTTCGGTCCGCTGCGGCTGCGCGCTTTCACGGTGTCGTAGCCGATACGCTCCGAAAGTTCATTGGCCACGTCCTGTTCCTTCGGGCGCAAACACGACCTCGACGGCGTGGTTGGTCATGAAGTTGCGGGCCGCGTCGATCCCGTAGATCGCGCGCAGCTGCGCCGGGCTCTGGACCACGGTGAGGAGGCGGATGCCGTATCCGGCGATGAACGCCACGGATTTCGCAAGCACGTTGACATTGCCCAACGCCGGAAATTCATCGAGCAACAGCAGCACCTTGCGATTGAGTTTGGGGTTTTGTTCCGGCAGTTCGCGGGTATTGAGATCGACCACCTGCTGAAAAAACAAATTCAGAAGCGGCGCCATGCGGTCGAGATTATCCGGCGTCACGCCGAGATAGATCGACATCGGCCGTTGCCGCAGCTGCCGCAAATCGAAATCGTTGGTCGACGTGGCGGCATCGATGCGAGGGTTGAGCCAGAGACCGAGCCGCGCCGTGACGGTCTTGCGCACCGAGTTCATGGTGTTCTCGGAGGCAGCGAGGAAATCGTTCAGCGCCGTGATGCAATGCCGGGAAAGCGGCGAAGGACTGGACTTGCGGGCTGCGATGATTTTCTCGAAATGCGCCTTGAGGTCGTGGGCAGCGGACAGCTGGTGCAGGATCTCGCCGATCGTCAATGGCAAGCCCGGCGTTTCCGCGACATAGCCGCCAATCGCCACAAAGGCCGAACGTGCCGCCTCGAACCAGAACGGGTCGCCGCGGCTTTCGGCCGGAAACAACATCACGGCGATGCGCTGCAGATCGTCATAAAGATCGCGCGGGATCGCTGCGCACATAGCCCAGAGGATTGTAGCGCGCGGTGCGACCGTTCTCCTCAAGCGGATCGAACAGATGGACCTCCTGGCCATGGGCCGCGCGAAATCCCGCCGAGCGATCCCAGTTCTCTTTCTTCACATCCAGCACGACAACAGAATCCGGCCAATTGAGCAGGTTCGGAATGACATAGCCGACGCCCTTCCCGGCGCGGGTTGGGGCGTAGACCAGGACATGTTCCGATCCGCCGAAGCAGAGCATTGCCCCATCTTTGCGGCCGAGCAGCACGCCTTCCTTGGATCGCAGGCCGGCGGCCTTGATCTCGCGCTCGGAAGCGAAACGGGCGCTGCCGTGAAGCGGGAGAGGACGGTGCCGGAGGATGGCGCCGAGCAGGCCAAAGACCACAACCACGCCGGTGAGGGTCGAAAGCGTCAGCCAGCGGTCGAAGCGTGGGTCAGCGCCGTAACGGGGCCAGCCCGTGGCGATCTCCGACCAGTGAAAGCCGCCGTCGTGAAGCCTGAGCCCGAGCAGCAGAACATTTGAGGCGACCAGCAGAAACAGCGCACCGGCACCGAGCGCAAGCGCAGTACCGAGCGCGAACCTAGTGGGCGTGGTCGCGTTTGCGAACGGGGTCATAATAGATTTCCGAGATGCGGTAGCGGCCTTCGCGCTTCTGCATCTGGACGACGACGTCAACCAGAAGCAGCAGCAGCGAACGGATATCGTCGCGATGAAGGTCGCGGCCTTCCGCACTTTCCTTCACCAACAAGGTGAGTTGCTCGAAGGCGAGCCGGGCGCTGTCGGCATGAACCGTCGTGATCGATCCTGGATGACCGGAGTTCACATTCCGCAGATAGAAGAAGGCCGTGCCGTCGCGCAGCTCCTGCAGCAGGATACGGTCGGGCCGCATCCGCAGGCAGGATTCGAGCAGTTCGCGCGGTCCGATTTTGGCAACGCCCTGCCCGTCCTTGGCATAGAGCAGCCGCACGCAATTCTGATGGGGAATGACGAGCTCGGCGGTGTCCTCGATGGTGATGAGCCGCTCATGCGCCGGGATCGCCGCGATCAGCGCCTTGGACAGCGTGGTCTTGCCCGAACCGGTCGCCCCGGAAATGAGGATATTGCGGCGGGTCGCGCACGGCAAGCTCGAGGAACTCGCGCCAGGCGCCGGCTTCTTTCAGGGCGAGTAACCGATGCTCGTCGGCGGTGAGCTCGTCGCTGGCGACGCGGACCTCATCGAACAGTTTTGCCTGCTCGAAGGCGTCAAGTGTCATGGTCAGGGTCGATGGCTTGCGGATCGTCAGACTGATCATGCCGGCCGGGACAGCCGGCGGGACCACGATCTGGCAGCGCTCCTCGCCGATCAAGCTGGTCGACACCACCGGATGTTCCGGACCGATGTCCTGGCGGGTGTGGCCGGCGGCAGCGGTTGCGAGATGCGAGAAGGTAAGCATGCGTGAGAGCTGCCGCTTCATGCCGGGTCCAACCGTCAGGTCCTTCCACGAAAATCTCGCCGGGACGGTTGACGACGATTTCGGTCAGGGTTTTGTCCGCCAGGTATGGCGCCAGCGGCTCCAGGTAGCGCGCCAGCACCAGGCGGCCGCCATCGCGTTCGATCGATGCGACCTCGCTCATTTCGTCACCACAGCCGGCGCCACCATGTTCCCGGGGATGGTGCGGTCGAGAATCTGGGTCCGGGTTTCAATCCGCCGAAGTTGATAGACCGAGGAGAAATCGACGTCGCGCGCGACAAAGATATTGACCAGCTCGCCCTGATTCTTGTTCAGCGTCGGCGGGATGTTGATCGACTGCTCGACGGCGATGCCGGCGGCGGTGTTGGTGGCGCCCGTGGTGTTGTTGATCTGGATCTGAGCTGTCCTGCAGCTGCTGACGCCCGATCGAGGAGGCGTCGCTGACGATCGACAGCAGACAGCGCTGAACCGAATCGCTCCCAGAAATGGGTGTCGATGTCGCCGTCGAAACCGGCGCGGCCCAGCGCATCGGTGGCTGGCGAGGCCAGTGCTGCGATCACGCCAGTCGGCGTCTTGGCGCGGGTCCACAGCACGAACATGCGTTTTGAGCCGCGCCGCACATTGCCGCGATATTCGCCGACCACTTGCGTGCCCTTTTCCATCAGCACCACGTTGCCGGAATCCGACATCACGTCGCGCATGCACGACGCAGGAGACGAAGCCGGCCACGTCCGACGACATCGCCGTCTCCAGCACACACGGGATCGAGGTGCCCTGGGTGACCAGCAGATTGCGATTGGGAAGCCGCGCCGCGCGCACGCCCTCGATCGGCGTGGGTTTCAGCTTGTCGGCAAGGTCGTTGCGCGGCTCGCCCCGCCCAAAACCATAGGGATCGGTGACGACACTTCCGGTCACGCCGTCGCGGGGCGGACGCCCCGCAGAAATCGGCCGGTTATAGGCCAATACTGGCGCGCGCCGCGCACTCTCCAGCAGCTGGTCGGAAGCGGGCACAGGTGCCGCTGGCGTGGCTGCGATCGGCGCGGCCGGAATGGAAGCCGTGGTGATCGGTGCCGCCGGCGTCTCCTGGACGGGCTCGAACGCCGCCGCCTGGCGGATCATGAGCTTGCGGGCGGAATCAGTGACCGGCTTGTCGCCTTTCCAGGTGCCCCAGATGATCAGAAAGGCAAACGCGGTTAGCGCCAGCGCGCCGAAGCCGCGTTTGAGCATCGCCGTTCGACCATTGTCCCCTGCCTCCCACAGGAGTAATGCCACGGTCGCCGGCAAGCGTCTCGTTCTGAAGCTCGGTCATATCGCGCCGCCTATCGTGGCTTTAGGGTTGGAGGTGACTTCTTCGCCCGCCGCTCGATCGAGGGGCTCGTGGTGTTGGTGCCCGGGATTAATCCCCACCGCGTCGAACGCTTCGTTGAAGATGCAGAGCACGTTGTCGCCCTTGCGCAGTCGAAACTCTCGGGCCGTGGCATGAACGACCACGAGCTCGCCGCGGACATCCTTGGGCACCAGACTTTCAGAGCCGTCCGAGTTGATCAGGTAGATCGCCGGAATTTCGCGGTTGCCCGCAAAGCGGAATGTGGTCTCCTTGCCGTCGTCGAACACGGCTTCCGGCTCGAGATCGATCGAGCCCTGCGCCGAAAACCGCCAGTTGCGCGCGCCGTAGGCATGATGCAGGTCAAAAGTTTGCTCGATCAGCGCGCCTTCCCGCTCGGCGCCGCGGGCGGCCGCTTCGGTGCGCCGGCGCTCGATCTCGTCACCGGGATAGGCGAAGCGGACGACGAAGTAGCTGTCCGCCAGCGTCGTCTCGGCGATCGACAACTCGAACTGGTACGAGCGCTTGCGCCCGTCGGGGCGGGTGGTGACGACCTGCAGATTGGTCGGTGGATGCTTTTCGCGCGGCTTGAGGAACAGGATCGAACCCGCCGGTGCAACTTCCCATGCGACCGCGTCGCCGATCGCGACATGCGCGACCTCCTCATCATCGGCAAACACGACCTGGGTCGAGGCGCGAATCACGCCGTTGAGGCGGACCACGTTGGCCGGGTCGTAGGTCACCGTGCGCACGCGTGCATCGCGTTGACCTGGTGACGGCTGTTGCAGCGCCAGCACCGGCCCCGCGAATCCAAGGGCGAAGGTCATCAAGAGAACGAAACGTTTCATGGCACGACCTCCGGATCGGCGCGATATTCCGAAACCAGAAAGCCGAGCGGATTGATGAGACGGTCGGCGGAGGACATCGGCGCGTTGGCATAGGAAAACGTCAGGGTCGAGACCCAATGGGTGACGCGGGTTTCCTCGCCCTTGCGGCTCTCTTTCATGAAACGCACGGACGCGACATTGTCGGCCAGGAGCGAGATCGCCTTGATACGCACCGTGGCGACCCCGAAACGGCCTTGAACGACTTGCGGGCTTTCGGGATTGGAGCCGCGGTACCAGGCCGCGAAACGAGCTTGTTCGCCCTGACCCCGAAAGCAGGGAAATCGTGCGAAAGTTGGTTTCGGCCTCCGGGTAGCTGTAGCCCTCTCGCGCGCGAACGTAGCGTCCAAGAAAATACTTGGTGACGGCTTCGTCGTATCGCGCCGGCGTCGAATTGAGCGCGGAGACGGTCTCCACGATGCCGGTGGCATTATCGACCCGGATGACGAACGGCTCGACCGTCTTCAGCGGCGCAAGTGCTGCGACCGCGCCGACCGAGGCGACCGCCAATGCGCAGGCACCCGCGGCAATCACCCACGCTATTCGCCGCGAGCGATGGGCGGACAGCAACAGATCCTGTTCCCATCGCCGCGCATTGTCGAAATAGGCTTTCAGGTCATCGTGCCGGACCATCTCACGCCTCCTTGCCGCAGGCGCGGTAAGAGGCTGCAATGTCGGCCCAGCGGCCTGACGCGGCGAGTATGGGTGGATGGCGCTGACGGGCTGGTCTCGCCTTTGCGGATGATGGTGCTGGCGCGGATGGCGGAATTGGCGGCTCCGGTGTCGCCAACGGCGTGCCGGTTTCCCAGTCCCACAACGAACGATTGAGCGGCCGGCGAGCCAGACCGTCACATGATGGCGGCGCCTTTGACCAGATCGCGCAGCCGCCAAGCTGCCATGCGATGACGCAGATGATGAATAGTCGACGCCACATTTTCTGATGCCCCTGTTTTCCGCTGTCGCCTGATGCCGGCGATCGTTTGCTTACGCGGCCGTGGTCCCCTGCGATCGGGTGCGCCGCATACTGCCGCCCTGCCGGCTGGCTCTCATCGCCGCGAGACCACGGCTGGCCGACCAGCGCGCGCCGGCATAGGCGCCGCCGGCTGCGGCCGTGGCATTGGCAATCAAGCGGGCTCGTCACCAGCCGGCTTGCGAGCGACGCGCCACCTCCGGCGAGACCGCCTGCGATGATCGGCAGTTGAAGCGCGATGTATCCGGAGAGACCGAGCACCGCGCTGATGGCGACCGCGGCCACCACCATCTCGCCGGCTGTTCCGGCGTTTGCCGCGAACCTGTCGATGAAGCCGCTGACGGTGGTTAGCATCAGCCCGACCAGAGCGACCACCAGCACCAGCAGGATCACGAAATTGGCGACCTGCCGAAGCCAGGCTTCTGTAAACGGCCGCGTTGCCTCAAATAGTCCCAGCGCAATGAAGATCGGGCCGAGCGCGATCACGACGCCGAGACCAACTTTGGCATAGAGCAGAATGGCAAATTGCAGGAAGGAGCCAACCGCCACAAAGACCAGGAGAATGGCGGCAATCAGCGCCGGCGCGATGTTGGTCAGGCCGGCCTGGTCGTAGATCTTGTTGGCGACGTCAATTCCTTTGGACAGAAGCTGATCGAACGGAGCGCCGGAACTGGTATTCAGTCCAGAGCCCGCCAACGCATTGCCGATCTCCTTCGGCAAGGAGTCGAAGAACAGGCCGGTGACGTATTGCTGGAACGTGCTTGAATTGGTCGCGAGCAGCACGACGACCACGATCCGCATCGCGCGCCAGGCAAATTCCATGATCGGCTCGGAAATCGCTCCCCGCATCACGGCAAAACCGTAGAGGATGACATAGAGCATCACGGCGATGCGCAGCGGACCATCGATGTAGGAGGCGAGATTCGACACCGAGGTCGACACGAATGCCGTGATCGGTTGCTCGAACTCTTTCAGGAAACTGTCGAAGACGTTAATGGCCATCGCGGCGATCCTTACTTCAGGGCGTCTTTCATTTCTTGGATGGTGACCTTGTTGCGGGCTTCATTGGCGTTGATGCAATTTGGCGTCTTTGCGAGTTCGCCCGGGATTGTCGCGGCACGCCTTGAGAGCCACCGCAAGCTCGTCCCGATGATCGAAAAACCAGCCGACTGTTTTCGGCTGATGACTGCTGTCGGCCTCGTTGCAGCCCGTGAGAGCTGATTGTTGCGGCGAGCATCAGTAGAATGGAAGTCATCATCTTCATTGCAGGGCCGCCTTCATTTCATCGACCAGTTGTCGCTGTTTCTCCCGCTCCCGCTGTCCGTCCATGTCCGCGCGGGCCTGCTGGATCATCGCAAGACCCTGCATCCGGAGCACGTCGTTCTGCAGCAGCGCCTGTTCGGCCTGCAGCCGCGCCGACAGATCCAGAATCTCCTTGACGTCGGTCGCCGAGCTGATGCGGGTTCTGAGCTCCTCAAGCGCATCGATACGCTGCGAAGCGGTGTCGTACACCGCCTGACCCATGGAGTGCTTGGCGCCGGTCTGCCGGGCGATCCGGTCGAGCTCGCTCTGGTAATACGAATTGCCGCTGTTGCCGGCATAGGCGCGGTTCTGCGAGAGATACTGGTTGATCGCGTCGGCGAAGTTGCCGCTGCCCTGCCCCGCGACGAGACGTTCGATGTCAGAGAACTGTTGGGGCAGAACTTTCCGAAACTGCGGCGTGTTTAAGAGCGCCCCGATGTCGTTGGCGTTGGTCCGCTTGTTGAAACTGTCATAGAGCTGCTTGGCCTGGTTCAATTGATCCTGCGCCACCTTGAGCTGCGACGTCAGGGTATCGACCTGCTTCTTCAGTTCCGTCAGTTGCTCGAATTGCCGCGCAAAGACGTTAGGATCGAACACAATCTCCGCTCCTGCAGGTGATGCCATCAGGAGGGTCACGACTGACACGGAGATGAAAATCGCCGACATGCGCTGAACCATCATCGGACTTTCCTCCGCTCCGCGTGAAATACCGGCAGCCATTGGGCCGGATCGTCGCCGACCTCCGCGCGAATGCGGTCGAGCAGTTCGACCGTTTCCGTCCGTCCCGACAACACGGCGAGCGCGTCGTCGAAACCGCCGAGATCGAGTTCCGCCACCACCGAGTTGTGGCCTTGCTTGACCAGGAAGCGCCGGCTTTCGGGCGCGAGCTCCTCCTTGATCAGGCGGAATTCAGTGTCGGTCAGATGGAAGCCGTCGACATAGTCCGATCGCGTTCCCCGCGCGTTCGGCAGGAAGATTTGCGTCGGGCATTGCTCGACAATGGTGTGTGCGATCGGCGAGGCCAGCGCATCGCGTGGCGACTGCGTGCCGAACACCATGACGCCGTTCTGCTTGCGGATGGTTTTCAGCTTGTTGTTGGCGAGATCGCGAAATGCCTCGTCTCCGAGCGCCTTCCAGAATTCGTCGATGTCGATGATCAGGCGCCGGCCATCGATCAGGCGCTCGACGCGATGGAACAGATACATCATCAGCGGTGTGCGAACGGTCGGGATGATCCAGCAGATCGGTCATGTCGAAGCCGATGAACCGGGCGTCGAGGCCGATGGCGTCTTGCTCGCCATCGAGCACCCAGCCGTAGGGAGCGCCCCGGCACCATCGCTCCAACCGGGCGCCAATGCCCTCGCGATCCTGTTGGCCGAGAAAAGCCCGCAGCGCCCCGAACGAGCGTTCCGCCTGCCGCAGCTGACCAAGAGCTCGCAACCCGGAATCGATCCGCTCCTCCTCGGTGACGGTCAGCGGGCGGTTGTCTGGCGTGACGAGTTTCCGGATCAGTGCGCCCAGGAAGGAAAGGTTCGCTGGCGTCAGCTCCAGCGCCTTGAGCGGCGCGCAGCCGGTCGCAACGCCGTTGTGGAGCGTCAGATAGGTGCCGCCGGCGGCGCGGACGAAAATCTCGGCGCCGCGGTCCTTGTCGAAGAAGACGTAAGTGGCGCCGAGCCGCTCGGCCTGCGACAGCAGGAAGTTCTGCACGACGGTTTTGCCGGACCCTGAGGGGCCGCAGATGAAGGTATTGCCGAGGTCGCCGTGATGAAAGGAGAAATAGAACGGCGAGCCGGACGCGGTCTTGAGCATCGCAACCGCGGGTCCCCAATGGTTGCCGGCAGGCCTTCCGGTGGGATAGGTGTGGAACGGGGAGAACGCCGCGAAATTGCGTGAGCTGATCGCTCCAGTTCGTGCCCGATATTTGAACAGCCCGGGCAGCTGCGCCCAATAAGCCGCTTCAAGTCCGAGATCTTCGCGCGCGACCACGGCACCCGCATCGGCCAGTGCGCGCCGCGCCACGCTCATGTGATCCTGCAGCTGCGAAGGCGTATCGGCATAGATGAGCAGCGAGAGGTGATGATCTCCGAGCGCAAATCGGTTGGATTCGAGATCGTCGAGCGCGTCAGAGAGCTCGTCGATCTGCGAGGCCGCCGGATCCTGAGCCGAGACCAACTGGTTCTGCTTGCGCGTCAGGACCGTCTTGGCGTCGGCCTTCGACAAAAACGCGAAGGATTGCGTGAGGATGACCTCGAAAGGCACGGAAAGCAGCGCGTTCAACAGGCCAGGCCTGGTGGACGCCGGATATTCCTTGATTCCGAACATGCCAGCGAAGCGCGATCCGCCGGCACCTCGGATTTCGATCGCTTCGCGGCCGAAGATGACACGGTTGGAATAGAGCGCGGGGCCGATCGGCCCTTGCGGCAATGGCATCGGCATCCACTCTCCGGAGATGACGGCGTGGAGCAGTTCCATCGGTTCTGAAAATACGATGCCGTTGCGCTCAACCAATCCGAGGGCTTGCGCGCCGTAACGCTCCAATGCCGCGACCATATCGCGCGTCGCATCGTCGAGCCGCTTCAGGGCGTCGCTGTCGACCTCGAGGGAATGCGCAGCGCTCCGGCCAAGCCGCTTGAAGAACGCGGCCGCCGCGTCGGCGGTGGCGCGACCGGGATGCCAAACCAGCGTCAGATAGAGATCGTTGCGAAACAGCGCTTCGCTTGCGAAGCCGGTCGCGATATTGCGCGTCAAGCGCGGCCGCAAATGTCGAGCGGAACGCACCGACCGGATAGTCTGACGTCCGGCGGCGTACCAGGTGGGTCCATAGCGCCAGCCGCGGATCCGCAACGTTGCGCAGGGTGAGATTCAGCTTGGCGTGAAGGTCGTTCAGATCCGCCGTCTCGGCGGTCTCGAACGAGGTGCCGTCGAGCCGGATCACCGTGAGCAGCGCTCGGGTCGTGAGACTGATCACCGTATCGGTGACGTGCCGGCCGAACGGCAGGTAGACGTCGGGCCCGATCTCCCGGGTTTTAGGCGCTGCGTTACGCATAACCAAGATCTCTTGTTCGATATCGCCGAACGAGCTTGAGCGGCGTGCAGGACGATCCGCCCCAGAATGACGCGTTGCGCGTGCGTCCTCGGGTTTCGATCCAGGCGAGCAGAATCCGGAACATGTTGGGGTCGTGCCGGCAGATGATGCGGCAAAGACCATGGATCGGAATCGCGACCAGGCCGTAGACGATGCTCCCAGCCACCAGGAACAGGATGCAGGAAAACATCACGTTGAGCGCCATGGCTTCCATGGTGACGCCGGCAATCATGGCCGGACGCGTGCAGGCGAGGAACAAGGTGTCCTCCGTGAGACGCGCGGCCTCGGTCATCAATGGCCTCCGGTCAAGGTCGAAACCACCTCGGAGGCACCGAACGTGATGGCAACACCGAGCACGACATAGGCGGCCTTGCGCAGATCGAGATAGCCGAACATCCAGGCGATGCCGACGATGATGACCGCCAGCGTCGCCAGCAGGCGAGCGACGTTGCCGGTTAACATGTTGACAATGTTCTGCAGCACGCCCTCGATGTTCGCGGTCTGCGCCAGCGCAGGCTCGGCCAAGGCGATGCTGAGAACGGCCCCCATGCACAGGAGTGCAGCGGATTTCTTAAGACGAGAAGTCATGACACGGCTCCGATTGGCAGTGCAGTCGGGCCAGCCCGGACCGCGGTGTTGAGTTGAGACAAACAAGGACGTTCCTCATCGTTCATAGACAAAGGCTGACGTGCCAAGGCCCGAGCGATAGACGTCCCAGTTCGGACGCTCCCTGATGGAGGGAGCTGGCGTGTTGATTGTCGGCGTGTCGCCGGTGGAACCGGCAGACGCCATCGGCCGGGTACGGGGCTCGGGCATTGTGCCGGCAGCTTTGGCCGCGAAGCTCGCGACAACGCTGGCAATTGCCTGATCGCGGCCTGACGCGTTCACGGTTGCTGCTTGCAATCGGGCCTCGAACAATCTGCCAAGGCCCGCGATGTGCTTGCAGGCGTCGAAAGTCGTGGTAGCTGTCAGCCCGGCCTGCTTCATATCCTCGGCATCAAGTTGAGCGAGACCGGTCCGGACCGGCTGGCCGGTGGCTGTGGCCTCGGTCGCGAGCTGGATGGCCTCATTGCGATCGGTTGCCTGAATGCGGAATCGGTTTGCGCCCCTCAATCGTGATCAGCAGCGGCTCGAACGAGCTTGCCTGCCGCACAATCGCCGTCAGCGGCCGGACCATTGCCGTCGTCGGGGCGCACCTTTCGACCAGGGCCGCGAATGCAGCTGGATCCATTGTTGAAAGCCTCTTTGCCGTTGTCAGGAGCTGGAGATGTTCGACGCTATGCCGCGAGCGCCAGTGCTTGACGGAGCATCAATTGCCGGCCTCGAAATCTTCCCCGCCGCCCGGATCGCTCGGAGAGCGTCATCAGTGACCGGCAACAGTCCGGCGACGGCTTTGGTGGCTCCGATTTGGCGAGGTTCGCCGAGGCGATCGAGATGCCATCCGGCCCGGCGCAGGATTCGCTCCATGCGCAGATCAGTGACAGTTGCGATGGCCTGAAGGGCGTGCTGCTGGCCCCATTCAATCATTGCCGCAAACAGCAGGAACGTTGCTTCCTTCAAGCCATTCTCGGCTGTGGCCGTTACATTTTGCGTGTCAACGCAGAAACGCGAGCTCTCCCAAATCGTGACATTTTTCGGCGCAGCCCGACCGTCCAACAACACCGGAAACGTATCCGCCAGCATGTTGGGACCGGTGGTCGGCAGCAGGCGGACGCAACCGACAACGTCTCGCCGATCGACACCCAACAGATAGGTCGGCGTCAGGGCATCGTATTGATCGATCTCGAGTCCGTCGGACACCGAAACCTTCCACTCCAACCGGTCCCGGAAGACGCGCCGCCGCAGACGATGCATCCCGAGGGCCAATTCGGAATTGTTCAGGAGGGCGGGACGCGTGAGTGCGATGACATTCATTCTTGATCTCCAGCTGCGAATCACAGGCTTCGGAGATCAAGAAAGCAGGAGCGGTCATGACGCTTGATCTGTCAGTTTCGACAGGGGCCTTAAGGAACTCCGCTTGCCCCAAAGCTGCCGCAAGGTCGCAATACACGGCCACACGCAGCGCGCGAAGTCGGCGGAGTCCGTCTCGACGTAAAGGAAGACATAGATTAATAAGGGGCGCAATGAAAGATGTCGAAAGAGCGTGCAATGAGTTTGTCGATTGTCTTCACTCCGCCGTTACGGAAGATGATTTTCGGCGTGTCGCGGAACGGACCGCGCATGCATTGGGATTCCGGTGGTTTGCCTATTTTGGCCGCCGCGCGAATGGCCCCAACCTGATCTCGTCCTATCCGAAGAGCTGGACCAGCCACTACTTCGATGAAGGATACGAAAACATCGATCCTGTTCTTCAGAAACCGCGAATCCCAAGCCGGGATGTTCCTGTGGGATGGACGAGATGCGCGAAGCGCAAAGTCTGCCGAAAGAACGCCGTCTGTTTGACGATGCGCTTAGCTTCAAGATCAGGACAGGTCTGACGGTTCGCATTCCCGCAAGCCAAAACAATTCGCGGCGTTCACGCTGGCGGTGGACGACCGCAGCCTTGGACTCGATCGTTTCATCGAGACCTCCCAGGATCATGTTGCAAATGGTCGGTCTCACCTACCATGCGCATGTGAGCGCCAGGATTGGACGCACGCCTCGTGAACGGTCAGACGGGGAGCCCGCTAACTCAGCGCGAACGGCAGTGTCTCGCATGGATATCTGACGGCAAGACGATGCAGGATATTGCCGAGCTTCTCGATGTCACGCCGCGCGGCGTGAAGTTTCATCTGGACAATGCCAGGCGAAATCTTGCTGCATTAACCCTTCCCCACGCTGTGGCGCTCGCGCTTCGTCAGGGACTGCTCGAATAATGCGGGGAGAGAGATTGTCGACGGGCCCGGCAAGAGCCGCCTCGGGGTTCTGCCGCCGGAGCACGGCGCCTCCGCCTATCTCAATATTCGCTGTAGAGACGACAGGAGCGGCCGAGAATGCTTGCAGCCGGGGTTAAATTCACCGACGGAACAAGAGGACCAAGATGGCAATTGGGGCGTCGCCCCTGCGGGGCCGGGCTGGGGGCTGCGCTGAAGCCCCGCTTGGCGGGTCTTCCCCCTCACGGGCCGCCATCCCTGACGCAAAGCGCGGCCGAGGTCGCGCACAGGCGCAAATCCTACTCGAGCCGGCAGCAACGCATAATCGTCTCAAAACGGTCCGAGTCGCGCCGGACAGGTGCAACTGCTGACTCGAGCCGGAAGCAGCTTCACATGCATATCGATCAGGAGAGTCCCCTCCTCCAGCATCAGGCGTGGCGAGATTGGCGAAACAGATTTCAGCAGGCTCCTCGACTACCGCCAGAAAATGCGCCGCCTGCCCCTCTTCATCGACCAGACCGGCGCGCTCTCCATCGCCCAGCTCGCGGCCCGCGCGCGCCGCTTGAAGCGACAACGAGGGCTGCACCTCGTTATCGTAGACTATATTCAGCTCATGCAGGGCAGATCTCAGCGCGCGACGCAGAATTGCGTTCAGGAAATCACTGAGATCACGACCGGTCTGAAAGCGCTGGCCAAGGAACTCAACGCCCCGGTCGTTGCGCTGTCCCAGCTCTCGCGCGGGGTCGAAAATCGCGACGAAAAGCGGCCGCAACTCTCGGATCTGCGCGAGTTCAGGCTCGATCGAACAAGACGCCGACGTCGTCATGTTCGTCTATCGCGAAGAGTATTATCTCAAGAACAAAGAGCCCAGGCCGGGCACCGACGACCATCTCACCTGGGAATCCGAGATGAGGGACGCGCGCGGCAAGGCGGAAGTCATCATCGCCAAGCAGCGGCACGGTCCGACAGGGACAGTCGCCATGACGTTTCAAGGCGAATTCACCCGCTTCTTCGACCTGGCCGAACGCAGCCACTTGCCACACCATTTGACATAAGTACCGGCTCGCGCTGCTCGATCACGCCTTGTTTTGCGAGTTGCTGCAATGGCCAGCGTGCACGCGTCAACCAGCACTCAGTCTTCACCGGTTCAACGAAAGGGCGGCACTTGTTCTTGCGTGTTGATCACGATGGCATGGATCCGCGGACGAAAGATGTGCGGTTCGGCAAGCCCTGCTTCCGGGGAAGGACCAGCCCCGCTCTCGAATGGGCTTTCCTTGGTTCAGGCGCGGCCTTCCACGATCAACCCGCAAGGGGTTCGCTACGCAAGCGTGCGACCTCTTCGGCTTCGCCTGCGAGGTGACCGCGGCCGCCCCCGAACACGTCGGCGCCTGTCGAGCGGGGATGGTCCCCGCCACAAGACGGGAGCCTTTCGATGTCGCACAATCTCACCCTCGCTCAGAACCACGCCTTCGATCTGGCCCGCACGCTGATGGTGCCGGTCGTCCTCTTCCAGGTTGATGACGAATTCGGCGTCATGGTCTCCAGCGAGTACGACGGCGAAGAGGACGCCATCGTTCATGAATACGACCCCTGGTCCCCGGCTCATTGAGCCGGGTGACCGGCTGCCGCTGGCGCCTTGCCGGCTGCAAGGGAAGCTTCGCCGCGCTCGTGATCCGGCGATTGATGGCTTGTCAGCGCGCCCTTGCATCCGGCAGGCTTCGCGGCCGGTCGGGGATGTTCCGCAAGGTCTGGAACAAGCAAGAACAACCGAAGAAAGGGCCGGGCGTCGCCTGCGGCGAGCCCGGTGCAGGAAGATGGACAAGAGAGAAATCGAAGGGTTGCGCGAAAAGGTCGGCTGCGCGGCCCTGCTCGAAAAAGAAGGCTGGAAAGTCGACATCAAGGAAAGCACCCGCCGCGCGATCAAGTATCGCCGCGACAGCAAGATCGTCATCGTCATCCACGACGGCCGCGGCTGGTTCGATCCGCTGTCGACCGCAAAAGGGGACGTGTTTTCGCTCGCCGAACACCTCGGTGCCGACGGATTCGCCGACGCGTGCGATCGTGTCGCCGATGTCGTCGGCTTCGTCCCGAGCGCGCCGGCCTGGCAGCGTCCTGCCAAAGCCGAAGGCCGATTGCGCTCCATCGCGGAGCGTTGGCGACATCGCTTCGAACCTCGGCCCGGCTCCCCGACCTGGCGCTATCTGACCGACGAACGGCACATCCCCGATCGGCATCATCGCCGCCGCCGTTGCCCGATGGCCGGCTTCGGGAGGGCCCGCAAGGCAGCATGTGGGCGGCGCACAGCGATTCCGGCGGCACCATCACCGGCTGGGAGGAGCGTGGCCCGAGCTGGCGCGGCTTTGCGACCGGCGGCGCCAAGGAGCTGTTTCGCCTCGGGCGCCTCCGATTGCGTGCGCATCTGCGTGACCGAAGCGGCGGTCGATGCCATGAGCCTTGCCGCGCTCGAAGAACTGCGTGATGACACGCTCTACGTCAGCACAGGCGGCGGATGGGCTCCGGCAACGGAGGACGCGATCCGCGCCTTGGCCAGGCGCGCCAACGTCCTGCTGGTGGCCGCGACCGACAACAATCGGCAGGGCGAAGTGTATGCCGGGCGCATTCTGTGCCATCGCGGAGGAAGCCGGATCCCGTTTCGCGCGGTCGCGGCCGCGCGCCGACGATTGGAACGAGGACCTTAGCGCCGCGTGAGGCGGTCAACACGAGCGCGAAGGAGGACGCAAAGGGTAGAGCATGGATCCGTGCCGCATGCCCGTCCGGCGCGTCAAGGGAAGCTGCGCCCGCGTTCCGCGGCCCTTGACCCGCCGGACCGGAGATGCGGCCGCCCAGAGGGTGTTTGCAACACCCAAAGGGAAGGGCCAACCCATGCCTCTTTTCACGATCGAGACGACCTATCGCCTGCCGGTCTATCGCCACCAGACCTATGAGGCGGCGACCATAGACGAGGCTTGCCGCCTCGCTGTCGACGACGACGATTGGTCTACCGAAAAACGCGACTACGAGTCCGCCGGCGAGACTTATGTGACGGGCATCTGGTCTGGCGAGAACGCCGCCTACAGCGGGGCCGCACAGCCGATTCCCTCTCACTATGTCGAGACGCCGCAGCGCATAGCGTTGCACTTTGAGGTGCTGCTCGGCCTCGTCAAGGTTCTCGCGAGCCAAAGCGACACCGAGCAGCTAGACCGTGCCTTCTGGCTCGAGCGCGCGCAGCCAGCGATTGCCAAGGCGGAGGCGATTCTCGCCGGCGGCCGCGAACCGGATTGACGAGGCTCGTGGGCGTCGCGCCCGACGGCGCAGCAATCGCGCCTGTCGCATCTGCAGACCCTGCCGGATCGCACATGGCGATCTCCGTATCGGTCGCGGACGTGCTGGACGCGGCGGCCCTGCGGGTCAACGGGCAAGCCGTTCCCCATCGCGAGACGCGATTGGTGACCCTCGCGCCTGAACCCCGTCCTGCAGACCGCTCACCGCAACGGAGATCGAAAGGCGCTGTCGATGTGCAGGGTTCTCAACAAACATCACGCAGGCGTGCCCGCGGGCGCGGTCTATATCGGGCGCGGCAGCAAGTGGGGCAATCCGTTTCGGATCGGTCCCGACGGCGATCGCGCAGCAGTGATAGCAAAATACGAGCGCTGGCTTGCGGATCAGCATCAGCTCTTGCGCGCACTGGACGAGTTGCGGGGGCTGCGATCTCGTCTGCTTCTGCGCGCCGCGGCCGTGCCACGGCGATCTGCTGCTGCGGCTCGCCAATACGCCGCGCGATGCGCGGATCGCGTGGTGGCGGCGCGTCAAGGTTGCCGCTTGAGGGCCCGCCTCGCCCGCTCGCGCTCCGCATGAAATGAAGGAGGAGGACAGAAGAAGGAAAACCCCGCTGCCGCATGCCCGGCCGGCGCGTCAAGGGTGAAGCTTCGCCCGCGTTCCGCGGCCCTTGACCCGCCGGACCGGAGAGGCGGCCGCCGAGGAGGTGTGACGAAGGACTGAAGTGATGAGGGGATCAGGCGGATCGCTCGCGCTTCAGCCGCAACAGGCCAGGAGCCGCCATGCACACCTCATCCGCAATCCGCAAAATTTTCGAAGGCGTCGCGACGCGCCGCGAGATGCACCGTATGTTCAACCGCCATCGCGGCGCATCCGCCGTGGCCGACGGCGATGCGGGCGATCTGTTTGCCGGCGAGTGGTTCGAGATCGCCGAGCGCGACCACGATTATATGCTCGAGATCCTGCCGCCGCTGTTCATGCGCGGCGACATGTTCGCGATGCAGCGAATACATGACTGGCAGCGTCACCAGCATCTTCTTCGCGCTCTCGATCGATGGCCGCGCGCGCTGGTTTCCACGGCTATTGCGACCTTTCCGATCGCGGCTCGCCGGATCGCATGAAGGCCGCGATCATCGACCGCGAGACCCGGCCGGTGCGCGCCATGACGCGCGAAGAGCGGCTTGAGCACATCTGGTCGAGCACGCATGACGATTATCGCGGCTATGCAGGCGAGCGCTGGCCTGCGCGCCATGCGCGGCAAGCGGACCGTTCTCGTCTATTGCGGTGGTCGAGGCACCGTCCTGAAACTGCTCGACGATCTCACGGACGACGAAGTATCTGCCAAGCTGCCCGTGCAGCTGCGTCACTTGCCACAGCCGGTCGCGGCGTGAACGAGAGGAGATTCCGTCCATGGAAGCGACCTATTCCCGCCTCGGCGTTTACGTTCACGCCCCTTGGCGTGTCGTCGTGCGCGCCGCGCGATCGCGGATCGCAAAACAACACCGCCATGATCCGGCGCTGAAGCAGGCGCGCAAGCGCTTCTATTGCGAAATGCTCGGCCTGCCACGCCAGGCATCAACATCTCGTCCGCACGTTCCGGCTCTGACGTCCGCTCAGAGCCGATCCTTCCCCCTCCCCTTCACGCAATCGCGTCGCCTGCCGGGCCTGCTGCCGGCGGGACGTTCGCGTGCGCCCGTTCGACAGGAGCCTCTTCATGGCGCAACACGATCCTTTTACGCTTGATCTCTTCGGCAACACCTCGCTCTCTTCGGGCCTCGGCCTCGGCGTCACGGCTTTCCACCACCTTCGAAACCGACGGCGACGGCACTCGATCGTGCCGCCGCACCTCTCCGGCGGTCGCGCGTATAGAACCGCCCGCTGATCGACCCACCAGCCGAGCTAGGGGCGAGACGTTCTACCTCGCTGGAACGCGCGGCCTTGCGAAGTCCTGGCGGGACCGGGCGCGCGACAATCTCGCGGCGATCCGGCTTGCGGCGCGATCGAGGCCGATCAGCGTTCCGCCACGCGCCGACGAACA
The DNA here is from genome assembly GCA_963836765.1 of uncultured Alphaproteobacteria bacterium. Classification (GTDB taxonomy): domain Bacteria; phylum Pseudomonadota; class Alphaproteobacteria; order Rhizobiales; family Xanthobacteraceae; genus Bradyrhizobium. The sequence goes on from CAWILG010000027.1 coordinate 37,916, forward strand.
GGCGCAACTCATTCGCTTCACCGGGTTCGGCGCATCCGAGCTCGCCAACGGCGTTTTCAGGCGTCCGGGCGAGGATGAGTTCCGCGACGGCTGGGAGGAGATCGGCGCGGCGACTGGAGTTGGCGGTCGGCGCGGCGGACTACGCCTCGCTCGCCCGCTGCACCCAGTACGCCCATTTCACGCCCGAATACATCGTGCGCGCGGTCTGGGCGGCGTAGCGCGGCTCGGCTTTCGCGGCGGCCGTGTGCTCGAGCCCGGCATCGGCACGGGCCTGTTTCCGGCGCTGATGCCGGAGAGTCTGCGCGCGGCGTGCCATGTCACCGGCGTCGAACTCGATCCGATCACCGCGCGCATCGCAGGCTTGCTGCAGCCTCGCGCCACGATCATCAACGAGGACTTCGCACGGACCGAACTCCGCCAGCACTTTGATCTCGCGATCGGCAATCCGCCGTTTTCCGATCGCACGGTGCGCAGCGACCGCGCGTTCCGCGTCGCTCGGCCTTGCGGCTGCACGATTATTTCATCGTCAAGGCGATCGACCGGCTGAAGCCCGGCGGCCTCGCCGCGTTCGTCACATCGCATGGCACGATGGACAAGGCGGACGCGTCCGCGCGCGAGCAGATCGCCGGCGATGGCCGATCTCGTCGGCGCGATCCGCCTGCCCGAAGGCAGCTTCCGCGCCGACGCCGGCACCGACGTCGTGCGTCGACATCCTGTTCTTCCGGAAGCGCCGCGATGGCGATGCTCCCGGCGACGACGCCTGGCTCGATCTCGCCGAAGTCCGCCTGCGACCGAGGACGAGGGCGCTATCCGGGTCAACCGCTATTTCGCCGAACATCCGGAAATGGTGCTCGGTGAGCACGCGCTCGGCGTCTGGCCCCTACGGCGAGACTTACACTTGCGTGCCGCGCCCGGCAGTCGATGCTCGAAGACGCGCTCGCCGCCGCCATCCTCCATCTTCCGGATGCCATCTACGACGGCGACGCCGGAGACGACCGGCTTCGATGATGACGAGACGCAGACGGTTGTACGCGAACCGCGGCACGGCGTCAGCATCCGCGAAGGAAGTTATTTCGTCGGCAAGAACATGGCCTTGATGCAGATGGTCGACGGCACGGCCGTCATCATCCTGTGAAGAAGGGCAGGAATCGCCGACGGCGTCTTCGCCAAGCATGCGCGGATCATCCGCAAGCTGATCCCGATCCGCGACGCCGTGCGCGAGATCCTGAAGTGCCAGGAGACCGACCAGCCGTGGAAGCAGGCGCAGGTCCGGTTGCGCATCGCCTGGAGCTCTTTCGTCCGCGACTTCGGGCCGATCAACACCACGGTCGTATCGTCGATGGAGGACGAAGAGACCGGCGAAGTGCGCGAGACGCACCGCCGGCCCAATCTCGCTCCGTTCGCGGATGACCCGGATTGCTGGCTCGTCGCCTCGATCGAAGACTATGACCTCGAGACCGACACGGCGAAACCCGGGCCGATCTTCACCGAGCGCGTGATCGCGCCGCCACCGGCGCCCGTCATCACCTCTGCCGTCGACGCGCTCGCCGTCGTGCTCAACGAGCGTGGCGCGGTCGATCCCGATCACATCGCCGAGCTTCTGCACCGCGGACGTCGACGACGTGATCGCTGAACTCGGCGACGCGATCTTCCGCGATCCCGCGACCGGCGCGTGGCAGACAGCCGACGCCTATCTCTCCGGTGCCGGTCCGCTCGAAGCTCGCCGCAGCGCGAGGCCGCCGCCGGCGCTCGACCCGGCCTATGCGCGCAACGTCGCGGCGCTCGGGCGCGTGCAGCCGGCCTGACCTGCGTCCCTCCGACATCACCGCCCGGCTCGGCGCGCCCTGGATTCCCGCCGCCGACATCATCGCCTTCGTGAAGGAGACGATGGATGCCGACATCACCATCCACCACATGCCCGAACTCGCGTGCTGGACCGTGAATGCGCGCCAGCTTCGAATGGAGCGGCCGCCGGCACCACCGAATGGGGCACCCATCGCCGCCACGCCGGACGAGCTGCTGTCGGACGCGCTCAACTCGTCGATCCCGCAGATCTTCGACACCATCAAGGAGGGCGACAGCGAGCGGCGCGTGCTCAACACCGTCGAGACGGAGGCGGCGAAGGAGAAGCTCGCCAAGATCAAGATCCGCGTTTCAGTCCTGGATCTGGTCCGATCCGGACCGAACCGATCGGCTGGCCCGGCTCTACAACGACACCTTCAACAACATCGTGCCCCGACATTTCAACGGGGATCCATCTGCAGCTCCCGGGCGCCTCTGGCGCCTTTTCTCTATATGGGCACCAGAAGCGGGCGATCTGGCGGATCATCGCTTCCGGAAGCACCTACGTCGCCCACGCCGTCGGCGCCGGCAAGACGCTGTCGATCGCGGCCGCGATCATGGAGCAGCGCCGGCTCGGCCTCGATCAACAAGGCGATGCTCGTCGTGCCCGGCCATTGCCTGGCGCAGGCGGCGCGGGAGTTTCTCGCGCTCTATCCGAACGCCCGCATCCTCGTCGCGGACGAGACCAATTTCGTGAAGGAGAAGCGCCATCGCTTCCTGTCGCGCGCCGCGACCGCGAACTGGGACGCGATCATCATCACCCATCAGCGCCTTCAAGTTCATTCCCGTCCCGTCCGCCTTCGAGCGCAGATGATCCAGGACGAGCTGGAGGCCTATGAGGAGCTCCTCGACCAGGTCGACAGCGCAGGACCGCCTCTCGCGCAAGCGCATCGAGCGGATGAAGGAGGGTCATCAGGAACGTCTCGAATCGCTGGCCTCGCGCAAGGACGATTTGTTGACGATCGCCGAGATCGGAATCGACCAGATCATCGTCGACGAGGCGCAGGAGTTCAGGAAGCTGTCCTTCGCCACCAATATGACGTCGCTTGCGCGGCGTCGACCCGAACGGCTCGCAGCGCGCCTGGGACCTCTACGTGAAGTCCCGCTTCCTCGATATGAAGAATCCAGGGCGGGCACTGGTCCTGGCCTCGGGCACGCCGATCACCAACACGCTCGGCGAAATGTTCACCGTGCAGCGGCTGATGGATCACGCCGCGCTCGCGGAGCGCGGCCTGCACGAATTCGACGCCTGGGCCTCGACCTTCGGCGACACCTCGACCGAACTCGAACTGCAGCCCTCCGGCAAATACCGCCCCGTCACGCGCTTCGCGCAGTTCGTCAACGTCCCCGAACTGATCGCGATGTTCCGCTCCTTCGCGGACGTCGTGTTGCCCGACGATCTGCAGCGACTACGTCAAGGTGCCGGCGATCGCCGGCGGCAAGCGGCAGATCATCACGGCCGAGCCGACGGCCGCCTTCAAGGCCTATCAGCGCCTGCTCGACGAGCGCATCAAGGCGATCGAGGAACGCGACCGCGCGCCGGAGCCGGGCGACGATATCCTGCTCTCCGTCATCACCGACGGCCGCCACGCCGCGATCGACCTGCGCCTCGTCGATACCGGACAGGGGAATGAAGAGGGCAACAAGCTCAACGCCCTCGTCGCCAATGCTTTTCGCATCTGGCAAGAGACCGGCGACGCGACCTATCTGCGCAAGGACGGCAGAGCCCTTCGAGAAGCCCGGCGCCGGCCAGCTCATTTTCTCCGATCTCGGCACGATCAGCGTCGAGGCCACGCCGCGGCTTTTCGGCCTACCGCTGGATCCGCGACGAACTCGTCCGTCTCGGCGTGCCGCCGTCCGAGATCGCCTACATGCAGGACCACAAGAAGTCCGAGGCCAAGCAGCGGCTCTTCAACGATTTCAATGCCGGCAAGGTGCGCTTCATTATCGGATCGTGCGACACGATGGGCACCGGCGTCAATGTCCAGCTTCGCCTCGAAGGCGCTCCATCACCTCGACGTGCCGTGGCTGCCGTCGCAGATCGAGCAGCGCGAGGGCCGAATCGTGCGCCAGGGCAACCAGCATGACGAGGTCGAAATCTTCGCTTATGCGACGCTCGGCAGCCTCGACGCCACCATGTGGCAGAACAATGAGCGCAAGGCCCGCTTCATCGCCGCCGCGCTGTCAGGCGATACGAGCGTCCGGCGCCTCGAGGACCTCGGCGAGGGCCAGGCGAACCAGTTCGCCATGGCCAAGGCGATCGCATCCGGCGACCCGCGCCTGATGCAGAAGGCGGGGCTCGAGGCCGAGATCGCGCGCCTCGAACGCCTGCACGCGGCGCATATCGACGATCAGCATGCGATCCGGCGGCAAATTCGTGATGCCGAGCGCGAGATCGAGCATGTCGACGCGCCGGATCGGCAATATCGCGGAGGATATCGCCCGTCTCGTTCCGACGGCGTGGCGAGGCCTTCACGATGGCCGTCAACGGGAACGCGCTTCGACGAGCGCAAGCTCGCTGGTCGCGCGCTTGATGCAGGAGATTCTCACCCTCGTCCAGCTTCAGCACGAAGACGACGTGGTGATCGCCTCGATCGGCGGCTTCGACGTCACGTTCGAGGGCGAGCGCATCGGCCGAGACGGCTATCACTACGTGACCATGCTGCAGCGAACCGGCGCACAGTTCGAGATCGAGCTCCCGATGACCGTGACGCCGCTCGGCGCGGTCGCTCGTCTTGAGCACGCCGCTGGCGAATTTCGACGGTGAGCAGGAGAACTACCGGCGGCGTCTCGCCGAAGCCGAGCGGCGCCTTGCCTCCTATCGCGGGCGGGTCGGCGAAGCCTTCGCCTTCGCTGCCGAACTCGATCTCAAGCGCGCGCGAGCTTGCGGAGGTTGAGGCGAATCTCGCCGCCAGCGGTGAGGAAGCGGTGCAGTTGAAGGGCGAGGAAAACCGAAGAGCTGCGTGAGCAGGAAAACCTGCTCGCAGAACGGTCGGAGCGGCGCCGCTGACGCTCAACCGACCGTCTCGCGATCCCAGCCACGGCGGGCTCGCAAGGCGCTGACGCGCCCCGCTCGCGCCTGCCGGGCAGGGATGCTCGCCGGCAGTTGCGCCGCTCCGCCCGCCCTGCGGGCCGGAAGGGGTCTTCGAAAAGAAGACGAGAGGGACCGCCGAGACGGCGCGGTCCACAATCCCCTGAAATGGAGAACATCCCATGAAACTGATAATGGTCGATCCGCGCGCGCTGAAGGAGAACCCCGATCAAGACGCGCCGCACCAAGTCTCACACCGCAGGCCGACGCCTTGCTGCTCGCCACGATCAAGGCGGTCGGCATCGTCCAGCCGCCCGGTCATCTCGCCGGAGCAGGACGGCGGCAACGGCTATGTACATCAATCCGGGCATCGCCGCGTTGCGCAGGCGATCGCCGCTGACCTTGAGGAGATCGCGGTGCTCGTCGCCGATCTCCGAAGACGGACAAGGACGCGATGCGCGCCACTCGTCGAGAATGTCGCGCGTGAGCCGCTGAACCCGGTCGACCTGTGGCGTTCGATCGAGCGGCTGGTGGCGCTCGGCTGGACCGAGGAATCGATCGCGCATCGCGCTCGCCTAGCCCGTGCGCCAGGTCCGCAAGCTTCGACTTCTCGCCAACGTCCTGCCGGCGATGCTCGACCAGATGGCCAAGGGCGATATGCCCGAGCGAACGCAGCTGCGCACCATCGCTGCCGCGACTCGACGAGGAACAGGGCGAGGTCTGGAAGAAACACAAGCCGAGGAAGGCCAGATCCGCAGCGTCTCCTGGAATGAGCGTCGCGCGGGCGCTGACGAAGACGCGGATGTACGCGCGCGATGCGAGCTTCGACGATGATCTCGCCAAGGCCTATGGCATCGTCTGGCAGGAGGACCTGTTCGCGCCGGCCGACGAGGACAGCCGCTACACGACCGATGTCGAGGCCTTTCTCGGCGCCCAGCACGAGTGGATGGCCAATCATCTGCCGAAGCGTGGCGCCATCATCGAGGTCAACGAGTGGGGCCAGCCGAAACTGCCGCCGAAGGCTGAGCGCGTCTATGGCAAGCCTGGCAAATCCGACCACACCGGCATGTATCTCGACCGCAGTGGCAAGGTCGAGACGGTCGCCTATCGGGTGCCCGCAAGCCGAAGAAGAAGACGGGCAAGGGCGCCCCGGCCGGAGGCGACGACGCGATGCCGCGGTGGCGAAGCCACGGCCAGAGGTGACGCGCAAGGGCATGGAGATGATCGGCGACATTCGCACCGATGCGCTGCACGAAGCGCTCGGCCGTGCGCCGATCGAGGAGGACACGCTTCTTGCCCTGCTCGTTCTTGCCTTCGCCGGTCAGAACGTCAGCATCGCCTCGGGTGCATCGGACAATCCCTACGGCCATGCACGGGTCGAGCGACACGCCGCCCGGCTGATCGCCCAGGAGGGCAAGCTCGACTTCGACCGGGAGACCCTGCACCAGGTCGCCCGTGCTGTCCTGATGCGATGTCCTGTCGTGCCGTGAGAACCGCTCGGACAGCGGCGTCGTCGCGCGCATCGCCGGCGAAGCGATCGGCGCGGACACCTTCCTGCCGAACATGGGCACGGAGGAATTTCTGTCCTGCCTCTCGCGCACCGCGCTCGAGGCGCGCCTGCGAGGCACGTCCGTCCTGCCTCGTCCGCGCGCGAAGGACACGCAGGGCCGAGCTCGTCAAGCACTTCGCGGACGGCCGGTTCGTTCATCCGAGCGCGCTGTTCGCCCCGCCGACTTGAGAACGTCACAACGTGGGTTGGGCGCTTCGCCGGCGACACGGAATCCCAGATGACTGAAGCGATGACGACCGTCGGAAGAGACCGACGCGCAAGCCGAGGATCACGGAGGCGGAGGACGAGTACGCCCGCTGGCTTCGCCGAAGCCGCCGAATAGCGGCCGGTCCTACCTTCTTCGAACGATCTCCGCCGCCGGCTCCGAGCCGGCGGCGGTTCTGCTTCTCCATCACCGACAGGAGGACATCATGTCCGCGCAATCGATCTATGACCAAGCGCCGCTCGGCTCGCTCATCCGCTATTCGGACGGCACGCCGCGGCCGCCGCAGCGATTCAAGCACAAGCTTGCGGCCTGGGAGAACAACAACAATGGCGGACGCCTCGTCCGCAAAGCCGAGCCTCACACGGTCGGCAACCACACGACACCGGCGAGTTTCACGCTGCACCAAGGCGACTTCGGCAGCGCCGGCGTCGTGGTGCTCAAGGTCTTCAAGACCTTTTCCGTGGGTTCGCCGTTGGCATTCACCATCGATGGAACGGCCGAAGTCCGGGATGGTGCGTGTTCTTGATCGCACTGGTGGACGCGCCGAGCTTCTCCATCTGGCAGCCGATCGCCCCGCAGCGCTAGCCTGGCTCGCCTCGCATCGCTATTCCGATGCCGTGCTCGACGAGGTCATCGATGACGATACGGCGGCAGGATCTGGCGAAGGGAGGGCAGCATGACCGCGCCTCGAACCTCCGATCAGGCCAACAATCCCACCCCCGCCTTGGCGGGGGTTTTGTTTGCCCGAACCCATGACGGGCTTCTCGTCGCCAAGGTCGGCGACAACGCCTTCGCGATGATGCCGGCCAAGAACGGCCGGTATCTATCTCGCTTCGGCCTGGCGGCTGTCGCGGCCGATGGAAGAATGGTCACGCGCCGATTTCTACGGTCATGGCGGCGAACTCGACAGACGAAGCCGCCTTCCGCGCCGCGTCCATGAGAATGCCGAGCACCAGCGCCAGCGCGCCGCCCTCGGGCGTCGGGAAATCCGCACCGGCGCGAACACGCCTTGGGGCGCTTCGCAGTGCGCGACCGTCTATGCGGACGGCGTCGTCTCCCACTCGACCGCCGGACACGGCGGCTTTCATCTCGATGCTGCGCACAATGCGAAGGTCCACCCTGCCCTTCGCGCGCGGGGCGGCTGGTACGAGGAGGACTGCGCCTGGGCGGCCGTCGCGCAAGCGCTTCCGGAATTGTTCACCGACTACGAACGGCGTTGCGCCGATCAGACCATCCGCGACTGGTATCCCGACGCATGGGAGGCGATTCACGGCCGTCCGCTTCTGCCGGGACGAATCTCACGAGAAGGATCGCCGCGACTTCGAGCGAGATCATGCCTCCGACTGGATCGTGATCTCGGCCATCCGCTCGGACCATCATCGCGGCATGACGGAATGCGTCGCCACGCTCGGCGGCGATCGCCGCGCCGCCGAGCAGCGCCGCTATCTCGTTCCGTCGGACGAATATCACGTCGGCCGATTCGGCTTCGTCATCAATGAGGCGCGCCACCGTCTCTACGACGGTCCTTCGAACTTCGTCGGATGGAGGTGACCCATGCCCTGGCGCCTCATCGCCAAAGCCTTCGGCTGGCGCGCGGCCACCGACGAGGACGGCGTCACGCCGCATCCTCGTCGTCTGGCATCCCGCGGCTTAGACGGCATTTCACCGGTTCCGACGCCTGGAAGCGCGCCGTGCGGCTCTCCATCCACGCGCCGGAACCTCACCCGGTCGACCGCCGACAGAAAGGAGATTCAGTCATGAAGGCCTACCTTGTCGCCGTGAATCTCCTCGTGCAGGCGCATCATTGTCCGCGAGAGCGCCATCGCCGACGCGCTCAACGGCATCCTCGACGCCGGATATGCGCAAGCATGCCGGCAACAATTCGGCGCTTATCGACTGGGCGATCGCCGGCGACGACATTGCATCATCCATCGCCCGGTCTCGCTCCCGGATGACTACATGCCGGACGTGTCGGCCTTCCCTTTATGGCCCACGGGGACGGTGCGATGATCGAGCCCCCGGAACAACGCGTCCTGCTCACGCGCATGGAAGACGCGCAAGCCGAGACGCAGTCGCCATCTCGGCATCATCGAGCGTCAGATCGCAGCACGCGCCGAACGCATGACGGTCACCGATCGCGCGAAGCGCCGGCAGCCACGGCCGTGGCGCATCGAGCTGGACGAACGCCGATGAGCGGCTGTTTCAGGCGCATGTCGCGGAGCTCACATTGGCCCGTCGCGGCGAAATCGACGCTCTCACGCGCAAGCTCGATCGGCAGGAGAGGGCGATCGCCGAGTTGCGAACGCGCCATCGCGTTTCTGCTGCGTAGCGTTGAGGAGGCGGAGGGCCGCACCAATCGGAGCGTAAGCGGCGCGTGCGAAACGTGCTGTCGCCGTAGAGAGCGCGGCGGTCTCACAAGACCGCTCACGGTTTCGGCGGCGGGCTTGCCCCTTGGCCGTCACTCCCTCGGTTTGTGCTGCGGTCTGAACCGGCCGCGGTCCGCTTCAAGGGCAAGTCGCAAGCGATCGGCGACCGCCGTCTCGACATGGGAGGCCGCGTCCTTCGCAGGCCTGAAGGCCCGCTCGTCCGCAACCCGCCCATGCTCGCCTTGGCAGCCGCCGCCCCCTGAAGCGGCCCGCTCGACGCCGGTTCTGGTCGACCGCACCCGAGGGAGCGACGGCCAGAGGGCCCGATCGCTTCCCAAGGCGAAACCGAGAAAGGATCTCACCATGACCAAGACTGCCCGTTCCCCTCGCGCCTCCGCCCGCGTCATCCCGCTTCGCCGCGGCACCACTCTCGAAATGGTCCGGCTCGCCTGCCCCGACTCGGCCCAGGCGCACCGCATCTCCGAAAGCTTCGGCCTCGCGATCCTGGACAGCGACGGCATCCGCGATCTGCACGAGCGGCTCATCATCGAGACCGCCGACGCGCTCAAGGACGGGCTTGAGCGAACGCGCCATGCAGATCCACCTGCAACGGATCGTCGGCGCTTATGTCGGCTCGGCCCACGGCGCCGGCCAGTTCTACTCCCGCGCCGTCACCGAGGCGCGAGATGCGACCGCCAAGCTCGCCAACGACAGCCGCGACGAGGACCTCGACGGTCCGGTCGGCTTCGATAGCCAGGCCCAGCGCAAGCGCGAATTCGCAGCCGACATGGGCGTGCAGGCTCACGCGCTTCGCATGGCCGCCGAGGGCGCCGTCGCCGCCTACGAAAAGGTCGTCGGCGAAGCCTGGAAGCCCTTCGAGCGTCAGGTCGAACACGCCGGCGAAACCGTCGGCCGGAAGGCGGCCAAGGCGCAGATGGCGGCGTTCGACTAGCCGTCAAGGCGGGGCTTCGGCCCCGCCCTCTTCACACCTCGCAACCACCGACGGGCCGGTCCTGCGAGACCGGCCCTTTTTCGTGTCGCGGCGGCAATGCAACCAAGACAAGTGACCACGAATCGCTCGCCAGTCGCGGCCCCTCCCGGTCCGTGGTCCTGCGCCGGACCGGTGCCCGCGCAACGGCTTCGCCGTCCTTCGCTGCGCTGCGGCCCTGTCGGGTGCGCGAGCGCCTCGGCGCCCGCCGCGGTGGCGGACCCCGTGAGGGGCCGCGACGGGCGCGGCCTCCCAACGGAGGTCATGATAATGAGCAGGAAGGAAGAAAACCCGCGCGCCGACATCTACGCGCGCATCACCGATCGCATCGTCGCCGATCTCGAACGCGGCGTGCGGCCCTGGGTCAAGCCATGGAACGCGGCCAACACGGCTGGCCGCATCACGCGGCCGCTGCGCCACAACGGCATGCCCTATCAGGGCATCAACGTCGTGCTGCTCTGGTCGGAAGCCGTCGCGCGCGGCTTCACGTCGCCGATCTGGATGACGTTCAAGCAGTCGCTCGAACTCGGCGGTCACGTCCGCAAAGGCGAGACGCGGAACGATGGTGGTCTATGCAAACAGGATCACCAAGACCGAGACCGATGAGCATGGCGACGAAGTCGAACGCGACATTCCGTTCCTGCGCGCCTATACGGTCTTTTGCGTCGATCAGATCGAGGCCTGCCGGATCACTATTACGGTCGGCCGGCTCCGACCATCGCGCCGGCGCAGCGCATCGCGCATGCGGACGCTTTCTTCGCCAACACCGGCGCGACCATCCGGCATGGCGGCGACAAGGCGTTCTTCGCGCCCTCGCCCGACCACATCCAGATGCCGCCGATCGAAAGTTTCCGCGACGCCGAGAGCTATGTCGCACGTCTGGCGCATGAAAGCGTGCATTGGACCGCGCCCGCGCATCGCGCCAATCGCGATCTCAGCCGCTACGCAAAGGATCGCAGCGAACGCGCGCGCGAAGAACTGGTCGCCGAGCTTGGCAGCATGCTTCCTCTGCGCGGATCTCGGGATCGTTCCCGAACTCGAGCCGCGGCCGGATCATGCGAGCTACCTCGCGTCGTGGTTGGAGGTGTTGTCCAACGACAAGCGCTTCATCTTCTCGGCGGCCGCGCATGCGCAACGCGCCGTCGCCTATCTGCACGAGCTTCAGCCGAAGCCGGCAGAGATCGACGAGGCGGCATGATGAGCGCTGCCATCTCTGCGTCGGACGCTTGCGCTTGATCGTTCACCTTTCTCAGGAACACGAAGGCCCCGCCTCGCGGCGGGGCGCTTTCTTGCGTGCATCGTTGTGCCGATGGTCGGCGACCGGAGATGGCGGTCGTTGCTGCCTTCTGACCGAGCCATGCCGGCGAGATGGGCCGGCGCGGGTCGCTGGCTGTCCGAGATGTCGGTCTGTCCCTGGTCGCGGTCTTCCTGGGCGGCCGAGGCTGGTGCATTGCGATCGGCGTCGTCGTGGCTCCTCGGGTCGCTGGGCCGGCGAAACCTTCACGCGGTGCATGCGCGGGTCTCTTCATCGTGCGCCCGGGTCGTCGCCATCACGGTGTGGCGTGCCTGTCGCTCAGTCGTGTCCCCATCGTTCGGCTTGACGCGCCCAATGCGTCCTCGATTTGGCATGTCTAACCGAAGGCCGTCGTCGCTTCGCTCCGCCTCGATCTTAACCCCGCAACAGCCGTGTCTCGGCTTTCTTCCCCTGGCCGCTGCGCGCCCATTCCTCGCGAGACAAGAAAGCCTCGCCCTGGCTGCCCTCTACTGCGTGGCGGCCCTTCGGGTGCGGTCCGATCGCCTCCGGTCATCGACAGCCATCGAGGTCGCGATGGTCGCGGCCCGAGAAACGAAAGAGGACACGAACATGGCTACCATCGGCAACTTCACCTTGAACGGCAACGGCTTCGTGGGCACCGTCAAGACCCTCGCTCTCGGCAACGTGAAGGCCAAGATCGTTCCGGCCGAGCGCACCTCGGACAAGGGCCCGCGACTTCCGCATCTTCGCGGGCGGCAACATCGAGTTCGGCGCCGCGTGGAAGAAGAAGTCCAAGGACACGGACCGCGAGTATCTCTCGGTCAAGCTGGACGACCCGAGCTTCCCGGCTCCGATCTACGCCACGCTGGTCGAGGTGGAAGGCGAGGAAGGCCACTCGCTCATCTGGTCTCGTCCGAACCGCGACTGAGCGGTCGCGCAAGAAGGCCCCGCCGCGAGGCGGGGCCTTCGAGCGTGAGCGGAAAGGAGAACGATCATGTGCAAGGTCTTGAACGCGCGGAAAGTCGGCAAGCGCTCGAGCGCGACGCAGCTCTACATCGGCCGCCCGAGCAAATGGGGCAACCCGTTCGTCATCGGACGCGACGGCTCCCGCGCCGAGGTCATCGAGAAATATCGCGCGTGGATCGTCGCGCAACCCGCGCTCATGAATGCGCTCGATGAGCTGCGCGGCCGCGATCTCATTTGCTGGTGCGCACCGCTCGCGTGCCGCTGCGACGTGCTGGGTGCCAACAGGCGCTGATCACGCGCCTGTTCGATCGAGCGTCGCCAAACGCTCGGGCATGTAGAGCAACTTGATCGCCGCGGCGGCTATGGCTTCCATGATGGTCAGGTAGGTTTCCTCCGAGCTATCGAGACGCGGTCCGGGAATGTTACGGTCGCCTGGTAGCCGTTGCCCTGTTGCGCGATAACGCGGCCCCCTCCAACGGAGGCATGCGCCAAGAATTCCTGCAATATGAGGCAACGCTTTCATGGCTCGGGGGGGCACCAGCGTACGTGGGGCGATTAACCTGGCTTGCTACGGTTGATTTCGTAGGTCTGGAGAGCGCATCGCGCGGCGGTAAGAAGCGGCGCGCTACCCCCACCCGCACCGCATGTTCCGCAAGATCGCCGATAGTGTGTTCACCTTCGGTGGGCCGACCATCCTCCATATCGATCAGCATGGACGGCCCATAGGCCGAGTCCGGTTGAGAAAAGACCGCGGAAATTTGACCCGCGTGTCGGAACCGAAAGGAGGACAGGCGGATATCCTGCCGCCGTCACGACCCGCGTGCATTCCTCGATCACGGCAGAAACAAAGGACGCTCCGTAAGCTGATCTTGCGATCGCTCCCAGCCCGCGACCTGGTCAAGGATGCTATTGTTGCGTTACAGACAAAACCGAAAAATTTCCCCCACATCATCGCAAGGATGTTGTCCCTGATCTGGACTGGAATGCCCCCCGCTTCCAGCGCCGTCTTAATTGCGGTGGATCGGGAGGATAGGCGGCCGTCGAGCTCTCCTATGGCGTTGATATTGATCCGCAGCTGACTCTGCTGGATCGTTCCGTCCGCCATCAAGGCGGCATTGATGACCGTGAGCCCGCCCAACACCCGCTCTGCACCAAACCTCTCCGAAAGAACGTCCATATGTCGTATACCGTTTAGCAGGGGTACGATTACGCTATCCGTGCCCATTGCCGGCGCAACGGCGTCCATGGCGCCATCAAGATCGTAAGCTTTGCAGGCAAGCAGAACGACATCGTAGGTATCTTCAAGCTGGCCTTGCTGAACAGTCTTAACTTGTGTACGGAGTTCGCCGCCATCCTGCATTTTGACGATCAGTCCCTCGCGCTTCAATTGGGCCGCGCGCGGTGGCCGGACGAGAAATGTAACATCGGCCCCACCCTGGATCAGCATTCCGCCAAAATATCCCCCGAGCGCCCCCGCGCCCAATACCAGGTATCGCATCTGGTCCCCCTATGTTGTTTTTGGCAGGTGCATCAAAGCATGCCGCGCTGGCAGTTGGGCTAGACCCCCTTCGGTGGCCAAAAGCCGACCTGCCGGCATCGACTACTTGCGGCGTTAAGCGTGCTGCCAAACAAAAAGCCGCCCGAAGGCGGCTTTCAAATTCGAAGGATATTCAACTTAGCGCGATGACAGCTGAGGTGATTAAGTCGTCACGAAGTAGCCAGACCCCGCTGCTCCGAACAGATAGATTAAAGCAGCAACCCATCCCATTGAATTCAGGGTACCTGCCGAGGTCCCCAAGACAACTACGATCAACCCGACGGTGTTGCCGATGATGGTAGCGATAAACACGCTGCGCACGGACTCCGAAGAGCTGGTCCGGGCGAACCAGAAAATCAGACCCAATCCCATCAGTGCTGCACCGAATAATCGCGACATAAGCACGGTTGAAGCCGATGTTGCCATTCCATAACTGGCGGCTACCTGTTCCGGAGCCAGTACAAAACCGACACCATGCACCAGGGCAAGAACGGCAATGATCGTGAAAAATGTTTTGATCGTCATAGCAATACCCCCTTTCATCGCCGACGGCGAAATGCCGTTCGGCACCGCTACCAGATCGGAATCGATCCGACGATGCAAGAATCGTTATCTGCACGATGGCGACGGCTGCTGCATTGCACCCCAACGTGACGTCCTGGGCTTTTCCCGTCAAAAGAATGCCCCTAACTTCCTGGAAAATGTCGTCACCCCTTTCGGCGACGTCGTCGGGTATCGCAGCGGGGGCCCTTGGCCCGCAGTATCTACGGGACGCGCGTCGCTAACCTCGTGATCGAAGGGGACGCCTTGACCGGGCGTGTCGTGGCACGTGCGAGTTGATCATCCCGCGCACTCCAGACGCACTTAGCGATGACGATGAGTCCGGCTCCGGACGGTCTCCCTGAAACCAGAGCTGTGTCCCTTTTGCAGGCCAATGCTCGGGCTTCGGGCGGAGGGGTACCCGCCGGAGACCGGAGATTTGTCGGATGCCTTTGGTGTTCGCACCCTGGCTCCCAAATGCTTTTGTGATCAAGCACATCCCGCGGCGTCAGCTCACGCTCGCCACGACTTAGCACCGGGCTTAGGCGCGGTTGGTCGTGAGTGCATGATCGTTCGCATGTCATGTTGAGGTGTGCGGACCCATCCGCCATCGTGTCCCACCGGCATTTCATCCGGCTCGCCCACGGCGTCCTCGATTTGGCATGTCTAACCGAAGGGCGTCGCCGCTGCACGCCGCCTCGCTCTTACCCCGCAACAGCCGGGCGCGACTTTCTTCCCCTGGCCGCTGCGCGTCCATTCCTCGCGGAAATCAAGAAAGTCGAGCCCTGGCTGCCCTCTACTATCGTGCCGGCCCCTCTCGGGGTGCGGGTCGATCGCCTCCGGTCTGTCGCCAGCCATCGAGGCCGCGATGGGCGCGGCCGGAAACTGAAAGGACACGACAATGGCGACCATCGGCACCTTCACCTCGAACGGCAACGGCTTCACCGGCACCGTCCGTACCCTCACCCTCAACGCCAAGGCCAAGCGGTCCGCGTCGAGACCCCGTCCGACAAGGGCCCGCACTTCCGCATCTTCGCCGGCAACGTCGAGCTGGGCGCGGCCTGGCAGAAGACCGCCAAGGATACCGAGCGCGACTATCTCTCGGTCAAGCTGGACGACCCGAGCTTCCCGGCTCCGATCTACGCCTCCCTTGAGGTCGAAGGCCAGGAGAGCCTCCAGCTCATCTGGTCCCGGCCGAACCGAGATTGACGGTTCCGACATCTCGGCCCCACCGCAAGGTGGGGCCGTTTGGCCGCTCTTCTCGTCCCCGGTCGACGAGGCCGTGATGCCTCAAGCGTATGTCGTTCCAATGAATTACGTTAGAGGCGAACAAAGGAGGTCGCTATGGCTTCGCATGACATAGTCCAAACCCGCATCGATGCAGACGTAAAGGAAAAAGCCACCCGCGGTTCTGGAGAACATGGGTCTGACGGTTGGCCGACGCCGTTGCGGATCCCGCTGACGCGCACGGCCAACGAAAGCATGCTTCCGTTCGAGCTCGTGAGCAACAGCTTACTTCAGCTGGTTTCGTGAGAAGGTGCGCCAGGCGCTGGCGGATACCGGCCCGATCTCGATGATTCCGAGGTCGAAGCGAATTTCGCGCAACTCCGTGCCGCCGCGCTTCGAGAAGCGGCGGAGCATGAACGGTGAAGCTCATCTGGTTGCGCCGTGTCGTCGCTTACGCCTTGTCGTCCGGGAGCGGCGCATCGAGATCGATCCTAACGCCCTTGACCAGGGCCTGGCCGCGCAACACCAGCGAGCGAGGCACCGGCCAAAACCGCGCGGAATGTATCGCCATGTCGCGTGTGTGGAATGCGAGACACCTCCCGATCACCAAATCGCCGTCATCAGCCCGAGGTTCTTTCTTCGCGATCACGACGGTGCCCTCGGGGAGCCACGAAACATCTTTGATCGCGCTTGCCGAGCGCCGGCTGGTCGCGCTCTGTGATGATCGCAGTGATTTTGAGGACTTCGGCCGTTTCGCCATGATTGTTCCGGGGTTGCGGCACCTTCCGACGTGATGCAGTTGCATTGTAAGTCAAGCCTTGGCGCGGTGGCAGTTAGGCACCACGTGGTGCGCAATCAGGATCTATCCGCCGGTGCAGCAACTGGCCTACGCTTCGGTCGCAAGAACCTTGCCAGCGACTTTGTTCCATGCGGAAGCCACCACACGACCCGGATATCGCCGATGAAGCGCCGAGTGCATCGGATCTAACGGGCTATGACGAACTGCATCTGGTCACCTATCTGCGCCTGCTCGACGCCGAAGATAACGGCGCCGATTGGACCGAGGTCGCGCGGTTCGTGCTGCATCTCGATCCAGACCGCGAGCCCGAGCGCGCCCGGCGCGCCTGGGAAACACACCTCGCTCGTGCCCGCTGGATGACCGAACATGGCTACCGGCATCTGCTTCGCGGTTGAGCTCAGCACTTACTGGGTCTACCGGATCCTCACACCCGATACCGCCCTGGTCCGGTCGCCTTGCGTAACTCCAGCCTGGCAACGAGTTGTGTGGAGAACGGGCGTAATCCCGTGTTTTTGAAAAATCATTTCGGCCGAGACGATGTCAGCACGTAATCAGGCAATGCGGGCAGCCGGAAGACGGTGGGGGCGGCCGTCATCGTGTCGAGCTGGATTGCGAGGCCGTCACGCCGCGTCGCGGTGGGTCAGAGAAAATCTCGCAGACGTGCGAGTTGAATGACGTGCGCGGCCGATAAGACCTCGGTAATTAGTGGGGGCTGCGGCGCCGTATGGATTTCATATAAGTGACGCGTCGGTTCAGGCTTGGCAATGAACTCCCGTATGCACGCCCCCAGCGTTCCTTCAGCCACCATGTATGGGCCCGTGCCGTCATCGCGACGCGCATTATTCAGCGAGGGCCATTTGCGAAGGATGGCAGAAACGTCAAATTTAACGTGAGGTTCGGTCATTCATTCACTCGTCGAGACGGGCGAACTTATCTATCGACCGCACCGGAGGTGTTGGCGATAGAGACGAGTGTCGGCTGCATCCAGGCGGGCGCCTGAACGGCACTCGTGGCGAGCGTTTTCTTGTCGCTCGCCGGCAAGCCGGAGGGCGCCGACGCGAGCGTCGGCCGCTAGCACCGAGCCGAGGTGCCACAGTGCCTGAACGACCGTGCCGGCATGACGGGTCGGAGCGATCAGGTGTTTGGCAGAGACGTGTCGATATCATGTCTCGACCACGGTTTGGACGGCGAGGGCTGTTTCGACCGGCGTGAAGATGTCGACGTTGGAGCCCGGTGCCCGAATGGTCACGATCAAAGCATATCGGGCCATGCCATCGAAGCGCTCAAGGTAGGGCTTCTCCTTCCACCACCCGCCGACAGGGAACACACCAACCGCGTCGCGCTCGGCCAGATCGGCAGCGCTCCCAGACCAGAAATCCGCGTGGAGAGATCCGCGATCGCGGAAGGTGCCCAGCAACCATTCCTCGCCGCCCCCGCCCGGTCGCGCCCTCCTCTTCATCGCGAGCGGCCTGATTGATGCGGGCGCGAAACTCGTCGACGTTCTCGGTCGCCAGCTTCACCCGGAAACGCAAGCCGTGCGAAGCGTAGCGGTGCCGACGTGTCCAACCGCGTTCGCCGGGATTGGGCTCGATAAAGTATGACAGCGTCGCGCGCATCTCAACCTGCGCGTCACCGAGAGCTACGAAGCTCATCTTTCGGCCAGGGCAGCCGATGCAATTTCATGTCGCGCGTCTTGGCCGCCGCACTCCCTTGGCGCTGAAAGGGCTGCAGCTTATCTTCCACGATCAACGTCAGGTCGTTGAGAGTCGAAAGGAGAGCCCGGCTAAGGTCGGGCACACCATAGCCATACCGGCGCACGAGCGCCTGAATCTGCCCCTTGCGCCATTACATGCGTCGATGCGCGCCCGCATCTGCGGTGTCCATTCGGCCGAATGTACCATCAGCGCACGCACTGTTTCGGGCCATAGGCCCGCGCGCGCCGCTAGGATTGCAGCCGGCCATGCGTGCTGCATGGGCAGTGGCCGCACTCGTATCGCCGATCGTCGTAAAATGGCGAATCTCCGGCCGAAAATGGGTTGTGAGGATCTGTAGGTCATCGATCGGTTCGCCCGGAAGCGCACCATCGTGCGCGAGATTGCCACCTTCAAACACGACGTCCGGCTTCACCGGCCATTGGCGATCCCAGACCACCGACGTCCGGCTCCTCGGAGATAGCTCGCCCGCAGGCGCGATCGCGACGTATCCCGCGAAATCGGGATCGATGATGTCTACTTTTTCAGTGTACGCACCGACAGTCAGCGCATTCCATGCTTGGGCTGGATCGTCGACGGCCTCAAGATCGTTTCGCGTCAGGTGATCGTCCGGTGTCAGATCGTCCGCAATATTGCCGGCCGACAAAATGATCAGGCGCCGCTGTTCCTTCTTCAAAGCAGAGTTGATCCACCGCCGCGGACCACGATGTCGGCCTACCGCGCGCGGGATTGGCACTGGTCACCGCCATCGCGATCGCGCGACGGCGATGTTGGCGCTTGGATTTCGGCCCGCGCGATCGCCTCACCTGTGATCGCCCCGTAGAGTTCCGGATCGTTGACAAATTCCGCCGGTGGCAGGATCCGGACACTTTCCAGCCGAAACGATGGAACGACCGGATCGCTCCCGGCAAGCATCGGGGACGAGATCGCCATATAGCCCGACGCCCGCCATGCGGGTGCCGTGTCCCTGCCACGTCGGCGTATCGTCCGCCCCCCACGCGGGATTGATCGTATGCCAATCCTCAACGGCGAGGGCCGGCTCGACAAGCGGATGGGTTCGCCGCACGCCACTGTCGAGCAGGCAAATTGCAACGTCGCTGTTACCCGGCGGCGTTACCCGATTGCGAAGCTCATCGCTCCAGGCGCGTTGTTCGGCGCCGCCGAGACCCATGAAGAAAGAAGGGGTATCTTTGGCACGCCTGAGTTCGGCCACGACGTCGCTGTGCGCGACAAGCCTATCCAATGTTGCGACGTCGGATAGCGCCAGCATGACCTCCCGCTCGGGAAATTTCACGGCATGGGCGCGCAGGGAGACGTTCAGAGCCTGTGCGATGCGCTCGAAATTCTCCCGTCTTCCTTCGCGTAGCCAAACTTCCCACCAGACCTGCTCATTCGGTTGCTGCGGAAAAAGCGGATCTTCGTCTGTGAACAGTGACCGCGCCGTCGCCAGTCGCACGGTTTCGATACGAGAGCATCAGCGGCTCATTGCGTGGCCGACCCTTGTCGGTGTTGGAGTTCCGATAAGCCTCGATCTTTCGCAGATAGTAATTCTCGGCTCGAGCCGGGACAAAGACTGAAGCACGAAGCGGGTCACCGGGGTTGGTCGGTTCGTGCGACCGCGACAACTTCCATTTTCTGGCGCCGGTCAGCGAGCTGATCCAAGCCAACGCGTTCGGACGCCGGAAGCTCGATGTCAAGATAGAAGCCGGGAACTCCGATCGCCAGATTCGCATCGCGAGCCGCAATCTGCTGCCGCGCCGCTTGCACCGCTTGGCCGACCGCCTGGGCCAACGCTGTGGCATGACCTGCTCGATCCCGCTCTGGCAACGCAGGAGGTTCAATCTTCTGGTTGGGCCGCCGGTAGCGTTCCCGCACACCATTGTCGCGAAGATGGATGTGCGGTCGATCGCGAGGGAAGTCGTCTGCCATTTTACCCCATGCTGTCGCTAATCAGACAGCGAGGCCCGCCGACGCTCCATCAGCGCTTCTATGAGCGCTTCTGACGTTATCCGCTTCCCGCCCCGCAATAGTATGTTTTTGGCCGCGTCGTCCGCAGCTCTTACAATGTCTGCTTGAGATCGATTCCGCGTGCGTTCGACCGCCTCGCCCCAAGCAAGACCGCGCGTGTCAAAACGGTCCAGGCGGGCTCGCAGCAAGGCCTGAGCCACCGCCGAGTCAGGCACGGAATACTCGATCACATCGTCGAAGCGCCGAAACAGCGCCTTATCCAAGAGCTCGGGATGGTTGGTCGCCGCGATGATCAGGCCGAGGCTTTCGTCCTGCTCCAAAAACTGCAGGAAAGAGTTCAACACCCGGCGGATTTCACCAACGTCCTGGCGCTCGGCGCGTCGCGCGCCGATCGCGTCGAACTCGTCGAAGAAATAGACGCCACGCGTCGCCTGCATAGCGTCGAACACCACGCGGAGCTTGGCTGCGGTCTCGCCCATGAACTTCGTGATCAGCCCGTCGAGCACGATGGTGAACAAGGGCAGATGCAACTCACCCGCCAACACGGCCGCCGTCATCGTCTTGCCCGACCCAGGCGGGCCGACCAACAACAGCTTGCGCCTTGGATGAAGGCCATGCTCGCGCAGGTTCTGCTGTTGACGCTGTTCGCTCAGCACACGCTCGAGGCGGCCACGAATGGGGTCGGGAAGGATCATGTCGCCAAGGCGCAGGTCCGGGTAGCGGGCATTCAGGAGGCCCGCGAGTTCCCCTTCGGCTGGACTAGCGGAACGGGCCTGGCCTCCCGTCCCATCGCCGGCTCCTTCGCCTTAGCCGTATCCACCAGTTCCTTGAGTTCCTGGGCCAGCTTGCCGTGACCTTGCCGGGCCTCGTGCGCCGCAAGCTGCATCGCCGTGGCGAGGAAGCGGTCCTCGTCGCCGGCAATGTGGCTCTTCAGCAAGGTCACGATGTGGCGGGCTGTCGTCATGGACTTTTCTTTTTAAACTCGGCGTGCGAACTGCGGCATAGCGCATACGACGTTAACTTTTCGATCGCGTTTTGTATCGTGGAATCGTGTCTTTTCCCTTGTCAGCTCTGGTGCCATGGGCCTCTATCTCAAAGAACATCTCAAAGAACGCCCCACGCCCGATATCGTCCCCGTCCAGTCGCCTCGCGCAAGCCAAGCTCGGCGACGAGGTTTTGCGCCGCACGGGCCGTGATCCCGAGCTCGGCCGCGATCATGCCGGCCGAGACGATCGGCCGGGTCAGCACGTAATCGAGCAGCGCCGGCAGTTTTGAGGTGGCGCGGCGGCCGTCGAGTTTTCGGGCGAGCAGGGTGCGCTGGTTAAGCCAGCGGTCATGGTCCTTGAGGCCGGCCGTCGGCGGCCGCCGTCATCGCCTCGAGCTGAACGGCGAGCCGCGCCGCGGCGTCGCGGGCCCGCCGGCGTTCGCGCGGGATGGTTTTCAGCCCGGCATGCAGGCACGGCAGGTGCGCGCGGGTTTTGCCGCGTCGCGCGGAGCAGCGCCGCGGCGAGCAGGCGGCCGAGCCACGGCGTGTGCTGCAGCGGTTCGATCCGGTCCCAGGCCTCGGCCGCGATCGCCGCCGCCAGCGTCGGCGGCCAGCTGCGGGTCTGATCGACGACGGCGCGCCAGTCGTCGAGACGGGCGTCCTCGTCCCAGTCGGGATCGTAGACCAGCGGATCGCGCTCGGGACCGGCGGCGTGGTCTCGCCGGCGAGCGTTCGGTCGGATTTCGCGATCGCGGCGTCGACCGCGGCGAAGGCGGCGGCGAGCCGCGGGTCGGTTTCGATGATGCCGAGCGGCTGATCGAGATCCTCGCCGTCCAGCGTGTCCTCGGCATCATCTCGCGCCGCCGCCGTCTCCGTCCCTTCCTTCCGGTCGTCGCTTCCCCTCCTCCCGGTCGCCCTGCCCTCCCCGGCCGCGCAGGCTTGCGAGCCCGGCCGGCCGACAGCGCCCAGTCGGGCTTCGCGTCGGCGATGCGGCGGCGGGTGCGCAGCACGGCATGGGCGCGGGTCAGCTCGTGGGTCGGGGCGCGGATATCCATGCTGGCGTCGTGGAGAACCAGATCTTCGAGGTGGACCAGCTCACCTTCGAGCCACAGGCAGGCCGCAGGCGTCGGTAAAATGGGTGCGCGCGACCCAGCCCTCGCGGATCGGGCTTTTGGCCAGCCGCTCGTCGAGGCGGGCGAGCGAATCCTCGGCGGCGGCGAGCGGGCCGGCGAGCTGGGCCCAGGGCAGCGGATCGGGGATCTGGTAGCCGGTTGGCAAGGTCTTGATAACCTTAACGGGAATCGCCAAACGGAAGCTAACACGGCGTTTGCTTCCGTCATAGCGAGGTCCGTTACACGACGTGTCTCACTATCGATAACCACCCCTTATCGATAGTGTTGGACGTGAATCCGCAAATCAGCGAATTCTGGCCGTCCAGAGCGCCCAGACATCGCCTCGTCCGGGCACCAGATCGACCTGAGAGCCCGCCATGCTGAGGCGCCTTGCCCTTCCGGAAGACAAAGTCCCCTCCCCTTCCGGTCGATTTTGGCTCCGGCGATCCGCGGGTGGGCGCGGATCGCGGTCAGGAATCGTCGAACAGGCTGTCGCGAAACGCCTTGTCGGCCGGCCGTCCCTTGCCGACATCGCCACGCGCCCGAAGTTTTCGGGCGAAGTCGACGCCAACCTCGACCACGACGCCCCGGCCGGTCAAGCTCGGCATCGAGATATTCGAAACCGGGCTCCATCTCGCTGGCTTCGACCGCCGCGATCTCCTCGTTCAGATCCTCTGTCCGATCGACCCGGCGATCGCGGGCGACCGCCTGGTACGGGTCGGTTGCCCCGGCGGCTTCGGGCGTCGGGGCGGTCTTCTGCTTGTCGGTTTGGAAGGCCATGACGCGGCTCTCCATTTCGGTCGCCGACAATAGCAGCGCGGCGGCAGCAGGTGAACCGCGCCATTTCTGCACGGAGGCACATTGAAAATCGCCTTGAGGTCGCTTATAGTCACGATTAGTCATTATAGTCATAGGAGCGAGCCGTGACCGCATCCCAAAAATCCCCCGCGCACGGTTCGGGCCATTGGACCGTGGCCGGCGCCAAGGCGCGGCTGTCCGAGGTGATCGAGCGGGCGCAAACCGATCCTCAGATCATTACCCGCCACGGCAAGCCGAGCGTCGTCGTCGTCTCGGCCGAGGAATGGGCGCGCAAGACCGTCCGCAAAGGCACGCTTGCCGAATTCCTGATGACCTCGCCGCTGCGGGATGCCGATCTCGATCTCGAGCGGGTCCGCGATCAGCCGCGTGACGTTGAGCTATGAAGGTCCTGGAGCTATGAAGGTTCTGCTCGACACCAATGTGCTGTCAGAAGTCAGGCGGCCGGCGCCGGAGCCCAAGGTGCTCGCCTGGCTCGATACGATCGACGAGGATCGGGCCTTCATCAGCGTGGCGTCGATCGCCGAGCTGCGGCGGGGCATCGCGCTGATGGACGGACGGCCGGCGTCGCGCCGCGCTGGCCGCCTGGCTGGCGGTCGATCTGCCGGGGCGCTTCTCGGGCGAATCCTGCCGATCGATCCGGCGATCGCCGAGCGTTGGGGCGACGTCATGGCGCAGGCCCGCCAGAGCGGATTTGCGCTCTCCGTCATGGACGGCTTTTTCGCGGCCACGGCGCTCGCTGAGCGAGCTCGTGCTCGCGACCCGCAACACCAAGGACTTTGCGCCGCTCGGCGTGCCGCTGTTCAATCCCTGGACCGATGAAAGCGAAACGGGATGACCGCTCCTATCCGCCTTCCGGATGCCGCCTCGCTCGAAGCCGTCCTGGCCGGGCTTGATCCCGCCTCTGCCGATGCGGATCTGGTCCCTGCCCTCGCCCGCGCATTCCCGGGTTTCGAGTTCCGCATCGCGCGCATCGACGACGACTATTGGCTCGGCTGGGTTTTCCTGATGACCCGCGGCCACTCGGTCGAGGCCGGCATCGGCCAGGCCATCGCGGCCGGGCTGCGCGAGCAGCGCGTCCGCCTGCCTCACGATGACGCGCGCGGGCTGCTGCGCTGGGCGGACGAGCCTTACGGGTTCTGACGGAGCGCCACCCATGGACGACATCACCTCCGGCGCGCTGGTCTCCGACCCCGAAACCCGGCGCGCGCTGCAGCTCGATACGCTCTCGGCGATCCTGCCGATGGAGCGGCGCGACCGGCTCGCCGAGCTCCTGACCGACGACGACGTCGCGACGCTCAAGCATCTCGCGCGCGAGGGCATCGGCGAGAATTCGCTGCGCGCGCTGGCCTCCGATCTCGCCTATCTCGAGGCCTGGGCTCATGCCGCGACCGGCGCGGCGTTGCCGTGGCCGGCCTCGGAAAGCCTGGCGCTGAAATTTGTGGCGCACCATCTGTGGGACCCGGCCAGGCGCGAGACCGATCCCGCAGCACGGCATGCCGGCCGACGTCGCGGCGCGCGCTGCGCGAAAGCGTTAGCTGCTGCGCAGCGACGGCCCGCATGCGCCATCGACGGTCAAGCGGCGGCTGGCGAGCTGGGGCACCTTGCATCGCTGGAAAGGGCAGGAGGGTCCGTTCCGCTCGCCCAGTTTGCGCGCGGCGCTCCGGCTGGCGGTCCGCGCCAGCACCCGGCCGCGGCAGCGCAAGAGCAAGCGGGCGGTCACCCGCGACGTGCTCGACCGTCTGCTCGCCACCTGCCGGTCCGACCGGCTGGCCGATACCCGCGATCTTGCCATCCTGCTGCTCGCGTTCGCCTCCGGCGGACGCCGGCGCAGCGAGGTAGCGCGGCTGCGGGTCGAGCAGCTCAGCGACGAACCGCCGGTCCCGCTCGATCCCCAGGACCCGAAATCGCCGAGACGTTGCCGTGCGTGGCCATTCAGCTCGGCCGCACCAAGACCGGCCAAGCGGACGAGGCGGGGAGGGTGCTGCTGGTCGGGCCGCCGGTCGAGGCGCTGCGCGAATGGCTCGAACGGGCCGACATCAGCAAGGGGCCGATCTTCCGCGCCATCGACCGTTGGGAGGCGATCGAGGAGAGGGCGCTGACGCCGCAGTCGATCAATCTGATCGTCAAGCGGCGCTGCGCGCTGGCCGGGCTGGAGGCGAGGGAGTTTTCCGCCCACGGCTTGAGATCCGGGTATCTGACGGAGGCGGCGCAACGCGGCGTTTCTTTGCCGGAGGCTATGCAGCAATCCCAGCATCGATCCGTGCAACAGGCGGCCAGTTATTACAACGAAGCTGAGCGCAGACTGGGTCGAGCTGCACGGCTGGGTGTTTGAGCAAGGCCGCGGCCTGAGGGTGAACGCAAATTCGTCCAGCTCTAGCGGCGGGGTGAAAAGGGCCGTCAGACTGCGACGTCGCTGGGAAGCGCGATTCGGGTCCATTTGAGAGCGGACCGCGGTCAAAGTCTTTCTCCTGGTCAGGATTCTGATCAGCCGTCGCGTGCGGGCCGTGACCTGATCCAGCGGATGCACGTCAGACGGTGCTTGCGCGAGGTGGGATTCCGCTCGAGTTGACACGCGGTCAATTTTTCCGTTCGCTCAGGACCCAATATGACCGTTAAGGCTTCGTTTACCCGGTCAATTGTTGCGCGATCGCCGCAGATATTCGAGGCCTACTGCCACGCTTTCGCATGATTGCATCCGAAATTCGTAACTACGCGCGAAAGCCGTTGAGCCCAACGACCAACAAGCGACGAGCGGCAATCCCGTCGGCCACGACTCCCAACGATCGCATGATAACGATCGCGGCCGACGCGGCGGAGCTTCCGCGCGGTTCATGCCCATCGCATCGAAACTTTCCCGCCAGCGGCCCGAAGAACCTCCGCCGGTTTTCATCCGGCGAAGCCGCGCAATTCATCGGCATCAATGAGGGCTATCTTCGCCAATGGTCGCTGAAGGGAAGGGGCCCCGCCTGCACCAGCCCAACAGCCGTCGGAGCTATTCAATCGAAGACATTGACGCCTGCGGAGCTGATCTCGACAGTTCCGGCAAAGGCGCCCGCCGATACGTTCCACACACGGCGCGACGGCGAGGAGCTGCAAGTCATCTCGGTGATGAATTTCAAGGGCGGCAGCGGCAAAACCACGACGGCCGCGCATCTCGCTCAATATCTCGCGCTCCGCGGCTATCGGGTCCTTGCAATCGACCTCGATCCGCAGGCGAGCCTCTCGGCGCTGCTCGGCCATCAGCCCGAGTTTGATGTCGGGGAGAACGAAACGCTCTACGGCGCCATCCGCTATGACGACGAGCGTCGCGAAATGCCGACGAGATCGTTCGCGGCACCTACATTTCGAGGCTCCACATCGTTCCCGGCCAGCTCGAACTGATGGAGTTCGAGCACGAGACGCCCGAAAGCGTTGATGACGCGCCAGAGCGGGCGATCCGCTGTTTTTCGCCCGCATTGGCCGAAGCGCTGGCCAAGGTCCAGGACTGCCTATGACGTCGTGGTGATCGATTGTCCGCCCGCAACTCGGATTTCTCACGCTCTCCGCGCTCTGCGCGGCGACCGCGATCCTGATCACCGGTGCATCCGCAAATGCTCGACGTCATGTCGATGTGCCAATTCCTCATCATGACACGGAACCTCCTCGCCGTCGTCGCCAAGGCAGGCGGCGACATGCAATTACGATTGGATGCGCTATCTCGTCACGCGCTACGAGCCCAGCGATGGGCCACAGGCACGATGGTCGGCTTCATGCGCTCGATCTTCGGCGATCCGCGTGCTGACTCACCCAATGATGTCAAGAGCACGGCGATCTCCGACGCCGGCCTCACGAAGCAAACACTCTATGAGGTCGAGCGGCGATCAGTTCACCCGCGGTACCTATGACCGCGCCATGGAATCGCTGGACTGCGTCAATGGCGAGATTCGAAGGCCTGATCAAACAGGTCTGGGGGAGGGCTGACGATGGCGCGCAAGATCAACTTCTGATCCTCCCGCGACGGAAGCTGACCGCGGTCAACGAACCGCACGTCAGGTCAGCCCGCGACAACGCGCGCGACCTCTTCTCGGACTTGAACGCACTGATCAGCATCCGGCGCAGTCGGCGCAATATCCGCTCGCTTGGCTGCATCTCCGAGAAGGTGAAGCCGCGAAGAGATCGACAGAACTCACGACGGTCAGGTCGATCGTCGAACTCGATCCGGCGCTCGATCGACGACTCGTTCGTTCCGGACCGCATGGGGCGACCGAGGAGCAAAACGCCGCTTCTCGCGACTCATCCGCGCAGCAACGGACAAAAGGTCCCGATCCTCGTTCGCCCGCACCCGACCGGCCGAGGCGTTACAGATCGCCTATGGCCATCGTCGCGTCCGTGCGCTCGCGAACTCGGCCATCACGGTGAGGGCGGTGGTCCGTTCCCTCACCGACGAAGCACCTAGTGGTCGCGCAGGGCAAAGAGAATAGCGAGCGCGAGGATCTGACCTTCATCGAGCGCGCAGCTTTGCCGCCGCGGCTCGAGGATCGGAAATTCTCGCGCGAGATCATCATGGCGTCGCTCAGCGTCGACAAGACCGAGCTCTCGCGCCTCATCTCGATCGCGCGGGTCCCTGCCACGGTTGTCGACGCCATCGGGCCGGCGCCGAAGCCCGGCCGCGGGCGCTGGCAGGAGCTCGCCGAGCTGCTGGCGAGCGCGACGACCAAAAGGCCCGTGCGCTCGATAGCGTGCAAGCGATCCGACTTCGTGCGTTGCGACTACCGATAAGCGCTTCGAGGTCGCTTGCTGCGCTGGCCTGCAGCCAAAAGCGTCGCGCGCCCGCGACCGAAACGTGGGCCGCAAAGGACGTGAACGCACGCCGCCAATCGCGTCATGCTCGCGCCGGAAAAGGCTCGCTCTGACGTTTGGACGATCGTGATCGCGGCTGCCGGAGCTCTCGGCGACTTCGTCGAGAGGGACGCAACCTTTCGATGAATTCAAAGTCGCGCGACTCCGCTCTGCATATGGCCTCCGAACTTCCCGGTCGGAACGACGCGATCGTACCAAGACCATCCGCAACTAAGTCGGAGAACCATAGGCAAAAGAAAAAGGCCCCCGAAACGTCGCCGTTCCGGAAGCCCCTCTCGTCATGTTTGGCGACTGACAGAGAATCACACTTCCGCGAATCGCAGTCAAGCTCTTTAGCGATGGCGCCGTTTCGGCGAGCAGATTTTCTTTGCCCGAACTGAGGCAAAGACATGCAGTCACACTCTCCAACGACGCCCTTTGGGCGGCGATCGCTGACGCTTGCCCATGTGGCAAGCCAAATGGTCGCAACGGCACGGCCTCCCGAAAAGGTCGTGCACAAATGGAATATCTTCCACGCCATCTGTACGGCGCGGCCGCGCCTCGGGGTGTCCGAGCGCTCGCTCTCGGTGTTGAACGCGCTTCTGACCTTCCATCCGGAGACGGCACTGACAGGGGAGGACGACCTGATCGTCTTTCCGTCCAACGACAAGCTCACGTTGCGCGCGCACGGCATGCCCGCTTCGACATTGCGCCGCCACCTCGCCGTCCTGGTCGACGCTGGGTTGATCATTCGGCGCGATAGCCCAAACGGCAAGCGCTACGCGCGGAAGGACGGCGCCGGCGAGATCGAGCTTGCCTTCGGCTTCGATCTGTCACCGCTCGTCGTGCGGTCAGAAGAGTTCGAGCACCTGGCGGCCGACATCGAAGCAGAGGCGCGCGCGCTCAAGCTTGTGCGCGAGCGCATCACGCTGTGCCGGCGCGACATCGCCAAGATGATTGCCACCGGCATCGAGGAAGGCGTCCCGACGCGCAGGGGAGGGCAGGGGCCGGCCGACTGGCAAGAAGTCCACGCCGCCTTCAGGGCAATGCTGGCCCAGATTCCGAGGACCGCTACGCGGCAGCAGCTCGAGCCGATCGCCGACGAGCTGTCGCAACTCGCCGACGACGTGCTCAATCTCCTGGAAGCACACATTAAATCCAAGAATCCGAGCGCCAATGAGTCCCAGTCTGAGCGCCACATACAGAATTCAAATACAGACGCCCCTATTGATCTTGAACCTAGCCTTCCAAGAAGGCAGGGCGGCGAGAGCTGAGCCAAAACCTCAACCATCGCGAGTTGCGGAAGGTTCGTATCCGTTGGGAATGGTCCTGAGTGCATGCCCGGACATCGTCGATTATGCGAAGGGCGGGATTTCGAACTGGCGCGATTTCCTGGCCACCGCGGCCGTTGTGCGATCGATGCTGGGGATCAGTCCGAGCGCCTGGGAGGAGGCGCAAACCGTCCTGGGCGAAACGCAAGCGGCGGTCGTCGTCGCATGCATCCTGCAGCGTGGCACCGCGATCAGATCGGCCGGCGGCTACTTGCGCGGATTGACGCGAAAAGCGGAGGTCGGGGAATTTTCCCTTGGTCCGATCCTGATGTCGCAGATCAATTCCCGGCTCCACGAAAAGCGACGGGCTTGAGCGATGGGAAGCCGCCAGCGCTGGCTGTACGAGCCACGTGGCGCCTCACGGCGCATTAGCCGATCGGCCGATCCGTGGCAGGACGGCTGCGGTCGCAGCACGGTCACGTGCGTGCGACTCACGTCGAGACCGGCGCGTTCGACCGTGACGGCCAGTTCGTCTCGGCATTGGCTTTGTCGTCGAGTTGATGGAAGAAGATGCGAATGACCGTGATCTTGCCTCATGATGTGCTGGCCACGCGACGGTGAAAGCGATGATCACGCGTCTTTCCTCGGCTCGAGCTGTCGCTCCCGGTTGCATGGCTGGATACCTATGGCCGTCGACGGCACGTCGACCACTGGAGAAGAATTCGCTTGCCGGATTCATCCGGCACCGGGCTCCGACTGGGATTCCTTGCGCCGCGCCTCGGCGCCAAAATTCTTTGCCTTCGGCCGGGTGCCGCGCGGCGCTTGCCTTCTGCCCGCGTCTCGCGGGCTTCGGCTCTGTTTCGTCTTTCCGGCCGTTACGGACATCGCAAGCTGGCGCAAGCTCCAGAACATGTTGGTTCAAACCAACACGGCAGGGGGCGCGGCTGCGCTTCCGGTTTCGGTTGTCTTCCGTCAGCGTACCAGCGTGACTGCCAACGCGTCTGTCCAGTGATGCGAACTGGTTTCGACTCGGCGCCTTCTCTTTTGGCTCGGCCACCTGACTCTTCTGGCAGGGGATTTTGTGCTGGGTTTTCAAGATTGTCCGGAACGCGCTGGTCCATAGCGGGTGTTGGTTCAAACCAACACTCGGGGATGAGAGGCCGGTTTCATCAAGATCGTGCCGGTAGGCGCGCACGGTCGTGGGCGGAGGAAAATCGATGAAACGGGCGCAGATAGCTTTCATCCGCAGGTTCGGCCGATGAACACGATCGTCATCAACAATCAAAAGGGCGGCGTCGGCAAGACGACCCTTGCTGTGCATCTGGCCTGGTTCATGGCGGAAGCTGGCCGCCGGGTTCTGATGATCGATGTTGATGCGCAGGGCAATGCGACGGACACGCTCAAGCAGTCATACAGGGTCGACCTCGGCGGCCGATCTCTTCAAGCCGGCGACGCGGATTGTCGCTGGCGAAAACAATGGCATCACGTTGGCGCCGGCCGACAGCTCCTTGACCGATGTCGATCGCGGCAATGCTGCTGCCGTAATGACCCTTCAGCAGAATCTCGCCGATGCCGCCGAACGGTTCGATATCTGCGTGATCGACACCCCGCCATCGCTTGGCCTTCGCAGCGTCGCTTGCCTGGTCGCGGCCTCGCATGTGCTGGCGCCGATTTACCTGGAAGACTATTCCGTAAAAGGCGTCAAAGGCCTGATGCAGACCGTGATCGGTGTTCAACGGCGTTACGGCCGCGAGGACACGACATTCCTCGGCTTGCTGCCTTCGAACTTCAATACCAAGTCGCCTCGCCAACGAACGCCATCTGGAGCAGTTATTGCGCGAAGCGGGCAAGTACGTCTTCCCAGGCCAGATTGTTGCACGCGACGGCTATGCCGAAGCCGTGGCGGAACGCGTGCCGGTGTGGAGTTTGAAGCGCCGCTCGGCGCAAGAAGCGGGTCGGGAAATCCGCGCGGTTCTCGCCAAGATCGTAGAACGGCTCGATCAGGAGACGACTGATGACGCTCGATCTCAGCTTTAAGGAACTGGCCGACGTCGCTGCAAAGGGAACGCGGCAGCCGGGCGGCCGCTTCTGATCGCGATCGACCGCATTGACGAAGACCCCGATCAACCACGCCGCAACTTCAGCGAACAGGAACTGGATGAGCTTTCGCAATCGATTGGCGAGCATGGCGTGCTGCAACCCATCCTGCTTCGCCGTTCCAATGAGGATGGCCGATACGTCATCGTCATGGGTGCGCGCCGGTACCGCGCTGCGCAGCGCGCGGGGTTGCGTGAAATACCCGCATTCGTTCAGGACGGTCGGTGAGCCGGATCGATACGCGCAGATGATCGAGAATATCCAGCGCGATGATTTGCGCGCGCCCGAGATCGCGGCGTTCATCGCGGACCGTCTGGACGCCGGCGACACCCAAGCCGATATCTCGCGCAAGCTAGGCAAGCCAAGAGACTGGGTGTCACGGTACGCTTCGGTTCAAAGCATGCCGGAATTTCTCCGGGCGAGACTTGAGAGCTCGTTCGATCCGTGCGCTTTATGAACTCTACCAGGCCTGGCGCACGCATCCGGACGCGATCGAACGCGCTATGCGCGACGCAGGACAGCTTCACCGATGCGCAGGCCCGCCAATTGGCCCGGGACGTACGCGCCGAGTCTGACCGCGCCAATGCTCAGAGCGAATCGCCTGCTGGATCACCCCGATCCGGAACGATGCGACCTCGCTGCCGGGAGCAGCTCGCTGTGGCGCACGCTAGCGAGAAGAGCCGCAGAGGCAGCAACCGATGATCCGCCGCCAAAAACTCGCGTCGTTTCACAATCGCGGTCGGCAGCATCCCTGACAATCAGAGTGCGGCATCAGAACCGGGCCGGCCAGCTGGTTGTTGATCGGCATCGCGTCGCAAGGCTCCCGTCACGCCGTGGTGTTGGTCGATGGTGCGGAGGAGGCAGAAGAAGTTCCGGCCTCGGCGCTCACGATCGAGGAGATCCTTTCGAGCATGAACTTGTTCGACACCTTCGTTGCCGCGAACGACAGACTCCCGGCGTGTGCCGGCGGAGCGACTTTCCCATCCGAAGGATGGCGCGTTAGCGCAGCAGCCGAAGGCCGAACGCGCTCCCCATAGCGCTGTAGTGAGGCCGCAGGCTGCTGGAAAGTCGCGGTCCACAACCTCGGAGCCGGTTGGTGCGCTCGTGTTCCGTTGCTGCCGGCGGTTCGCTGGTCGGCGATGGCTCACCTGTCAAAGAGGGACCGCGGGCAGATATTCTGACGGCTAGTGGGCATTTGGCGTCATCGCTGCTCGGTCGTGGCGAGCTTCGAACTCGAAGAATGTTGGTTTGAACCAACACGCGAGGGAGTACGGTTTTCGCGTTTTCTAGTGCAGGATAGGCTTCGCGCCAGCGATGTATTACATCGCGATTGGGATTGGAGCGCGATGGCTCTGATCTCGCTTCGCGTTCCCGACGAGGTCGCGGCGCGCTTTCTCGGTTGCGGCTACCGAAGGCGGCAAGTCCGCGCTTGTTGCGGCGCCTCATCGCTGATGCGCTGAATGCATCATCGGCGCGGATCGCGCCGTTGCCGGTCGGCCGGCCGCAGAAGATGACCGTACGATTTCGCGAGAGCGAGATGCGGCAGCTCGCGGAAATCTCACATCAGCGCGGCATGACCCGAACCGGCTGGATCGTAGCGCTGGTGCGCTCGCGATTGGGATCGCCGGTGCAGCATTCTCCCGGACGAGCATGCCGCGCTTCGCGCCATTGTTCGCGAGCTCAACCGGATCGGCGGTAACATCAACCAGATCGCGCGCGCCGCAAATACCAGCGTGCTGCAGGGCAGGGCGGTTGAGCCTGATCTGTCCGCAATTCGCGATGCCAAATCCGTGATCGAATTGGCGCTCGCGCAATTGCGTGGTGCACTCGATGGCAACGCGGATTATTGGGAGACACGACGATGAGCCGGCGCCGCTCGCCGCAGCAGGCTGACCTGCTCGCCGAACTGCCGCCGATCTCGTATGTCTGGGAAACGCCCAATCGGCGTCCCACGGCGCGCCGGAGTGGGATACTCCCGATCCGGCCGCTCCCCGGCCGCCTCACGCCGGCGATGCGTGCAAAGCTCGAACGCATCGTGAGCCGAGTACCAGAGGTGATGGTCAAGATCACCGGCCGCACCAAGGGCGTGGCGCATCTCAAATCGCACCTCGCCTACATTACCCGAAACGGCGAACTCGATGCGGAAACAGAGCAGGGCGCGGCGATGACGGGCCGGTCCGGATTGAAGGATCTGCAGCAACGATGGGAGGATGATGCTGTTCTCGACGACAAGCGCCGCCGCGATGGGTCGCTTTCGATCAACATCATCCTGTCGATGCCGGCGGGAACCGATGCCGTTGCGGTCAAGGATTCGGCGCGGGCGTTTGCGATCGAAACCTTCGGGTACAATCACGACTACGTCTTCGTCCAGCACCTCGACGACAAGCATCCCCACGTCCACCTGACCGTTCGGTCTCTGGGCCATGACGGCAGGCGCCTCAACCCACGTAAGGCAGATCTTCAGGCCTGGCGCGAACGGTTTGCCGGTGAGCTTCGGCTTCGCGGGATCGCGGCGGAGGCAACACCGCGGCGAACCCGGGGACGGGTTCGAAAAGCCGACCGCGGGGCGGTGCTGGCCTTGCGCAAGCGAAAGATCACGCCCGAAGTCGATCGGCTGGCGCGGGAGGAGGTTGCTCCGCGAGGTGAGGGGCGGCAAGACGACCAAACGACCTTGGGACGACCGAATCAGGTCACGTCAGGACGCGATCCGGCAGCGATATCTCGACTACGCGGCTGAGCTGCAGCGCTCTGGGACGGCGCGCGATGACGCGCTCGCGCGACAGATCCGTCAGTTCGTCAAGGACATGCCCGCGGTCGAAACCCGTCGGCATGTGTTGAAGAAGGAGCTTTCGGAGCTTGCCGATAGCCGGCGTCGCGGCGCGGAGCAGGGCGTCAATGCCGACCCGCGCGGTGATACGCGAGGCGACGAACGCAGCAAGTAGCCCACCGCGGCTCTGGGCCTGAAATCGGTTAGCCACTATTTGGGCTATGCCGGATCGCCCTGGAATATGCCGCAACCTTCGATACGCCTGGAATATATCCCAGTTGCTGCTCCAGGGCGACCAGGGCCTGGCGGGCTACCTCCAATGTCGTCGTGGCCTTGCTCAAGGCCTCCCACGCTTCGTTCGATCGCGAGACTGCCGCCAGGCCAGTTTGAACCAGATTGTCTTTGACTGATGGTGCACAGTCTTCGAGGATTGCGCGTTCAAGATCGGGCAGCATCCCCGTCAGCGCTCGCTGCGCTGAAGCCTCCGCTTGTTCCTGGCTCTCAACCGTGGCGAGGGCTTTGCGATAATGCCGCAGTGCCTCGATGGTTTTCTTTTCAAGATCGGCTTGGTCGCTCAAAGGCTTTCTCCCCCGATAGAATGTTCGAGCCACTAGATGCCACTTTGAAACAAACGAAGGTTTAACGCCGAGCAAGCAGCGGCGATGCGTTGAACATCAATTCTCGAACCAATTATTTGTCTGGCCCCTTGAGCCGGCGAACCGATCGCCGTGAAGGCGCGCGTAGGCCGGCGATCTATGGAGCTGCGGCCCGCGCCCTCATTCCACCAGGAAATCGAAAGCGTAGACGTCCAGCGATGTGCTGCGGCCGGAACCGCAAGCCCGAATAAATATCCGTTGGTGCCACGGCCCGCAGTGATCGTCACCGCGGCGGCTGCAATTCACTGGCGAGCCAGCCCAGCGCGTCGACTTCAAGGGATCGACGAGGACGGAAATCTTTTCGGTCCGCTTGCAGGTGGAGCACTCGAAGGTGCGCTCTTCGAAGCCGCGCTCGCCGGGAGAGATGCGCCCCAGCGCCATCCGGTGCCTGCACCCAGGACACATGGGCCGATCGCTGATCAAGTTACCGCATTGGAAATGCGGCATAGGTGCAAGCCTATCGGGGGTTCGAATCCCGAGCTTCCGCCACCAAATATATCAATGCATTGTAATTGTTATCGTTTATCCAGCAATAGCTTTTCTGCCCCACATTTTACCCCACATTTCATTGTGGACGTTCCCAGCTTGACTTGGCCCTCCTCGGACTGCTGCCGGGGTCTGGTTTGAATTGCCTCTGCGCGCCGGTAGGGTACCCAGCAGCTACCTTAGGTAGCTTCACGCGCATCACAAAATCTGACCTCAAGAAGATAAATACTCGGCAGGCTTACGTATCTCGATGGATCGCCACTTGAGCGCGTCTGCTACTTCATGGAGGCAGATTGCGCGGCTATCACCGTGGCAGATGGTCAACCACGTCCAATACTGACCAAACAGACCAACACCAATTCCAACTAACACTGAACGGATACACGCAGCTTGTAACGGACAGGATCAAACAAGGTTGGTCATGCTACCTGGTAACGATCCTATTCAAACAGATCGAAGGTTCACGACTGACGATCATCAGTCGGATGAAACAAGAAATCCAACGAGTGTACTCGACCCTCATCACGAGGGTACATCGCAAGCCTCGGACCGCTGCTCCAGATGAACTCCCGATCTTGATTGGTGCCGTGGATCTGCCGGTGTACAAATCCGACCGGTCTTCAGCGCCCTTAGTTCGGTGTAACGCTGGGTTACACTTTCACGCCTTGATCTTGATTCCCGACAGATCGAGACTGCGCGAGCCACTTCACGATCATTTCCAATCCTGCGCTCATCTCTACGAGATCGACGGGACGAAAACTAAGATCGATGTCCGCCCGGTGATGGATGGCTACGAACGTGTGGTCGACTACGTGTTCAAGACCATAAAGCGGGGACGCGTCTCCTACGACGAGGGTGTGCTGATCCTGCCAAGGACACGGGATGAGCTGACATCGTCCAAGCTTGAGCGATTGAGCGGTTTGCGTCCTGCTCTGGTTTTACCGAGTAAAACAATCTGCGAAAGGAACTACGCCGTGCATTGAACTGATTAGGTTTGGACAGCCAATGATCAATTCATCATCAGTTTTGAACAGCCATGTCGCCGATGGTTTAGAAAGGCAAACATTGGCAACGCCTTGCCTAATCTGATTATAGAAGAGATCAAAGATCATCAGTTGCGGTACGACAGAGTTGCAGCGCGAGGCGCTCAATTTCATACCCGCTTTTGAAGGAAGAGCAGACGTCGGCACCGCTCTTGACCACCCACTACGGACATTTGCTCTCGGATCCGGCACATGATTTTTGATGCTACAGAACCTTTGACCTTACCATCGTGACAATAATTTCGGCTAAGATGACTATGACAAAGATAGCAAGCAGAACCACGGCAACCTGGTCCCAATAAAGCAGGTTGAGCGCGGTATCGAGCGCGACACCGATGCCGCCGGCGCCGACAAGGCCCAGCACGGCGGATTCGCGGATATTGATGTCCCAGCGAAACAACGCAATCGACCAAAACGCCGGGCGAACCTGCGGCCAGTAACCCAGCAGCAGCGTCGAGAATTTCGATGCACCCGCCGCCGTCAGCGCCTCGATCGAGCCCTGATTGGCTTCTTCCAGCGCCTCGGCAAACAATTTGCCGGTAAATCCGATCGAGCGGAAGGCGATGGCGAATGTCCCTGCCAGCGGTCCGGGCCCGAACACCGCGACGAACAACAGCGCCCAGACCAGCGAATTGATCGACCGCGAAGTCACGAAAACGAATTTGGCGAAGAGATTGAGCGGCAGGTTTGGCGTGACGTTGCGCGCCGCCAGCAATCCTACGGGCACCGCAAGCACGATCGCAATGATCGTCCCGACCGTGGCGATATGCAGGGTCTCGATCAGGCTCCTGATCGTGGGCTGGATATAATTGGGATCGAGCGGCCACATCCGCCTGAACAGATCGGCCATCTGCTCGGGCGCGTCGTCGAGAAATTCCGGAATGACGTCGATGGTCTGCAGCGAGACCACCAGTGCCGCGACAGCAAAGAGATAGAAGGCAAACCGCGAAAGCCGTTTCAACGGCGTGAACCGCTGCCACTCCCGGTCGAGTTGTTCGGTCACCGTCACTGGAACACCTTCCGCGCCCAGCCGGATAGGATTTCGGCGAACATGATGAGGCTGACGATGACGATCAGGATCGCGAGCACCACGTCGAAATCGAACCGCTGGAACGCGGTGAACAGCGAGGCGCCGATGCCGCCGCCACCGACGATTCCCACCATGGTCGAGTTCCGCAAATTGGAGTCGAGCTGGTAGGTCGCAAATCCGATAAAGCGTGGCAGCACCTGCGGCTGCACGCCCATGATGAGGACGCTGAGGAAGCCGGCGCCGGTGGCGCGCACCGACTCGACCTGCTTAGCAGAGATTTCCTCGATCGCCTCGGCAAACAGTTTTGAGATGAAACCGATCGACGCCACGATCAGCGCCATCACGCCCGCCAGCGCGCCGAAGCCGATCGCTTTGACAAAGAGGATGGCGACGATGATGGGATGAAACGAGCGACACAGCGCAATAAAACCCCGCGTCGGCCAGCTGATCCACCCTGGCATCAGATTTCGCGCCGCCATCAGGCCGATCGGCAGCGACAACAGGATGCCGACGAAGGTCGCGATCACGGCGATCTGCAGGCTCTCGGCGATGCCGCTTGCGATCAGCTGCCAGCGCCCGAAATTGGGCGGAAACATGCGCGCCAGAAAGCGCTGGCCGTGTTCGAGGCCCGCGGAAAATCGCTCGGCGCTGAAGCCGAGTTGCGAGCAGGAATAGACGAGATACAGCGCAAGCAGGCACCAGCCGAGCCGGGCGCCCCAATTCACGGAGAACGGCTTTGGTCGGTTCGATGGCTGGTGCGCGATATCGCTCATTCCATCCAGTTCTCGCCGCCGTAAATCTGTTTCAGATGCGCCTCGGCCAGAGCTTGCGGCGGGCCGTCGTAAACCACCTGCCCGCCGGACATGCCGACCACACGCGATGCAAAGCGCCGCGCCAGCTCGACATTGTGGATGTTGACGATGACGGGAATGCCGCGCTCGGCGCCAAACTTGCTCAGGATCTCCATGATCTCCACCGAGGTCTTGGGATCGAGCGAGGAGGTCGGCTCGTCAGCCAAGATAATTTCCGGTTGCTGCATGATAGCGCGCGCAATGCCGACGCGCTGGCGCTGTCCGCCGGATAGAGCGTCGGCACGCCGGGTCGCGAAACCGGGCAAGCCCACCGCATCGAGCAGATCGAACGCGCGCGCGATATCTCAGGCGGAAATTTGCGCAGCCACGCGCGCCACGCCGGGACGTAGCCGAGCCGGCCGCAGAGCAGGTTCTCCATCACGGTCAGGCGTTCGACCAGATTGTATTCCTGGAACACCATCCCGATCCGCCGTCGGGCGTTGCGCAGCGCGCGGCCCGAAAGCTTAGCGAGGTCCTGCCCCGGAACAGGATTTCCCCGGAGGTCGGCTGCACCAACCGGTTGATGCAGCGGATCAACGTGCTCTTGCCGGTACCGGAAGGGCCGATGATGGCCGTCAGTCCCGAGCCCGGAAGCACGAGATCGATGCCGCTGAGGACAGGCGAGCCCTTGCGGTATTCCTTGGTGAGCCCACGCAGCACCAGTGCGCGCGGATCATCAGCAAGTTCGAGCCTCGGCGTGGCTTCAGACGCCTGCATCACTGCTTCTTCGGCTGCTCAGCCTTTTTCTTGGCGGCCTCGGCTTCCCGCGCCGCTTCCTTTTCATACGCGGCCTTGTTGTAGGGCGTGCCGGAATCCTCGGCGACTTTCCGGACGATCGCCCAGTCCTTCAGATAGGTGATCGGGAAGAAACGATCGTCGCCCTCGAAATCCTTCTGCATTTCGGGCGGAAAACGGAAATCGTAAAAGCACTTCTTCAGTTTTTCCGCGAGCTCAGGCTTCAGATCGTGCGCGTAGGCGAACCCAGAACTGGGGAACGTCTCGCTGCGATAGATGATCCGGAAGTCGTCGGCCTTGAGCGTGCCGCGCGCAACCATGCGCTCGAACACATCGGAGGCGACGGCGGCGCCATCGTAATCGCCGGAATCCACGCCAAGCGCCGACTTGTCGTGGCCGCCGGAATAGATGATCGGATAGTCCTCGCCGGGCTTCAGTCCTTGCTCGGGAAACAACGCCTTGGGCGCGAGGTTGCCGGAGTTCGAGGAGGGCGCGGTGTGCGCGAACTTCTTGCCCTTGAGGTCGCTCAATTTCTGGAACGGGCTCGACTTCTTGACGATGACGATGAGGTTGTAGCCTTCCAGACCTTTTTCGGTTCCTTTGGCGGCGAACGGCACCGCGCCCGCCATGTTGACGGCAAAGCCGACGGGTCCGGTCGAGAAGCCCGCAACGGTCAGGCGGCCGGAGCGCATCGCCTCGATCTCGGCCGAGTTCGACTGCACAGGATAGTAGACCACGCGCTTGTCCATGCACTTGCCGAGATATTCGGTGAAAGGCTTGAACGCGTTTTCGTAGACCGCCGGATCTTCCACCGGCGTATAGGCGAACACGATCACGCTGGGATCGCGGATTTTCGCCGGGATATCGGCGACCAGATCGTTGTTGGCATCACAATAGGCCTCGTCGAGTTGCCCGCGATTGGCGCAGTCTTCAGCCGACGCCGCGCTGGGCAAAAAAGCCGCGGCAACCAACGCGAAAACTGCTGCAATGCAATATGACTTCATGGATTCGCTCTCCTCAGGCACGAACGACAGTTGAAATCTGTCTACTCATCCAGCGATTGGATAGCAATTGTTCGTCCGGCCGATACGCACACAGCCAAGACCACCGCTCCAGAGAGAACGCCTTGACAGTGGGGGGGTGCGGACTCAACACTCCGGCCAACGACAAAAAATAGCACGTTAACGGTAAGGAAACCGATGCCCACAACCGAAACACGACATTTCGCCCGTGCGATATTGCTTTCCTCACGAGGTGTCAGCAGGCGGTCCCTGTTGGGTTCGATGGTCGCAGCGCCCTTCGTCGCGCGCCAGGCCTTCGCGGCCGATACCTTGAACGCCTATTCGATCTGGCCGGAAAACTACGCTCGGCCGATGATGGAAGCCTTCGAGAAGGAATCGGGCATCCATGTCAAGTTCATTCGCTTTTCTTCCGGCGAGGCGCTGGCGCGGGTCACCGCCGAGAAAAACAATCCGCAGATCGACGTGCTGTTCGGCGGCCCGGTCGAAACATTCACAGCAGGTCAAACCCAAGGAATATTTGAGCCTTACACGCCGCCCGGTGCCACGGATTTGCCGGCGCGGTTCAAGGACAAGGGCGGCCAATGGACCGCCATCGCCGACGATCCCCTGGTGTTCATGACCAACACCGCGTTTTTGAAGCAAAACAATCTGCAAGCTCCCACGTCCTGGGATGACCTGCTCAATCCCGCCTACAAGAACATGCTGCAGATGGCCGATGCGCGCACATCCGGCACCGCGGTGACGCGTATCTTCTCGGTGCTTCAGGTCCATAACCGCAACGAGGACGAAGCGTTCGCCTACATGAAGAAGCTGCGGCAGAACGTGCAGCTCTATACCAAGAGCGGCGGCGGCGGCACGCTGCCGGTCGGCCTTGGCCAGGCCGGCGGCGGTATCTTCTTTATCGTCGATGCGCTGTTCACGCGCCAGCAAGGCTACGACGTGCAGATATCCTTCCCCAAGGAAGGCATCGGTTCGGCGGCCGAATGCATCGCGCTGATCAAGGGAGCCAAGAATCCGGAACCTGGAAAGAAGCTGATCGATTGGGCGACCAGGCCGGCGATGCAGTCGCTGCTGGCGCCCAACAAAATCAATTTCATTCCGGCCAATCCGAAGGTCGAAACCGAAGCCGGTCTTGCCGCGATTCTGAAGGGCGCGAACATCATCGAAATCGACGACGCATGGGCTGGCGCCAACCGGCAGCGCATCGTCCAGCGCTGGATTGCTGAAGTCCTGAACGCCACGTGATTGATGGCGTCGGCAGGTGCATGGACGCGATGGCGGGGCGCTGGCGACTCCCTGCGTCTAGCGGTGATTGCCGTCCTGTGGCTCCTGCTGCGGACTGTTTGTTCTGTATCCGCTGCTCGAACTGGTGCTCGCGCGCCTTAAGCGACGATAGCGGCTTTGCGCTCGCGCCGCTGGTTGCAGCCGTCAACAGCGAGAGTAACCTCCGCGCTTTCGGTAACAGCCTGTTGCTGGCCACACTGGTCGGGGTCTGCGGCACATTTTTCGGCTTTCTGTTCGCCTTCACGGTGGAGCGGACGCAAGCACCGAGATCTTGGGTGCGACTGCTCGACATAGCGACGCTGCTGCCGCTGATCTCGCCGCCTTTCACCACATCGATTGCCTTCGTATTTTCGTTCGGTCCGCGCGGCTTTATCACCCACGATCTCTTGGGAATGAACAACGCTACCGTTTACGGCCTCACCAGCACGCTGGCGGCGGAAACCCTGACCTATTTCCCGCTCGCCTACATGGCGCTGCGGCCGATGCTGGCCGGGATCGGCGGCGATCTTGAGGAGATGGCGTTCAGCCTCGGCAGTTCGCGCTGGCGGGTATTCCACACCGTGACGCTGTCGCTGAGCGTGCCGGGCCTAGCCAATGCGTTCCTGCTGCTGTTCGCGGCCTCGCTGGCGGATTTCGCAACCCCGCTGATTCTGGCTGGCAATGAATTTCCGGTGCTGCCGACCGAAGCGTTCCTGCAGATCACTGGAATGTTCGACCTCAAGGGCGGGGCGATGCTGTCGCTGTTGCTGCTGGTGCCTGCCGGGATCGTCTATTTTCTGCAGCGGAACGTGGTGGCGCGCCGCCGCTATGTGACCATGACGGGTAAAGGGCGCGCCGGAACATCGCGCAGCGGCGTCGCGCCCTGGGCGGGCGCTGCACTGATGGCGTTCTGTCTCGCGATCGTTCTTTTCATCCTCTATCTCTACGCGCTGCTGCTGATGGCCTCATTGGTGCAGTCGTTCGGTGCCAACCATACCCTGACCCTCGCCCATTACCGCGTGATCTTCACGGAGGGGCTGCCGGCCATCAAGGACACTCTGATCATCTCCCTGATCGGCATGCCGATCGGCGGGCTCTATGGCGTGATCGTCGGATATCTGGTCGCCCGCACACAATTCGTCGGACAGCAGGCGATGGAAATCGTCACCATGCTGAACTATGCGCTGCCCGGCACCATCGTCGGCATCGCCTATCTCGTGGCCTTCAACGAACCGCCGTTTCTGCTGACCGGGACCGCCGCCATCATGATCGCCTGCTACGTGTTTCGCTACAGCCCGACCGGGATCCGCACCACCGTCGCGCTGTTGCAGCAGATCGATCGCAGCATCGAGGAGGCCTCATTCAGTCTCGGCGCCAGTAGCTTCATGACTTTCCGCCGCATCATGCTGCCACTGATCATGCCGGCATTTTTCGCAGGATTGAGTGTGGTGTTTATTCGCTCGATGACGGCGATCAGCGCCACGATCTTCCTGGTTTCCATCAACTGGACGCTGATCACGGTGCGCATTCTCGAAAATATGACGGAATTGTCGCTCGGGCCCGCCGCGGCATTTTCGGTGTTCGTGATTCTGGTCGTGATCGTTGTCACCAGCGGGTTGAACTGGGTTCTGCGGCGCGTAACGGCGCCGGGCCTGCGACTTCCCGCGGTTGAGGGTTGAACATGCTCGAACGTAGCGAACCCGCCGGGATCCGTCTGGAAGGCGTCTCGGCCACCATGCAGGATCGTAACCGCGGCAAGATAATCAGCGGTCCGGAATGTCGATCTGGACGTGAAGCCGGGCGAGCTCTTGACATTGCTGGGCCCCTCTGGTTGCGGCAAGACTACCACGCTGCGCATGATCGCCGGCTTTCAGGAACCAAGCGGCGGCAGGATAAGTATCGCTGGCCGCGACGTTACGCACGTACCGGCCAACCAGCGCGACATCGGCTTTGTGTTCCAGAACTATGCGCTGTTCCCGCATTTGACGATTTTCGGCAACGTCGCCTACGGGCTGCAGGTACGGAATAAATCAACTGGTGAGATCGAGCGGGCCGTCGCCGAGGCGCTGGAGCTTGTTGGGCTCGGCGGATTCGGCGAGCGGCTGCCGAACGAACTGTCCGGCGGCCAACAGCAGCGCGTCGCGCTGGCCCGCGCCATCGTCATTCGCCCCCGCGTTTTGCTGTTCGACGAACCACTTTCCAATCTGGATGCCAAGCTTCGGGTATCGATGCGCTCTGAAATCAGAAGCCTGCAGCGGGCCCTCAAGATCACGACCGTCTACGTCACGCACGACCAGGAAGAAGCCATGGCCATTTCCGACCGCATCGCGGTCATGGAGGCGGGCCGGATCGCCCAACTCGATACCGCCGAAGGGCTGTACCGCCATCCGACTTCCGCTTTCGTCGCCGGATTCGTCGGCCGCGCCAATCTGCTGCACGCCACCGTTGACAGCGTTAGCCAGGACAGCGCCATTCTTGACATCGGCGGCCAGAAACTCAGCGTGCGCGCCGAAGGCACCCCTGCCTCCGGCAATCCCGTCAGTATCGTGGTGCGCCCGGAAGCGGTCGCGATTCTGACCTCAATCACCGGTCTGACAGGTGTGGTGCAGACCCGAACTTATCTCGGCGACAAGATCGAGTACGAGATCGCCTTTGGCGGGCAGACGCTGCACGTCGTGCGCTTCAATCCGGCAGAGAATGAAGAATTTTTGCCCGGGACCACTGTTTCGATCAGTATTCCCCCGGCAAATGTTCGGCTCGTGGCAACGGCGTAAGCTTCGATTTGATCCTGGAGGTGACGATGTCCGATCTGGAGATGCTCATTCGGCTGGGGACCGCAGCAGCCCTCGGAAGCCTTATCGGATTTGAGCGTGAGCGCCTGCTGTGGGCCGCGGGGATCCGGACCCACATGCTGGTATGTGTCGGCTCCTGCCTGATCATGATTGTCTCGCAATATGGATTTGCACACGTTCTGACCCAACAGAATGTCGTGCTCGATCCGTCGCGAGTTGCCGCACAGGTCGTTTCGGGGATCGGGTTTCTGGGCGCCGGCGCCATCCTGGCCCGGGGCGAAATCGTCAAGGGCCTCACCACGGCTGCCAGTATCTGGACCGTGGCCGCAGTGGGGCTTGCCGTCGGTGGCGGTCTTTATCTGGCCGCCAGCGCCTCAACGGTGATCATCCTGATCATCCTGGCCGGCATCAAACCGCTCGAGGAAGCCTATCGGTCGAGAAACCAGAGCTGCCAGCTCAAGATCGAGGTCGATAATGGAAGCCTGACGCCGGAACTGCTGAGGTCGGCGCTGGATTTGAGGATCGGCCAGGTCAAGCGGTTCCTGGTGGAAAGCCGAAACCCCGACGGCACCGACCGTCTGGTAATTCTTCTCAGCAAGGTCTCTTCGCAGGATATCGCGACCTACCCTGAGAAATTGAAAGAGCTTGATGGCGTCCGCGAAGTCACCATCCTGAAGCGAGCCAACGACCAAACCGCGAATTCAACGTGATGTTTCGGCGGCAT
Organism: uncultured Alphaproteobacteria bacterium; assembly: GCA_963836765.1. GTDB lineage: Bacteria > Pseudomonadota > Alphaproteobacteria > Rhizobiales > Xanthobacteraceae > Bradyrhizobium. Next base: position 82,393 of record CAWILG010000027.1, read on the forward strand.
CCGGGGCCGCAATCTGAATACGCAGCGACGGTAATAGCAATTCCGTCGTAGACCAAACAGAGGCAACGGCCATAGCCGAATTGACCTCTCAGGGGAGAAATTGATGCGCCATTCAATCATGTTGCTGCCATCTGGGCTGACGATGCTGTCGGCTGGACTGGCGTCAGCGCAGAACAGCGCGCCTCACAATCTCGTCCTGTTTGTGCCGGACGGATTGCGCGGACGGATTGTCACGCCGCAGACCGCGCCTGCGATGGCTGATGTTCGCGACAAGGGCGTCAATTTCAAGAATTCGCACTCGCTGTTTCCGACCTTCACCACCGCCAACGCGTCGGCGATGGCGACAGGCCATTATCTCGGCGATACCGGCGACTTCAGCAACACAATCTACACCGGCTATCCAGTCGAGGCGGTCGGCGGCACTGTCGTTCCGTTTCTCGAAAACGATATCGTGCTTGGCAGCGTCGACGAGCATTTCGGCGGCGACTATCTGAACGAGGAAACTTTGCTGAAGCTTGCGCGCGAAAAGGGCTACAGTACCGCGTCGATGGGCAAGCTCGGCCCTACCCTGATTTTCGATCATACCGACCGGGCCGACCGCCCGGTCTGCATTCTATCGTGATCGACGATTCTACTGGCGACAAAAATGGCGTTCCGCTCTCGGACGAAATGAAGGACGCCTTGACCAAAGCCAACCTTCCGTTCGCCACGCCCTCGCGCGGCGACAATGGCAAGGCCGGTGATGCCAAGACACCGGGAACCGGGGTGCCAAATACCACCCAACAGGCTTATTTCGCCGATGTCGCCACCAAAGTGGTGCTGCCAATGTTCAAGGCGCGCAACAAGCCGTTCGTGCTGGTGTTCTGGTCGCGCGATCCCGATGGCAGCCAGCACAACACCGGCGACAGCCTCAACACCGTAACGCCCGGGATCAATGGCCCGACCTCGCTCGCCGGCATCAAGAATGCCGACAACAATCTGGCGCAGTTGCGCAAGGCGCTCGATGATCTCGGCCTCGGTGCCTCGACCAACATCATCATCTCCTCCGATCACGGCTTCTCGACGATATCTAAGGAGAGCAAAACTAGCCCTCGACAAAGGTCAGCTTATGAGGACACGCCGAAGGATTTCCTGCCTATGGGCTTCCTCGCCATCGATCTCGCCAAGGCGCTTGGCCTGCCGCTGTTCGATCCAAATGACAAGAACGCACGCGTTGCCGACAACGCCCATCCCAAGGCCGGCAACGGCCTGCTCGGCAACGATCCCGCAAAGCCCGGATATGGTGGTCGCCACCAATGGCGGATCGGACTTGATCTATTTGCCCAGCAAGGACAAGAAGCTGGCGGAGCGCACGGTCAAGGCGCTGCTGGAAACGGACTATGTCAGCGGCATCTTCGTGGAAGATGATCTCGGAAAATTCCCTGGCGCGCTCCCGCTGTCAGTACTGAATCTGCGGGGCAAGGCCGTCACCCCGCACCCCGCCATCGTGGTCAACTTCCGTTCGTGGTCGACGGGATGCGATGAGCCCACCAATTGTTCTGTACGCCGTTGCTGATACGGTGCTCCGACAAGGCCAGGGCATGCACGGCAGTTTTAGTCGTGGTGACACCCTCAACTTCACCGCAGCTATTGGACCGGATTTCAAGTCGGGTTATATCGATGCATTGCCTGTGAGCAATGCTGACGTCGGCATGACGGCCGCAAAGATCCTAGGAATAACACAAAAAGCCAACGGTTATCTGATCGGTCGCGTCATGACCGAAGCGATGCCAAATGGTCCCACGCCGCAATCCTTTTCGGAAACGGTGAAATCCCCACCAGCGGCCAACGGCCTGCGTACCGTGTTGAAATTTCAGCGTGTACGAACACAGCGCTATTTTGACGTCGCAGGTTTCCCGGGACGAACGCTCGGGCTTGAGGCCGAGGGCGGCAACCACCACAATCCAAACCCTGACCAGCGCTAGACGAGAAACGGCGCTAACCCGGGGATGGACTACGCTGAGGCTGTCTTAGGGCTGCGCGCGCCGGAGCGGCCCGGCGCGATCCCAAACCCACAAGCGCGATAGCTGTTCCCAGACGAACTGTCTCGGTGCTACTTTTTGTCGTCGTTTCCCTGTCCGTCGCTTCCTTGGCTGGGACTTTGTGCGGGACGTCGCCGAGCTTGAGGACATCTATGCGCCTCCAATCTCTTATCGGTAGTGCCATGCTTGTGCTGCTGCTCGGGCTTGGTGTCTGGGTTGCCCTTCAATACGTTCCGGTGCACTGGCATTAGGACATGCGATGGTGAAGGAAGCCAAATTTTTTAGGAGACAGGCCGACAAGGCGGAACGAATGGCGCGCGCTGTCTCAGACATCGGAGTATCCGAAGGTTTTTTGAATATGGCTAAGGCGTATCGCAGCCACGCGGACGCGCTGAAGGCTAAGCGAAGATCGGCAAAAAGCGGCGCCAAGGGTTCGGCACGTCGTAAGCCTGGAAAGTAAGCTCGGAGTATTGTTGCGTTCCGATTTTGTGGTAGCTTTCAGTCGCGTGACACCTTGTGCCGCGCATCTTTCTGGACAATGTGACTTAAGCCCCGTCCAAGAATAATCCCCTGGGCGGGGTTCATTATTGGCCTATTCGGTTATTACCAAGTCACGCGCTGTAAGTGATCGTCCGCTTCGGGCAGGTCTGTGCCAGCCACGGCCAACGCGCTCCCATTCTAGCGGGTGTCGCTGTTGCTTCGCCGCTTGGTGCGCGGGCGCGGCATTTGCCATTACAAGAGGCGGACGAAGCGCGTATCGTGTTCCAGCCATCCGTTGTGCCGGGAGGCCATCATGCAGTTCAGGACGGTTCTAATACTGTCACGGTCCCTATCGTTCGGCGCGATTGTACTTGGCGCCCCCGCAGTTGCGCAAACCACGTCAACTCCGCTGGCAATTACCCGAACAGTGATCGCTGCAACCAAACTGTCGACCGTGCCGGACGTGCCACTTTATTTCAAAGCCGTGAGTGTCGCTCTCCCGTCAGGCGAGAAGAGCAGCGTCTCTTCGGCCAACAGCATCGTCTACCAGATTTCTGGATCGACCGAAGTCTCGCTCGATGGCGAGACCAAAATACTTAATACAGGGGAGGGGCTGTTCGTCGCCCACGGGAAGACTGCGCTGCTGAAGGCGGCCAGTGGAGGTGCATCGAGCTTCCTCCACTTCTTTCTTGCCCCCGCCGCGGACCTGGATCGGCCTGCCGAGTCGGCACCTGCCGCCGTAAAAGAATTGTATCGCACAACTGCACCGATCCCCGACCTAAAGCCAGGCGAATATGATTTCAATTTGACACGAGTCACGTTCCCGGCGCGGACGCCTTCTAACCTGCCACACTATCGGTCAGGAGCGGCTCTGTATTATGTAATCTCCGGCACGGGCGCGAACACAGTCGACGGAACCACGGCAGAAAGGGCCCCGGGTTCCTTGATCTATGAACCCTATGCCCTTGTGCATCAGTGGGGGAACCCGGGCAGTGAGCCGCTGACATTCTTGGCCTTCAACATCAATCCGGAAAGTGTGGCAGCGGTGCTTCCAGGCGCACCACCCAAGAATCAATAGGGTACCACGTCCGCCTTTGGCACGTTTGAGACATGCCGACGGACACTGCGAATATCCGTTTGGTCGGGTAAAACCGGAAGTCGATCACCCGCTGGCAGAATGACGCGATTGACCCTTTTCGGAAGGCTGCCGACGCGCGACGTTACTTTACCGGCGTAAAACTCTGATTGGTCAGCGGAGGCTCGATTAGACGCTGGATGCGGATAAACGGCTTGCTGGCTGCCGCGTGGCAGGCGTTGCAGCCGCTGGTAAGCTCATCGAAAGCGACCGTAAATCTGTCGTTGCTCTTTGCGCTAACCGCTTTTTCAAGCTCCACGCTCCGTGGATCAATGATGGTCTTCATCATCTCGGCGACAGGAAAGCCGTCAAAGGTTGGATGCAGCCTTCGGGCCTCCTCCAGGCCTTCCTTGATCTCGTCGATCTCATAAGCAGCGAGGTCCCAGTTACTTTCTCTACCGGCAAACCACAGCTTGGCGTGGCGAAGCTGCGTGACTGTCATGAATTCACCAAGGCCTGGTTCGTAGCGTTCCTTTGCTGGCTGTGCGGCTGCGAACATTGCTGAAACAGCAAGGGCAATCGTTGCAGTGACTATCCGCTTCATTCGTTGTCCTCCCGAGGGACCTCCTAATCATAGCTCAGGCGATCCAGTTCCCGAAGAAAACCGTAGCCGTCGCGGCTCAAGGAGCAATTTGTACGCGGCAGCGTCCCATGCCGACCATCGATCTCTATCCGTTGCGGTTCACTTGATTGCCCTGCCATCGTAGGAACAGGAAGATCACGCCCAGAACCGCGAACTGTTGCAGCATGCTCGTGCTGATGGCCAGCATCGACGATTTGGTCGCGTTATAGTTATAGAAGATCGCGTATGCGAACGCGCCGACGTAAAGAAGGGCTCCGGCTATGATCGGCGCGTGAAAGAGAGGCGCGTTCGGTTCGTTCAACCCGCTTAAACTGCTCAGAGACGCAATGGCCAAGGCCATCGGACAGGCGATAAGACTAGCCCAGGTTGAACCGAGAACTTCCAAAAGTAAATGTCCCGTTTGTGAAGGGCCGTCACGGTCAGGACGATCCAAAAAAGCATCAGCACTGGCACCAGGATTGCGGTGACCTTGAGAACGGTCCAAGCATCCAGGCTGGCCATTGTGTTGTTCAGCATTCAAAATCCCCCATCTAAGTTTCACTGAAAACAAGGTCGCTCCCATGTCGGGATGTTTTGTCATTGAGGCTTTAAAGCCGTGGGCTAATAAACCACATTTTGCTTGACTGGGTACATGGACCTACGCAAAGTTTTCGCGACAAATCTCCGGCGCCTCAGACATGAGAGGAAGTTTTCGCAGGAGCAGTTGGCCCAGGATGCCGGGGTGGACCGGGCCCATCTCAGCCGGGTCGAGCGGGCCGTGACCTATGTGGGGCTGGAAATCATCGAGAAGCTGGCAGCCATTCTGGAAGTTGACCCGGCTGAGTTCTTCCGGCGGCCTAGCCGATCGGGGTCCCGGAAAAAGGCCGAGTAAGCGGCCAAGCCCGACCACCAGTTTTACCGAGTAAAAGGGCCAACCCCGGCCGGTCCAGGATGGCCGAACAAATCTCCTACCGGCCTCGTCCGCCTCCTGGACCGGGCTAGACCCCACATGTCCTCGGTCGAGATTTCCGTTTATGCCCGAGCATCCCAGGGGGATGGAGGGCCGAATGGACATCGACCGGAGGAGATTACTGAGGGCTACAGCCTGTCTGGCCCTGTCAGGGTTGGCCATTCCGTTGGACGCAAGCACTCCACCCTCTGCAGATGTGATTCCCGTCGCGCCCTCGTGGCATCCCTTCACCCGATCGCTCCTCCACCGGGCTCGGCGAGCCAACTCTGCCGACGGACGTGCCAATAGATCACAAGTCGATCGGATCATCCGCGAAACTGCGGTTGCACAGGGCTGCACCAAGTCCCCCGTTATAAAGTGGCTGGCTGATTCAGCCTGCGCCTTCGACCATCTGAGCGAATATCGTCTCGACGCGCTGCTCCAGATGGGCACCACCAGTCTTTGGCACCGTGCAGGGCCGTCGCCGCCCATCGACGATCGATCGTTAGATTTGTCACTGGTCCTTGGGGAAGTTATCGCCGATATTATCGGTGCCGAGGAACATGACCGAGCCCTGATGGCGCCAAAGTTGCTCTCGAAGTCCAAGGCCGTGGCAGAGAATGCGTCCGCGGAAGCAGTTTTCGAGATCCGAGCCGTCGCTGCTCAGATAGGCTGGCTGGAAACCTGCATGCCGATCGCTGCTGCACAAGCCGTCGCTAACATCGAGCTCTTCCTGTCCTCGGGCATCTCTGCGCAAGATGGGTTGATGCTCCATCACTTGAGGGTGTTCGAGGCTTACGAGCTTGGCCTGCTTGCCACGTGGGAGACGCCGGATGCGCTAATCTGCGTACCAAGGATCCAGATTTAGGCCGCTCGCAGTCAGTTGGATTGAATAGGCTGGTTACTTCCGACGGTTTTCCGGCTTGTCCATCGCGTTCGGCTGTCCGTTCTTGTTGGCAAGGCGGACCTCGCGATGGCGCGCTCCAACTTCCGAGTTTGCACAAGAGAAATTGAGGCGAAGCGCCGATCGAAAGCCCTCTTGGCAAAGCGGACTTTGTCCCAAGGCACTGCGACCCAGCCTTACGTCGGCCATGCGAGCCGTCTAGGTATCCCCGGGTGGTTGCCGTGGGTTTCGGATTATCGCCAACGCGGATCCTTGCAATTGTTTTCCTCTCTAAATACGGCTTCGACCCGCTCCTTGCCCCAGATCTTATTGCCTGCTCTCCTCGGATGCTCCAGAAAGGCCTGATTGCGTTCGGCGAAATACCTATCTATCGCCTCTTTGCATCCAAACACCGATTGATAGTTGCTATTGTGGAGTATAGCCCTCGCCATCCCGCTAAAAACCAACTCAATTACATTTAAGAATTGGGCCCCAGATGGCAAAGGCATGAGGTCAACAGGAGGTGTCTTGTGGCGAGTTCTAAAAGCGTCGCTATTGATTTCACCAACAACCTTATAGAGTTTCTTGGAAACGTGCCACGATGCCGCATCCCAAGAGACAAACAAGCGATTTTGATTTTTATAGATTACGAGTAGACGCCTTAATAACTTAATCATCTCCTCTGTATTTTTCTTCTTAGAATAGAAGTGGGTAATTTGATTCGTTGAAAGCTCCAGGGCCGCCGTGCATATGAGTGAGCCTTTGCTCTTTTGCCGCTGAGGTATCGTGCGCACTTCGTCGCCGGGAACAAGCGCGATGCCTCCGCGCATTCTTATCGAAAAAGGACCAAATTCATCGATCGAAAAGAATTTCTCGTTAAGAGCAAGTTGTGAAAGAGAATGCGTAATTTTTGTTAGCTTTTCCCGGTAATTTGGATCGTCGCTTGTTAGCGCCTTCTTGGCCTTTTTGAATTTGTATCCGGCCGAAATGAAGTATTCAGATATTGAGCTAACCGATATGCGCTCGCCGTGGGTTTTATGGTAAGCACTTGCCAACGTTTTCAAGCTCCAAGACGCACGGTTTATGTCGTAAGCCCTAGGGCTTTCGTGAATTATTTTGACCAGATTGATTTTCTTTGACTTGAGCTTCGCGTGGACGTCTTCCGACGACTTCTTTGTGCGCTTCAAAGGAAGGCTCTCAATGCCGTCACGTTCGTAAAGCGAAAACCATCTCTCAACAATCCGAGGGCTTCGTTCAATCTTCTCAGCAGTCTTGAAAGTACTGACACCCACCGAACTATCCAGAAGGGCAATTGCAACTTCCCATTTTCGTCGATCGCGCGACAGTCTCCATCTCTTTAGAACGGGAAAGTCGATGGGCCTGATCGATATTGCTTTTCTCTTCGCGTTTGAGTGGCGTCTCAATCCTTGCTCAATTCGCCAACGGGCATAAAGAGAAGAGAATTGCGTATATTTGTATCCCGGCGGTTGCGTCGCGGCTTCTTCGCGCCACACGTCAAGAACAGAGAGGCGATCATGTTCTATGCGAGAGTGGACTGATTCAATTCGATCCAAGAATCTCGCTTTTCTATCCGATTGAGTGGGCTCGCTATTGCTTGGGAAAAGTAATTTGGCAAGTTTAGCACTGCCGACGTTCTCAAGGTCGGTTAGAGTTAGTGTGGAAATATTGAAAGCCTTGATGTATTTTGTAGCGCTGCTTCGGGCTATCCCAAGTCTCTTCGCTGTCTCTGTTTTATTGAAATCGTCGTCAACAGCGAAATGTAGCAGCTGCCGGATTATATTTGCTGGTAAGGGCCTTTGAGGCAAAGAGATTTCCTTCCTTTCTTGCATGAAGGCATTGAGCGAACTCGGCGAGCGCGCCACAAGGGCGGCGATGCACCTCGCCTCATCAAGATCGTGGCCCGTGTTTGGTAATAGCTCGCCAACGATCAGCCGCTCAGCTTCGATCCCGCTCAGCAGCGCGAGACATGATCGCCCGCGCGCGCCAGTATATTGATGGCCATCCGGCTCTCCAGGCGGGGTCACGCCCACTGCATCATTAGATAGCACGCCCCGATTGGCAGGTCTGTGTTACGAAATGTCGCTATTGGCACCAAACAGACCTGAGCGTGTATCCTGACGATGTCTGCTTCCGGTGGGATTTTGTTGAAAAAGTCTTTTTGAGGTGGCGACCGAAAATTTTTAGAACCGCTGTCTAGCGCGCGGCGACGTGAGGGACCATATCGCTTCATTCAAAATCGATCACCGACCTCCGTAGTGGTTGAAAAGCGACGCGGCAGCGGAGAAGTCTAAAGACCGACTTTCGCGAGATTTTTAGGGTTGTTCGATTGTCGACCTTTGCAAAAATATCGGTGGTGGAGCGGACGTGCCGCGCCAGCGGGTCGAGGTCTCAGTTTGACCCATTATCCGAATTTGAGGTGGCCTTGTTGGCGGGCCTTGCTGCTTGGTGGCGCTGCCAGCGCGTTGGCGATGCCTATTGATTGCGCACCGTGCGCGCCGAACCTCTGGCATAATCCTCGTTATTATGGAGAGCAACTCAATCACGGCTGCGGTATTTCTCGCATTCCTCAAATGCCCAACGAAAGCGTATCTCATTGCGAGGGATGAGACGGCCCCGGATGCCTTCTTCACTGATACACAGGCGCGCATATCGTCGATGTACAAGTCGCTGGTGACGCAGACGCTGCGTGTCGAGGGTGAAGTGATCGAAACTCTTGACTTCAGCGAACTTTGCGCTGGCCGTTGCCATGAGGCCGTTGCACATCCTATCGACTGCAAGACAGCCATCTATAACTTTGTGCTGCCGTCGCGTGAACCGGAAGGCCGCCCATCTCAGGAACCACGATCCGGCACGTTCGTCCCCGTATCGTTTACGCCCTGGGACAAGCCGGACGCTTCGGACAACCTGCTCGTTTGTTTCGGTGCACTTGCACTCTCGCAGGTCACCGGGAACCTGGCAGATGTCGGAACACTGATCTACGGCGAAGAGCACCGCCGAAAAAAGGTGAAGATCGGGGACCACATCGCCCAGACGCAACAGGCCATCAACGCAATCGACGCAACCTGCTACGGCCGGGAGCCGCCCACTCTGGTCCTGAACAGGCATTGCGCCGTTTGCGATTTCCAAGCGAGGTGTCGCTGCCTAGCGATCGAACGCGACGATTTGAGTCTGCTCAGCGCGATGACGGCCAAAGAGCGGGCGAAATCGAATGCTAAGGGAGTCTTCACGATAACGCAGCTGTCATACGGCTACCGCCCCCGAAGGCGAAAGCGCACCCGACCTGACGCTGAGAGTTCTAAGAAATCTAGCAAGCGCACTCCGCTCGTCAGGAACGACCACAAACTCAAAGCCCTGGCGGTCAAGAAGAAACAAATTCATGTCGTCGGAGCCCCATCGCTAACGTTCAACGGCACCCCGATTTTCCTCGACGTCGAAGGAATGCCCGACAGGAACTTCTACTACCTCATTGGGCTTCGGTTCCCATTTGGCGGCGAACAAGTGGAGCGATCGTTCTGGGCCGATGGATTGGATGATGAACGCCAAATGTGGGAGGATTGTATGCGTGAGCTAAAGGCGATCGGCAATGCGCAGATCGTCAGCTACGGCGCGTACGAAACCCGGTTTCTCAAGCAGATGAAGGCGCGGTACGCTCTGGCGCCTGAGGACGTGGAATTCGTCGATGGGCTCATCGAAACCTCGATCAATCTCATCAGCTGCATCTACGGGAAGATCTATTTTCCGACGCATTCAAACAACCTCAAGGAAATGGCCCGATATCTTGGGTTCGACTGGACCTGGCCACAGGCTTCGGGCGCTGCAGCACCATTCCTGCGTCGGGCCTGGGAGCTGAGCGCAGACGATAGGCTCAAACGCGAGTTGATTGAATACAATATGGAGGACTGTCGAGCAGCCGCGAAGGTCAAGGATGCTGTGGCGCAGATGAGCGGCGGCGGGTCTAGCCTCGATGCGGTCGATATCAGTTCGCTGGAGGTTGGTTTCCAACGAACTTTCGGGAAATTCGACAGCGCCCTGCCAGAGTTCGCAAAAATCAACGACGCCGCGTACTGGGACTATCAAAGATCAAAGGTGTACGCACGAACCAACAAGGTGATCCGGCGGATCGTTCGCCAATCCCAAGGCAGAAGCAAAAGCACAACCGTGGACCGGCAAGTGACGGTCGGGGAAGTCCCTGAAAAGTGTCCCAGGTGTCGCGCGACAAAATTTTGGACATTCCGCGGCCGATCGCAGATCGTTTACGATCTGAGGTTCACGCGACGAGGGATTAAGCGCTGGGCGGTGCGGTACTCGTACAGCATGTATCGATGCAGCGAATGTAGGGCCGAAATGACTACCTATTCACGAAGCTGGCGGTTCGGTCCGAACTTGTGCGCCTTTATCACCTACCTTCTAATCGAATTGCGCCTGTCGAACCAAAAGGCAGCTGAACATGCGTCTACGCTGTTCGACTTGCCGCTGAAGAAACACAACGCAAACCAGATCAAGGCTGAAATGGCCGCGAAGTATATGCCGACATATCGCGGGATCCTCCAGGAGATAGCGAACGGCGTACTTGTCCACGCCGACGAGACTAAAGGAGTCGTTAAGGGCGGAGGTCATTACGTCTGGGTGTTTGCGAACTTGACGACCGTCGCTTACGTGTATGCTGAATCGCGCGAAGCCTCGATCGTGGGGGATTTGCTGAAAGGAGTTCTGTGGCGTACTCGTGTCGGATTTCTACGCCGCCTATAATTCAGTGCCGTGCGCCCAACAAAAATGCCTAATCCACCTGATGCGCGACATAAATGAGGACTTGCACAAGAACCCGTTCGATAGCGAACTGAAGGAGATTGCCAGCCGATTTGGCTCGCTGCTTCGGGAGATCGTCGAGACGATCGACGCGCATGGCCTTAAGGCGCGATATCTAGCCAAGCACAAGCCGTCGGCCATGGGTTTCATCGAGCACGTCGTTAACATGAAATGCGCAACGGAAGCTGGATTGGCGCTCACCAAGCGAATTGAAAAGAACAAGGATAAGCTGTTTACATTCCTCGACTACGACGGCGTACCCTGGAACAACAATAATGCAGAGCACGCTGTGCGCGCTTTTACACGCCTGCGGAACGTAATGAGTACGAGCACGCCAAAGGGCACACGCGAATTCGCCACGCTGATGAGCATTCAGCAAACGTTACGCAACCGTGGGATGAACTTTTTAGATTTCTTGAGATCGGGTAAAATGCATATTGGTGGAGGACAGAACCGGCGCGAATGCGGCTACTGATTGGTCTTTTTGACCTGTTGTGGCACGAAACGGACATGGCGCGATGTCCGACTTAAGTCCGTGATGCGCGGCAAAGCGAACTCGAGTCAGACATTATCGGTTAACTTCAGGAGGGAACACCTGAACCTGACACGGCTCTGACGATCAAGCTGCCTTGCGCGCCTTGCCGATCGATCCGGTCTTGGCCGCTTGGCTGAACAACTCGTCCAGTTCCCCGGCGCGGACAGCGGCGATCAGGGTATCGATCACGGTCGGGAGCTTGTCTTTGGACGGGACGGCGATGCCAGCCTTGCCCTTCTCGAACTCGATGGGCTTGGCTCCGAACTTGATCGACATCACCACTTGGCCCGACGGGTCGATCTTCCACCAGGGCCGGACAGCCTGTTGCTTGGTCTTGGTCTGACGTTCTCCGTTGACCTTGGTCCATCGTTGGACCGTTCGGACGTGGTTCGGGTCCTTCAGGAGCAGCTTCTGCTCTTCGAGCTTGGCGATGAACTTGGTCCGGCGCTGCTGGACGGGATCGTTCGCGGTCTTGGGAAGGGCGGTGAACGAGAGTGATTTGAGGACTGGCATCTAGGTTCTCCATGGTTGGATAAAACCTTGCGGATCCTAATCACATGCAAGACACTGTACATGCAAATGGTCGGTTTCACTCCACGCCGACCCATGTCAAACATCACCCTTCGGGCACCCCGGCGATGCGCATACCCTCGTAGACGCGCTCGCGTTTGGCGAGGAAAGTCGGATCATCGCTCGGTGCATTGGCGCGGAACCTGCTGATGGTGAAGCACCGTTCGAGCGTAAGTCCGGCCTGCACAGCGGCCCTCGCCTCGTCCCGCGCCCCAAGCAGCGCCAGCGCGGAGGCGAGCACAAAATGCGGGATGGAATAATTCCGGTTGGCCTCAATGCTCCGGCGCAGCCACGCGACTGCTTCGGCGTCGGCGCCGAGATGCATTTTGGCGTGGCCCGCGAATAGCATCCAGCGGAAGGCGTTGGGATCGTGGGGAGACAGACGGAGCGCCTCATTGATATGGGTCTCGGTTTCGGAGCCACGACATAGAAAATGCTTAGCAAGGCCGATGAACCCATGCGCATTGGCCAAATTTCGATCCAACACCAACGCCCGTTCACATTCAGCAATGCCACGGGCCGCGCGGTTCGTATACATTTGGACGACACCCAGAAGCATGTGAGCCAAGGCATGCTGTGGGGTGATAGACAGAGCTTTAATGAGAACCGCTTCGGCCTGCGCCATTCGCGCGGCACGGTTGTCGGTAAAATAGACCAAACTAGTGTCAACTAACGCCATGCCGACCAGCGCTTCGATATTGCTCGGATCGAGCACCAAAGCCCGTTCAAACAAGCTACGCGCTTTTTCCATGAATTCGGAGGTCATCCCCTTATTCGCCCAGGACCTGCCCTGAAAATACAAGTCCATCGAATTTGGATGCGGTGCGCGCTCCGCTCGTCGCGCCTCAGCTTCGATGAGTTCGGCATTTAGTGTGTTGGCGAGCCTCGATACGATTTCATCCTGCATATCGAATAAATCAGTGACGGCCTTTTCAAACCGCTCGGCCCAAAGGTGGCTGCCGGTCTCAGCGTCGATCAGCTGCACATTCACCCGAAGCCGGTTGCCGCCACGCTGTGCCGAGCCTTCGAGCACATAGCGCACGTTCAACTCACGACCGATCCGTCTAAGATCAACCGCTTTGCCTTTGTAGGTAAACGCGGTGTGTCGGCCAATCACGAACGCGCCGCTGATGCGTGATAGGTCAGTGGTCAGGCTCTCGGTCATGCCATCGACGAAATAGTCTTGCTCGGGATCGCCGCCGATGTTTGCGAACGGCAGCACCACCATGGACAAGCGTGGCGCTAAAGGTGGGCTCGGCGTGATGACAGCGCTGGTCCCAACACCAAGCCTATCCTGGATTACGGCATAGGCCTGGACCGGGAGGGCGATGTTTTTGAGGTTCTGCTCGCCCAGATTGGCGAACTCAACCCCGACCTTGCCTCGGACCTGATCGTAGGCAGAGGACGAGATGCAAAGGCCGCCGGGTTCTGCGATGCTCTCAAGTCGTGCCGCGATGTTGACGCCGTCTCCAAAGATGTCATGGGCCTCGACGATTACGTCGCCGATATTGACGCCCACACGGAAAGCAATGCGCCTGTCTTCCAACTCACCGATTGTAAGTTCCTTGATGCGGGTCTGGAACTGCAAAGCAGCTCGAACCGCTTCGACCGCGCTCGGAAACTCCGCCAAGAACCCGTCGCCGGTGTTCTTCACAATGCGACCGCCATGTTCGGCGATTGCTGGCTGTACGACGTCAACTAGGAGCGCGGTCAGTTTGGCATGCGTAGGCTCTTCGTCGATATGCATAAGCCGTGAATAGCCAGCCACATCGGCGGCCAATATCGCCGACAACCTACGCTCAACCCGAACTGGCTGCTCTTGCACCATGGCCCGCAATCCAACCCCGCATATCCGTACGACGGATCACACAGCAGTGCTAAACGCGCTTTAACGGGATGCCAACCCAAAGTCTGAGGTCGGCAATGAAACTAAGTTGAAATGTCAGCCACCCTGACCTGAGCCTGCGAACATTTCGAAGACGGGCAGCTAATGTCGCCGAATGGCACGAAACGGACCACCAGCGATGTCCGCAATTCGGTCGCTAACGGGAGTAAACCGGACATCGTACGGACAGCCCATTTCGGTCGAGATTGACCAAGACAAGTCTGGGCCGCAAAGATTTTAGCGCGCTTTGCCGCGCGCCTCGTCCCACCAGGGGCAGATGCCGGCCATGCGTTGGTAGTTGCCCTCTATGACCTGAACGGGAGCGCGACGCGCACCGACATCCGGCACGGCCGAAGGTGGCGCGCCGATGTCCTCAAATAGGCCCTTGTGGCCCCAGAAACTGCCGAGGTTGGTCATCTCCACCGGCGGCGTCGCGCCGTCGACATCTCTGCCGCCCCAGCCGCACTCTACATAGATATCGGATGGAGTGCGCATGTAATACGACGTCATGAGGTCGTTGGAATGGCGGCCGATGGTAGCGACAATTTTTTCCGGGGTGCCCTGCAGCAGATCGAAGCCCTGACCGACATCGTCGAGCTGGTAATATTCGACTAGCAGGTGATGCATGCTGCGCACTGGTGCCGCGACGATGGCGACGCTGTGATGCCGCGCATTGACATGCATGAAATAGGCCTTCAACGGCGCGACCATGAAGTCGCTGATGCGAAAGCCAAGCAGGTCCTTGTAGAAGGTCAGGGCGGCGTCGATGTCGGGAACGGTCAAAAGAGTGTGTCCCATACCCTGCGGGCCGGTGCGGAAACCGGAAACGTCGCGGCTGGGCTTGAAGGTGGCGTCGGCGATGTGGGCGCCATGGAAGGCTTCCAGGCGGTTGCCGGCAGGGTCAGCGAAGGAGATCAGGTCCGTCACACAACGCTGGTCGGCCAGCGCGGCGGGTTCGCGTTTCACTGCGACGCTGGCGGCTTCGAGGCGGGCGGCGAGCGAGTCGAGTGCAGCGGCGTTCGCGACTTCCCAGCCGAAGACCTGGGTGCCAGCTTCGATGGCGCGGTCGATAAACAGGCGCTGCTTGCGGTCGTCCATTCGGAAGGCACGCAGCGAACTGGCTCGGTCAACTGACTGCATGCCATCGTAGACGTGGCGAAGGCGGTCCAGTCGTCGAGGTTCGATGCTCCCAAGCCAAGATAGCCAAAGGCCAGAATTTCCATGTTCTTTCCTCCCGTTGTCAGGGCAAGCGTACGAGACGGCCAGGGCCTTTGCAATCAGGACGGGGCGAAGCGCCGCGAATTGATAGAGCTTGGCACGGCCAATCTTTATCGGCAGCGGTTCACTTGATCGCCCTGCCATCGTAGGAACAGGAAGATCACGCCCAGAACCGCGAACTGTTGCAGCATGCTCGTACTGATGGCCAGTATCGCCGATTTGGTAGCGTTATAGTTATAGAAGATCGAGTATGCGAACGCGCCGGCATAGAGAATGGCCCCCGCTAGGATTGGCGCTTGGAAGAGAGGTGCGTTCGGATCGTTCAGCTGGCTTGAAACGCTAAAGGACGTGATGCTCAGTGCGATCGGACAGGCGATTAGACTGGCCCAGGTCGAACCGAGACTCCAAAAGTATACTTCCCGTTTGTGAAGGGCCGTCACGGTCAGGACGATCCAAAAAAGCACGAGCACTGGCACCAAAGTTGCGGTGACCTTGAGAACAGTCCAGGCGTCCAGGCCGGCTATTGTGTTATTCAGCATTTAATACCCCCCATCTAAGTTTCACCGAAAACAAGGTGGCAGCAGGCATCCCATGTCGGGATGTCTTCAATCTGGTTATTGAGGCTTTAAAGCCGTGGGCTAATAAACCACAATTTGCTTGGCTGGGTACATGGACCTACGAAAGTTTTCGCGACAAATCTCCGGCGCCTCAGACATGAGAGGAAGTTTTCGCAGGAGCAGTTGGCCCAGGATGCCGGGGTGGACCGGGCCCATCTCAGCCGGGTCGAGCGGGCCGTGACCTACGTGGGGCTGGAAATCATCGAGAAGCTGGCCGCCATTCTGGAAGTTGACCCGACTGAGTTCTTCAGGCGGCCAACCAGGTCGGGTCCCCGAAAGAAGGGCGGTTAGCCCATCTGCCGAGTCCACCGGTCTCCCGGTCTGGGTCTGACCCCGCCATGTCCCCGGCCTGGATTTCAGTTTATGGCCGACCTTCCCAAGGAACGGAGGTCAGGTATGGCTGTACACAGGCGGGATTTCTTAAAGATCGGAGTCGGCTCGGCGGTTGTGGGCTTGGTCGGGGCTCCCGGCATCTCGGTGACGGCTAATAAGGTCGAGCAAACCCGGCCTGAGCTCGGTTGGCACCCGCTCACCTGGTCCCTCATTCGTCGGGCCGAAGACGCGAGCTCTGGTCCTCGAAATGTCGATACCTCACAGGTCGAACGGGTAATTGCCGAAATGTCGACGACCCAGGGCTCCGCCAAACCCCCCGTTATAAAATGGCTCCCCGATCCCTTCTCCGCCCACGTGCATCTGAGCGACTATGGCCTCGCGGAGCTCTTGAAAATGGGCTCCGCCAAGCTCTGGAACCGTGCATCGTTGCCGCAGCGCGTTGACGATCGATCGCGCGAAACTACGCGGTGCGTCCGTTTCGAAGTCGTTTGGGATATCGTCGGTGCCCAGGACCATGACCGAACTCTGATGGCGCCGAAGCTGCTTGCCAAGTCGGCGGCGATGGCAGGCGGCATGTCGGCCGAAGAAGTTTTCGAGGTCCGAGCCGTCGCCGCTCAGATCGGATGGCTGGAAACCAGCTTACCGGCTGCCGCGGGCCGAGCCGTTGATGCGATTGATTTCCTCCTAACCTCCGGGATTCCTGAGGACGATAAGTTGGTAAGGCATCATCTGAAGGTGTTCAGGGCCTACGAGCTCGGCCTGCTCGCCACGTGGGAAACGCCCGCTGCCATCATCTGTGTATCTCGGCCGATTGCCGTCTAGACACGACGAAGCCGGGCGAGGGGTTTATCCATCGCCCGGCTCTGATGATTAAGCGGCCTTCTTTGCCTTGCCGATTGTGCCGGTCTTGGCCGCCTGACTGAACAAATCGTCCAGCTCCCCGGAGCGGACGGCAGCGATCAGGGTGTCGATCACGGTCGGGAGCTTGTCCTTGGACGGGACCGCGATGCCGGCCTTGCCCTTCTCGAACTCGATGGGCTTGGCCCCGAACTTGATCGACATCACCACTTGGCCCGACGGATCGGTCTTCCACCAGGGTCGGACAGCCTGCTGCTTGGTCGTGGCCTGACGTTCCCCGTTAACCTTGGTCCAGCGCTGGACGGTTCGGACGTGGTTGGGGTCTTTCAGGAGCAGCTTCTGCTCTTCGAGCTTGGTGATGAACTTGGTCCGGCGCTGCTGGACAGGATCGTTTGCGGTCTTGGGGAGCGCGGTGAACGAGAGTGACTTGAGGACTGGCATGTAGGTTCTCCATGATTGGATAAAACCTCGCCGATCCTAATCACGTGCATGACACTGTACACAGCCCCGGATGAGAAATTATTGGCAAACGCGCCTTGGTCTGCGCGCTGATCTCTTCGGTGATGTTCTCCGATTCCGTTTCCGCAGTTGCTTGAGCGGTAAATCCCAAGTCGCAAATCAGGGGACTAAGGGACGCTCCAAACCGCTCCCAGTGAAACCATCCGCGATCCGGCGTGGAGTGCGAGAAGGTCGAGCCCTACCCTTCGGTCCGATAGACGCCATCGCTAGAGCGGCTGCTGGCCGCCAGCGGGAACGCAACTCAAGTGCGACTGACAAACTCAGCCTCCGGGATTGGGCAAAATGGTGCCCAGGAAAGGACTGGATCGTCCCGCCCCCAAAACCTCGATCTTGCTGTTTATCGATTCGCCCGGTGTGCGGTTGTGTAATCGCGCAGGCCATCAAATGCTAACCAAGAAATTTTTACTTAGTATTAATCACGTTCCTCGGTGGAGATTAACTGATCAAATTGCGGGCAGGCTTTTGACTTTTTGTTAGATCCTGCACCCTAGCTTCTGGCAGGCCAAGAACGGCTTGATGAAACCAGAAGGATACATAAATGTCCGGTATTGTTCTCTCCGCGTCGGTTCGCCAGAACCTCCTCTCGCTGCAAGATACCGCCGCGCTCTTGTCCACCACCCAGAATCGTCTGGCCACCGGTAACAAGGTCAATTCGGCTCTCGACAATCCCACCAACTTCTTCACCGCGCAGGGCCTCAACAACCGTGCGAGCGACATCAACAATCTGCTCGACAGCATCGGTAACGGCGTGCAGGTGTTGCAGGCTGCCAACACCGGCCTGACCTCGCTGCAGAAGCTGGTCGATACCGCCAAGTCGATCGCCAACCAGGTGCTGCAGGCGCCCACCGGCTATTCGGCGAAGGCTTCCGCGACGAGCGCGGCGCTGACTGGCACAGGTGCGTTGTCTGTTGCCGGAACCACCACCAATCTGACCAACTCCGGCACCAACTCGCTCAACGGCGAGACCTTCATCTTTACGCCGGCCACTGGTGCCGCGACCACGATCACGGTCAGCAGCACGGTTGCTGCCGGTCACGTCAACTCAATCGACGCCTTCAATGCCGCGCTGACGTCCGCCGGCCTTGGATTGACGGCGTCATTGGACAGCGCCGGCACCATCACACTCACCTCCACCAACGACAATGCAAGCCAGTCGCTGACAGCGACAGCAACCGCGGCCGCGAATACCATTGGGATCACCGGCACCGCTGGAGCGACCACGAACACTCCGACCGGTGGCACCGCCGGCGCGCCACTCGCCGATCCGGCTTCGCAGGCCATTCGCAAGAGCCTGGTGGCCCAGTACAACGACATCATCACGCAGATCTCGACCACCGCTCAGGATTCGTCCTTCAACGGCATCAACCTGCTCAATGGTGACAATCTCAAGCTGACGTTCGACGAAACCGGCAAGTCAACGCTCAACATCCAGGGCGTCACCTACGATGCGGCCGGCCTCGGCCTCGGTTCGCTGACCACGGGCACGGATTTCCTAGACAACGCCTCGGCCAACGCGGCGCTCACCAAGCTCAGCTCGGCCAGCACCGTGCTCCGCACCGAAGCATCGGCCTTGGGTTCGAACCTGTCTGTCGTGCAGTTGCGTCAGGACTTCAACAAGAACCTGATCAACGTGCTGCAGACCGGCGCGTCCAACCTGACGCTGGCCGATTCCAACGAGGAAGCGGCCAACAGCCAGGCGCTGTCGACCCGCCAGTCGATCGCGACGTCCGCGCTGGCGCTCGCCAACACCTCGCAGCAGAGCGTGTTGCAGCTGCTGCGCTGATCTCTTAAAAAACTATCGAGCAAGGCGGCGGGGGAAACCCCGCCGTTTTTTAATATTCCTTAACCATATCAAAGCCAAATGGGGCCTCTGGAAATAAGGAATAGCCATGGCACTTCGATTTGATTTGCTCCCATTTGACCAACTTCACCTCGGGAGATGCTTACTCAAAAACTCGCATGAACGGGCGCAGTTTATCATCGAAGGCCGTATGCCGATCTTGCGCGCGAAGGACTTCTTACAGTCGGTCTTGGCCGCGACTTGGCTCGAGAAGTTATACTGCTGCATCCAACAGATGTATCTCGAGGAGGCCGATGAAGAACTTCAGGGATCTTACCTGTCACTAGCAGCTCGTTCGCTTACGGAAGACCCAACCTTGTATGCAGAACTCCAAACTGTAGATCAGCTGATTGCAAGTCACCAACATTACAAGGCACTAAAAGGTCTTAAGAAGTTTATCAGAGCTGAGGTCTTTACGGTCGGCGGAAGCCTGGCTGAAGGATACGTACCGCGATACGGCGGTTGGAAGAAATGATTGGCTTTCCTCTCATTGTGGCGCATGAGATTGGGGATCGCAGTCTGGGACGGTGAGGTCGGCCAGGCCAAGCCGGGTGGCCCGCCTCGACAGCAATTCGGTCCGGCGACAATAGTCGTGCCTAAGCGTGGAGTTGGGGCAGGCGGCGCTGTTCGGAATTGGCGGCCGCCGCGTTTTTGCGGGATTTGTAGAAATTCAGAACAGTGCGGGAGGTCTCTCTATTCAGGCGCGCAAACTCTCCTCTCATCTGATCCAGATCTCGCGCAGAGATGCGATGATCCTTTGCACCGAAAAATAGTAGGGACATCGTAGTCTCCCACTCAAAGTTAAGGGCATTGCAAGGATCAGCGTCATCTCGCTGCTGCTATCGCTCAGAGCGCGCTCTACCACGTCGACAGGCAGCGACATAACAGGGACAGTCCAACGGTGGCTTCTTCGAATTTGCGGGCCCTCGCGTATTCTAAAATGCTGTTCTCATTCAGATTGCCACGGTGATGCAGTGCGGCGACGGCCTTCTTTGCATTAAAATAAGTCATGGACGCCGGACCGAACTTGGACTGCAGCGCCCCGGTAACATCGGTCACCGAGGTCTGAATTTGATCCACTAAATCGGTCGCTCGCACTCCAGTTTTCGCCTTACGTCGTCCGATGCCTTGGCAATCAATTGTTGGAATACATGCCTCGGAATATCCTTCCGAAGGCCGAGATGTTCTGCAAGAATTGAGTTGCCGTCGGAGCGCTTTATCATGTGCAAAAATCCGAAATCGGAGAAGCGGGCGCCCTTGTTCGTCGCAACTGAATTAACGACTTCGCGGTTGCCGCGCGTTACGAGTTCGTCCGTCACCACGACCGGAAGAGAACTTCGCTTGGAGATTGCCAGAAGATGCGACTGACTTTTGGTTCTAATATTGGAAATCAACGTCTTGGCATCGAGCCGAGCGGAATGCTGAAGAATCGGGCCTGCAACTTCAATGGAATCGTCAAAAGCAAGTTTTTTGACGATGTTGATGGAGGTATTGTCGGTTCGGACCAGCCGCTTGGAGAGTTGGGCTCGAGCAGCCACTTCAATTCCGTCTGCCAGTCGCCCGATGACCTCTCCGAAAATCCAAATTTCGTCCTCAGTATACCGGCCGGCGATCAGCAAATCGGTCGCATGCCAAAGTGCACGCAGACGATTTTCGGCTGACCCTCGCGCGACCGCCTCCTCTAGTTCCAGTAAAAATGACCCTGGTTCAATCATTCGTAAGCATCCAAATTGCTTCGGCCGCTTCAATTCTAGCCAAGCAAGTCCACAAACTTTCGACGTCATCATTTCGGGCCATTGGTCACCAAAACAGCGACCAGCAAGCACGCAACCCGAATCTCTCTGTAAGTCATATTCGGCAAAGGGGAGGTTTTCGAAACGGGACGGACGCAGGCACCGGCATAGGTTTCCAGGGTTAATTGTGCTTTAAGGTATCATCCTGCCATCGTAGTCTGCTTTGCTGTCGGGATCTGTGCGACGAATTCCCATTGGTGCATGCGCCGGCCGACACTGCTGCACGCGCCGTCTCCATCTGCGACCACTTGGCGATCATGCCTTCGCTTTACTTGGCAGGCAGCCTCGCTGGCTGAAAGCAAAGCTCCGTTCGGGAAAACAGATAGACGATTTTCGGATCGATCTCCGCCGTGGCTCAACCTTTAGCACAGGCACGGCGTCGAAGGCAGTCTCGGAATCACGATGGATGCCTGCGCGACGATCTAAAGTCAGGTGCATCGTCTGATAGCGTAATTCGGCTGCGATCAGAACTATACGGAGAGCAACGATCTCAGCGATGAGTTATGCAAGATCCGTTTTAGCTTTCCGCTTACGGCGTCGCTTTGGTCGTTGCAATGGCGCTTTCTGCCCCAGGATCTTCTCCCCCAGATCCATGTTTATCCCGGGCCGGACTTCGGACCCTCGAACGTGATCCCTTGCTGCTCGATTGCGCTCATGGTGGCAGCGAGCCCGGCGATCGACAATGTGTGCCGATAGAAGTTCGGGAAATCTGGGTGCTCGGCGTAACCCTCAGACCAAGGCGACCGAACACGAAGAGATGAAGGTCGGCGACACTGAAGCCTGTTCCGGTGACCCACTTCCTGTTTGCGACCTGCTTATCGATGTAAGCGAAGTCGCTGGCTAGTTGTATCGCCGCTGCTTGCTCGACCGCGCCGATGCAAGCGGCGTCGGCAAAGCGGTCTGGCCGCCAGAGCCGACCGAGCGCAGGATGGACCGTACTTGCAAGGTACGCCATCCAGCGCAGGGCTTCGTACCGCTCCCGCGTTCCAACATCTGGCAATAGCCGTCGGTCTGGAACCATGTCCGCGATGTAACATAGCACGGCAGGCACTTCCGTGATCGTGTCGTGATCTGGAGTCACAAGAGCGGGAACCCGACCGAGCGGGTTGATGGCGAGATAGCTCGGGTCCGTCTGTTTCCCGCGCTACGACGCGTATGGCCTTGTAGGGCAGCCCACTCAGCTCAAGCGCAATGTGCGGTGCAAGGGCGCACGAACCGGCAAGGTAGTACAGTTTCATTGTGTGCTCCCGATCTTCGGCACGTCTCGTTGGTTGCCTTGAGATCAAGCTACTCCAATGGCGCAGGGTCGTGGAGAGGCGCGATGTCCGAGTTTGATGCTGTGGACATGCCGAGACAGCCTGACGATGTCCGCTTCTCACCGGGGCAAAAGACCTCCCGCCGCAAGGCCGCGACTTGCGGAGTGCCCAAGATACCGAAGTTCAAATGAATAGCGGGCCTTCACTCTCAAGCCGGATTGAAATTCTTAACATTTGGGTTATAGAAGACGCTCATTCCGACCTCGAACGATCCCCCGAACATTTGAGAATTGACGCAATGAGACGACCGCACAGTATCGCGGATAGGTCGCGCGATCTTCGGACGGAAGAGACGCTGCAGAAAATTTCAGACTGCCTCTGCAAGAGGCTCGGACTATGGCCCGGCAATTCCTCAACGAAAGTCCGGCCGGTGGCTATACGACCATTATCGAAAATTGGCGCCAGCTCTCCGACGGTCAGATCGAATTTGCTATCCGATGGTTGCCGATCGCGGATTGATGGTTAGCCCTAGGCTGGGGGCTTAAAAGCAAATGACTGTCAAAAAAACCCGTTTGCGATGGACCGACGAAGACGTCCGCCGCTTCCGCCTCTTCGCTGATGCAAATGTCGGCGTCGACAATATCGCGAAATCGTTGGGACGCACGCGCGCCTCCGTGAAGTTGAAGGCCCATTGGTTGAACCTAACCCTCGCTAAGAAAGCACGCCGCCCGGTCGGCGCAGTCTGAAGGCGGCCTGTTTTGACCTTAGTGGCCTAGTTTGAATTTCGCAGTATTTTGCACTACGGTCTGCTGCGGTGCAGCAGATCGGTCTGGTGTGCGCTATGGCCACTCATCCCATCAACGATTATTACGTCGTTACCTCTCGACGCGGTGGGTACCCTGATCGCTGGAGCTGGGAGATACGCCGCAAGAGCACACCTCTGGGCATTAAAATGACCGGAGACGGATACCAGTCCGACATGGCCGCGCAATTTGCGGGGAAGCGAGCGCTGGCGGATTTTTTGTTAGATTTAGCACAAGAGAAAAACGGAGGTAAGGCCGCTTCAGTTGGCGGCCTCTTTCATTTGGGATGTCGCTTAGGCGGTGTTGTGCGTTGGCGCATCGGTTGCTGCCTCTTTCTTGGCGGCCAAACATCGGCTGGGTCTCAGGCGAACCGCAACGTAAGCTGACGTGCTGGATCAGTGTAGCTGCGAACGAAGTCACGGACGTGTTCGGGAACCACTGCGCCTTCGATGTCGCAGCGGGTCTGGATTTCTGCCGCGACCTCTTTAGACAGGTCGTCTGACCAGTGTTCAAGAGTATTGAACGCAATAACCCGAACTGGGTCATTGAATTGACCGGTCAAGAACTCGGCGATGACAGTTTCAACGTCGGTCCGTTCGACCTCGGCTTCGCGGCAGACGGTCCCTTCCCTGAAGCGGTCGACAACAAGGTATACAGTTTGATCCGCGCCGTAGGGCACGATCTTCGGCGTCCAATTAGACGTGCGCATGACTGTGATATCCAACGCAACAGGAACCCGGCAGGAACTCAAGCCAATTCCCGCCAATTGGTTCCCGTCACCGGAGCGGCGCGTCGTTAGATTGCGGAAGCTCCCCGCGCAAAACGTGGCTTGGAGACCGGACATTGACGACCCAAGAATGCTTCTGCGTTGGTGTATGAGCAAAGCCAATGGAGCGCATGGGCCGCAATAGCTGCGGGTCTTGCGGCGATCTTTGCAATTGCTGACGGGTTGGTTCGATAGCGCTTGTGACCCCGACGGCCGAGGACGCCGTAGTCACCTCGGCACAATGTACTTCAGGACACTATCTCTGTTTTCATTCTTGAGGTTGCATGCCTCGGTACCAAGGTCACTCCGAGGTACCTCAGACCCTGTTAGGCCCCAGCGACCGCCCCCCAAAGGCTGGGGCCTAATTTCCCCGAGCTGGCATATGGCATTTAACCCAAGACGATCAGACTTCATCGAAGCGGTGAGGTTCGCGACGATAGTCCTCAGCTTTGGTATGGTCGGCTACATCGTGTTTTTCCGTTGAAGAACGCAAACCGCAACATCCGCGTCGGACCGACCGACGAGCGGGCAATGTCCGATGGCGGGTTGCATCGCAGTACCGACCGGCGGTCACGCTGACGGTGTTCACAGTGTCGACGGGTCGCCTCACATGGATCAATGCCATCGTCCGTCGACTGCAGACAAAGATGGCGCATTGCATTTGACCCAAGACGGGTTTTCAGCATCGAGGTGGCCTGCTTGCCAGAGCGGAACCTTGTTTTTGTCGTCGATGACGACGCCATGATGTTGAAGAGCGTAGCGCGACTGCTGCGGCAGTTGGGCTACGAAAGCGTGCTGTTTCCCTCGGCGGAAGCCTTCGCAAATCACGGCGATTTCAACAGGGTAATTTGCGTCGTTCTCGACATCAACTTGGGCGATGTTTCAGGTATCGATGTTCGGCAACATCTCAAAGAAGCGAACATTTCTGTGCCGGTGATCTACATCACCGGGAACGACAGCCCAGCCGTTCGCAGGGCTGCGCATCAATCCGGGTGTCTCGCCTTTCTGACAAAGCCATTCTCGGCGAAGTCGTTGATAGTGCCGCTGCATAGGGCGGCGACGGGTTGGCGTAGCGCTCTCACGTATCCTGCGGCTGGCACGGGTCGATGAAGCCGGAGGGGTGGCGCGCGGCCTTCGGCATTCAGCGCGTGCCAATCTTTGCCTGCCCAAACTTCGGCCTGATCTCCCCGCCGCGTTGGCCGCACACCTTGCAGACGAACTTCGGCTCGATGTCCGACAGCTCTGACATCGTGCTGATTTCGACGTGATGAGGCTGCACCCGGTAATCTGTCGAAAAATCAGTGTTACAATCACAAATCACAGTTACTGAAGTCAGGCCGCCGTCTCGCGTCGGTGGCCCTGTACGGTCCCGCCCGAGACCCCCAATGCCCCCATGGGCGGGGCCGTACCTTTGGCTTTCAAGGTTGGCATGGCAGGTCGGGCAACGCGGAAAGAGGTTTTGAGGGTCATAGCCTCCGCCCCACCGGAACCTCGACTATGTGCTGCCGTGGCGACGCGCGTCGGATCGGCTTAACGATCATCCTCACGAATAGGCCCCTGCGTCCGCTTCAATCCCAGAGGCGGCGCGAGCGATCCTGCGCGGCCACTTGAAGATCAGCCGACCAACTGGCGCAGCTTTTCCGCCTAACTCCGCCAGGCGTCCCGATCATTGTCGAGTTCGTTGCGGATCAATTCGCGAAGAGGGCCGCGGCGATCCGCCGCTCGATGCCGGAGAATGACCGATTTCGCAAATTGGCGGCGCTAAAGAGTGCGCCAGCGCTAAATCACCGAAGCCTATCGCCCTAGAATAAGTGCCAGTCGCTGCCATGATTGGGAAGAGCGGCTGCGCCGGTGAGGTGGGTGCCTTCGTCACTCTTGAAATCGGCTGCTGCCGCAGCGAGCCAAGCAGACCCAAGGACCTTGGTACCGTACATGGACACGATGATCGCCTGCAAACTACTGTCGTGCTGAGTATCGGACTTAGTGTCGCCATCGAAGTCGTGCGCTGGTGCAGGTCCGGCGACAGTGAGCGTCGCCGCAGGTTGGGACGCATCAAAAATGACCTTGACACCATCGCCCGTATGAACGCCGTCAAGCTGCGCGATGGTCGTCCAGTGTGCGCCGTTGGCTGCGCCATCCTGGTCAATTTGCAGGATTGCGGCCGTGCCACTCGGATTTTCCTGCACCCGGACAAGATGATCGACCGGTTGGCCGCTGCCCGCCGATAGTAATGCCGAGAAATCGAAGGTATCGCCTTCGGCCGGATTGAATGTCCCGCTGTTGCCCTGATCGTAATCGAGAATGTGATCGACGACTGCCGACCCTGGGTGCGCAGGAGTGAGCGCGGTCAGATCGAACACGAACGTGTCGGCACCCGGACCTCCGGCCAGCGTGTCGCTGCCGCCTCCGCCGTTGATAATGTCCCCCTCGACCGTCGGAAACGGCTGGCCCGCGACGGTATGCGTCATGTCGATGACGTCGTTGCCCGCAGTGCCATGGATGGTGACGCCCGCGACATCTTTGATCGTAACAGCGATAGCCTGGGTGTCGATGCCGCCATGGCCGTCTGAGACCTGCACGGTCACGTCATAGACATTGTTGCCGCCCGCGTCGGTCGGCAGTTCAAAGTTCGGCGCGGTGACAAACGACAGTGCCCCCGTCGAAGGGCCGATGGTGAATTTGCTCGCGTCCGCGCCACCAATGATCGAGTAGCTCAGCGTTTGCCCGACATCCGGGTCGGTCGCCGTCACCGTGGTGACCGCAGTGGTGTTCTCGGCAATGGATACCGCTGCCGTGTCGCCGCCGCCGTTCGAGGTGATGATCGGCGCCTCGTTGACGTCGGTCACCGTGACCGCGATAGCCTGAGTGTCGATGCCGCCATGGCCGTCTGAGGCCTGGACGGTCACGTCATAGACATTGTTGCCGCCTGCGTCGGTCGGCGCCTCGAAGTTCGGTGCGGTGATAAACGATAGTGCGCCCGTCGTAGAGCCGATGGTGAATTTGCCCGCGTCCGCGCCGCCAATGATCGAGTAGCTCAGCGTTTGCCCGACATCCGGGTCGGTCGCCGTCACCGTGGTGACCGCAGTGGTGTTCTCGGCAAGCGATACCGCTGCCGTGTTGCCGCCGCCGTTTGAGGTGATGATGGGGTCGTGGTTGGTCGGTCCGAAAATTTGCGCCTTGATCGAGGAGCCGGAACTATCGCCGCCCTGACCGCTGTAGTCGGTCCAGGAGACGACAAAGTCGCCATTGGTCAAGCTAGTGACCGAGGGACTAGCCTGTAGATCGGCCGTAGTGGTGTTGACGAGAAACTCGTCACCCACCTTTGCGCCGGTGGCGTCGAACACCTGCGCTTTGATCGATTGATCGCTATCGCCGCCCTGGCCGCTTTCGTCCATCCAGGAGACGACAAAGTCGCCATTGCTTAGGCTAGTAACGCTAGAATTAATTTGATAGTTCTCAACCGTGGTGTTGACGAAAACTCGCCGCCCAACTTGGCACCGTTGGCATCGAAGACCTGCGTTTTGATTGACGTAACGCTGGTGTCGCCGCCCTGGCCGCTGTAGTCGGTCCATGAAACGACAAAGCCGCCGCTGCTCAAGGCCGTGATGGTAGCGGGGTTCTGACTTCCTTCGGTCACGGTGTTAACAAGGAACTCGCTGCCGACTTTAGCACCGGCGGCGTCGAACAGCTGGGCCTTGATCGATAATTCGGAGGTGTCGCCGCCCACGCCGCTCCCGTCGGTCCAGGTCACGACAAAGCCACCGCTGCTCAAGCCAGTGATCGGGGCATGAAATTGTTGGCCAGCCGTCGTAGTGTTGACGAGGAATTCGTTGCCTAGCTTCGCGCCGGAAGCGTCGAATACCTGCGCTTTGATCTCACCTCCAGTGTAGTCGCCCTGGCTGACGCTCAAGTCTCGCCACGTGATGACAAATCCGCCGCCGCCCAGGTGAGTGATTTGAGGATCGGTTTGGTCGTAGGCTGTAACCGTATTGACGAGGAATTCGTTGCCTAGCTTCGCGCCGGTAGCGTCGAATACCTGCGCCTTGACTGAGTTCCCGCTGCCATCACCACCCAGTTCAGCGCTATGTTCCCAGGTGATGACAAAACCACCGTTGGTAAGACCTGTAACGGTGGGGCTCCATTGACCGCCTACCAAATTACTATTCACGACAAATTCGCTGCCGATCTTGGCACCTGAGGCGTCGAACAGCTGGGCCTTGATCGCGGCGGAGGAGTAATCATACCCATCCTGCCAAGTGACGACAAAGCCACCACCGTTTAAGCTGGCAACGGTCGGATACTCCTGATCGCCTGGCGTAGTTGTGTTGACGAGAAATTCAGTACCAATTTTTTGCGGAAACATGTGTTTTCCAGTGGGCGATCATTGCGTCGCGCAGGAGCTTCAAAACGGTCGAACTAACCACCGTGCTTCAATCTGGTCTTGTTACTTCGCGCCAAACCCTTGTTGTCTTCAGCCAATTGAGCATGGCGCGCGAACTCTCCACGTGGAGGCACGTTGCCGATATGCTGGCAGCCAGACTTCCGGGGTTGGCACCAGGCGGCGATTTTCGAATGTCCGCTTTTCAAGCGTCGCGCAGGCGCACGATGCTGCCCTCGTCACTGCATCCGCCGAAATGAAATGGCTGAGCGGCTGGTCCGCTGCTGCCACCTTCGAGGGCGAATTCTCCAGCATCACCACCAGCTACGCTGGCAAGGGCGTGGTGCGATATTCCTGGTAAGCCCGGCGTAGAATCGCAGCGTGGCAACACGGTTCGACGTATGCACATCATCACTGCGATCGATCAGAACGACGCCCAGCAGCAAATGTCGGATCTGGTCGCGGCCGGCTCGGTCGCGAGCCGTGACGGCTTCCTTTGCATCAGCGGCAAGCCGTTAGTGCGCTAATGTCATTTGGCTTTCCAGAAACCAGCGAGCAAGAGGGCTGAAAAGACCACCAAAACCGTGCTGGACCCAATAAGCGCGGCGAGGTCGCCCCCATCCCACCGACCATTCAGAAAGCTCAGGATATAGAGGCCAAGGCTAAATGCCGATGAAACTACGGCAATAAGTTGAGTTGTTTTCAGCCATGCTGTTTGCATCTCGCCAATATGAACCGGAACCGAGCCAATTCCTAGGCGTCCGGGCGGCCACAAGCCTCAGCCCTTCTTTGCGGATGAGCGCGATGGTGTCGCCGCAACCTGACTAGCCCTGCCAATCCCCTGCGATGCCGAACCGCCCTCGACTGCCTTTTCGCGGTCCTTCGGTGACCACCGGGGGAGGGAAGATTCCGAATTGGGAGCCACTATTTTTCTATCGCAGGCGTTCCACACCAACCGGTTGCGACACGCCGTCAACCTTCATCTTAAAGCCACCGCCGCTGGGATAGACCAACACCTTGGGCATATAGGCATAGTGGTATTCGTAGTGATACTGTGTCTGTTGCCAAATCTGACCGTTCATCAGTTTGATTATCGTTTCACCTTCCCAACCATTAAACTCCCCATCTACCTGAGTTTCGACGACACTCGCGGCAGGAACGGCGGCAGGCTTGGTAGCGGATAAGCCCGCCCGATAACCTTGCTGGTACAGTTTGACTAATGCATCACGCATTGCGGCCTTTTTGTCTGGCGACATGGTCGCGATACCGAGCCTTGAATGCTCTTCCTTTGAGAGCAGTTGCTCTAATTGAACATCTTGAGCAACCGCGCCCGTTAGCTGGAAAAACCAAAAACACGAGAGCCAAACTGCGGCTCGAACATTTGATTGCATGGACGAATAACCTCTGCGCCGTTTCGATTTGCGACTTCGCTGAGCCAGTGGGACGTTGCGGACACCGCCGGAGGAGCGGTATGAAATTGCTTGCTCATGGCGACGCCTGCTGTCGCGGTTAGTTCAACGGTTCCCTGCCACCAGTTCGCGTCTATCGCGGCGTGACTCTCATCGATTGTAGACAGTGATGCTCGGGGTGCCCGATGGGGGGCTGTTCGCGATGTCACGCATTCCCTGCATTGCAGAGCCGATGGCCCGCTGGTGATTCGCATTGGTCTGAGCCTGCAAGTTCATACGGCAGGAGGCATAGTCGGGCGTCCCGAATTTCAGGCCAATCGATGTGCAGTACCCGTCCTCACGCTCAACAACACCCTCAGGATTGAGCGCATCACCAATCACCGATCCGGCGCAACCGGATAGCAGACAAAAGGCAGTAACGGAGGCCACGAGTTTTTTCACGTATACCTCCAATGAACACGCGGATCGGGGCGCAAACCTTGGAAAGCCAAGGATGCGAAACGAGGGAATACCAGCCCTTTTTCGGATAAGGGGCGACGGTTACCAGAACGCTGAAATGCGGTCTTGCTAGAACGCGCCAAAGATCTGTGATTTCGCGCCGACCAGGGCGGCGCCACGATGGCGGGACGTGACGAAATGCGGACGGTCTTGGACTTCCTGCGCCAGGGCGACGTTCTGGTGGTTATCCGCATTGATCGGCTAGCCCGCCGCGTTTCTATCCGACACCTAAAGCGGCCGTGCTGTCGCTGATCCTGTACCTTCGTCGCGACGGCATACGGACCTTTGCCGAACCCTGCGCTGGCGCGGGTGACCTGGTCCGGCATCTGGAATCGTTCGGGTTACGCTTGCGTCTACCTGTGCGCTGCGGGCATCAAAACCTTCGTCGAGCCCTGGGATCAGAGGCTGCACGGCCGCTTTAGGTGATATAGCGGTGACATCCGAAGTCGCGCCGCACGGCGCACACCCGATCCAGACATTGCCGCGGCGTGGCCCTCTATGCTCTGATGAAAGGGTTCATTCGATTTGGCGACCGCGACTGCAGGTGATCCCATGCAGCAGATTGGCGATTGGCTCAAGAACCTCGGCATGTCCGAGTATGCGGAGCGTTTCGCGGAGAACCGTATTGATCTCGTCGTTCTCCCCGATCTGACAGACCATGACCTGGAGAAACTCGGCGTCTTGCTTGGCGATCGCCGCAAGATGCTTCGCGCGATCCGGGAGCTGGCAGGTGACGCGCCATACCCCCCCGTAAGCGAGGCGAGGTCACACGATGCCGCTGAACGCCGTCAGCTCACGGTGATGTTCTGCGACCTCGTCGGCTCAACCGCCTTGTCGGCCGGGCTCGATCCCGAAGATCTGCGAACGATCATTGGAGCCTATCAGCGCTGCTGCGCGGCGTTGATCGAGCGCAATGGCGGATTCGTTGCGAAGTACATGGGCGACGGGGTGCTCGCCTATTTCGGCTACCCCCGGGCCCACGAGCATGATGCCGAGCGCGCTGTGCGGGCCGGACTTGCGCTCGTCGAGGCGGTGCCGAAGCTCCCTACCGCGGCCGGCTCGCCCCTGCAGGTACGCATCGGGATCGCGACCGGGCTCGCGGTGGTTGGCGACCTCATTGGCACGGGCGCGGCCCAGGAGCGGGCGATCGTGGGCGAGACGCCAAACCTTGCCGCTCGTCTGCAGGCCATTGCCGAGCCGGATACCGTGGTTATTGCGGAGAGCACGCGAAAGCTTCTCGGCAATCTCTTCGAACTGCAGGATCTTGGGGCTAGAGACCTTAAGGGCATTGCCGGGCCGGCGCGGGCCTGGGCGGCGGTGCGGGCGAATTCCGTGGAGAGCCGCTTTGATGCGTTGCACACGACCGGCCTGTCCCCGCTGGTAGGGCGAGAGGAGGAGGTCGAATTGCATCTCCGCCGCTGGTCGAGGGCAAAGACGGGCGAAGGCCAGGTCGTGCTGCTCTCCGGCGAGGCAGGTATCGGAAAATCGCGGCTCACGGCCGCGATTTTCGAGTACCTCGCTGCGGAACCGCACACGCGCTTGCGTTATTTCTGCTCCCCGCAGCATACCGACAGCGCGCTATATTCGATCATTGGCCAGATGGAGCGTGCCGCCGGACTGGCGCACGACGACAAGCCCCTAGCGAAGCTCGACAGGCTCGATGCCTTGCTCGCGCAGACTTCAACCTCTGTCCAGGATGCCGCGCTCTTTGCGGAGATGTTATCGCTTCCGAATGATGGACGATATCCTGCGCTCGATTTGACCCCTGAACAGCGCAGGCAAAGAACGCTCGAAGCGCTGATGTCTCAACTCGCGGGACTGGCACGCCGGAATCCCGTATTGATGATCCTGGAAGATGCGCATTGGCTCGATCCCACGAGTTTAGAAGTGTTCGGCCAGGCAGTGAACCGGAGCAAAACCCTTCGCGTCCTGCTCATCGTAACTTTCCGCCCTGAGTTCAATCCGCCGTGGGCGGGACAGTCGCACGTGACAAGCCTGATGCTGAACCGACTTGCGGAGCCTGAGGCGGCCGCGATCATCGCGCGGCTTGTCGAGAACAGGGAACTACCGGCGGATGTGATGGCGGAGATCGTTGAGCGCACCGATGGTATTCCCCTGTTCGTGGAGGAGATGACGAAGGCGGTGCTGGAGGCAGAGAGCGAAGGAGCAGCCCAGCGGACCGCCGCCACGGTTCCGTCGCTGGCACAGGCGGTCCCCGCGAGCTTGCACGCGTCGCTGATGGCGCGGCTCGATCGGCTCGGACCGGCCAAGGAGGTGGCGCAGATCGGAGCGGCGATTGGGCGTGAGTTTTCGCATGCCCTGCTGGCATCAGTAGTGCGCCAAACCGGGGCGGAGCTGGAATTGGCACTGGACCGTCTCATTCAGGCTGGTTTGCTGTTCCGGCAGGGCGAGCTGCCGCAAGCGAGCTATCTGTTCAAACACGCGCTGGTGCAGGACGTGGCCTATGGCACGTTGCTGCGCGGAAAGCGACACGACTTGCATGCGAGCATAGCAAGTGTCCTTGAGCGGCAGTTTTCAGATGTCTGCGAGAGCCAGCCTGAAGTTCTTGCTCGACATTATGCTGAGGCCGGATCGCCCGAGCAGGCCATCAATTATTGGCAGCGGGCGGGAGATCGCGCGGCAAGGCGGTCGGCCAATCAGGAGGCGGTCGCGCATTTTCGGAACGCGATAGAGGTGCTCGAAATGCTGCCGGACAGGGCCGAACGCGCCGAGCAGGAGTTGCAGCTACTGATCGCTTTGGGGCCGGCATTGATGACGACGCGATCGACGGCGGCACCGGAGATCGGACGCATATACGCTCGAGCTCGCGAGCTGGCGGGGAATGCACAGCGAATAGCGGATCTCTTTCCAACCGTCTGGGGGGCGAGCCTGGTCGCCTTCACGGCTGGTGATTTGGTGACGGCCGGCCGATTGGTGGATGAGTTGCTCGGCATGGCAGGCACCAGTGGGGATACTGCGCTCAGGCTGCAGGCTCACCACGCCGCATGGCCAAACTTCATGGCAACTGGCCGCCTTGCCACGGCACGCCATCATATCGCTTGCGGACTTGGTCTCTACCGACGCGACTCGCATGGCGAGCAAGCCCTTCTATACGGAGGCCATGATCCGGGTGTCTGCGGTTACGTGGTCGACGCCCTCATCGCCGCAGTCATGGGTTATCCGGACCAGGCCCTCCGGCAAATGCAGGAAGGTCTTGGCCTTGCGCATGAGCTTGACCATGCCCCCTCGCTTGCCCAGGCGCTGTGGTTCACCGCAGAATTGCACCAGATTCGCCGCGAGCCGCAGAAAGTACAAGACTGCGTGAGCGTCGTCCTCCCGCTGCTTGCGCGCCATGGGTCCGCCGTTGGAGTCTCGAACGCGACCATGTTGCGTGGCTGGGCGCGCGTTATGCAGGGACACGTTGAGGAGGGCCTTTCTGCCATGCGGGAAGGGCTGACCGCATGGCGCAGAACCGGGTCGAAATTTCACGTTTCGTACCGTCTCGCCAGAGCAGCGGAAGCGCATCTCGTTGCTGGAGAAAATGAAGACGGATTGCGATTGATATGTGAAGCCACCAACAACGGGGACTGCTGGTCTGCATCCGAGTTACATCGACTAAAGGGCGAACTGCTGCTCAAAGCGGGGCGCCATGACGAGGTGGAGGAGTGTCTGAACCAAGCCCTTAAAGCGGCGCAAGAGCAAGGTGCCCGGCTTCTTGAGCTACGGGCGGCGTTGAGCCTCAGCAGAGTGCTGCAAGCTCAGGGCCGACGCAATGACGCCCAGGGTCTGCTTGCGCCTATTTATACCTGGTTCACTGAGGGCCTCGATACTGCGGACCTCCTGCAAGCAAAGGCTTTGCTCGACCAGCTGGATTGAGAGGTGGTCTCAGTAGGACGCCGGCGCCGCAAAGGTGATCGAATGGGGCAAAGCGACTTCCGCTTTGGCACTCGTCATGACGATTCCAGTGGCGTTGTGCGGGGACTGCAAGGCATCGCAGCTGAGGGTCTTGCGAGGAAGACGAAGGATGGCCCGCAGGCTCGCCTGCTTTTGGCGCTGGCGGCCATTTACGATGGGGCGAGCCGCACCGAGGTGGCGAAGATTGGCGGCGTGTCGCTGAGATGGCCCTAGGAGCCGGATTTGCTCATTGAACTGAGGGGTGCTTGTCTGATGTCTGCTGAAAATACAGCGGGAAGACAGCGGGGGAGGCCATTTCAGGCAGGTGTGTCTGGCAACCCGGACGGCCGGCCAAAAGGATCCCGCAACGCCACCACGATCGCTCTTGAAACTCTCCTGGACGGTCAAGCGACTGCCCTCACGCAAAAGGTGGTCGACGTTGCTTTGACCGGTGATATCGCAGCCCTGCGCCTCTGCCTGGACCGGATCCTGCCGGCCCGCAGGGACCGGCCAGTGACCTTCATGCTGCCGCCGATCGACAGTGCCCAGGATGCCGCCGCGACCGTCTCGGCTGTGCTCGCCGCGGTTGCCTCCGGCGAGATAACCCCGGCAGACGGCAGCGAGATCAGAAGTTGATCGAGATCTTCGTGAAGACCTTCGAAACAGCCGAACTGGCCGAGCGGATCGAACAGCTGGAAAGAATGTCGACCCATGACCGCGCGCAGCCTTGAAACGCGCATCATAAAACTGGAAGCCAGCCGGCGACGCCCGAACGAAATGCTGGTGGTCTGGCGTCGCCCTGGAGGTGACGTGAGGGCCGCTGTCAGTGAGGCGAAGTTCGCCCCTGGCGATCGCGTTATCTGCCTGGAGTGGTTCGGTGACGGTCCGCTGCCGGCGCCCCGATGGCACTCCAGGGGTTTGGACCTAAGTGCCGTCGAACGCGAATATCTCTACCGGGCCGTAAGGCAGAGAGCGGAGGACAGGGAAGAAAACGGCGGAGAGCGTGAGCCGGGATTCGCAGAACCACCTCACTTCCCGGCCGATCGAGTGCACGAACTGTCCTTCAGCGATCTGCTGCACATGATCTTCGGAGTTGCGACCGAACGAATCGAACGGCTTGAAAGGGTGGCTTCGCCGTGACCGCGCGCAGTCTTGAAATGCGCGTCGGAAAACTGGAAGTCCTCCGGCGGCGACCTGACGAAATGCTGGTCATTTGGAGGCGCCCCGGCGGGGACATAACCGAAGCACTGAGAGGCGTCAGCTTCGCCAAGGGCGACAGGGTGATCAGCATTGAGTGGTTCGGTGACGACCCGTTGCCAGAGCCACGATGGCATTCCAAGTTTTCGAAGTTCAGTGACGTTGAAGACGGGTATGTCTGGCAGGCCATAGATCGGCTGATAGAAAGCCATGGAGAAGGCGACCACCAGCGTGATCCGGGCTTCGTAGAACTACCCCACTTCCCGGCCGTTCGAATGTGCGAACTGACCGATAACGATCTGATGTACGCGATCTTCGGAGTTGAGACCTAGCATGAGCCGGCCCCTCGCCCGCCGTATAGCGCTGTTGGAATCGCAGCGTGGCAACGCGGTTCAACGCAGCCTTCCGTCTTGAGACAACTTCACTGACGTAATTGAAAATTGTGGATTGCCGGAAGTAGATACCGTCGAGCGTGACGAGCGTCACATACCCAATCTTGGGTGGCGTGCTATTATTTGGGGCGACATTTCCTTGTGAGGAATAGACCATGAGCAACGACACGGTCGATCCGAGCAAGAAGGACCCGAAAATCTCTTCCGCCGACGATCTCGCCAAGACCACCAACAAAGGTGACGTGGAACTGACTGAAGAAGAACTCAAGCGCGTTTCGGGTGGCACGACATTCATAAAAATCGGCGATGGCGCAGGCGAACCTACGAATCAAGGTTACGAAAAATGGATCGAATAGCCCGCTAGAAGGGCGAACATCACTCCGTCTTCGCCCACATAGGCGGAGGAGCACTGCAAATATTTGGAGCAGACTATGAGCAACGACAAGATCGATCCAAGCAACAAGGATGCGACTATTTCGTCCACCGACGATGTCACCAAGACCGCCAATAAGAGTGACGCGGAATTAAGCGAGGAACAACTCAAGCGCGTTTCGGGTGGTTTCGTTACATTTGACCTCACTCAGTCGTTGACAACGTCTCACACTGTGTCTGGTAGTGGGGGTGATCCACCACCTCAAAAATAATGTCCGTTTGTCTATCTTTGTCAGGGTTTAAGGAAGGAGCAATCACATGACCACGCAGCCCGAAAATAAGGACAAGGCCGAGCAGAAAGTTTCCAAGGACGAACTGAGCGAAAAAGAGTTGGACAAAGCGACTGGTGGCGACGGATGTAGCTCCGGAAGTTTCAAGACGGTTGGTCTTGGGTTGAGAAAGTCGGCAGGCGGAACGACGTCGGGCGTAATGTAAAGTTTCGTGAGATCGCTCTCTTGGGGAGACCCGCGAGAAGCCAGCCCGCTCTGGATGTGGTTGGCGCTTGTTCTCTTAGCCTGTGGGACAGCGGCTTACGCGACCGGCTACTTTATGATCGACGAGTTGCTTGCTCTCTGGAAATGACGCGAGAGATAGTCAGCGTTGGGCTTGATGCTGCAAACTCTCATCGCCCTCGTCGCCGCCCGTGACAATCTGCCGGATAGTGACGCGGATGTCGCCGCCGTCGGGACAGACAGCGTTTGGATTTGAGGCGGCACATGAGAAACATCGTGAACGAAGCTGGCGAGATCGTCGCGAAAGTTACCGATGACCATACGCTGATCGGCGGCCACCACCGCCTCGCGGTGGCGGCTAGTCTCGGCCAAAAACTGTTCTGGAAAGATACCGGCGAACCCGTGAAACTTGATCCCTTCAGGGAAGTTCTCATCGAAATACAGCCTGATACGCAGGATCTAGCGCCATTCCTCCTCGCGCTCGCGCCTGACGGCGCGACAATACCTCCGGCGCCAGCATCAGGTGCTGGGCCCGCTGTCGCCATCTATCCCTGTCCTCGCAGGTGTCCTCCAGCTGTTGCCGTAGAACTACCTGAGGCATCAGCCGAATTGGCGCGGTCTACGGCGGAGCAGCTGGCGCAGCGACAGCGCGTGCAGCAGGATCGAGCTTGGCACCACGAAGGCAGGGGTCAGCACATTCGGATAAACACCGGCGCCGATGCTCGGCAAATCCGGAACGATCAGTTGGAACCGGCCGGGCGAGGTGACCATCCCCAAGGTGATCGCGACGGCGAAGTCGGCCAGGCCAAAGATATTCCACATCATCGCGGCCCTCCGGCCCTGAGCCGTGCCGGTCGCCACGGCGATCGCCGCCGGCACGGCGAACAGGCCGGTCAGCACATCGCCAATTCCCGCCGGCAACGCGAACACGCCGGGCAGCGCCCCATGCAGCCAGGCAGCGAGAGCCCAGCCACCGAATACGCGGTAAAGCTGAAGAGCGACGAGCCAGGTCGCCGGCATCGCGTCGAGCACCTGTCCCACACGCTTCGACAACAGCAGCAGAGGCGCGCCGATAATCACCGGCAGGAAGATCGCCAACGGCAGCAGCGGTAAGGGTGGGGGTGAGGCGCCCGTGATGAACACGCCATTGATCGCCGCGCTCCAGGCGATAGCGAACCAAAGAGTATATGGGATCATGACCATCAGCCAGGTCGTGCGGCGTTGGCTCGGCGTCAGGTCGGTACTCTCGAGGCCGAACCACAAACCGACCGCGATAACCGCATGGGCCATCAACTGGTGTGCCGAGGTCGGAACGCCGCTCGCCGGGATAAACGGCTGCCAGTAGATCAACCCAATCCACAGCACCGTCAGCGGGATGAGCCAAAGCAAACTGCGCCAGGCGGGACGCAGCGGGACAATACCGGTGGAAACAACGGTGGCGGTCATCAGCGGTCCTCCATGCGTAACTACTGATTGGCACGTCAGACGTACGACCACTTTCGGTGAGCGACTATCCGCGATAATATTGATGGGCTATGAAGCAGAACTTCACGGTCAGGCATGCTTGGGTTGGTGCTTTCACTTTCATGCTTCCATGCGCGCCGGTAGTCCGAACGCTGGGCTGAGCCGGACTAGCTCCAATCCTCCTCACGTTCCTGGCGTAGCGCCTCGCTCGCCGGGTTCTTCGAGAAGCCGCCCGAGGGCAGCCAGCAGGCCTGCTTGAAATCTACAGTCTGAGATCTACGATCAACACAGTTGCGGAAGCTGGCATACCTTTAATGGATGTTTATAGCCTCGACGATCCTAACGCTCATTCATTTCCGAAAGCCGTTATTGCTGGCTCCTGCTGACGCAGCACCTGCCAGTGATATCTGCTTGCGCGTCGTTCCGCCCGACGCTCCGCGCGCTCCCTACGCTTTTCAGCCCGCAATTCCCACCGAGTCTTCTGGTGCTCTGGTTGCGCCTGCCACGGCTCCGGTACGCTTAGCCCTTGATCCAGGGGCTGCACTGACGGTAGCTGCGGCTTTGGAATTTCGGCGGCAACCTGCGCCACGGGTTCACTGGATGCGGGATAAACGACGCGGGTTGCCGGCACAGTCGTCTGGGAAATCTGCTGGTTTCGTCTAACCGTGGAACCGTTATCCGTCAGCGCCGAAGTGGCGAGGAACACGCCGCCCCCAAAGCCGATCGCAAGAATGACAACAGTCGCTCCAACCCCGGCCAAGAAAATGCGAGCCTGAGAGGTCATCAGAAATCCTCCGACGGTTCATACTCGAACGCCGAACCGTCAAGATAGTTGCGTGAAGAGATCCTTCCGTCGCCACTGGATGCCGCATTGCTGCTGCGTGCGCCGCAATAGTTCCCCAAAACTAGGAAAATCTTTCGCTGGGTACGAAAGAAATTCTCGCGCTCATTCCCGTCGCCACGCGTTGATGAGCCATGACTATGCACAGGCTGATACAAAACGCTGTGTTCGAACCGCAGGACATTGAGCGTTTGGTGACGGCTTACGAACATACCCTGCGGGCGCTTGACCTAAAGGATGGCGATAACGCCGTCACTCAGATTGTGGCCGAGAAGATCATTGCGGTTGGGCGGCTGGGGATTGAAGACCCGGCGGAGGTTTCCAAACTCGCACTCAAAGAGCTGGGGATACCATAGGAGCGAAGGCTAGCCGTCATGATCGGCTAGCGCGTGTCCTCTTCGCGCTCGCGGTGTTCCGCCTTGACCGCTTGCGCTTCACACCGTTTTCGAAAACTGGCGATCACAGCTTCCTCGCTGTCGCAGCGCTCACCGTCGGGAAAGCGGAAGCTGCCGTCAGGACCTCGGATCGCATAGACGTCATCAGGTTCGAACCTGTCGTCTTCGAGCTCGGTGACCGGTACAAGCTGGCCGGTGTCGGCATGCGAGCCCTCGATCTGCCATGCGACGATCGGCTTCAGGTCGAGCCCGCAAGTGCCGTCCGGATCGAAGATAGGCAGGGCCATTGCGAAGCCGTCGTAGGCAGGAACAGTGGTTGCGGTCTTACCCATCGATGGCCTCAATGTTGATGGTCGGCACCGGAAAGAGCTTCACGGAGCGGCTGCTTGGTTCGCGGGGAGGATGGCTGCGGGGCCATTGCGGCAAGTCATAGTTGTTTAGATATTTTAATCGTCATGCTATGGCCGTTTGCGCAGCACGCTGTCGCAAATTTTCATAGCTGCCTGATCCTTGAACAGCTCAGCGCCGGTCCTCTTCTCTTTCCCGCCGCACCGCCTCGCTCGCCGGGTTCTTCGACTTCAGCCACGTCTTCGACGGGCCGCTGCGGTAGGGCGCATCCGTCCGCTTCGACACGATGCCCTCAAGCCCCATGCGGCAGACGTGGTCGAAAACGACCGGGCCGTCGCCGGTTAGATGCTCGCTGTACTGGATCGCTGGCCGCTTGCCACTGCCGAGCAATTGGGCGAGCCGCCGCTTGCGCTCGACCAGCGGCATGTCGCGCAGATCGGCACCGTCGTGCTGCAACAGGTCGAACCCCACCAGCATTGCCTCACGGCCACGGCTTCGCAGGGCGCGGAAGTCATGCGTCCCGTCGTCGCCGAGGATCACCGCTTCGCCGTCGGGCTGTAGAGGTTGCACATTTGTCAGTACCGCTCGATCACATGCTCCACTCGGAAGCGCTCGCACCAAAGCATCATCTGCGGCTCAAATAGACCAAGCCGAGTGAAATAGCGCTTGTGTGCTTCACGCCAATACGCGAGTGACCGGTCGCCTTCACCTTCGTCATAGGCAAACGCCTCATCGACTTGATCGAACTGGCGCTGCGTTAGCTCGATCGTTTTCAGCACGACGCGCGGCCTATTCTTGCCATCGAGCGCCACCATGGGTTTTCCTACAGCGGCTCCTTTCAGCCCCTCGCTAACCGCCCAACACGTAGCGCGCTTTTTGCCTTCAATCACCAGCCCGACGAGTTCGTCGGCCAGTGCTGGATGGTCGCCAAATGAAAATGTTTCGAGTGATTGCCAGTCCATGACGATGCGCACTATCGTTCCCCCGGCCACCAAGTCGACGGCGGATCGTTCGCCGAGATCTTGGTTGGCCGCAGCGCCACCAGATGGCTCCGCTTGTAGGGATAGCCCCGGACCTGCGAGCAATCCTTGCACCGCATGTAGCGTTCG
This sequence comes from uncultured Alphaproteobacteria bacterium, assembly GCA_963836765.1. Taxonomy (GTDB): domain Bacteria; phylum Pseudomonadota; class Alphaproteobacteria; order Rhizobiales; family Xanthobacteraceae; genus Bradyrhizobium. The sequence goes on from CAWILG010000027.1 coordinate 123,052, forward strand.
AGTTCATGGACCGGCGTTGCCTTCGGTCGCCGCACGATGTCGAGGGCAACGGTCTGATGCGTGTTGCAGCCAAGGCATTTCACTTCGAGATAGCCGAACCCGGCGTTGAGCGCATCGCCTAGCGCGGGCGATGGCTGCGCCGGACCCTGAAAGCCGAGCATGCGCTTGTTCCACGCCTCGCAGGCGAGCCGGTCGGCTTCCTTGCGCGCCTCCGCAGCCCGCTCTGCCGCCGCCCGCACAGATGCGCCGTAGATCGTCTCGCGTGACTTGGTGCCCATGCGAGAGAGGATGCGCTGGGCCACGCGGGACAGGCAAGCCGCTACAGATTGCGGTGGATCAACGGCGGGGACGCGTGTCTTGACCTTGACGTGATCAGCGCCCGCCTCACTTCGCGGTGATAGCTACCGCTCGCGCCGCAAGTATCGCAGGTAGGCAACACGGCTCTGGTCGAACGGGAAACCGTCACCTTGCCGCTGGATCACGCCTCAGGCTTCGACCTTGCCAATGTAGGTCCGGCTGCAATCGTGGTGCAGCGCCAGCGCCGACGCGCTCACGGTTGCCGACGGGCGATCAATGGTGACGGTCGCAGTCGTCGTGTTCGTTCCTGTAGCGCCGTCATCAATCCGTTGCAGGCAATCGCCGAGGCCGAGGCGAAGCGCCGGACGTGATGAGATGGGGAAAATTCCCCAACTGAAGAACGCACCGAAATCAGGTGCGGAAAAATCCGTACCCGAGAAACGCACCGGCAACGCTCCCAAGTCAGGAACGTCAGACGACGCGCCTCAGAAAACGCATCGGCAAGGGTGGGAAACTATTGGCAGGAGGGCGGAACGAGAAGGTTGGGATCAACTGGTCTAGGCGTCCAGTACCCCCGCTCATTGAAGCCCACATTGTTGTTCGTCGGGGCGCAGACGTAACTTGTTTTGCCAATGCAAATAGGCGAGCCAATCGAGTAGATGAGGCTCTCATAGATGCAGTAGTTGCCAATCCCGGACGGCAGGTCAGTCGGTGGTATTGCGGCTCCGCCGACAAAGGGTGGCTGTGGGTCTTGTGCTAGCCGCTGACCTTGCGCGGCGGCAGTGTGCGCGGAAATCAACAATGCCATGAACGCGGACAAGCGCAACATGTGATCCCCTCGGTTGGTTACGACGTTACGGCCGCTATAGGGGGGCCGAACGTAACGTAACCCCGTAACCCGTAAATCCGTAACCGTAACGTAACCCGTATCCGCTGACGCCGGACGAAGCGTTCATGGCGTCGAATTTTGACAGTTTTATTACAGCCGACCTTGTGATGCAGGCTCGCAAAGTCAATGACATTGAGCCCTACGGACCGCTAATCATTGGCGTTGACCCCGCAGGAAAGGGCGCAGACAGTACGGCCATTGCTTGGCGGCAGGGGCACTGCATCACCAAGATAGAGAAGCGTCATGGCCTTGATACGATGGAAGTGGCGGGTCTGGTTGCTAAGATTATCCGCGAAGAGAAACCGGTCAAAGTAAACATAGATGTCGGCGGACTTGGCGTCGGAGTTGACGATCGGTTGGTCGAGCAGGGCTATGGCGACACCATCAACGCCGTGAATTTCGGCGGCAAGCCGATCGAGCCGCCCCCATGGACGAGACTGGCAAGCCCGCTGGCGGCCCTGCCAACCGCCGCGCCGAGATGTGGTCGAACATGAAGGCCGCGCTCCAGGGCCGGTTCTCAATCCCTGACAGCGATACGCTGCACGCTGATCTAACCAGCGTCGGCTACAAATACACGTCCGATGGCCGGCTTTTGCTTGAGGCAAAAGAGGACATGAAGAAGCGCGGCATGCCGTCTCCGGACGAGGGGGACGCAGTCGCGCTTTGCTTCTCCGAGCCGAACGGTTCGCCCATTCCGCGGACCAGCGGGTTCAATCGTCAAATCGTATATCCGGACAATGCATATGCCTGAGGTCTATTCCGTCTACGTAACGGTGCGACGGCCAACGAACGGCGACACGGGACAATTCACGACCGGCTATTACACGCTCGCTGATGGCGTTCTGACCATGACGGACAGCAAGGGCAGGCATGTTCGGTCTACCAATGGTGGTGATGCGTACCGGCACAAGATGCGGCTGGGCGATGATCCGCGCGCGATCGCGGGCGTCCTGACACTGGAGATCCACCGCATGCTTCGCGGCGAGACCGCGCAGACGGCAGGCTTCAATCGCCCGCTCAAGTATCAACCCTCAGGTGTTGCATGAGGGAAATCAAAACCTCGCTCAGCGGCGGCGGAGGTTTGCGGATGAAGGGCGGAGCGGGCCGAACTACGCCACGGACCCCACAAGGCAATCGACCGTGCTGAGTTAGTTCCACCACGACGATTTTCTGACAGTCAGAGTAGGAACATCCCTCAAATGATAACTTCATAATTGAGAAAACTGCCGGAAATGTAGGCAATTCTCCGTCGTTAAATGTGGGTCAACCTTCCATCATTTGAACGTAATTTGTTAATTTAATTCGCGCAAGAATTAGAAAGTTAATCATGATCGGGGGAACGACCGTCATGAATTGACGTGAGCAGCTTGAGCGCTTATCTGTCGAAGAATTGTGGGCACTTCACGAGACGGTCACAGCGACCCTTGCCACAAAGCTGACGGCCGAGAAGAGCGTGCTTGAGGGGCGGCTAAGGCAACTCAAAACCGAGCGGCATTCCCAAACATCCGAACGCCGACCGTATCCACCGGTTTTTCCGAAATTTCGAAATCCCGACGATCCGTCGCAAACATGGGCGGGACGCGGCAAGCAGCCTCGCTGGCTGACAGCGAAGCTCAGATCGGGAAAAAAGATAGGCGAATTTCGAATTTAGCTAGTGACGGATGGTTCGATCGCTTGCACGGCGATCTGGGTTTTGCAAAGTCTCGAGCTTCCGCGACCTCAACCTTTTTTCGAAGATGAAGCAGTTCGTCATACCTGACGCAAAGTGGTTTGTCCGGCATCCGCTTGGGGATGTCGGGTTTTCGTGAAGGCATGCGACGCCTTTCATTTTCATGATCGTCCCCGCGCAGTGCTGCGGCCATCAATTCAACGTCGCACTATTATCGCGATGTTCCATGAACTAGCGATGAACGCATCGCAACAAAACTCACTCATTAAGCTTGATGTGGGTCCTCCGGGTCAATTCTGAAACGCAAACAAAAAGACCGCCCGAAGGCGGTCTCTCTGTAGCTCTGATCGGGGCTGGTATTAGGCTACTTGAAGCGCTAGTCCGTTCCTGTGTGTGCCGAAAACTTAAACACGGGCGTAATGGTTATGAAGTCCGCCCAGGATGGCGCGTGAACTGATCACACCGGTTCGCTGAACCGGGCGAGAAACCGGCGCATCCTTGTTCAAGGATCGATGCGTTCTGACGAAATTGTAATAGTCGGCGTAGGATTTCAGGACGCGACGCAAATGCATCTCGCCCAGGACAATGATGTGGTCCACACACTCACGCCGGATCGATCCGATCAGCCGTTCGGCAAAGCCATTCTGCCAGGGCGAGGCTGGTGCAATCGGCTTGTCCCGAATGCCCATGGCGCGCAATCGGCGGGTGACGACGCTGCCGTAGATCCGATCGCGGTCCCGGATCATATAACGCGGAGCCTCGTCCCAAGGAAATGCTTCCGTTATTTGACGTGCAACCCATTCGGCCGTCGGATTTGCTGTGACGTTGGTCCAGACGAGGTCTCTGCGGCCGAGCCGGACGATGACTAAGGCATAGAGCAGGTCGAAACCGATAGTCGGAACAACGAACAGGTCCATGGCGGCAATATCCGGCGCGTGGTTATGCAAGAAGGTTCGCCATCCCTGGCTGGGCGGCCCCCTCCGTTTGACCATGTACTTGGCGACGCTCGACTGCGCGACCTCAAACCCGAGCTTGAGCAGTTCGCCGTGAATGCGTGGCGCGCCCCAAAACGGATTTTCGACGCTCATCCGCCGAATCAATACGCGCAGCTCCATATCGATCCGCGGTCGCCCTCCCCGTCGATGCGATTTCCAACGCCAGTAGCAGCGAAAACCGGCCCGATGCCAACGCACGAGCGTCTCGGGCCGGATGATTGTGAGAACCTTCAGGATTGATGGAAACCAGCGATACAGCTGGATCAAGAACCAGCGATCATGGTTCGTGAGCCGGATGCGACCATTCAGCCTGCGCCTCAAGACAATCAACTGATGTCGAAGCACCGCGTTCTCAGCTTCAAGCCGTAACTTCGACTTGAATGGCGAGGCCAGGACGGCCAGAGCGAAACAGAGCAGCCCGATCATTCCGCCAGCTTAGGCAATTCCATCACGTCATCAACTCGGATAAGGTTTTCGGTACACACAGGAAAATAAGTAGCAGGCCGCCGCGCTCACGAGCGCACCGAGAGCGGCGAGCGACACCACAGCAGCACCAGCGTCGAGCGCGCCAGCGTCACGACGCGCCGACAGCGCGCTAGGAACGTCGCTGGCGGGCGTCTGTATCAGCGCGCGTCCCACCCGGCCCGCTTGGCCTTGGCCTTCGCGTGCGCCGCCTTGCTCCGCTCGCGCTATTGGCTCGCCGCACCTCCTCCCGTCGTCGCATCATCTCTTCCATGGAGACATGCGGCGGCGTCGGGCTGTCCTCTTCGGCGAGCAACACCGTCTTCAGCTCCTCCCACGCCTGCGTTGCGGCGTTGCGCTGCTCCATTGAGAGGTTCCGGTAGGTGTCCGGGTGAAGGGCCATCCTGATCTTGTTGAAGGTCACCTTCTTCAAGAAGCCCTCGCGCGATTTGATCGTGCGGTCCGCTTGCTCAAGCAGCTCGTCAATGTGCGCCTGCCACGTCGCGACCTCGGCTAGGACACGCTGCCTGATCTCCCCCTCCATCCGTCGCGCATACTGGCGCATGAACACTTCGGCCTGCTCGCGTCCGGTCTTGGTCGAGATCATGTCCAGCGTCATCACCGGTTCGGCTTTGTCGGTCTCCCGGGGCCGGGCCACGTTCCTGCCGCAGCCGCTCGCGCCGTTTGCGCTGGCGTTCGGCAGCGGTCATGGGCTTCTCGCCAAGAGGGTGTCGCGGCATCGAGGGGCGCTCCTGTTTCGTGACGGCCGGTATGTCACGGAATAAGAGCGGTTTTGTGACGGGCGCAGTGTCACGAAACAAGACCGGCCTGCCGCCGTCGTGGTGGTGACGCTGGCGCGCTCGCGTCATGGTCGATGGTCGAGACGTGACGCGATGACGCGATGACGCCCGCTATCGGTCGCCTGTCCGCGCCGCGATGCTGGGGCGTGGACTTGCGATCTGAGGCGGCCTTACTCGGAAGCCTTGGCCTTCATGGCCGCTTCAATTTCGTCAGCGAGGCGGCTGAAGTGTTCATGCAGCCTGTTGAACAGTTCCTGCTTGGCCTTATCGGTTGCTAGATCGCGGATCAGGGCTGCCTCCTCGTCGTCTCTTCCGAAGCTTTTCGAGAGAGGCTTGATAGTCCTTCATCGTCACACCGTAGCCGGATGCCGGAATAGTGCCAGCCCCTAACCATCAGGGGCGCTGACAATTGTCCGGCCCGCTGGTGGGGATCGTCGAGACGCGCAACGCCGAGACACGCCCCAGATACTGTCTCAAGAGATGTCGGGGCTGGGGTCCTTTGAGAGATGTCAGCGGATGGGGGACCGCGCGCCCTGTAGCCCGGCGCTGGCGGCGCGCTGTAGCCCGTCCTAATGGCCTTGCCCCTAACGCCCGCGCATTTAGGCCACTGGCGAATTGGCTCCCGAACGCCAAATAGCATTAGCTGGGATCGACAGGAGCGTGACGATGGCGGCTACTGCATGTTGTCTGCGGGCGAACTGTTGATCAGGTAACTCACCTTGTCCAAGGTCCTGATCTATTTATTTGCGACATCTGCGTCGATGCCTGCGTCGACACGCTCGCGACCAAGGATCACGGCTGGAGAGAGCGCCAAATCGATTATCTTCTGAGACTTCGGAACCGGCGAACACTCGCATCGCCTCCAAGTTCCAACGAACATTCCGAAAACAGAGCAGTCGGCGACGATGAGTGAGGAGCGGTTACGCTCCGTTGCGTTACCGCGTGACGATGGCGCGATGACGTGATGCCGTCCGCTGTCGGTCGCCTGTCCTCGCCGTGATACTCGCGACCAATGCGCGTGGTGGTGACGATGATGCGGTGACGGCGCGCCCGGTGGCGCGCTCCGGGTTCGATGCCTGCCGCGTCTCCCATCATGGCGGCGCTGGCGCGGATGCGCGTCGTGGTCGTGCTGATGCTCGACAACCGTGACGACGCTGGCGCGCTGCCTACCGGCTGTCCGTCGTCGTGATGCTGGCGCTGTCGTCGTCGATCGAGGCGAAGGGGAAATGAGGAAATGTCAGAAATGCTGACAAATACCGCTTGGCAGCGGCCCCCGAACCTGAAACGCTGGTTCCATCGATGGAACGAACGGGTTTAAGTGATCCATAGTCGATTGGATCGTGTTTTTTGGGGGCTTTAAATGAACTCTCGCCTATTATCCGCGCTTGCGGGCGCGGTGCTATGTTCGATTGCGTCGCAGGCATCGGCCTCAATAATCGACTTCATTTATACCGGCACGGTGGCTTCTGGTTCCGACCTAAACGACACGTGGCGCAGCGGCGATGCCAACCTTGCAGGCGACAGCTTCACCTTGGTCTTTTCGGTCGACAGCAATCAACATACCTTTATTAATCAAACCCCATATCAAGTCTTCGACATTGCTCAGCCGCTCAGTGTAGTTCTGACCATTGGCAGTCATTCCGAGACCGTAGGCACGTATCAAACCGAAGTACGTAACGAACAGCGTTATTATACTTTCGGTACCAATCATGCTGATCCCCTTTCGGAAACCCTCGGGAGCGCATATGGCACCTCCTCTGACAATAGTTCACAAAGCTATGTAACGGCTGGTGTCTACGACAATGACGGCTCCAATCATTTTCCGTTTAGCTTGACGACGCTATTCGATGTTCACATCACTGCCACAAACGGTGTGTTGTTCAATGGCGGCTTTAGTCTCGGCAATCCCGATCCATACACTTTCGGAACTTTCAATATTACAGAGGTGCGTTCAGTTTTGGCTTCGGGCGTCCCCGAACCCTCGACATGGGCAATGATGCTTCTCGGCTTCGCTGGCGTCGGCTTCATGACCTATCGCCGGTCGCGCAAAGACAACAACCTCGCGCTCGCTGCGGCCTGATCAAGCCCGGTCCGCGTGACAGAGAGCCGCCTTCGGGCGGCTTTTTCGTGTGCCGCTGGCGCGCTCGAGGTGGTGATGACGCGATGACGTGATGCCGCGATGGCGATGGCGACACCCGCCTAACGGGCTGCTCTCTTAGGTATCGCCTGCACGGACTTGATTGTTTCTGAAGCGGGGTCGGGACCGGACTGGACCATGCCGTCGTCCCTAACGAACACTTCGGAGCTTTGATCAATCGCCAGACGGTCGAACAGAGTTTGCAACTCTGGCCGAAGCCCGTCACCGCATAAGGCCGCTATCGAATGAAACTTCCGCATGTCGCGCTCCTGACTGTTGGAAGCACGATACGGATCGGGGTTTGGCAAACCACCCGATTTCCGAATTCGTCAGATCGGCGTTGAGGACGTGATGCCGTCCGCTATCGGTCGCCTGTCCGCGCCGTGACGATAAAAAAGCCGCCACCGGGACAAAGCAGTGACGGCTTTTTTCTCGCTCGTTGCCCCAGAAAGGACAGGGCCGATGATGCCCGGATACGGTGAATGGAACGTTAACCGCGCCGCCCGTGTCCGCGTCATGCTGTCGCGGCGATGACGCGGTGCGCGCGAGCGATGGCGGAGACCGTCGAACGATGGCCGCCCTCCGCAAGGTGGTCCGCCCTCCGCGATGACCCCCCTCAAGGTACTACCGAGCGTGTCGGAGGGTGCGGGGACCGCGCGACCGCACCTATTGAGGAAATCTGCTGCGAGAAAATTCGTGGTTACAGTTACAGGGGAGGCGGTGCATCGCGACCCTGGCCAAATTCCGCCGCACAATGAAATGACCGATGTGACCATGGGCGACATCGCAGGTTTGGCCTGATATAAAAGAGGCCGCCAACTTACTTTGTCTCGGATGGCTCATGGTTGTCCAACATAATTGGCGTTTTCTTGTGGCCTTCGTACTCATCTGAGAGCGCATGGAGTTTTTTTGCAAATTCAGGGTCGCCCACGCCGTCTGCCAGTTGGCGACACCGGAGAGCCCTGTCGCGAAGCACTTCACTATGGGAGGGTTTCCCTCGGGGTTTTTGGTGCATTTCGTTCCTCCTTCAAGAGGCACAGAAAAGCCGCCTGAAAGCGGCCTTTCCATCCTTGGACGTTGATTGTGCGCGGCGTTGAACGCCGTCTTGGCCGAAGCCAGAACCTACACAGCTCCAAGGCAATTGCCACTGCGGCGCACCAAATCGCAGTCTGTTCTCTCTTACAGCAAATCAGTTTCGCAGGGCGAAACAGGCCAGTACCCGGCCCAGTATCGGAACAGATTGGCAATTCCAGAACATTTCCTGAACGCGGCGGATGCCGACTGAATGTCCGCCAAAGGGGGGCATTCGCGACCATCGACAGCGATCCGCAAAGCCCGCGACCGTCAGCGCGTCGGCACTTGCGCTGCACCTCGATTGCAGCCGGACCTATATCGGCAAGCTCGAAGCCGAAGGCGTGATCCAGCGGCAAGGTGACGGCTTCCCGCTCGACCAGAGCCGCGTTGCCTACCTGCGATACTTGCGGCGCGAGCGGCAGCAATCGCCGCGCACGGAGGCCGACGCCGCACACATCAAGGCCAAGACCGAGATGTTGCAGTTGCGGCTGATGCAGAAGCGGCGCGAACTGGTGCGCCGGGACGCGCACGAAGCCATGATCGACCAGATGGCCGGCCTTGTGCTGACGAAACTCGGCGGCTGGCCTGCGCGGGTCGCTGGCACCGACCTTGCCGTGCGACGCAGGGCGGAAGCGGTGGTGCGCGAGCTGCGCACCGAGATTGCCGAAGCCTGCACCAAGCTGGCGGAGGAACAGGGTGAGCCGCCGCTCGATGAGCAGGACTGACCGGTGCGTCCTCGCCCGCCCGTTGTGCCCGGCGCGCTATCCACCGCAATCTGTAGCGGCTTGCCTGTCCATCGCGGCCCGGCGCATCCTCTCTCGCATGGGCACGAAGTCAGCGAGACGATCTACGGCGCATCGGTCCGGGCGGCGGCAGAGCGGGCGACGGAAGCACGCAAGGAAGCCGACCGGCTCGCCTGCGAGGCGTGGAACAAGCGCATGCTCGGCTTTCAGGGTCCGGCGCAGCCATCGCCGACGCTGGGCGACGCGATCAACGCCGGGTTCGGCTATCTCGAAGTGAAATGCCTTGGCTGCAACACGCATCAGACCGTTGCCCTCGACATCGTGCGGCGACCGAAGACGACGCCGGTCCATGAACTGGAGCGCTACATGCGGTGCAAGGACTGCTCCAGGTTCGGGGCTATCCCTACAAGCGCAGCCATCTGGTCGCGCTGCGCACCGACCAAGATCACGGCGAGCGATCCGCCCTCGACGTGGTGGCCGGGCGAGCGGTAGGGGCAGATGAAAGAGGCCGCCAACTGAGGCGGCCTTACTTGAGCAGCACAAGGGCGAAGGCGGCTATGAGCAGCGCCAGCCAGATAAGCGACAGCCGGTAGTACAGGTACCAACGGTCCAATCGTCGCGCCTATTGCGGTGGACGAAGCCCCGGCGACCGTAGCCACTCGCTCATGTGAGCGCCGGTCTCGGCTTGTCTGGCTCTGCGGATCAGCGCGTCACGGGCCGCGCTAGGTTTTAGCAGTTTGGCTTCCTCACGGAGGCGCTTTGCCTCTTCAGCCAAACGATCTTCAAGCTGATCTGTCTGTGTGAAACGGCGACGTTGCATGACACACCTCGTAGCTTTTGCGGTTCCTACACCGCAGGGTTTGAGGGAGTTCCGATCCTAATATGCCGTCGCCGGGCCTTCAGTTCCAAAGTGAACACAAGTCAAATTAGGCTACCGTCCGCTGTTCGCATTCGCTGGCATCTGGACGACGTTCAACGGTGATCGGTAGTCTGCGCTATATTTCACTCATCTGTCTGGTACCGGACAGACGCGCAACAAATCGTTGCGGAATAAATAGGAAAAGGGGCAGTACCGCACGAGGAAACGGCGATGCGCGCAACTGGAAGGGTTTTTCAACCCGAATTGATCGAGCTGATGAAGCTAGTCCTCGACGAGGCCACGGCCACGCTACCGGAAGCGAAGCGAACCTCGACGATGAAAGCTGAAATCGCATCGCACATTCTTGCATGCGCGGCAAAAGGCGAGCGAGACCCCGCAGCACTGAGAACGGCTGCTCTCTCAGCCGTCGTCGATTGCTCGCACTATTCTCACGACCTATCGCCGGAGCGGCGAGTGGTTTGAGCCCGTAGCGCGGCTCGTTCCAACAACCTCGATATTCCTGCTGGAACGACCGTATTCGTAGCTCGTTGGAAGCTCGGCGCGCCGAAGCAGCGCCCAAGGGGGCAGGAACTGCGATGGACGTTAAACGCCGCCAATCTGTCTTGTCAGATGTATTGTCTGTTGAATGTAATGACCTTCGTCGACGCATGGCGGAAGTCCTCGCCCTTCGCGAACAGGTCGCATCCTTAGACAAAGTTAGGAAGAAAACTCGTCGCGCCAAGAAGGCAAGCCCCCTTTGTACTACACAGCGCGGACCGAGATCGGCGTTATGATCAGCTATTCCAAGCAAGATCATCCAGATGGAACGACCGCTCGACGAGGCATTGGAGCGCACCAAAAATTGCCGAACGCGGTGGTCGAGCCGATCCATCCGAAGGGCGACCGACGAGGCGCGCGATGTCTGGATGCGCGCGCCGTGGGATGAGACGAAGGCGTTGCAGCGACCATTACCGGACGAGACGTTGAAGATCGTGGCGCGTGGGCCTGACAAAGACGATCGGACTGCGGCGCGATTGATGCAAAGCAGCGCTCCTCGGTCGCTCCTTTTTGTATCGAGCGTGTGATCTACGCTACAGCTCTGCGCGGGCTAAGGGCTTATTGTTTGGCGGTATGGCCGCAAACAAGGTAACGGCGGTACACTTAGGCTTACCAGACTAGCGGAGCCAGATACTAAAGCCGTCGAGGTGGAGGGCCTTCGGCGGCTTTTTTGCTTGCAGTGCACCAACTTGGCGCGGCAGCGGCGAGGCTGTGCTTCCGCATCGTGGAGTAAGCCAACATCATATTCTGGTCATCAAATCGGTATTAGCTGGCGACTGATCGTCGCTGGCGTATGTACCCGGCGGCATCACGGCCCCGGCTTTCATGCCGGGATTTTTCGTTTGTGCGGCGGCGACGCGCCGCTCCGGTGATGGGAACCAATTGGTGGGAATTGGCTTGAGTCCTAGCCGGGTTCCTGTTGCTCGTTGGATATCACAGTCATGCGCACGTCTAATTGGACGCCGAAGATCGTGCCCTACGGCGCGGATCAAACTGTATACCTTGTTGTCGACCGCTTCAGGGAAGGGAGCGTCTACCGCGAAGCCGAGGTCGAACGGACCGACGTTGAAACCGTCATCGCCGAGTTCTTGACCGGTCAATTCAATGACCCAGTTCGGGTTGTTGCGTTCAATACCCTTGAACACTGGTCAGACGACCTGTCTAAAGAGGTAGCGGCAGAAATCCAGACCCGCTGCGACATCGAAGGCGCAGTGGTTCCCGAACACGTCCGTGACTTCGTTCGCAGCTACACTGATCCAGCGCGTCAGCTTACGTTGCGGTTCGCATGAGGCCCAGCCGATGTTTGGCCGCCATGAAAAAGGCCAGCAACCGATGTCCGACGCACAACACCGCCTAAGCGACATTCGAAATGAAAGAGGCCGCCAACTGAGGCGGCCTTACTTCCGTTTTTCTTCTTATGCCAAATCTAACAAAAAATCCGACAGCTCGCTTCCAATTGCACCGGAACTATGTTCATGGCCCGAGAACTACGGGGTTTCATCGCCGGACTTCATAGCCTGTGTGTACCGAAAACCTGAACACGAGCGTATTGGTGATGAAGTCCGCCCAGGATAGCGCGTGAACTGATCACACCGGTTCGCTGAACCGGACGAGAAACCGGCGCATCCTTGTTCAAGGAACGATGTGTTCTGACGCTATTGTAATAGTTGGCATAGGATTTCAGGACCCGGCGCAAATGCGTTTCGCCCAAGACAATGATGTGGTCCACACATTCACGCCGGATCGATCCGATCAGCCGTTCGGCAAAGCCATTCTGCCAAGGCGAGGCTGGTGCGGTAGGCTTGTCCCGGATTCCCATGGCGCGCAATCGGCGTGTGACGACGCTGCCATAGATCCGGTCGCGATCGCGGATGAGGTAGTCCGGAGCCTCATCCCAAGGAAACGCCTCCGTGATTTGACGTGCAACCCATTCGGCCGTGGGATTTGCTGTGACATTGATCCAGACGAGATCTCTGCGTTCGAGCCGGACGATGACGAAGGCATAGAGCAGGTTGAAACCGATCGTTGGAACAACGAACAGGTCCATGGCGGCAATGTCCGGTGCGTGGTTACGCAAGAAGGTCCGCCATCCCCGGCTGGGCGGTCCCCGCCGCTTGACCATGTACTTGGCGACGCTCGACTGCGCGACCTCAAACCCGAGCTTGAGCAGTTCGCCGTGAATGCGTGGCGCACCCCAAAGTGGATTCTCCACGCTCATCCGCCGGATCAATCCGCGCAGCTCCGTGTCGATCTGCGGTCGCCCTCCCAGTGGGCGCGACTTCCAACCCCAGTAGCAGCGAAAGCCGGCCCTGTGCCACCGCACGAGCGTCTCGGGCCGGACGATGGTGAGAACCTGCAGGATTGACGGAAACCAGCGATACAGCTGGATAAAGAACCAGCGATCATTGTTCGTGAGCCGGACGCGACCGTGCAGCTTACGCCTCAAGACAATCAACTGATGTCGAAGCACCGCGTTCTCAGCTTCAAGCCGCAACTTCGACTTGAAGGGCGAGGCCAGGACGGCCAGAGCGAAACAGAGCAGCCCGATCATTCCGCCAGCTTAGGCGATTCCATCACGTCATCAACCCGGATAAGGTTTTCGGTACACACACGGGGTTGCTGACCGGCGAGGCCGACCACTTTCGGACAACGAACTCCCGGTACTTCTGCCAGATTCTGCACGGCCCAGGAGTCGAGGAAAGTCCTATTTCGCGAGTTTTCAAAAAATCGCTGAGACAACAGCAGAAGTGTGTCGCATTGCGGTGTGCTCAGTCGATCAGTGCGCGGCGTTGCGCTAACTTCGTTGCACGTGATTTTGTGCGCCGAGGCCGCCGCATCGAAGGTCAACGAAGCGCGTTGAAGGGCACGAATCGCAATTACGGTTTTGAATGACGATGGAAGTTCCGTGAAAAAAAGCAAAAACGTCAGTGCCCGCAGTG
>CAWILG010000028.1:0-20925 GCA_963836765.1 uncultured Alphaproteobacteria bacterium
CCTGCCGGATGTCGCTGGAGGGCATCGTCTCGAAACTGGCTGCAGCCCGTTACTTATCCGGACGAACGGACTCGTGGATCAAAGCCAAGTGCCGTGCAGCCACATGAGGTGGTCATCGGGGGCTGGACAAGCAATAAAAGTCAATTCAAGTCGCTGATGGCCGGCGTATATAGGGGCAACCACCTGGTCTACGTCGGCAACGTCGGGACGGGTTACGGCGCGGAAAAGGTGGCGAGCCTGATGCCGAAGCTTAAGGCCGCGGCATCCGAGACGAACCCGTTCGGCGGCAAGGAAGCGCCCCGCAAGAAGGCCGCGGTGCATTGGCTAAAGCCCGAACTGGTTGCGGAGATCGAATTTGCCGGATTCACCGGTGCTGGCATGATCCGGCAGGCCGCCTGCAAGGGACTTCGGCAGGACAAGCCCGCCAAGGAGGTCGAGGCGGAAAAGCCCGCGAAGATCGATATCGCAGAGCCGCCCCAGCGCACCGTCGAAGGCGCGCCGCGCCGTCGCCGACGACATCCTGCAACGGCGTGGTCATGGGAGTGCCCCTCAGCCGTCCGGACAAGGTTCTTTGGCCGGACGACGCGGCGAGCGCGATCACAAAACTGGACCTCGCAAAGTACTTCGAGAGCGTCGGCGCCTGGATGATGGAGCATCTCAAAGGTCGTCCGTGCTCGATCATCAGGGCCCCAGACGGCATCGGAGGACAGCGCTTCTTCCAGCGTCATTCGATGAAGGGCGGCTCAAATCTGCTTGAAGAGGTATCCATCTCTGGCGACCGCAAACCTTATGTGCAAATCGATCGTATCGAGGGTCTGGCCGCCGTGGCGCAAAGTGCGGGCGTCGAGCTCCATCCCTGGAACAACCAACCGGGTGAGCCCGCCCTACCCGGTCGCCTCGTCTTCGATCTCAACCCGGCGCCGGATGTCGATTTCGAAGTCGTCATCGACGCTGCAAAGGAAATGAGGGAGCGCCTTTCCGACCTGGGCCTTGTGTCGTTTTGCAACACCACCGGCGGCAAAGGCTTGCATGTCGTGACGCCGCTTGCGCGCCCGAAAAAAGGACAAAAATTAAGCTGGGCCGAAGCAAAGCAGTTTGCGCGCGACGTCTGCAGCCAAATGGCGAAGGAGAGCCCGGACCGTTACTTGATCAATATGAGCAAGTTAAAACGAACGGGAAAGATATTTCTTGACTATCTTCGAAACGATCAATTCTCGACGGCCGTGGCGCCGCTTTCGCCCCGAGCGCGCCCACATGCTCCCGTATCAATGCCGATTACCTGGCCGCAGGTCAAACATGGCCTCGACCCCATGCAATACACCCTCCATACCGCACCCCAACTTCTCAAACAATCAAAAGCTTGGTTGGATTATTGCGATGCCGAACGTCCGCTGCCTAAGTCTATAGCCAAACTGGAAAAGCAAAGGACTCGTCAGGGCGGTTTGAGCGCCACGAGGCCTGGCGAGTCCTGAAATTGCGGGTTGGCCGTTTGATTTGGCCTATGCCCGTTCACTCGGCTGTCATTTGTTTCTTGAGCATACCATTCCGCATAATGTGTGTTTTTCACCGTTTGCCTATTCAAGTCAGGGGCCCCGTCGTTCCACCATACCGGCCCCCGCTCACCCAAAGCTTGTTTTGTGGTGTCGACTGTGCGATGTGCCTCAGCTTCGGCCTTCTGATCGCCGCAGATGCCTCTCTCTCGCCTCGTAGGGGTACATCCGCCCTACGCAAAGGGGCTCCGGCGAGCCGCTGGTGCTTCTGCATGGCAACGGCAGCATGATCCAGGAATTCGAATCCAGTGGGCTAGGTCAGCGTTTCCTTGGTTCGAATCATATCAGGCGGCGTCGGCGAGTTTGTATGACCAAGTGTGGATGACGGGGTGGCGATTTACGTCGTCGATGCCGGCCATAATGCGCTGTTTGAGTTCGTGTTTTGATGTGACCCGAATGTGGCGCAAGACCGACCGCGCGAATTTGGAGAAGAAGCCCTCGATGAGAGTGAGCCACGAACCATGCTTGGGCGTGAAGATAAACTCGAAGCGTCCAGGCGGTCGAGCATCGAGCCAGGCTGTTGTTTCTCTCGATATGTGCGCGGAATGATTATCGAGGATCAGCTTGATCGCGGTGCTGGCCGGATAAGCGGCGTCGAGACACTTGAGGAATTCGATGAACTCCCGGCTGCGATGGCGGTCTCTGACGAGCGCATGGACCTTCCCGGTAAGCAGGTCGATTCCGGCCAGCAGGCCCAGCGTGCCATGGCGTTTGTACTCGTAATCCCGCGCGGAGGTCGCGTGGACGCCGGGTTTGGGCGGCAAATCGGATGCCGTCGTTGCGATGGCCTGGATTCCCGGCTTTTCGTCGTAGGAAACGATCGCCAATCGCTTGATGGCTTTGCGCGACTTGGCGGCGGCTCTCTTCAGAACCTGGACCTCGCGATAAACGCACAGAACCTCCGCCATCTTCTGCTCGAACTCGGCATCGCGACGTTCCAGATAGTAGCGCACCTTGTACGGCTTGATTTCCTCCTGGCCGAGGATCTTGCACACCGTGCCTTGAACCAGCCTGGCGAGACATTCGTGCCCCGCCGTCGGGCCGTGCTCGCGTGCGTGATGTGCCAAAAGCCGCGTCGTCCACAGCTCATGCGGATAGCCGTGCTCCTTGGCCTTGTCGCACGCCAGCGACACCAACCAGGCTTTGGCCTCCGGCGTGATGACTGGCTCTTTGCCCGGCCGTAGCCGATCCTCGATCGCCGCCAGCGGCCCATAGCCCAGCGCCCGCTCCACGCAGCGCTGAACCGTGTGATGATGAACCCCAACTCCTTGCCCCACCGCACAGAACGAAGGATTTCGCGATAGGCCAGCAGCATCTGCGCCCGCGATACCCGGCTCGCCGGCTCGGTTCGCGACTGCGAAAGAGCCGTCAGTCTTTCAATCTCTTCGCAGGTCATTGCCAATTCGACTACTCGCCGCCATCCTGCCATGATGCCGCTCCTCGTTTCGCCAATCGCAAAACAAGGAATCCGCCATCAACCCATAGGTTCCATGATGCAGGTTTCATGGAATCGATCGTCTAGTCGACCTGGCCGCCAAGAATGACAGGGTCATTATTATCGACCGCCCCGGTTTCGGGCACAGCAGCCGACCGCGGAATGTCGTCTGGACGCCTGATGCCCAAGCCCAATTGATCCGGCGCGTGCTCGAGCGGCTGGGCGTTTCACAGGCGATCGTACTCGGGCACTCCTGGGGCGCATCGGTCGCGGTCGTCTTGGCTCTCAAGTTTCCCGACGCCGTGCGCGGCTTGGTTCTCGCCTCGGGCTACTACTATCCCACTCTGCGTCCGGACGTCGTGGCTCTCTCAGCCCCGGCGATCCCCGTTGTGGGCGATGTCATGGGCCACACGCTGTCGCCCATGATCAGCAGGCTGATGTGGCCGCTCATGTTGGCGAAGATATTTGGACCCAAGTCGGCGCCTGCCAAGTTCGAGCAGTTCCCGAAGGAGATGGCGCTTCGTCCTTCCCAGATCCGTGCTTCGGCGGCCGAGTCGGCGCTCATGATTCCGGATGCCTTCCATTTTGAGGACAAGTATGCAGACCTTAAGATGCCTGTCGTCATCATCGCGGGCGAAGACGACCGGCTGATCGACATCGACAAGCAATCGGCCCGATTGCATTCCGACGTTTCGCAGAGCGCGTTTCACCGCATTCCTAAAACCGGTCACATGATTCATCAGACAGCGACGGGCGAAGTGATGGCGGCGATAAACCAAGTTGCCGGCAACGGCCCTTAGGCCACAATCAATTCACCAAGTGTTTTCTTGATCTCGGCGGGGCTGTAGGGCTTTGGCAAAAAACGCCCGCCCTCCGGCAAATCGCCGGGACCAAGTTTGACGTGGCCTGAGGTGGCCACGATCTTAATCGGAGGCCATCGGTTCCGAACTGCAGCAGCAAGCTTGAGACCATCCATACTTCCGGGCATTTGGATATCGGTGAAGACGACGGTGATGTCCAAGCGCCCTTCAAGAATTGCAATGGCTTCATCCGCACTTGCCGCTTCGACGACTTCAAAACCGACCTCTTCGATCATTGCGACGGCGTTCCTCCGGATCAGCAATTCATCTTCAACGATAAGGATGACCGCACGTCTCGCTTCTGAAATCATCGGTCTGTGTTCCACTCAATAAGCGCCGGCGTTACACCGTGATTTATATGTCGGGAGCCGAACACATCTGTTCGAACCATTTGAGGTCGGCGGAGTTGGTTTCGATGGCTGCGATTCCGCAGATCCTCCCGAAATTTCTAACTCGGCATGTTCAGCCAGGATCGTTGTTGGTGCCGGTTTAATCGACCGAGCCCGATTAAGTTCAGATTGCTTAGGAAAAAACATGGAAGCGCAAGGTGATAGCCTGGCTCAGGCGGTTCATGTCCCGAAGATGGCCGCACGGCGGTCGGAGATGCCGGGCCTGCCAGTTTGGGATGCGGAACAGTTACGATTGGCTATTACTGCTGCGGGGGTCGCACTGTGGTCGTGGAACGTAGACACCAATCGATTCACGATGGACGAGAGAGCTTTCCACCTTTGGGGCGTGCCGCTCAGCGGATCCGTGACGTTCGACGACCTTTCTTCGCATATCCATCCGGCGGACCGCGATCGGGTGAAAGCCGCTTTCGCGGCCACGCGCGCCATCATCGGCGCCTATGAAATCGACTTCCGCATCATGGTCGGCGAGGAGGTTAGGTGGGTATCGGCCCGGGGCCAGGGCAACGATGCGGATATCGTCGGTCGTATCATGTACGGGATTTTCCTCGACGTCACCGGACGTAAGCAGGCTGAGGAAGGCCATGAGTTGCTGGCGGGGGAAATGAGCCACCGAGTGAAAAATCTATTAGCCATTGCATCGGGTCTCACCGCCATTACTTCGCGGTCCGCAAAGACGACTGCCGAAATGGCGAGAGAATTGACACACCGGTTGTCCGCGTTAGGTCGCGCCCATGATCTTGTCGGTCCGCTTCCGGGTCAGGGAGGAAAAGCCGCGCTTCTCGGTGACCTGTTGACGGTACTGCTTGCGCCTTATGACGACATGGGAGCATTCAGCGGTCGCGTTCGGGTCTCAGTCCCCCGCATGGGCGTGGGCGAGCAAGCGGCCACAACGCTCGCGCTCGTTGTCCATGAACTAGCGACCAATTCGTTGAAGTATGGCGCTCTGTCGTCGCCAACCGGCACACTGGATATAGCCTGCGCCGCACATGATACCGATGTGGTAGTGATTTGGACCGAACGTGGCGGCTCGCGGTCGCCGCCCCGGCTGGTGAGGGGGGATATGGAAGCAAACTGTGAATAGGCTTCCAAGGTTGACCCCTCCACCGCTCGGTAGATCAATAGTTTAGCTCGCCGATCGGCGTCGGGACCCCACGCCGATTAACACATTGGCTTATTCCGTACCAGCAAGAGGTCGCGGGGCGCTAACCCGCGACCTCATCGTTGGCTTTCTCAGGCTATCTCTCGGCTCTTTCGTCCGCGCGTGCCCCTGTTCCGTATACTGCAATGCATCCGGTCAAGCAGTTGGGAAACACATTATTGGCGCCAAGCGGAACGAACACGTGGTTATTTTGGGCATTGGCGGCAACCGAATGGGCGGTGCTCGCGGCATGAACGAGCGGCCCTGTGGTCACCGCAGGCACGTTGAAGGTAGGCACCAGCTGCTTCAGGGTCATTTCGCGCGCATCGATGACGCCGAGTATCGCAGCCCCCTGAGCGGTCAGGGGGGTTGCGCCGATGACCTCGGTCGGACGCAACGGGCTGGTCGAGGAGGCCGTGTAGTAGTTTCCGTCGCCCTTATTGAACCATACCTCGTCGCCAACGCCGACGCCGGGTACAACCTTGTCGATGGCACCCGTCCTGGCGTCGATAATCACCTGAATCGGCGCCGCGGTCACGTTCTTGGTCGAATCCCAGACACCGCCGTCGGTGCCAAACACCGTGTTGCAGCCGACGAGCAGATCGAGATTGGGGCCCACGGTAAGGCCGGCCGGCTGACAGAACTGGATCGGATATTGCGCCTCAACCGTACCCGCAGTCGAAATCCGGATGACGGCCCCGTCCTTGGCATTTGCGCCGACCTGCGGGATCGACAGATAGAACTTGCCCGTCACCGGCTCCCACACCGGCTGTTCGGCGCCATTGGTCGCGTCGACCCCGGTATGTGCCGTATCAAGAGTTACTCGCTTTCCGACAGTGAGGGCACCGGTCGTCTTGTTGATTTTGATCAGCGTCCCAAAGGGCGGCGTGTCGGCGTTGTTGGCGGCAAGTAGCAGGCCGTCTTCGGCGTCATAGGCCAATTCGTCGGCGCGGAGGCCCGCTGCGCCGCCGGTAGACACGTCGCCCACCGTTTTGCCGGTCCTCAAATCGATCGAGACCACGCGGCTGTTGGCGTCGGTCACAAAGAGCCACGGAAACGCCGCAACGACGCCGTTGGGCCCGGAGGTGCCGTTATTGCCGGTAAAGCCCTTGAACGGCGGCGTGGCGCTGATCTGGGAAATCAGCGTGTTGTTTCTTGCATCGACGACATCGACGACGGCGTTGGAGCGATCGGCCAGATAATAAGTCTGCGTCGCCTGATCGACGAAGCTAATGTCGAACACGTACATATTGCCGCCGGTCGTGTTCGCCTTCGTTCCTGGGATGGGAACGGTGGTCAGCAAACGGACCGCCCCGTCCCTTCCCTGACCCTCCATTGAGGATGCGTCGGTTGCAAGCATCGCTGCGGCCAAGATGCCGACGGCGGTGCACAACAATGTTCGGTGTCTAAGCATTGCTTCGCTCCCATGTTTTTCTCGAGCCGGTTCTCTCGGCTCCCGGATACCATTCTCCTTTTTGGATGAAAGTTCAACCAGAGGTTTACATCGACGGGGATGTTTTGGAACTGCGATGCTGGCAGGGGGGTGCTGCTCGGCGACCAGCCTTTGCCCCTGATGGGCGGCACTCCCGGAGCGGCCCGCAGAGGTCGTGGCGCCGTCCTAGCAGCTTGGCGTCGCCTATTGGCAAGGTCGATCCATGATGGGCCGTCTGAAGAGTGACCAATGTCAACTGTTCTACGAGTTTCATCTTGGTGACGCGGTGCCCGAGGATCACTGGTGCGGAAGATCGATGCCGCTCTCGATCTGTCCTGGCTTCGCAGCGAACTTGCAGCTCACTATTCGTCGATGGGTCGCCCGTCGATCGATCCGGAACTGATGATCCGGATGCTGGTCGTGGGGTATGTGTTTGCGATCCGCTCGGAGCGGCTGATCTGCCGTGAAGTGCAGGTGAACTTGGCCTATCGCTAATTCTGCAAGCTCGGTATCGAGGACGCTATCCCGGATCGTGCCGCTCAGACGGGCTGGATCCACTCCTGGGAAAGCTGAACTTGTCGCCCCCGTGCAATTCATGACGTCACTTCAGCGATCCGGCGCTCATGCGATCAATGATCGCCCTCTGCGCAATTCATTTTGGCCCACGCGTGGTTTAGTTCCGGCATGATTATTGCGGATCAAAGCTGGCGGAATGATCGGACTGCTCTGTTTCGCTTTGGCCGTCCTTGCCTCGCTGTGTGTACCGAAAACCTTATCCGAGTTGATGACGTGATGGAATCGCCTAAGCTGGCGGAATGATCGGGCTGCTCTGTTTCGCTCTGGCCGTCCTGGCCTCGCCATTCAAGTCGAAGTTGCGGCTTGAGGCTGAGAACGCGGTGCTTCGACATCAGTTGATTGTCTTGAGGCGTAGGCTGCATGGTCGCGTCCGGCTCACGAACCATGATCGCTGGTTCTTTATCCAGCTGTATCGCTGGTTTCCATCAATCCTGCAGGTTCTCACAATCATCCGGCCCGAGACGCTCGTGCGTTGGCATAGGGCCGGCTTTCGCTGCTACTGGCGTTGGAAGTCGCGCCCACTGGGAGGGCGACCGCAGATCGACACGGAGCTGCGCGTATTGATCCGGCGGATGAGCATCGAAAATCCGCTTTGGGGTGCGCCACGCATTCACGGCGAACTGCTCAAGCTCGGGTTTGAGGTCGCGCAGTCGAGCGTCGCCAAGTACATGGTCAAACGACGGGGGCCGCCCAGCCAGGGATGGCGGACCTTCTTGCGTAACCACGCGCCGGACATTGCCGCCATGGACCTGTTCGTTGTTCCAACTATCGGTTTCGACCTGCTCTATGCCTTCGTCATCGTCCGGCTCGACCGCAGAGACCTCGTCTGGATCAACGTCACAGCAAATCCGACGGCCGAATGGGTTGCACGTCAAATCACGGAGGCATTTCCTTGGGATGAGGCTCCGCGACTACCTCATCCGCGATCGCGACCGGATCTATGGCAGCGTCGTCACACGCCGATTGCGCGCCATGGGCATCCGGGACAAGCCTACCGCACCAGCCTCGCCTTGGCAGAATGGCTTTGCCGAACGGCTGATCGGATCGATCCGGCGTGAATGTGTGGACCACATCATTGTCTTGGGCGAGACGCATCTGCGCCGGGTCCTGAAATCCTATGCGGACTATTACAATAGCGTCAGAACGCATCGATCCTTGAACAAGGATGCGCCGGTTTCTCGCCCGGTTCAGCGAACCGGTGTGATCAGTTCACGCGCCATCCTGGGCGGACTTCATCACCAATACGCCCGTGTTTAAGTTTTCGGTACACACAACCGTTTCCAGCGCGCGAACTCGAAGCTGGGTCTCGGACAGCTCCGAGCCGTGTTCGTGGTGATGTTCGTGATCGTCGTCGTGGCTGCTCGCCATGGAAAATCCGGCTGGTTCGATTTCAATACGTATAGCGTCAAAACGCCCGAAGTCCGAAATCGGTCGGGTAGGATCGAGGCGCGGACCGGGCTTCGAATGATGCCGACGTTTCCTCGATCCCCCCTATCATTCCGTACGGCGAGTTTTCCCCAGTACGGCTGCAAGGCTGGCAATCCAAGCGGTGCCTTCCTGGGTGGTCGTTGGCTTAAGCCTGCTCCCGGCATCCGCCGCCTGCCATCCAGTTTGCATCCCCCCTTCGTGCATTTCGTGGTCGCTACAGTGGTCCGCACTGAGTTGGGCCTTAGGACTCGATCATGCACCGCCATGCGGTGGAATACTCCACCTACCCCAGGGGCCCTCGCTCGGGTCCGGGTTGTAGTGTCCCGGTCCGTCGTCACTTAATCGGCCCCATCCGCCCCACTCGCGGGCACATCGCGATTTCACCGCACGGCGGCTTATTCGCGATGCCTTCGCTGTGCGGGAGCGCCTAGGCGACCCGCGAGTGGTTCCGAGCTTTCACTGCACATTCCTTCCTGGCATGCCGTCCTCTCCGACCCCGAGGAGTCCAACATCGATATGTTCCAGAACTTCGATGCCGACATGGCCTTCGCCGTTTGACCACCGGCTCGGCACTCCCAACATTCCCGCAATCCGTTCCACGCGGGCGGCAGCATTTCGTGGCTTCACTGGTTCGCTTCCGCTACGGCCTGCCAGGTTGCTTGCCCCCCTGTACGGATCAGACTGGATCACCAGCCCTCGGGGACTTTTACTTCCAGGCTTTCAACGGATCAGTCGCCCTTTCCGTTGCTGGATATAACTACAACAGTGGCTGGATCTCCTTCTGTTGGCGGGACTTGCACCCGCTGGAATGGCAGCTAGCTTCGCTGCACGGTCAAAAGCTGCCGCGACGGCCTCGTACTGCGACGTCCGTTATACACCCGGAAGCGGACCGAAGTCGGACATGGCCGGAGGTCCGTTTCGTGCCAACAGGCGACGTCGCTACCAAGTGGGAGAGGCCGCCAACTAAGGCGGCCTTTCTGGTGATTGTCTTTTGGAATGAGCTTGTTGGAATCCTCGATTTGATCAGGCCGGGGTCGCGAGCGGCTTGCCCTTCTCCACCACATAGGTGCTGACGACGACGGTCTTCATGTCGCCGTTCTTGCCGCCGGCATGCGGCGTTGCAACCGGAATCTGGAATCCATCGCCCGCCTTCATCATTCTCGTCGGCTGTCCCTCGATGGGCAGCTCGAGACCGCCAGAAACGACGTAGCCGGATTCGATTCCCGGGTGCGTATGCCGCGCCACCAAGGTGCCCGGATCAATCGTGACCTCGGCGACGAGCGTCACGTAGCCGGGCATCGGTCCGTCCATTTGCGACAGGATCTTTCGCGTGAAGCCCGCTGGAGCCGGCGGCGGCGTGCCTTGCGCGGACACATCGGTCGCGACGAACTCGGCAAGCCCACAAAGCGCACACGATGCAATTCCGGCAAATCCTCGTCTTGTCAGCATGATCGTCTCCTCCTGACCTGTCCGGATCATTGGTGTCCAGACTGAACGGCTGCGAACAGTATGCCTTTCAACATGCCGTGCAAGGTCGAAGCACTGGCTCGTCGGGGGCCAATGTCCGTTATTGGGATGGTCAGCAGTGGTGTCCGACACATCCGTGAGATCACCCGCACCCACGGCCGCTTTGGTTCGGGTATTAAATTCGCTGGTTCGGGGCGATGTCCGAAGTGGGTGTGCGCCGTGACAAGGTGGCGCTTTCCAGTGGGTGCAAGCCCCACCCGGCCTCAGGCCAAATGTCGCATATGGGTCATTTGCGACAGTTTGACGATGCCGCGTCGCTTCGACTTATTCTGGAGGTCCGTTTTGCTATTTGACCCACAGCTTTAGCGGAACCGCTTCTCGATCGGGGCAGGCCAAAGTGCCGGTGTAGGAGTCGGACAATTGTCCGATGTAACTGCACGTGATCCCGGCAACCGACAATGTCGCATCTAATCTGGACGATGAGGCCGATATCTCAAGTTGCATTTCTCCGGTCTTCTCCTCGGGGCCATCCTGGGTGCACAGACCAACATGTTTCATTGTTAGTGGACCGGAATATCCTTTGGGGGCATTTTCCGTAACCGTGGCGGTCAACTCCCACTCGCCGAGATAACCAGAGTACCCGATGATTTCGAGCGGTCGGGCGTGCGCCGGCGCGAAAAGCACGACCAACCCCGTCGACAGGAGAAGCGCTCCCACTGAAAGTTCCCTCATCTCTCGTCGCACGCCACTTAGAGTTTCTTCAGATAGGCGCGTGCGTCGGCAATTTCGGTTCGACTACCATCCGCGCCATCGGTAATCACGACAATCTTCTCGGAGTACTCCCTGGCCTTGTCCTTGTTGCCCGTCTTTTCGGCCGACGTCGCTGCTCCCGCATAGGCGCCCAACCGATTCGGCTCTTTCTTGAGTGTCGCCTCGAAGGCGGTGAGCGCTTCCCTGGCATTGCCGCTGTCAAGCAGCATGACGCCATAGAGTTCGCGGGCCGGCTTGGGCACGCCCGGTGTCACCGGGTGTTTCTCGGTCTTGTCCTCAGCATCGGCGGCAGCGCTCATCGCGTTCAGCGCGTCATCACGCTTTCCCTCGGCGTAAAGTACCCAGGCGCTCGCGACCTGCCGCTGAATATCAACTTGTTCCGACCAATAACCATCTTTTGCATCACGCAGCTTGTCTCGTAGTTCGACGAGCTTGGCGATGTCGATCTTGGCGGCCTCGGGATTGCCGGAACGGGCCGCGCCGAGCGCACGCGCGAAATACGTGATCGCTTGTACATTCGCGAGCGGGCTGGGGCGGACCTGCAGCTCCGCTGCGGCCTTCCAGTCGCCGCGCTCCACTACGTAGCGGGCCGGCGAAACAGCGAGCGCATACGGCCCGGGAAGGAAAGTTTCGGAAAATCCGGTGACCGTACTCATGTTGTCAAGCACGGCCTTTGCCTTGGCGTCCTGCCCGAGTTGCAGATAGGCATAGACCAGATAGTCCATCGAATGCAGCTGGTCGTGGAAATCTCCAGCTTCCTTTGCAACACGCGACGATTCGACGTTTGAAGCAACCGACTCCTGCCAGTAGCCAAGGCGGGTGAAAATGTGCGACGGCATGTGCAGCGCGTGCGCCGCGGCCGGCGCCACTTTGGCGTAACGGCGCGCTGCCGCGAGCCCCCTCTCGGCGAGCGCCGGCGTATCGTAGAGGTGTATCAGATAGTGAGCGATACCCGGATGCTCGGGCTGACGCACCCAGATTTTTTCGAGGATTGCCGCCCCCTGAGCTGATTGGCATAAGTCTTGTCGGCGGGCGAAGCGGCGACATTGAGGGCGAGAGCGCAATAGATCTGCGCCTCGTCATCATCGGGATAGCGTTGCGCCAATTGTTCCATTGCCTTGAGGTACGCGAGCACGCGTGTGCGATGGTCGACCTTGTCATAGTCGGTATACATGGCGCTGAGCGCATCGATGTAGTCGCGTTCGCGCTGCGTCTTTGCGCCAGCGGCTCTACCCTTTTCAAGTGCCGCAGCACCCTCCGCGAGGTTTTTAACAGGCGGAGCGACGTGCGGATTGTAAAGCAGGCTCAGCGCGATGCCCCAATAGGCGATCGCGCATCCCGGATCAGCCTTTAGCGCGCCCTCGAAGGATTTCTGCGAAGCCCGGTACCAGAACGAATGCTGATACAGCATCGCCTGGTCGAACTGCTGCTGCGCATCAGGGTTACAGGATGTCTGGAAGTGGACCTTGCCCAGAGCTTCCGGGGCCGCCGCCAAGCTTGATTGCGCAAACGCCGCTGCCACAGATACGAAGGCGATTGTTGTCAGACGAGTCCTGATCATGATGGGCTCCCTGTCTAGCCAATATGGCAGCTACGGCACCCGGTGCGGGCCCTCTGTTGGACGCGGCGGTTGGCCGACGTTCAGGCCCAACTATCGCAACTTCCACTCCCCGAATAAATAGGGCTAGATGCAATCGACTACTCCGAAAAATGAAGTAATAGTGCCGTCATGGACAAGTTCGGGGCGATGGAAACATTTGTGCGGATCGTCGAGAAGGGCAGCCTGACGGCGGCCGCGAACGCCCTCGACACCTCCTTGCCGACCGTGGTTCGGATTCTCGCATCGCTGGAGCGCCATCTCGGCGTGAAGTTGCTTCATCGCACTACACGTCGAATCCGCCTTACCGAGGAGGGCGCGCTATATCTCGAACGCTGTCGCGTCATTCTGTCTGCCACGCACGAGGCTGAGGAAACTCTGATCTCGCGCGAAGCGGAACTACGTGGAAATCTGACAGTAGGCGCTTCCGTCCTGTTTGGACGACGCTACGTGAGCCCGGTCGTCAATGATTTTCTGCGTCGCCATCCAAAAGTGACTATTGATCTGCGATTTGGCGATCGCGTTTTAAATCTGGACGAGGAACATGTAGATGTCGCGGTTCGGATCGCGCATCTCAAGGACTCTTCCCTCGTCGCAATTCCCGTCGGCGAAGTACGTCGTGTTATTTGCGCAACTCAGCAATACTTGCGCTCAAATGGAATTCCAAAAGTGCCGGACGATATCCGGAAACATCGTTGCGTCAGACATACGGGTTTGGCACCGCGAAGCGAATGGCATTTCAAAGTGGGGCGACGGAATGTCTCGATTCCAATCATCAGCCGGGTCAGCTGCAACGAGATCGACAGCTCGTTGAATGCCTGCATCGACGGGTTGGGCCTCGGTATGTTTCTTTCCTACCAGGTCGCGCCCTTCCGAAAAAACGGCCGGCTTAAATATGTCCTAGAACAATTCGAGCCGGAGCCAATTCCCGTGCATGTCGTCTATAACCACTCGACTCTTCTTTCGAACAGGATGCATGCCTTTATTGACGAATGCGTCGAAAAGCTCCGCCAAACGAGATTTGATTGACGAGGGGCATCAAATTGGTTCGCGTGTTCCTGTGTGCCCAAAACAATCCAGGCGATGACCGAAATCTGACTTCCGTTCTACTCCCAAGACAGGACATCACCGACCCGGCCAACCATGTCGGTTTCGTGCCAAGGTGTGACATTCCCCGGCCAGGAAGGTCGCTCCGCGCTTCGAACTATTGACGCTCAAGCCGGCGTCACCGACCATAGCACCTGATAGACTGAGTTAGAGGGGCCGCAGCCGGCGGGCGAATCCGTGCCCTGATAGGTTTGGGTCACTTCGTTGTAGGCGCCGCTTCGGACTTTCTCGTAGAGGTCGTAACCGGTGAAAATATGGTTGTCGGCCGCCACCAGGCCGTCGCAGTCCTGGAAAAGGTACGAGCCCAGGTAGCCGATGATCGCCCCGGCGGCCGCGCCCAGCAGGCCCGAGCTCGACAGAACCTCGATAGCTTTGCTGGCGATAGCCGAGCCGATGCCCTCCAGGGCGTTGTCCAGGGACAGCTGGTCGGCGTGGCCGTTGTTGACCACCACGTAGTTGAAGCTCGCGCTCTCGCACAGCTCCACCTGGATGGGTTCGAAGTTGAGCAGATTGGTCTGCCATTGGCCGGGCGCCGTGCCACCGATGGAGTCGATGTTCTGCGTCATAGTCTGCGATGGCCAGATTCCGGGCTTGACCGTCGCCTGGGCCGTGTCGGTGTCGTTATTGAGCGAGCGCGCGGTGTCGCAGAACACATAGTCCACCGAGAACTTGTATCGCGTCGGGATTCCAATCTTATCGACCATGAAGTCCGCGAACGAGCCGGGCGCCCAGGCGCCGTTCTCGAACAAGGCGCTGTGAAGCTTGCCGTCGCTGGAGGGAGCCACGGCGTTGATCTGGCCGGGCGCGATGCTGATCGCGGTCGGCGCCGAGGTGATGTTCGTCCCGCCGACCTCGGTCGGGCCAGTCCATGACTCGTCAGAGAAGGTGAACTGCACCACCTCTCCGGTCAGCGCTTGGGCGAACACGTCTAGGCGCTCGGGCGCCCAGCTCACCGCCGACGCCGCAGACGCTAGGGCTCCGCCCAAGGATTCCCAGTCGTTCCAGATCTGGCCGTCCCACCAGCGATGCCATAGCGTGGTGTCCGGGCCCACCGCGAAGATGTCCATGCGATTCGCGCCCCAGCTGACGGCCGCGGGCGGTGTGGCCAAGGAGCCGCCCAGGTTCTGCCAGTCGTTGACCGGGCCCGTTGGTGTGAAGGCCCGATGGCGCAGGGTGTTATCGGCCCCGCGGGCGAAGACGTCGATCTGGCCGGCTTGCATCTTGACGATGCTGCACGCGCTGCTGAAGGCGCCGCCGAGCCGCTCCCAATCGCTGGTCCAGGCAGCGCCGTTCCACACCCTGCGATACATCGCGTAATCTGTCCCGACGCCGAAGAGGTCAATCCGTTCTCCTTCCCAGTTCACGGCCCCCGGGGCGCTCAGGAATACGCCGCCGAGATTGGCCCATTCCGGTGAAGGCGGCACTACGCTGTTCCACAGTGTCAGCTGGCGCATGGACAGTTTCTGATCGACGGCGAAGATGTCGGTTCGACAAGGAAGCAGGCCGATTCGCGAGCTCTCAGCTTCCGCGAGTGTGGAGACGGGCTGCCGGGGGTCCGGGACTTGGGGTGGACGTCTGGCGTGCGAGGTCACTGCGACCGGCGGCGTGGCGAACGGGCCGCCGCCAAGCTTGTAGTTGGAGGCATTCCATTGTGTGGCGGCGGTCCACTGTTGCGTGGCCGCCTGAAAAGCCGGTTCGCCTTGAGAACTCGGTTCGAGATAATAAATATCGATGCGGCCGGAGCCGCAAGAAACGGCTGAAATTCCGTACATGGCCACTCTCCAGAATTACGCGGCAGGTTCTTAAACACTTCTGCGCGGTCGTTGGCAACCTTAAATCGAACTGTATGCCCATATGCTGCGAGGGATGTGAAGCGGTTCACACAGTTGTAGCGCTAAGAGGCAGCTCTGAAATCGTTGCGTGAAGGTAAGGAGCGCGATGTTATGGCTGTGCGCATGCGCAGAACTGGAGCTGAGGAAGAGGCCGTGACGGGCCAGCACTTCTTGACCTATCGTACGGAGGCTTCGGGTACTGACGGGCCCTACTGGATCAGGCGCGTGCCTCGCCCGATCCTTATGGTGCGCGACGCCGGTGACACTATAATTGCCCCGTTCGAGCCCTACGTGTTTGCTTTCTGCGGCCACTTCCCCGGGTTCTTTGGTCCCCAGCATAAAATTCATCCTACTGTCCGACCCAAAGGGTTCAAATCCTGGGGGCCATTCTTTTGCCGACAACGCGAAACCGCTTTCCGAAACCATCATGAGCTGGCTGGCTGATCAACACTTGTAGGAAAGACCGACTGCTCATGCTGCCCCGACGGCGATGACCGCTTCGGTCATTCTCGACCGAAATGGGCTATCCGGGCCACGTTCGCGGTAGGGACGCGAGTTACCTCGCGCCCCCCGCACAGATCCGTGCGAGCCCAATTCGGGCACACGGCTCCCACCTCGGGTTTGTAACGGCGCGTCGTGATATTCTCACGAAATGCCGTATGCGCTTCAGCGCCTGTGACACGGTTTCCCGGTACTGTGCCCGGCCCGTGCTTTGCTGACTCACATTCCCCTCGGCCCCCGCCCTTGGCTCCACCAACTCCGCAGCCGGTTGCCCAGCCTTGTTCGTCGGTTTCACAGCTACTATGGCGGGGTCAGACTTCTCATGATCGTACATCATCGGCTACGGCTCCTCGCCTTCCCGACACGGACCAGTGCAGCACGCATGCTGACGCTGGCCAACCATGAGATCTCCCGGTTCCCGAGCAAAGAGCTTCCGCACATGCCAGTGTCTACGACCACGCCGGGCCGTCTGGGCGCTCGCACTATCGCGCCCATCCGTGTTGCCTTCCGTCAGCGGAACGACGTCGGCACCCGGGATGAGGGTACTTTCGCGGCTCAATGGCTGGCCTATGCGCTCCCCTGTCAACGCTTCACCAATACCCTCACGGGTACTGGCGCATGACTCGGGGTCGATGCGGTTCGCTACTCCTTCATCGTGATGGACTTGCACCATCTACTCCTTGCCGGTCTCCCGGCGCACTCCGCTTTACCCCCGGTAGCGACCGAACTGCGGACATTCCGGATCGGCAGCTTTGTGCCACAAGCGGAATCGAGCGTACCCGCGTCGTCGGCTTGCCATATACTCATAGTGCAACAAGCCGGGGAGAAGTGGGATGAGCCACCTGCAGGAACTCGTTCGCAGCCAGGACCCCGTGGGGGTCTACCTGCCTCGGTGGGTCGAACGCCTAGCGGACCTTGGTATCGAGTCAACGGATCCGCAGTTGGTGCGGCGTCAGCGGCTCACAAATATCTTCGCGTATGGCACCTCGATTTGCGCCGCTTCGCAGTCGATAGTCGTTGCCCTTCAGGAGTTTGCAGCTGTCCTCATCCTGCATATCTATCTTGCCACGGTAGCCATTGCATTACTCTTTATCCCCCGTCTGCATAGGTGCGGACCCAATCTAGGCGCTCATACGCTTGTAGCGATTGCTCTTTCCTCCATCTTCTTGATGAACTGGTGCCTCGGACGCGACAGCCAGCTCTATGTCTATTACACCTTGGCGGGCGGCGTCTTAATCTTCATTTTTGGAATGGAGCACTGGCGCACTTATGCAGGTTGGCTTGCCGTCGCCGTCGCGGGCATGCTGGTATCGATGAAATTTGCGCCAAAGGAGGGACTATTCCTTCCCGAGAACCATGCGGTGCGAGAAATCATAGCGGCACATGCATTCCTTAATACGCTGGCCTTCATGGCGCTGATCGTCTTCTTTGCGATGGCGACCTTGCGCAAGGCGGAGATCGGGCTGCAGGTGCAGTATAACCGTTCGTCGGCATTGATGAACGCGGTGTTTCCTCCCTCGATCGTCGCGCGGCTGACTTCAGGCAAGGAGGACCGGATCGCCGACCGGATCGAGGGGCTGACGGTTCTGTTCGCGGATCTCGTTAACTTCACGGAGGCAACGCACGATCTGCCGCCAGAGGAAATCATCGGTTACCTCGACGGCATGGTGCGCTGCTTCGATCGAACTCAGCGCCGAAAATAGCGTCGAAAAGATCAAGATTATCGGCGATCGCTACATGGCGGTCGGTGGCCTGATTGGCGATTCTCGCGGTCAGGCGGTCGCCACTGCAAAGCTCGCCCTCGCAATGCTGCGATCACAAGCCGATCTTCCCGCACTGGGCGGCAAGCGCCTCACGATACGGATCGGTTTGCACACTGGCAGCGCCACAGCAGGCATCATCGGCGATACCCGATTCACGTACGACGTCTGGGGCGATGCCGTAAACATGGCCTCGCGTATGGAATCGTACGGCCTGCCGGGCCGAATTCAAGTCTCCGACGCCTTTCGATCTCTTGTCCAGGATGCGTTCTCTTTCGACGAGCGTGGCATCATCGAGATTCGTGGCATTGGCCCTACACGTACCTGGTTTCTTGGCCGGGCACCGTCTGCAGCTTGAGACACCACTGAATGTCCGGTTCGGGTCCAGACTGTGTAAAAACCCGATGTTGAGGTTTGCGGGCGCAGCCGGCTGGCTCGTGAAGCCGATCCTATGCCCGGATCGCTTCCATCAGTCCGCCAACGCCCAGAATGCTCATGACCCGTTTCATGTTGTAGGCCAGGACGTGTAACGCCATTTCGGTACCGACGTGCTTGAGTGTTTTCATCTGGAAGTGCGTCGATCCCATCCAGGACTTTATCGTGCCGAATGGATGCTCCACGGTCTGGCGGCGAAGGCGCATTTTCGCCGGGTTTCGATCGAGCCTCGCTTGCACGGCCTCAAGGACGGCTTCGTGCTCCCAACGTGAGATCCGTCGTTCTTTGCCTGTCGTACACTTGCCCTTCAGCGTGCAGCCTTGGCACGCGTTGGTCCAGTAGCGCCGCAGTGTCCGGCCATCCTCTTCGTTGGTGTAGTGATAGATTAGCTGCTCGCCGGCGGGACAAAGATAAACGTCGTCTGCTGTGACATAGACGAAGTCCTGCTTGCCGAACCGTCCTTTGACGTTGAGGCCCGAGGTAATCGGCTTCGGCAGATAGACAGTGACGCCGGCTTGCTCGCAGGCCACAATTTCCTCGCCGCTATAGTACCCGCGATCGGCTACAGCCTCGATGGCCTCAGAACCAATCGCTGCACGCGCCTGCTCAGACGTGCGGGACAGCTGGCTTCGATCAGACCCAACGTTGGTTACCTCATGAGTAACAATGAGATGATGCTTGGTGTCGACAGCACTTTGAACATTGTACCCGACCATCCCGCTGCCTCGGCCACTCGTGGCCATCGAGCGAGCATCGGGGTCAGTCAGCGATATCTGCTTGTCCTCGGTCTGCATCATCAGAGTGTTCAGACCGTTCAGGCGTTGTATCTCCTGGCGCAGCGTCGCAATCTTCTCGTTGAGCCGGGTGATCTTGGCCTCCGGTACTGCGTCCCCCTGGCGGTCGGCGCTGTCGAGCTGCGAGAGATATCGGGCGATGCTCTCGTCAATCTGCGCCAGCCGCCGCTGCATCTTGGCCTGGGTGAAGTTCCGGTCTCGCGTGTTGACGGCCTTGAACTTGCTGCCGTCGATCGCAACGCTCGCTTCGCTGAACAGCTCAAGGCGTCGGCACAGCACCACGAACTCACGGCAGACCTTGCTGATGGCCTCACCATTGTCTTTCCGGAAGTCAGCTATGGTCTTGAAGTCCGGCATCAGGCGGCCGGTCAGCCAAACCAACTCGATGTTGCGCTGGCATTCCCGTTCCAGACGCCGGCTCGACTGCACCCGATTGAGGTATCCGTAGACGTAAATCTTCAGCAACGTCGCCGGATGATAGGCCGGTCTTCCCGTCGCCTCTGGCTTGACGCCGCCAAAGCCCAGCCCGGCCAGATCAAGCTCATCGACAAAGACATCGATCGCCCGGACCGGATTATCCTCGGACAAATAGTCTTCCAGTCGCTCGGGAAACAACGTGCTCTGACTGCGGTCATCGCCAACGACAAAGCGCGTCATCGAATCCTCCCGTCAAATCACAGGAGAATCATATCATTGAGGGCCGTTTTCACACAGTCTGGGTCAAACTCGGAAGTCGGCGGGCCCTCCGGCGAGGTTCGCGGTAGGGACGCGAGTTACCTCGCGCCCCCCGCACAGATCCGTGCGAGCCCAATTCGGGCACACGGCTCCCACCTCGGGTTTGTAACGGCGCGTCGTGATATTCTCACGAAATGCCGTATGCGCTTCAGCGCCTGTGACACGGTTTCCCGGTACTGTGCCCGGCCCGTGCTTTGCTGACTCACATTCCCCTCGGCCCCCGCCCTTGGCTCCACCAACTCCGCAGCCGGTTGCCCAGCCTTGTTCGTCGGTTTCACAGCTACTATGGCGGGGTCAGACTTCTCATGATCGTACATCATCGGCTACGGCTCCTCGCCTTCCCGACACGGACCAGTGCAGCACGCATGCTGACGCTGGCCAACCATGAGATCTCCCGGTTCCCGAGCAAAGAGCTTCCGCACATGCCAGTGTCTACGACCACGCCGGGCCGTCTGGGCGCTCGCACTATCGCGCCCATCCGTGTTGCCTTCCGTCAGCGGAACGACGTCGGCACCCGGGATGAGGGTACTTTCGCGGCTCAATGGCTGGCCTATGCGCTCCCCTGTCAACGCTTCACCAATACCCTCACGGGTACTGGCGCATGACTTCGGGGTCGATGCGGTTCGCTACTCCTTCATCGTGATGGACTTGCACCATCTACTCCTTGCCGGTCTCCCGGCGCACTCCGCTTTACCCCCAAGAACCGAAGTGGTCCGCCGGCCCCGTCAGGTCCGAAATGTGCGGAAGCCGTTTGAACTACCTATGCGGCAGCCCTCGGATTGGGTAGCTTGGTCCTATAATTTCGTCGTTATTGCAGCTTTCCCGGACCGGAGCGCACCCAAATGGCGAAGCGCGGACAAGCGGTGCGGAGATCTCCAACCAGACGCAAGGTACCAACGAAGCGTCAACGTGTGCCTGCGGATGTTGATCTAAAGGAGGAAAACGCCGCTCTTCGACTCGAATTGGCCGACGCGCTGGAACAGCAAACGGCGACATCGGAAGTTCTCGAGATCGTCAGTTCCTCGCCCGGCGACCTGGAGCCGGTATTCCAGAAAATGTTGGAGAATGCTACGCGCATTTGCGGCGCAACCGCGCCG
>CAWILG010000029.1:0-248795 GCA_963836765.1 uncultured Alphaproteobacteria bacterium
ATATCGAAGCAACAGATACCTCCTTTCGCAAGACCGGCCAGATCAAGCTGCACGGACAAAGCGGCTTTGCCGGCATGCGCAAGGCGGGCGCGCTGGTGGCCAAATGCCTCGATGAGCTCACCGACATCGTCAAGCCGGGGGTTCCGACCTCGACGATCGACGATTTCGTGCGCGAGTTCGCCTTCAGCCACGGCGCCTATCCGGCGACGCTGATGTATCGCGGCTATCGCTATTCGACCTGCACCTCGATCAACCACGTGGTCTGCCACGGCATGCCCGGCGACCGCGCGCTGAAGGAAGGCGACATCGTCAATATCGACGTCACCTTCATCGTCGACGGCTGGTACGGCGATTCCAGCCGGATGTATGCGCTTGGCGCGATCGCGCGAAAGGCCGAGCGGCTGATCGAGGTGACTTATGAGGCGATGATGCGCGGCATCGCTGCGGTCAAGCCCGGCGCCACCACCGGCGACATCGGCCACGCCATCCAGAGTTTTGTCGAGCCGCAGGGCATGAGCGTGGTGCGCGATTTCTGCGGCCATGGCTTGGGCCGCATGTTCCACGACGAGCCGAACATCATCCATATCGGTCGGCCCGGCGAGGGCGTGACGCTGAAGCCCGGCATGTTCTTCACCATCGAGCCGATGATCAACCTCGGCAAGCCGCATGTGAAAATCCTGTCCGATGGCTGGACCGCGGTGACCCGCGACCGCTCGCTGTCGGCGCAGTTCGAGCATTCGGTCGGCGTGACCGCAACCGGCGTCGAGATTTTTACGCTGTCGCAGCGCCACGGCGAAAAGCCGCTCACCGCAACTGATTGGGCGGGGAGTAATTTCCCCAGCCGCCCGCACGACCCCGCGATTGCAAAAGCTGGCCGGCAAGGCATGATCGCCTGACGCCTGCTGATGGCAGGCCCTGTCCTCTGACCGGAACAGCAGATGGATCGCATCGACGCGATGAAGGTGTTCGTGTCGGCCGTCGACGAGGGCAGTCTCGCCGGGGCGGGCCGGCGCCTTGGCAAATCGCCGGCGGCGGTGAGCCGCGCCATTGCTTTCCTTGAAGCGCATGTCGGCGCCGAGTTGCTTCACCGCACCACCCGCTCGCTGAAGCTGAGCGAGGCCGGCGAACGCTATGCCGCCGCCTGCCGCCGCGTATTGGTCGATCTCGAGGAGGCCGACATCGTCGCGGCCGGCGAACGCTCGGCCCCGCGCGGCACGCTGACGCTGACCGCGCCCGTCATCACCGGCGAGGATGTGTTGCGGCCGGTGCTCGACGCCTTCATGAACGAACATCCGACGGTGTCGGTCAAACTCTATCTGCTCGACCGGCAGGTCAATTTGATCGATGAGGGCATCGACGTCGCGCTGCGCATCGCGCATCTGGCGGATTCGCGCGCCGTTGCGATCCGCCTCGGCGAAGTCCGTCGCGTCATCGCGGCATCGCCCGCCTATCTGGCGCGGCATCCCGTGATCGACGAACCGGCCGATCTGGCCAAACACCAGATCATCGCGATGACGCATTTCGGACTGGACTCCTGGAGCTTTCCGCCGCTCGAAGGCTCGTCCGTTCCAAGGGCCGTGCCGTTCGCGCCGCGGCTGGTCGTCAACACGGTTCGCGCCGCGGTCGCCTCCGCCGCGGAAGGACACGGCGTGACGCGGCTGTTTTCCTATCACATCAGTGACGAGATCCGGGAAGGACGGCTGCAGATCCTGCTCGGCAAGGACGAGTACCCGCCGCTGCCCGCGCATCTGCTGGCCCCGCACGGGCGCTTCTCGGTGCCGAAAGTGCGCGCCTTTGTCGACTTTGCGGTGCCCCGCCTGAAGCGCTACTTCACGCGGCTGTCGAGCGAAGCCAGCCGCAATACCGAGTCCATTCGACCGCGGCGCGGAAGACTGTCTGCCGAATAGAGGACATTCGCGCGATCCGTGAACGAGCCTACGTTGACGCCACTGGAGCGGCGAACCTGTCGCTTCGATGAGATCACGGAGGCCCATCATGGGTGCAGAACAGAAAGTCGTCATTATCACCGGCGCGTCGCAAGGCATCGGCGCAGGCCTCGTCAAAGCGTATCGCGACCGCAATTATCGCGTCGTCGCCAATTCCCGCTCGATCAAGCCGTCTTCGGATCCGGATATTGTGGCTGTGGCCGGCGACGCCGCCGATCCCAAGACCGCGGAAAGCATCGTCACGCAGGCGATCGAACGCTTCGGCCGCATCGACAGCCTGGTCAACAACGCCGGCATCTTCATCGCAAAACCCTTCACCCAATATACCGACGAAGATTACGCATCGATCATCTCGGTCAACCTCAACAGCTTCTTCAACATCACGCGGCGCGCCGCCGCCGAAATGCAAAAGCGGGGTTCGGGCCACATCGTGCAGATCACGACGAGCCTGGTCGATCATGCCAACAGCAACGTTCCGTCGGTGCTGGCGTCGCTGACCAAGGGCGGATTGAATGCCGCCACCAAGTCGCTGGCGATCGAGTTCGCGAAGAAAGGCATCCGGGTGAACGCGGTTGCGCCCGGCGTCATCAAGACACCGATGCATGCGCCCGAGACCCACGAGTTCCTCGCCAATTTGCATCCGGTGGGACGCATGGGAGAGGCCAAGGACATCGTCGACGCCGTGCTGTTCCTGGAGAGCGCGGGCTTCGTGACCGGCGAGATCCTGCATGTCGATGGCGGCCAGAGCGCCGGCCACTGACGACACCCCCACGTCAGCTGCGGGGCAACACGATTGAAAAATCACGCAGCCATCGCTGACGGCGATGGCTGCGATCAGAACTAGTCATTTTTCATCGGGCAGCAACGGACCTAATACCACATCTCATTGATCAGAACTGGTGAGCCCACTGGCGTAATCCGATGGACATGATTTTCCAAGGACGATCGACAAGCGTATTCCAGGCGTAGCAACAGTGATCGACGATATCATCGTAGGATTTGAAGACGCGGTTCGAGAGCCAGTTGTCGCGCATGTACTGCCAGATATTTTCGACCGGATTGAGTTCAGGGCATTTCGGCGGCAGCGGAATAATGGTGATGTTGGCGGGAATGAACAATCCTGCTGACAGATGCCATCCGGCTTGATCGACGAGAAGGACGGCGTGGGCTCCTGGTGCGACCGCCTTGGCGATTTCCGCGAGGTGCAGGTTCATCGCTTCGGTATTGCAGAAGGGCAGAACCAGAGCCGCGCCCTTGCCGTGTTTCGGGCAGATGGCACCGAAGATATAGGTCGATGCGGTTCGCTGATCTCGCGGAGCACTCGGGCGAGTGCCGCGCCTGGCCCACCTGCGGGTGATCTTGTTCTTCTGGCCGATACGAGCCTCGTCCTTACATGAGGGTTCTGCTGTCAACGGGTCTGTGGCATTCGCTTCTCCGATCTTGATTGATGGTACTTCGGCACGTCGTTGGGTCCGGGGCCATCAAGTCTCGCAGCTACGGCTGCGTCACCTTACATGCGGTCGGGCCCGGAGCACGGTCCCGCACCATAATGCCTCATGCACGAGGCGTAGCCCCGGCGAGACGCGACCCACCTGAAACGCGGCGGCGTTGTGCCACCAAAGAAGAAGACGGTCGCGTTCCCCGTATCGCCGCCGGCGAATGCTGCCGGTGGCAATTCCTGTCTGTCATGCGGCGACGGTTATCTCCGCCCGGATCTCGGCGCCAGCCGGTATTACCCCGGTCTCTGCGTAGCGCCAGAGCGCGATCAACAGCTTGCGCGCCATAGCCACAATGGCGATCCGTCGTGTGCGCCCGGCCAGCGTGCCGACGCGCTCGCGGAACCACTCCGCCAGCTCGCTGCCAGGCTGGTAGCGAAGCCAGAGCCATGCGAGCTGGATCATAGTTGTCCTTGCCCGCGGGTTTCCCGCCCGGCTGATGCGCCGATCGCGATCCATACCGCCGCTCTGGTAGGGCATTGGTGTGATGCCGACGTAGCTCGCGATCTGCCGGCGGTTGTCGAATGAACGATAGAATACCTCACGCGTGAGCACGGCGGCGAAGTTCTCGCCAATACCCCGGATGCGAGAGAGAGCGGCTATCTTGTGGTAGGCCTGATCCTGCGGCTTGGTTTTTGCGGCCTGATCGCGCTCGGCCTCGACCTCCCGGATCAACTCCAAGGTCATGACGAGCCGTCGACGCAAGCGATCCAATTCGGCCCGAAGATGGCGCGGTATCTCGCGTCCATCACCGGTGCGTAGAACAGCAAGATCTCGCTCCCATGAACGAAGAGAGGGTCGTTTCCGAATGCCCTGGGTGAACAGCAGAGCTTCAATACGGTTTTGGATGCGCAGCCTCTCCTGCACCAGCTTCTCGCGCTCGCGGTGCGTGCGCTTGGCATCCTCCTCTTCCGGTGTTGGCACACGTACCATGCTGCAGGCTTGATGATCACCCCGGAGATAGGCCGCAAGCACGCGCAGCATGCCCTCCGCATCGAGCCGGTCCGTCTTGGCCCGTCGGGCTCGGCGGTTGACGAGAATGCTGGTGGGTTCAAGAACATGGCAAACGACACCATGTGCCGTCAGCAAACGGTGCAGCCAGAAGCCGTCACGTCCCGCCTCAAAGCAGCAGACAACGCCTATCGTCGCGTCGAGCCCGCGAGCAGCACGGGCCTGCAGAGACGAAATCCGAGCCAACAAGGCGGCCGTGTCGCCACCATCGATCCGATGCAGATGTGGCTTCTCCAACCCTGGCACGCGGGCGGCGACGAGCCATGTTGATGCACTGAGTTCGATAGCAAGGAGGATAGTAGGATTAATGGTGTCAATTGTTTGCATAGTGGTAGCTCCTTTGCTTTGATTCGGGGCCGCCAAAGTATCGGCTCAGCCCGTCCTCATAGCATCTGGAACCAAATTTCTATCTTGCTGAGGTCGATTGCCTTTTCGCGCGCGACTTCATCCAGGCGCGCTGGGAAGTTTTTTTAAAATCCTCAACGGCTCCCTCGGCTTGCGCATGATGGCGGGGTCGTGCCGAGAGCTTGCGGTAGCCCATCGCGCGAAGCTCCCGGCTCAGCGTCTGTTTGGCAACCGTGATGCGGAACTCCTCGTAGATCCATTGCGCAAGATCAATCAGCCGCCAGCGCACTACACCGTGGATCGCCGGGATCGGGCCGCTCTCGATCATCCGCACGATCGCCTGACGTTGCACATCATTGAGCCTCGAGGGTTGACCTGGCGATTTGCCATCCAGCAGGCCGGCAGCACCCCGCGCATTAAACCGTATCACCCAGTCCCGGATGATCTGCAGCGTCACGCCGCCAATCTTCGCCGCCTCGGTGCGGCTCGCCCCATCGTAAATGGCCGCCAGCGCCAAAAGCCGGCGAGCCTGCGGGCCATCCTTCGTCTTCCTCGCAAGACCCCTCAGCTGCGATGCCTTGTAGTCCCCGCACAACGCCACTGGAATCGTCATGACGAACCTCCACCGTTCGCCACCAGTGAATCACAGCAAAATCGATTTGGAAATCGTCAACGAGTCATAATTGCCGAGACTTGGTATTAATGGGCTGCCAAAGAAGACGGAGCATGAGATCGTGAGCGAGAAAGCTTACATCAACTCGGTGCTTGGGTAAGCTCGTGGGGCGGATTGGAGCCGAAGGCGTAATCCGCCGTTCACCGACAATGAAAGAGGCGAGTTACGCTTCGCTAACCCACCCCACGAGCTGAGAGTTACCCCTCGAGTGTGAACCCTACGCGCAACGCGACCTGATAATGGCGAACAGACCCGTTTTCGATATGGCCCCTCGTTTGCACGACTTCGAACCATTTCATCTCGCGAACCGTCTTTGATGCGCGGGAGATCGCATTCTGGACCGCATCCTCGATGCTTTTTT
This sequence comes from uncultured Alphaproteobacteria bacterium, assembly GCA_963836765.1. Classification (GTDB taxonomy): domain Bacteria; phylum Pseudomonadota; class Alphaproteobacteria; order Rhizobiales; family Xanthobacteraceae; genus Bradyrhizobium. Next base: position 5,833 of record CAWILG010000029.1, read on the forward strand.
CGGAAGATCCTACGAGCTCCAGAATTTTGTAAACATGGTCCTTCATTTCGGTCGTTTCCGGCATGGCTAGCCTCCGTTCTGGTTTGTTGGGCCAATCTCGGCCGATCTCCTCTTCCCCACGGTTTGATCGGATCGGGAGCGAAGTTCATTCTGAACGAGCTCTGCACCGTTTGAGTTCCACTGCTTCCGCGAGGTAATTACGGAATTACGCTGATCGGGTTCATGGCTTCCGTGGAAAATCAGAGATTGTCGCCAAACAGCCTCAGTGATAAAATGTTCGCCTCGGGCCGTCGACAGCCGCCCGATGAGCTCTCGAAGCCAAGTGTTGTCTCCCTCCAAAACGGAGGTGAGACATGTCTTGCGACAGCACGACTTGCTCTTCGACGAACCGTCCCCCAACCGCTCTACCGTCGCTTCCGGACCTTGGACGGTCCTGGGAAGTCCTGGTCGCGTGGTTGGATAGAGTTGCGCTGGGGTTGGAACGACGGCACCAGCGCAAGCAACTTCGCGAACTTGATGATCGCCTGCTCGCCGACATTGGCGTGTCGAGGCGAGAGGCGGTCGAGGAAGCGCTGAAGTCATCCTGGATGCACATCATGTAGTGCAGTGCGTAGGGCGGATTACGCTTTCGGCTCCAGTCCGCCCTACGCGCGCTATGCCCTCTTGGGAATCCAAATGCTGCGTCGCGCACACGCAAGCGGAATGTCGCGATCCACGTGCGACAAAGCAACACGACGAGGCAAATTACCAAAAGTCTGTCCAGCCTTTCGCGAAAAAATTTTCCCCTTGCCCCGTCGGGGCAAATCAGTGGCGTATCTCCGCCCGTCTCACCCGAGAAGAGGGGCGGGTCGCGATCGTCACGAAACGCGCGGTGGGATGCGGTGGACGTAGATGCTGCGACTGACGAGCGCGGCCGATGCGGACGGTGAAGTCGTGTGGTCCTGACACCCCGATGCTGGTGTCAAGCTTCGCGGAGATATCCGCGGGGCGACGGTGGCAAGAAAGCCGGTCGCCGAGGAGAGCGCGCTATAAGCCGTAAAACCATTGTGCAGGGAAGGCCGGATGCTCTCCGCTGAACCTGTATGCTCGTGTGCGCATTCTTATGCACATATTGCACACGAGACCGCGGGTGCAGCGCGCACCCGGTCTTCCCTGCGCCCTCGTATTTTTGGGGGTAAAGTTGATGCAAATCTCGGGCGAACAGCGCCGCGAGAAGGCGGACGTATGTCTAAGCCGTCATTGCGAGGAGCGAAGCGACGAAGCAATCCATGGTTCCGCGTATACCGCTCGATGGATTGCTTCGCGTCGCTCGCAATGACGGTTTTGCTATTGGAGGCCGGCTTGGGGCCGGTCAGTCGCGGAGGGCTGAGGTGCCATTTCGGCTGTTGAGGAACCCGTAGACTCTCTCTAGTCTGGCCGCAGGCCGGTCAACGGCTTCGCGGTGGAAACGCAGGAGAAAAACAACCATGTCCGGCTCGCTCGACGATCAGCTCGGCTTTGCGCCCGACTATGATTCCCCGGTCCCCTACATGCAGCGGACCCGCGATTATTACACCGCGATCGGCTACACCACACCGTACCGCTGGGCGCACTATATCGATGCGCCGTTCCAGCCGCTGAACAAGCCGCTTTCGCAATCGCGCGTCACCATCGTCACGACAGCCGCGCCCTATGATCCGGCGAAGGGCGATCAGGGCCCGGGCGCGGCGTATAATGGCGGCGCCAAATTCTACAACGTGTATGACGGCGACACCTCGCAGCAACACGACCTGCGCATCTCGCATATCGGCTATGACCGCAAGCACACGTCAGCGACCGACAACGGCACCTGGTTTCCGCTGCCGCAGCTTCTCAAGGCAAAGGCCGCGGGGCGGATCGGCGAGGTCGCGCCGCGCTTCTTCGGTGCGCCGACCAATCGCAGCCACCGCGTTACCATCGACACCGATGCCCCCGAGATCCTGGCCCGCTGCCTCGCCGACCAGGTCGACGTCGCCGTGCTGGTGCCGAACTGCCCGGTGTGCCACCAGACCTCCGCGCTTGTCGCTCGTCACCTCGAAGCCAACGGCATTGCCACTGTGGTGATGGGATGCGCCAAGGATATCGTCGAGCACGCCGCGGTGCCGCGCTTCCTGTTCTCGGATTTTCCGCTCGGCAACTCCGCCGGCAAGCCACATGACGTAGACTCGCAGGCGCTCACACTCGAACTGGCGTTGCGTCTATTGGAGACCGCTTCCGGCGCGCGCACCACGACGCAGTCGCCGCTGCGCTGGAGCGCGGACGCCTCCTGGAAGCTAGACTACAACAACGTCGCGCAGATGAGCCCGGAAGAACTGGCGCGCCGCCGCGCCGAATTCGACAAGCAGAAAGAAATCGCGCGCGGCAATCGGGCGGCGTGAGCTTCACCTCTCCCCTCCGGGGAGAGGTCGGCGCGTAGCGCCGGGTGAGGGGTGCCTTATTATCGAGGGACTGTAACCCCTCACCCGGATTGCATCTGGCGATGCAATCCGACCTCTCCCAAAGGGAGAGGTGAAGAACAACAACAATCGTCATTGCGAGCGAAGCGAAGCAATCCATGCTGCGGCACAACGAAAGAATGAATTGCTTCGCTTCGCTCGCAATGACGCCCGCAGGAGGAAAACAAAATTGACCCGACCGTTCGAAGGCGTGAAGATTCTCGACTTCACGCAGGTGCTCGCCGGCCCCTATGCCAGCTATCAGCTCGCGTTGCTCGGCGCCGACGTCATCAAGGTGGAGCGGCGTGAAGGCGAGGACATGCGGCGCACGCCGCTCAGCCGCGAATGGGCTGAACGTGGTCTCGCCCCCGGCTGGCAGGCGATCAACGGTAACAAGCGCAGCCTGACGCTCGACCTCTCGAAGCCGGAGGCGATCACGATTGTAAAACAGCTCGCCGCCAGTGCCGACGTCGTGATGGAAAATTTCCGTCCCGGCGTGATGGACAAGCTCGGCATCGGCTACACAGCCCTTTCGGCGATCAATCCAAAACTGATCTATTGCGCGATCTCGGGCTTTGGCCAGACCGGGCCGGAGCGCAACGGCGCCGGCTATGACGGCAAGATCCAGGCAATGTCGGGCATCATGGCGATCACCGGCCACGAAGAGACCGGGCCGACCCGCGCCGGCTTCGCGGTCTGCGACGTGCTGTCCGGTGCGACCGCCGCATTCGGCGTGTCGAGCGCGCTGTTCCAGCGCACCCACACCGGCAAGGGGCAACTGGTTGACGTCTCCATGCTCGAGGCGACACTGGCGTTCCTGTCGGGACAGGTGGCGGATTACTCGGTCGCCGGCCACCGTCAGCAACTCTCCGGCAATCAGGCCGTCAGCCGCAGGCCGACCGCCAATCTGTTCAAGGCAGGCCGGGGCTATTTGCTGTTGGCCGTGAACAGCGAAAAACAATACCGCGCGTTGATGACCGCGCTTGGCCGCGCCGACGCGCTGGAGGACCCGCGCTTCGCCGATTGGTTCGCACGGCAGGAAAACGAACTGGCGCTGCGCGCCATCATCGAGCGGGCGCTGTCGCAAAAGGATCCCCGCGAATGGGAAAAAATCCTCGACGCGGCCGGCGCGCCCTGCGCCAGCATCTGGAAGATCGAAGAGGTAATCGATCATCCGCAGATCGCGGCGCGCGGCGCGGTTCAGGAGATCGATACGCCCTATGGCCGGTTGCGATTTGCCGGCAGCGGTTTTCAGCTCGCCCATGGCGGCGGCCGGCTCGATTCGATGGCGCCCGCACTCAGTGCCCACACCGATGAGGTGCTGGCCTCGCTCGGCTATGACGCCCAGGCGATCGCGGATCTGCACGCGCGTGATGTGGTCTGAGCGAGTCTGGAACGCGAACTCGTGAATGCCACGGGCATTCAAATGTTTGCGCGCGCCAAAGCCAGCGCCTATCTATTGCGAGGCCGCGCATCCGAGTGCGGCGTACGACGATAATGGCGAGACCGGACCGGACATGCAGAACGAGGGGGAGACAGGCCCAAGCCGCCGCGATCTGCTGGCGCTGGTAGGCACGGTCGCCGGAAGTGCGGCGATGTATCAGGCCATGACCAGCCTCGGCTTTGCGTCGGAGTCCACCTATGACGGGCCGATCAAGCTGGAAGGCGATGCCAAAGGCGCCTCGGTATTGATCCTCGGCGCGGGGCTTGCCGGCATGGCGGCGGCGCTCGAATTGCGTGCGGCCGGCTACAAGGTCCAGGTGCTCGAATTCAACAGCCGTCCCGGCGGCCGCAACTGGACGCTGCGCGGCGGCGACAGTTTTACCGAGCTCGGCGGCGCGACCCAGACCTGCGGCTTCGAGGAAGGACTCTATCTCAATCCGGGGCCGTGGCGGATTCCCTATCATCACCGCGCGTTGCTCGACTATTGCAAGCGGCTCGGCGTCACGCTCGAACCCTTCATGCAGCTCAATCACAACGCGCTGCTGCACGCCTCCAACGCGTTCGACGGCAAGCCGCAGCGCATCCGCGACATCAAGACCGACTTTCAGGGCCACGTCTCGGAATTGCTCGCCAAGGTGACGCAGCAAAGCAAGCTCGATGAAGCGGTGTCGGTGGAGGACAAGGAAATTTTGCTGCAGGCGCTGCGGTCGTGGGGCGCGCTGGACCAGAACTATGCCTACAAGGCCAATCTGATCTCGGCGGATTATCGCGGCTATGCCAGGCCTCCCGGCGGCGGCCTCGGCGCCGCGCCGGTTGCCGGCGAACCGATCAAGCTGTCGGAGATCCTGCAATCCCGGCTCTGGCGCTATCTCCAGGGTTTTTCCCTGCATCAATTCCAGACCACCATGTTCCAGCCCGCCGGCGGCATGGACATGATCGGCAAGGCGTTCGCCCGCGAAGTCGGCGACCTCATTCAGTACGACGCCAAGGTCACCCGCATTCAGCAGAACGATGGCGGCGTCACCGTCAGCTATGTGAATTCGAAAACCCCGGCCACGCCGCAACTGGCAAAGGCCGACTGGTGCGTCTGCACCATTCCGTTGTCGATCCTGAGCCAGATCCAGATCGACGTCGGCCCGCGCATGAAGGCGGCGATCGACGCAGTGCCTTATGCATCCTCGGTCAAGATCGGCCTGCAGTTCAAGCGCAGGTTCTGGGAAGAGGACGAGGCGATCTACGGCGGCATCAGTTACACCGATTTGCCGATCCGGCAGATTTCCTATCCCAGCACCGGCTTCAATCGCAGCGGCCGCGGCGTGCTGCTCGGCGCCTATATCTTTGAGGGCGCCAATGCTTACGAATTCACCTCGATGGCGCCGGCGGACCGCGTGGCGCGCGCCGTCGAACTCGGCGCCCACCTTCATCCGCAATACCGCGCCGAGTTCGAGAACGGGATCGCGGTGGCCTGGCATAGGGTGCCGTTCACGCTCGGATGTGCCGGGAGCTGGTCCGAGAAAATGCGTGACGAGCACTACGACAATCTGTGCCAGATCGACGGCAGGATCGTTCTCGCCGGCGAGCACGCCTCCTACATTCCAGCGTGGCAGGAGGGCGCGATATTGTCGTCGCTCAACGCTATCACGCGGCTGCACGAACGTGTGGTCAGGACCTGATGCGATGCCGCCAATCCGGACCACGCCAGTGAGATTGAATTCGACGATATCGGGCGGCCGTTCTGCGGTCGCTGTCGTGCTAGGCTTCGCCATGATTTCACTGGCAATGCCTCTGGCCCTTGCGGATGAGGAAACGCGTTCGCCGCCCCCGCCGCTGAGTATGGGGTTCAGATTTACGGAATTGACCGGCGAGGAATTGTTCGCGAGCTCCTGCCAGGGCTGCCATATGCCTGACGGCAAGGGCGCGGTCGGCGCGGGCACCTATCCCGCGCTCGCGGGCGACAGCAATCTCGCAACCGGAAGTTATGCCGTCCATATCGTGGTCCGAGGCCAGCGGGCGATGCCGCCTGTCGGCGCGATGATGAGCGATGCCCAGGTCGCCGCCGTCGTCAATTATGTCCGGACGCATTTTGGCAACCAGTACCGCGACGCGGTCAGCGCCGAGGACGTCAAGCTGGCGCGGCCGGAGAAATGATCGCCATCAGGGAGAGACGAAGATGAAACATGGAATGCTCGCGCTGGCCGCGTTGCTGCTCGGCTCAAGCGCTGTTCACGCCGAGATCGTGCGTTATCCGATTCCCAATTCGACGTTTCCGATCGCCCAGGCGGTGCGGGTGTCCGGCGATGCCGTCACCACCTATGTCAGCGGTCAGGTGCCGCCGATGATCAACAAGGACACCGACCCGGCCAGTCCGCAGGCCTATGGCGACACCAAGACCCAGACCGTCGGCGTGCTCACCAAGATCAAGGCGATCCTGGAAGGGCAGGGGCTCGGGATGGGCGATGTCATCAAGATGCAGGTGTTCCTGGTCCACGATTCGCGCGCCCCGATGGACTTCAAGGCCTTCATGGAGGGATACACCCAGTTTTTCGGCGGTGCGCAGCCAAATCTGCCGGTGCGCTCCGTTGTCGGCGTCGCTGCGCTGGCCAATCCCGGATTCCTGGTCGAGATCGAAGTCGTCGCGGTGAAAGACTCGAAATAGCCTTGGGCCAATCGAATTGAAGGATGGATGAGATGCGTCGGATTTCCGGTTCGGAGTTTGGGTGGCGGCCGCGTCGCGTTGCCGTGCTGTCGGCGGCTGCCCTGTTGTCGATTACCTTGGCGGCGCCCGGAAAGGCGGCCACCGAAGGCCTCAATCCCAATCAGCAGCGCGCCTTCGATATCTACAAGGAGCTGATCGAGATCAACACGGTGACCGCGACCGGTGACACCGCGAAGGCGGCCGAAGCCATGGCGGCGCGCCTGCTCGCCGCGGGCTTTCCTGATGCCGATGTCCACGCCTTCTCGCCGGCGCCGCACAAGGGCAACCTGGTCGCGCGCCTTCGCGGCAGCGGCGCGCGCAAACCGATCCTGCTGGTGGCTCATATCGACGTGGTGCCGGCCAGCCGCGAGGACTGGTCGACCGATCCGTTCAAGCTGATCGAGCAGGACGGCTATTTTTATGCGCGCGGCAGCGGCGACGACAAATACATGGCGGCGTCCTACATCGCCAATCTCATCCGTTACCGCCAGGAGGGCTACAAGCCGGACCGCGATATCATCGTGGCGCTGGAGACCGACGAAGAGATTTTGGACAAGGATGGGCTCGGCATTCAATGGCTACTGAAAAACCATCGCGACCTGATCGACGCCGAATTCGCGCTCAATGAAGGCGGCGGCGTCGGGCTGAAGGACGGCAAGCCGATCCGCACCTCGGTGCAAACAAGTGAAAAAGTCTCGGTGAGTTACGCGCTGACGGTCAAGAACAAGGGCGGACACAGTGCGGCTCCGGTCAAGGACAATGCGATCTACCGGCTGGCTGCGGGATTGACCCGGCTTGCGGCATTCGACTTTCCGGTGAAGCTGAACGAGACCACCCGGGCCTATTTCGAACGTACCGCGCAAATGGATGGCGGCCAAATGGCCGACGATCTGCGCGCGGTGTTGTCGGGACAGACCGATCCGACATCGTTGCCGGTGGTGCGTCTTTCGGCCAATCCGGGCATCAACGCGCAATTACGGACGACATGCGTCGCGACGTTGCTGGAAGGTGGCGTCGCGATCAATGCGCTGCCGCCGCTGGCGATCGCCAAGGTCAATTGCAGGGTCATGCCCGGCGAGCCGATCGACGGGGTCAAGGCCACGCTCGAACGGGTACTCGCCGACGATCAGATCGTGGTGACGCAGATCGATCCGCCGACCCTCAGCGAACCTTCTGCGTTGAGCGACGACATCATCGGTCCGATCACAAAGCTGTCGGCCGAATTCTGGCCCGGCGCGATGGTGGTGCCGACGATGAGCGCCGGCGCAACCGACGGCAGCTACCTTCGGAACGCGGGCATCCCGACCTACGGCCATTCCGGGCTGGCCGGCGACGTCGCCGAAAATCGTGCACACGGCCGCGACGAACGGATTCCGGTCAAATCGTTTTTCGAGGGCAATGAATATCTGTACCGTCTCGTCAAGGCCTTCGCCGGCGGTCAATGATGCCTGTGAAAGGGCGGCTTCAGGTCGGCGAACCACCCGACAACACCTTCACGCCGCCGAACGCGCTGACGCGCCCGTTGCGGACCATCACGATCTGGGTCGCAAGCTGGCGCATTTCGGCCGCGTCGTGGCTGACATAGACCATCGGCACATGGGCCTCGTCGCGCAGCCGCACCAGATAGGGCAGGATCTCGACCTTGCGGCTTTCGTCCAGCGAGCCCAAGGGCTCGTCCAGCAGCAGCAGCCGTGGCATCGACAGCAGCGCGCGGCCAAGCGCAACGCGCTGACGCTCGCCGCCGGAGAGTTTTCCCGGGCGGCGGTCCATCAGGCCGGCGATATCGAGCAATTCGGTGACGCGCTTGTGCTGGGCCGGATCGTCCGGCAGCCGGTTCATGCGCCGGCCATAGTCGAGATTTTGCCGCGACATCGAGATGCGGAAACAGCCGCGCATCCTGGAACACGTAGCCGATCCGCCGCCGGTGCGGCGGCACGTGCACGCGTGCGGCGACGTCGTCGAGCGTCTCGCCGTCGAGCGCGATGACGCCGCGATCGGGCTTCAAGAGGCCGGCGATCATGTTGATCAGCGAGGTCTTGCCGGCGCCGGAAGCGCCGAACAGGCCGGTGACGCGGCCTTCGCTGGTGAAGGAGGCTTCGATCGAGAATTCGCCAAGTTGTTTTGTGACGTCGACGCGCAGCATGGTCAGTTCCCGTGCAGGCGTTTGGTGGCGCGCCGCGCGAACCATTCCGAGGCGATCAGGGCGCCCATCGCGATCACGATGGAAATCAGCACCAGCCGTCCCGCCGCGGTGTCGCCGTCGGGTGTCTGGATCAGCGAATAGATCGCCGACGAAATCGTCTGGGTTTCACCGGGGATGTTGGAGACGAACGTAATGGTAGCGCCGAACTCGCCGATCGCCTTGGCGAAGCCGAGCACCATGCCGGCCAGTACGCCGGGCAGCGCCAGCGGCAATGTCACTGTCGCGAACACCCGCCAGGGTGCGGCGCCGAGCGTGCTTGCCGCCTGCTCCAGCCGGCGGTCGATCGCCTCGATCGACAGCCGCATCGGCCGCACCAAAAGCGGAAACGACATCACGCCGCAGGCGAGTGCAGCACCAGTCCAGCGAAACGCGAACACGATGCCGAGATTGTCGGCCAGCCACGCGCCGACCAGGCCGCGGCGGCCAAAAGTCAGCAGCAACAGATAGCCGGTGACGACCGGCGGCAGCACCAGCGGCAGATGGATCAGTGCATCGAGGACGGATTTGCCCCAAAAATCCCGCCGTGCCAGCAGCCACGCCAGTCCTATACCGAACGGCGTCGCCACCAGCGTTGCGATGATGGCGACCCGCAGCGACAGCAGGATCGCCGTCCATTCGGTCGGCGAGATATCGAACATCAGGTCGTGGGACTGACGAGGAACTTGAATCCGTATTTTTCCAGAATGGTTTTCGCGGCCGTCGAGCGCAGGAAGGCAAGATAGTCCGATGTTTCCGGCTTTGCGGTCGTCGTCGCCGCCACCGGATAGATGATCGCCGGATGCGAATCGGCCGGGAAGGTGCCGACGATCTTGACGCCGGGTTCGACCTTGGCGTCGGTGGAATAGACGATGCCGAGCACGGCTTCACCGCGCGCCACCAGCGTCAGCGCGGCGCGCACGCTTTCGGCCATCGCGAATTTCGGCTCGGCCGCCTGCCAGGCGCCGAGTTTCTCCAGCGCCGCCTTGGCATATTTGCCGACCGGCACCGCCTTGACGTCGCCGGTCGCGATCTTGCCGTCGCCGGCGAGTTTGGCGAGGTCGAAGCCCTGTGCGATGGTCACATTGTCGATCTTGGAATCCTTCGGCGCGATCAGCACGATACTGTTGCCGAGCAGATTGACCCGGGTCGGCTCGTTGATGGTTTTCTTGGATGTGGCGTAGTCCATCCAGTCGGTATCGGCGGACACGAACACGTCGGCCGGCGCGCCCTGTTCGATCTGCTTTGCCAGCGCCGAACTCGCAGCGTAGCTCACATTGATCTTGACGCCGGTCTTTGTCGTATAGGCGGCGTCGATGTCGTCGAGCGCGTTCTTCATCGAGGCGGCGGCGAACACTGTCAGCGTCTTGTCCTCCGCGGCGGCGGGCGAATGGCTCGCTCCAAACAGGATGGTGAAAGCAACAAAAAATCCGGAAAGACGATGCATGGGGAGCGCTCCGTGCGTGTCTGCAGGCGCTTGTGCGCGCGCAAATCAGGCGTTGGTTGGGTCAAGGACGCGACGGACGGAAGCGCTGTTCCGGTGAACCCAAAGGACTTACGGTCGATCGGGATATCGCGATCGGCCGACAATATCAGGCTGGCGGATCGGGTAAAGGCGACCGTTTGTCTACCTTTACTCCGTCGGCAGGATCGCAATCGAGACCGAATTTTCCTTGGTGCCGCTGACCTGCAGCACGAACGGGCTCGCCGAAAGCTCGTATTTCATGGTCTTGCGGATACCGTCGCAATCGGTGGCGCCGCTAAAACCCTTCGGCTTCACGAAATGCCCGTCCTGCACCACGTCGACCCAGCCGCCGGCGGACAAGCTGATGGTGTAGAGACCGGCCTTTGGCGCGGTCTTGAAACTGGTGAAGCCCGCGAAGGTGCCTTCCTTGGGCGCCCGCTCGGGCGGCGTCGGCAGCCTGGCGTCGGCGGGTGCGACCAGCGCCAGCGTGATCCCACTCGACGGCAATGCCGCAAGCTCGTTGCCGGAGCTCAACTTGGCGCGATCCGGCGCGGTCAGCGCCGCACGCTCACGCTCGATCGGCCATTTGAACTTGTCGCAGCCGCTCGGTTCCTCCGCCGCCCAGGCAGGGGCGGCGCCAAGCAGCAGCAACGCGACAACGAGCAATTTGCGCATGATCAATCCACTGCAATCATGACGTCGGAGGCCTTGATCACGACGGTGGCTTTGCCGCCCGCCTTGATGCCGAGCTCATCGACGGCTTCGTTGGTGATGGAGGAGGTCACGATCTGGCCGCCGCCGATGTCGACGCGGACGTGCGAGGTGGTCGCGCCCTTCTTGACTTCGACGACGGTGCCCTTGATCTGGTTGCGTGCACTGATGCGCATGAAAAATCCTTCAAAGTTATCATCCCGCGCATAACGACGGCCCGCATCGACACAATCGGGATGAGATGAGATCAGCTGCCCTGATCCTCGGCGTGATCGCGCTTACGGCGCGACGGCGGCGAGTTTAGCCTATCTCGCGGTCGAATGAAAACACTGTTGCGCGGGTCATTGCTTGGCGTCAGGTGCATTGAGTACCGCCTTGCAGGTGGCCGGGAGTGCCGCCATCGTCATCGGCGGCCGCGGTTTCGGCGGCGTCGCCGACGGCGGTTCCGGCCTCGGATGGATGATCGAATCCTTGAACCAGTAGGCGAGGTCGCCGGGCTTGCAGCCTTCGTCCTGCGACTGTGACGGCTGGCCCTTACATTCCGCGTTGCCGTCCGGGCATCGCATGCGAATGTGGAAGTGATAGTCATGGCCCCACCACGGCCTGATCTTGGAAAGCCAGCTACGGTCACCCCTTGCCTCGCGGCACAGCGCCTTCTTGATCGCGGCATTGACGAATATCCGCTGCACGCTCGGTTCCTGCGCGGCGTCGCGGAGAACCAGGAGATGTCCTGGCGTGAACACCTTCGGATCGATGTCGAGCCGGTCGCCGCGCACCATCATGACCGCCGACATTTCCTCGCGGTCTTCGCGCGACAACATGTGATCGGGCATCGGCGTCAGCCAGATGTCGGCATCGAGCCCGATCTGGTGGCTGGCATGGCCGCTCAGCGCCGGGCCGCCGCGCGGCTGGCCGATATCGCCGACCAATATTCCGGCCCAGCCGGCATCCTTGTGGGCCTTGACCGACAACCGCTTCAACAGCGCGATCATGTCGGGATGGCCCCAATTGCGGTTGCGCGACAGTCGCATCACCTGCCAGGTGTCGCCATTGAGCGGCATCTGCTCGGCGCCCGCGATGCAGCCCTTGGCATAGGATCCGATCACCCGTGTCGGCATCGCCGCCGGCAACACCTTGCGCGCGAACAACTCCTTGGCGCCGACCTTGGGATCGTTGGGATTGGCCAGCGGCGGCAGCGGCTTTGGATTGACGCTGCCCTTGTCCTGCGCCGACGCCGTGCCGGCACCGAACAACATGACCGATAAGCTCAGCAGGATCAGGACCAGGCGGGGCGTCATGGGATCACTCTAATCGCGCCAGCGTAGCATGGAATCGGCAGGTCGGGACAAGCGCGACCATCGCATTTGCTTGATCTCCCACAGTCATGCTGTAACCCGCCATCGGGTCAAGATTAGCGCGCCGATGCCGCACGCGATCTTCTTCTATTACGGCTTCGCCATGCACCCGTCGCACGCGGCGGCGCTGTTCGCATTGGTCCAGCGCAATGGACCTTGCAATACGCGCATCGAAATCAACTAAAGTAGGGTCACCGCAGGCCGTCTTTAACGGTTCGATAACCCTGCCGATTATTGGCGAATATTCGTGCGCGTGACCGGATTTCGCGCATTCATTGTGCATGCAGGTCGCGCTCGCATACCTGACGCCAGCGGCCTGCGCTTTTGCCCCGTGTATTTGCGGACGGTGTCGATAGTCTTCCTGCGAAGCTACACGCATAACGAGAGTTCGCCGCTTTAACGGGCAGCCGAAAACCCCAGTGCGGGACCAGCGAACCGGCAAGAGATACCATTTTTTCAGACACTTATCGGACAACATGACACGCAGAATGCGAGTGGGGCGTGGCAATGCCGAAAATTCGGCCAAAGACAACCAAGAGACTGAAGCACAGGGCGATCGCCCGCATTCCCGGCCGGCCGGCGAAACCCAGCCCGAAGCTTTCCGGCAGTGGCCGGCATGTTTCCGCCGAGATCGGCGAGATCGTGCGCAAGCGCGCCGAGACGGAAGCCGCGATCGCGGAGGCGCGCAAATCGCACGAGCGGCTGCGCGAGGCGATCGACATCCTGCCCCAGGGCATCGTGTTCCTCGACGCCGACGGCCGCTACATCCTCTGGAACAAGAAGTATTCGGAAATCTACAACCGCAGCTCGGACCTGTTTTCGGTCTCGACGCCTTCGGCCGTGATCGTCACCCCGAGCCCCATGCCGAGGCTGATGATCGAGCGCACGATCGCCTGCGCGTCGCGGTTGGAGCCGAGGTCACGCACGAACGACTGGTCGATCTTGATCTTGTCGAAAGGAAAGCTGCGCAGGTAACTCAGGCTGGAATAGCCGGTGCCGAAATCGTCCATCGAGATACGAACGCCCAGCGACCGCAGCGCGTGAAGTGTCGCCAGCACCTGACTGCTCTTTTCCAAAAGCAGCGTCTCGGTGATCTCGAGCTCCAGGCGCCTCGCGGGCAGCCCGGATTGCTTCAGCGCGTCCATCACCACCGACAGCAGATTGCCGACCCGAAACTGCAGGGGCGACAAATTGACCGCAACGCGAACGTCGTCGGGCCACCGCGCCGCGTCCATGCAGGCGCGCTGCAGCATCAACCCGCCGAGTGCATTGATCAGGCCGGTCTCTTCGGCAACGGGAATGAATTCGGCCGGCGAGATCATGCCGCGTTCGGCATGCGGCCAGCGTACCAGCGCCTCGAAGCCCGTGATCCGTCCGGTGGCAAGATCGACCAGCGGCTGATAATACGGCCGCAGCACGTCGTTCTGAATCGCGTCACGCAGATCGATCTCGATCTTGCGGCGGCTCTGGGCACGCGCGTCCATTTCAGCCTCGAAGAAGGAGAAGGTGCCGCGAAAATCGTTTTTGGCGCGGGACAACGCCATATCGGCGTTCTTCAAGAGCTTCTCGGATTCGTCGCCATCGCCGGGCGATACTGCGATGCCGATGCTGGCGCCGATGACGACCGAATGGCCGTCCAGAAGGTAGGGGTCGCCGATCGCCTCCAGCAGCCGCCGCGCCAGCAGCACCGCGTCCTCGGGCCGCGCCACGCCGCATTGGACGATCGCGAATTCGTCGGAGTTGAGCCGGGCCAGGATATCTTCCTCGCGCAGCGTCGATCGCAGCCGCTTGGCGACGCCGCGCAAAAGCTTGTGCCGATGCCGTGGCCGAGTGTGTCGTTGACCGCCTTGAAATTATCGAGGCCGAGCACCAGCACCGCGACCTTCTCGGCGCCGCGCCGCGTGTGCAGCAGAACGTCGTCCATCTGCTGGCGCAGCAGATTGCGGTTCGGCAACCCGGTCAGGCTGTCGTGCTGGGCCATGAAGGCGAGCCGCGCCTCGGCGCGCTTGCGCTCGGTGATGTCCATCAGCGCCAGCAATATCGCCGGCTGATCGCCATGGACGAGCTGGCGCGAATAGATCGCCAGATCGATCAGCGCGCCGTCGGCCCGGACATGCTTCCAGGTTCGCGCCGTCTGCTCGTCGCTGGAATGGTCGCCGGCCCACGGCAGTTCGCTGTCGAAGGCCTGCAGGTTGCGGATCGTCAGCCGCTCGAATTCGGCACGGCTGTAGCCGTAATGCTCGACGGCGGCATCGTTGACGCCGAGGATGCGTTCGCCATCCAGCGCGCAGACGATCATCGGCACCGGATTGCTATCGAACAACAGCCTGAACGAGGCCTCGCGCTGCTTCAGCTCGGTGATATCGACGCGCAGACCGATGACGCCGCCGTCCTCCGTCAGCCGCTCCTCGATCAGGATGACGCGGCCATCGGCCAGCGTCTGCTCATGGCGCTTGCCGGGCTGGTAGAGTTTTGTCAGCCGCTCGGCGATCCATGCTTCCTCGCGGCCGGTCGCTTCCGGATAGTCACCGCGCTCGACGCCGATCCGAATGGTGTCCTGCAGCCGCGCGCCGTGCTCGAAGCCGAATTGAGCTGCCTGCGCAACGAGGGTTGCCATGAAGGACAAGGTTATCTGTTCAGCCACGCGCGGCCCAATGCCGATATCGTCAGCCTGTTGAAGGCGCAGAGCGGCGCGGCGCCGGAAGACGAAGCGGCGCTGGTGGCGTAGGGTCGTCGAGATCGCGAACAGCATTTCACGTCGTCCCGGCTCAAGGCCGGGACGACGTGAAATATTGACACCACTGTAGAAGACATAACTTCGCGATCTCGCCGCATGATCTGCACGAGTCTTGCTCTGAACGTCCTACCCTCTCCAATCAGAGGGAGCGGGGAATGCCGGGTGCGCGCTGCACCCGCGGTCTCGTGTGCAAAATTGTGCGAAAAAACGCACACGAGCATACAGGTTCAGCGGAAACACTCCGGCATCCCCCGCGCAATGGTTTTACGGCTTATGCCGTGCTCTCCTCGGCGACGAATTCGTCTTGTCACCGTCGTCGACAAATTAACAGCTTTGCGAAACCCGGTTGAGATCGCAAAACCTCCGCCGACTTGACACCAGCAACGGGTGCCGGAACCACACGGTTTTGCCGTACGCGTCTGCGCCGTTCGTCCTGCGCGCCGTTGCTCGCTCACGGAAAACCGCCCTGTGAACAACCTGCGCGCCGACGCTGCCGCGTCCACCGCATCCTTCCCCACGTTCGTGACGACGCGCGACCGCCCCTCTTGCCGGGAAAGGACGGGGCGAGCTGGTAGCGCCGATTTGCCCGACGCGGCAAGAGGAATATTGTCATAAGACGGGCTTGACAGGTTTTTGCTGATTTGCCCGTCAGGCAATATGCGCACCCAAGATGAGCTTTGCCAGGTGTGAGCGATGCGCCGTTCGATCCGCGCATTACAAATTGGCAAGTCATTTACAAGTTGGCATGTCATTCCAGATTGGAAAGACAATGCTGTGCCGCGCGCGGTCAATCGCAGACACGTCGATAGTTGTTCAATGAATTAGCGGTTTATTCGACGAATTGCTCTTCGGCATTAAACCTGCGTAATGCACCGAACCCGCTGCCCGCTCGTCGCCTCCAACAGATGTTAGGAGGTGAATATCATGAAACTTGTTTCTGCACTTGCTGGCCTCGCCGCACTTGGCGGGGTTGCGTTATCCAGTGCGGCCGCATCTGCGGAGCCGATCGACGTCCCGGCTTCGACGACGGGAATCGTTGTACCGGCCGGTTACGTCTGCAACGAATGGGGCCATTGCTGGCACCGCCATTACTTCGGTGGAGGCTATTACCATCCGCATTATTGGGGTGGTTACGGCTGGCATCGTCATTGGGGCGGCTATGGCGGCTGGCATCGTCCCTGGGGCTATGGCGGCGGCTACGGCTGGCGCCGGCACTGGGGTGGTGGCTGGGGCGGCTGGGGTGGCGGCTACGGCTGGCATCACTGGCACCAGTGGTAATCACTGAGAAAGGGGCTTCGGCCCCTTTCTTTTTTCGGCGAATGCAAAAGTGAGAGCATCATCATTATCGGCCGGATCTGCTGGCGATGAATGCCGCTGAATTTGTCATGCGACGGGTCGCGCCCTGATCCTTGCATTCTCGGATAGGGCAGCTTTGGTGGCCACGACCGTTACAAACACCACTCCTGTCGTTTTTCTTAGCCTATTTCGCCACAAGGTGCCTGGTGGGCGTTATCGCAGTGGGTTCGGCCGGGGAAAGGGTGAAGGTCAGCCAGGTGTTCCAGCCATGGGCTCGATTGGCCGTGTCGAATTCGCCATAGCCGCGCAAGCCGAGAAAGCCCTGCATGTCCCCCACCGGGAAGCTATATCCGATCTGCGGACCAACACCGAGAGCACGTGACCTGAAGCGACCCAGGATCGGGTTCTGGCCGGAATCGTCGGTGATCTCCTGATAGGCATAGCCGGCAATGCCGACAAAAAGCTGCTTGGTGAGAAAGTGCGCCGCGCCCCAGTCGAAGTGGAAATCGATGCCGTCCCTGTACTGGGTATCGGGATTTTTGAAATTGTAGGTAAGGCCGGCAACGCCCGAGAATTCGTTCCCTGTCGCTGTGTTGAGATAGGTGTAGGCGCCGCCGGCGTCGATGGCCCCGTGCCCGAGGCCGATATTGGCAAGCCGGGTCGGATTATAGTCGCCGACGGGAATGTTGCCCGTGACATAGACCTCGTAGTTGTTGACGCCATGGCTCCAGAGCAGCGCCGCGTTCGGTGCGAGGTCTCCATAGGAGATCAGTGAGTCCTCCAGCATTCCGGTGCGCGTCACCACGATCGGTCTGGCCAATGCCGTCAGCGTTCCGGCGATGCTGCTGGTGTTTCGGCCGTATTGACCGGACATGCTGACGGACAACTGTCCGCCCAGCACCGGCGTGGCGAAAACATACGATGGCGCGAGGGTGACCAGATCGGATCGTCCGCTCAGGCTCAGATTCAAATCGACTTTCACGGTCGCGGGAATTCTGTCGGTCAGGATTTCTCTTGCCGCGGCGACGTTACCGGCGGCGGCGACGCTGGAATGGTAGTAGCTCACGGCGAAGGCCCAGCCTGGCGTCTGCGGCACGGCAGCGAGAACTCGCGTACTGACCCGGGAACCAGAATGAAGCGCCCCCTTCATCGGCACGCGAGAACTCGGGGCAAAGCAGGAGGGCTGCAGTCGCTACCACACAGCCGATGAGCCGGATTTTTGATCCGAGGGATCCCATTGCAAACCTCTGCACGGCATTTGCAACCGGTGGCGGCGACCAAAAGCGAACCGCGAGGCCTCAAGTGACGACGGGCAAACGATACTAGGCCACAGGCAGAGGCCAAAGTCCGTGACAGAATGGTAACAGGTGGGAGATTTGGCTGTGACGGCTGCGTCCTGCGCTGGCCAATTCAACCGGCTTTCGCGGTCACATGATTGCCCGCGACGTCTGGTCTCTCAAGGCTTTCAGAAGTTCTTCGGCCAAAAAGGGCTTGATCAGGACAGCGACACCTTGCGACGAAATCGCGACCACCGTTTGCGACCTGATGTCGCCGGTCATCACGATGGCCGGCACGTTCCGGCCAAGGACGGCCCGCAGGTGATTGATGGTCGCCATGCCATCCGGTGAACCACGAAGATTGTAGTCACACAGCAGCACATCCGGACGCAGGCCCTGGTCCCTGACCAGAGTCAAAGCTTCCGTCGTCGTCGCAACGATGGTGGCGTCAACCCCTTTCTCCTTCAACAATCTCCTCAGTGCCATCCGCACGGACGCCTCGTCCTCGATTGCGAGAACGTTGCCGAGAAAGGCGTCATTGCGAGGATGCACCGGCGTCGCTGCATCCGGCACCTTGACGCCGGATCGACCGCGCGGAAGCTCAATGAAAAACCGTGTACCCTTCCCGGGAATCGAACGCACCTCGATCCCGTGATCCAGGATTTCTCCGAGCCGCTTCACGATCGCAAGGCCCAAACCGAATCCGCCGCGCTCCGCGCCGTCGGTCCCCTGATAATACTCATGGAAGATGTGCGGGAGCTCGTCTTCGGTGATGCCGACGCCACTGTCCCAAACTTCAATGCGGACGTTGTCGCCGGCCCGCCGGCATCCCAACAGAATTCTTCCCTTGTCGGTATATCGGATCGCATTCGACAGCAGGTTGCGGATCATCTCCGCGAGCATGCTCCGGTCACTGCGGATGATGAGCCCAGAGCGGACGATGCACAGCTCGAGCCCTCTCTCGCGTGCAGGCGCAGCGAAGTCTCCGGCGAGCGACTCGAAGATTTCGTTCACCGAAAACTCGCTTAACGTAGGATGCAGGTTGCCGGATTCGAGCCGGTTCACGTCGAGCAGGCTCGACAGGATGCTGGTCATGGTGTCCAGCGATTGCCCGATTCCAGCGACAAGATTGCGGGCATCACCGGCCGGATGGTGTGGCTCAAGGGCTGCCTGCAGAAGTTTCAGGGTCTGCAACGGCTGTCGCAGGTCATGGCTTGCGGCGGCCAGAAAGCTCGATTTGGCACGATCGGCCATTTCCGCCGACTTCCACGCGCGCGACAGCTCCTCGTTAAAGCGCTTGCGTACGGTAACATCCGTCGTGAGTCCGCTGATATGCGCAGGCTTTCCGGTTGGCCCGAACTGGACGATCGCAATCTGTTCCAGCCAGACTTCACCACGATCCGGCCGCCGGTAGCGGAATGAGATCGAAATCGAGGACTGCTCCGGGCGGGCGCCGTCGAGGCACGATGCCACCCGCGGCTGATCTTCAGGATGGATATGTTTCAGCCATTCAGCCCCGCTGAGAACCTGTTGCGCATGGAGACCGAGAATCTCGGTTGCATTTTGGCTGAACCGTATTTCGTCGGCAGGCACGTTCCAATCGAAAGCCACAACGCTGCCGGCTCGCAGCGCCGCCTGCAACCGGGCCTCCCGCTCCAGAATGGCGCTTTCGTGAAGCCTCCGCTCGCTGAACAAGGCCGCAAGAACCAGGGCGCCAAGCGAGATCGCCAGGATGGTCGCCTGGGCCTGCAGCACACGCTGTTCGATCGACAGCTGCAAATCCCCGAAGATGCCGATTGCGAAGATTGTCGTCCAGACGATCGTGATCGCACAGATGAAAGTGGCAATCGCGGTGAATGCCGGACGAAGGCGCGATGCGATCCAGAGCAGAAGCGGGCAGAGCGCGCCAATCGCCAGCTCCGCGGTCCAGGGCTCATTGGGCAAGAAAACCAGCAACGCGCACACGAGGGACACCACGGCAAGCGCCAAAACGCCTTCCACGATCTCGCGCCGCGGCGGGAAGTTGCGCGCCAACGACGCCAGCCCGATCGCCAGCGGCGCCACCGTAATGCTCCCGATCGCATCAGACGAGAACCAGTGAAGCCAGATCGCCAGCGGTGACGCGGTTGAGCCGTGAAACAGCACAAAACCTGCCGTACCGATAATTCCGGAGAGGCTCACGCCCGCAACGGTCGCGGCAAATAGCGCCAGCACCTTCCGCAGTTGGTCCAACTCGAATGGCGAGCCGCAAAAGCGATGGATCAGGCCGGCGATAATGACGGCGTCACCCACGTTTGCGACAGCAAAGAGTACTGAGCTCCAGATGTTGCGGTCGCCGAGCAGATTGGCCGCGATCGTTGCCGCTGCCACGCCGGCGACCACGGGCCACCATGCCGCAGAACCAACGGCGATCAAAATCCCTGAAGCCACCCCCGCGGCCGGCCAGAACAAGGCGACACCATCGGTCGGCTCCAGCAAGGCAAGGCTCAGCCGAGCGGCGAAGAAATAGGCCAGTGCCACTGCGCCGGTCGAAATAACGCCCGCCACGCTGGCGAGCGACCCGATCCCTTTTGCGGCAGTGCCCAGTGTCGCCTCCACGCGTCTGAATTCCGGGATGACTCCACGTCCAAAGGATTGACGTTCGAAGCCTTGCACAGTTCCGGCCACAACGGCAACGCCGCGACCATCGGCCGCGCTTACGCTCAGACCACCATATTACCGTGCGCCCGTCTCCTTCCGGGACATTGCGCCATTTCGCTGCGATGCGAAATCTCGTCGTTGGCGGGGCATGGCGGACGTCGATCGAACCGCAGACGGCCTATTCGCGGTCGCACCGGGTTTTCCGATTGTTCAGATGATAGGTCAGCGCCAGC
The DNA here is from genome assembly GCA_963836765.1 of uncultured Alphaproteobacteria bacterium. GTDB lineage: Bacteria > Pseudomonadota > Alphaproteobacteria > Rhizobiales > Xanthobacteraceae > Bradyrhizobium. The sequence continues at coordinate 26,317 of CAWILG010000029.1, forward strand.
GCTACGCAGTGGCGCAGCGCGACTGCGGGAAGCTTGTCGCCGGCGTTGAGCAGGATGCTCCGGTTGCCGCCATAACTCAGCTCCGGGTACAGCTGGCGAAACGTCTCGACCAGATTGGTCTGGCAATGGAAATAGACCGCGACCTGGCCGGCTTCCGGCTTCACCTGATCGATCCGGATCGTGCTGCCGCTCTTCGTCTCGGGCGTGAGATAACTCGGCTGTCCCCATTTCAGGGTTTCTTCCAGTGCGCCAACGCCCTTTGTCGCTTTCGCGGTTTCGAAGATCAGCCGGCGCAGCGCCAGCAATTTGGCCTGGACCGGCTTGGGGTAGGCGCCGAACACGGCTTCCACCGCGGGATTTGAAGTTTCCGCGCGCGGCTCCTTTGCAGCACTCTTCTTCACTGGCTTCTTCATCCATGTCGTCCGCGCGTTGCGCGAACAGACTAGGCCAGCCACCCGCCCGGCGAAAGCCGGACCATCTTCCCTTATGCCGCGTTGCGCAGGCCGGCCAGGAAGCTGTCGACGCTCTCGAACAACGCGTTGGCCTGCTGGCTGAGTTCGCCGGTGGCGGCGCGGACGTTGTCGGCCAGCGCGCGCGACTGGTCGGCGGACTGGCTGGCGCCCGCGACGTTGACCGATACCTCGCCGGTGCCGGCGGCCGCCTGCTGCACGCTTCGCGCAATCTCGCGCGTCGCCGAACCCTGTTCTTCCACCGCCGCCGCGATGGTGGTGGCGATGCCGCTGATCTCACGGATGGTGTCGCTGATGCCGCCGATCGCGGTGACGCAATGGCCGGTGGCGGACTGGATCGCGGCCACCTGCCCGGCGATTTCCTCGGTTGCCTTCGCGGTCTGGCTCGCGAGTTCCTTGACCTCGGAGGCGACCACGGCAAAACCCCGGCCGGCTTCGCCGGCGCGCGCAGCCTCGATCGTCGCATTGAGCGCTAGCAGATTGGTCTGGCTCGCGATCGCGCCGATCAGGCGAAGCACATCGCCGATCTTATCGGCGGCGGCGGCAAGGCTTCCGACCATCTCGGTGGTTTGTCCGGCCTTGACCACGGCGTTGTCGGCAACGCTGCTGGAATGGGTGACCTGACGGCCGATCTCGGAGACCGACGAAGCCAGTTCCTCGGTGGCGGCGGCGACCGTGCTGACGCTGGCCGAGGCTTCTTCGGAGGCCGCGGCCGCCGCGGCCGCGCGCTGCGACGTGCCGTCGACGCTGGCCGTGATCTCACCCGCGACCCGCTGCATGTCCCTGGTCGCCAAGGCTACGGCATTGACCACGCCCTTGACATCGGCCTCGAAACGGTCGGCCATCTGGCGTTGCAGGGCCTTCTTCTCCAGCTCCGCCTGCTGCTTGTCGGCTTCCTGCGCCTCGCGCAGCGAACTTGCTTCCAGCATGTTGCGGCGGAACACGTCGACCGCGACCGCCATGGTGCCGAGTTCGTCGCGGCGCTCGCTGCCGGGAATCGTGACCGTGGTGTCGCCGCTCGACAGGCGGTTCATCACCGCGGTGATCGCCGTCAACGGACGCGACAGGCCGCGCCCGAGCAGAAAGGCCAGCAACACCGCAGCGGCCAGGATCGCAACCGTGCCGAGGATCAGATTGCGCTGCGAAGCCGCGGCCGCCGCCTCATACTCGGTGGTGTCCTTGATGATTTCGAGCACCGCGACCGGCTGGCCGGCGTAGTTCCTGATCTGCCCGAGATAAAGTGCCGCGGAATGGCCGTCGAGCGTGGCATCGCGGCGCAGGGCCGCGCCATTCATCACGCCCTTGAGTTCGTCCTGGGTGGCGACCACGCTGTCGCCGAAGGTCGATGAGAGTTTTTTGAAGGCCTGGCCGTCGTACGAATGCACGGCAAGGTCGATGCCGAAGCGCTTTTTGGCCCGATCAACGAATTCCTTGCCGAAGGCCGCACCGACGTCGACATTCGCAAAACTCTTGCCGTCGTGCATGATCGGCGTCATGCCGAAGATGCCGAGCGCCTCGCGCCCGGGTTCGACGCCGACGATCGGTTTGCCGGTCTTGATGGCTTCGACCACCGTGCTGCGGCGGCCCGAGACGTCGTCGCCAAAGATCTTCGGCGCGTGAACGCGGTAGAACGAGGTCGCCGGCGCCACCTGGAACGTGATCAGCGGGATACCCTGCGCAATCAGCGCCTTGTTGGCGTCGCCAAGCAGCGCCGCCAGGGCGTCGCGGTCGCCCCTGGCGATGGCGTCGCCGACCGGCGGCAGTGCTGCGACCACGGCGCTGACCGCAAGTGCGGCCCGCCCCTCATAGTCGACGGCGGCGATGACGCTGTCATATTGCAGCTTCAGCTGCTGGTCGAGCGCGAGCCGCGTCAAAGCGTGCTGCTGAGCGATCGAAAAGCTTCCGAGGATGGCGCAGGCTACCGCGACCGTCAGCGAAATGGCGAGGATCAGTCGGGCAGCGATCGATCGAATCTTGAACATGGGGAATCCGGAACTCCGCGAAGCGAACATTCCGCAAGCTTTCAGAAATTGCTTAACAACAGGTCGCAACAGTACTGCGGGGCGCGCATGGCCCCGATGCCGCTTACCGCCTTACCGATGCCTCATCGCGCCGTGGGCGGCGTGGCGAGATTAGCCGAAAGTATGGCTCTGCCGGCGTCCTCGTAATGGGTGTCGCGGGCCTGGATCTGCTGGGCGATCGTGTGCATGTCGCGAAAACGGCGTTCGAAGCCATTGGCGGCGAACACCGCGGTGGCGCCGGCCATGTGATAGGCGGTGTCGACCACGGCAGCCGATTGATGGATGGTCCAGGTCGCGGCGATGCGGAGCGCGATGCGATGGTCCTCGGTGATGGGCTCGCCGCGGGCCAGTTCGCGCCAGACCTCGGCGGCGGTGGCGTAGAGATAGGCGCGCGCAGCCCGCAGGCTGGCCTCGGTGCGCCCGATCTTGCCCTGCACTGCATTGTTTTCGCGCATCGCCTTGAGGCCTTGCGGTGTCTTGCCGCGCGACAGCTCGACCGTGGCGTCCAGCATGGCGCGCGCGACGCCGAGCGAGGTTGCCGCAAAACCCATGCTGAACACCATGTTGGTGGTGAGCTTGTAGAGCGGTCCTTTTTCGCGCAGCGCCGCGGGGATATCGCGCAGCGCCGCGAATTTGTCCGGAATGAACAGGTTCTCGACCGAATAGGAATCGGTGCCGGTGCCTCTCAGGCCGATCACGTCCCAGACGTCGTACATCGTGGCGCTGGTCACCGGGAACAGGATGGTGCGGATTTCCGGCGAACCGTCGGCCTTGCGCCGCGGGGTGCCGTCGGCTTCCACGACGCGGACATGGGCGCCGAGCCAGCTCGCCTGCCGGGAGCCGGAGGCAAAGTCCCAGCGCGCAGAGGCCCTGTAGCCGCCGGGCACCGCCTGAACTTCGTGGGCGATCGCGCCCCAGGCGAGGATGCCGGGCGCGACGTTGAAGATCTCGCTGGCGGCATCGGGATCGAGATAGGCCGCGGTCATGGCGCAGACGCTGCACTGGCCGAGGCACCACGCCGTGGAGGCGTCGGCCTTGGCGATTTCCTCCTGCATCTGCATGAAGGCTTCGAGCGGTGCCTCGCAGCCGCCCAGGCTCTTGGGCAGCAGCGAACGATACAGCTCGTTGTCGATCAGGGCCTGCGTCACCGCCGGCGTCAGCCGCCGCGTCCGCTCGATCGCGTCGGCGTCGCGCGCGATCAACGGCGCAAGCGCCCGCGCGCGCTCGACGAGATCGAAACCGGAAAGCTTATTCATGCGCTGCCTCGCCTTGTTGAATTTTCTGTTTGGCGCAGGCGCAATGGTGGCCTATCCGCGGCTACCGATCAAGACGGGTAACCGATCGGGTCCTCGGCATTCTCAAGCTGCTGCGGCCTCAGCGTTGGGAAACGCTAACTGAAGGCGTGTGAAGGATTGATGACCGCGGCGCTTGCGCAGGCACGCGCTCAGCTATCCACCTTCAGCGCGGCAATGAACGCTTCCTGCGGGATGTCGACCTTGCCGAACTGCCGCATCTTCTTCTTGCCTTCCTTCTGCTTCTCCAGAAGTTTGCGCTTACGCGTGATGTCGCCGCCGTAGCACTTTGCGGTGACGTCCTTGCGCAGCGCGCGGACGGTCTCGCGCGCGATCACCTTGCCGCCGATCGCGGCCTGGATCGGAATCTGGAACATGTGCGGCGGGATCAGTTCCTTCATCCGCTCGACCATGGCGCGGCCGCGGCCTTCGGCGCGCTGGCGATGCACCAGCATCGACAAGGCGTCCACCGGTTCGTTGTTGACGAGGATCTGCATCTTGACGAGATCCGCCGGCTTGTAGTCGGTCAGATGATAGTCGAACGAGGCGTAGCCCTTCGAGACCGATTTCAGCCGGTCGTAGAAATCGAACACCACTTCGTTGAGCGGCAGATCGTATTTCACCATGGCGCGGGAGCCGACGTAAGTCAGCTCCTTCTGCGAACCGCGGCGGTCCTGGCACAGTTTCAAGACGCTGCCGAGATATTCGTCGGGGGTCAGGATCGTGGCCTCGATCCAAGGCTCATGGATCTCGGCGATCTTGACCACGTCGGGCATGTCGACGGGATTGTGGATCTCGATCTCCTGGCCGTCGGTCAAATGCATCTTGTAGATCACGCTCGGCGCGGTCGCGATCAGATTGAGATCGAACTCGCGCGACAGGCGCTCCTGGATGATTTCCAGATGCAACAGCCCGAGGAAGCCGCAGCGGAAGCCGAAGCCCAGCGCAGCCGAGGTTTCCATCTCGAACGAGAAACTCGCATCGTTGAGCCGCAGCTTGCCCATCGCCGCACGCAGCGTCTCGAAATCGTCGGCATCGACCGGGAACAGGCCGCAGAATACCACCGGAATGGCGGGCTTGAAGCCCGGCAGCATGTCGGTGACCGGCTTGCGGTCGTCGGTGATGGTGTCGCCGACGCGGGTATCGGCGACTTCCTTGATCGCGGCGGTGATGAAGCCGATCTCGCCGGGGCCGAGCTCGTCGACCTGCGTCATCTTCGGCGTGAAGAAGCCGACGCGTTCGACGTCATAGGCCGCGTTGGTGCCCATCATGCGGATGCGGCTGCCCTTCTTCATGCTGCCGTCGACCACACGAATGAGCACGACGACGCCGAGATAGACGTCGTACCAGCTATCGACCAATAGCGCCTTCAGCGTCGCGTCGCGATCGCCCTTGGGCGGCGGCAGCCGGGTGACGATGGCTTCCAGCACGTCGGGCACGCCAAGCCCGGTCTTCGCCGAGATCATCACCGCGTCCGCGGCGCTGATACCGATCACATCCTCGATCTGCTGCCTGACCTTGTCGGGCTCGGCCGCGGGCAGGTCGACCTTGTTCAGGATAGGCACGATCTCATGACCCGCGTCGAGCGCGTGGTAGACGTTGGCGAGCGTCTGCGCTTCGACGCCCTGGCTGGCGTCGACCACCAGCAGGGAACCCTCGCAGGCCGCCAGCGATCGCGAGACCTCGTAGGCGAAGTCGACGTGGCCCGGCGTGTCCATCAGGTTGAAGATGTAATCCTTGCCGTCCTTGGCGTGGTAATTCAGCCGGACGGTCTGCGCCTTGATGGTGATGCCGCGCTCGCGCTCGATATCCATGGAATCGAGCACCTGTTCCTTGCCCGCCATTTCGCGATCGGTCAGGCCGCCGGTCATCTGGATCAGGCGGTCGGCCAGCGTCGATTTGCCATGGTCGATATGGGCGACAATGGAGAAGTTGCGGATGTTGGAAATGGGGGTGGTGGTCATGGGGCGCGGGATAGCATTCGCGCCCCCAAGCGGCAACCATAATGCTGTTTTTAAGGGGCCATCTTCACGCCAAGCTGATTCCACTGGTGCAGAAAACGCGCTACGCACAGGGCCATGTCGACTGCATCAATTTTGCCCGCCAGCGCCCGCGTCAACCGCAAACTGTCCATCCGGCGGCTGGCGGCGTGGCTGGCCGCGCATGCCAGCGATCCAAAGGCCGCCCTGTGGCTGGTGAGCGGCTTCGCCGCGGTCCATGCGGCGCTGTGGACGGTGATTCTGGTCAATCTGAAGACCGGCCAGGACGTCCATATGGACGTCGCCGAAGCGTTCGGCTGGGGACAGAAGTTCCTGCTCGGCTACGGCAAGCATCCGCCGCTGTCGGGATGGGTCGCCGGCGTCTGGTTCATGATCTTTCCGGTCACCGACTGGGCGACCTATGCGCTGGCGATGGCAACACTCGGCTGCGGCCTCGTGATCTGCTGGCTGATTGCGCTGCGCGTGGTCGATCACCGCCGAGCATTCCTCGTCGTGGTGATGCTCGCGCTGTATCCGATCTTCAACTTCAAGGGTTTCAAGTACAATCCGGACCTGCTGCAACTGGTGACGCTGCCGCTGGTGGTGCTGGCCTATCTGGATGCGTTCGCCAAACGCAGCGCCAGATCGGGGTTTTGGCTCGGCCTTGCCGGCGCGCTGGCGCTGATGACCAAATACTGGGCGCTGACGGTGATCGGCGCGGTCGGCCTTGCCGCGCTGATCCATCCGCAACGCGTCCAGTTCCTGCGCTCGCCGGCGCCGTGGGTGGCGATCGCAGCGCTCGCGGTGGCGATGATCCCGCATTTCACCTGGCTGATGCAGGTGAATTTTGCCCCGCTCACCTACGCCGGTGAATCCTATTATTCGATCGCCGACCGCACCGAGATCAACGACCTCGCGCTGGGCTATATCGGCCATAATCTCGCACTGCTGGCATTCCCGGTGGTGCTGGCGGGCATTGCGCTGAGCTGGCCGTCGCGATGGCGGAAATCGTTCGTGGTATGGTCGCGCGGTGCCAATTCCGGCGTGCAGGCGTCGCAGGCCATCAACGTCTGGGTCATCCAGGCGGTGCTGGCGATCGGGCCGCCGCTCGGCGCGGTGCTGTTCCAGATCTACCTCAAGACCGATTGGGGCATCCCGCTGTTCTTCCTGGTGCCGCTGGCGCTGATCGCACTTCCGAGGTTGCGCGTGCGGCAGATCGCGCTGCTTCGGATGGTAGCGAGCTGGCTCCTGCTCACGCTCGCGGTGCTGGTCGCCTCGCCAAAGATCGTCGCCTACGAAGTAAGCCAGCATCGCAACGAGGGGGCCAGCTTCCGGGCCCGCTCCGAACTCGCCCGTGAACTCACCACGGAATGGCACGCGCGCTTTCATTCGCGGTTGCCGGTGGTCGCGGCCTATGACGATATCGGCCAGCCCGTCACTTTCTACAGCCCCGATCATCCGGCCGCGTTGACGCCCGACGAGCCATGGTCGTCCGGCCTGACCTCGCTCGATGAAGCCAAACGATCGGGCTTTATCGGCATCTGCGAAACCGGCGACTGGAAGCTGGAAAAATGCGAGGCGTGGATGAAGCAGCACGCTGAGAATGGCGAGCGCATCGTGATCACGACCCGCCGGTTTTTTCACGGGACCGCGGGTGCGGCCACCGCCTGGAACATCATCATCGTGCCGCCGGCGAAATAGAACCGAACTGGGTCGGCCGTCTCAAGTGAGATCGGAATGTAGGGCGGGTAGAGCCAACGGGTCGCGCGAATGCGCGCCCGATGATAAACTCCGCGAAACCCACCGATGCACGCGTGATGTCGCGGTGGGTTTCGCTTCGCTCTACCCACCCTACGGATTCAGCGACTTCAAGTGCCTTCTTCGTTGAACTTGCCGGCGACGAGTTCGGCGATTGCATCGACCGCGGCCTTGGCCTCGGGGCCGATCGCGGAGACCACCACCGTTGTTCCCGGTCCCGCGGCCAGCATCATCAATCCCATGATCGAGGTGCCGCCGACGGTCTCGTTGCCGCGCGTCACCCAGACCTCGGCGTTGAAACGCTCGACCATCTGTACGAACTTTGCGGAAGCCCGCGCGTGCAGCCCACGTTTGTTGATGATGAGGAGTTCGCGGGAAACGGCGCCTTCAGGCACGCTGGCCCCGACTTCGTTTTCGGGGGAGGCCTCGTCGCTCATTTGCCGGCGAGGACGCGGCTGGCGATGGTGACGTATTTGCGGCCGGCTTCCTGCGCCATGGCGATGGCGTCGGGAAGCGACCGCTCCTCGCGCACCTTGGCAAGCTTGACCAGCATGGGAAGATTGATGCCTGCGAGCACTTCCACCTTCGGGCGGCTCATGCAGGAAATCGCCAGGTTGGAGGGTGTTCCCCCAAACATGTCGGTGAGGATAGCTACGCCATCGCCACTATCGACGCGGTTGACCGCCTCAATAATGTCGCTTCGACACAAATCGGAGTCGTCTTCGGCCCCAATCGTGATGGCTTCAATTTGCTTTTGCGGACCCATGACATGTTCGAGCGCTGCCCTGAACTCGTCGGCAAGGCGCCCATGGGTCACAAGCACTAGACCAATCATCGGAAACTCCTCGCGGGCGCTTTTTGGTGCACCGCACGAACGCGCCACTTTGACCATCCAGAGCCCCTGCGCAAGAGGGGATGTTGGCTAATCTCCCGGAATTTGGCGGTAGAGAGGGGGAGCCTGCGCCGATCTTATTCGGTCGCGATAGTGGGACTGATATGGTTACCAAACCCCTTCAGACAATCGGCCGAATGGTTACGGGAACATGAACTTTCAGTTGTCGTCAGCGCGGCGACAACAAGAGGCAGGGGTGCAAAGCCCGTTTTGACCGGGATTCGCGGTAATAAAACACCATTTAGCCGGATTTGGAGCGCTTCCGGCGGCGGCAGCCGGTCGGCGTCTGCGGCGTCAAGATCCACCACGAGGGCCACCAAGGCCTCGCGGGCGAAGTCGCAGCGGCGGATCCCGAGCCCCCGAATCTCGATCAGCCCAGCCAATTCGGGGGCCGGGCGAACCAGCAATTGTCCGCCGACTGTGTCGAGATGGACACGGTCATCGCCGACCAGGATGGCCGGTGGAACCTGCCCGGCGCGGCCGGCCAAGATCAGGTCGAACGCCAGCCGGGACTTGCCGGCCCCTGAGGGGCCTCGGATCAGCACGGCACGATCACCGACCAGCACGGCCGAGGCGTGCACGCTGACCTCTGGGGTCATGGCGCCGGCAGCCTGACCACGAAACGCGCACCGGAAACCGTAGGCCCGCCCTCGGCATCGGCGGGGCCTGCGCGATTTTCCGCCCAGATGCGCCCGCCATGCGCCTCGATGATCTGCTTGGAAATCGACAGCCCGAGCCCCGAATTCTGGCCAAAGCCCTGGTGCGGCCGGTCGGTGTAAAAGCGCTCGAAGATGCGCTCCAGCGCATCCTCGCCAATGCCCGGTCCGTCGTCGTCGATCACAATCTCGATTTCCGACCGTACCCGGCGGCAGATGATCCGGACCTTGCCGCCGGCGTCGGAAAACGACCGCGCATTGGACAGCAGATTGGAGATCACCTGCCCGAGCCGCGAATCATGGCCGGGCACCGAGAAGGCGTCGGTCGGGGTCCGGCCCTCGAAGCGCACCTCGACGGCAACGTCGTCCTGGCCGAGCCGCGTTTCATTGGCGACCGATGTCAGCGTGGTCAAGAGCCGGCGCAGGTCGACCGGCGTCATGTCCTGCCGCTGCAATTCGGCATCGAGGCGGCTGGCGTCGGAAATGTCCGAGATCAGACGGTCGAGCCGCTTGACGTCGTGCTCAATCACGGCGAGCAGCCGCGCGCGGCTGTTCTCGTTGCGCGCGAGCGGCAGCGTTTCCACCGCCGAGCGCAGCGACGTCAGCGGATTCTTCAATTCATGGGCGACGTCGGCGGCGAACATTTCGATCGCCTCGATCCGGCTATAGAGCGCGTTGGTCATGTCGCGCAACGCGCCGGAGAGATGGCCGATTTCGTCGCGGCGGCGGGTGAAATCGGGAATTTCGACGCGGGTCTGGATGCGGCGGCGAACCCGCTCGGCGCCGTCGGCGAGCCGCCGCACCGGGCCGGCGATGGTGCTCGCGAGCAGCAATGAGAGCACGATCATGACCGCGGACGCGACGCCGCCGACCTTCAGGATGGCCAGCCGTTCGGCGGTCACCATCTGGTCGATTTCGTCGCCTTGGGTCGAGAGCATCAGCGCGCCGCGGATTTCGCGGGAGCGCTGCACCGGCACCGCCACCGACACGATCACCTCGCCGCGTGCGTTGACGCGCACCATGCTGCGCTTCTGGCCGCCCAGCGCATCCGCGACTTCCTGATAGCCGTTGCCGTTCTCCGGTCCGAGTTCGCGATACAGCGGCAGATCGCCCCGGTTCAGCCAGAGCCGAATGGCGATCATGGTCCGCTCGGCGAGGCCCGGCTTCTCCGAGGACGGCGGCGGCAGCGGCAGGCTCCAGACGATCTAGAGGTTGCGGCTGTCGAGGATCAGGCCACCGTCGCCGTCGAAGATGCGCGCGCGGGTCTTGGTCGGCAGGATCAGGCGTTTTCAACACCGGCGCGACGCGCTCGGGATTGATCGAGAAATTGAGGCCGGAATATTCGTCCGGCGCGCCGATAGATCTCGCCGGGCTTCAGGTCGAGCAGCCGTTCCGGATCGATGGTGATGGTGTTGGTCTGGACCGTGGCGGACGCGGCGATCGCGCCCGCGATGATCTCGGCCTGCACCAAGAGGCTCTGCGCGCGCGCGTCGATCAGGCCGGCGCGGAATTGCGAGAGATAGAGAATGCTCGCCACCAGCGCGACGAGGCCCGCGAGGTTGAGCGAGACGATGCGGCGTGTGAGGCTGGAGAAGGACAGCGCGAAGAAGAACTGGCCGGCGCGGCGCAGCCAGCCGAGCGGCCGCCAGCCCTTCGCGGGCAGGCTGTCGTCGGCAACGCGGTCCTGATCGAGGGGGGCCGAAGCATCCTCGTTGTTCAGGCTCGCATCAGGCTGCGTTCGATCTAGCAATGGCCAAAACTGCCGTTGTCTCAAGTATATCCCGCGTGCGCGCTGCTCTCGTATCCTACCCCGGATGCGCGGACGCGCCAGTCAACAAACCCGTTTGTCTGAGCGTGATCTTTTCGGAAAACCGGTTCCCACTTTTCCGGATCATGCTGATCATGCTTCCTTGAAGCGATAGCCGACGCCGTACAGCGTCTCGATCATCTCGAAATCGTCGTCCACCACCTTGAACTTCTTGCGCAGCCGCTTGATGTGGCTGTCGATGGTGCGGTCGTCGACATAGACCTGGTCGTCATAGGCCGCGTCCATCAGCGCGTTGCGGCTTTTCACCACACCGGGCCGGGTCGCCAGCGCCTGCAGGATCAAGAATTCCGTCACCGTCAGCGTCACCGGTTCGTTCTTCCAGGTGCAGGTGTGACGTTCCGGATCCATCCGCAGCAGGCCGCGGTCCAGCGCCCTTGCATCCGGCTCCTTCGGAGCTGCGGTCGGATCCTTCGGCTGGCCGCGGCGGAGCACGGCCTTGACGCGCTCGACCAGCAGGCGCTGCGAGAACGGCTTGCGGATGAAATCGTCGGCGCCCATTTTGAGGCCGAACAATTCGTCGATCTCCTCATCCTTGGAGGTGAGAAAAATCACCGGCAGATCGGACTTCTGCCGCAGCCGCCGCAGCGTCTCCATGCCGTCCATGCGCGGCATCTTGATGTCGAGGATCGCAAGATCCGGCGGGCTGGTGCGGAAACCGTCCAGCGCCGAGGCACCATCCGTGTAGGTCATGATGCGATAGCCCTCGGCTTCGAGCGCGATCGATACGGATGTGAGAATGTTGCGGTCGTCATCGACCAGGGCGATTGTGGGCATGAGCCTGCTTTCGAATCAGAGAGTGGCTTAAACGGCGGGCAATCCAGCTATGCGCCGTATAAATGGGCTTCTTACCCGGTCAACGAGCAATGCAAGCTGGGCTGAAGTGTGACCGAGTTCCGCAAAAACGCTTCTGCGGATCATGCGTGGCACCCCATATAGCACCCTCAAGGCCTGAGAAAAGGCCCTTTTTGCAATAAGATGGCTGATTGGAACCATGCAACCGACCACCGATTTTAACGCTTCCAGGCAGGCCCGCTCGCTGCTCCGGCGCAGCCGGCAGGGCGCGCTGGCCACCCTCATGGCCGGCAATGGCGATCCCTATTGCTCGCTGGTCAATGTCGCCAGCCACGCCGATGGGTCGCCGATCCTGCTGATCTCGCGGCTGGCGCTGCACACCAAAAACATCCTGGGCGATCCCAGGGTGTCGCTGATGCTCGACGAACGCGCCGCGGGCGACCCGCTGGAGGGTTCCCGGATCATGCTGGCGGGGCGGGCGGAGGAGGCTGCAGGGAGCGACGCCGCGTTGTTGCGCCGGCGCTACCTCAACGCCCATCGGTCCGCTGAAGCCTTTGTGGACTTCAAGGATTTTTCGTTCTTCCGGATCGCGCCCTCCGGCGCCCATCTGGTCGCCGGCTTCGGCCGGATCGTCGACCTCGAGCCCGCGCAGTTTTTGACCGATGATCGGCGATGCCGGGGAATTGCTGGAAGCCGAGCAGGGCGCGATCGAACACATGAACGAGGACCATCGCGAGGCGATGAACCTGTACGCGACCAGGTTGCTCGGGGCGGATGCTGCCGACTGGGCCTGCACCGGCTGCGACCCTGACGGGATGGATATGCAGGCGGACACAAAGACGCTGCGGCTGGATTTCCCGGAACGGGTCACCAGCGGCATCGCGTTGCGCAAGATGCTGGTCCGGCTCGCGGGTGAGGCGCGGGCCAAGGACTAGCGGATCAGCGCAGGCGGATTGAACGGGCCGGCAAGTTTCCGCGACTTAATCCATGCCCGCGCGTCGCGGCGGCTAACCAACCCAGGTCGGCATGATGAAATCCAGCAATCGATGGCACTTCGCGCTGTGGCTCGCCCTGATCGCGAGCGCCGGCCTCGGTACGCCGTCATCGGCGCAAAACGGCGAGACGGCGGCGCTGAGCGCCAAAATCACCGAACTCAGCCGCGCCGGAAAATATGCCGAAGCGACCACGCTGGCGCAGCGCCAGCTGGAAACCCTGGAGAAGACCCGCGGTCCCGATGATCGCGACGTCGCGGGCGCGCTGAACAATCTGGCGGAGCTCTATGGCCATCAAGGCAATGATGCCGCGGCCGAGCCGCTGCTGAAGCGCTCGATCGCCATCCTGGAGAAGGCGGCCGGTCTCGACTCATCCGCGATGGCCCCTGAACTGAACAATCTGGCCGCGCTCTATCAGCGGCAGGAGCGCTATGCCGATGCCGAACCGCTGTTCAGGCGGGCGTTGGCGCTGCGCGAAAAATCGCTGCCGCCGGCCATCCCGATGTCGGGCAGTCGCTGAACAATCTGGCGACGTTTTACGAGAAGCAGGGCCGGCACGCCGATTCCGAGCCGTTGTTCAAACGCGCGCTGGCGATCTACGAAAAGGCGGCCGGACCGGAACATCCCGCGGTCGCGACGCTTTTGAACAATCTCGGCCAGGTCGACAAGGTCGCAGGGCCGCTATGCCGAGGCCGAGCCGTTGATCAGGCGGTCGCTGGCGATCCGCGAAAAAGTGCTCGGCCGCGATCATCCCGAGGTCGCGCGTTCGCTGAACAATCTGGCGGACCTCTATGAACGGCAGCGCCGCTATGCGGATGCCGAGCCGCTGTACCAGCGCGCGGTGGCGATCCGCGAGACGCGCGCTCGGCGCCGATCATCCCGATCTCGCGGCGTCGTTGAACAATCTGGCCTCGCTCTATCAGGCGGAAGGACGCACCGCCGATGCCGTGCCGATCGTGGAACAGACGATCGCGAGCGGCCGCGCGCAGCCGCGCGTCGCGCTGCCGGTGCTGTTGTCGGCGCAGCAGCAGCAATTGATGCCGGCCGGGAAGGCGCTCGACGATGCGCTCAACGTGGTCCAGCGCGGCACCCAGTCATCGGCCGCTCCGCCGTCAACAAGCTGGCGGTGCGGCTGGCGCCGGGACCGACCGTCTCGCGCAACTGGTGCGCCGGGATCAGGATCTCGCCGCGGAAGCGGAGACGCTGGACAAGGCGATCGTTGCCGCCGTCTCGAAGGAACGTGTCGAAGCGCGATGCCGCGGCCGAGCAGCGCAGCCGGGAACGGCTTGCCGCCATTTCCACCGAGCGCGCAGGCCTGCAAAAAACGTTTGCAGCCGAATTTCCCGATTATGCCGCGCTGTCGAATCCGCTGCCGATGACGGCGAAGGAGATCCAGGCGCTGTTGTCGGGCAGTGAGGCGATGGTGCTGTTCGCGGTCGCCGAAAAGGAAAGCTATGTCTTTGCGATCACGCAGCGATGGCGTCGACTGGAAGCCGTTCCGCTGGGCGCCGAAGCGTTGTCGCAGAAGGTTGCCGCGTTCCGCCGCGGCCTCGATGTCAGGCAAGGCCAGCGATGCCTCCGGCAAGTCCGGGCTGTTCGATCTGGCGCTTGCCAATGAACTGTATGCGACGCTGCTGGGTCCGGTCGAGGCGCTGGTCAAGGACAAGCGCAGTCTTTTGGTGGTGCCGTCGGGCGCGCTGACGGCGCTGCCGTTTCATCTGCTGGTGACCGAAAAACCGGCTGCCGCGATCCCCGAAAATTCGACGGCTATCGCGATGCGGCCTGGCTGTTGAAGCGTCAGGCGGTGTCGGTGTTGCCGTCGGCTGCAAGCCTGAAGATCGCTGCGCGTGTTTGCGCGCAGGGATCAAGGCACAAAGCCGATGACCGGCTTTGGCGATCCGTTGTTCAACCCGTTGCAGGACGGCGCCGGTGACAACCGCGCCGCCGGCAAACCCGGCGCGACCAAGTCGGCGTCGCGGGCGCTGGTGACGTCGGCCTATACCGATTTCTGGCAGGGCGCCGGCGTCGATCGCGCGCGGCTCGCGGCGCGTTGCCGCAACTGCCGGATACCGCCGACGAACTCAACGCGGTCGCAAAGGATCTCGGCGTTGCCGCCGCCGATATTCATCTCGGCAGGACGCCAGCGAAACCACGGTCAAGCGCGCGCCGCTCGCCGATTACGGCATCGTCTATTTTGCGACCCACGGCCTCGTCGCCGGCGACGTCAAGGGCGTCGGCCGAACCTTCGCTGGTGCTGAGCATTCCGAAGCAGCCGACGCGAATTCGACGACGGCCTGCTCACTTCGAGCGAAGTCGCGCAATTGAAGCTCAATGCCGATTGGGTGGTGCTGTCCGCCTGCAATACCATCGCCGGCGACAAGCCCGGCGCCGAGGCGCTGTCGGGTCTCGCGCGATCGTTCTTCTATGCCGGGGCCCGGGCGCTACTGGTGTCGCATTGGGCGGTCGATTCGGAAGCCGCCACGCGGCTGGCGACATCGACCTTCGATCGTCTCAAGGCCGATCCGAAGACTTGGCCGCGCCGAGGCGCTGCGTCAGGCGATGCTGGCCTATCTCAACGACACCTCGTCGCCCAGAAACGCCTATCCGGCGTTCTGGGCGCCGTTCGCCCTGATCGGCGAAGGGGCGGCCCGTTAAGCTGTCGATTGTGCGCCGCAAGAAAGGTTCCGGCGTGAGCGCTGGCGATCGCGGCGCTATGGTCGCGCAACCAAAGCCAAAGCACCTTACGGATCAGGCCCCGCGCTGCAGCAAAATTTGATCCAGATCAAAGCCATGGCTGGAATAAACCAAAACCCGCGGGATCGGCTTGGCAAGCGCGGCGTTCATCAGTATTAGGTCGCCGGACCATGGCCGGAAGGCTATATTCTTAGTCAGGTTCACCGCGACAGAGGCGCGTTTAGCGGCATTCGCGCGATCGAGATACGCGGGTTCGAGGAGGATTCTTCGTGCAAGAGACGGGTCGTGCATAACGGTGCCTTCGGCGCCGACAAATTCGGCTTAAAAAATCTCAAGAGGCGTGCACTGGAACCTGGGTGCGCCGCAGCTTTACCAGTATTCGCTGGCGGCGGGCGAAGCCGTTGCTGTCGGCCGATGGCGCGCTGTGCGCCGATACCGGCGACTTCACCGGCCGCAGCCCGAAGGACAAGTTCACGGTTCGCGATGCGACCACCGACAAGAAGATGTGGTGGGCCGGCAACCAGTCGATCACCTCAGAGCAGTTCGACGACGCTCTATCGCCGACTTCCTCAAGCATGCCGAAGGCATGACGCTGTTCGCGCAGGATCTCTATGGCGGCGCCGATCCGACGCTTCCAGATCAAGACCCGCGTCTTCACCGAACTCGCCTGGCACTCGCTGTTCATCCGCACGCTGCTTGATCCGCCCCGAGGCGATCGAGCTCGCGAGCTTCGTGCCCGAACTCACCATCATCGACCTGCCGAGCTTCCGCGCCGATCCGAAACGTCACGGCTGCAAATCCGAGAACGTCGTCGCGATCGATTTCGCCCGCAAGATCGTCCTGATCGGCGGGTCTTATTATGCCGGCGAGATGAAGAAGAGCGTGTTCACCACGCTGAACTATTATCTGCCCGCCAAGGGCGTGATGCCGATGCACTGCTCGGCCAATGTCGGGCCCGACGGTGACAGCGCGATCTTCTTCGGCCTGTCCGGCACCGGCAAGACCACGCTTTCGGCCGACCCGAAGCGCACGCTGATCGGCGACGACGAGCACGGCTGGGGCCCGGACGGCATCTTCAATTTCGAAGGCGGCTGCTACGCCAAGTGCATCAAGCTGTCGCGAGGAAGCCGAGCCCGAGATCTACGCCGCCAGCAAGCGCTTTGGCGCGGTGCTGGAGAACGTGCGTGCTCGACGAGGACACCCGCGGGGTCCGGATTTCGACGACGGCTCGAAGACCGAAAACACCCGTTCGGCCTATCCGCTCGATTTCATCCCGAACGCCTCGCGCACCGGCCGCGCGCGGCCAGCCGAAGAACGTGGTGATGCTGGCCGCCGACGCCTTCGGCGTGTTGCCGCCGATCGCAAAACTCTCGCCGGCGCAGGCGATGTATCACTTCCTGTCCGGCTACACCGCCAAGGTCGCGGGCACCGAACGCGGTCTCGGCAACGAGCCGCAGCCGGAATTCTCGACCTGCTTCGGTTCGCCGTTCCTGCCGCTCGATCCGTCCGTCTACGGCAACATGCTGCGCGAGCTGATCGCCAAGCACAATGTCGATTGCTGGCTGGTCAATACCGGCTGGACCGGCGGCAAATACGGCACCGGCAGCCGGATGCCGATCAAGGTGACGCGCGCGCTTCTCACCGCGGCGCTCGACGGCAGCTTGCGCAATGTCGAATTCCGCACCGACAAATATTTCGGCTTTGCGGTGCCGACCGCGCTGCCGGGCGTCCCGAGCGAGATCCTCGATCCGGTCAACACCTGGAAGGACAAGGCCGAGTTCGACAAGACCGCGCGTGCGCTGGTCGGCATGTTCCAGAAGAACTTTGCCAAGTTCGAAAGCCCAGGTCGACGCCGACGTCCGCGCCGCCGCACCGGACATCAAGCTCGCGGCCGAGTGAGGCTGCGAACCATCCCGTGATTTCAAAGGGCGGCCGATGAGGCCGCCCTTTTTTCATTATCCGGGACTAGTCCGGAAAAACCGCGTTGCTCGGCGTCGGCCGGTCGGTGATCTGCAGGCCGAACAGGCTGCCGATCAGTTCCACCGCGACCGCGCGGTGCGGCCGCGTTCGTCGAGGAACGGATTGAGCTCGACGATGTCGACGGACCGCACCAGTCCGGAATCATGCAGCAACTCCATGATCAGGTGGGCTTCGCGGTAGGTGGCGCCGCCCGGAACCGTGGTGCCGACGCCCGGTGCGACCGCCGGATCGAGAAAATCGACGTCGAAGCTGACATGCAGCACGCCGTTTTTCGCCCTGACGCGTTCGATCACGCGCCGGATCAGGACGCCGACGCCGTGCTCGTCGATCGCGCGCATGTCGGCCATCGCGATCGCGGCGCTCGCTGACACCAGCTTCTTTTCCAGCGGGTCGATCGAGCGGATGCCGAACAGGTCGAGTTGATCGGGCGTGATGGAGGCGCGGGGCTGCTCGCCGAGCAGGCCGTCGAGGCCGGGCTCGCCGCATAGAAACGCCGCCGACATGCCGTGCATGTTGCCGGTGACGGTCGTCGCCGGCGTGTTGTAGTCGGCATGGGCATCGAGCCACAGCACGAACAGCGGCCGGCCTTTTTCCCGCCAGTGGCGTGCAACGCCGTTGACCGATCCCATCGACAGCGAGTGATCGCCGCCCATGAAGATCGGGATGGCGCCGGAGCGGGCCAGCGAAAAGGAGCGTTCGCCGAGCGCGCGGATCCAGCTTTTGATCTCGTCGTAAAATTTGGCGTTGGCGGGCGGCGGGCCGTCGGAAGCTACCGCCGGCATCGCGAGATCGCCGTGATCCTCGACGCAAAATCCCAACTGGTCGAGCACGCCGCGCAATACCCGCCGTCCGCAGCGCCGCCGGGCCCATCAGCGTGCCGGGCTGCGACGCGCCGATCTCGATGGGGATGCCGAGCAGCGCGATGTGGGGCTGTTTGGCGTCGGGGTCGGACATGAGGTGCGTCTTTCGAAGGCCGAACAACGGCGTCGCCCGTATGTTCCGCTACGCCTTGAAATACGCGATTTGCGTCGTGGTGGCGAGCAGGCGCCCGTTGGGCGACCACAATTCGCCGTTCTGGTCGCCGTAACTCTTGTGGAAAATCTTGGCGTCGGCGACCGCGAGCACGTGGCTGATGTCTTCGGCCGCGAGTTCGTCCGACGCCGGTGTGGAAATAGGTCGTAATCGATACCGTGCCGAACGGTACCAGTTCTCGCCGCGCCAGGAAGACCCGGCCGAAGAAGGCATCCGACATCGACATCAGCGACAGCATGTCGATCTTTCGCGGCACGTGGTCGCCGATCCACTGTTTGGAGAACGCATTCGAGCGGCGCGGCGGATGGCGAGCCGTAGAAGCTCGGTTCGCCCTCGACAAAGCGGAAATCATACTGATGGGTCCAGGTCATCGGCGTGCGCGGAAAGGAACGCGCCTGCTCGAACGGGCTGGCGCCCGGAAACGGCGGCCTGCTGGTGCGACCATGACGGCCGGCGCTCGGCGAAAACGGCGGTCGCGAGCGTCGCGACGTCGCCGCCGCCTTGCGTCATCTCCACGCACCAATGCTGCGCTCGAGCGGTTGGCCTTGACCAGGCGGACGTCGAGATCGAAGGCGCCTTCCGCGACCGGCGCGCAGAAATTGACGGTGAGCGACAGCGGATCGCCCGATCGCTGCGGATGGTCGATCAGCGCCCGCAGGATAGTGGCGGCCGTGCAGCCGCCGAACGGGCCGACAAAGGCCCAGTAGTCCGGGCTGGTCTGCCCTGCCAGCGGCTGTCGCCGGCGGTGACCTTTGTGGCGTCGTCGAACAGGTGGGGAGTTTTGGTGAGCATGAAACCTTCCGTCATTGCGCGCAGTATCACGGCTAACTTGCCGAATTCAATGACGTCGGAGGTAATCGATTTCCACTCGCCGGAATTCTATCGCGTTGCCCCGCGCTGCGCGCCCGGTTCCTGCAACGACCGCGGCGAGGCGGGATGGACCGGCACGTTCCAGATTTCCTCGGCATATTCGCGGATGGTGCGGTCGGAGGAGAACCACGGCATCCGCGCGACGTTGAGGATCGAGGCCCGGGTCCATGCCGGCATTACCTGCCAGCGCGCGTCGATGCCGCGCTGGGCGTCGTAATAGGAATCGAAATCGGCGCTGACCATGTAGTGGTCGAGGTAACGCAGCGCGTGCCCGATCGACTGCGAACCGGGTGCGGATCGTCGGGCGAAAAGACGCCGCTCTCGATCGCGCGAGATCGCACGCGCCAGCCGCGGCGAGCGGCCGATCACGTCGCTGGCGTCGAGTCCCTGCTTGCGCCGTACCATGACGTCGCGGAGCCTCCATGCCGAAGATCGCGATGTTCTCTTCGCCGACATGATCGCGGATTTCGATATTGGCGCCGTCGAGCGTGCCGATGGTCAGCGCGCCGTTGAGCGCCAGCTTCATGTTGCCGGTGCCGGAGGCCTCCATGCCCGCGGTCGAAATCTGCTCGGAAAGGTCGGCGGCGGGAATGATCACCTCGGCCAGGCTGACATTGTAGTCGGCGAGGAACACGACCTTCAGCCGCCCGGCGATGTCGGGATCGTTGTTGACGATTTCGGCGACGTCGTTGATCAGCTTGATGATCAGCTTGGCGTAGCGATAGCTCGCCGCCGCCTTGCCGGCGAAGATTTTTACCCGCGGCACCCAGTCGCGCTGCGGTTCGTCCTTGATCGCCTGATACAGCGCGACCGCCTCGAGGATATTGAGCAGTTGCCGCTTGTATTCGTGGATGCGCTTGATCTGGACGTCGAACAGCGCCGACGGATCGACCTTGATGTTGTTGCGCTCGCCGATCAGCCGCGCCAGCGCCAGCTTGTTGTGGTGCTTGACGTCGCGGAAGCGCTGCTGGAATCGCATTGTCGCTGGCGCGGGCTTCGAGATGTTCGAACAGCGAGAAATCGTCGAGCACGGCCTCGCCGCAGACCTCGCGGATCAGGTCGGTCAGCCCCGGATTGGCCAGCATCAGCCAGCGGCGGAAGGTGATGCCGTTGGTCTTGTTGGTGATGCGGCCGGGATAAAGATGGTTGAGATCGTTGAACACGGTCTCCTTCATCAGGTCGGAATGCATCGCCGAGACGCCGTTGATGCGATGCGAGCCGACGAAGGCGAGCTGCCCCATCCGCACCCGGCGGCCGCTCTTCTCGTCGATCAGCGACACCGAGGCCCTGAAATCGATGTCGCCGGGACAGCGCTGGTCGGCCAGCGCCAGATGCGCGACGTTGATGCGGTAGATGATTTCGAGATTGCGCGGCAGCAGCCGTTCGAACAGTTCGACCGGCCAGGTCTCCAGCGCCTCCGGCAGCAGCGTGTGGTTGGTGTAGGACAGCGTCGCCACCGTGATCTTCCACGCCTCGTCCCAGCGGAAATTGTGCAGGTCGACCAGGATCCGCATCAGCTCGGTGACGGCGAGGCTCGGATGGGTGTCGTTGAGCTGCACCGCGACTTTGGAGGAGAGGCTGCGCAACTGCCCGTCGGCGGAGAGGTGCCGCTTGACCAGATCCTGCAGCGAGGCGGAGACGAAGAAATATTCCTGGCGCAGCCGCAGTTCGCGGCCCGCCGCGCTCTCGTCGTTCGGGTAGAGGAATTTGCAGATCGATTCCGCGCGCGCTTCCTCGGCGACGGCGCCGAGATAATCGCCGGAGTTGAAGATGTCGAGCTTGAGCGGATCGGGCGCGTGCGCCGACCACAGCCGCAGCGCATTGACGTGCTGGCCGCGCCAGCCGACGATCGGCGTGTCGTAGGCCATGGCCTCCACGGTTTCCGCCGGACGCCATGTCGCGCGGTCGCGGCCGCGGTCATCGGCGTGCTCGACATGGCCGCCGAAGTAGACGGGGTAGACCACTTCCGGCCGCTGGAATTCCCAGGGGTTGCCGAAACCCAGCCATTCGTCCGGATATTCGTGCTGCCAACCCTGCGCGATGATCTGGCGGAACAGGCCGAAATCGTAACGGATGCCGTAGCCGATCGCGGGGATCGCCAGCGTCGCCATACTCTCCATGAAGCAGGCGGCCAGCCGCCCGAGACCGCCATTGCCGAGCGCCGCATCCGGCTCGCATTTGCGCAAGTCCGACAGGCCGACGCCGAGATCGCCGAGCGCCGCCTCGAACACCGGCAGCAGGCCCATATTGTTCAGCGCGTCGGTGAACAGGCGGCCGATCAGGAATTCGAGCGAGAGGTAATAGACCCGCTTGCGGCCGGCGTCGTAGCTCTGCTTTTCGGCCACCAGCCAGCGGTGCACGATGCGGTCGCGGAGCGCCAGCGCCGCGGCCTTGTACCAGTCGCGCCTGGTCGCCATCCCGGCGTCCTTGCCGATTGCCAGCCGCAGCTTGGTGAGGATGGCGCTCTTGATCTCGGCCAGCGCCAGTTCGTCGATCGGCTGGTTCAGCGCCGGATGGCTCCCTGGGAAAGATTGTTCCTGCAACGCGTCATTCCTGGCAGTGGGACTTAACCAAATGATACGCGCCTTGCACCGGGATCGGAACCGCCTGAGGTCTCGTTGTGCACTGCGCTGGTATGATTTTATGCAAGGACCGGGCCGATTTGAGGCGCCTGCGGACGGTGGCTTTGGTGGTATAGTCAGACCCAAAAGCCGAGCAATTGTTGGAAAGTCATAGCGTTTTCAGGCGGAGTTGGAGGGGTCAGGCCATGAGATTGTTGATCGAAATCGCCGCCGCGACGCTTTTGGTGTTCTGCATCATCTCCACCAGCGCGGCATTTGCCGCCGGCAAGGCCGGCCGCAGCGCCGACGGGTTGAACTGCTCGTTCAGCGTGCCGGCGAATGCATCCCCCGCGGCAAGATGCGCGGCGATCCGCCGGCAATGCGGCGGAAAGTTCTACGCCAATTATTGCGGCGACAAGATGCTGTCCGCGATGTGATCGAGAAGAAAGGAGGCCACTAACGAAGTGGCCGTGGCTCCAATGATACGTGGCCTTCTGGGCACCTGCACAATCGTCGCATTCATGTTGACGTTCATTGCTTTGATTGTTGGAAGCTATTTCGCGTGGCGAGCCGCATCGAACCCCGCATCAGAGGGGCCGCGGCGGAAGATAGTTCGGCTTAATCGGTTCAACGCCCTCCTATTTGCTGACGAGCTATCTCCAATCGGCCAAGCTTACAGGGCGCGCTATTTAAAGACCTTGGCGATCGCATTGTGTTTCGGCACCGGGATGGTTGCGCTGGCCATCTCGCTTGCGCTTGTCATCGCTGGAACAAATTAAGAACACTTTAGCAAGTCTTTGATATATCATTGTGATTCGGCGCAGTGCCGACACAATATCTATGGTCTATCCGAGTTAGCGAGGACTACATGTCCACCATCGCCTTCGATCAATTCGCGCTCACCCGCATCGCCGATTTTGCGCGCTCGCTGTCGCGGCTGCATCAGGCGTCACGCCGGCAGATCGTCGACGACGATGCCATCGATCGCGAATTCAACGCCGTCTGCATGTCGGTGTGGGGCTACACGACCGACGATTTCAGCGACGACCTGTTTTCGCTTGCGGATCACGCCTGGCTCGATTCACTCGACGAGGCGCATGCGCGGATCTTTGCCGCCGAGCAGGGCTACGACCTCGTCGACGATCAGGGCATGCTGACGGACTGGTGGGGCTATTGCTGGATGATCCTGGCCGAAAAGCGCGGCCTGCTGACGCCGGAAAACCGCGCCGCGGCGCGCGCGAGCATCGAGGAAAAATATCTGTCGGCGCCGAACGTGATCGGCGTCATCGTCGGGCGGTGATCAATTCGCGTCGGCCCGCTTCGCCTTCGGCGTGGCCGTCTTCGGCGCCGTCGTGGTCGGCAGCGCGACGTCGCGGTCGGTTTCGGGTATCACGGTTTCGCCGGCCATTTCGGCGCTCACGGGTGCGACCTTCATTTCCCCTAACCGTGCGCGGACTTCGGCGGTGAGGCCCGGATATGACGCGACCGGCGTGAAGTCGGCGGTCTGGTTGGCGCCCAGCCGGACGCCGGTAAAGGCGACCAGACCATCGGTGGTGGCCACCACGTCGCCGGCGCGTAGCGAGGTGTCGAGCGTGAGGTCGACCGGCGCCAGGCCTGACGGGCTTCGTCCGTTACATGTACAATCCGCGCGCAGCGCCTTGCGATAGGCGAAGGCGTTTTCGCTGTCGGCATAGCGCTCGCCGGTGCTCGAGGATGCGCCGTCGATGTTGCTGCCGTAAAACACCTTGGTGGCGCTGGCGGGGCAGAAGGCCTGGCAGGTCGCAACCGGCGTGGCGTTGCCGCGCATGGTCAGCGGAAAATATTTGCCATCACAGCTGCGCACGCAAAAGGCTGGTCCGGAGCCGGCCACGCGTGGCGCCGGCGCAGATTGTTGCTGCTGCTGATTGAGGCCGAACGGATCGGCAAAGAAGCTCGCCTGCGGCGACGCCTGTCGCGCCTGCTGCTTCTGGCCGCCGCCGAAAAACATGTCGAACAGGCCTTCGGCGGACGCGCCGCCGGGCACGAGCATCAACGATGCTGCAAGGGTACCGGCGGCCACAACCATCACGCGGCGCCGCACGCGCAAAAAAGGCAACTCTGTACGCAACGCTAACTCCACCCAACGCAACACGACGCACCGAAACAACATGTGCTTCAGTCGGGATTCACCATAGGGCGGGATGGTAAACGAGCAGTGACCGCAGGGCGGAGAGCGGAAAAGAAATGCCGACGCAGGTCGAGCGAGCGCGCATTTCTTACCTCGCCCCGCTTGCGGGGAGAGGTCGGCGCGTGAGGGGGACTATCCACGAGTTGAATGCGTAGAGGCAGCCCCTCACCCCAACCCTCTCCCCGCGAAGAGCGGGGCGAGGGAGACGAGAGACCGATCAATCCTTCAAAAACTCGCCGGCCTTGTAGAGCGAGCGAAATTCAAGTCCCGCTTCGGCAAAATTATCGGTCGCGCCCTCTTCGCGGTCGACCATGGTGAAGACCAGCACGATCTCGCCGCCGGCGTCGCGTACGGCTTCGACCGCCTTCAGCGCCGAGCCGCCGGTGGTGGTGACGTCTTCCACGATCACGATGCGCTTGCCTTGCAGGCTCTCGCCCTTGGCCAAGCCCTCCACCGCCAGCCGCGCGCCATGTTCCTTCGGCTTCTTGCGCACGAAGAAGGCTGCGATCGGGTGGCCCTTGAGCCAGGACAATTGCGCGATCGCGCCGGCCAGCGGCACCGCGCCCATTTCCAGGCCGCCGACGAAATCGAGCTGGTCGTCCTTCAGCGCCTCATAGGTCAGTTCCGCCAGCAGCGCCGCGCCTTCGGGGTCGAGCATGGTCGGCTTGAGGTTGAAGTAGAAATCGCTCTTGCGGCCCGAAGCCAGCGTGATCTCGCCGCGGCCGAACGAACGCTTGCGGATGATCTCGGCGAGGCGGGCACGGGAGGCTGATTTGGACAAGGTTTTTTCTCGGGTATTTGAGGTGGGGCGCAATCTATCGGCGGTTGGCGGCACATTCCAGAGCCGATCTCGCACCGTCAACAGCACCCCGCATGACTGCCGCTGGCGCGGGGACGCCCCGTGGAAAGCGCGGTTGTACGGCTCTCGGGTTTCGGGGTACGGGATAGCCAAGCAAATCGAGGGGGAAACCGGAATGACGATCGAACTGCACACCTGGAACACGCCCAACGGCCGCAAGATCTCGGTCGCGCTGGAAGAGATGGGGCTGCCCTACAAGGTGATCCCGGTGAACATCTCCAAGGGCGAGCAGATGGCGCCTTCATTCCTTGAAATCAGTCCGAATAACAAGATTCCCGCGATCGTCGATCCCGATGGCCCGGACGGCAAGCCCGTCAGCGTGTTCGAGTCCGGGGCGATCCTGCTCTATCTCGGCGAGAAGACCGGCAAGTTCCTGCCCAAGCCGCTGACCGGACGCATCCCGGTCTATGAATGGCTGATGTGGCAGATGGGCGGTTTCGGGCCGATGCCAGGCCAGGTGCACCATTTCATCGCGCTGGAGAACGAGCAGGACCGCGCCTATGGCCTGAAGCGCTACATGGCCGAGACGCGCCGGCTTTACGCCGTACTGGATCGGCGGCTTTCGACCCGCGAATTCGTCGCCGACGCCCTGTCGGTTGCGGATTTTGCGATCCTCGGCTGGGCATGGCGCCACCCGCGCCACAAGGTCGAGCTTGCGGATTTCCCCCACGTCCAGCGCTGGTACAACGCGCTGATGGCGCGCCCTGCTACGAAACGCGGCATGGAAGCGAAGCTGGATTGAGTTCTTCTCCCTCTCCCGCTTGCGGGGGAGGCGTAGGCGGCCTGCGGCCGCCGTTCTTGATAGAAGAACGCCGATGCGAAGCATCGGCTATGGTGGGGGTAGCGCCGCGAGTCACACTGCCCGAGTTGAGAGAACTCCCCCACCCGGATCGCATCTAACGATGCGATCCGACCTCCCCCGCAAGCGGGAGAGGTAAGAAAACTAAGCCCGCTTCGCCTCGAACGCCAGCTTCAGCGCAAAGCCGGCGAGCACGGTGCCCATCAGCCAGCGCTGGGCTTTGAGCCACATCGGGCGGGTGCCGAGAAATCCGGTGATCGAGCCCGCGGTCAGCGCGATCAGCGCGTTGATGCTGACGCTGATGACGATCTGGATGGTGCCGAACACGATCGACTGCATCAGCACGCTGCCCGCGGTCGGATCGATGAATTGCGGCAGCAGCGCCAGATACAGCATCGCGATTTTCGGGTTGAGCAGGTTGGTGAGAAGCCCCATCGCGAACAGCTTTCGCGGGCCGTCGACCGCCAGTTCCCGGACCTGGAACGGCGAGCGGCCGTTCGGCTTCAGCACCTGCCAGGCAAGCCACAAGAGATACAGCGCGCCGCCGATCCGCAGCGCGTCATAGGCATAGGGCACCGCCAGCAACAGTGCCGTGATGCCGAACGCCGCGCACAGCATGTAGAACACGAAGCCGAGCGCGACCCCGCCGAGCGACACCATCCCGGCCGCCGACCCTTGAGAGATCGAGCGCGAGATCAGATAGATCATGTTCGGCCCCGGCGTCAGCACCATGCCGAACGAGACGAGCGCAAAACCGAGCAGGGCGGAAAGATGGGGCATTTTCGACTCGCGGAGGGGAATGCAGGTGTTTCTAGCGCGCAGCACGATGCGGTGTCATTTCGTAAATTGCTCGGAGAGCAATTCAACAGCGCTGGTGGTGCGCTCCCTCTCCCGCGCTTGCGGGGGAGGGTGGGGTGGGGGTGCCAACCCAGCAACGAATAGCGAGATGCGCTGAGAGATTTCCCCCACCCGCCGCGCTTTGCGCCATAGCCGAAGCGTAGCTTCGGCGTTCTCATCAAAGTACGGCCGCCGATGGCGGCCTATGCTCCCCCGCAAGCGGGAGAGGTAAAAGGACCTTCAATGCGCCTCGTCCCAATTATTCGCGGCCCTCGCATCAACCTGCAGCGGCAGCGACAGCAGCACCGCCGGGAAGGGCGCGTCCTGCATGACGTGCTGCACCACCGGCAGCGTCGCCGCCACTTCGTCGTCCGGCACCTCAAAGATCAACTCGTCGTGCACCTGCAGCAGCATCTGCGCCGAGAGTTTCTTTTCGGCGAGCGCATCCTCCATCCGGATCATGGCGCGGCGGATGATGTCGGCGGCGGAGCCCTGCAGCCGCGCGTTGATCGCGGCGCGCTCGTTGAAGGAGCGGACCGAGGCGTTGCTCGCCTTGATGTCGGGGTAGTAGCATTTTCGTCCGAACAGCGTGGCGACATAGCCGTGTTTGCGGCAGAACTCCCTAGTCTCATCCATGTAGGCGCGGATGCCCGGAAAGCGCTCAAAATATTTCTTGATATAGGCGGAGGCTTCCTCACGGGCGATGCCGAGCTGGTTGGCGAGGCCGAACGCCGAGATGCCGTAGATGATGCCAAAATTGATCGCTTTCGCCCGGCGGCGCACTTCGCTCGGCATGTCCTTGATCGGCACGCCGAACATCTCGGAGGCCGTCATGGCGTGAATGTCGAGCCCGTCGCGGAACGCCTGCTTCAGCACCGGGATGTCGGCGATCTCCGCCAATAGCCGCAGTTCGATCTGCGAATAGTCGGCGGACACCAGCTTGTGGCCCGCCGTGGCGACGAAGGCGCGGCGGATTTTGCGGCCGTCCTCGGTACGAACCGGAATGTTCTGTAGGTTCGGCTCGTTGGACGACAACCGTCCTGTGGTCGTTGCCGCCAGCGCGTAAGTGGTGTGGACGCGATGGGTTTGCGGATGAACGTAATTCGGCAGCGCGTCGGTATAGGTCGATTTCAGCTTTGAAACCTGCCGCCACTCCAGGATCTTCTTCGGGAACTCATGCCCTTGTTCGGCGAGTTCGTCCAAAATCTGCGCCGAGGTCGACCAGGCGCCGGTCTTGGTCTTGGTACCGCCGGTGATTCCCATCTTGCCAAACAGGATGTCGCCGATCTGCTTCGGACTGCCGACATTGATCGGCTCGCCCGCCAGTTCCTGAAGCTCGGCCTGGACGCGCGCGGCGGTCTGGGCGAAATCGCCCGACAGCCGCGACAGCACCTGGCGGTCGATCGAGATGCCGCGCCGTTCCATCCGCGCCAGCACCGAGACCAGCGGCCGTTCCAGCGTCTCATAGACCACGGTCATGCGCTCGGAGACGAGGCGCGGTTTCAGCACGCGCCAGAGCCGCAGGATCATGTCGGCGCTTTCGGCCGAATATTCGCCGGCCCTGTCGATCGCGACCTGATCGAACGAGAGCTTGTTCTTGCCGCTGCCGGTGAGGTCGCCATAGGCGATAACGGCATGGCCGAGCCAGCGCTTGGCCAGCGCCTCGAGCCCATGCGCGTTGCGGCCGGCGTCGAGCGCATACGACATCAACTGCGCGTCGTCCTGGTTGCGTAGCGTGATGCCGTGCTGCGCCAGCATCACCGCGTTGAACTTGATGTTGAAGCCGATCTTGAGAATGCCCGAGGATTCCAGCAGCGGTTTTAGCGCCGCCAGCGCGTCGGCAGCCTTGATCTGGTCTGGCGCAAGCCCGGCATCGAACAGGCCGGCGCCGCCGCCGGACTGCTTGTGGCCGAGCGGAATGTAGGCGGCATCGTTGGGCGCCAGCGCCAGCGCGATGCCCGAGATCTCCGCCTGCATCGGGTCGATCGAATCCGACATCGCCTCGATGACGAAATGGCCGACGTCGTGCACGCGCGCGATAAAGGCGGTGAGCTGGTCGAGGCTGCGGATGGTCTGATATTTCTTGCGGTCGACCGGGATTTTCCGGATTGCTTCTTCGCGCGCGGCGGCGAGCGAGATCGGGGTGCCCTTGAGGCTGGCGGCCTTGTCTTGCCGGTCACCCGTCGCCTTGCTCGGTGCGCTCCCTCTCCCGCTTGCGGGGGAGGGCGGGGTGGGGGTGTCTCCGCGAGTGAAGAGGTCAAGGCCCCCACCCGCCGCGCTGCGCGCGTCGACCTCCCCCGCAAGCGGGAGAGGTGTAGAAGCCTTCGCGCTTTTGTTCCCCGCATCCGTTTCCACGTCCGCCGGATCGATCTGCGAATAGTCCGCGACCCGCCGGGTCAGGGTGGAAAATTCCATCGCTTTCAGGAACGCGATCAGCTTGCGCGCGTCGGGCTCATGCACCGCAAGCTCGTCGAGCGGCACGTCCAGCTTGACCTTGTCGTCGAGCAACACCAGTTGCCGCGAAATCCGCGCTTTCTCGGCATTCTCGATCAGTGCCTCGCGCCGCTTCGGCTGCTTGATCTCGCCGGCCCGCAACAGCAGCGTTTCGAGGTCGCCATATTCGACGATCAGCTGCGCCGCGGTCTTGATGCCGATACCGGGCACACCCGGCACGTTGTCGGTGGAATCGCCGGCCAGCGCCTGCACCTCGACCACCTTCTCGGGCGGCACACCGAATTTCTCGATCACTTCGGGGATGCCGATCCGGCGATCCTTCATGGTGTCGTACATGGTCACCTTGTCGGTGACGAGCTGCATCAAATCCTTGTCGGAAGAGACGATGGTCGCGGTCGCGCCGCGCTCGCCGGCGAGCCGCGCATAGGTCGCGATCAGGTCGTCGGCCTCAAAGCCTCCCTGTTCCAGGCAGGGCAGGTCGAAGGCGCGCACGGCCTCCCGGATCAGGCCAAATTGCGGGATCAGATCGTCCGGCGCCGGCGGCCGGTGTGCCTTGTAGTCGGGGTACAGCTTGTTGCGGAACGTGATCTCCGACTTGTCGAACACGATGGCCAGATGCGTCGGCCGGTTATCCTCCGGCATATCGCGCAACAGCTTCCACAGCATGTTGCAGAAGCCCAGTACGGCATTGACCTGCAGCCCGTCGGATTTGCGGTTCAGCGGCGGCAGCGCGTGATAGGCGCGGAAAATATAGGAGGAACCGTCGACCAGAAAGACATGGTCGCCCTTGGCTGGGGCTTTGGCGGCGACGGGTTTGGTGGTGGCTTGGGGGGCTGTTTTCGGCATGGCCGAAATTTAGGGATTTTTGCGCGGATTGACAGCCTTGGAGGGCGATTTTTGCCCCTATGCCGAAGCTATCCCCACTGTCGTCACCCGCGAAAGCGGGTGATCCAGTATTCCGGAGTTCTCGAGTTAATCACTGCTGCCGCGGCGCACTGGGTCGCCCGGTCATAGGCGAGCGGAAGCGACGCCGTCCTTCGGACGGCTATGCCGGGGGAGGACGAGCGTTACTCCGCCGCCTGCAACACCGGTCCGGCCATTTTCGGCGCGATCCAGAACGCCGCGGGGCGTTCGAACAGGAAGTTGGCGTGCAGCGCCAGGGCGATCCGCCAGATCGCCAGCGCACCGACGACGCCGACGACGGTGACGATCAGTGAAACTGTGCCGATGTCGTGGATGACGCCCGCGCGCAGCAACAGCGTCCGGGTCGCGGCCATCGGCAGGAAGAAGGCGAGATAGATGACGATGGAATGCTCGCCGCAATAGCGCAGGAAATTCAGCCACTGCATCCGCGCCAACAGCGTGCCTGATACGATGATGGCGCAGGCGCCGGCCAATCCAAGCGCGAGCGAAACAAGCGGCCATTCACTGGCGCCAAATTCGACCAGGCTGCCGTTGACGACGGCCCACAGCGCCAGGCCAGCCAGCGCCAGCACGCGGCGGGCCCGCGCGCGATCGGACAGCGCGAACACGTAAGGCGCGAACAGATAGCCGGAATAGAAATAGACAAAGCGGGCGCAGAACTCGTCGATCACGGTCCAGCCGGTCAGGACATGCGCCATCTCCAGCGCGGCGGCCACAGCCAGAATCGCCAGCGGCGGCATTTTGCATGTCAGTTTTGTGACGACGAAAAACACCGGCAGCAGATAGATGAACCACAGGGTGCCGAATGGCTCGATGAAGGATTCCAGATACAGCAAGCCAACTTGGCTCCACCCGGTCTCGGCGGCCAGCGACGGCGCCTTGAAGCCGAACTGGATCGTCACCCACAGCAGGTAGAAATAGGCGAAATGCACGACCTTGCGGTCGAGATAAATGCGCCAGTCGCGGTCGATCACGACCGAGAGGAAAAGCCCGGAAATCAGGAAGAAATCCGGCATCCGGAACGGTTTGGCGAACATCACGACCAAGTGCATAAAGCCGGTCTGGTCGGCCGCCTTTTCCACGCCCAGCACCGAATGCATCATCACCACCATGACAATGCAGATGCCCTTGGCATAGTCGACCCAATCGACGCGTCGCCCCGCGGGAATTGCGGAACGCTCGGTCGCGGCGGATGTGCCGTTAGGTGTCATTGTTGTCCTGTTTCGGCGTGGCGGCGGCGCATCTTCGGCCGGATCGGTTTCTTTCCCCTTTATCTTACAAATGCCATGCCGTTTTCCGGCGCTTTTTACGGTTTCCCCTTTGCCGCCAAATGTTTTAAGAGGCGCACGAGATTCAGAGACCGTTAACCATCAGAAGCGGGTTATTCCATGCGCATTGCCATGATTGGCACGGGTTATGTGGGGCTGGTGTCAGGCGCCTGCTTTGCGGATTTCGGCCACCAGGTTACCTGCGTCGACAAGGATGCCGGCAAGATCGCAGCCCTTCATCGCGGCGAAATCCCGATCTTCGAGCCCGGGCTCGACACGCTGGTGGCGGCAAACGTGAAAGCCAAGCGGCTGGATTTCACTACCGACCTGACCGGGCCGGTCGCCGAGGCCGACGCGGTGTTCATCGCGGTCGGCACGCCGTCGCGGCGTGGCGATGGCCATGCCGACCTTACCTATGTCTACAGCGCCGCGCGCGAGATCGCCGCGGCGCTCAAAGGCTTCACCGTCGTCGTCACCAAATCGACCGTGCCGGTCGGCACCGGCGACGAGGTCGAGCGCCTGATCCGCGAAGCCAATCCATCGGCCGACGTCGTGGTCGCCTCCAATCCGGAGTTTTTGCGCGAGGGGGCGGCGATCCGCGACTTCAAATTCCCCGACCGTATCGTCGTCGGCACCTCGGACGAGCGCGGGCGAAAGGTGCTCGGCGATGTCTACCGGCCGTTGTCGCTCAATCAGGCGCCGTTGATGTTCACGGCGCGGCGCACCGCGGAACTGATCAAATACGCCGCGAACGCGTTCCTCGCGACAAAAATCACCTTCATCAACGAGATCGCGGACCTCGCCGAAAAAGTCGGCGCCGATGTGCAGGAAGTCGCACGCGGCATCGGCCTCGACAACCGCATCGGCTCGAAATTCCTGCACGCAGGTCCCGGTTTTGGCGGCTCCTGCTTTCCAAAGGATACCCGCGCGCTGGTCAAGATCGCGCAGGATCATGATGTCAACTTGCGCATCGTCGAGGCGGTGCTCGGCGTCAACGAAATCCGCAAGCGCGCGATGGCGCGCAAGGTTTCCAACCTTGCCGGCGGCAGCCTGCGCGGCAAGACCGTGGCCGTGCTCGGTCTGACCTTCAAGCCCGATACCGACGACATGCGCGAGGCGCCCTCGATCCCGCTGGTGACCGGCCTGCTCGACATGGGCGCAAAAGTCCGCGCGCACGATCCGGTCGGCATGGAACAGGCGCGCAAGGAATTGCCCGACATCGAATATTGCGACGATCCTTACGCCTGCGTGAAGGGCGCCGATGCCATGGTGGTCGTGACCGAGTGGGTGCAGTACCGCACGCTCGACCTGGAACGTATCAAGCGCGAGATGGCGCAGCCGGTGGTGGTCGATCTGCGCAACATCTATCGCCCCGAGGAGATGGCCGCACTCGGCTTCACCTATGAAAGCATCGGGCGGGCGGCGACTTGATCTTCCTTCCCTTCTCCCCTTGTGGGAGAAGGTGATCCTCGCGAAGCGAGGATCGGATGAGGGGTCTCTATCCGCGGAGACAGACCCCTCACCCGTCTCGCATCTTGCGATGCGAGCCACCCTCTCCCACAAGGGGAGAGGGGAAGAGCGCCAACAATGCGAGCCGTAATTGCCCCGCAGCTTCGACATCCCCCTCCCGATCGATGCGGTGCTCGACGAACTCGCGCGCACGCTGACGGCTGGCAACGCCGCCGTGCTGGTGGCGCCGCCGGGGGCTGGCAAGACCACGCGGGTGCCGCTGGCGCTGCTCGATGCGCCCTGGCTCAACGGGAAGAAGATCATCATGCTGGAGCCGCGGCGGATCGCGGCCCGCGCCAGCGCCGAGCGGATGGCGAAGACGCTGGGCGAACGCGCCGGCGAGACCGTCGGTTACCGGGTGCGGTTCGGTTCAAAAATATCCCGGGCGACGCGGATCGAGGTCGTCACCGAGGGCATCTTCTCGCGCCAGATTCTCGATGATCCCGAACTGAACGGCGTCGCCGCGGTGCTGTTCGATGAATTCCACGAGCGTTCGCTCGATGCCGATCTGGGGCTGGCGCTGGCACGCGATGCGCAAACCGGCTTGCGCGAGGACCTCCGCATCCTCGTGATGTCGGCAACCCTCGACGGTGCCCGGGTCGGAAAACTGCTCGGCGACGCGCCCGTGGTCGCCAGCGAGGGCCGCGCCTTTCCGGTCGAGACCCGCTATCTCGGCCGCAAACCCGACGCGCCGCTGGAGCGGCAGATGGCGGACGCGATCGCGACCGCGCTGCGCGCCGATCCCGGCTCGGTGCTGGCCTTCTTGCCGGGCGCTGCCGAAATCCGCCGCACGCAGAATTTTCTCGGCGAGCGCGTGCACGATGCGTCCATCGAAATCGTGCCGCTGTTCGGCGCGCTCGACGCCAGCGTGCAGGACCGCGCCATCGCGCCGGCGCCGAAGGGTGGCCGCAAGGTGGTGCTGGCAACCTCGATCGCCGAGACCTCGCTGACCATCGAAGGTGTTCGTATCGTCGTGGATTCCGGCATGGCGCGGGTGCCGCGCTATGAGCCCGATATTGGGCTGACGCGGCTGGAGACGGTGCGCGCCTCGCGCGCGGCGGTCGATCAGCGCCGCGGCCGCGCCGGCCGAACCGAACCTGGTGTGTGCTATCGCCTCTGGGACGAGCCGCAGACCGCCTCGCTCGCCGCCTATACCCCGCCTGAAATCCTCTCCGCCGACCTGTCCTCGCTGGTGCTCGATCTCGCGCAATGGGGCGTCAGCGATCCCGCGACCCTGGCGTTCCTCGACCCGCCGCCCGCGCCGGCGCTGAAGGAAGCCAACAGCCTGCTTGGCGAACTCGGCGCGCTCGACGGCGACGGCCGGATCACCGAGGAGGGCAAAAGCCTGCGCGCGCTGGCGCTGCCGCCGCGGCTGGCGCGGATGATCGTGGATTCACAGCGGCTGGGGGCGGGCGCGGAAGCCGCGGAAATCGCGGCGATCCTGACCGAACGCGGCCTCGGCGGCGACAGCGTCGATCTCGATGCGCGGCTGGATCAATTCCGCCGCGACCGCTCGCAACGCGCGTCCAGCGCCCGCAGCCTGGCGCAGCGCTGGGCCTCGCAGGTGGCAGCCTCGAACGCATCGCAAGGGGCAGGCGACCTCTCCACCGGCGTGATGCTGGCGCTGGCCTTTCCGGATCGGGTCGCGCGCAACCGTGGCAATGGCAGTTTTGTACTCGCCAACGGCCGCGGCGCCGCCGTGGATCAGACCTCCGCGCTGGCGCGCACGCCCTATATCGCGGTCGCCGAGCTGACGGGTACGGCGGCGCAGGGCCGCATTCTGCTGGCCGCGCCGATTGCGCAGGAAGAGATCGAACTGCGCTTTGCCGATCAGATCGAAAGCGCAAACGAGATTTCGTTCGATCGGGGTGCGATGGCGCTGCGCGCGCGCCGCAAGCGAACGCTGCATGCGATCACGCTGTCGGAAGCGCCGATGGCGCTGTCGCCGACGGCGGAGACCGCACGCATTTTCGCCGACGGGCTGATCGCGGCGGGGCTCGACAAACTGCCGTGGTCAAAACCCCTCAAGCAATGGCGCGACCGCGTCATGTTCCTGCGCAAGGCTGAGGGCGACAGCTGGCCGGATCTGTCCGACACCGCACTCGCGGTGGAATGTGAGACCTGGCTAGTTCCTGTTCTCTACGACAAAACATCGCTGAAGGATGTTTCCGCCGGCGATCTGTCGGACGCGCTGATGAATGTGTTGCCCTGGGAACTGCGCGCACGGCTGGAGCGCGAGGCGCCGACGCATTTCGAAGCGCCGACCGGCACCCAGCTTCCGATCGACTACGAGGCCGAGCAGGGGCCGACCATCGCGGTCCGGCTGCAGGAATTGTTCGGGCTCAACACCCATCCCTCGATCGCCAAGGGCGTGGTGCCGCTGGTGCTGGAGCTGCTGTCGCCGGCGCAACGGCCGGTGCAGGTGACGCGCGACCTGCCGGGCTTTTGGCGCGGCAGCTATGCCGCGGTGCGCTCCGACCTGCGCGGCCGCTATCCCCGGCATCCCTGGCCGGAAGACCCGGCGAGCGCAATGCCGACGCGGCGGGTGAAGCCGCGCGGGACGTGATTACTCCCTCGCCCCGCTCTTGCGGGGAGAGGGTTGGGGTGAGGGGCTTCTCTCCGCGATCGCGACCTATCGATAGACCTGTACCCCCTCACCCGGATCACATCTGCGATGTGATCCGACCTCTCCCCGCAGGCGGGGAGAGGTGAAGAAGTGACGTTAACACTTCACTCATCCTTTTCGCCGAAATGACGACCCTCACCGAGTTGTTAGTCGCCGGTTGCGCGCCGGCGTGGTGATATCGGCAGCTGTATGAACCGGGTGTGGCGTCATGCGTAACATAATGATCTTTGCCGCGGTCCTGGTCGCCCTTGGCTCCTTCATGGCGCAGATGGCGGACAGACTGACGCCGGCGCCCGCATCCGCCACTGCGGCGCCGCGAAAGGCCCCGGAACAGACAGTCGCCCTCGCCAGTAGCCGCAGCCTCAGCATTCCCCCCGATTCCCGCGGCCATTTCCAGACCGACGGGCGGATCGAGGGCCAGCGCATCGACTTCATGGTCGACACCGGCGCCTCGCTGGTGGCCCTGAACGAAAAATCCGCGGCGCGGTTCGGCCTGCGCCCCACCCCCGGCGACTACAAGTCCACCGTCACCACCGCCAACGGCACCATCAAGGCCGCGCGCACCCGGCTTGCGATGGTCGAACTCGGCGGCCTCGTGGTGCGCGACGTCGACGCCATGGTGCTGCCGGATGAGGCGCTGTCGGAAAACCTGCTCGGCCTGTCGTTCCTGTCGAAGCTGAAACGCTTCGAATACGCCAACGGCAAGATGGTGCTGGAGCAGTAACTGCGGTGTCATGCCCCGTGAAAACGGGGCATCCAGTACGCCGCGGACATCGGAAAATGACACGATAGTTCGCTGGAATACTGGATCGTTCCCCTTCGCTGACGATGACGACTGTGCCGCAGATTAAATCTGCCGCAATTATCGGCTACAAGACGCCAATCCTGCCTTCCGCTGCGTCCGTGCTTTCGCTAAGCCTGCGGCGTTGCCCCTCAGCATTCCTAACGAGGCCATTTCTGATGTTTCCGAAGCCGAAATCCGTGCTGGTTCCGAATACCTATGCCTTTGAATCCGAGCCGATGGTGAAGGCGACCGGCTTTCGCGAATATGACGCGCGCTGGCTGTTCAACAAGGAAATCAACCTGATGGGCATTCAGGCGCTGGGCATGGGGCTCGGCGCGCTGATCGCGGAACTGGGCCGCAAACAGGAGATCGTCACCGGCCACGATTTCCGTGGCTATTCGGCCTCGATCAAATACGCGTTGATCTCCGGGTTGATGGCGGCGGGCTGCAAGGTGCACGACATTGGGCTGGCGGTAACGCCGATGGCCTATTTCGCGCAGTTCGACCTCGACGTGCCCTGCGTCGCGATGGTGACGGCGTCGCATAACGACAATGGCTGGACCGGCGTCAAGATGGGCGCCAACCGTCCGCTGACCTTCGGTCCCGACGAGATGACGCGGCTGAAGGAAATCGTGCTCAACGCCGATTTCAGGAACAAGGCCGGCGGCTCTTATCAATTTCACGAAGATTTTCCGGCGCGTTATATCGCCGATCTCACCAAGCGGCCAAAGCTGAAGCGCAAGCTGAAGGTCGTGGTCGCCTGCGGCAACGGCACGGCGGGCGCATTTGCGCCGCAGGTGATGGAAGCGATCGGCTGCGAGGTGATCCCGCTCGACACCGAGCTCGATTACACCTTTCCGAAATACAATCCGAATCCCGAAGACATGGAGATGCTGCACGCGATCCGCGACGCGGTGCTGGCACACAAGGCCGATGTCGGCCTCGGCTTCGACGGCGACGGCGACCGCTGTGGCGTGGTCGACAATACTGGCGAAGAAATCTTTGCCGACAAGGTCGGCGTAATGCTGGCGCGCGACATGTCGGCAATCACCAAGGATGCGCAGTTCGTGGTCGACGTGAAATCGACCGGGCTTTTTGTCACCGACCCCGTACTGCAAAAACAGGGCGCCAAAACCACCTATTGGAAGACCGGCCATTCCTACATGAAGCGCCGCACCAACGAACTGGGCGCGCTGGCGGGCTTTGAAAAGTCCGGCCACTTCTTCTTCAACAAGCCGCTCGGCCGCGGCTATGACGACGGCCTGATCTCGGCGATAGCGATCTGCGAGATGCTGGATCGCGCGCCGGACAAGTCGATGGCCGACCTGAAAGACGCGCTGCCGAAAACCTGGTCGTCGCCGACGATGTCGCCGCATTGCGCGGACGAAACCAAATATGGCGTCGTCGATGCCGTGGTGAAGCATTTCGAGGCGCTGCAGAGCAAGGGCGAGAAGGTAGCGGGACAACAAATCCGCGATCTCGTCACCGTCAACGGCGTGCGCGTCACCGCCGAGGACGGCAGCTGGGGCCTGGTGCGGGCGTCATCCAACAAGCCGGAGCTGGTGGTCGTGGTCGAGAGCCCGGTCTCGGAAAAGCGCATGCACGACATGTTCGAGGCGATGGATTCGGTGCTGCGTACCCATCCCGAAGTCGGCGAGTATAATCAGAAGATCTGAGATTTTCCTACCTCGCCCCGCTTGCGGGGAGAGGTCGGATCACATCGCAGATGTGATCCGGGTAAGGGGGGTACAGGTCCATCGACTAACGCCCGCGTTCGCGGATAGAGCCCCTCACCCCAACCCTCTCCCCGCAAGAGCGGGGCGAGGGAGCTTTCACACCTACGCTACGTGCAGCGAGCTCAAAAAGCCCTCGACCTCGGACTTCAGCCGGTCGGACTGCGACGACAATCCGTTGGCGGCGTCGAGCAGGCGGGAGGCCGCCTTGCCGGCTTCGTCGGTCGCCCGGCTGACGCTGGCGATGTTGGTGTTGACATCCCTGGTGCCGTTGGCGGCTTGCTGCACATTGCCGGCGATTTCGCGCGTTGCCGCGCCCTGCTGGTCGACGGCGGCGGCGATTTCGTTGGAGATCTCGTCGATCTCGGCAATGGTCCCGCCGATCGCCTGGATCGCCGTCACGGCTTCGCCGGTCGCGGTCTGGATGTCCTGGATCTGCGCCGAAATTTCCTCGGTCGCCTTGGCGGTCTGGTTGGCCAGCGCCTTGACCTCGCTGGCGACGACCGCAAATCCCCTGCCATGTTCGCCGGCGCGCGCGGCTTCGATGGTGGCATTCAGGGCCAACAAATTGGTCTGGCTCGCGATGTTCTGGATCAGCGTCACGACTTCGCCAATCTTCTGCGTGCCGGCGGCGAGCCCCTCGACCACGGTGTTGGTGCGGCGGGCTTCCGCGGCGGCCTTGGTGGCGATTTCGGCCGAGCGGGTCACCTGCTGGGCGATGCTGCTGATCGATGCCGTCAGCTCCTCGGTCGCCGACGCCACGGTTTCGACATTGGCGGAGGCCTGCGTCGAGGCCACGGCGGCGTCCGCGGTCTGGCGCGCGGTTTCGGAATTGCTGGCACTGATCGACGACGACAGGCTCTGCACGTCGCCGGCGGCCACGGCGACCGCTTCGACGATGCTGCCGACCTTGCGCTCGAAGCCGGCGGCGAGTTCGCGGCGTGCCGCGTCCCGCTCCTGTTTCGCCTTGTGTTCGGCCTCGCTGCGGTCGGCATTGGCGCGTGTCTCGGCGGCGCTTGCGGCCTCGACTTCTGCGGTCTTCTCGGC
Source organism: uncultured Alphaproteobacteria bacterium (assembly GCA_963836765.1). Lineage (GTDB taxonomy): Bacteria > Pseudomonadota > Alphaproteobacteria > Rhizobiales > Xanthobacteraceae > Bradyrhizobium. Next base: position 65,141 of record CAWILG010000029.1, read on the forward strand.
CGCCATCCCGAACAGATGCGAGACCGTCAAGGCGAGCCAGCCCAGTGCGCCAGCCTCGATCAGCAGGATCACGGCATGAAGCACGACACGGCCAAGGTCGCTACCGCCGGGATAGACCGCGGCGGGAAGCAGGAAATTGAGTGCCAGATGGTGGAGCGCCACGGCTATCGTGCCCACGACGATCGGCCGATAGTCGCAATAGGCGACCAGGCAGGCCAGCGCCGCGAAGTAATACATATGGATGTCGGTCTGCCAGGGATGCCCGGCGAACTGAAACACGAATACCGACACGCCGCCCATCAAGGCGACCGCGAAGATCAGCCGGGTCGATAACCCGTTGCCCGAAAGGCGCCATGACATCGTCGCAGCCAGCGCCATCGCCACCATGAGGGTCGCCGGCACGATCCAGTCCGCGCTATGCATCATGCCGATGGCGACCGCGAGCGGAACATGCAGCCAGAGCACGGCAAGCAAAGTCTTGCTGGTGATCTCACGCAAATTGGCCAGCTCATCGCTTTCGATGGTCATTCCCAGTCCCCCAAATGGTATTCAAAAAAGGCGTTCTATTTCGTGAAGCAGGCGGCGATCGCCTGCGGGTCCATCGTGAGCCAGGCGCCGGCGCCGCGCAGGCGCGTTAGTCCGTCGTGGTCATCCGGCCGCACCACCAATAGCGACGGAATCGCCGTTATCCGGACAATGGCGGCGTTGGCGGACACCGCAGCCGCGAAGACTTGCTGGGCGCTCCACCATGGCGGGAAAACCACCGCCACCGCCTCGGCGCCCGGACGGACCTGCAGCGACATCGCCGCGATCGCGATCCAGCTGGCAGCCAGCAGCGCAGCCGCGTTCAGCCAGGCGGGCCATCGCGTCGTTGAGATGATTTTTCCCGACTCCATCGCGCGACCATAGCGTGACGAAGCTAATTGCTCGTAAATGTTGAGTTAGCGAACCGTATAATCACGGGAAATGGTGGGGGCGGCGGTCGGGCGGGCGGCCGTCATCGCCGCGGCCTCTCGGTCTACCATCGACGTCTCTGGAATACTGGATCGCCCGCTTTCGCGGGCGGTGACAGCGGAGGAGAGAGCGGCAGCGGCGCTATGCCGCCGGCACCGGCAATGCGGTCACCGACTTGATCTTTTCCATCGCAAAGCGTGAGGTGACGTTCTTCAGCGGCACGGCGCTGATCAGCTTTTTGTAGAACACATCATAGCTCGCCATATCGGCGACCACGACGCGCAGCATGTAATCGACGTCGCCCGCCATCCGGTAGAATTCCATCACCTCGGGCATGGCGCTGACAGCCGCGGCGAAGGTCTTGAGCCAGGCTTCCGAATGATCGGAGCTCTCGACTGAGACGAACACCGAAATGCCGAGCCCGATCTTGTTCTGATCGACGAGGGCGACCCGGCGCAGGATCACCCCGTCGGCCTCCAGCCGCTGGATACGCTTCCAGCACGGCGTCGAGGACAGGCCGACCCGATCGCCGATCTCGGCCACCGACAGGGAGGCGTCCTCCTGCAGCACCGTCAGGATTTTACGATCGATGGCGTCGAGGCGGCGGTTGGCTTCATGAAGCTGAACGGCTAGGTCGGTCATGAGAATAAAGTTCCATATGAAAGGGTTGCATCCCTCATATATAGAAAAATCTTCCAAATCAAGCCCGCTATTGATCGGCCGCGGCTGGACCCGCCCCTTCGCTCTGGCCTAAAAGTGCTTCAACCTCAGCACGTTGCGGGGCGGCGAAGGCGCCGCCGAACCGGGTGCATTTCAGCGCGGCGGCGGCGGATGCGAAGCGGAGCGCCTGGCGAAGCTCCTGCTTTTCGGTGATGGCGAGCGCGAACGCGCCGTGGAACACGTCACCGGCGCCCAGGGTATCCACGGTATGGACGTGGAAGGCCGGGGTCTCCTGCAATTGACCCTGCTCATCGAGCCAGATGGTGCCTTTCGGTCCCCGCGTTCCCGCGAGGAACGAATGCGTCAGCTTGGCGATCTTCTTCAGCGCGGCGCCGTCGTCGGTGACATCGGCGGTCTCCTGCAGCGGCTCGCTCGAGAACACCAGGTGAGAGGAGGCATTGAGCAATCCCTCGCGCAGCGACATCGCGCGATCGACGTCGACGATCACGGGGATGCCGCGCCGGACCGCCTCGGCGCAAAGATCAGTACAGAACTCCGCGCAGCGGCTTTCGGTCAGGATCGCGGCGCAGTCCTCCAGCAGCGTCTCGGTGGGCGGCAGGTGGACCTTCCACAATTCGGGATCGCGGAAGGTGACAATGGTGCGCTCGCCGCTCGGATCGACCATGACGGTCGAGATCGGCGTCACCAGGCCCGGCATGCGCACGACGTGCTTGGTCTCGATGCCCTCATGCGCGAGTTTGTCGAAGATAAAGCGGCTCGATGTCTCGCGCGCGTCGCCCATCGGCCCGCAGACCGAGGCGCGGCCGCCGAGGCGGACGATGCCGATCGCGGCATTGAGCGCGTTGCCGCCGCAAATCTCGTCGAAATGGGTGGCGTTCTCCTTGGAGCCACGGGCGGGCACGCCGCGGACGCGGAATGTCAGGTCGCGCACCGGCATCCCGATGCACAGGATGCGCGGAGGGATTTTCGGCGCTTTGGCGTGGAAGTTCATACCGGAATCCGTCATGCTGGTTCCGCGGTGTGCCGGAACCAATGTCCGGAGTTAATGGATTGGTCCATGGAACTGTTCCCCGCTATGCGCCGGCGTCGCTGCCCCCATGCACCCAGCGTCCAAGCAAATGGTGCGCGATCGCAAACGGATGCGGCCCGGCGAGGCCGTCCGGATGCTGCCGCTTGATCATCAGGGTCGCCTCAGCGCGGTCGAACCAGCGGGCGTCCTCAAGTTCGGTGCGGTCGACGACGATATCCTCGCTGGTGGCGCGCGCGGTGCATCCGATCATCAGCGACGACGGATAGGGCCAGGGCTGCGTCATGTAATAATTCACGTCGGTGCAGCGGATCCCCGACTCCTCGAAGATCTCGCGGCGGACCGCATCCTCGATGGTTTCGGCGGCTTCGACAAAGCCGGCCAGGCAGGAATACATCCCGGGCAGGAACTGCTTCTGCCGGCCGAGCAGGCATTTATCGCCCGAGGTCACCAGCATGATCACGACGGGATCGGTGCGTGGAAAATGCTCGGCCTTGCAGCTCGGGCATTCGCGCTTCCAGCCGCCTTCCTTCATCGCGGTGCGGGTGCCGCAATTGGCGCAAAACCCGTGGCGCTGATGCCAGGTCACCATCGATTTCGCCATCGCGATCGCGGAAAGCTGTTCCGGCGGCACCACGCCCTGCATCGCCATGCCGCGAAGCTCGGTCACCGCCGCTTCCTGGCCGGTCAAAAGCTTTTCCACCGCCGTGGCGGCGATGCCCATCCCGAACACCGGCGCGCCGTCGCGCAGCCCTAAAAAGATCGTGCCGGGATTGGCGCCGAACTTCAGCGCCTCGTCGATGCGCAGCAGCACGCGCGGGCCACCCGGCTCCTGCTTTGCCACCAGCGAGTCGCGATAGATCACATAGGCCCGGGCGTCGCGGTGGCTTTCCAGCGCGAACAATTTCTCGTCATTGCTGCGCACGATGCGCGGCGCGATCCAAAACATGGGTGACGAAGGCCGGCTTTCCCAACGGAAACGAATCGAATGCTGACATCTATTCAACCTAGCCAAATCTTGCGGCGAAGCGCGCTGATGAAATTTTGCACTTCCTCGGCGTCGTGCGCCAGCGGCGGCATCACGCCCCAGACCGGGCGCGGCCAGGCGACATCGCTCGAGCGGCGGGCGATAACGTGGACGTGAAGCTGCGGCACCAGATTGCCAAGGGCTGCGATATTCAGCTTGTCGCATTGGGTGACCTCTTTCAGGGCCCGCGCGACCCTGGAAATTTCGGTCATCAACTGCGCCTGCTCGACCTCGTCGAGGTCGATGATTTCGGACGCGCCATCCCGGCGCGGCACCAGCAGCAGCCACGGGTAATGCGCGTCCTTGATGACCAGCACCCGGCACAGCGGCAGGTCGCCGATGTCGATGGTGTCTTTCTTGAGCTGGGAATGCAGTGTCCAGGCGGAGGCGTCAGTGGGCATATAGGTTCCCTCGTCATGCCCGGGCTTGTCCCGGGCATCCACGTCTTCCTCGATGTGGCAGGAAAGGTAAGACGTGGATGGCCGGAACAAGTCCGGCCATGACGGCAACTAATGCCTTTCCGCGTTTCCGCACAAGTCCCGCAAAACCCTTCGGCCCCGCTTGCTTTCCGGCCCTTTTGGCCCCAAATAGGGACCGGGAGATTGGCGGTGGACGAGCCACTCGCCAACCGGGTCAGGTCCGGAAGGAAGCAGCCCTAACGAGGTCCGGATCGGGTCGCTCGTCAGTCTCCTACCTGTTTTTCGAGCGAATCGCGCTAGGAGCGGCCAGCCCGGCGCTTGGCGCTCGATTCCACTTTTTATCCGCAAGCCGGCCGTGAGAGACAATCATTTGCGGATCGACCGATGAACGACGCTGGCGCTCCCTCCAATCAGCCTGACAGCGCCGACCAGGGCGGCTTCGATATCGGCAGTCAGCCTTCCGGGGCACCTGAGGCCGGCAAGCCCTACCGGGTGCTGGCGCGCAAATACCGCCCTTCCAGCTTTGACGATCTGATCGGCCAGGAGGCCATGGTCCGCACCGTTTCGAATGCGTTCGAAACCGGGCGAATTCCGCAGGCCTGGATCCTGACCGGGGTGCGCGGGGTCGGCAAAACCACCACGGCGCGAATCCTGGCGCGCGCGCTGAACTACGAACTGCCGGACGGATCGGTGAAGGGGCCGACCATCCACATGCCAACGCTGGGTGTGCATTGCCGGGCGATCATGGAAAGCCGGCACATGGACGTGCTGGAGATGGACGCCGCTTCCCATACCGGCGTCGATGACGTGCGCCAGATCAACGACAGCGTGCGCTATGCGCCCGCCAGCGCGCGCTACAAGGTCTACATCATCGACGAAGTCCACATGCTCTCGACCGCGGCCTTCAACGCGTTCCTCAAGACGCTGGAAGAGCCGCCGGAGCACGCCAAATTCGTCTTCGCCACCACCGAAATCCGGAAAGTTCCGGTCACGGTGCTGTCGCGCTGCCAGCGGTTCGACCTGCGCCGGGTCGAGGCCGACGTGCTGATGAAGCATCTCTCCAATATCGCTACCAAGGAGGGCGTCGAGGTCGAGCCCGAGGCGCTCGGCATCATCGCACGCGCGGCGGAAGGCTCGGTGCGCGATTCGCTATCGCTGTTCGACCAGGCGATCGCGCATGCGGCTGGCCTCGTGCGCGCCGACGCGGTGCGCCAGATGCTTGGTCTTGCCGACCGGACAAGGGTGATCGACCTGTTCGATTCGCTGGCGCGCGGCGATATCGCCGGCGCGTTCAAGGAATTTCGCGAGCAGTACGACGTCGGCGCCGATCCGATCGTGGTGCTCAGCGATTTGGCCGAATTCGTCAATTTCGTCACCCGCGTGAAGGTCGTGCCGGCCACCGCCGACAATGTCGCCTTCGGCGAGACCGAACGGGTGCGCGCGCGCGAATTCGCATTGAAGCTTTCGATGCGGGTGCTGTCGCGAATGTGGCAGATGCTGCTCAAGGGCATCACCGAGGTGCAGACCGCGACCCGGCCTGCGGCGGCTGCGGAAATGGTGCTGGTGCGCATCGCCTATGTCGCGGACATGCCGACGCCGGATGAGGCGATCAGGATGATCGAGCAGAACGGCGGATCGTCGCCGGTGGTCTCCGGCAGCGCATCGGCGTCGCGGGCGGCGCCGGCCTCGACGGTATCGTCGATGCAATCATCGCCTCCTCGCGCAATCGTTTCTGGACCACGCGCTAGCGCAGACATATCCGCGCGTCCGCAGGCCATTGCCTCCGCACCGGAGGCGCAGTCCGCGCCCGCGCTGCGGATCACGAGCTTTCCGCAACTCGTTGCGCTCGCCGGCGAGAAGCGCGATCTCATGACCAAGGCGGCGCTGGAAGCCGACGTGCGTCTCGTGCGCATCGAGGACGGACGGCTGGAAGTGGCGCTCGAACGCAACGCCGCGCGCATGCTGGTCAACGATCTCTCCCGCAAGCTCGAGCAATGGACCGGACGGCGCTGGACCGTGATCGTGTCCAACGAGGCCGGACAGCCGACGCTGCGGTCGCAGAACGAGGTCATCAAGAACGAGCGCGAGCGTGCCGCGGAGGCCGACCCGCGCGTACAGGAAGTGCTGGCGCGGTTTCCCGGCGCCAAGGTCGTCGAGGTGCGCAAGCTCGCCGCCGAGCCGCCGGAATCCGATGCTGGCGGTGAAGACCCCGCCGAGCGTTCCGACAGCGACGACGACTGAGCGATATCCTGGAAGGAAGCATAAATGGCTGATTTTCTCGGCATGATGAAACAGGCGGCGCAGCTGCAGTCGAAGATGCAGGCGATGCAGGAAGAACTCGGCAATGTCGAGGTCGAGGGCATTTCCGGCGGCGGACTCGTCGCCGTGCGCATGACGGCCAAGATGGAAGTGAAGGCGGTCAAGATCGATCCGTCGCTGCTGAAGGTCGACGAACGCGAGATCCTCCAGGACCTATTGGTGACCGCGCATAATGACGCGCGGCGCAAGGCGGAAATCGCGGTGCAGGAAAAGATGCAGGCGTTGACCGGCGGCCTGGCTTTGCCGCCGGGATTTGGTCTCAGCCTGAAATGGCTGCAAGCGTTGCCGGTCCCGAAATCGAGCGTCTGATCCAGCTGCTGGCGCGGCTGCCGGGGCTTGGACCGCGCTCGGCGCGGCGCGCGGCGTTGCATCTGATCAAGAAGCGCGAGGCGTTGATGACGCCGCTCGCCGGCGCGCTGCAGGTGGCGATCGACAAGATTCAGGTCTGCAAGACCTGCGGCAACATCGACACCCAAAGCCCCTGCACGGTGTGCACCGATCCGCGGCGTGATGGCGCGATCATCGTCGTGGTCGCCGACGTCGCGGATTTGTGGGCGCTGGAGCGGGCCAATGCGACCAATGGCCGCTATCACGTGCTCGGCGCGACGCTGTCGCCGCTCGATGGCGTAGGTCCCCAGGATCTGACCATCGACGCGCTGGTGGCGCGCGCGCATGACCCGAAGGTCGGCGAAATCATCCTGGCGCTGAATGCAACGGTTGATGGCCAGACCACTGCCCATTACATCACCGATCTGCTGCAGGAGGCCAATGTCAAGGTGACGCGGCTGGCCCACGGGGTTCCGGTCGGCGGCGAGCTTGATTATCTCGACGAAGGTACGCTATCGGCTGCCATGCGGCAGCGGACATTGTTCTAGCGCATGATCCGGAAGAGCGGGCGCTGGTTTTCCGATAAGACCGTGCTCAAACAAAGAGATAGAGTGTGATGATTTGAACAGACGTCATCACACACTAGAATCACAAAACGGAACTGATTCGACATGACGAAACAACGATTCGCCAAACGCCTGGGCTTTGCAGCAATCATGGTGGTGGCATTTGCCGCGCCTTCCGCCGGCGCGCAGCAGGCCGAGCCCGTGGCGAAAGCGGGCAAATTGATCCTCGCCGGCGGCGTTCTTTCCGGCGAACTCAACACCATGAAGGTCCGTAGCGGCAAGGCCGGCAAGCGCGTCGCCACCTATCAGATCACCAGCGAGCCGCGCCGGCTGCCGCCGCCGAACGGGCTGTGCAATCTGGAAACCGGCCCGGAAACATTCCAGCTGATCGCCTCCAGCGACGCGCAGGCCGCGCAGCTGAAGAATTTCGTCGGCAAGGAAATCTCGGTCAAGGTCGACGAGATCGCCTGCGCCCAGGACGCCGGGCAAATGAGCGAAGCCGTGGTCACCAAATGGAGCATTGTGACGACGCATTAGGGATAGCGATGACGAAACCGTAGGGTGGGAAGAGCGAAGCGAAACCCACCACCGGCCGATGGGTTTCGCTGCGCTCTACCATCCTACGCAGGTATCGCGGTTAAACCCTCACCGGCCCCAGATCGTCAAAATGCCCGCGCCGCTGCAGCCAGGCCAGCAGGATCAGGCTCGGCACCGCGACCACGACGCAGATCGCAAAGAACAGCGGCCATCCCATAGCCTTCGCGACATAGCCCGCGCCCGACGACAGATAGGTGCGCCCGACGGCGGCGAGCGCGGTCAGCAGCGCGTATTGGGTCGCGGTGTGCAGCGGGTTCCGGCACAGCGCCGACAGATAGGCGACGAAGATCACGGTGCCGATGGCGCTGGTGAAATTTTCCGCGGTGATCGCGAACGCCAGCGCCCATTCGTTGACGCCGACCAGCGCCAGCCACGAGAACGACAGGTTGGCGACCGCCTGCAGCACGCCGCCGATCCACAGGCTCGCGGCGAGCGAGTAACGCCGCGCCACGAAGCCGCCGGCAAAGCCGCCGATCAGCGTCGCGGCCAGCCCAACGCCCTTGACGATGGCGGCATAGTCATTGCGCGAAAAACCGAGGTCGATCACGAACGGCGCGGTCATGGTGCCGGAAAATGCGTCGGTGAATTTGAACAGCACGACGAAGGCGAGCGCCGCCCAGGCGTTGCGGCGGGTCAGGAATTCCGAGAACGCGCCGATCGCGGCATGCAGCACGCGCTCGAACGCGGTTTCCGTGCGCGTCGCGGCTTCCGCGCGCGCGGATTGCTCCGGCTCGGTCGCGGCCAGCGCCGTGGCGGTGCCGATCAGCACCAGCGCCGCCATCACGACATAGCCCCACATCCAGGCCGATGCCGCGCGCGATGCCGGTGCTCTCGAAGCCACTGACGATGAACAGCGCGCCCGCGGTCGAGACCAGCATGCCGATGCGATAGGCCGCGACATAGGACGCCATGCCGGCGGCCTGTTCGCTTTCGGGCAGGCTCTCGACCCGAAAGCATCGACGACGATATCCTGCGTCGAGGACATCGCGGCGACCAGGAGCGCGCCAAGGGCGACGAACAACGGCGAGCGCGCCGGGTCGGTCAACGCCAGCAGCAGGATCGCCACGATCAGCAGCAGTTGCGAAAACACCAGCCAGCCGCGCCGGCGGCCGAACGTGCGCGTGAACAACGGCACATGCAGCGCGTCGACCAGCGGCGCCCACAGGAATTTCAGCGTGTAGGGCGTGCCGACCAGCGCGAACAGGCCGATGGTGCCGAGATCGACGCCGGATTCGCGCATCCACACCAGCAACGTCGATCCCGACAGCGCCAGCGGCAGCCCGGAGGAAAAGCCGAGCAGCAGCACGATCAGCACGCGCGGCTGCAGGTAAACAGCAAGGCTGTCGCGCCAGGAGGGCGAAGCAGGCCCCGGCTTCGTGGGTGCGTCGGAGGTGGCCTCAGGTGCGGTCATGAAGGGGTGTTAGCAGATTCGGGCGCAACAAATGACGGCATAGTTTGCAGCGCCTCCGCCTCACTCCCCCGCCTGCAGCTTGCGCGGGGCGGGGAACAGCTCCGGCGTGTCGCTCTTGACGATGCGCGGGAGTTCGACCGGCGCTTCGGTCTTGCTGAAATCGAGCTCCTCGATCCGCCCGGCGCGTTTTTCGATCTTGTCGGCGGAGATCAGGATTTGCCGGACGTCTTCGTTGACGTCGCCAAAATGCTTTTGCAGTTTCAGCACGCGGTCGCGCAGGCGGCCGAGATCGTCGCCGAGGTTGAGCACCTCGGTGCGGATCTGGTCGGCGGCGTCGCGCATCCGCGCATCTTTCAGGATCTGCTGCATCACCTGGATCGCCAGCATCAACAGCGACGGCGACACCAGCACTACGCGGGCGCGATAGGCCTTCTGGATCACGTCGTCAAAACCGTCGTGGATTTCGGCATAGACCGACTCCGACGGCACGAACATCAGCGCGGTATCCTGGGTCTCGCCGGCGATCAGATATTTTTCGGCGATGTCGCTGACATGCTTCATCACGTCATTGCGCAGCCGCTGCGTGGCGAATTTCTTCTCTTCGTCGCGTGCGCGCGTCGTGCAGCGCGGTCATCGCTTCCAGCGGAAACTTTGCGTCGATGCAGAGCGGGCGCTTGTCGGGCAGGAACACCACGCAGTCCGGCCGCTTGCCGGTCGAGAGCGTGTACTGGAATTCGTAAGCTTCCCTTCGGCATGCCGTCCTGGACGATCGCCTCCATCCGCGCCTGACCGAACGCGCCGCGCGACTGCTTGTTGGCGAGCACGTCGCGCAGCGTGGTCACCTGCGAGGTCAGCTCGGTGAGATTTTTGTGCGCATTGTCGATGATGCCGAGCCGCTCGTGCAGCGCGCGCAGGCTGTCCATGGTGTTGCGCGTAGTCGCTTCCATCGACTGGCCGACCCGGTGGGTGACCGAATCCAGCCGCTCGTTGACGGCGCGCGCCATCTCGGCCTGGCGGCCGGCCAGCGCCTGCCCCATCGCATCGACCCGGCCGGTCGCCTCGTTCTGCGCCTGCAGCATCTCGCTCAGACGCTCTTCCAGCTCGTCGGCGCGGATCGCCTGTGCCATCGCCAGTTCGGCGCCGCGGCGGCCGGAGCGTGCGATCACGACGGCGATGACCAGCAGCAGGACAAGGGCGAGCGCGCCGAAGCCGATCAGCGCGTCAATGGTGCGGACCGGCCAGTCGCCGATCACAAAAATAATGTCGTTCATGGCCTGCTTGTAGCCGATTCGTTGGCTTACGCGAACGAAGAGGGAACATTTATGGTCAATAGCAGCTTAATTTTCGTGGTTAACACGGCCTTAAGAATCATGGTTAAGCGGCGGTTAACCGGTTCCTCCGCGCATTGACCCCGGCAAATCAGCAGCTTAAATCGCGCGGTCATGGCCTTAAGAGAAATCATCATCCTGCCGGACAAGCAGTTGCGGCTCGTCTCCAAACCCGTCGAGAAGGTGACGGCGGAGATCCGCAAGCTCGCCGACGACATGTTCGAGACCATGTACGACGCGCCCGGCATTGGCCTCGCGGCGATCCAGGTCGCGCAGCCGTTGCGGCTGATCACCATGGACCTCGCCAAGAAGGCCGAGGACGGCGAGACCAAGCCGCAGCCGCGGGTCTTCATCAATCCGGAGATCGTCTCCTCGTCGGAAGAATTTTCGGTCTACGAGGAGGGCTGCCTCTCGATCCCCGAATATTACGAGGAGGTCGAGCGGCCGGCGCAGGTGCGCGTACGCTTTACCGATCTCGACGGCAAGGTGCACGAGGAGGACGCCGACGGCCTATTCGCCACCTGCATCCAGCACGAGATCGACCATCTCAACGGCGTGCTGTTCGTGGACTATCTGTCGAAGCTGAAGCGCGACCGCGTGCTGAAGAAGTTTACCAAGGCCGCCAAGCGCGCGGCGGAGTAGGGCAGGCTTCGCGCCAACGGAGCGCCGTCACCCTGAGGCGCGAAGGCGCCTCTCGGCGCCGAAGCCTCGAAGGGCGACGGCAGACACAAGCGACGTTCTTTCTTTTCCGCGCGTCCTTCGAGGCTCGCGAAGCGCTCGCACGTCCAGCGATGAGCGCAATTGCGCTCACGCGGGGATGACGCTCCGTATCTTGATGTTCGGTTCAAGGGAATTTTCTGCGCAATGCCTCTCCGTCTGATCTTCATGGGCACGCCCGACTTCGCGGTGCCGACGCTGCTCGAACTGGTGGCCCATGGCCATGAGGTCGCGGCCGTCTATACCCGCGCGGCAAAACCGGCCGGGCGCGGCATGAAGCTGCAGCCAACTCCCGTCGAGCAGGAGGCGCGGCGGCTCGGCATTCCCGTGTTGACGCCGACGACCCTGAAAACGCCGGAAGCGCTGGAGGAATTCCGCGCCCACAACGCCGACGCCGCCGTCGTCGTCGCCTATGGCATGATCCTGCCGCAGGCCATTCTCGATGCGCCACCGCTCGGCTGCTTCAATTTGCACGCCTCGCTGTTGCCGCGCTGGCGCGGTGCGGCTCCGATCAACCGCGCCATCATGGCAGGCGATGCCGAGTCCGGCGTGATGGTGATGAAGATGGACGTCGGCCTCGACACCGGCGACGTCGCGATGGCGGAACGCCTGACCATCTCAGACACGATGACGGCCGCCGATCTGCACGACGCGCTGGCGCCGCTCGGCGCCGATTTGATGGTGCGCGCGATGGGTGCGCTGGAACGCGGCAGGCTGCAACTGACAAAGCAGAGCGAAGCACGGCGTAACCTACGCCGCCAAGATCGACAAAGCCGAGGCGCGGATCGACTGGAACAAGCCGGCGCGCGCGGTGTTGCGGCATATTCACGGGCTGTCGCCGTTTCCCGGCGCGTGGTGCGAACTCGCCACCGATGGCGAACCGGCGCGCATCAAAATCCTGCGATGCGAACCGGCGAAAGGCGCGGGCGCGCCAGGCGACGTGCTGGACGACCGCCTTATCGATTGCCTGCGGCGACGGGCGCGATCCGGATTCTTGAATTGCAGCGCGCCGGCAAGGCGCCGATGAAAGCTGCGGATTTCTTGCGCGGCACGCCGCTGAAGCCGCCGGCGCGGCTCGCCTGATGCCCCGCTACAAACTCATCATCGAATATGACGGCACGCCGTTCTCGGGCTGGCAGATCCAGGACAACGCGCCGACCGTGCAGGGCGCGCTGGAGACCGCGGTCAAGGCGATCTGCGGCGAGCAGGTTCGCGTGCACGGCGCCGGCCGCACCGATGCCGGCGTGCATGCGCTGGCGCAGGTCGCGCATTGCGATATCGAAAAACCGTTTCCGCCGGGCCGTTTTCGCGACGGCCTGAACGCGCATCTGCGCCCGCATCCGATCGGCGTGCTCAGTGCGGAAATCGTGCCCGATACTTTCGAGGCGCGGTTTTCCGCCATGAAGCGCCATTACCGCTATCGCATCACCAACCACCGCGCCAATCTCGCGCTCGATATCGGGCGCAGCTGGCGGGTGCCGCGGCATCTCGATACGGATGCGATGCACGCCGCCGCGCAGCGGCTGCTCGGCAAGCACGATTTCACGACGTTTCGCGACACCGAATGCCAGGCGAAATCGCCGGAGAAGACGCTCGACCAGCTCGACGTCATCAGGGACGGCGACGCCGTCACCATCCTGACCTCGGCGCGCTCGTTCCTGCACAGCCAGGTGCGCTCGATGGTGGGCTCGCTGGTCTGGGTCGGCGAAGGCCGCTGGAGCGCGGACGATCTCGCCGCCGCATTAGCCGCCCGAAACCGCGCCGCCTGCGGCCCGGTCGCGCCGCCGGACGGGCTATATCTGGTGCGCGTGGATTACTAGGACCCCCATCCTTACTTTGCATGGGGTTGTTTTCGCGATTTTGTGTCTGGCGCCCCGCCGTCGAAGTGACGCCATCACCCGAAATACCTATCCAGCACGCCGCGATAGATCTTCGTCAGCTTTTCCAGATCCGACACCGGCGTGCGCTCGTCGACCTGGTGCATGGTCTGGCCGACCAGGCCGAATTCGATCACCGGGCAATAGCTCGAGATGAAGCGCGCGTCCGACGTGCCGCCGGAGGTCGAAAGCTCCGGCTTGCGGCCGGTGACCTCTTCGATCGCCGCTGACCGCAAGATCGGTGAACGGCGCCGGGTTTGGTCACGAAAACATTGGAGTTCGACGGCTCCCACACGATTCGCGCGCGAATGCGGTTGCCGGAGGCTTTCGCCAAGCCGCTCTTCGACCAGCGCCCGCAGCGTTTCCTGGGTGTGGTTGTCGTTGAAGCGGATGTTGAATTTGGCGCGCGCCTGCGCCGGGATCACGTTGCTTGCGGTGTTGCCGACATCGACCGAGGTGAATTCGAGGTTGGAGGCCTGGAATTGCGCGCTGCCGTGATCGAGCGGCTCGTCGCTGAGCGCCACGATCAGTCGCGAAATATCCGGCACCGGGTTGGCCGCGCGATGCGGATAGGCGACGTGGCCCTGCACGCCATCGACATAGAGCGTGCCCGATTGCGAGCCGCGGCGGCCGACCTTGATGCAGTCGCCCAGCACTTCGACATTGGAGGGCTCGCCGAGCACGCAATGGTCGAATTTTTCGCCGCGCGCCGCCACCCATTGCAACAGCTTGATGGTGCCGTTGACGGAGATGTCTTCTTCATCGCCGGTGATCAGAAACGAAATCGAACCTTTCGGCTTGCCGCCGTTGTCCGCGAGATATTCCAGCACGGCCGCGACGCTGCAGGCGATGCCGCCCTTCATGTCGACGGCGCCGCGGCCGTAGAGGAATCCGTCCTTGACCTCGCCGGAGAACGCGCCGTGGCTCCATGCCGCCTCGTCGCCGGGCGGCACCACGTCGGTATGGCCGGCAAAGGTGATGTGCGGCGCTTCGGTGCCGATGCGGGCATAGAGGTTGTCGATATCTGCTGTGCCGGGCTCGGAGAAGGTGACGCGGTGCACCTCGAAGCCGGCGGCTTTCAGCAATGTTTTCGAGAACGCCGAGCGCGCCGGCATCGGCGGGGGTGACGGACGGGCAGCGGACGAGGTCGCGGGTGATGGAAACGGCATCATTCATGCCTCCCGCTTAACATGAGGTCCCGGCGCTGGGCCAGCGCTGTGCGGCACAAATTCCAGCTCGCTTTGCTGCTCCCGGCGCGGCTCGGTGTCGCGCGGCGCCAGCGGGTCGGGCCCGAACCGGTTGGGCCCGCGCGCACCTCCGAGCAGGCACATCTCGACGAAGCCCCAGATCAGGAAGATGAACATCGGAAGCCGAATGAGGGGGGCCGCATCGGAAGCGCCGAGCAAATTGCAGAGGTGACTGTAGAGACCGGGCGCGACGATGAAAGGAACGATCCACCAGCCGTTCTTGTTGCGATCGTGCAGCCGCTTGATCGTGATCGCCGCGTAGGACCACGCAAAGACGCAAGTGATCGGCGCCATGACGATCTGGAAAAGCCAGGAAGTCGGTGGTTGGTCGCCGCCGACGACCCGGATCGAGGCGGAGATGCCGACGAGGTAGATGAAAAAGGAGCCGCGAACGCCGAGGGCGATGGCCAATTTGACCAGCAACACCAGCACCAGGATCATGCAGCAGAGAATGGCCGGCGTCGCGAGCCAGTATTTGGCGCGGTTGATGCGGCCCTCGAAACTGAACAGAAGCCGGAAATAGTCCATCGCAACCTCCGGACCGCGAGTTCGTCTCGCGCTCCGGATATTGGTCGCACCGGCCAGAACTTGGTTCGATCAGTCCCGCAGCAGCTCGTTGATGCTGGTTTTGGCGCGGGTGCGCTCGTCGACGCGCTTGACGATCACGGCGCAGGCGGTGGAGGGACCGGGCTGGCCGTTCTTCAGGGGCCGGGCCGGCAGGGTGCCGGGCACCACCACGGCATATTCCGGGACTTCGCCGATGAAGATTTCGCCGCTGTCGCGATCGATGATTTTTGTCGACGCGCCCAGGAACACGCCCATTGCCAGCACCGCGCCCTTGCGCACGATCACGCCTTCGGCGACTTCCGAACGTGCGCCGATGAAGCAATCATCCTCGACGATCACAGGCTCGGCCTGCAGCGGCTCCAGCACGCCGCCGATGCCGACGCCGCCGGAGATGTGCACGCGCTTGCCGATCTGGGCGCAGGAGCCGACCGTCGACCAGGTGTCGATCATGGAGGATTCATCGACATAGGCGCCGAGATTGACGAAGGACGGCATCAGCACCACGTTGCGGGCGATGAAGGCCGAACGGCGCACGATGGCGCCCGGCACCGCGCGAAATCCGGCGTCGCGAAACCGGTTCTCGCCCCAGCCCTCGAATTTCGAGGGCACCTTGTCCCACCACGCCGCCTTGCCCGGGCCGCCCGGTATAGAACTCATGTCGTTGAGGCGGAATGACAGCAGCACCGCTTTCTTCAGCCACTGATTGACTTTCCACTTGCCGCTGGCCTCGCGCTCGGCGACGCGCACCTCGCCCTTGTCGAGCAGTTCGAGCGCATGGTCCACGGCGTCGCGAACTTCGCCCTTGGTCGCGGTCGATACGCCGTCGCGGGCATCGAACGCGGTGTTGACGGTGGATTCAAGCGCGGACAGGGACATCGGGGATTCCTTGGGCGTAATCGTTATGAGGCGAATTCGGAGGCTTTTTCGGGATTTGGCAGGGGAAAGTCAAGGCTCTACACGTCGTCCCGGCCTTGAGCCGAGACCCATATTCCGTGGCCGGAGTAATTGAAGAAGGCGTCTAACGCTTTGCCTAAACGAAAATTCACGGCGTATGGGTCCCCGCGTTCGCCCTAGTCTTACTGCGTCATAAACGTTGATTGATCGACATTTTGTGCCCGGCGTCTGCAACACGGACATCGTTGCAAGGTTCTGATGATCGCGTCGGCCAGCCGCCTGCGCATGGTTGCGATCGAATTTGGAATGTGGCGTTCAGGCCGCAAGGGCGGATCCTCTGGGTCGATAACCGTCGGGAACGGCAAGTTGCGGGAAGAGAACGGTCGAGCGAGGTCCTGAGGGGGGAATCGTCTCCCGTTCGGAGATCAGGAATCCGTAGGCCGCGACGCAGAGCGTGGCGTGATGATGGAAGCCGCGCCAGCCGCGCCCTTCAAAGTGACCGAGCCCGACCTCCTGCTTCAGCTCCTGATAATCGCGCTCGATGCGCCAGCGCAATTTGGCGAGATCGACCAGACGGGCGAAGCCAATATTCTCCGGCAGAGTTGAAAGCCAATACTTTGTCGGCTCCTCTTCTCCCTTCGGCCATTCGATCAAAAGCCATTCTTCCGGCCAAGGTTCGCTGCGGTTGAAGTCGCGATGGGCGATGCGAATGCGCAGCCGCGCAAAACGCGATTTGAGGGGCACATTGGTTCCCTCGCGCCAAGTGATCGTCCGCCAGAGCTTGGCCGGAAGGCTGAAGGCAAGATCCTTGACTTTGACCGGTTGGTGCTCGGCATCGCGGCGCAGCTGTTTGGTCGGCCGGCCGCGGCCCGGGACGTAAGGCTTAGGCGGCAAGGGCCCCGTGCCAGGCGCCCAGACCGTTGTGTTCGAGAGAATGCCGGCAATATAAGGCAACCCAAGCACCGTAACGGCCCTGCGCAGATCGATGTGAGTGCCATAGCCCGCATCCATCAGAACTACTCCGCGCGGCAAGCCCGCTGCGCAGGCCGCGCGGATCTGATCGAGCGCGATCTCAGGCTTGGTTTGAAAGCCGATCTCCTCAGGCACGCCTGCCTTCTTGCGGCGGGCAGGGTCAGAGG
This sequence comes from uncultured Alphaproteobacteria bacterium, assembly GCA_963836765.1. Lineage (GTDB taxonomy): Bacteria > Pseudomonadota > Alphaproteobacteria > Rhizobiales > Xanthobacteraceae > Bradyrhizobium. The sequence continues at coordinate 82,238 of CAWILG010000029.1, forward strand.
CCCAACTCTCCGGCAGATACAAGCGGTAGGCCACCGGAAGACTCGCATGTGCATTGGCCAGCGACAGCGACACCGCGACCTGGCAATTGTCCTGCTTGCCGAGTTGGCCGCAATACTGCCGAGCCACTCCAACCGAATGCGTGCCCTTCTTGGGAAAGCCCGTGTCGTCGATGATCCAGGCCTCGATCGGCCCATGCCGCTCGATCGCGGGCAGAACCATCTCGCGAACTTTGGCCAGGACCCGCTCGTCCGACCAACGCCCCTCGCCGACAAAATGCAACAGAGACTGGTGCTGCGCCGCAGTTCGCTCGGGTGCCGTCACCGCAGCCATCGGTTCCACGCTCTTGCGCTCGCACGGCAGCATCAGGCCCTGGCAATAATCCCGCAGTGGCTTTGCCCGGTCGGCGTGACCAATCACCCCCACGAGTTCCTCGACATAGGCCGAAAACCGCACCTCACTGCTCTTCTCTTGAAGATCCATCTCAGCCCTCGCTTGCTGAAAACCGAATCCCCCAACGCTACAACGAGTCGCCGCGCCATTGCCCTGCGGCTTTCTGACTCAGTAAGACTAGGGCGAAGGCCGGGACCGATACGCCGTGCAGATTATTGGAGCACGGTGCCCGTTGGCTTTGATTGTCGCGGCGTCATTGGCCAAAATTCAGATCGGTGGTTATGGGTCCGGCGTTCGCCGGGACGACGATGACAATCTTCATCACGGCATCGCAAACCGCAGCGTCTTGCCGCCGCCGCTCATGTCGACCGGGGCAAAGCCGAGCGGCGCGAGGCCGTGGCTGCCGCAATCGCCCTGGTCGGTGATCTCGAACTTGTTCTCGCGCGTGCAAAGCTCTTTCGCGCCGCCCCAGTTCAGCGGCTTTTCCCGGTATTTGACGGTGCGGTTTTCGCCGTCGACGGCTTCGGCAAAACTGAAGATCTGTTTCGGCTGGCCGGTGACGTCGGGATGCAGGCATTTGCCGGGATCGATGCGATACCAGCCGCGGCTGGTCACGACCTTGCCGTCATCGGTCGCGACCGCGGCCATGATCTTGTGCGGTGTGTCGTTGCACCAGGTCAGCCCGGTCGTGGACGGCGACTGCACCGCGTCGATCATGGTGGCAAAGAAATTCGGCGACTGCACGATGTCGGCATTGAGCCCGCGGCTTTTCAGGAAAGCCGCAAGCGCTGCTTGCGTCTTCGGGCCATCGACGCCGTCGATCGGAGCGGCATCATAGCCCGCGATCACCAAGAGCCGCTGGATGCCGGCGAGGCGCGCCTGCTCGTCGTCATATTCGGAGTCTTCGGCGAGATAGGCGACCAGATTGCCGTCGTCGGCCTGGGTCGGCGTGATCTGGGTGAAGGGTGCCGGGGTCTGGCCGGCGCGGCATTGGCGCGCGGCGGCGATGACGAAATTCTCCGGCGCGATGCAAAGCGTGTCGGTGCCGTTTTGCGGAATCGGCGAAGCGCCGTAGACGCCGAGCGCCCGGGCGTTCAACAAATAGCGGTCGGCGGTCAGCGTGCCCTGCGCGACGATGCGGCAGGCGGCGGGATCGATGCGAAACCAGCCGCGCGTCGCCGTTGCCGATTTGTCGTCGATGCCGATCGCAGCCTCGACCACGTAGCTCATGCGGTTGCAGAGTTTCAGATCGGCCAACGCCGGCGCGGACGAGAAGAACAGCGAGATCGCCGCGGCCGGCAGCGCCAGGACCGCGCGCGCCGCATACCGCCGCATTCTTGCGCGGAAGCGGCGCCTGGTCATCGCAGACGATGGGTTCGCGCGAGTCACTTCTGGATCAGCTCACTTGTGGATCAGCGTACCGGTGCCCTGGTTGGTGAACAACTCGAGCAGCACGGCGTGCTGCGTCTTGCCGTCGATGATGACGACGCCCTGCACACCCTGCTCCAGCGCATAGATGCAGGTCTCGACCTTGGGGATCATGCCGCCGGAAATGGTGCCGTCCGCGATCAGCTTTCGCGCATCCTTGACCGACAGCTCGTGAATCAGTTTCTTCGATTTGTCGAGCACGCCGGGCACGTCGGTCAGTAGCAGCAACCGCTTGGCCTTCAGCGCGCCCGCGACCGCGCCGGCAAAAGTGTCGGCGTTGACATTGAAAGTCTGGCCGGACTTCGAGGTCGCCAGCGGCGCCAAGACCGGAATCAGGTCGTGGCCGATCAGCTGGTTGAGAAGCGTGAGATCGACCTTTTCGGGTTCGCCGACGAAGCCGAGATCGACGACTTTCTCGATATGCGAATCCGGATCGACCATGGTGCGCGTCGCCTTCGACGCCGACACCATGTTGCCGTCCTTGCCGCTGAGGCCCACGGCCTTGCCGCCGGCTTCATTGATGTAGCCGACCAGTTGCTTGTTGACCGAACCGGCCAGCACCATCTCGACGATCTCGATGGTTGCGGCGTCGGTGATGCGCAGGCCGGCTGCGAATTCCGACTGGATGCCGAGCCGCTTCAGCATGGTCGCGATCTGCGGCCCGCCGCCATGCACCACGACCGGATTGATCGCGGTCTGCTCCAACAGCACGATGTCGCGGGCAAAGGCCTTGGCGGTCTCTTCCGCGCCCATGGCATGGCCGCCATATTTGATGACGATGGTCTCTTCGTCATATTCTTGCATATGAGGCAGCGCCTCGGACAGGATGCGGGCCTGATCGAGCGGGCTGATATTCGACACGTCGGTCATGAAGGGCGTCTCATTATCGAAGAGGTCGGGCGGGGTTCTATCTGATTGGCGGGCAGGGCGCAAAGTGCCTCAGCGCGATTCCGTAGCCCGGATGCAGCGGAGCGAAATCCGGGGCAGGAGCCAGCTGAGAGACTCCCCGGATTGCGCTTCGCTGCATCCGAGCTACGGATTACCCCGCCGCGGCCACGCCGCCGCTACCGCGACCGCCAGCCAGCTCAGGATCAAAAGCGTGCCGCCCGTCGGCGCGGCGATCGGAAACAGGCTGTGGCCGGCATATTGCCGCAAGCTCAGGTCGCCGGCGAACAGGGCTGAGGCGATCACAAAGCCGAAGGCCGCCGCCATGCCGATCCGGGCATGGACGATGGCACGTTCGGCCAGCGCAACGATCCCGAGTATGGCCGTGGCGTGGAACAGCAGCATCGATGACGCCGATGCCAGCCGGGACGCATCGGCCTGATGGGCGGAGGCCGCGGCCAAAATCACGCCGTCGGCGCCCATGATGCCGGCCAGGATGATCAGGATGCGATACGTCCGGCCCATCAGCGGCGTTCCTCGAGCAGGCGCACCATCGCCGCGCGCAATTCCGGCATGCCGGCGCCCGAGCGCGAGGATGTCACCAGCACGTCCGGAAACGCGGCAGGATGCTTTGCCAGCGCCGTCATGGTTTCGGCGATGCAGTTTTCCAGCTCGGCCGGCTTGACCTGATCCGCCTTGGTCAGCACCACCTGATAACTCACCGCCGACTTGTCGAGCGTCTTGAGCACGTCCTGATCGACGTCCTTGATGCCGTGGCGGGCGTCGACGAGCACATAGACTCGCGCCAGCGTGCTGCGGCCCTGCAGGAATTTGTGGATCAGCGCGGTCCATGACGCGACTTTGGCTTTTGGCGCCGAGGCGTAGCCATAGCCGGGCATGTCGACCAGCCGGAAGGCTGCGTTATCGGGACCCTCGAAGAAGATCAATTCCTGGGTGCGGCCCGGCGTGTGCGAGGTGCGCGCCAGCGCGTTGCGGCCGGTCAGGGCGTTGATGAGGCTGGATTTACCGACATTGGAGCGGCCGGCGAACGCCACTTCCAGGCCGGCTTCCGGCGGCAGGGTCTCGATCGAGGGGGAGGCCCAGATGAACTGCCAGTCGCCGGCAAACAATTTGCGGCCTTGCTCGATCAGCTTCGCATCGGTTTCAGCGGTCATGCGAAGGTTTCCATCAGGGGCGCGAAGGCGTCTCAGCCGTCATTGCGAGCGAAGCGAAGCAATCCATCTGACCGCGTCGGGAAAGAATGGATTGATTCGTCGGGGCTGTAAGTATTTCGCCTGTGGCGGCGAACTGCAATGGGATTGGACGGGATGTGCGGCTCGTGCGGCATGTGATGGGAGGTGGATCAGGCCGTCTTCAGCGCGCGGCGGCAGCTAATGGCCCACATAAGGTTGTGGGTCACGGCATGAAGCCAACATGCGATGCGGACTTTGGCCAAGCCACGCAGGGCCATGCGCTCAAAGCCGCGGTTCTTCAGGCGGGCATGGGCGTGTTCGGTGTTGCTGCGCCGTTTGTAGACCGCTTGGCCTTCTTCACTGTCCATGCGGGCGCGCCACTCCCTCAGGCATTGCGGTTCGGCTGCGCGGTTGCGTTCGTATCGCGCCTTGCTTGCTGGTTTGGAGGACGTCTTGCAGGCCGGTGGCGGACTGAACACCTGCATGGAGGGGTGAGTTTGCGCAAGCGTCGCGATGTCGGCGGCGGTCATCGCGCCGGTGTCGGCCAGCAGGCGGGTCGGCAGCTTGCCACAACGCTGTTGGACCTGCGCCACCACTGCCGGCGCAAGACCTCGATCATTACGCCGCTGGACCGGCTCGATCGCGACCACGAAGCCGCAGGCGCTCGCCACTTGCACGTTATAGGCGACCCGCACGGCACCGTCCGCCATCCGCATCAATGGCGCGTCCGGATCAGTCGTCGAGACACGCTCTTCCTTGGGTTTCTTGCCGCTCTTGCCGCCGCCGGCCAGCGGGGGATCGCCCCCCTCGTTCTGGTCTTTCTCGTCCTTCGGCGTTGCTGCAGGATGTTTCGCCAACGCTGCCGCAACACGACGGGCGCGGTCTTCGGCTGCAGAGAGGCGACGCTTCGACAGCCGCCGCTCGCCCGCCGCAGAATCGGCCTCCAATTCCTGCTTCAACTCGGCAACCCTGATCCGGGCCTTTTCTTCCAATTCCACCAGGGTTTGCCTTCGCCGCATCGACGAGCGGCTTGCCGCGGCCCTGACCTTGGTACCGTCGGTGATGACCTCGTCCAGTGTGATCAGGCCTTCCTTCATCAAAGCCGCCAGACTGCTCGTCAGAAGGCGATCGAGGAACTCGCCGCTCTCCAGACGGAACTCCGACAGCATCGTGTGGTTCACCCCGACCCCGCCGCAGATCCAGCGATAGATCGTATGATGCTCGCACAGCCGCGCCAGCGCGCGGGCCGACCCAATCCCGTCGGCTGTCGCATACAGCCAAAGCGCAAGCAGAATGCGCGGGTCGGTCGCAGGCCGACCAGGTATCTCGCCACGCGCCTTGATGCGATCGTAGAACGACTGAAGGTCCAAGCCTTCCACGAAGGACCACACCGCTCGTACCGAGTGGTCGTCAACCACCAGGCTCTCAAGATCGACCAGCTCAAAACCAGCCTGCCGACGTTCCGCTTGCCGAATACGAATGTCCATCACGTGCTCCGAATCGATCCACGCAATGAATCACGCCGCAGCACCAAAAAAATGACGGGCCCGACGCTTCGCTCCTCGCAATGACGGGATAGCGTCAGGCTTTCGACTCAGCCTTTTTCAGACCGAACGTGGCCCGTAGATTGTCGAACAGTTCCACCTTCACGCCGTTGCGGCGCATGATGAAGCTCTGCTGCAGCACCGACAGCGTGTTGTTCCAGGCCCAGTAGATCACCAGACCCGCTGGGAAGCCGGCCAGCATGAAGGTGAAGATCAGCGGCATCCAGGCGAAGATCATCTGCTGGGTCGGATCCGGCGGCGTCGGATTGAGCTTCATCTGGAACCACATCGTGATGCCCATGATGATCGGCCAGATGCCGAGCGCGAGATAGTGCCCGAAGATCGGCAGCTGTGTAGGGTCGAAATGCAGCAGGCCGAACAGCGTGAACAGATTGGTCGGATCGGGCGCCGACAGATCCTTGATCCAGCCGAAGAACGGCGCGTGGCGCATTTCGATGGTGACGAACAGCACCTTGTAGAGCGAGAAGAACACCGGAATCTGCACCACGACGGGAAGACAACCGGCGATCGGGTTGATCTTCTCCTTCTTGTAGATTTCCATCATCTCCTGCTGCTGCTTCTGCTTGTCGTCAGGATAGCGTTCCTTGAGCGCGGCGAGCTGCGGCTGCACCGATTTCATCTTCGCCATCGAGGCATAGGATTTGTTGGCCAGCGGGAAGAACAGCAGCTTCACCAGCACGGTCACCAGCAGGATGGCGACGCCGAAATTGCCGACCAGGTGATAGAACCAGTCGAGCGCCAGGAACATCGGCTTGGTGATGAAGTAGAAATAGCCCCAGTCGATCAGCAGATCGAAGTGGTTGAGCCCGAGCTGCTTGGTGTAGCCGCCGAGGCCGACCAGCGGGAAGTTGATGCCGACGACGCGGGCTTCCTTGGCGCCGGCAAACAGCCGCGCATTGGCGCTGATCGTGCCGCCAATCGCAACCGTCTGCGCGTCCTGCAGATAGTCGGTCTGGTAGTTGCGGGTGGTGCCGACGAGATTGGACGAGAAGCGCGCCTGCAGTCTGGCGGTGGTGTCCGGCAGCAGCGCCGACGCCCAGTATTTGTCGGTGATGCCGAGCCAGCCATTGGTGACGTCGAAGCTGACCGATTTGGCCTCGTCGATTTTCTTGTAGGCATATTCCTGCAGGCCCTTCTCGCCGAGATAGCCGATCAGGCCTTCATGCAGGATGTAATAGCCCGAGACCTGCGGGGTGCCGTGGCGCGAGATCAGCGCGAACGGATAAAGCGTGACCGGCGCGGTGCCGAGATTGGTGACTTCATCCTTGATGGTGAAGAGATAGCTGTCGTCGATCGAAATGGTGCGGTGGAAGGTGAGGCCGTCACCATTGTCATATTTCAGCGTCACCGGGCTGGTCGGCGAAAGGCTGTTGGAGCCTTCCTGTTCCCACATCGTGGTCTGATCGGGGATGCGCGCGGTTGAGCCGGCCGCCGGAACCCAGCCGAACTCGGCGTAATAGGGGCTCGCGGTGTTCGAGGGCGAGTACAGCACGATCGCGGGCGAGGTCGGATCGACGGTTTCGCGGAACTGGACCAGCGCCAGATCGTCGATGCGCGCACCCTTCAGCGAGATGCTGCCGGTCAGGCGCGGGGTGTCGATCTTGACGCGGGGCGTTGCGGCAATCGCAGTATCGCGGCTGACGATCGGCGCGGCCGAGACCGGCGTAGTGTTCGCGGGCGCGTTGGCCGAGGGCGAGGCGCCGGCCTGCGGCGTGGTGCTGCCCGGGGTCGCCTGCGGCGTCGGCTTCAGCAGTTCGGCCTGCGTCTGGGTCTGCGCGCGCTGCTTTTCCATCTGCGGCACGTTGTAGAAATATTGCCAGGCGATCAGCACGATGCCGGACAGAATGACGGCGAGGATGGTGTTGCGATTGTCGGTCATCGTTTCAAGGTCTCGTCATTCAATTCGGTTGACGGCTGGTGCCGGTGTCTGCTTCGGGCGCGTTTTCATGACGCGAACCGGTGGCCGCTTCGCTCGAAAGCGCCTGGTCGCCCGCAAACGCCTTGTTTTGCGAAGACGCCTTGTTTCCAGAAGACGCCTTGGACGGCGCCGGCCGGTCGAGGCGGCGGAGCGCCGAGCGAAGATCTTCGAGCATGGTCGCAAAGTCGCGATCAAGTGCAGCACGACGGCCGACTAGCACATAATCATGGTGCGGTCGCATTGTTATAACGTCGAGCCGCTTCACCAGTTCGCGAAGCCGGCGCCGGATGCGATTGCGCTGGGGGGCGTTGCCGTTCTTTTTGGTAACGGTGAAACCGATCCGGACCGGGCCATCATCGGCGCGCGCGCGCGCCTGCAGCACGAACGCCGTGCCGTTGGCCCGTGTGCCACTGGCAACGGCGAGGAAGTCCGCCCGCTGCCTTAGCCGATCCATAATGATCTCCGGAAGACGCCCGGCTTCAGGCGCTCAGACGCTTGCGGCCACGCGCGCGGCGCGCGGCGAGGACCTTGCGGCCGCCGGTCGTGGCGAGACGAGCGCGGAAGCCGTGACGGCGCTTGCGCACCAGTTTGCTGGGTTGATAAGTCCGCTTCACGGGTAGTTCTCCGCTGACCGGGCAATTTGCCGCTGGTTAAAGAAAATTGAGGTAAGTCCGGTGATGCTGGTCGGCCCAAAACGAGGCCATTTACGGCCCAAATGAGCCGCCCCCGGTCAGACCGGGCCATCGCGGACAATTGCGCGGCTTATACGGTAGCGACCCGTTTCCGTCAATGTTGCGCGGTGCCGCAATCGGGGTTCTTTGAAACGTCGCAATTGGCGCGAATATATCTGATTTCGCGGGGTTTTTACGGTCGAGGCGGCGGTTAATGACCGTTACTGGAACCGGCAGACATTAGCGATCCGTAATTTGACCGGTTCGGTGGCGGGGACGCATCCTGAACCGCAGAGCGCGAGCCGCCGGACAGGCGTCGGTTTTGGGGTTTGTTTGCGCTCAGGAAATCAGCCCTCTGGAAACAGAGGTTTCGAAGGCAGATATTGGTGTCAGTGACCGACGACCAGACCGTAACGCAAGAGCCACGGCCGACGCCGCTGCGCCGGCTCGGCCTCTCCGGTAAATTGCTGCTGCTCACCATTCCCCTGGTGGTGATCGCGGGCCTGATGATCTACGTGCCCGCGATCGCGAATTTCCGGATGAACCGGCTCAACGACCGGCTGGCGGCGGCCAATACCGCGGCGTTGGTACTCGACGCCGCGCCCTTAGGGATGGTTCCGGATTCGCTGGCGCGGCAGATTCTCACCAGCGTCGGCGCGCGGGCGGTGGCCATCAAGATGGGACAACAGCGCCGGCTGCTCGCCAGCGCCGACCTGCCGGCTTCGATCGACCATGACATCGACACGCGGACGATGACGGTGTGGTCGGCGATCGTCGATTCCTTCGAAACCATGCTGGAGACCGGCAACCAGGCGATCCGCGTCGTCGGACCGGCTCCCGGCGGCGCGCAATTCATCGAGGTCGTATTCGACGAATTGCCGTTGCGGCAGGCGATGTATCGCTTCTCGCGCAATCTGCTGCTGGTCTCGCTGGGAATCGGGATGCTCACCGCGGGGCTCGTCTACCTCGCGATGCATTATCTGTTTGTGCGGCCGATGCGGCGGCTGACCGCAAACCTGGTCGGATTCCACGAAAACCCCGAGAGTTCGGCGCGAATTATCGTGCCGAGCCAGCGCGGCGACGAGATCGGCGTGGCGGAGCGCGAATTGTCCGACATGCAGCGCGACCTCGTCTCGATGCTACATCAGAAGAGCCGCCTGGCAGCGCTGGGGCTCGCGGTATCCAAGATCAACCACGATCTGCGCAACCTGCTGGCGTCGTCGCAACTATTGTCCGACCAGCTCGCCAGCGTGCCGGACCCCAGGGTGCAGCGCTTCGCGCCAAAGCTGATGCGCTCGCTGGAACGCGCCATCGCGTTCTGCCAGTCGACACTCTCTTATGGTCGGGCCCAGGAAGCCGCCCCCGACCGCCGCGTCATCATGGTCGAGCCCGTGGTGGCCGAAGTGCGCGAATTGGCCGGGCTCGCGGCCGACGCCTCACTGGCCTGGATCAGCGCGATCGAGCGCGGGCTCACCATCGACGCCGATCCGGACCATCTGTTCCGGGTGCTGCTCAATCTCGTGCGCAACGCGGCGCAGGCGCTGGAGAGCCGGCCCAACAGCGATGCCGCCAGCCTTCAGATCCGGATCACCGGCCGCCGCGAAGGCACGGTGGCGATCATCGAGGTTTCCGATACCGGCCCCGGCGTACCCGAAAAGGCGCGCGAGCACCTGTTCGAGGCGTTCCAGACCTCGGGCCGGCCCGGCGGCAGCGGGCTCGGGCTTGCGATCGCGGCCGAACTGGTCCGCGCCCATGGCGGCGACATCCATCTGGTCGAGGGCACCATCGGCGCCACCTTCCGGATCGCGATCCCGGACCGTCCGGTGGAACTGCTGAGCGTGCGCCACGAGCGGGCGCGGGCGTAAAGCAGCCGTTTTGCCGCCTTTACGGCCGTTTTCGTTCCGTTTGCCCAAGTAAATCGCAGGTAAATCGGAAGCAAATCGCAAGCAAATCGATCGACAGAACCCGCGTTCCGGACCTTGCCAATCGGGGCCGGAGCGGGTAGCTAAAGCGCTCTTCGCGACGTTTCCGAACCGATCTCGGATGCATCCGGGCTTTCGAGCCCAAGACGCCACGCGAAAAACGCGCCCGTAGCTCAGCTGGATAGAGCACCAGACTACGAATTTGGGGGTCAGGAGTTCGAATCTCTTCGGGCGCGCCATTTATCCCTGTTTTCATTGGGTTTCTCGAGAGGTCGCTCGTCGCGTTACCTTAAGTCGTTGGCATGCTTTTCAGCGCCGCACCGATCTCTATCGGCGCCGCCCTTCTGACCGCTCGCACCTGAAAAAGCCGGTGCTCGGAATACTGACCAAGCACGTCCTGCAACTCCGCACCTCCTCGATCGTCTTCGCCTTCGGGTGCACTCTCCCGATTTCTGAGCGCCGCCCTTGGAACCGTGGGCCCGAAAATTCTGACTTTGCTATTGTCCATTCTGCTCAAGCCACCTCACCACCGCGAAGCGAGGCAAGTCTTCGGTCGTCTCGCCGATCGGTTCGTATAATTGCAGCGCCGTCTGGGCCAGGCGCGCCGGCCCCCGTTGGAGCGGTTGCCTATCTCAACCTGACCGCTGGCCCACCGGATATCTTTGCTTGCGCGCTGATTGGATATGGGTTGTTGCAGGCGTTCGTGCTGTTGCGCCTTATCCCATGGATCGCCAAGCAACCGTTCTCGATGAGCTACTGGTCGTTCACTTTCGGCGCGACGGCGCTTGCCTGGGCACCGTTGCGGCTCATTCAATTCCGGGATAGCGGAGCAATCGCCGAGATCGGCTCCGGCTCTGTTCGTCGCCAGTAATATTGTCGTGAACCTGGCCGCGATTGCGAGCCTTTGGTTGGTCATACGTGGCAAGCTCGGGCTGAAGCAGCACGTGATCTACCGCCGAACCTCTGCGCTAAAGGCATAGGTCGGCTGGTTTTCGCCCGCCCCAGCGACGTTATCTGCGACACGAGTTCATCAATAGAAACGTCGCCTGTTGGCGCAAAGCGGACTAAGCATCCTGTCGAATTTGTTACCCAGGTAGGCCTGCCAAGCGCATCCCCTCGGCAAACCGCGCATAGTCTTCCTGACGATAGGGGCCGACGCGGTCCTTCAGGTTAGATAACCGCAAAGCCGGATCCAGATAGCGAACGCGGGACAGAGCTTTTTGCGCCTGTTCAATGTTTCCCAACATCGCATTGCTCGCCGCTATGTTGCGGATCGCTCCGAGAAAGTTCGGCTGTTCCTGCTCGGCCTTGGTCGCCCACGCAATAGCTTCCGCATAGTTGCCGGCAACAAAATGGGCGAGCGCTGTTACCCCCTGCATCAGGAACATCAGCGGATCGAGTGGGCTTAATCGCATGGCTCGTGCTAGATGATCGAGCGCCATATCGGTATCGCCTAGAAACGATTTTACCCACCCGCTTGCATACCATGCAGCCATAAGGTTGGGATTGAGCATCAGCGCGCGTTTGATAAGCGCGTGGCCGCCCTCAAGATCGCCCGCCACATAAGCGAGAGCTAGTCCGCCGAATGCAAGGGACACAGCGTCGTCACGGCCCGATTCCGCTACCCATTGCGCAAGGCGCAGGGTTTTGGCGACGTCTGTCTCGCGTTGTGTCGTCCACCCGTTGGCGCTTCGCCACAAATAGCACCATGCGGCCATACCGTGCGGCGTCGTGAAGTCAGGGTCCAGATCGAGCGCTCGTTCGAATAGTGCCAGGGCCTTGTTGATGTCTTCACTTGTGCCTCGGTAAACATGGGTCATGCCGCGCAGGAGATAGTCGTATGAATCCAGACTATCGGTTGGTTTGCGCTTGGAACGTGCAATCTCGGCTTGTTCCAGCTTAGGGCCCATAGCTCCAAGCACACTTGCAGTGATGTCGTCTTGAAGTTTGAAGATGTCTTCCAGCCCGCCATCAAAGCGGTCCGCCCAAAGGTGGGCTCCCGTCTCGGCGTCGATTAACTGTCCGGTGATACGGACGCGGTTTGCTTCCTTGCGCACGCTGCCTTCCAGCAGATAGCGAACGCCGAGATCGCGTCCGACCTGTTTCACGTCGACGTGGCGACCTTTATAGGTAAAACTTGAATTGCGAGCGATTACGAACAGCCAGCGCATCCGTGACAGCGCTGTCGTAATGTCCTCGACGACGCCATCGGCGAAGTATTCCTGGTCAATGTTGCCGCTGAGATTGGTGAACGGTAGTACTGCTATTGATGGCCGATCTGGAAGCGAAGGGCCTTGCACAGTCACGGAGTGCGGAGCCGCAACCACCGACTCCGGGTTTACGAAGCGATAGCCGCGGCCGCTGACGTTCAGCAGGAACGTTTGACCTTCTCCATTCTCTTCGAGTGCCTTTCTGAGCGCCGAGATGTGGACGTGGATATTACTCTCTTCGACGACTAAACCTCCCCACACCTGGGTCATGATCTGATCCTTGGTAACGACATCGCCCTTGGCCGTGACCAGCAAACAAAGAATGTCAAGTGCCCGGCCGGAGAGACGCACGGGAGTTTCGCCGCGCCATAGTTTGTGCTGCTCAAGGTCAAGCCGGAACAGACCGAACCTGACCTGACTATCGCTCGTCAAACTGCATCTCCAGGGCCGCAATTTAGAACATTTTAGTTTCTAAACCAAAGACCTCTAGACGGCACGACATTTAAGAACCCGAGCGCAGGCAACAGCAAGTCATAGCGTGAGCTCCACGCCGCCAAAACCCGCCGCCCGAAGGAATAGAACCGTGTCTGACGAAGATTCGCCGCTGTCCCGCCGGGTTCTGCTCACCGCCGCAGCGGTCGCGACAGCCTCCAGCCTCATTCCGAAGCAGTTGCTGGCCGCTGCAGATAGCAGGGCCATCCGCCCGTTCCGCGTCGATATTCCAGAAAATGACCTCGTTGACCTGCGCCGACGTGTCGCGGCGACGCGCTGGCTGCCTCGTGAAACGGCAGGAGATCAATCACAAGGCGTTCAGTTGGCCAAGTTGCAATCGCTGGTGCGTTATTGGGGAACGGACTACGACTGGCGCAAGGTCGAGACCAAACTTAATGCGCTGCCGATGTTCGTGACCGAAATCGACGGGCTCGATATCCAGTTCATTCACGTCCGCTCGCGCCATCCAAATGCTTTGCCGTTGATCATCACCCATGGCTGGCCCGGGTCGATTCTGGAGTTGCTGAAGGTTATCGGTCCGCTTACTGATCCAACCGCGTTCGGTGGGGATGCGGCTGATGCCTTCGATCTGGTATTGCCCTCCATGCGTGGCTACGGGTTCTCGCAGCAGCCAAAAGAGGTTGGGTGGGGCCCCGCACGCATCGGGCGCGCATGGGTTGTTCAGCGCCGAACTCCAAGCAGCATTCCGGTCGCTACGCTGACGCGCAAGATATTCGATAGCGGTCTGCCCCATCAACGTTATCTCGGTCGCGCGCGCCCTCCGAGCGAGCAAGCTATTTGTTAGAAATGGAGAATATCATGTCCAGCACTTTCAATCAAAATCGCCGCCGTTTTTTGGAAGTGGCCGCGATGACTTTCGCGGCGGTCCAACTTGGACTTAGCTCGTCTGCGGAAGCGCAATCGAATCCTGCGGCGGCGCGAGCTCCGTTAGCCGCGGCAACTCCTCTTACGTCGTTTGGAACGCTCAAGCAGATCGACGCGGGCCTCCTGCGCATTGGTTATGCTGAGGTCGGTCCTGCCGGCGGTCCCGTCGTCATCTTGCTGCACGGTTGGCCCTACGACATCCATACTTATGTCGATGTCGCGCCGATGCTGGCGTCGGCGGGCTATCGGGTCATTGTGCCATACTTGCGCGGCTACGGCACGACGCGTTTCCTTAGCCCTGACACGTTTCGCAACGGTCAACCTGCGGCAATCGCGACCGATATCGTCGCCTTGATGGATGCGCTCAGGATAGACCAGGCTACGGTGGCCGGCTGCGATTGGGGTGCGCGAACAGCGGACATCATCGCGGCACTCTGGCCCCAGCGCTGCAAGGCGCTTGTCTCGGTGAGCGGCTACCTAATCAGCGGCCGGCAGTCCGGCAATATGCCCCTACCGCCAAAATCCGAATTGCAGTGGTGGTATCAATACTATTTCGCCACAGAGCGCGGGAAGCTTGGCTACGCTCAGTACCGTCGGGAATTTTCGAAGCTGATTTGGCAAATAGCTTCCCCGGATTGGCACTTTGACGACGCGACCTTCGACCGGAGCGCGCAAGCGCTCGATAATCCTGATCATGTCGATGTGGTAATCCATAATTATCGATGGCGGCTCGGCATTGCCGAGGGCGAGTCGCGGTACGACGATCAGGAAAATCGGCTCGCTGGGAGCCCAACCATCTCTGTCCCGACCATCACGCTTGAAGGCGATGCCAATGGCGCGCCTCATCCGGAGGCCACCGCATACGCCAAGAAGTTCTCAGGCAAGTATGAGCACCGGTTGGTCGAAGGCGGCATCGGCCACAATCTTCCGCAGGAAGCGCCCGAGGCTTTCGCAAAGGCCGTGATCGATCTTGCTACGCAATAAACTCAAAGGAATATTTCAATGAACCGTCTTCTGCTGGCGGCGTCCACGCTTGCTATCACGACGACTATCATTGCGCTCGCAGCGATGGCGTCGCCTAACGGTAAAGACGTGTCGCCAATTTACGGAGTCGCCGTTCCTGACGGCTATCGTCGTTGGCCGTTGATTGCACCGGCGCAGGAGGCTGATCCGTTAAATGAGCTGCGTGCAGTCGTTGGCAACGACGCGGCGATCAATGCGTATCGGGCCAACCGATTGCCGTTTCCCGATGGCGCCATTCTGGTCAAATTGGCCTGGAAGCATGTGCGGTCGCCGGAATTCGAGCCGGCGTCGATCCCCGGTGCAGCCACGACAGTTCAGGTGATGGTGAAGGATTCGAAGAAATACGCCGCCTCGGGTGGCTGGGGTTTCGGCCGTTTCGTCGATGGCAAGCCCGTCGATCAGGCCCAGCATCAGACTTGCTTTGCATGTCACGAGGCGCGGGTAAAGAATCACGACTTTGTCTTCACGAGATGGGCGCCGTGACGGCTGCCAGTTCGAGACAAAGTCCAATCGGGCTCTCGCTTGGCCGGTCCCTACATGAACTTCTCCCTCGCCACAACAAACTCAGGACATGACAATGAGCCAAAAAACTTGGATCGTGACCGGCGCCGCAAGCGGCCTTGGTCGAGTTATTGCTGAAACCGTACTGGTCAACGGCCACAACCTCGTTGCGACGGCGCGTGACCCGTCGAAACTGGAGGATCTGATTGAACGCTATCCAAACACACTTCGAGCCATTCAACATGATGTCCGTGATCCCAAGGCGTCTTTGGCGGCAGTAGGGCTTGCAGTCACAACCTTCGGAAAGCTCGACGTGGTGGTCAATAATGCGGGATATGGCGACATCCGGCCGTTTGAGCAGGTCAGTGCCGAGGATTTTCAGGACCTCGTCGATACTTGCTTTTACGGTGTTGTGCATCTCACCCGCGCAGCGCTGCCGGTAATGCGGGCGCAGCGCAGCGGGAAAATCCTGCAAATATCGTCGGTGGGAGGCCGCATGGCCACGGCAGGAGGCGCAGCTTACCACGCAGCAAAGTGGGCAATCGGAGGTTTTACCGAAGCGCTGGCGCAAGAAACCGCGCCATTTGGGGTCTTTGTGTGTGCCGTCGAGCCAGGTTCCATGCGAACCAATTGGGGCACCCGGGCGAGCGCCACGACGACCGTGATCCTGCCCGATTACGAGCCAAGCGTTGGCGCCCTGCAGAAGATGCTCGCCGGACATTGGGGGAGGGAAAATGGAGATCCCGTAAGGGTTGCCGCGGTGCTCCTTGAACTAGCGGACAGCGACGAATTGCCGAGCCACCTACTTCTCGGCAGCGATGCCGTGGAATTCGCTGGCAACGCTGAACGGGCCAGAGCGAAGGAGGCCGAACATTGGCATAGCGTCAGCACGTCCACCGATGTCGTCAATCGCGTCGATGCCCCTAAATCTGCTGCGTAACGAGAGAACGAGGCCTTACCTTGCTTAAGCTGGTGGATGAAGGCCTCGTGAAGCGGTCTTTGGTATATTTGGTCGGCGGGCCGGTATTAACCGCGCTGATTTCGATTTATGCGTTCAAGATCCGTATGCCGCTGTACCAGATGCTGCTGTTGGGTCTGATTGCATCGGTCTCGGGTTTCTGGACCGATTGGCGGCAGTGGAGGGCGGGCTTTAAAGTCTTCAAGAGACTCGGGGCGAGCTGGATTTCCGGTGCGTTCGGCGGACTGATCATGGCCACCGTTCCGTATTATTTGGGAATGTCGGTCAGCGGCTTTGCCTACTCGATGATTTTCGCTGGAGCCGCAACGGCGTTCATTTGCTGCCTGCTTTCGGCAGGTTGGAAAGAATTCGGACTAAGACCGAAGAGCCGATAGGATCTGGGTCAAAGTTGGCGTGTGCCCTGGTTGCCCACGAAGCGGTCCAGCAATGGCTGGATTTAGAACAGCAGCAACAGCATCGCTGAGTGCTTCTTTTACTCATACAGCGGCCTTCTCGTATTCATCGCACCGATCAGCTACGATGTCTTTGGCTGATGCAACCGACAATGCTAACCTAATGTAACGGTCTCTCTTGCATTGGTCCCGCTGCTCAATTCAAGGTAACGACAACGGATTTTCCGGCGCACCTAATTTTGGCGTCTGGCACCCTTCCGCGTGCCAAGGTGCCGATTGCCCTGTGGTTCAATTGGAGGGTGCGTTTTCCTTGCGCACAACCAGGTGTCTCCGTTCCGGTAGATTTCGAGCACACTTGCCTGGCGCGGCGTCGAGAGAACGACATGCTGGCCGAGCGCCAGCACTGAGACGATGCGGATCGGCGTTCCTGCCTCGCCCTGCGCAAGCGTCGTGACAACGCGGAATCCATCGGGTTGAACGGTGTAGTAGGCGACGCCGGACACATCGCCGAGATTAACGCTCTGTCCCTCGATGGGACGCAGGCCGTTGGCGTGAGCGAGTCCCAGTGAAGCCAGGGTGAAGGCGGTTGCGAGAAGCGTGTTGCGGATATACATAGGTCCTCCGTTGGTTAGGCGACGAGCCGGTCGCCCGTCTGCTCCCTGGCCCTACGACATGGTCCGGCTATGATCATCGATCAAATAGATTGGATCGATAATGGGCATCGATACCGTCAATCTAGGTCGTATCGACCTGAATCTCCTCGTTCATTGCCACTCTTGTCCGCCTCGCGCTAAGGGCCCTGCACCACGTGGTGGCCGGCCGCTTGTCCTCCGTCGACGTGAAGGATCTCCCCGGTGACAAACTCCGCGCCATCCAGGTAGAGTATTGCGTCTACGATGTCGGACACATTTCCCATCCGGCCCATTGGAAGGAGCGTCGCCAACGCTTGATGCGCTTCCGGCGGGTGCATCGGCGTCTTGATTATTCCCGGTGACACGGCGTTGATGCGGACCCCTGTCTTCGCATACTCGATTGCGAGCGATCTCGTTGCGGCGCTCAGCGCACCCTTTGTGAGAGAGGCCAATACGGCGGGCACGCTACTCATCGGCTGGTCGACAAGACTTGACGTGATCGTGACGACATGGCCGCGTCCTTGTTTGCCCATAAATTCCAGGGCACGCTGAGTCATGTGAAAGAAGCCCGTCACGTTTGTCGACATGTAGATCGCATAGTCGTGCGGCGAATAAAGCGTGAATGGCTTTGCCATGAACATGCCGGCGTTGTTAACCAGCGTGTCGAGACGACCGAACTTCTCAAGCGCCGTTTTGAACACTCTCTCGGCTGTGTCCGCAGCCCCGACGTCACCTTGTACGGTCACAATGTCCGTATCGGAGACCGGCTTGATCGACCGCGATGTTGCAACAACGCGGTAGTTGCGTTCCCTGAAAGCCTGAAGGACAGCGGCACCGATCCCCTGAGATCCTCCTGTTATCACGGCTACTTTCTGCTCTGTGCTCATGATTTACCCCATTCAACAAAGAAGCTTAGGCTGAGCACCTTGACGTGGCGGCCGTTGGCGTTGCGCCAGCTTAAAGGCTTATGTTGACAATTTTGAATTCTCCGCGCGTTGATGCGGAGAATCTGCCGGCCAGCGGCTACAGCATTATCTCTGACGCGAGGAATAGGGCTACCGTTGTAGTCTAACCGTCGCATTTTCGTCATGTTTGGACGGGCTCGACCACCGGCGCCGGGTTCGGAACAGCCGGGGTCATTGGGACTTGCTCTACGACTGCAACCGCGGGCCCACGGGACCCAGCCAGACAGCGCGACAAGGCGTTGGCCAGTTCTGCAGAGGCCAACGGGTGATGGATGACTTCGGAGACGCCAGAAGCCGCCAGCAATTGTGCGTCGAGATCCTGTGCCGAAGTCGTCGCCAGAACGATCGGCAGATTGGGCGCGAGTTCACGCAACATGGTCGCAAAATCGAGGGCAAAGCTCTCGCCGGCGCACGCGCGATCCCTTGCCACGGTTGAACTAGGAGGCGATGAGATGCCTGAGGTCGGCGCCGAGCAGCTTTAGCTCCGGTTCGTCGGGCAGATGGCGCTGAGTTCGCTGAGTATCGCGATCAGCGCGCCGGTGCCGCCGGGTGCCATGTTCATGCCCCGCAGCAGCTCCTGCCGAGGTAGATCGGCGCCCTTCGCGAGTGCCACCGTGGCTTCCGCCGTGGTGTCGACAAGATAACGCTCCGCTGCCGTGCGAAGTGCCGCTTTGTCGGGCTGAAACTCTGTCGCAGGATAGCGCTGGAAGCTGCGTCGCTCGTCTGAATCGAGGGCGCCTTGTTGCGTTCTGACGGCAGTACCGCGGCGAACTGTTGCACATGATCGAAGGGCGCGGGCTTCGGGTCGGACAGGCCAGTCATGGTTTGTGTGTTCCGGGTCATCGTTGCTTTTCTATCCTCAACCGTCGTGGACCGTGGGGGGATAACGGAATCTCGCCGGCGGCACGTGGAGGGCCGTGAGCCGGTCGCGGGGTGCGGCATTGACATCGATGCTAAGTCGCAGGCCACCTGCGGCGCAGTTCGGATGGCGGTCGCCTGCCGAACTCAGGGAGGGGGGCCACATCTCTAAAAGGTGTCATGTTCTAGCCTTGCCTCAAACTTGGTGTGGACTGCGGCAACGATGAAATCGACTAAAAAAGTGTCATTGTCTTGCTGTCACGTCGCGCCACAGTTAGCGGATACGTTCAATCGATCAATATATTGCAGCCGTGCCGCGAGTCGTCTGAAACGAGTCCTTGTTATAATCGCCGGTGATCGTCTGGTTCTTAAAGCCCAGGAGTTTGTCACGACGCGTTGAATGATCGTGAGCAGGCGTGGCGTTTAATAAGATCCGCCGCTACCCACATTACGTTAGTACAGCCAAGCTCTGCTTGGCTTGATTCACGCAAAGGAGAAATTCTATGACAGCAATCAAGCTCGTGTCAGTCGGATTGCTCGCCGCTGCCATACGGGCAATGCCCGCCAAAATTACGTAGTCACACGGCACGCCGCGTCGTGGACCGCGCGCCGCCACGTAGTAAGGGGCTGCTGGATGACGATTATGCGACCGCCGGCGTGCTCGCCACGGCTTCAATGTCTTTAGTTCGCTGGTGGATGGGGAGTCAGTGCCGCTCTATGGCTTTGACGAGCTCAACTCGTTGAGTGGTTTCGGGAGATGCGAGATTATGAGAGTACGCCTGACTAGAAAGAAGCGGATTAAGCCGCGACGTGACCGATCCCTTTGAAGGCCCGCCGGAAAGCTATGACCGCACGACGATAACGCTGCACTGGGCGACGGCAATCCTCGTTGCGATCGAGTTTTTGATTGGCAGGATAGCCAGCCGTCTGCCACGTGGCCCGCTTCGGGTCGACATCTGGTCTGTGTATGTCTTGCTTGGATTTGCGCTCGCCAGCGTGGTGGTCTTAGGGATACTCTGGCGCGCACAATCCCAACGTCGATTGCCGCCGATTAACCGCGGGGTCCTCCACCTGGCAGCGGTAGTGACGCACTGGCTGCTCGATCTGCTGCTTCTTATCATGGTCGCGCTAGGCATCACTAATGTTTTTGCGCATGGGTTTCCCTTGTTCAACCTCTGGCACTTTCCGAAATTCGGTGGTGACGAATTCATGCGCAGCGTCAATGCATCGCATGGATTGATCGCAAATGTACTTATCGGTGTGGCGCTGCTACATTCCGCTGCCGCGCTTTTCCATCACCATGTGATCAAGGACAGGGTTTTGAGCAGAATGTGGCCCACCTTGACCGAGCGGTGATACGCCCTTGCGAATGGTAGACGAACATCTGATGCTCAACGCTGAGTCCGAAGGTATACCACTGGGCCAAGCCTTGGGGGACCGGGCGAGAGCTCGAACACAACGTTTCGAACCCCTTGCAGCGGCAGAAATCGCTAACGCGCTACACTTGGGAGATGTTCGGAGCCCCGCGATTTCCGAGTTTTTCAACACATTTTTCAACACAATCGGCGGCGAGTTCAACCGATCGCTGCAACACATTCTGCGAACTTCTCAGCCGGCGTCTGATAGAGCAAGGTCTTTCTCGGCCTTTCATTGAGCTGCCTTGCAATGGCACTGAGCCTGGCCTGGCTGTGCAAGGACAGATCGGTGCCACGCGGAAGATACTGACGCAGCAATCTGTTGGTGTTTTCGTTCGACCCGCGTTGCCAGGGAGATCGTGGATCACAAAAGTAGACCTCGACCTCGGTGGCCAATGTCAGGCGTTGATGGTCTGCGAGCTCCTTGCCTCTGTCCCAGGTCAGCGACCGGTAAAGTTCGCTGGGCAATCGCTGCGATTGCTTGATCAGTGCCGAGACAACGCTTTCGGTATCCTTGTTCGCAACCTTGACCAGCATCACGTAGCGCGAATGGCGCTCGACAAGCGTTGCGACATAACTATTCCCCGATCCACCGATCAGGTCGCCCTCCCAATGACCCGGCACCGCACGATCTTCAACCGACGGCGGTCGCTCGCTGATGGATACGGCATTCTTGATCTGGCCGAGCCCGTTTCGTTTCATGCTGGCGTGCCTGGATCGGCGGACCGTGCGCCTCGCCCTCAGGTGCTCAAGAAGCTCCTTTTTCAGCACGCCGCGCGCCTGAATGAACAGGCTGCGATAGATCGTCTCGTGTGACACCTGCTTTCGAGGCTCCCTCGGATATGTGCGCTTGAGCCAGCCGGCAACTTGCTGAGGGGACCATTGACGCCGCAGCAAGGTCGATACTGTCCGCCTCAAGAACGGACGGCAAGCCAGCTTGCAAAGCTTGGGACGCCGCGCTCGATCCCAGGCAGCCTGATCGGACGGGGCTGCCCGATAGCGGTCCGACCCGCCATTGCGCTGGACTTCACGGCTGATGGTTGACGCAGATCGTCCCAAGTGGGTCGCTATCGACCGAAATGAGTAGCGCATGCTGAGCCATCGAGAGATTTCCTCTCGTTCAGAAAGACTGAGTGTTTGCTTGGAACGGCGTCGATCCGGAGGACGAATTCCGCCCGTTGGCGAGATCACCGAGAAGACAGAAGAGGACTCCCGGTCAAACCGGCGCCCAATCGCGCTCATCGGCTCCCCAGCCTGCCAGCGATCCCAGATCTCAGACCGTTGGGCTGCCGAGTAATAAATGCGACGTCGCTGTTTCATTTCCACACTCCATCCTAGATGAAAGATTAGAGTGTTGCGCTGACCAGTTGAACCCGCCGCGCAAAGCGGGCGTTCACCCAAAAGGTGGCGGGCGAAAACTGCCATAATCGAGCGAGCGTAGCGATTGGCGTCCAGGCCTTTTGCCGCGAAGCTCAAGCAACATCGTCATCTCACGATAAGTTAGCCGGGCCTGATATCGGTTTCCAGACATCGTAGGTCAGTACTTGCGGGGTATTTGACCAATCGTGAAGTCGTATCAGCGCTGGCGAGCGGCCGCGCGTGCGCACATATCGGCGCGATATTGATCATACCTGAGTAAATACGATGCGAGCGTTTCTGGCCGTAGGCCTTCTGATCACTTTGTGTGCTTCTGCCAACGCCGCGCCGGTGCATCGCTTCCCACCGCGCGAAGGTCACTTACGCCCGGTCCAACGTGTTACCGCTCCCACGCCGCGATTCGCGGCTCCCGGATGGAGCGGCGAAGAGACTCGACAGTGGCTGTACAACGGCACCGCCGCCTCTGGCTTAGGCTGATCGTCGCCAATCCCGGCCCGATATTGACTATTCGTTCGGACGCTCACGACGGCGCTCGCGAACATGGTGCCCGGCGTCGCGATGCTAAACAAGGCTCGCGCAGAGTTGAGCAGCGGACGCATCGCAGCTGGTGGCATTTCTTCAATGCGTTTCCCAATTCAAGGTCACAAGTCCCGGCTGGGAGCTGTATCTCTGACGGAGAATGTCGATGTTGCTTAAAACAGCGATCGGGTTATTGGCAGTCACGTCCATTGGCCTGGCTTCTCCAACCATGGCCCTTGCGCGTGGTGGTGGAGGCGGTGGCGGCCACGGGGGCGGCATGGGCGGTGGTGGCGGCTTCCATGGCGGTGAAGGCTTCGGAGGCGGCGGTGGTTTCCACGGTGGCGGCGGTTTCGGAGGCGGTGGCTTCCATGGCGGAGGTATCGGTGGCGGATTCCATGGTGGCAATATGGCCGGCGAGTTCCACGGTGGGAGCAGCTTCGGCGGCTTTCGCGGTAGTGGATTTTACGGCCACGGATTTCATGGGCGCGGCTTCGGAAGCCGCTTCGCGTTCGGCTCGGGCCTAGGCTACGGATCCTACGATCCCTACTATTATGACGACTACAGCGACGGCTACAGCTATCCGTACAATTATCCGTATGCTTCGAGCGATTCTTACGCCGAAAGCGATGGTTGTTATGTCGTTCAACGCCGCGTGCACACCGCGCATGGGTGGCGCCGGCAGCCTGTTCATGTGTGCGGTTGATAGCCCGTCGCAGCACGGATGCCGATCACGATCGGCAAAGGTAATCTGACGGCCAGGTATGGCGGCGGCGAGATGACCTCGGTGAAACGAGAATGCCGAGGTCAATCTCATGGATTGCTCCTCCCGCAATTTAATAGTCGTGCGATTTCGGGTGGGGCGGCTCGTTCCCCGATAACTACCAGCGACACGAAAGTGATCACGTGACACTAAACTCGTTTTTAATTGAGAACAGTGCACCGAGCCGCCATGTTCGAAATATTCCTGAGAACTATCTGCGTGTCAGGAATATCTTTGGGCGAACCTTCCGAGAAGGAAATACATTCGGGAAACGCGCGAGCAGGCCCGCGGCCATTCACGGCCGCGTGAGCTTATCTGTGTGGGAGATGAGATGACGGTGCTCTCGCGCTCTTTCGTTCGCAAGCGGGTGATCTCGCTGGCAGCCACGAGACTGGTCGCGACTGCGTCGCTCGCGTGCGTCCGCAATCCGATGTCGAGCCATCACGTCCCCGGCGCAATGCCGATCCAGTACCCCAACGAGCGCGCGGATTGCCACGCGGAGGCGCCGTTCGCAGCAGAAAATGATGCCGCGATGAACAGGATGTTGGCGGATATGGTGGTGAAGCCAACTGGCGATGCTGATCGCGATTTTGCTGCGATCATAATGTCCCTCGATCGCGGCGCCACCGATATGGCGCAGGCGGAGATCAAGTACGGTCACAATGAACAGCTTCGTCAACTGGCGCGGCAGATCACTGCCAACCGCCAGCAGGAAATTGTCGCGAGCGGAAAGAACCGATCAATGGTTCGCGGCTTCGGCCGCGGCGTCAGTCACGCGTTGAATTATTTGGAGGATCCGACATGACCTCTTTGCTGACTGCATCGATTTACGACGAAGCCGGCCGGGCGTTCCAGGCCCAGCCGGCTCCGTAGCTGAGGATGAATGGATGGGTATCGTTCGTTTTGCCCTGAGGTTTCCGCACACGTTTTATGTGGTCGCCGCCCTGATCCTGTTTCTGGGCGTCGTCGCATGCTGGGAGACGCCGACCGACGTCTTTCCGGAAATCAATATCCCCGTCGTGACCGTAATCTGGAGCTATACCGGGCTCAGCACGCCGGAGATGGAGCAGCGCGTCACCACTTACAGCCAGTACGCCATCAGCTCAAACGTCAACGGCATCAAGAACATCGAGGCGCAGACGCTTGCCGGACTTTCCGTGCAAAAGATCTATTTTCAGCCGGACGTCAATCTCGACCTCGCGATTGCGCAGATTGTCTCGGCGACCAACGCCATCCGTGCGCTGTTGCCGCCGGGCATTCAGGCCCCCCTGGTGGTGCAATTCAACGCCTCGAGCGTGCCGGTGTTGCAGATCAGTTTGAGTTCAGACACGCTCAACGAACAGCAGCTTTACGATTACGGAATCTATCGGATCCGGCAGCAGCTGGCCCCGATACCAGGCATCACGCTGCCGACGCCGACCGGCGGAAAGTATCGCCAGATCATGGTCGATCTGGACCCCTCGAAGCTGCTCGCCAAGGGGCTTACCCCGCTTGATGTCGTCAATGCCGTCAACACCCAGAACCTGACGTTGCCGGCGGGCACGGCAAAATTCGGCAACACTCAATATGCCGTCCGGACCAACGCGACGCCCGCGACCATCGATGACCTCAACAATATTCCAGTCAAGGTCGTCAACGGCGCCACGATCTTTGTAAAGGATGTCGGCCAGGTCCACGACGGCTGGTTGGTACAGCAGAATGTGGTGCGGCAGAACGGCCGCCATTCTGTCCTGCTCAGCATCATCAAGAACGGCAATGCATCGACGCTGAGCGTTGTCAACGCCGTGCACAATGCGCTGCAAACCGCGCGCGCCGCCGCACCTCCGGGCATGCAAATCAACGAGCTGTTCGACCAGTCGGTGTTCGTGAAACAATCGGTTGCCGGTGTCCTGCGTGAGGGCGCGATCGCAGCCGGCCTCACGGCGCTCATGATCCTGCTGTTCTTGGGGTCATGGCGTTCGACGCTGGTGGTTATGATCTCGATTCCGCTTTCGATCCTGACTTCGCTGGTCGTGCTGTATTTTCTCGGCGAAACGCTGAATACGATGACGCTCGGCGGACTTGCGCTGGCGGTCGGTATTCTGGTGGACGATTCCACGGTGACGATCGAGAATACCCATCGGCTGCTCACCGAAGAGGGACAACCTCTGCCGCAAGCCACGCTGCACGGTGCCGCCGGCATCGCCATTCCGACATTGGTGTCGACGCTGGCCATCAGTTGCGTCTTTACGTCGGTGGTGTTCCTCGAAGGGCCGGCAAAGTATCTGTTTACGCCGCTGGGCCTTGCGGTGGTATTCGCGATGCTGGCGTCCTACGGCCTGTCTCGAACGCTGACGCCTATCGTCATCGGCTTGTTGCTCAAGGACGAAAATCACGGTTCGACGGACGCAGCGACGGCTGGTCCATTTGCCCGTTTCCATGCCGCCTTTGAACGCAACTTCGAGGCCATGCGCCACCGCTATTCAAGTTCGCTCACTGAACTCATCAAGCATCGTTACGTCATTCCGGTATTCATGTTGTTGCTGCTTGGGCTTGGAGTTGTCACATTTCCGCTCGTCGGTCGGGATTTCTTTCCTTCCATTGACGGCGGACAGATACAGCTTCATGTGCGCGCGCCTGCTGGAACGCGGATCGAGGCGACGGAAAAGATCTTCCAGGAGGTCGAGGACAAGATTCGTGAACTCATACCTGAAGACCAGCGTGATCTGATCGTCGACAATATCGGACTGCCGGCGCGTGCCTACAATCTGGCGTTCACGGATGGTTCGACTATCGGCGTCAATGACGGTGTCATTCTGGTATCGCTGAAGGAAGGCCACCGGCCGACCAGTGATTATGTGCGCAAGCTGAGGGCCGCACTGCCTGCTGCGTTCCCGGAAGACACGTTCTATTTCCAGGCAGCCGACATTGTCACCCAGATCCTCAATTTTGGCTTGCCGGCGCAAATCGACGTTCGCGCCGTGGGATACGATAAGGACAACAATCTCCGCGTTGCGAACGAGTTGCGCCGAAGGATCGCAGCCATACCGGGGATCGCGGATGCGCACCTGCAGCAGGAAGTCGATGCACCGGCGTTCTATGCCGATATCGACCGAACGCGGGCCGCCCAGCTTGGGCTCAATGCGAATACCATTGCGACCAACGTCAATGTCAGCCTGAGTTCATCCGAGCAGGTGACGCCGAATTTCTGGACCGATCCCAAATCGGGAATTCCGTACTATCTCGCGGTACAGACGCCCGAGAACCGGATCAGTTCGCTGAATGATCTGCGCAATACGCCGGTCTCGACCGGAATTTCGTCATCCTTGGCCGACGTCCCCGTGCCGGGCCTGCTCAGCAACGTGACGACGTTCAGGCGCGGCAGCGTCCCCACCAACAGCAATCAGGCCAACGTCCAGCCGGTCTATGAGGTCTATGCAAGCGTGCAGGGCCGTGATCTCGGCGGCGTCGCCAGCCAGATCAGCAACATCGTGACGGATTTGCAGAAGCAGCTCAAGCCCGGAAACACCATCCAGGTGATCGGCCAGATCCAGAGCATGAACGGGGCGTTTCTCGATCTCGGCATCGGGCTGTTGTTCGCGGCGGTGTTTGTCTACTTGTTGATGGTCGTGAACTATCAGAGTTTCGGCGACCCCTTCGTCGTTATTCTGGCCTTGCCGGCGACGTTGTGCGGAATCCTCACAATGCTGTTTATTACCGGGACTACGCTCAACGTGCCGTCCTTGATGGGTGCGATCATGGCGGTCGGCGTTGCGTCGGCAAATTCCATTCTGCTCGTGACGTTTGCCCGCGAGCAACAGCTTGCAGGCAAGACTGCGTTCGAGGCCGCCATCGAGGCCGGACATACGCGGATTCGGCCGGTGCTGATGACCGCTGCTGCCATGATCGTCGGTATGATTCCGATGGCAATCGGAGCTCCGGGAGAAGAGCAGAACGCGGCATTGGCGCGCGCGGTGATCGGTGGGTTATTGTTCGCAACGCCGACCACGCTGCTGGTCGTGCCGTATCTCTTCGCCATGCTGCGCAAAGGCAACGATGGCAAGGTACACCACGGGGTCTTCGACGAGGTGCTGGAATGAACTTCAATCGTCCTTTGGATATTGAGCCGCCGGCGACTGACCATCAGACCGGGTCCGCACCCCTGCGTCCTGACAAGAGACGATGGGCTGGCTTGCTTGCGGGTTTCGGGCTTGCTCTCGTTCTGACGACGGCGCTGGCCTGGGGAGCCTGGAGTCACTATGAGCAGCATCGTCAGGTGGTCGTCACGGCGAAGCAAAGCCGGGATTTGGTCCCGCAGGTTCGGGTTGCGGCGGTGCGACCCAGCGCAGGCACCGAAATCGTTAATCTGCCGGCGACCACATCGGCTTTTTCGGTCGCCAACATCTTTGCCCGCGCCAGCGGTTATATCGACAAGCGCGAAGTCGACATCGGTGACCGGGTGAAGGCGGGCCAGTTGCTGGCCGAAATCGTGGCGCCCGAACTCGATCACCAGATCGCTCAAGCCGAGGCGACGCTCGGACAACTTAGGGCCGCCCTGCAGCAGGCACAGGCAAACCGCGAACTCGCCAAGGTGACCTGGGATCGCGACGGTCCGCTGGTCAAGCAAGGCTGGCTGACCGCGCAGCAGGGCACCACCGACATTCAGACCCTGAAGGCGCAGGAGGCCGCGTGTCTCCGTGGCAGAGGCCAATGTGGTGGCGGAGGAAGCCCAGCTGCAGGTGTTGCACCAGCAGAAGCTCTATCAGCGCGTCGTCGCCCCCTTTGATGGCGTCATCACCCAGCGCAACATCGATATCGGCAGCCTGGTACAGGCCGATGCGACCAGCGGCACCTTCATGTTCACCATCATGCAAGGCAATGTTATTCGGACCCAGGCCTTCGTCCCGCAGGACCAGGCGTTCGGGCTGCGACCGGGAATCGACGCTGTCGTGCACGTGCCCGAAATTCCGGATCGCACCTTTCCCGGAAAGGTGACGCGGATCGCGGATGCGTTGCAGCCCGGCTCCCGGACCCTGCTGACCGAAATCGATATCCCCAATCCCGACGGGACGCTCGCGCCCGGGATCTACTGCACCATCGAACTGCGTATTCCACGCAAGACGCCAAGCTTCACCGTCTCCGCAGACGCCGTGATCTTCAACAAGGGTGGGCTACAGGTCGCGGTCGTCGAGAATGGCGTGGTCCATCTGCGCAAGGTGACGTTGGTGCGCGACCTCGGACAGCAGGTCGAGGTCAACAGCGGCGTCAAGGCGGGCGATCAGGTGATTCTCAATCCCGCTGTCGAGTTGGCTGATGGCGGCAAGGTGCGCGCCAAGCTCCAAGTGGCAGAGGTGTCCTGACCCCGGACAGGATGATGCAAGCGACGGCCCGCATCCGGCAGACCGATCCTAAAATCCTATTTAATGGCGCGGCCAGATTTTCGCGACTATATCACCGAGAGAGCGGCTACCCCCGCTTGTCCCACGGAGGGGGTTTCTCTTGGCCGCAGAGCGGACGGTGCCCGCCGCGCCTCATGCAAAAAGCTCTCATGGGTACCCACATCAAAACGGCGGAAGCCAACTCTTTGGCTTCCTTCACGCGTAACGGAGAAGTTGAATGACCACAATCAAACTCTTGTCTGCTGGAATGATTGCTGTCGCCATGCTCGCAACACCTGCCATGGCTCGCGATAACCATACAGCCAGGCGGCATGTCACTGAGAACGCCAATGCGAGTGAACCTGCCGCCGCTCGGTATCTTGATGGCCAGGTCTGCATCCCAGCGCCGCGCGTTGGTGCATTTGCTACGGAGCCTTGGGTAGGTGGCAATACCCCCTGCGAACCCGAGTCGTATTGAGTTGAAACGCGGCGGGCGCCAGGGCAGATCTTCGGACCGGCTGGCGCCCGGTTGCGATCGTAGGATTGCCGACCAAACCAAGAATGAATTCGTATTTAAGGGGAATATGAGATTATCTGACCTATCTACTCCCTAGCCACTTCATGCGAAGCAAACCCAACATCTCGATCGTTGGTCAAGCACACAAATGAGGGAGTGACCAATGCCGTTACGGCTTCCAAGTATGACCGCCGTGGTCTGCATTGTCGTCGTCAGCAGCCCGGCCGGGTATGCCCGGCCACTAGCAAATGCGGTAGCTCCGATACCCCAAGCGCCGATCGGTCACCTGCAGCCGCGCGCGCGTCAAGTTTCGCCGGATTCCGCCCCTGAACAGATCGAGCAGCAGAAAATGTCGGCATTCGATGTCGAGCAACGCAAACTCGACGAGCAGCTCGACAAAAGTCTGAACATCTGTCGATGCCAATAGTATCCACCAAATGATCCCCGAGTAGAAGGATCGAGAAATTTGATGGGAAGGAACCGAGAGCGCCAGCGTGAATTCCCGCGCAGAAAAAGAAAATGGAGAAGATTATGGTCAGACTCACGGCGGTCGTCGCGGCAACTCTGCTATCGACAGTTTCGATGACCGCCGCACTTGCGCAAGAGGCCATCTCCGAGCCTGGAGCGTTTCAGGCGGAGTTCCCGAATCGGGATGTGCTGAATGGAGGTGCTCTAACGCCTGCCGGCAGAATGGGACTGGAGCTACCCGGCGGCGCCGTCAATGCTTATGCAGCAAACAATGCTTATACGAGAACGGTGCGCGCTCGCGCGCAAAGCGGACATTCGACAAAGCGGTGAGTTTCGAAAATCGCCAACAGTGGAAATGCGCTGCCATGCGGCGCCTTTTTGCTAACGGCTTGGCAACCGCCCCCGTGTCTCCGCCAGCAGCGTATCGATGAAGGTTGCCACGGGCAGATCGCGGATCAACGACGCGGCTTGGCCCGCCCAAAGGGGAAGGAACGCTCGACTTGCCGCATCGCTTTTGGCCTGCAACAGCGCACGCATCAGGCTGGCTTGAGCCGGGAATTCAAGTGCCTCCGCGTCCCCCATTTCATCAATCAGGCGATTGCGCAAAGCGCGAGCAAGCCGCCCGGTAAACACCCTCGTCAGTCGGGTATCCTCGTCTGCGGCACCATGCAGGGCATCTCGGTGGATTTGCGGGACCGTTGCTTCAGGACATCCAAGAAACGCGGTACCGATCTGTACGCCGCTCGCCCCCAGGGCGAACGCGGCGGCGATGCCCCGGCCATCCGCGATGCCACCGGCAGCGATCACCGGTACGCCAACGGCGTCCACCACCTGCGGGACAAGAGCCATCGTGCCGATCAGCCCTGCGCCATCGCCCTGGGTAAAGGTTCCACGATGTCCGCCTGCCTCAAGGCCTTGGGCGATGATGGCGTCTGCACCCTCCGCCTCCAGTACTCGCGCCTCGGCAGCCGTCGTCGCCGAGCTGAGTATGACGGCTCCAATCTGCTTGATGCGTTTCATCGTGTCAGCGGGCGGCAAACCGAAATGAAAACTCACCACTGACGGTCTCAGGTCAAGCACCATCCGAAGTCGCTCCTCGTCAAAACGAGGAAGCGGATCGCTTGGCTCTGGCACGGAGCCCAAACCGAACTCATCATAATAGGCAGCAAGACGCTCACGGACCCGACCCGCCGCCTGCGGATCAATGCTCGGCACAGGGTGCACGAAAAAATTCAGGTTGAACGGCCGGTTGCTGGCTCGACGTAGCTCTTCGATTTGGTCGCGCGCGGTCTGTGCCGGCAATGCGGCACAGGGCAGCGAGCCGAGCGCGCCCGCGTTGGAGACGGCCGCAACCAATGCCGGGCCGCTAAAGCCGCTCATCGGCGCTTGGATGATTGGATGGGTGATGCCGAGTAGCTCAATGAGATCCGTGCGGGGCCACATTTCGTTCTCTCGAAGCCGTTTGCCAACTAGACCCCGCGCGACCATTGCCTCGCCTGGGGTCAAAATACCGTTTCCGATGCTCGCCGCATGGTCTCGGTCCTGATGCGGCGAATTTCACAGGAGCAGGTGTCGAGACAGTTTCGTGGCGCTGCTTTTGCGTTACGTCTGCAACGTTCGGATGCGGCGGCAGTATGTCGTTACCGCGAGCTGTTTTGGTTGGCTTGGCCAGGGCGTTTCGCACCAGGAACGTCGACCCGAGCTGGCTGTTGGGCCAAAGCAGACGTTGCGTTGCGGTGAACCACGATCCTGTTATGGGCAGCCGGGAAAAACCACGCGTGCCGGTGCAGCGGCTCAAGCTCCATGTTACGTTTGTAGGTC
The DNA here is from genome assembly GCA_963836765.1 of uncultured Alphaproteobacteria bacterium. GTDB lineage: Bacteria > Pseudomonadota > Alphaproteobacteria > Rhizobiales > Xanthobacteraceae > Bradyrhizobium. The sequence continues at coordinate 113,382 of CAWILG010000029.1, forward strand.
TTCAGCGTCCCCATAACATCCACTCGTAATCTCGCCCTCGCAAGGTCACACGTCGGTCGCGTTGCATTTAGCGACGCGCGCAGATTTCGGGAGAGATGGACATGCGAAACGTGATCAAGATCGCAGCTGTATTGTCTTTGCTTGGCAGCCGCGGGGCTATTGCGCAGACGGCGGGAACGGCAAGACCGTTGCCCGGAACCCTCACCACTGCGATGGCTCCTCTTTCATTGACACAGGGCGCGCGATTGATGGGCAGGGCGCCGGTCGGCCACCGCCAACCGCGTGTGGGCGACGTGCCGTCACAAAACCCCAGCGATCTCGAGCGCCTTACTGGGGAGGACGCAGTTGATCGCAAACTCATCATCTGCCGCGGCTGTTGAGTTGACTGCGGCTTGAGTGAATAACGGGGGCGCGTTCGCAAGACCCCGCCACGTACTACAGCCGCAACCAATTCGCTCCGCTTTCGAAGCCAAGGCGTATCCGCGCTCCTCCGATCTTGATCGCTCGAACGCAGCGAGGGCGCCGATGACGGCTGCCTCGAAAGAAGCGGTCGCAAGGCGGGGCGCCACGATGGTGGTCGCTCACCGCCGGCGTGTCGGCAGCCGTTAGGCTTTCGCCACCGTTGGGGCGATGACGTTACGGTTGCAACGGAACATGCTTCTTGTCGAAACAGTTCTGCATTTTTTCGGCTGTAAGGTCTCCGTTGCGCGCCGGCGGATGACCGTGATCGATCTTTTCCAACTTTGGTTGCGTGATACCTAAAAGGGATGTTCAATGTTTGATTTGCTCGCTTTCGCGGTGTTGATCATCATCGCCGCACTGCTCGCCTGGTTGAGCCTTCGCGCATGGCGGACAAAGAATGGGCTCATCAAATGGGGCGGTACGAGCCTGGCAGCGCTATCGTCGACCGCGGTCACCTTGATAAGCCTAATCATGGTCGTCGGGCTGTTCAAGCTGCATTCCCGCAGCGCCCCGGCCCCGATCACAAAGGTAGCCGGCATGCCTGAACAAATTCAGCGCGGAAAGGCGATCTCAGACAGCTTCTGCAGCGCTTGCCACTCAAAGACCGGCACGCTCACGGGAGGCCTTGACATCGGCGAGCACTTTCCAATGCCTATCGGGTCGTTCGTGTCCGCTAATCTGACACCCGTCGGACGAGTGAGCCGGTGGTCTGATAGCGACATTTTTCGGGCCATTCGCAACAGCGTCGACCCGGACGGCCGCTGGCTGATCGTCATGTCCTACACCAATGCCGGAAAATTGAGCGACGAAGATATTCGTGCCGTTATCGCTTATATCCGCCGCCTGCCGGCAATCGGAAACCCAACCGACAATCATCCGGATCATCTCAACCTGTTGGGTATCATCTTGCTGGGCGCCGGCATGCTGCCGACGGGAAACCCCGTATCCATCGATCCCATCATGGCGCCGCCTGCGGGTCCCACTTTGACGTATGGCGAGTACATCCTGTCGTATCAGGATTGCCGCGGGTGCCATGGCCCCAAGCTGACTGGCGGAGTGCCGGGCCAGGTTGCGCCGCTCGGGCCCGATCTCAGTCTTGTAAAGGGATGGAAGCTTGAGCAGTTCACCGCCACGATGCACACCGGTGCTGATCCCAACGGACGCGAACTCAGCAAGGAAATGCCATGGCAGTCAATCGGAAGAATGAGCGATGAAGAGCTCACCGCGGTCTATGAATATCTGACGCATTTGCCGAGTTCTTGAAACGCCCCTTGCTTTATCGGAAGTTGTTGTGCAAATGGCGGAGGAGCTCTTTGGCTCAAACGTTTCAATTTCGTCGATTGGAACCGCAATCGACATGGTTCCACGACACAATCCTCTCGCAGGCGCAATCTTCTCGCAGACGAGCGAAAAATGCGTGCAAATGCGCACAAAAAACGCAGCATCGCTGTCGCAGACTGATCACGAATCATCACGTCCCCGAGACCCACCCCCTCGGGTCACAGAAAGGTTTGGTCGGAAGCTATAATACCGTCGCGGGACCGGAGCGTCTCCAAGACGTAGACAAACCGAAGCGTCTCCAAGATGTAGACAAAATGCCTCAGGGCGATGTCGCGCTCGTCGATACGGCGCGGCCGGTGAAACATCTTTCTCGCTTCAGAAGCACACAGTGGCTGACGTTTCGGCTGCCGCGCAAATCGGTGCGGTCCCACCTTGGATTCGAGCCACTGGGTGGCGTTAGCAAGCGCAGAACGCGCGTTAGTCGTCGCCTCTTCGACCTCATTGGTGACGCCGATACGGAATCCACGCCTTCCTCTGCCGACCCCTACTTGCAGCTGGCGGTCTATGACCTCGTCGGTGCGCTGTTTGCGCCACTTGACCCTCCGCCCATCTGGCGCGCTCGCGACAAACTGTTTGTGCGCATCTCCAGCACGATCAAGGACGGCTTTGTCGATCCGGATTTCGAGCCAGCCGAGGTCGCCGCCGAAGCCGGAATTTCGTTGCGCTACGTCGCGGTCCGGGCAGCGGGCCGGATCGCAAATATATATTCCGGTCGAAATTCGAATTGCAGCAACACAGATTAGTCACAAGAAAAGTTGAGAGATCAATTCATGCTTGCAGATGTTGGCTATATCGTTGTCGTTGATGATGACCCCTCGTTGCGGCAAATGGTGATCAGGTATCTGGCGGATCACAATATACCGACCAAGCCGGCCTCAAACCGGACAGAACTCAATCGCCATCTTACCGGGACCCTTCCCAGCCTGATTATTCTTGATCTGCGGCTCGGCCAGGAGGACGGGCTGGATATGTTGCGGGAGATCCGCTCTCATTCGGATGTTCCTGTCATCATTACGACCGGCCATCGCCCCGACGAGATCGATCGAATCGTTGGCCTCGAACTCGGCGCGGACGACTACATCGTCAAACCATTCAGCCTCAGGGAGCTGCTGGCCCGGGTCCGTGCGGTCTTGAGGCGGCAGGAAATGGGACGGGCCGCCCGCGCCCGCGATCCGGAACGAGGTGGATACAGGTTCGATGGCTGGCAACTTGAGCGCCGCAACCGCAGGCTGCTCGACCCCAATGGGACACCAGTCGTGCTGAGCAAAGGCGAGTATGCGTTGCTGCTGGCCTTTCTCGAATCGCCGCAACGGCCGCTGTCGCGGGAGAATTTGTTGCAGGCTACGCGGATACACGAGGATATTTTTGACCGAAGCATCGACGTTCAGGTGCTGCGGCTGCGGCGCAAGCTCGAGATCAATCCAAGCTCGCCGAGCGTGATCCAGACCGAGCGCGGCATCGGCTACATTTTCGCGCTGCCGGTCGAGCCGTTTTGAACATGACCAAAATGTGGCGGCGCGAAGTTACGGTTGTAACGGCATTGTCCGTACGGGTGATGATTGCGTAACTCGCGGGCATCAGAGTCTCCGTAGCAGTTGACGGAGAATCTCATGTCGAAACGCCAATTCTATCCATTGTTTTCAACGGTCGCCTGCCGGCTTCACCCTCCGACGGCGTTGATCCGTCTTTCGGTGTTGGCGTCGTCTCCGGGGCGCCCGCGCGGAGCGCTGTCTTCGTCCGGGACGCGAGGCTGACGGTGCGCCTTCTTGTTCGCGTGCTTGCCAGGCAGGCGGTCGCGGCAAGTTGTACCAACCCGACGGCAGCACTCGACGTGCAGGCCGGGTCGCCAGAAATGTCCTTCCTTCACCAGCAATCTGTCGGAGTGTCCGATGTTGAATTCTCAATCGGTGATCGCCGCCGTCAGGCGTCACAGCATGCCGGAACAGGCCTCGCCTATTGCGCCACGCGATGGGCGTGACGTTCCCGCCCAACGATTGACGCCGACTGCGGAGATTTCAAGAACGGAAGCAGATTTGCTTTCGGAGACGAGACCCGCGATGGCGCAGCCCAACTCGATCTGGCCGTCGCTGTTTTGGTTCTTCCTCGAAGGATTTGCTCTATACGGCGCTTCGTTGCACGGTCTTTCGGCGACTGCGGTCACAGCAATCGGCAGCGAGGCCGGTGCCCCGCCGCCCCACGAACCTCCCCCGCGCCAACAAGGGAAATCGATTTCGCTCGTTTCGTCCGCCTCGCGCGCCGACTTGACGGTGATCGAGCGTGAAGTCGCCATCGATCGAACCGCACCCGGAACCCGGATGCCATCGACAAGAGACGGCTTGCTATCTCCTCGGCGCGAAGTCGACCGATACCGATCGGTCCATCCATTCCGGCTGGCCATGATCTGGCGCGGCATCGCAAGCCGCTGGGCAAAGCGGCATCGCGAGCACGAGGTCAAGGAGGCGCTCGCCGCCTTGGCGAAATACGACGACCGGACACTGCGGGATATGGGAATTCCCCATCGATCGCAGATCGAACAGATCGTGAGACATGGCCGGGATAACTGATCTTGCCGTTGGCAAGATCATGGGGGGAGATCCGACGCGCCGGCCCGCCGTCGCGTCAGCTTCACAATCAATAAATAATCCCGGGACGGCGGGACCAATCTGAGTGGAGTTGCGTTGACTAGAAATCGCCCGGCATGCCGCGCAAAAATCCTTTATCTCACGTGACCTTACGCGGAAGAGGCGGTATGGTTCGGCTTGCCGGCCGCCGGCGCCGGATCACGATGATTTGCGTCATGATCCCGGCGGGCCTGTTGCTCTCTTCCGCAGTTCCGCAGCCGATTGGGCGGTCGCAGGAAGCGAACAGCCTCATCTCCGAAGAGCCCATCACTCCCGTTCCCGAGCCTCGACGGATCGACGCCTTGAAGGTCAGGCTTGGCGAACGTCTGTTCGGAGATTCTCGCCTGTCTCGCGGCAATTCGCGCAGTTGCTCCTCGTGCCACGACCTCAGCACGAATGGTGCGAGCAAGGAGAGCCACGACGCCGGTTCCGACGGTTCAACCCTTCCGCTCAACACGCCGACCGTATTCAACGCCGCACTCAGCTTCCGTTTCGGTTGGGAGGGAAAGATCCGCACCATTGAGTCGGATGTCACAGCTTCCTTGCAAAATCCTCAGATCATGGGCGCCGGTCTGGCGGAGATTGCGGAGAAGCTCGACGCCGATTCCGGGCTGCGCCACGAATTCGTGGCCGCCTACGGTCGCGGTCCCGACGCCGAGAATGTCGTCGATGCCCTCGCGAACTTCCAGCGGACCTTGGTTACGCCGGGCAGCCGGTTCGACCGCTGGCTTGCAGGAGACGCTGGCGCCCTGTCTGCGGATGAGGAGGACGGATATCGCCTGTTCAAATCGCTGGGTTGCGTCTCCTGTCACCAGGGCGTGAACATTGGCGGCAATCTTTTTCAGCGGCATGGAATATTCCACCCGTTGGCGTCGCCGGAGCCGGAAATTCTGCGCGTTCCCAGTCTGCGCAACGTCGCGACAACGCCGCCTTATTTTCATGATGGCAGCGCCCCAACTCTTGACGATGCCGTTCGCAAGATGGGAATGGCGCAGTTGAATTCAACGCTGACGGACCAGCAGGTGAGCGCGGTTGTCGCCTATCTCCGGACCTTGACCGGAAAATACCGCGGCGTTCCAGTGGGAGGTGCGCCATGAAGATGACGCCCGTCGTCGTTCTGGTGTCGTTTCTTCTCCTGCTGCTGACGCGGTTGCTGCTAGGCGGCCTGAACCTGAATTCGACAAGCTTCGACAGGCAATTCGAGGCACTTCATCAATTTATCAGGCTCGAGCGGACCTTGAATCGCGAGGTATTGACGGCTCGCGCCGGCTTGTCACAAAACTACGACGTGTTGGCGCGCCTGACCGACGCGTATGACGAGTCCATCGACGAGTTGCGAAGGGCCGCGGGTTCGGACGCTGAAGAGAATGCGGCAATCGATGTTCTGGCGACAGGAGCACATCGGCAGCAAACTCTGATCGAAGAATTCAAGAGCAGGAATGCGCTGCTGCGAAACTCCTTCCTCTATTTCGGCATATTCAGCGCCCGCCTCGCCGCCTCGGACCGCACGCCAGTGGTCGCGGCCGCCACCACACTCTCGGCCGCCATGCTGCACCTTACGCTCGATACGTCCCCGGCCGCCGCCCGTGATGTCAAGTATCGACTGGAACAGCTGGCACGCTTGCCAAACCCCGGTGACGACGGCGCTTCGATACAGGCGGCGATCGCGCATGGTGGGCTGCTGAACGACCTGTTGCCGCTAACCGATACCGCGCTGAAGGCGCTGATGGCTGCGGCGACCACGCGTGGGCAGGATGCGGTGCGCGCGCTGATTATGGAGCGTCAGATCGCAGCACGCGCATCGGCGCGTCAATACTGGGTTTCACTTTACGCGACGTCACTGCTGCTGCTCTGTGCCCTGATATATCTCGGGCTGCAATTACGCGCACGCGCGATCGCCCTGCGGCGGCGTGCTGCGTTCGAGCACGTGATCGCGGGGATATCGATGCGCTTCCTCAACGCGCAGCCGCATACTATCGATGCCGGGATCGCACTGGCTCTCGCCGATATGTCAGAATGCATCGGCTGCGACCGTGCCTATTTTGTGTCGAACGGCGCAACGCCGCGGCAGCACGTCTGGTGCAAACCAGGCGTAAGTTTTTCGCCAGGCTGGCCGGAGCGCGCACCCGCGCTTGCGGCTCGGTTCGTCCCTACTGGCGATGGAACGGTCCATGTTCCATGCGTCGATCGCCTGCCGATCGGAGAGAACAAGGACGCGTGTGTCGCGCTTGGCCTGGGAGGATGGGCCTGCGCGACCAATGTCAATAAGGACGGCAGCACCGTCGTCCTGGGGTTCGACGCGATTGGTCGACGCTGTCGCATAACCGGCGAACTTAGCCTGCTGCGGATGGCGCTCGATACGATCGTATATGCACTGCAGCGGCACTCCATGGAAAAGGAGCGCGCGAGGCTGGAGACACGCCTGCAGCAGGCTCGTCGCATGGAGACGGTGGGCACGTTCAGCAGTGGTATTGCCCACAATTTCAACAATATCCTGGCCGGCATCCTCGGCCATACCGAGATGGCGGAAGAGCATCTCGCCGCGGAAGCCCGGCCGCGGCGCAATTTGACTGCAATCCGGAGGGGCGCGGAGCGGGCGCGGGATCTGGTCGATCAAATCCTGACATTCGGTCGCCGCCGTGAGGGATGGCGAGAGCATATCTGCATTAAGACGCTGGTCGCGGAAGCGAAGTCGCTGCTCGCGCCGTCATTGCCGGCCCATGTTGAAATCAGGGTCGGCGAGACCGCGGAAACAGCCGTCGTTTTGGCCGAACCAGCGCAACTGCAGCAGGTCGTCCTGAACATCTGCAACAATGCGGCACAGGCGATGGACGAACCGGGTGTCATCGAGATCGGGATCGGGACACGCGAGATCAGCGAGACCACCAGGGTTAATCAGGCGGAAATCAATCCCGGCCGCTTCGTCGTGGTTTCGATATCCGATCCGGGGAGGGGCATGGACGAACCGACACTGGAGCGGATCTTCGAGCCGTTCTTTACAACGCGTCATGACGGAAACGGTCTTGGGCTTGCAACCGCGCACGCGATCGTACGGGAACACAGCGGCGCTTTGCAGGTCAGCAGCTCCATCGGGGTGGGGACACGTTTCGACATCTGGCTTCCGTCTGTCGCGTCGCATCAGCCGATCCTCGTTCAACATGCATCGGGTACAGCCGGTCGCGGCGTCGGCGAAACGGTACTGGTGCTTGAAACCGACCGCGGACGCTTGCTGCGGCATGAGGAAATTCTGGCCGCTCTTGGTTATGAGCCGGTCGGTTTCACGGGGCCGCAGGAAGCCGCGAAAGCCTGTGCCGTGAGTGCGCGCTTCGACGCCGCGCTGCTGTGCCACCAACCCGGCGCGAGCTTTGCCCTCGATTTTGCGACGATGTTGCGTGAGCTCGCGCCCAACCTGCCGATCGTTCTGGCGACGACTTCGGCACAGGATCTCGACGCACAATTGCTGGCGGCTTCCGGCGTCTCCGAAGTCATCCATCACCCGTTGGCCTCTGCAGAACTGGCCAGCGCCTTGTCGCGCTGTCTGGTTGTTTCCCGTGGGCCCGCGGTTGCAGTCGTAGAGCAAGTCCCAATGACCCTGGCTGTTCCGAACCCGGCGCCGCTGGTCGAGCCCGTCCAAACATGACGAAAGTGCGACGGCCAGGACTACAACGGTAGCCCTATTCCTCGCGACAGGGGTCACTCGGCGCCGGCGTGTCTGCGGCCGTTAGGCTTCCGACATCGCGACTGCGGTTACCTTACAGCTGTAACTCAAAAGTCCGATATCGAAACCGATTCGCATTCTTCCAGCTTTAGCTCTCCATGGGCGTCGCTGGTTTGCGCAAAGGAGACTCAAATGAACGAGATCGGTAGTATCGATGACGGCAACGAACGGTACGCACGCTGTATTGAAGTGTCCAAGCGAGTTCGTTGGGACATCGACAAGGACGTGATCCAGGGGCGCAACTTCGATGCCGCCCACACGTTTCTTCCGGACGGCCTTTCTCTGGCAAATGTGTTCACAACTCTGTCGGCCGATGAAAAGCGGTTCGTCAGCCAGATCCAGGGCCGCACCTACGCCAATGTTTTTGGTCTGGTCGAACGCTTCATCAATGCCAAGGTCCTGGAATTGAGCGAGGACCACTGGTTCGGCGACCAGGTGGCGCTCGAAGCATTGGTTCGTTTCAGCGACGAAGAGTTAAAACACCAGGCGCTGTTCCGCCGTGTCGACGCGATGGTCGGTGATGTTCTGCCCGACGGCTATAGATTCGACGTCGATCACAATGCCGTTGGGCGCGTCGTACTTGGCAAGAGTACCTGGGCAGTGCTGGCGCTGACGCTGGATATCGAGCTGTTAACCCAGCTCCACTATCGGCAGAGCATCGATCCTGACAGCGGGCTCTCCGGATTGTTCAAGGACGTGTTCCTCTATCATTGGAAGGAGGAAAGCCAGCACGCGATCCTCGACGAGTTGGAATGGGTGCGCCATGACGCAGGGCTAACGGCGGAGCAACGCGATTCCGCGGTCGACGAATTCATCGAGTTGGTCGCCGCGGTGGACGGCATCCTGCAGGCCCAGGCCAAAGCCGACGGAAGCTACTTCACGACAACGTGCGGCCGCGCGGTTCACGCGGCGGAGGCCCTTGCAATCGAGTCCGCATTCCTCAAGGCCTACCGCTGGCAATACATCCATTCAGGCGCCCAGCACCCGCACTTCGGCAAGGTGCTCTCCAGCCTGATCAACGAAAAGCAGGGCCAGCGCATCCAGCAGGCACTCGCGACGCTGCAATGATCCAAATCTGAAATCTAGAAGCCAAACCCTCAAAGGAGACCCATCATGGGTGCACAAAAGAAGACTGTAGAACCCACCGTCGTCAACGGCATCAATGCCGATGACCTGTTTGCGCTGATCGAGGGCGTCAAGCGGGAACCTGCAAAAGGCAAGACGAAATGGCACGTCACCACGACCTGGCAGGGCCAGACGCGGAGCCGCGCAGAAGTCGAGAGTTTTGAGATCGGCGGAGAGCGGGTGCCGCGCCAGTTCTCGATCGACATCGACGAACCCCGCGAACTCGGCGGATCGAACAGGTTCGCCAATCCGCAGGAGCATCTGATCGCGGCGCTCAACGCCTGCATGACGGTGGGATACGTGGCGCAGTGCGCGGTGCGCGGAATCAACCTCGAAAGCCTGGCGATCGAGACCAACGGTGAGATCGATCTCCGCGGCTTTCTCGGGATCGATCCTTCCGTGCCGCAAGGCTATGAGAACTTGAGTTACACCGTTCGCATCAAGGGCGACGGCACCAAGGAGCAGTTCGCCGAGATCCACCAGGCGGTAATGGCGACCTCGCCCAATTTCTACAACATATCGCGGCCCGTCCCTCTCAAACCGGCGCTGATCGTCGAGTGATCGCCAGTCGACGCGCGGAGTGAGGTAATTCGTGATGCGAGTATCATCAGCAACAGGGACAAACAGGAAGGACCTAAAGGCCACAATGCATCCTCAGCGGCAGCGTCGCAGCTGCCGTCAAGGCGGCGCTCGGAGCCGCAGATATCCCCGAGATTGCGGTGAGGAGGCGCCACAGCACCCCGCATGACCCAGCGCCTTGTCGCGTTGCCGGGAGAGTTCATTGTCTCAATTCGGCAAGCTCGCAACGGGCGTTGATATCGTGGCGCGATCGCATCATTCGTTGCCGTCGTAACACTTATCCGCGTGACTGAAACACAGCTGCAGCTCGGACATGATGATATGCTCATCGTGAATTTGTGACGCGGAGCAGCATGAGCAAACTGTTCAACCGGCTTGCGATGGTCATCGGCTCGTGACCGTTCCAAGTAGCATTCCGCGCGCTTGGCGCAATCATTCGCAAAATCGCTTCGTATCGCAAAATGCACGAATTGCTTGCCGGCCTGCGGCCGATGGGCCAGCCGCAAGGAATTGTCGACGCCGTGCCTATCGTGAGAAGGCGGAAGTTGTTACGGGAGAAATGCTTCATGTCGATGGTGGTGCACACACGCGGGGCGTTGGTAAAGGAATAAAGGAATTCAGAGATGTGGCCGAACCGTCGACTGATTGACCTTCTCGGGATTGAGCACCCCATCGTGCTGTCACCGATGGCGGGGTTTGGTACCATCGAACTTGCAGCCGCGGTTTGTGCGGCTGGGGCGCTAGGCTCGATCGGTTGCGGCCCAATGTCCCCCGAGGTTGCCGCAAGGACGATTTGCCAGTTGCGGGCGTTGACGAGTAACCCGATCAACGCGAATTTCTTCTGTCACATCCCGGCAGAAATGACGACCGCTCATGAACGGGCGTGGTGCGATCGCTTGTCGCATTATCTCCGCGAGCTTGGCGGCGACCCGCAATTGTCATTCTCTCGCATAGATCTTGCACCGTTTGGCGATGACATGTGCACCGTTGTTGAGGAAGCCAAGCTGGAAGTCGCCAGCTTTCATTTCGGTCTGCCCGCGCCGCCATTGCTGAGCCGGATCAAGGCCACGGGTTGCCTCGTGATAGCATCAGCTACGACTGTGGAAGAGGCGCTGTGGCTCGAGGCCCGCGGGGTCGACGCGGTCATTGCCCAGGGATACGAGGCGGGAGGGCACCGTGCGACCTTTCTCGGTTCGAATTTAAACCGGGCTATGGCCTCGCAATCGGGTTCTATGGCTTTGCTTCCGCAGGTCGTAGATGCCGTCCGCGTGCCCGTTATCGCCGCCGGCGCCATTGCAGACGGGCGAGGCATTGCGGCAGCGTTTGCGCTTGGGGCAGCTGGAGCGCAGATTGGAACCGCATATCTTCTCTGTCCTGAGGCAGCTACGCCGCCGTTGCACCGCGACGCGTTACGATGGGCCGGGCCCGACGCAACCGTGCTTACCAACGTGTTCACCGGGCGGCCTGCGCGAGCCCTGGTTAACCGGGTGATTTGTGAGGTTGGCCCGATCGCAGACGCGGTTCCGGCGTTTCCAATCCCTCTCGGAGCCTTGGCATCCTTGCAAACTGCGGCAGAGCAGCGAGGCAGCCTCGACTTCACACCGCTGTGGGCGGGCCAGGCTTCGCGAATTGGACGGACGTTGCCGGCAAGGGCGCTGACGGCCAGTTTGGTGATGGAAACAATGCGGCAATTCAGGCGTCTCTCGGCGATCGAAGATCAGTCGTCAGTCTGAGGGGCATTTGCGAGCATGGCAGGAAAAGGATACTGAAACGAAGCTGCGGCAAGGATACCGTCAGCACTTGGCCGCCACTGGAATAGGGCCTTAGTGCGTCCCGGAGGCACCATCCGGAAAGGGCGCTCAAGCAGCTTCTGCATGACCGGAAAGGGAAACGGTTGAATTGTGTCGAGGATCGGCGAACTAGAGGGTGATGAACGGCGATGTCGCGCAAATTGCGGCTGCCCGCTGGGGAGCGGCCCGCTGGCTCCGTTCCCCACAAAGCCGGCACGATGATCCGATAATGCTGCGACAGGGCGTTAATCTGAGGCCGCCACATCTCGGGATCCCAGAGATAGCTGTGACCCAGCAGCACGACGTCTCCTTTTCCTGTGTCGACGCCGCTCATTGTTGAACCGGCGATATTTGCGGGCTCTTCGTGTCCCTGAGGTGATTGATGACGACTGACCAGGAACTGACGGGTACGGCAGAGTGCGGACGGAAAAGCTCCCATCGACACGTTGCGAGCGTAACGTGTCTCCGGATCTTGAAATTATGCCGTAACGTGGGCGGCTGAACATCTGAGACAAGCTTGAGTAACCAGGCATTTTGTTGCCTCGCTCCACAAGGTATAACGAAGGACCGTGCAATGGTTTTCATCGAAAGACGGGCAAGACTGATTTCTTTAATTAGCGTCGTCCTTTCCGTCTGCGCAGTTGTGATGCCCTCTATTGGCGCCGCGGCCGGGGGAAGCGGCCTTTGGGCGGTTTACGAGTTGGCATTGAAGGGCGCAAAATACGTCGACCTTACTCACACGATCACACCCAACATTCCTGTGTGGTCTGGTTTCGCCGGACCGGTCTTCTCGCCGGCGAAAGCCGGCTCGGACATCGCAGGCTATGCCAGGAAGGAGGACGCCTTCACCTACAAGAGGCACGGTTTCGAAGCGACGGAATACAGGCTGCGTACGGACCAACTCGGCACACAGCTTGATCCGCCGGCACATTGGGCGCCGGAATATCCTGCGATCGACGAGTTGCCTGCGACCTACGCGATCCGGCCGCTGGTCGTCATCTCGATCGTCGAGCAATTGAAAGCCAATTCTAACTACGCGCTCCAGGTCTCCGACATCGAGGCTTGGGAGAGCACTCACGGCCGCATCCCGGAAGGCTCGGTGGTCTTTGTGCGCTCCGACTGGTCGAAGGCCTGGCCCGATCCCAAGCTCGCAACCCTCAAGGAGTTCCCGGGCATCGGACTCGACGCGCTGAAGTTCCTGCACAACGAGCGCAGGATCCTCTTCCACGGGCATGAGCCGCTCGACACGGATTCGACTCCCAACTTCGAGGGCGAACACTGGCTGATGCATAATGGTTACGCCCAGGCGGAGGGCGTCGCCAATCTCGATCAGGTGCCGGAAACCGGCGCGCTCGTCATCATCGGCTTTCCGAAGTTTGGAGGCGGTCTCGGCGGCTATGCGCGTTACATCGCCGTCTGTCCAGCCGACTGGCCCCACGGGGTGACGATCGGGCCGCAGGATGCACCCCTGCCGAAATCGGACAAGCCGTTGCATTTTGATACGGCGGCCGGAATGCGGATCCGCTGAAAGTTGCTGACGTGACGGGGCACGGCTCAAGGATGGCTGCTTGGCAGCGAACTGGATTGAGGTTTTTGTCGCCGAACCGAACCAGCGTTTGTCATCGGCGAGGAGGCCCCCGCGTTCTTGCAGGTAACAAGTTCGTAACCGGGCACCGAACCGCGACAAAGGCAAGAATCTTCAAGATTGGTTCTTCCGCAGTCCCTAGATCGAGGCCGCGATGCTTGGGGGCAACGTTCGAAACTAAAGTGGACAACAGAAAATGAGTTATTTGACAACGTCGACTTCTCACCCGGATCGGAATGCGCAGGCCGACTGGTTGCAGACGAGGCCTGGCGAGTTGTGCCTGATCCGCGTGCCGGCAGCCGACACAAACGGCGTATATTCATTCGTTGAGATCGTCTCGGACCCCGGCGACGGCACGCCGCTGCACGTCCATCAAAATGAGGACGAATACCTATTTGTGCTGGAAGGTACAGCGCGCTTTGCGCTCGGCGACAAGATATTCGATGCGGAAGCCGGAACGATGGTCACGCTCCCCAAAAACATTCCGCACGCCTGGGCCAACCGCTCGACCTCAAAGCTGCGGATCGCGGGAATTGCTTACCCCGGCGGTGTTGAGGAAGCCATGCGCGTCATTGCCAACGGCGGCGTGACTGACCTTCCCGCGTTGGCCAAGAGAATCGGTATCATCGTGCTCGGCCCCACGCCTTTTTGAGTTGGGTACGCCGCGTCTGACGTTCCTTCACAAGAACTCCATTCTTCAAGAGACATCGCCAGGATTGCGGCCCGCCGTTAGTGCTTGGTACACAAATTCAAGGAAGTAGTTATGGGTGACTTCACTGGTAAGAACATCCTCGTTCTCGGCGGTAGCCGGGGTATTGGTGCAGCGATTGTTCGGCGTTTCGCAAGGAGTGGCGGCACAATCGCCTTCACCTATGCCGGATCGAAGGACGCCGCGGAGGCGCTCGCGGGTGAGACATGCGCCGTAGCGATCCGCGCCGACAGCGCCGACCGTGATGCGCTAATTGCAACCGTCGCGTCCCGCGGCGCTCTCGACGTACTCGTCGTCAATGCAGGCACGGCCGTTATGGGCGATCCGTTGGCGCTCCAGGCCGACGCCATCGACCACATCATTGATGTAAATGCCCGCGCCCCCTATCACGCCGCGGTCGAGGCTGCGCGCAAGATGCCCGACAATAGCCGCATCATCGTGATCGGCTCGGTCTTCGGCGACTTTATGCGCTTTCCGGGCGCAGCCGCGTATGCGCTCTCCAAATCTGCTGTGCAGGGCATGGTCCGCGGGCTCGCGCGCGATTTCGGCGATCGCGGGATTACTGTCAACTGCATCCAGCCTGGACCGACTGACAGCGACATGAATCCGGCTAACGGACCGATGGCCGAGTTCCTGCACGGCCTCATGGCAATCAAGCGCCATATTCGCCCGGATGAGGTTGCCGAGCTCGCCGCCTATATCGTGGGTCCGCACGGTGCGATGATGACCGGCGCGATGCACACCATCGACGGCGGCATGGGCGCCTGAGCGCGCGCAGGAGCGCGAGATGCGGCGGGTGTGCGTGTGCACGCCCACCTCAATAGCAGGGAAAGCGTTCAAAAACGAATGCGGAGTAAATCTCCGCTGTGGCGCCGGGCTGTCGTTCCGGAGCCCGTTGCATACGCAAGTACTGACCTGCGATGTCTGGAACCCGATATCAGGCCCGGCTAACTTATCGTGAGATGACGATGTTGCTTGAGCTTCGCGGCAGAAGGCCTGGACGCCAATCGCTACGCTCGCTCGATTATGGCAGTTTCGCCCGCCACCTTTTAGGTGAACGGCCGCTTTGCGCCGATTGTGTTGAAAAACTCGAAAATCGCGGGGCTCGGAAAATCCAGCAAATGTAGCGCATTGGCGACTTCAGCCGCTGCAAGGCTCTGTAGAATTGATACGAGCGCCAACGATCGTTTTTGCTGTAGTTGATGTGGTCCCTCACCTCGCAACGAGAGAGACGCACCAGCTACCCTGTGAATTTTCAGTGATCAGCGAAAAAGGGCTTATTCAGCACAATCCGCCAGAAGCGGTCCTTCTCGACATGTCAGATTTTGATTCTGAGGTGATATCCCGGCAGCCGCGGTGGAATTTGGCGATTTTGCCCGCGCGACGCGGCATGATGGAACAGAATTCGCGTTAGGGCCTTCTCAATTTTCGTCATTCGATACGCCCCCTTTAAGCTGCCCAGTTTACCTGAGAAGGGCACATGGGCCTCTCCTCGTTTTAATGATCGCCTCCAATCTCTGAAGGTTACAACGTGCGCGCGGGAATGTGACCTCCGGCTGACGCGGCGCAGGCGGACCTATCGTCTCGTTTCATTTTTCTCTCATGACCGCGTCATGACTTCATGCGTCGCGTCATATACCGAGACACCGGGCCCAGCCGTGCCACCGCGCTATGTTGCGATAGCCGAAGCCCGCAGACGTAACTCAAGAAAGGAAGCTCCGATGCATGTTCAGATCGTTACCTTCAATCTCGAGAATGCAACCCAACAGGACTATCTCGCCATGTCTCGCGAATTGGCGCTGACATTCGCTGAAATGCCAGGTCTGCAGACCAAGTACTGGCTCGCCGATCCGGCCACCAACACTTATGGCGGCGTTTATATCTGGACCAATCGTGCCGCGATGGATGCCTACATGGCCGGAGAAGTGGCCGCCTCCGTGCTCGCGCATCCAAACTTGACAAATATCACGGGCAGGGACTTCGGCATCCTCGAAGCACCCACGCGACTGACCGGCGGGCTTCCGTCGACCCAGGCGGCATAAAGCCTTTCCAGCAAAGGGCACGCCGCCTTTCCCCACAAGCGTGGCAAACCCAGCAAATCGAGCCGTTCAGGTTCAGTGAAGCTGAACGGCTCGAGCTCACGAAGACATCCTGGATCGAAGCAAGATGTCCGAATTATACACCAGTTAAAAACCTAGTCGGGTGTGACGAATGCGCTGTGATAGATCGCCCGGCAGCATGACCGACCGCCGGAGAGCCTGATGTTCAGCCTATCTGTTTCTCAGAGCCTCTCGTTTTCTGTTTGCAGCGCTCCAGCAAATTCCATGGATTTCGTCGCGGGTAGCTTCGTGATTCTTCAAGATCGGAAGCTTTGACCGGATCAGAGCAATATTCTTCAAGATCGGAAGCTTTGATAAGATCAGATCAATCACTAGGATGAGATCAGATCAATCAATAGCGAGAGTTATGGCAGATGAGATGTGCTTCTGATGCCTCTGGCGCCACTCGAGGCGCTCGTGGCGTGACCGGCAATTTTAGCAAGACGGGTCACATTATTGTGGTCGATGATGACGAGGCGATTCGACACATGATAACCAGTTATTTCGAGGAACGATATATCCCCGTGAGTGCTGCTTCTAACCGAAGCGAATTTAGTCGCCACTTCGCAAGAGCGCACCCCAGTTTGATCATTCTCGACCTGCGGCTTGGCGACGACGACGGCCTCGATCTCCTGAGGGAAACTCGCTCCCATTCGGATGTGCCAATCATCCTCATGACGGATCATCGTTTCGACGAGAGCGATTGCGTCGTCGGCCTTGAACTCGGAGCGGACGACCACGTCGTCAAACCCTTCAGCCTGAGAGAATTACTTGCGCGGGTCCGAGCGATTTTGCGGCGACAGGAAATGGGCCGCGTCGCGAGAGTCCGCGATCCGGAATGCGGGGGATACAGATTCGACGGCTGGCGGCTTGAACGCCGCGGCAGAAGAACTCGTAGAATTCCCGGGGATTACCGGTCGGGCTGAGCAGGGGTGAATATGCGTTGCTTTTGGC
This sequence comes from uncultured Alphaproteobacteria bacterium, assembly GCA_963836765.1. Taxonomy (GTDB): domain Bacteria; phylum Pseudomonadota; class Alphaproteobacteria; order Rhizobiales; family Xanthobacteraceae; genus Bradyrhizobium. The sequence continues at coordinate 130,365 of CAWILG010000029.1, forward strand.
CTTTCTCGAAGCACCACAACGTTCTCTCACGCGCGATCATCTGCTTCAGGCAACGCAACTCCACCAAGACATCTTTGATCGTAGCATCGACGCCCAGGTCTTGCGGCTGCGGCACAAAATGGAGCGCGATCCGCGAACGCCGCGCACGATCAAGACCGTGCGTGGCGTCGGCTACGAATTCACGCTCCCGGCAGAACCATATTGAGGGCCCGCGTCACCGCGGTGCCGGACGTTCTTGTCGGTGAATACCGTTCTCCCGCAGCCACGGATCGCCAACGTACTCTCGGTTACGGACGCAGCTTATCCCCGGTCGGTTGAAATCAGAACGCAGCGAGCGAGCGTTCACCTGTTCACTCCAAGAAAAGGAGCAGGCAGAATGAGTAGCCTTATCGGCCGGCGTGCAGTGATAATCGGGGCTGGCATCGGTGGATTGTCCGCCGCCGGTGTATTGGCGCCATGCTTTGGACAGATCATCACTCTCGAGCGTGATCGAGTGACGCCTGCCGCGGAAGCGCGGTCGCGGGTCCCGCAGGGCAGGCACTCTCACGGTCTTCTCGTCGGTGGCCTAAAGGCATTGAAGGAAATATTCCCCGGAGACAAACGTGCGCTTGTCGAGGCGGGAGCGGTCCCGTGGAGATTGCGCGAGACCTCCGGTGATGGACCGGCGCCTTCCGGAATTTGGAAGTCATCCCTATACAGCTAATCTGGCCGTCGTCTGAATCGATAGCCAAAGCCGCTGACAAACTCGATGTAGGATGCGCGCTCGCCCAGCTTTTTGCGCAGCAGCCGAACGACGGCATCCACGACATTGCTGCCGCCGTCATAGTCTGCTCCCCAGATTTTATCGAGTAGGGTGTCGCGGCTTATCGCCGTTCCGGGACGCTCGGTCAGCAATTGCATGACCGCGAATTCCCGCCGCGTCAGCGGTACGCGCTTCCCACCGAACACCAGCTCGCGTGCATCGGCATCAAGGAGCTGCTCGTCTTCAATGCCGAGCTCAGTCGCCACCAGACCGGCGAGCCAGCCGTCCACCGATTGCGGCCCGAAATCGAGCATCGCGGTGTGATACACCTTCCCGTCAAGGGTGGCGCCGGCGTCCTCAAGCACACGAAACCCAAGCCCGGCAGCAATCGGCCCATACGTCGCGATGTCGACCACCGGCATATAGATGCGACGCAGATGCGGCCGCATCTCCATGTACGAACGTTTCATGTCAAGCCACACGGCGCCCTGCTCCGACGACGGCGCCTCACCATTGGCGGCACTCAGCCAACGAAGGCAGAACAGGACGCGCTCGTCCGCCGCAACGGGAATGCGCCGAAGGTGCGCGAGCCATGATCCGAGGACCGGATCAGCCTCCGCGCTCGCAGCGTCGCGATCGCCGCTCGACGGCTCGAATAGCACATAGAAACCGGTGAGCGTTCCCTGCTGATCGCGCACAACCCGAAAAGTCCGTGGCGCACGTCGCCACCATCCGAGCAGCCAGGCCGCGGCCTCATCGCCTTCGTGACGAGCAACGATCGTTTCGATGGCAGGTCCGTCAGCCGGACTGGCCGTTTCTACCCCGAGAAGGTGCGCATTGAGCGGGAAGAACGCGTCACGCGTCACCGGATTTTCGATGATGTAGAGCATGTCGGCCGTGTACCGCCACATCTCCGATGCCCCGGCGTTGCGAAACTCCGCGCGCAACTGCCGCCAGGCGGCACGCCGAAGCTCTCGGTACGTGGTGGGATCCGCCGCTTTCAGGGCGGCGGCAATCGTCTGCTGCATGGTGTCGTGTACATGCAGCCCCTCGCGGCTCATCGCCACGAAAGGAAGAGCACGCAGCCGCTCATACGCATCCTGCGGCGGAGCGTCAGGCAGAATTGCGCTCAGCAAGGACAGCGTCGTACGTCGCAGGACCGATGCTGCATTGAGCACCCGTCGGGTGAACGAGTCGCCGATCTCCGTAACATAAAGCCGCGTCAACTCCTCCACGACGCGCGGCAACACCGCCGATTCAAGGTCGACCATGCGGCGTTTGCCGCTGGCTGCGGCGGCAGCCAGCTTCAGAGCCAGTGGATGGCCTCGCGTTAAACGCATGATATGCCGCGCATCGGCGGAGGAAACTTGAGACCGCTCGAGCAGATCGAGGGCGTCGCCATCACCTAACGTGTCGAGTGCAAGGATGAGCGTAAGGTGGTGCCAACCCGGCGCGGTCAACCAGCCGGCCACCATTGGATCGCGTCCGCAGAGCACGATCCGCACGCTGTCGCTTAAAGAAGGGACGAACACCTGTCGTAGCCAGGAATCCATCAATCGAAAACGCTCGTAGGTGTCGAGCATGAGAATGACACGCCCCCCGAGAAGCTCGAGGGCATGCGCGGCCGTGTCGGGGTTCCGTAGATCAGCGCCGACCGCAGCACCCAGTTCGCTCAGGAAGCCTCGCTCAGTCGGCTCAACCACTCGGCAGTCGAGGTAGACGACGGCTGCGCCAAGCTGTTGCGCGCGTGCCGCGAAGGCCGTGAGCAATGTTGATTTGCCGATGCCCCCAATCCCGTGCACGCCTGCGATCACGGGACCGTCATCGGCCAAGAGGCGCTCCAGGAGCTTCAGTTCGTTCTCGCGGCCGATACAATCGGCCGCGACACGTGTTGCAACGATGTCACCGATTCGGCTTGCCATTCGGGTTACAACTTAACGCTCCAAGCCAGCGCGCCCATCTAAGTTACCGTTGCTGATAAAGCTGTCTGATCGAACTGCGGCGCGATGTTATCTATAGCGACGCACTAACTTTCACCGTGAACTCACTGACTGTCGTTCTTCGCGGATTCCGTTGTCAGTCCTCAGTTGGGTAAGGGAGACGCCATGAACCCGCCGCATCCAGCGTGTTAGGTGACTCTGATCAGCGAAACCGGTACAAAGTGCGACTTGAGCCAAGCCGTATTGACCATTGCGTATAAGCTCAATCGCACGTTGAAGTCGCAGATGGACAATGTAACGGTGCGGTGTGATGCCCACAGTCCGGGTAAACATGCGTGTGAAGTAGAACGGACTGCGCCCCGCTATACTTGCGAGGGTAGCGACCTCGATAGGCTCTTCGAGATGAGACATGACGTACTCCCGGATGCGCCCAAGCACGTCTTTGCCCAGCACGCCGCGGATCGCGGCTTTCAATGGCGAACTGTGACGAGCTACCAAACTGTCGATGAAGCCGCTCACAACCTCATTCCAGAACAGCGGTCCACTCGAGTACTCCCTCGCGCTCTCCAGTGCCATGGTGCGCGCAAGATCGAATAGCGCGTGGTCATATCCCAATAAGAACTCGCTCAGTTGCGCTCCAGGTGCTGATGCCTCGGCGACTGCCAGCGCGAGCTGGCCCGGGTCGAGCGCAACGAGAATGAGGTCGGCATTTCCCACCGCGTCACCGGTGCTGTCGCTTCCTGCGGGGGTGATAGCCAGCGTTCCCGCCCGTGGCACGTGGTCTACAGCTTGACCAGCCATCCGGCATTCATAACGCGCCTGCGGCGATGTCGGGAACCAAATCAGGTGCTTTTTAGGAGTTGCGCTGAAGGACAAGCCGCCTTGGCACCGTACCCTGAAAACGGCGACGCCGCTCTCGCCCGGCGGCTTGCCTGCGGCAACTGTTCTTGGCAAGCCGCCATCTTGCCGGGCCATCTGCAGACCGTCGGGTCCTGTCATGTTTCCAGTCTTTCGTGAGTTTGCGGACCGCCATTTAAATTATGCGAGCCACGAATCTTGAAAATTCCTGCTGTGTAGCAGTGCGGTTGGCTTTTCCGATCAGTTTCGCGCCTCGGGTCTATCTCAGGTGCCGCTTTTTTGCACTAAGATCACCCACGCTTCACGCAAAGTTTAGGATCTGATCCGCCGCGGCGACGTCTCATAGCCTCTGGGGAAGCTCGAGTAGACGTGTTTCGGCTCGCCGACCACTTCAATTCTGTCGAAGCGCTTCAGTCCTGCAAGGGCATCGCGTAGGCCGGGACCACGCTGAAGCTTGTTCTCATATCCCCAAGCGTGATGTCTATCCGGCCTTAGGCCAGCTGGCTGGTAGCCAGAGGCATCGCGGAGGGCGATCCGGTGTTGCGGGAGAATGCTTCCGCGACCAAAATTACTTTTCACCTCGACGTGTTCGCCTTACCAGGAGTACGGCAAGAACCTTCAATCGTTCGCGCTCCTCTACGCTCTAACTAGGGAGACGGCGGCGATCGGTGAAGCTCGCGTGCCGAACCAGGGAATTGGTCAAATGACCGATTTGATTTGTCCGGAGAACGATTTCAGAGCTTCATGGTCATAGCGGCCTGGATCGCTACAATCGCCGAGAGCACCGTCGAAACCATGATCACCGTTCTGTTGGCACTGGCACACAAGGCATCTCAACCAGCAGGCCAAGATGCCCGTCGCCGCGGAACGGTACTTTATAGGCCTCCACTTGTGGAGGGAGTTCCTGGATGCTGAGCGCGTTGAAATCACAAGCCATCTTGAAACGATCAAGCGCGCCCGATCTCTGTCGGTTTGCGGGCGGCATCCCCAGAAATCATATTAGCGTGGGCCTATCATATAGCGCCCCTGGAAGAAGCCGTGCTGGCTATTTGCCGGTATAACAGAACACTCCCGTTTCCGTGTGGATGCTTGCGGGCGCGGTCGATCTGATGCGCGCTGATTGTGCGTAGGAAAGTGGTCGAATGCGTGTTCGAAATGGTAGCCTTCTATTAAATATCGGCGGCGTCGTTATAGCCGCTCTCAGCGTGAACGGGCTCGCCAACTCTATCGCGCGGAAGGATGTGCCGCAGGGGGCTGCGTTCGCCATTGAAGATCGCAACGGCACCGCCTTCGCGCGCTACCCTGACAACGGCCGCTTCGTCGGCAGGAAGATGCCGGATGACAACTACTTGAGCGTGGACCACTCGGGCCCGGTAGACCCGCTCGACCTCGACGGCGTCGAGCGGATCGTCGGCTACATCGCCCTGCGGGTTGACTCTGGCGGGCTACTCGTCAACTTCGGCCTCGATAGGACGCAGGCTTTCACCGAGATCGAAAGCCGCACGCAACGCAGTATTCTCCTGATTGCCCTGAGCACCTCGCTGGTATTGGGCCTGACCTGGTTGGGCGCCCGACGGTTCATATGTCGCCCGCTTGGCCAGCTGGTCGACGCCGCGAACCTGTGGCGGCTCGGGCAACGTGCGCGACGTGTGGATATCCGGGGCAGGTTGGAAATCGGGCAGGTCGTCGACGCGTTTAACTCCATGGCCGACGCGCTTGAGCACCGCGAGCACGAATTATATGAGGCGAAGGAGAAGGCGGACGAAGCCGCAGCTCGGATCACAATGATCTTTGAGAGCACGACCGACAGCGTACTCATCATCGATCGCGATTGGCGCATCAGCTATCTCAATGGGCCGGCCTGGGTACAGGTCGCCAAAGGCCGAGACCTAATCGGCATGACCCTTTCGGAAGCCTTCCCAGTCGTCGCCGACATGGAAGTCGTAAAACAAATTCAGGAGGCGGCGTCAGAGCACCGCGCGGCCTTCGTCGAAATGTTCTGTCCATGCACCCAGATCTGGTATGCGATCAACGCGTTCCCCTCAAGCCAAGGCCTCGCAGTCTTCCTCCGAGACATCACTGATCACAAGCATGCCTTGGAGGCGTGCCGCCTTATCGAGGAACAACTTCGTCAGAGCCAGAAGATGGAGACCGTCGGCCAGCTCACCGGCGGCATCGCGCACGACTTCAACAACCTGCTTGCGGTAGTCTCCGGGAACCTCGAGCTCATCGAGGATACAGCAGACATTGGCAAGATCCGGCATTTCGCCGCGGCTGCACGGCTTGCCGCTGATCGGGGGACAAAGCTGACGGCGCAGCTTCTCGCCTTTTCGCGTCGGCAGATATTGAACCCAAAACTGGTCAACGTAAACCGGCTCATTTCTGAATTCCAGGAACTCATCCGCCAAGCAGTCGGGGGAGGATGCAAGATCAAGCTGCGGACCGATGAGCAATTGTGGCTGTGCCATGTTGACCCGCCGCTGCTGGAGACCGCTCTGCTCAACTTGGCCCTGAATGCGCGCGACGCCATGCCGGATGGCGGTGTGATCGAGATCGAGGCGCAGAACATCGTTGTGGATGAGGCGGCGGTGGCGCGGTGTTTGCCCGGATCGTACGTCAGGCTGTCCGTCAAAGACACCGGTTGCGGGATGCCATCCGAAGTGCGCGATCGGGTGTTTGAGCCCTTCTTCACGACGAAGGAGGTCGGCAAGGGTACCGGGCTCGGCCTCAGCATGGTCTATGGCTTTGTCCGACAGTCCGGAGGTCACATCGCTGTCGAAAGCTCACCCGGAGCGGGGACCACGGTCACACTGTACCTGCCTAAAGCCACGCAGGAGCCTGATGCCGAGGTGGAATCCATCCAGCCTCAGGCCACACCGACAGGCTCGGAGCGAGTCCTTGTGGTCGACGACAAAACGAGGATCTCCTGAAAGTGACAAATCGCTTCCGAGATTGGCCGGCCAATCTCTTCCGTCCATACGAAGGCATCCGAACTGGCTATCTCCTTGCGGATGGATCAAGGCCAGGGGGGCGGACAATCGACCCCGCGGCTTAGATCTGCCCGGCTGACGGCCCTTCCGCGGCTGCTCGGCGCGTGACCCTCCAGAGTTGGGGGGTCTTACAGAGCCTCGGGTTAGGCCTGTGCCCAGCGCGTAGCGCTCGCCGGCCACGCCGACTTTTCGCAAGCGCTCCCTATACTTCATACTTCCTGAGGTTGCCCATCGAGATGCACGTCAGCTGGAATAGACAACCAGTTGGGCTTTGTTTTTTCCCATACCGACACCGAAGGAGTTGGGAAATGTGCGTCGACAAACGTCCCTGCGGGAATTGCCACCCACTCAGGTTTGAAGTCAGGAAGCAACCAGTAAACCGTGGAGCCGCATGTGGGGCAGAAGTAGAGTTCGACCTCTCCACCACTGTGTCCTTTGCGCAGGTAGCGTTTTGCCGGACCAGACATCACCACATTGTCACGATTCCAATAGCCACTGACGGAGACGATCGATCCGGAGCGACGCTGACATTCTTCGCAACAACAGGCTGCAACCAACTCTGGCTCTCCGGTTGTCTGCGCATTCAGTGCCCCACAGCAGCAGTGTGCAGTTCTATTGGAAGACATTCTTGAACCTCTCATCCATTCGCATCAGTAGTTAGATAGCGGGCTGACATTTCAAACAGGCTCCAAATTGCGAGAATACGGCTTCATATGTCATAACAACACCAAACCATGCCGCCGGGGTCAAAGCCGCCCGACGAGGGATCGACAAGGCTCTGGCACCGAAGAAGAAGCGCCTGCGACTTCCGGAATAAAAGAGGCGCCCACTGAGGCGGCCTTACTTTTTCTGAGTTGCCTTCTTGAGCTCTGCATAGCGGTCAATTTGACGGGCGAAAACGGGATGCCAGAATCCCATAATCGATTCTGTCAGTGTGGCGCGGTCTACAGCCGAACCGAGTCGATAGCCCCCTGTCGTCAGATCGCCAGCTTCGAGTGCTCGATTTGCAGCACGACGATTGACGCCTGGAACACAACTTGGGTACCGACATATCGTTTGACCGCCGGGCCGGTCGGCCGGAGTAAGGCAGGAACATAAATTAGGTTCGGGATTTTTCGGACATGCCGAGATATCTTTTAACTTCCACCATCAGAACCGAGGTCAAGACCTTGTCGGGGGGAGTTTACCGGACGACGAAGCGGCTTGGCGCGAGGCCACCATCGTGGCCGGAGAGCTATTCAAGGACATCAATGGCACAGGCGAATTGAGCGGGAAGCTGTTTCGCGGTCCCGTGACGGCTATTTCGTCGCCGATCTTGAGTCGACGCGCCGCCGGCGACCCTCCACGGGACTCGGACTCCCTCTTGACCGCGATCGTAATTGTGTCCGTTTGGTCGAGCCGTTGCAGATCGAATACTGTCGGACGGCCCCATCGTGAAGGTGTAGGTCGATATGCGCCCCGGGGGCGGGGCGAAGGCAACTGCTCTCCCGTCGCGTCCTTGAGATCTAGACACTTGATCTTGTCCGCCTTCTCCCAGACGCGGGCGACCTTCATCTCACGGGCTTTCTCGGAAACGTCATTCATGTGCACATGGCTCCGCCTTCCGACCGCCTCCGGCGGCCGGCGTTCTCATGTCCGAGTTTGATTAACCTGTCTGCGGTTCTGCTTTGGTCACCGGTACCGGCCTGGTCCTTTGTGTCCGCTTGTGTGTCGGATATCGGTAAGGCCCCAGGCACAACACGAGAATGCTTGCCACGATGAGGCAGACGCCAAACCCGATCAGCGCCGGCACGTATGAACGGAGCCTCACGAAGGTGAAGCCGAGAATGGACGGTCCCAGTGCCGCGCCGGCTGCGAAAACCGCAAATAGGTAGCCGTAGATCTGACCGAAGCGTTTCAGCCCGAAATAGCGCGAAGTCATATAGCCAATCATGTCGACTTCGGTTCCGGACGCCAGCCCGAGTGAGATGATGCCGATCACGGGAACGGTCACATTTCCGAGCAGGTAAATGCCGACGCACGGCAGCACGAAGAAGAACGCGGCAACATAGGGTGCAAAGATGTAGTCCATGAGGAACCCGGCCAAGAGTCGGCCCACCATCGTCGACAAACCGACGGCGGCCAGCAACGCTGCCGCGGCCGCCGGTGAATAGCCGTGATCGGTCAGTAGAGGAACGATATGCACAACCATGCCGTTGACGACCGTTGATACCAGCAGGACAGCCGCGCCCAACATCCAGAACTTGGCGCTGGTCAACGCCTCCTTGATGTCCAAGCCCGGAAGGATATCGACCGGTGTGAGGCTGTCCAAATCGACGTGATGCGAACTTCCGGTAACGCCTTCGGCCGGTTCGCGGATAAGAAGGATAACGCTGGGCAGCGCGATCACCAGCAGCAGTGCAGCCAATCCGACATAAGCGTAGCGCCAACCGAGTTCACCGATCAGATACTGTGTGTATTGGGGAACCAGGGTGGCGCCAAGGCCTATGCCCGCCACCGCAATACCGAGCGCAAGGCCGCGCTTGTCGTCAAACCAGCCCGAAATGCATTTGACGTAACCCAGAGGCCCCTGTCCCGAGCCAAACAGTCCGGTCGCAGCCATCAGAACGGTAAACACCGCAATTGAGGCCGGAGTTAGCGCGAATGCGCCGACGCTTGCAGCGAAAAGCAAGATAACGGGAATAAGGACGCGCTTCACGCCCCACCGGTCCATCATGATCCCTATAACGGGTATGGCGAGCCCGGAGAAAACTGCGCCCACGCTGTTTGCGGCAGATAGCTGCGCGCGATCCCATCCAAACTCAGCACCCAGGGGCTTTATGAAAAGGCCAAACGTGAAAAGCGTTACGGGCGCCTGTGCAACCAGCATCGACATCGTGGCGCCGAATACGATCCACCAAGGATTGGAAAACAATCTCCGATCAGCCGCGGGCATAGGCAACCTCTCCATTTTTGAGAACTCATGATTTTGTTTTTTGTGGGCGACTCACGCCGGGCTGACGCCTCCGAGCCGCCGCTAGCCTGGCATCACGCCGGGGCACGATCTTGGTTACCTCGATTTCGCGAGTTTGCGCCATGCGCGGATCGCGAACCGACCTCCACTCGTCAATGTATTCCGGCGCCATCGGAAGGCGGCGGGCCTCGCGCGGATCGACCTCACTGAACTCTTCCATTCCAAAGCTATATTCCGGCGTCATGCCATCCGGTTCGAGAAAATAGAAGAAGACACTGCTCGATGCCGGGTGCCGACCCGGCCCGAACAAAATTGGGACATCGTGTTTTTTCATTCGGTTCTGCGCGTTGCCGATGTCGTCGATTTCCAAGACCATGAAGTTTAGGTGATGGAAGACGCGCTTTGCGCTCTTCCCAATGCCCATTCCGTGATGCAACGGATGAGCAAACGGCCGCATGAAAGTGGTCGCCTCGCCGATGCTGTCGGATTCCCGGAAATTCAGGACGTCACGAAAAAACGCAATCGATTCTTTCTCCTGCGGGGTCGAGAACACGACGTGTCCGGTGCGCTGAATTTTGGTGTGGGAAATCGCGAGAGGCTTGCTGGACCGGTCCTTTGTCGGCGTGAAGAATTCGAGCGTCGCATGAGAATACGGCTTGACGGCGCGCGTCACCCGCCCCGCCTGGCGCAGATCGCATTCCGCCGAAGCCAGTTCCTGATAGCCAACATTGGCGTCGCGCAGCCGACGGTGGACGTTTTCGAACTGTGCATCGTCTTCCAGCATCCAGCCGACGCTTTTGAAGCCGGCCTGCTGCTTCTGGTGAAGAATAACCGAGCGCGACTCCTCATCGTCGCCGCGAAACATCTCCGCGCCATCCGCTCGCTTCCTGACATGATCGAGACCGACGACGTCCTGGTAGAACTTTCGCGACCTTTCGAGGTCGCTTACGTTCAGTTCGACATATCCGAGTTTCTTGCAGCGGATCATTATCGTTCTGCCGGGGAGACCGGCGCTCAAAACTAAAGAATAATGCTGAGTTTCCCGTGTGGCCGCAGCGTTTCCAAGTCCAGAATCGCACGCCGCTCCTTGAGCAGAAGACCCGACGGTCCGCGCACTAGAATGTGGACATAGCGGCCGACATAGGTGTCGGTCTGGTCGAGTTGAAAGCGCCAGACCGCGAAATTCGCTGTGACCGTCGTCTCAAAACCATTGGTCTCAAGAATGCGCGTGTTAGTCACAAGACGCCTTGTGCGGGACCGCGGGTTTTCCGCCCACACGGAACGCCCTTGCAACTGGTTGACCCGGGACTTCAGGCTCTTGATGTCGTCCGCAATCAGGAAAAGCGCCTCACGATGGTCCGACGCCGGTTGGTCCAGTGATGGTATCAGATAGCGCGCATCCGGAGTCATTAGATCGAGCCAGTCGTTGAGCTTCCACTCGTCAAGAAGTGCGGCTTCCTTGACGAGAAATCGTTCGACTTCTTCGATCGTAACCGGCTTTGGTGCCGATACCGGGGAGAGGTCGGGTCTTACTTCTACTTGCATGGTGATGGCTCCTATTCTGCGGCCTGACGGCGTTTTGCGCGATCGGAACATTCGGTCGGTCCGCGTTTCCCTCGCATCAGCGCATGCCACCTGCGCCAGAACGCCCGCATCTGCAGTTCGTCGATCGTCGATGGCACTTCACGTCCCATGCCTCGGGAAATATCGGACCACTGCAATTCTTGGTTGGTCGCAAAGCCGCGCTGACAACCCTCCAAGGCTGCAACATCGTCAGGTGTGGCAAAGCCGGCCGGCCCGAGAAACGATAGGAAATTTTCGTACCGCTTCTGGCGCAGTTCTTGCAATTCGGCCTTTGGCAGGAGTCCCCACGCGTCGACTTCCATGTAGCCTGGCGAGACCGGATAGAACGTGCGAACCGTGCGCCATAGCGAGATCAGAATAAGGTTTGGGAAGATGAAGAGGTTGCGGTTGTAGTCCGCGATCTGATGGGCGCGTTCCTTGCCAAATTTCGCGTCCAGTTCCTGCCGGATTTCGGCGAGTTCTTCCTTGGCAAACGCGGTCAAAGGCGTCGGCCTAACCGGACCTTCGACCACCGAATGCCCGCCGCCGCCGAGAGCGGCGCCGCGGCTCTGATTTGTCATCGCCGTCGGCGCAACCCAGCCCTCATTGTCCACTCCGATATCCGGTAGATATTGACGAAAATAGCGATTGTGCGTCGACATCGCGTGGTAGACGTCGATGCTGTTTTCGACAAGCAGCTTCCAATTGGCCTTCATGCTATAGGCTTGCGCGCCCGGGACGATCTCGACCTCGTCACCGCCAAAATCGATCATGTGGTCGAGCTTTTCGCGAGTCTCCTCACCGAGATAAATTTTGAGATCGACAACATGGTCGTCGAAGCAAACAAACATCATCCCGCGATAGCTTTCGAATCGGGGGACTTCTTTCAACCCCAGTTCCGTTTTATCGAAGGCCGGCGTATAGGAATCCTGACCGGGAACGCCGATCAACTCGCCCTGCGTGTTGAAAGTCCAAGCGTGATAGAAGCAAGAAAATACCCGCGCCGAACCTGATTTCTCTCGACACACCACGTTGCCGCGATGCGTGCAACTATTGAGAAATGCCTTCGGGTCGCCGGTTGCAGCTCGGACAATCAGGAGCGGCCGACCTGCGACTTTGCGTGTGACGTAATCGCCGGGATTGCTGATTTCCAATTCATGACCGGCGTAAAGCCAGCACCGATCGAAGATTTCCCGACGCTCGTAGTCCAACACCGCGACGTCGGTAAAGGCGCGACGGTTGACGCGAAAAACTCCTCGCACCCGATCATCGATGATCAAATTGTCTAGTTCTTGATGTTCCATCGTTTCCCCCCTGCTGTGATGGCGGATCGGTAGAACTTCGGTTGACGCTTGGGATGTCGCCATGCTGAGGATGTCGCCATGCGGACCTGCCTGTTCTTGACGAATTTGGCGGAGCTACCCGACGGAGAAGCCCGGCTGCAAATCAAGGTTGAGGCAGGTTACGCTTGGATGGCAGTCTTGATATACGTGGTTACATCTGTAGCGCGCTTGGCGGGCGTCGACTTCCGGCGGCGAACGGCGATGATTAGCTCAGGTCGTCTTCGGATGCGGCAAAACGCGATGCTCGAGTGGAAGCCCTCGACGCCCACATTTTCCACATGCTGAGAAAATGTCGGGTACGTGCCAGGTCAGAAGCCGATTGCGGACCGACCTCAAGCAAAGCCCGCGCGCTGCCAGTCATTATAAGCCAGCCTCCGGCCAACAACATGACGTCCTTGACGACAAGCCGGCCGCCGCCCGACAGCCAAGGGAAGCCATTTGGCGTATATCGCCAAGCGCCGGGACCCAAGCGTCGGGCGTCGTAATCAGGAACGACAGTGTCACGAACGGCGTGAGAAACGCCAGTGTTGCTCCCAATATTCCGTATCGACGCGAAACAAGCCCCACCAACGTTAGCAGGTCGATTACTATTTCAACCGAGCCCAACTCATTCGAGAATCTATAGGTATTGTTTTCGGTCTGTCAGGCTTGTTCAGCCGGCTTCATCTTCTCTTTCCTCGTGAGGTGTGCCTTGTACTGATCGGGATGCTTATAACAAGAACGGGCTGTTGGCGATGAATGGCGTGATGCCGTCGGCCTCGTATTTCAATAACCCCGAATGAATTCTTCGAATCACACGGGCTTACACCGCAGGCATGGCCAAATGCGGCCACTTCGATGCGGTACCGATCAGTCAATGCGTTCCCGATCTATTCGGAGCACAACTTCGCGTCCTTAACACGCGTACAGCAAGAATCTTCAATCATCGCTCTCTTCTATTGCCTAACTAGCGGAGACCTACAGAGCTCGTCGCCGAACGGGGAAGCAGAGAAATGACGGACTTGCCGAGAGAACTATCCCAGCGGCCCAAAGACGCCGCGCCTTGGAGCACTGCAGTACTAGGCCGACATGTAGTAGAGGGTCCTCATGCGATGCCCCCGCTCAATCGCATTGCGATTCTGAATTGCGGCTGTACGACACCCCAGCGACCGTCAGAGAGATGCATCTGATGGTTTCGCGAGCCCGTCCCAACCGTAAGATACATCAGCCGCGACCGTCGTCGGCGACGGCTCGGCTCGACGGTCTAGTATGGCCAGCAGAGGTGTCTAATGACGGCGGAAAGCCCGATAAGGAGCTGCAGAATGCGACGTGCCGTGCTCTCTCGACTGCGCGCTTGGTGCCGCGGCTGAAGGTCAAGATCGATAACTACCTGACAGGCTTTCTGGGTCATCTTGCTACCAGCGTTTCCACGAAGAGGATGTTCGGAAGTTCCTTATCGGCTGCGACATTCGCGCACAATGAGCGTTATTCGGCAATTCAACAGCTTCGCCAACGTCTTGTGTCGCGGCTGACGCATCCGTCGGCCGGTGCTGACCCATCGAATCAGGCGGCTCGGGCCGAGGTCCGCAGCCTCCAACACAACTGAAGGAAAAGAGAGTTATGGGCAATTCAGCGAAAATTGATCAGGTCCTGCGTCGCGCCAGCGATGCCGGCGAGATTCCCGGCGTGGTGGCCACGGTCGGCACAAGCAGCGACGTGATTTATCACGCTGCGTTCGGCAAGCGGGACTTGTCCAAGGACCAGCCGATGACGACCGACAGCGTGTTCTGGATCGCATCGATGACCAAGGCCATCACCGCGGCGGCGGCGATGCAACTGGTCGAACAGGACAAGCTGTCACTCAATGAGCCGATCGGAAAGTTGTTGCCCGATCTCGCCAATCCACAAGTACTGGAGGGTTTTGACGCCGACGGCGTACCAAAGCTGCGACCGGCCAAGGCGGCGATCACGTTACGGCAGCTGATGACCCATACCGCCGGCTTTTGTTATGACATATGGAACGACAGCATGGCTACCTATCTGGAGAAGACCGGAACGCCGAGTGTCAATACCTGCAAGCGCGCCGCCCTCAGGGTGCCGATCGTTAACGATCCGGGCACGCGCTGGGAATACGGCACCAACATCGATTTTGTCGGCAGGGCAGTCGAGACCGCGAGCGGACAAAGGTTGGGCGCCTACCTGCGTGATAACATATTCGCGCCGCTCGAAATGAACGACACGGCGTTCAAGATTAGCGATCCGATGCGGACCCGCCTCGTGGGTATGCACGTCCGCGGGTTGGATGGATCATTGCTGCCGTTTCCCTTCGAACTGGAGCAGGAGCCGGAATTCCACATGGGCGGCGGTGGACTATATGGGACCGCACGCGATTACCTCGCGTTCGCCCGAATGATTCTGAACAAGGGGCGCAGCAACGGCCTTCAGGTGCTCAAACCCGAAACGGTGGCGCTGATGAGCCAGAACCATATCGGCGACCTCAACATGACCAAGATGACGACAGCTGCTCCGGCCTATAGCAACGACGTCGACTTCTATCCGGACATACCGAAGAAATGGGGTCTCAGCTATATGATCAATACGGCGAAGACGCCGGAGGGGCGCAGCGCCGGAAGCCTAGCCTGGGCCGGACTCGCCAACTCCTATTACTGGATCGATCCAGCGCGCGATATCGCCGGCGTGATCCTGATGCAGGTCTTGCCGTTCGCTGACCACAAGTGCCTCGATGTCTTCGCCGCGTTCGAGCGCGGCGCGTACTGCCACAGCAAAGCCATCAGCGGATGAAGAGCGTTATAGAACTGATGACGATTGGGAACGGACTTAAGTAAGATAGAAGGATGTTCGTTTGGATAGACGACCGCAATTGGGAAATCGCGCGCCTTGAGCGGTTTCCGCAAACGTATTGAAAACAAGGCGGTCAGACAGTGGAAATGGTCGTAGCCGATCTCAGCAATAAGTCGGAGCTTGGCCTCGTTAGAGCCGGGTTGCGTACTGATCCGAAAAGTCAAACTCCTCAACGACGCCGGAGTTTACGCCTTCGGCGCACTCTTGCAGACGGATCCGGACAAGCTGGATGACTTGATGAATCTCAACGCCAGCGCTCCCGCTACGTTGGACTTGGTTCGTCGATAGCGGAGGAGACCGTCCGGCAAAACCCCAAGTGGCTCAGAACATGTCCGCCCGCCTGCGTTGATGTTCCTACGATCGGACGAGCGCCGATTAATCGATGGCACATTATTCAGATAACATAGACACCAACGCCGGCCACACCATCGTGGTTGAGGATGATTCTACCCAGCGACGGATGCTTGCAGACTACCTGAAAGAGCAAGCTCTTTCAGTGAAAGCCGTTGCGAACCGCAGCGAGTTGAATCGGCATATTCAAGCCGTCGATCCGCCCCTGATCGTCCTGAACCTGAAGCATGGTCAACGATCGAAGATCGTGCAAAAAGAGCAAAATACCTGAAGTCATTCTCGCCCTACGTCGACAATAAAGAAGACTACGCAAAGACGGTGCAGATACTCTTGAAGCAGACCTGATGCCATTGTTGGCATGACGGTCTGATGAGGAAACGGTCAAAGCCCGACAGTAGTCCGGCAAACAATCCTCAGCCACCGGCACGCACTCACAAATCGCATACTCACAAATATAGGGAGCGTGCTGTATCCCGAATCGATGGGCATGTGATCAACGTCTGAGGCAGAGAATTGTAGTGCCGAAGCAGCGTATCATCAATGCGAGATCAACGGAGATGGCCGCTCTTAGCTCGATTGGCGATGCGCCGAACTCCAAATGGAATTCGATCTTGGAGCACGAGTGTATCACTCAGGATCGCTTAGTTTGGGAGCGCGCGCAGAAATACTTTGACCGCTGCAGCGGAATTGTCAGAAGCCAAGGCTTCGAGGGCATTCTCCGTATTTTCGTCGGTATCGCCGCCCGCCAGATCTGACAAGCCGCGGAAGGCTATAAAGGGGATGTGATTGGAATAGGCGACATGAGCCACAGGGGCGCTTTCGTTATCAACCGAGTTGGCCTTGAAGGTATCGTAAATCCAGTTACGGAAATCGGCATTGTCAACGAAGGCCGGGCCGGAGACGCCCGCGCCGCCGATGACGACACGAGGAGTGTGGCCGAGGCAGACATCTTTCTTGATGCAGGCTCTCAGTTCAATCTTCGCTGCCACCGAACGTGCCGTATCCAGCATGGTGGGGTCGACATCAAACGAGAAACGCTTCTCAGGCTTGCTCTGACCCGGATGAGCAATCCCAACCGCATAGGGAAAGATCATGCCGTAGTTCGGCAGCGTCTTCCCGAGCCAGTCCGGCACCGACCAACCGGTCCCCGTTTTTCGAGCAAAGACAGATTCAAGATATTCGAACCAACGATCGGCAACGACAACATCCCCCGCTGAAAGGCTGGGATTGATGCCGCCGGCAATGCCAGAGAAGACAATGCGCGTGATTGTGAAATGATCGATGGCGCCTTGCGTCGTCATAGCGGCGTTGACTACCGAAACACCGCTGAGGAAGAGAACGACATCTCTACTCCCGAGCTTGCCGATAATGTAAGTAGTATCCGCTATGATCTCCGTGCGAATCTCACTCATTGCGTTTTTAAGCGCGAGCCATTCCGGGCTGTATGCGCAAATGACAGCAATGCGCGGCGTGCGGTCGATCTGTTCGGCGGAGGCTGTATGATCCATTAGCTGGGTAAGGAAAACAACAACGATTGCCGCAAAGCGTATGGCGTTTCTCCTATTCGGAGTGGTCAATCGATCTGATTTCAGCAAGGGGTTGTTGTGATCTGTCGCGCGCCTGCCCTTGAAATTGATCTGCTGGCGGCGAGGCGTCGAAGCGTGCTCGTTGTGCTCAAGTAGCAAGGCTTGCTCGTGAACCACAAGGGGCTCTTCTGGCTCTATCGGAAGGTAAGGTTGCGCCGTCGGGAGGGGCGAGCGAGTGGCGAAAGACCGTTGGAGTGCTTTGCTGTCCGATCTCAAGCAGAATTTTTTCATGGAGTGCTCCGGTCAGATCCGGAGGCAGCTTGGAGCCTATCCATTACATCAACATCACTCTTCTCGGATAATACGTTACAGTCGCAACAAGCTCACGACCGATCGTTTCGGCCGCATCGATGCACTCTTTGACGGCGCTGGTTCTGGGCGAATCTTGCCTATGGCTCGCTCCACGTGATTGCGGGCAAGCTCATTGAGCCCGCCGGTTCGTGCACGTTCCGCCGCACACATGGGCCAGCGGTATGTAACAGCCCTCACTTCAACTTGGCTACGCCCGTAGCGCGCTTTCCCAATCCGGTAATCAATGCGTAATGCCCTCCATTTTAATTAACTCGCTCACCCAACCCTCACCTACCGAATGACGGCAGCATGGACAATCCAAAGAAGAAACCATGGAGAACCCCGGTGATCGATACGATCTGTACACTAAAGGACGATCGTTCCAGAGAAGCTGTTGTTCCTGGTCAGGCTGGCGGATCGAGGACAAAGCTGAAATTCGGCGCTTTCAATCCGCCGCATCACCCGCCGGACGAGCATCCAACTCTACAGTTGCGCCGCGATTTAGATTTCGCCGTTCACTTGGATCGGCTTGGCTTTGACGAATTTTGGTGCGGCGAGCACCACTCCTCGGGATGGGGGATGATTGGCTCACCTGAGCTGTTTCTTGCGGCGGCGGGGGAACGAACGCAGCGCATTCGGCTGGGTACTGGTGTGGTATCCCTGCCCTATCATCATCCGTTCAACGTTGCTGAGCGCATTGTGCAACTCGATCACTTAACGAACGGCCGGGTCATCTTTGGAACAGGCCCCGGCGCGTCGCCGGCGGATGCCCGGACATTTGGCATCGACCCGATCCTCCTTCGCAACCGACAGGACGATGCGCTCGGCGTAATCATCCGTCTGCTGCGTGGGGAACGGCTCAGCTGCCGCAACGACTGGTTCATCCTGAATGATGCCCAACTGCAGCTACTGCCGCTACAGGAGCCGTTACCGATGGCGGCAGCTTCATCGATCAGCCCTTCAGGCATGCGGCTTGCCGGAAAGTATGGAATGGGCGCGCTGTCGATCGCTTCGACCACGACCGAAGGCCTGCAAGCTCTGCCGCTCCAATGGTCGTTTGCCGAAGAGGCCGCGTCGAGGCATGGCCGCTCGGTCGACCGGCGAAATTGGCGCGTACTCGTGGCCTTCCATCTGGCTGAGACGAAGGAACAGGCTGAACGGGAGGCGATCGACGGCCTGTGGTGGTGGCACAACGAGCTTAGAGTCCGTGTACTGGGGTTTCCCGGTGCGACACGCATAGAAGATCGGAAACAACTTCTGGCTCAGGTTACCGGCGAGCGCGGCTCTGGTCTGGGTTCGTCGGTGATAGGTACGCCAGATGCGATGATAAAGATGGTGCGCAACCTCCAGAAGATAACCGGCGGTTTCGGCGTACTGCTCGGCTTCGTTCATGATTGGGCCAATCGCGAGGCTACGATGCGTTCGTGGGAATTGTTCGCGCGGTATGTTGTGCCCGAATTGAACGGTTACACTCGAAATCTCAAGGCGTCGGCGGAGTATGTGGCGCAGCATCGTTCGGAGCTTGTGAATGGCCTTGTTCAATCGGTGACGGCAGCCGTGGGAGAGGACGACATCGCGAAGGCGGCGTTCGCCGTCACTCTGGGGAAGCTGGGTTCTCAATGAAACCGAGGCTACGTAGAGCGTCGCATATCAATGAAACGATCGGGCAAGGCATCGTCAAGCTTATGCCGGACGGCACGATCCATATGATCGACTCAGATCAGGACGAAGATGT
Organism: uncultured Alphaproteobacteria bacterium; assembly: GCA_963836765.1. GTDB lineage: Bacteria > Pseudomonadota > Alphaproteobacteria > Rhizobiales > Xanthobacteraceae > Bradyrhizobium. The sequence goes on from CAWILG010000029.1 coordinate 149,558, forward strand.
CGTTCTTCGTACAATTATGCTTGGTCGATGACCGGCCCGATCTGCAGCATGATTTCTAGTGTGAGAAGCGCGACGTTTGTAATACGGACGGACCGTGGATGTATCATCGACGGCGACGTAAGCGCAAGGGAGCAAAGGCGGGGATCTTACCCTTCGTGCAAGATTGACCGCAGGCGCTGCGCCAGGTCCGCGAGGCGGAAAGGTTTGTCGATGATCGGAAACTTGTCTACCGCTTGATGTCGTTCCAACACATCCCCCGCGTAGCCCGAGGTGAGCAGGATCTTGATGCCTTTGTTCAGCCGTCTCGCTTCGCCGGCAAGCTCAACGCCATTCATTCCGTTTGGCATCACGACATCGCTGAACAAGAGTTCAAATTCTTGACCACTCTTGAGTATCAGGATGGCCTCCGCACCATTCCGGGCGCAAACAACCCGATAGCCTAATGCGGTTAGTCTTGCCGATGTGACTTCCAGGATCTCCTCATTGTCCTCGACCACAAGGATTCGCTCCGAGCCTCCCGGGATGGCCTGCGTTTGGACGGCTTCCACCTCGGCTTCAGGCTTTTGTATGGCTTGCTTTTGTGTGGCTTTAGGTAGGTACAGAGCGACCGTGGTCCCCGCGCCGGGCGCGCTTTCGATAGCAATATGCCCGCCAGATTGTCGGACAAAGCCATAGACCATGCTGAGGCCGAGTCCGGTGCCCTTGCCGACCTCCTTGGTCGTGAAGAAGGGCTCGAAAGCGCGATCCCGTACCTCAGGAGGCATCCCGCAGCCGGCGTCCGTGACGGACACCTCTACATACGATCCGGGCAAACACCCGGCCACGGCTCCCTCATCCAGATTAACGTTCCGGGTCTCGATTGTGAGTACGCCACCGTTTGGCATGGCATCGCGCCCATTCAGGGTTAGGTTAAGGAGAGCGGTCTCCAGCAGCGCCGGATCGATGTGGCACAGCCACAGTGGCTCATCGGTCCGCAGCATGACCTCGCATGCTCCTCCGACCGCTTGGCGGATGAGCCCTTGGAATTCAGAAATCAGCTCGTTTGCGTTCACCAGTTTTGGGTTCAGCTTCTGCCGCCGCGAAAAGGCGAGAAGCTGTCCCGTCAACTTTGCTCCCCGATCAACCGCATGCCGTGCCCTCTCGGCGAACTGACGGACACTGCCATTATCGGCCGCTTGCTCGATGAGTTCAAGGTTCCCGGAGGCCACCTGTCGGTAGCACACGATATGTCCGGTTTATGTAGCACACGATCTGTCCGGTAATTTTGGTGCCCTTTGGAGGGGCATGTGATGCGCCGGACGGAAGCGCTTCAGGGTGTGCGAATGATCAAATTTCTGGACATTTTAGGTCGGTACGAGGCTTTGGAGTTCAACCAGTTGGAGGCTGCGGAGCTTTTGGGTGTCGGGGAACGAACGTTCCGGCGCTGGTGTCAGCGCTACGAAGAGGATGGCGAGGCGGGGTTACTGGACCGGCGGCTGGGCAAGGCTTCCGGCAGGCGGGTTCCGGTTGACCGTGCGGACGAGGTGGAAGCGCTTTACCGCACGCGCTACGCCGGCTTCACGGCGAAGCATTTTCACGAGCACTTGGTGAAGGATCATCGTTTCAACTGGAGCTACACCTGGACCAAGACCTTCCTGCAGTCGAAGGGGCTTTTGGAGAAGGCCCGGCGCCGCGGAGCGCATCGGCGCAAGCGTCCGCGTCGGCCGTTGCCCGGCATGCTGCTGCATCAGGACGGGTCGCGGCATCAATGGCTTGCGGGGCAGCCGATGCTCGATCTGATCGTGACCCTGGATGACGCGACGAGCGCGATCTATTCGGCGTTCCTGGTGGAGGAAGAAAGTACCGCCTCGACCTTCCGCGCGCTTGAAGAAGTGTTTGGCCGGCACGGCCTACCGTTGAGCCTCTACACCGATCGGGGCTCGCATTACTTTCATACGGCGACGGCTGGCGGTGCGGTCGATCGCGCGGCACTGACCCAGGTCGGCCGGGCGCTGGCGCATCTGGGTGTCGAACATATCGCAGCCTATTCTCCGCAAGCGCGGGGCCGTTCCGAGCGTGTCTTTCATACGCTGCAAGACCGGTTGACCAAGGAGCTGGCATTGGCCGGGATCACCACGGCGGATGCGGCCAATTTGTTTCTTCGTGATGTCTATCTCCCGGCCCACAACGCCCGCTTTGCCATCAAGCCTGAGCAGGACGGCAGCGCTTTCGTCGCGGTTGCGGGTATCGATCTCGGCGAGATTCTTTGCGTGCAGGAGGAGCGCCAGGTCGGCAACGACAATTGTGTGTCGTTCAACCGTTTGAAACTGCAGATCCCGGCAAGTCCTTTGCGCGCGCACTTTGTCAAGGCGCGGGTCAAGGTCCGTCAATACCACGACGGCAGCCACGCCATCTTCCACGGCCCGCGTTGTCTCGGTCGCTACGATCGTAGAGGCGCGACCGTGGACATACCGATTGCCGCTTAAATCCGCTCGGCGGCGAGCCTGTGGACGGCATGGACAAGTCTGCGACTTGCCCACCCCGCCCACAGGAGAACAAAAGCAGACGAAGCGGACATTTGATGTGCTACCAAAACCGGCCAACTTAATTAGCTATCGACAGGTTCCCGGAGGCCACCATCAGCAGGTTGTTGAAATCGTGCGCGATGCCGCCCGTGAGTTGGCCGACCGACTCCATCTTCTGGCTCTGGTGGAGCTGCGCCTGCATGAGGCGGCGCGCCTCCACGACCTGCTTATGTTCGGTGATGTCTCGGAGGAAGACTACGAGGCCTTCGCTGGAGGGGAATACGTTGATCGTGTACCAAGCGCCGACGCGAGTACAGTACGTTTCGAACGAGGCCGGGCGCTGGTCAGACATGACCCCTTGAAGCTCGGTATAAATTTCCGCGTCGGCGTCCTTGAAAAACGTCTCCGACAGTTTCGCGCCGATCGCAGCCTGCGCTTCTACCTGCTCCAAGGCACGCCTATTCAGGAAGCTGATGCGCCACTCTCGATCGACGATCACCACACCGTCGGTCGTGCTCTCAAAGATCATCGTGATTCGAGCTGCGGATTCCTCGGCTTTCTGCTTTGCCTCGGACAATTCGTGCTCACGGTGTTCAAGCGCATCCGCCATGGTGTTGAACGCGTCGGCGACCCGCGCTATTTCATTCCTCCCGCGGATGTCGACGCGCTTGGAAAATTTGCCGAACTGCCATTGGTGCGCGGCTTGAACCAGTTGAGCAAGTGGGCGTTGGATGAACCGCCGAGCGCCCAACGATGTCAAAGCTAGTACGATCAACGCGCTCAGGGTAATGAGAAAGATGCCGCGCTGCGTGCGATGCTGGATCTCGGTGAAGGCCCGCGCCTTGTCGAGGCCAAAGCTGACAACAACCCCCCCGGAATCAGCCTGCAGGGCCGAGTAGCCTTCGATCCGCTCCACGCCATCGACGGCGAGTATTTCGACCGCACCCCGCTCGTCCATTTTCAGGTACTTCTCACCGGGCATCTTTGTGCCGACGAACTCGTCGTTGTGGGGGTAGCGCGCGAGATAAGTACCGTTGCGGTCCGCGACGGCGAGCGCGGCTCCTTCCGGAACACCCTTTCGAGCGATGTAGTCAGCGAGCCAATCCAGGCTGAGACCCGCTACGATGACGCCGCCCATGCGGCCATCGCCTCCGTAAAACGGCAACACAAATTGAATGACCTTCCGGCCAGTTGACAGACCTACCGAGAATTCTCCGACCGTGAAAACGCCGGTTTTCAAGACGTTGGCAAAGTAGGCCCGAGCAGCGATCGTGAGTGGCCTATGGTCGCTGTTTGTATCGCAGAAGAACCGCCCATTCATGTCGGCGGCAAGAAAAGTAACGAACGCCGGGAATCGCCGCTGCATTGCAGCCAGGTAAGCATTGCATGCCTGGCTGTCCCTCGTTTTTATCGACGGGAGTTCTGACATTGCGATCAGGACCTGACGAATTCCCTGGACGATCTGCTGCTGTTCTGCCGCGGCGAGCTTAGCCAGGCTGAGCGCCTGATTCTGCACTTCGACTTGGCGCGCGCGGCGCAAGTCGAATTCATTGTACATTTAAATCGTGATCTCGGGCAGTAGCGCCACGGCCACCAGCACGAATAGGCGTGATAAGAGAGTCATTCCGCAGGCCCCAATCCCGTAACGTTCGCCCGTCGGGGGAACGACGAGGAACTCGTCTCGAGCGACGGCGAAGCGCTGTCGGCGATGCGCCCGACGATCATCCTGACGGCCGCGATAGGAACGTCGGGTAAACGCCGATCTGTCCCGTGTAAAAACTCTACGACATCCGACTCGGAAGATGCAGGCGCGGTGTGGCGACACTGAGCCACCGGCAGAGAACTTCGTTACGATCGTAACACGTCCAGCACTTGGGATGGCGGTCGATACCAGCGACGCGGCCGTGTTGATGATCGAATTTATGGCGACGGACACCGGCGGCGTAATGAGAAGCCCGAGAGCAAGAACTGCCGTGGGCGCGGCGTTTCTTTATCGCCACGGCGGTTTCCAATGCCCAAGTTTTCGCCGGATAAGCTGGAGGCCAACAAGCCTGCGGTGCTGCTCACTACTTCGGGCACTACCGGGCAGCTGAAATTTGTTGCCCACTCGCCTATGATACTGTCGGCAATCGCCAATTCGCTTTTTTATCTGGCTTTGATGAAGAGTACATTGCAGTCAACGCCGTACCCATGATGCATGTGGGTGGGCTCGCCACAGACGCATGGGGTCGGTTTCGACAGCACCGTTTCGCCAATGCCGCGGAATCCCTTGTAGAGAATCAGGCTGCCAGCCGCATGGCAGAAGCCAATTCCGGCGATTGCGACGGTGACCACATCAGCAATCAAGGCAGTATCTCACGACCTGCCCGATCTGCGAGCGGTGGGGAATGCCCATGTCGAGTAAGGTCCGGTCATCGAGTTCGGCCAGCGCCGCGACGGTCGTTTTGATCTTTCGTTCGCGTTCCCGCGAACTCTGGCCGGAGTGAGCGATCACATGTCCAGCGGGTGTCCCATGATTGGACCGGCGGTCAAGCTCGGGTGATGCCGCCTGCTGGATTGCAGCCGGTGAAATCGGGCTTGTAAACTCTCGCCGTTTACTGGAATAGATATCTCTCGGCCGTGGGAGTTGCTCTTCGCGAGCGGGCTCAACAGCAAAGAGCGTTACCGGATGAATGGCTGCGCGATACAACGCTGCGCCATATAACGCTGCGCCATATAACCCAAAGCCTTCGATGAGATAGTCCAGTGCCGACGACCAGAACGTGGTCTTCCGCTGATTCGTGTCCGGCCGCGCAACGGTCACGGCGGGGAATTTGTCCGGTACGGCAATGATCCCGGTTGGAGATTTCACGCCTGCCAAGTCAATCCTAGCCGTCCACATCGAGCTTTTGTCGGCAATTCCCCCGGTATCGCCAGGGAAATCGTTCCGCCTAAGAAATTCGTTTGCCGTTCCATAAAAATGATTCGCCACCATGTGAAACTCCCGTAGGCCGTTTGCGGGATTAATCTGGCGGAGTCCTGTTACGGGATCGTCTCTCCGGCGGAGAATATCGCTACGCCTGCAACTTCGCGCGACCAAAATTGTGGTCACGACCACAGCCCGCTGTGGCATGTCTCAAAAAAGCGTAATGTCTCAAAAAGGCACGACCGACGGGGTGAAGACATAGCCGACGCCACGCTCGGTCTGGATGACGTGTGGCGCGCTCGGATCGACTTCCAGTTTGCGCCGCAATCGCGAGACCTGGACATCGATGCTACGATCGAAAATATCCTCATGCAGCCGGGTGGTTTGTAACAAATGCTCCCGGGTGAGGGGCCGCTGAGGTGCCTCTAGAAAGGCAAGCAGCAAAGCATACTCGCCCTTGCTTAGCGAAACCGGGAACGCTTTGGGGTCGACCAGCTTTCGGCCACGGCGTTCAAGCAGCCAGCCATTAAACCTATAGCCGCCGGGCTCGGGTTTGCTTGCTCGTGCAGCTCGTCCCATTTCCTGGCGCCGCAACACCGCTCGGACGCGAGCGAGCAATTCCCGGAGCCTAAAAGGCTTTATGATGTAATCATCCGCACCAAGTTCCAGACCGACGATACGATCGATTTCGTCGGGATGGTGGCCCGTTATGATAATGATCGGAACGTCCGAATGAGAACGTATTTCCCTCAAAAGCTCTAACCCATCATCCTGACCGAGCTGGAGATCCAGAATTATCAGGCTGGGACGAATCCCTGCAATATGGCGATACAACTCTGATCTGTTCGACGCAGACTTCGTCGGTACATTGTTATCTTCCAAATACCTAGTCACCATCTGCCGCAACGACGGGTCATCATCAACGACAATGATATGGCCGAAATCCGCAAGCATAGATTGATCTCTCAAATGTTTACCTCTCCCTAAGTTGTGGTACTAGGCTTGACTTCCTTCCCCTTGTCGTCTGATCACCATATCGCAGGCCGGCCTATCGCAGCACAGATCGAATCTAGCCCAGCCGGGACCATGCGTCGCGAGCCAATAACGCACTTTCACCAGCGCCGGCGCGCACTGCGCTGCCGAGGTTCGCTGTCGGAGCCAAACGAGGGAACTTTTGTGTGAAATGCGCGCAACCGCGCTCCGCAAAGAGTTTCTGAACATATATTCGTTTCGGTGGCCATCTGGATGGGACCGAGATCTTGGCCGGGACGACCGTCCCACGTCTCTAACTCCAGCAGTGACACCGGCTGGCGGCACGCCGAGCCTGCAGTGTGCGATGACGTCGCGGTGGCATGAAACGCCGCAATCTTTGCGCCATCTCCGTCAGCCGTTGCTCTGATGTTATGTGTTGTCTCCCCTGTATGGTGGCCAAGGGCGGACAGTGGCAAGATCAGATTGCGATCGGATGTCAGATCCGCCCGACACGCCCACGGACGCAATATCGGAAGTCCGGTTGCTCGAGTCCGTGGTAGCGATATGCCCGAGCCGGACGTGCCCTGGCGGAAAAGCCGCCGGCGCCATGGCCGCTCCGAGATTGTACGTCGCCAATCCGGAACGAGCGCACCTCTCCAACCCCCGTAATTGAATTCCCGCGTCGTGAGGAAATCGTCGATCTGGTTCATCATGCCGCCGTTTTCGGGTTCTGGTTGCGACAAAGAAAGACCCTTCGATCGGAGCTGTCTATAGTCCGCGTGGTCAAATCCCGGAGGCGTGTTCAATTGTGATGATCGGAGAGGTCCGTTCGGTCTCTGAAATGCCGACCCTTCGCGACGCCCCGGTCCATAATCACGCCAAGGCATTTTAATTGCAGCATCGCTGCAAGAATCCTCCGGTTCACTTGTGCGAGAACAAGTTGCGAAGTTAATATTCGGAGGTGAGTTGTTGGGTCGGCCCGACGGCAACACCCATATCGAGAAAACGGCGGGTAATTCCCGCCGTTTTCCGTTCACACTTAGTTGTCGTGAAGAAGGACTATCTATTCCGGGCGACACGGCGGGCAGGCCGTTCGCGGGACTGTTGCGCAGCGGCTGCGATCTGCAACACGCCGGCCTTTTCAGCGGAGGGCGTCATGGTCAACAACTTGTTGCGATCGACTTTACCCAACGTGTTGCGGGGCAGTTCGTCGACCACTCCGAGACCCTCGGGGACTTTATACGATGCGAGCCGCGTCGCGACCCTGCGGAGAATTTCGGAGACGACCGTGTGCGTCGTTCCCTCTGCGAGCTTGACGAACCCGAAGATGCGTTGACCGAGCGCCGTATCCGGTATGCCCACCACCGCGGCTTCCTCGACCGCGGGATGGGAGGCGACCAGCGCTTCTTCCACTTCGACAGGCGAGATGTTGGTACCGCCGCGAATGATGACGTGTTTCTTGCGGGACACGAACCAGAGTTCATCTCCTTCGCCACGCCGCATCAGGTCACCGGTGTGGTACCAGCCGGCCTTGAGACTCTCCTCTGTCGCTTCAGGATCATTCCAGTAACCGGCGAAGACGTTTTTACCACGGATCAAGAGTTCTCCGACCTCGCCATCCGCGACTTCAGCACCATTGTCATCGACCAGCCAAATCCGCGCTTCCTCGACAAACCGCGCGACTGGCCCGCGTTGCAGACCGAAGGTCAAGGACCCCATGACCTCCGTTGCGCCCCAGATGTTGTACAGGGGTACGCCAAAGATTGACGTAACTTTGTCCTGCAGATCGACCGGGCAGGCATCCGCTCCGGTGAGACAAACCCGCAAGGAAGTAAGGTTCCTCGGCCGGATTCGCTCTCCAGCAGTGCGGCATACTGCGCTGGAAAGCCGATGCACCAGGTGCAACGGTAACGCTCAATGGTGTCGAGTACGATGTCAGCGTCGAAGCTCTCGATCAACACGAAGGGAATGCCGAACTGTATATAAGACAGAAAGCTCACGAGCCCGCTCATGTGCGCCATCGGAAGCGGCTCGACCATGATGTCGTCTTCCCGGAGCCCCCAATACCTGAGCATCAAGTCCAGCGATTCGGAGAGGGTTGCCGGCGTATGCAAGACGAATTTGGGCTGGCCGGTCGTTCCCGATGTGTTGATCAGTACTGCGGGTTTGTTCGAAGGCGACTCCGTCGGCAAAGCCTCGCTGGTCTCTCCTTCGAACAGAGCTTCCCAGGGTTGGACGCCGTGGTCTTCGAAAGTTCCGTCGACGACAAAGCGCGTGTTCGGTGCAAGGATCGAGACATCTACCGGTTCGACATTGTCGTACAGACCAATTTCACCAATGTAGAGAGCTGGTTTCAACCGCTGCAGAAGCGGCGCAAGTTCTGCGAATTTGAACGCGGTTCGCAAAGGCGCCGCGATGGCTCCCAATAGAAAGCAGGCATAATAGGCAACGATCATTTTGGGGCTGTTCGTCATATGCAGAGCGACGCGATCACCCGGTCCAACCGCGCGCGCCGCCAAGCCGTGCGCAAGGCGCTGGGCTTCGGCGGCAAGCCGCTCGTAAGTCCACGCCTCCTCGTGAAAAATGAACGCCGTGCGTTTTGGATGGGTTAGCGCCTAATGCATCAAAGCACCTACTGGAGTGATTTTCATTTGGCTGGTTTCCTTTTGCTGAAATGCAGCCGTCAAACTGGACGGGCAACGCTACCGCGCTATTTCAGTCCCTGGAAAACGGTTGCGATTGTAGGCAAGGGAACAAACACTTGACGAAATTCAGGCAAGACAAAGCTTTTTCTGTCTGATGATGACGGTGCAGTATTTGAATGGATATTACCGATTGTTTGTCGCTCATTCGCTGCCGAGACCGTCCCGAGAGCCGCTAGGCTACAGTCGTAACCTCAATCTTCGAAGTTGAAACCCAGTGGCCCCACACATCGCGGCTCTCGTGCCCACGAAAACCGTCACCTTCGCGAGTATGTTGGGCTCCGGGCGTGGTACTCGTGTTGACTTTTTCTGCGAGGTGCCGCGAGTTTACGTGGCTCTCGCGAGCCATAGCGGGAGTTGCGAGCATGGCTGCGGTTATCAGTGCGGCCGTCAGAAGTCTTAGCTTGGTCATTCAAGTTTTCCATTTGATATGCAAAGCCAACACGTTGGGCTCCCGTATTGAAGTAGTGAAGCAATTTGACCGATAAAAGGGGACTTATCCTCACATCGCTTCAGCGCAGCGCGAGGGGGTTGTGTCGCACGATCACGAGCTCCGGAGCTTTGTCCGTCTTTTTTGCTTCACGCGGGCGCCGCCTCCCGCACACTGGAGCCTCGGCTGATTGAATTTGAATTCAGTGAACAAACTGTTCGCGGGGCGCGCGGTGGCGCGTCGACACCTCTGGTTGTTTCGGCAACCGTTGCCTATCTCCTTCCTGTTCATCGAGGAAAGAGGCAGGTGATGGTAGGCTCAGCACTGGTGGTCGGAGCTAGTGGTATCGTCGGTAACAATCTCGCACGACACCTTCGTAAACGTGGCTGGCAAGTGTACGGGTTGGCTCGGCGGCCCCCAACTGAGATTGAGGGCATGCTGCCGATCGCCGCAGATTTGTTGGATTCGGCAGGCCTGCGCCTGGCCTTGCAGGGCGTGGGTCCCACCGATGTCTTCATCACCACATGGTTGCGTCAGGAAACCGAAGCAGAAAACATTCGGATCAATCGCGCAATGGTGCGCAACGTGCTCGATGTGCTATCGCCTAGTGGCTTGGTCAAACATGTGGCGCTGGTGACGGGGTTGAAGCATTACCTCGGTCCCTTCGAGACCTACGGCAAGGGCACATTGCCTGCCACGCCGTTTCGCGAAGAGCAGCCACGGCTCGACCTGGAGAATTTCTACTACGCACAGGAAGACGAGGTGTTCGCCGCCGCCGAGCGCGATGGCTTTGGATGGAGCGTGCATCGGCCGCACACGATCATCGGCTACGCCGTTGGCAACGCCATGAACATGGGCGTGACGCTTGCGAGCTATGCGACGATCTGCCGGGAGACCGGGCACCCATTTTTGTTTCCGGGCTCTGTGGTGCAATGGAATGGGCTCACCGACATGACCGATGCGAGGCTGCTGGCCCGCCATCTGGAATGGGCCGCGACGACGGAGGCGGGGCACAATCAGGCGTTCAATGTCGTCAACGGCGATGTGTTTCGCTGGAACTGGATGTGGGCACGGCTGGCCAATTGGTTCGGGTTGCAACCCGCGCCCTATCCCGGCGAAGGCATTGCGCTGGAGCGCCAGTTGGCCGACGCGGGCCCAATCTGGGCCGAGATCGCCCGCAGGCATCGTTTGGCGGAGACCGATCTCTCGGTGATCACCTCGGCGTGGCATACTGACGCGGATCTGGGTCGCCCGATCGAGGTCGTGACCGACATGAGCAAGAGCCGCAAGCTCGGCTTTCTCGACTATCAAGCGACTGACGATAGTTTCTTCGATTTATTCGCACGGCTACGTGAGGCCCGGATCATTCCTTGAATTGGACCGATGGAGTAACAAGCCGATTGATCTCACCGCGGTTGCTCCCGCCCGAAGCCATCAAAGCTCGTAGCCGCGGAGCTGTTTCCGTCGAGCTCGCCCGGTCGCCGCGCGAACTAATACTTTGCGCTCAGTCCGACCGTCCATGTCTGCGTCGGCAGCGCCGTGTCTTCGTTCCGGCCCTTTGAATAACCCGCCGTGAGACCGACATACTTCTTCTCGTCGAAATTGTAGGTCAGCTGAGTCGCGAACAGGTCCAGGTTTTTGACCGAGCCGGAAAAGCCGTGGAGATAAGTCTCCGCAACGGTCAGCGTGAACGATGGTCCGGCTGAATCGGTCGTCAGCGAAAACCCGAAATGCATACCTGCGCGTGAAAAGCTTTGGTTCAGGAGCTTCTGGACAGGATCGTTCCCGCGATCGGTGTATTGCCCGAGGTCGGCGCGCAGGTCGAACAGGATTTCCGCATATGCGGAGGGCCAGAACGGAAGCGGCCGCGGATCGTTGAGGTTGAAGCCCCCGTTAGAGACATCGAAGCCGGTGAAGGGTTTGTAAAGCAGCGTGAGACTGCCGATCTGGCTGTGGTCCTTGGTATTCTCCAGAAACTGCGGTTTCGCGGAAATCGTCTGAACAAGCAGGTCTCCGGGAATGGTCGCCGTGAACATCACGCCGCCGGCGACGAAGCTGCTCGGATCGGTCGACTGCGCCTTTCCAGTGACATCCGTTATCGATTGATTGAAGGACACGTACGGAACGGCCGTGGCGAAATCGGTAGTGAAGGCATAACCGATTGCGCCCACGGCTTTGAAGGTCTGGCTCTGCGTAGCGGTGCTGTGATCGCCGGAAACAGTCAATGTAGCTTTGCTTGTCGAAGAGAAGGAGGGGTCGCTGCGATCCGTCAGCAGATCATTCGACAGGCCTCGAACGCGAAGCGGCGAAGCATCGGCAACGGCCGGCGGCGGACCCTTGCCGGATTTGGGCGCTAGGCATTCGATACCCGTGTCGGCGGCTGTCGAAAAATAAGCGCGCATCCGCGCCGCTGTCGGCAGACTTGCCAAAGTGGAGTTCATTTGGAAGCTGCGGTTCTTGGTGTTGAGGGAGTCCGCCGCGAGACTATCCAGGAGGTTTTCCGCACCGATCAATGCGGAGGCCCGTGACAGCTTGCACGCATCGACCGCCTTTTTGCAGACGTCTCCACTCAGACCCCGGCAGACGGTCGAGGTAGCGCAGAATTGTTCCTCGCCCATGGTGAAGATGGAATTCCAGAGCACGGGATCACCGAAAACCCGTTTGATCGCCGCGGCGTTCCCGGCGAGCACGTAGTTAGCGACCAACCTCTTCGAAACCGGCTCCGATTGGCCCGGCGCCGGAATAGCGCTGCAAATATCGCCTTGGGCCGGAAGCAGACCCGCTGCTGACGACGGAACAATATTCAACAGACAAACGAGCGATGCCAAGGAAAAAACTGACGCAACCCGCAACATCGGCACCTCACGCAATTTGACCCGTCAAATCTGTTTTTCTTGAATGCGATCCTTCTAATTCCTCTCGCGCTTTCGCGCGGCGGCCTTCTTTTTTCCGCTCTTCTTCGGCGCAGCCTTCTTCGGAGACGCGGCCTTCCTCTTTTTCTTCTTCGCGGTCTCTCTCTTCGCCGAACTAGCTCTGGCTTTCGCGTTGTGCGGCTTACCCGCCTTCCTGGCCGCGCGCTTGTTCGCTACGCGTTCGTCAGATGCCTCAAAAAGGGCCCCGCCGGACGAAGCTGCAGTCACCGGCGCGCTCGCTGTGGTCTTGACGTCGATAGCCGCGTAGATCTGCGCCAGCGTCATGACGAGCGTCTGATTCATGTAAGCCATGGTTTCAGTATAGGTGTAGGCGTAACCCTTGGCCGCCAGACACGTCTTAACCCTGCGATGAAACATGATCATCGTCCCGGGCTGATAGCCGTAAACGGGATTACCGTTCATGGCCTTGCTTAAATCATAGGGCGGATTGTAGCCACGCGCCTTAAGGGCAGCATTCACACATGCCACGACTGTGGCATCCTTGTCCCCGACCGGCATAATCGCCCCCATCCGCAGCGAGTGCTGCAAAAGACCTAAAATATACCGCTAGAGTTGCACAACTCGCGCTAATTGTAAGGGTAGATCAGATCAGGAGTTGCAACTTTTATGAGGTGTTGCGGAAAGGCATCTGCGGCGGTCCATTTAACGCATGGTGGAGCGCTCCTGATCCTCGGACGCAAGCCGGTCGATTATTTCCAGTCCGAATTTCGCGGCGCACTGCCACGGTAGCGAACTCTGAATCATGAACGGATGCCGGGCGCGTATGTGGCGTTTTTGCCTTTTCAGCCGGGATCGTTATTGATGCCGGGCAAGGGAGCCATCATGTTGATCCCGACCCGCCATCCATGACCATCCCCTCCGTCACGCCCTCGCACGTCCGCTGCGCGCTATTGCTGCGCGATGAAATCGCGCTGCTCGATCTGCGGCACGAAGCTGATTTTGCCACCGGCCATCCCCTGTTTGCCGCCAACTTGGCGGCCGGCAGGATCGCGCTCGAAGCCGAGACGAGGCTGCCGCGCAAGGATGTGCCGATTGTTGTCTACGATGCCGGCGAAGGCCTCGCTTCGTTGGCCGCTGATCGGTTTCGGGCGCTGGGGTACACCGACGTTCGCGAACTCGACGGCGGACTCCAGGCTTGGCGAGACGCAGGCTTTGAGCTGTTTCAGGATGTGAATTCCTACGCCAAGGCCTTTGGCGAACTGGTGGAGTCGCGCCGGCACACGCCGTCGCTGCCGGCAGAGGAGGTCGCAGCCCTGATTGCGGGCAAGGCCAATATCGCGGTGCTCGATGTCCGGCGCTTCGACGAATATGCCACCATGAACATCCCGGGCTCGGTCAGCGTGCCCGGCGCCGAACTGGTGCTGCGCGCGGGCAGCATGGCGCCCGATCCCGCGACCACGATCGTCATCAATTGCGCCGGCCGCACCCGCTCGATCATCGGCACCCAGTCGCTGATCAACGCCGGCGTCCCGAACAAGGTGGTGGCGTTGCGCAACGGCACCATCGGCTGGACGCTGGCGCGGCAGAATCTCGAGCATGGCGCCGACCGCCGCGGCGCGATCGGTCCGTTCGAGGGCGCGCAAGGCAATGCCCGCGACGTCGCCTATCGCGCCGGCGTTCGGCGTGTCGGCCCCGAGGAAGCGATGGCGCTACAGGCGCAGACCCTCCGCACGCTCTATCGCTTTGACGTTCGCGACGCCGAAGAATATGCCGCCGGTCACATCGCAGGCTTTCGCCACTATCCGGGCGGGCAACTGGTCCAGGAGATCGACATGGCCGCCCCGGTACGCGGCGCGCGCATCCTCCTGACCGACGATCACGACGTCCGCGCCGACATGACCGCGTCCTGGCTCGCACAGATGGGCTGGGAGACCTACGTGCTCGACGGCGGTTACGATCGGCAGCTGGAAGTTGGGCCGCCTTTGGTCCTGCCAAAACCCGATGCGGCGCATCGCTACCGCCGTCCCTATGAGGGCACCGACATCGATACCGGCGCGATGCAGGCCTATCTCGATTGGGAATACGGCCTCGTCGAACAGTTGCGGCGCGACGCGACGCACGGCTTTTTCGTGATTTGAGTTCGTACCGGCGGCGTCAGTCGCGTGGTGACGGCCGCGGGCAATTTCAATAGCTCCGCCGGACAAATCTTTCGAACCCGATCGTCTGGATATCGCACCAAGGCGTCACAGCTGTTCCCGCACAATTCCGGGCTGTGGAGTTGTGTCTGCGGGACGATCAGCCGGACATCTCTGGAGATCGAACATGGAATTCTTCAACAATTTAAATGGCTTTGGCTTGATGCAGCCGGTCCTTTGGGCCGCGGCGGCGATCGCAATCGTGATCCTGCTGCGCGCTTCCAACATCTTTCGCTACATCCCCAACAATCAGGTCGGCATCGTCGAAAAGCTATGGACGACGAAAGGCTCAATCCAGGGCGGATTCATCGCGTTGCACGGCGAGGCCGCCTATGAGCCTGAAGTGCTGCGCGGCGGTCTCCATCTGTTTTTCCCGTTCATGTACCGAATCCACAAGTCGGATCTGGTCACGGTCGGGCAGGGCAAGATCGCCTACGTGTTCGCGCGCGACGGCGCCCCGCTCGGCGCATCGCAGGTGCTCGGCGCCAACGATATCGAGGACAAGTCGGACTATCAGGACGCGCGAAAATTCCTGCTCGGCGGCGGCCAGAAAGGCCCGCAGCGAAAAATCCTGCGCGAGGGCACCTACGCGATCAACACCACCCAGTTTGCCATCATCACCGATGATCGCGTCTACGGGCACGCCCTCAGCTCGCAGGAACGCGGCGTTCTCGACAACATGCAACAGACCATCACCGATCGATGGGGATTTGCGCCTGTGATCCTGGCGTCCGATCACGACCTGGTCGGGATCGTGACGGTGCATGATGGCCCGTCGCTGTCGCCTGGCGAAATCATTGCGCCCGAAGTCGGAACCGATCTGCGCGATCACGAAACCTTTCATAACAATTTCCAGGAGCCTGAAAAATTCCTGAAAGGCGGCGGCTATCGCGGCCGGCAGTTGCAGGTCATCGTCGAAGGCACCTGGTACATCAACCGGCTGTTTGCAACCGTCGAGGCGGTGCCAAAGACGCTGATCCCGGTCGGCAATGTCGGCGTCGTCATCTTCTATACCGGGCCGCAAACCGCCGACGTGTCCGGCGAATCCTATCGTCACGGCGAACTGGTCATGAATGGCAGCCGCGGCGTCTGGAGAGACCCGCTGCTGCCGGGCAAATACGCGTTCAATACCTACGCCGGCAAGATCGAGATCATCCCGACCGTCAATTTCATCCTGAAATGGGTGCGTGGCGAAGTCGGCGCGATGAAGCTCGACGAGAATTTGTCGGAGATTTCGCTGATCACCAAGGATGCGTTTGAGCCGACGCTGCCGCTCTCGGTGGTGATGCACATCGACTACAAGAAGGCGCCGATGATCATCCAACGCTTCGGCGACGTGAAAAAACTGGTCGAGCAGACGCTCGACCCGATGGTCAGCGCGTTCTTCAAGAACATCGCGCAAAAGATGACGCTGATCGAATTGCTGCAAAACCGGGCTGCGATCCAGGAAGAATCGGCAGCCGAGATGAAGGCGAAATTCGAGGCGTATTCGCTCGACCTCCAGGAGGTGCTGATCGGAACGCCGCGGGCCGCCGCGAACGACCACACGATCGAGAACATCCTGATCCAGTTGCGTTCGCGCCAAATCGCCCGTGAACAGATCGAGACCTATCAGGAACAGGAAAAGGCGGCGATCCAGGAACGCACGCTCAACGAAGCCAAGGCGACCGCTGCCGCGCAGTCGGCGCTGACGCAGTCGCTGATTCAGGTCAAGGTCAACGAAAACGAGGGCGCCGCAGCACTTGCCCGCGCGCAAAAGGATGCGGAGACCCGAAAGGTGACCGCGGCCGCGGTCGGCGAACAGTCACGACTGGAAGGACAAGGTGAAGCCGATCGGGTGCTGGCCGTCGGCGCCGCCAACGCCCAGGCCACGAAACTTTCCGTCGACGCCTACGGCGGACCCGAATTCCGGTTGGCGGAGCAGAATTTCACCAAATTCGCGGACGCCCTGACCAAGATCAACCAGCCGCTGGTACCGCAATTCCTGATGTCCGGCGCGCAAGGCCAGGAGAACGGCAATGCGGGCCTGATCCCGACCGCGATGCTGAGCTCGATGTTCGGCCGGATGATGCCCGACGCATTGGAGAAACTGAAGGAAGAGGCGCCGAAGGCTGCTCGCAAGGCCAACGGCTCCTGAGCTTGGAATGTCTGGGAATGGGCGGGCGCCAAGTGCGCCCGCCACGCGTCTTGCCGGCTCAACTTGGATGAAGCCGCGGCGCGCGGTCGTCATCCGTCGACCATTTTCTGCACGCCACCCAGCAACTTGACGTTAAGCTTGCCGCCGGCGAACAGCATATCGTCGAGCGCTTCGCCGATATCGCCAGATTCGACCGACGTGCCGCCATCGCGCGCGATGCTGGCCTGGGCGATGCGCCGCATCAATTCCTTAATGAAGGCGGCGCTGACGCCCTTCGTTCGCTGTGCGGCCTCGCTCACGATTGCGTCGTCAATCGGCAGACCCTTGCCATAGAGTTGAACCAGCTTCTTGCGGCCGAGGTCATCGGGAAGCGGCACCTCGATCGCCTGGTCGATGCGGCCGGGACGGCCGGCGAGCGCGCCCTCGAGCTGCTCCGGCCGATTGGTGGTGAGGACGAACAGGATATCGGCGTCCTCCTTCAATCCGTCCATCTCGTTGAGCAGCCCGTTGAGCATCGATTCCTCGCAAGGTCCCATGTCGTCGCGGTCGCTCGCGATGAGGTCGACGTCCTCGATCACGACCATCGTCGGCTGCAACAGGCGCGCGAGGTTCATATAGGCGTCCAGCAACGCGATCTGCTCGGCGGTGATGATCAGCGTCGTGTGCCCGGGCAAATTGGTCGCGAGGTAGCGGATGGTGTGCGTCTTGCCGGTGCCCGGCGGGCCATAGAGCAGAATGCCCTTCCGTGTCGATTGGCCGAGGCGGCGCAGCGCCGCGCGGTTTCCGACAAAATCAAGGACGTTGCGATCGAGCAGCTTCAGCGTTCGTTCGGGCAGGATGACTTCCTCGCGATCGACCGCCGGAAGCCGATGGACCGTGACTCCCCTTGACCGGCCGCGGTAGTCGGCTCCGCCATCGAGTGAAAGGATCTTGCCGCGATAGGAGCGCGCCGTATGGACGGCCTTCTCCAGTTCGACAAAGCAGCGTTGCACGAATGCGTCGCCGGTGGTCCCCGTGGGCACTGCGATTTCGATGCGGATCGCGGCCTCATTGCGGTATTCGCGATGAAAGGAAAGCAGCACGGCGTACCGGAACTCACCCTGCCGGCATAGCCACAACCCGTTGTGCAGGCATTTCACCGGCTCCATCTCGCCGATATCGACGTCGTGGTACAGCGGCGGAACGATAGTCGGTGCATTCCGGCCGTCTTTCATCAGCGCCGTAAATGCCAGCGTCTCATAGCGATGCTCCTCGTGAACGCCGAAGAAATGGATCGGTGAGGCGAACAATTGATCGACCGCGACCTGAACATCGACGCGCATATGGCCCGGAAATTCCCGGGCCCTCGTCACGAGTTGGCTTTGCGGAATACCGGAAAAGTGCCAATCAAGGGCTGTGCAGACATAGGTGAACTTCTCTGCCGGCATTTCCTCCGACGCGTGCCTGACCGCGAGTATGCAGTCGTCGCAGAGGTAGGCCGTCTTGCGCGCGAGCGGGATTTCGGTCCAAGGTGTAGGTATGCCGCAGAGCCCGCACGGGCCGCTCACTTTGACGGCTTCGCTCGTGATCAGCAAACAATGTCCGGCGGCACGGATATGCTGCCGCGCGGATTCGAGCAGTGCCTTCGCGACGGGCGCTGGGTAGGGACCGCAACCGACTTTGTGTTGCCCTTCGACGAGCGCTGTGAATGCAATCGCCTCCCGTTCCGATTTGCCGAACACGGCGCGCAGGAGGTCCCTGACAAACTGTAGCGGAGTGTCGTCGTCGTTATGAACGAAAAGCTGGACGGAATCGGCTTCGGCGAAAACGTCGTGCATGAAATACTCCTGAACACAACCGGGGCGAGAAAGAACAGATCAAGAACATCACGAAAGGTGATGCGCTTCAAGCGGCCGCTGTCGCGTGGATACGCCTCAGCCCGTCCGTGCATCCGCTTATGCCACTTCCAGCGCCCGCGCGTAGGTCAGACCTGAATTGGCGATGTGCGACGTCATCAGTTTTTCGAACGCTGCGAGTTCGCCGCGTTCGAATAGCCGCAACAGCTTGCGGTGCTCGTCGAACGATGCCGGGGTCTGGACGTCGACCGGCGCATAATGATCCGGAATGCGCAAAGCGCCGAGATGTCGGCAGCGCTCGGGGTAAAGACAAAACTGCCGACCTGCGGCCGGATCACCACGAGCCCCTGCGCTTGCAGCAGGCCCTTCGCTTCGCGGACCGGTGTGCGGCTGACGCCAAGAGATTGCGATGCGGATTTCGTTGTTTGAACCGGCGGATGCTCTCGAGATCAGCGCCACGCCAAAAGGATCGCGACGAGAATAGGCCTTGCGGCAAAGCGGATACTCCGAGGATTTGCTCAGGAAACTGGGGCCGGCCAATTGGCTCGGCCTGCTCGAGCGCACGATCGGTTGACAGGGCGTGACCTGCGCGGCCGCCCCGATGATGCTATGCTGTCGCGCGATTCCACATGAGAGCGGCAGCATGAAAGAGAAAAAGGACATCGTGGAAAACTGGCTGCCGCGTTACACCGGCACGCCGCTCGCCGAATTCGGAGAATGCGTCCTCCTGACCAATTTCGACAATTACGTCGAATGGTTCGCCAGGCTGCACGGCGTCGCGGTCAAGGGCGTCGATCGGCCGATGCCCAACGCGACCGCCGATGGTATCACCCTGATCAACTTCGGCATGGGCAGCCCGAACGCCGCGACCGTGATGGATCTGCTAAGCGCCATCGCGCCGAAGGCCGTGTTGTTTCTCGGCAAATGCGGCGGCTTGAAACGCAAAAACCAGCTTGGCGATCTGATTCTGCCGATCGCGGCCATTCGCGGCGAAGGTACTTCGAACGATTACCTGCCGCCGGAGGTCCCCGCGCTGCCCGCATTCCAGTTGCAGCGCGCAGTGTCGACCATGATCCGCGATCTCGGTCACGATTATTGGACCGGCACGGTGTACACGACCAATCGTCGCGTCTGGGAACATGATGCGCAGTTCAGGGAGATGCTGCGCCGGACCCGAAGCATGGCGATCGACATGGAGACCGCGACAATCTTTGCGGCCGGATTCGCCAACCACATTCCGACCGGCGCGCTGCTTTTGGTGTCCGATCAGCCGATGATCCCCGAGGGCGTGAAGACGGAAGCGTCGGATCGGATGGTGACCGAGAACTATGTCGAAATGCATGTCAAGATCGGGATAGAAGCCTTGAAGCTGGTGCGACGCCGCGGCCGCAGCGTCAAGCATTTGCGTTTCGAGGATGATTTCGATCGGGGGCACGAGACGTAAGGGGGGTGCCGATGAACTCTCGAACCCTCACTCCTCCCCACCAACAAACCGCGCCAGCGTCTCGGTGCTGTAGTTCTCCCCGATCGACATCGCGCAAATCCGTGACATCTGCGTGTAAGAGAGCCCGGTCTCCTCGGCCCAGGCGTTGAACTGCGCCTGCACTTTGGCGAGGTCGCCTTTGGAGGTGATTGTCTCGGCGACGTCGAGGCCGGCATCGCGCAGGCATGCGACCACGTCTTTCGATGTCACAAAGCCGTCCCAGCCGAGGAAGCGCAGCAGCATCTGGCCGGTATTTCCGCCGAGCCGGCTGCCGCGCTTGGCGAGCAGGTTTAGCAATCCGATCTCGTCGGAAGCCGGCCACTTCGAAAGCAGTTTGCCGAAGCTGCCATGTTCCTTGGCGACGTCGCGGACGAAGGCGGCGTTGGCGCGCACCGACATGATCTTGGCGCCGTTGCGGACGATGCTCGCGTCCTTCATCAGGCCATCCCAGAATTCATCGGGCTGCAGCGACAGTCGGCCCGGTTCGAATCCGAGAAACGCCTTTTCGAACCCTGGCCATTTCGCCTCGATCACGCTCCAGGCAAAACCGGCCGAAAACGCCCGCCGGATCATCTCCGCCAATGCGCGGTCGTCGCCCAATTCGGCCAGCGCCTTCAGGTCCGGCTTGGGAGGCAACAGCTTGCTCAGCGCCTTCGGGCCGCCTTTGCGTTTCTCGGCGCGGGCGCGGATCGTCTTGAACGGGGTGGTCATGGAGAAAATCCTGCGAAAGCCGGGCTGGACCCGTAGTTCTACCGTCGCACATTAAGTCGGCTTTAGCCGGCTTTGCGGAAAGAGAGTCATCAATCCATCTTCGCGCCGGACTCGT
Organism: uncultured Alphaproteobacteria bacterium; assembly: GCA_963836765.1. Lineage (GTDB taxonomy): Bacteria > Pseudomonadota > Alphaproteobacteria > Rhizobiales > Xanthobacteraceae > Bradyrhizobium. Next base: position 170,420 of record CAWILG010000029.1, read on the forward strand.
GGATGATCTTGGTCCACTTCGCCGTCTCATCGGCGAGGAATTTTCCAAACGCCTCGCCCGACAGCGTGCCGGGCTCGGCGCCGAGTTCGGTAAAGCGTTTCTGCACGTCGGGCATTTTCAGGATGGCGTCGACGTCGCCTTCCAGTTTCGCCAGCACGGCCGCCGGCGTATTCGCGGGCGCCACCAGTCCGAACCAGGCCGAGGCCTCGAAGCCCGGCACGCCTGATTCCGCGACCGTCGGCACGTCGGGCAGTGCGCTGGCGCGTTGCGCGCCTGCGACCGCAATGGCGTTGATGAACTTGCCCTGAACCTGCGGCAGCACCGCCGGCATGTTGTCGAACATCATCGGGATGTGACCCGCGATCAAATCGTTCATCGCCGGCGCCGCGCCCTTGTAGGGGATGTGCACGATATCGATGCCGGTCATGCTCTTGAGCAATTCGCCGGCGAGATGATTGGTCGAGCCGTTGCCCGACGATCCGAAATTGAGCACGCCCGGTTTCGCCTTGGCGAGCGCCACAAGCTCTTTGACATCCTTCACGCCGAGCGAGGGATGCACCGCCAGCACGATCGGCACCGAGGCGACCAGCGAGACCGGCGCAAATGCCTTTGCCGGGTCGTATTTCAGATCCTTGTACAGTGCGATGTTGATGGTCAGCGGAGGCGGCGCGGTGAGCAGCAGCGTGTAGCCGTCGGGATCCGAACCCGCCACCGCGTCGGCGCCGATATTGCCGCCGGCGCCGCCGCGGTTCTCGACCAAAAATGTCTGGCCCTCTCGTTCCGTCAGTTTCTGCGCCAGGATACGCGCGACGATGTCGTTGGAGCCGCCGGCCGGAAACGGCACCACGATCTTGACGGGATGCGACGGATAAGAAGGCTCGGCGGTAGCGGCGGCGCCAAACAGGAAAGCGCAGCAGGCGACCAGGATGGCGCGGCGGCAAAGCGGCTGCATGGTGCGTTTCCTGTTGTCGCGGCTTTTTGATCCTGGCTGTCGATCAAGAATTGCAGGACCAGGATGATTGTCAACTTGCAAAACTCGTGCGCATCGCGCCGCGTGAATGCGAAGGTGTGATTGTTACAGACAAACGCGCTACCCATTCCCTCGTCATTATCCGCGAAAGCGGACAATCCAGTATTCCAGAGACGCCGATGATTGAGCCGAGAAACTGCGGCGTACTGGATACCCCGCAGGAGCCTGTCATCGGGCTCGCCAACGGCAAGACCCGGTGGCGGGTACGACGGTTGTTGGTGTGACAGCATCCGGGTCGCCTCTACCCTACGCATTGTCATACGGGCTACCCTTTGCCGGCTCGATCTTCTATGGTGCCGCGGGTTCGTCATCGGTGAACTAAGTAATTCTATTAAAATCAAAGGCTTGGCGGGATGCTGAGACCTTTGGAGGCTGCTTTGACGCGTTACATTTCGACCCGGGGGGAGGCCCCGGCGCTTGGCTTCTGCGATGTGATGCTGACGGGGCTTGGCCGCGATGGCGGTCTCTACGTGCCTGAAGTCTGGCCGCAGCTTTCGCACGAGACCATCGCCGGATTTTTCGGAAAACCCTATTGGGAAGTCGCGGTCGATGTGATCCGGCCGTTCGCCGGCGGCGAGATATCCGACGCCGATCTCGGCCGCATGGCCAACGAGGCCTACGCCACCTTCCGCCATCCCGCGGTGGTGCCGCTGCGGCAAACCGGCGCCAGCCAGTTCGTGCTGGAGCTGTTTCATGGTCCGACGCTCGCCTTCAAGGACGTCGCGATGCAGCTGATCTCGCGGCTGATGGATCACGTGCTGGCCAGGCGCGCGCAACGCACCACCATCGCGGTCGCGACCTCGGGCGATACCGGAGGTGCTGCGGTCGATGCGTTTGCGGGTCTCGACAATGTCGACCTGATCGTGCTGTTTCCGAACGGCCGGATTTCCGACGTGCAGCGGCGGATGATGACGACGTCGGGCGCCGCCAACGTGCACGCGCTGGCGATCGAAGGCACCTTTGACGATTGCCAGGCGATCGTGAAGGCGCTGTTCAACCATCACGGCTTTCGCGATGCGGTCTCGCTCTCCGGCGTCAATTCGATCAACTGGGCGCGCATCGTGGCCCAAATCGTCTACTACTTCACCTCGGCGGTCGCGCTCGGCGCCCCGGCGCGGACGGTGGACTTCACCGTGCCGACCGGAAATTTCGGCGACATTTTTGCGGGCTATGCCGCGAAAAGGATGGGGCTGCCGATCCGAACCCTGCGGATCGCCGCCAACGTCAACGATATCCTGGCCCGCACGCTGAAGACCGGCATCTACGAAGTGCGCGAGGTCCACGCCACGGCCTCGCCGTCGATGGACATCCAGATCTCCTCGAATTTCGAACGGCTGTTGTTCGAGGCGAGCCGCCGCGACGCTGACAGCGTCCGCCGGCTGATGGCCTCGCTTAAGCAATCCGGCCGCTTCGTGCTGCCGGACGCGACGCTGGCCGCGATCCGCGAGGAATTCGATGCCGGCCGCGCCGACGAGACCGAAACCGCAGCGGCAATCCGCGCCGCCTGGCGCGAGGCCGGCGACCTCGTCGATCCCCATACCGCGGTGGCGCTGGCGGTGGCCGATCGCGACAGTTCCGACTCCAGAATCCCCAATATCGTGCTGTCGACCGCGCACCCGGCGAAATTCCCCGATGCGGTCGAAGCCGCCTGCGGCGTGCGGCCGCAACTGCCGGCCTGGCTCGACGGCCTGATGACCAAATCCGAACACATCACGGTGATGAAAAACGATTCGGCGGAAGTCGAGCGATTCGTCCGCTCGGTCAGCCGTGCCGCCAAGCAGGGAGTTGCCGGATGAGCGTCGACGTTACCAAGCTGCCCTCGGGCCTTACCGTCGTCACCGACACCATGCCGCATCTGGAGACCGCCGCACTCGGCGTCTGGACCGGGGTCGGCGGCCGCGACGAAAAGTCCAACGAGCACGGCATCTCGCACCTTTTGGAACACATGGCGTTCAAGGGCACCGCGCGGCGCTCCTCGCGCGAGATCGTCGAGGAGATCGAGGCGGTGGGCGGCGATCTCAACGCCGGCACCTCGACCGAGACCACGGCCTATTATGCGCGGGTGATGAAGGCCGATGTGCCGCTGGCGCTCGACGTGCTGTCCGACATCCTCGCCAATCCCTCTTTCGTGCCGGACGAACTCGAGCGCGAAAAAGGCGTCATCGTGCAGGAGATCGGGGCTGCGCAGGATACGCCCGACGACGTCGTGTTCGAGCACCTCAACGAGCTCTGCTATCCGGATCAGCCGATGGGGCGCTCGCTGCTCGGCACCGCCAAGACGCTGAAGAAATTCGATCGCGACATGCTGCGCAGCTACCTCACGACGCACTATCGCGGCCCCGACATGGTGGTGGCCGCCGCGGGCGCGGTGGATCACAAGCGCGTCGTCGAGGAAGCGACGCAGCGCTTTGCCAGCTTCGAAGGCACGCCCGCGCCAAAACCGCAGCCGGCGATGTTCGGCAAGGGCGGCTCGCGCGTGGTGCATCGCGATCTCGAACAGGCGCATCTGACGCTGGCGCTCGAGGGCGTGCCGCAGACCGATCTGTCGCTGTTCTCGCTGCAGGTCTTCACCAATACGCTGGGCGGCGGGATGTCGTCGCGGCTGTTCCAGGAAGTGCGTGAAAAGCGCGGCCTGTGCTACTCGATCTACACCTTCCACGCGCCCTATACCGATACCGGCTTTTTCGGCCTCTATACCGGCACCGATCCCGCCGACGCGCCCGAGATGATGGAAGTGATCGTCGATGTCATCAATGACGCCGTCGAAACCCTGACCGAAGCCGAGATCGCGCGCGCCAAGGCGCAGATGAAGGCGGGGCTGTTGATGGCGCTGGAGAGCTGTTCCTCCCGCGCCGAGCAACTGGCGCGCCATATGCTGGCCTATGGCCGGCCGCTGACGGTCGAGGAACTGGTCGGGCGGATCGATGCGGTCAGCGTCGAATTGACCCGCAACGCCGCGCGGGGCCTGTTGTCGCGCAGCCGGCCGGCGGTTGTCGCGCTTGGCAGCGGAAGGGGTCTGGACACGGCGGTGTCTTTTGCGGAAGGATTGACCCGGTCGAAGGCGAAGACGCTCCTGCATTGAGGGCAGGCGCCCTGCGACCGGATGCGGGCGGGGGAGTTTCAGGAATGGCCCTGTTTCGTTTGCCATCCAGCGGACCGGCGGCACTGGTGCCGCGCGGTCACGGGCTGTTGCTGCGCGCGCCGCAGATGTCGGATTTCCTGCAATGGGCGCAGCTGCGCGAGCATAGCCGCGCTTACCTCACGCCATGGGAGCCGATCTGGCCGTCCGACGATCTCACCCGCGCCGGCTTCCGGCGCCGGCTGCGGCGCTATGCCGAGGACATCGTCGCGGACCGGTCCTATCCGTTCATCATCTTCCGCGAATCGGATGGCATGATGATCGGCGGCATCACGCTCGCCAATGTCCGCCGCGGCATCGTGCAGGCCGGCACCATCGGCTATTGGGTCGGCCAGCCGCACGCCCATCGCGGCTATATGACGACGGCGCTGCGGGTGTTGCTGCCGTCGCTGTTCGGCGAGCTCAATCTGCACCGCATCGAGGCCGCCTGTATTCCCTCCAATACGCCCTCGATCCGGGTGCTGGAGAAATGCGGCTTTACCCGGGAGGGACTGGCGCGGCGCTATCTGTGCATCAACGGGGTCTGGCAGGATCATCTGCTGTTCGGCCTGCTGCATGAGGATTTCCGTGGCTAAACCCTCACTCGAGGCCTGATGTGTCTCTATGCCTTAACTTCAAGCGCCTTGACTTCAAGCGCCTTAACTTCAAGCGCCTTGGGTTCGCCGCCATTGCGCTGTTATAAGGCGGCCTTCGATGACGGTTGGATGATGCCAGGGACGCCGCATGGGTGACAATCGTTTGGTCAGGGTCGTGATAGCGACAGCACTCGGCTGCAGCCTGCTGGCTCAGCCGGTGGCGGCGCAATCGCTGAGCGATCGCTTCAAGAGCCTGTTCGGCGGCAAATCAGACGAGCCGGCGCCAAATGCGCCTGCGGCGGGCGGGACCGACACCGTCGACCAGTCCGGCCTGACCTGCCCCGAGGTGAAGATCCGCGCCGGCGCCTCGACCTATGCGGTGGCGGCGCCCGGCAAGCAGCCGGTCGGCAACGACCTCAAGTTCCAGGCGACTATCACCAAGACCGCCCGCGAATGCCAGATCAATAACGGCGAGATCACCGCGCGGATCGGGATCCAGGGCCGCATCATCGCCGGCCCTGCCGGCGCCCCGGCCTCGGTCCAGGTCCCGCTCCGGGTTGCCGTGGTGCAGGGCGGCGTGTCGGAGAAGACCATCGCCACCAAGGTCTTCCAGACCACGGTCGAAATGTCGGAAACCGGCAGCGAGCCGTTCACGCTGGTGGCCGACGATCTGGTCTATCCGGCGCCGCCGGTCGCGATCGGCGACAGCTACATCTTCTATATCGGGTTCGACCCGCAGGCCCTGAAGCCGGAACCGAAGCCGAAGCCAACGAAGAAGAAATGAACAAAAAAAGCCGGCCCGATGAACTCGCGCCGGCTTTGTGTTGGGTGAGACCGATCAGTTCAGCTTGGCGCGAACTTCGTCGATGCCCTTGGCGAGCAGGTCATCGGCAACCGGGCCCTTGACCGACTGCGACAGGATGGTCGAGGCCGCCGCCACCGCGGCATTGGCCGCCGCCGAACGGACGTCGGCGACCGCCTGGGCTTCGGCCAGCGCGATCTTGCTCTCGGCGGTCTTGGTCCGCCGTGCGACAAAATCCTCCATCTTGGCCTTGGCTTCCTCCGCGATGCGTTCGGCCTCGGCCTTGGCGTTCGAGATGATCTCCTGGGCCTCGGCTTCCGCGCTGGCGCGCTTGGTCTTGTATTCGGCGAGCAGCTTTGCGGCCTCTTCCTTGAGGCGGCGAGCGTCGTCGAGTTCGGCCTTGATGCGTTCGCCGCGGTGATCGAGCGCCTTCAGCACCGTCTTGTGGATGCCGACATAGGCGAACACGATCATCAGGATGACGAACGCGATCGCGACCCAGGTTTCTGCTTCCAAGAACATCAGATTATCCCTTCAAGGAAGCATCGACGGCGCTGTTCACCGCGCCGCCGTCCGGCAGTACGCCGGTCAGCCGCTGCACGATGGCCGAGGCCGCATCCGCGGCAATGCCACGGACGTTGCTCATCGCAGTCTCGCGGGTCGCCGCGATGGTTTTCTCGGCCTGGGCAAGCTTGGCGGAAAGCTGGTCTTCCAGCGTCTTGCGCTCGGCTTCCGAGGCCGCGTTCAGCTTCTCGCGGGTCTCGTTGCCGATGGCTTGCGCCCGGGAGCGCGCGGCCGCCAGTTCGCTTTCGTAGGCCTTCAGCGCCGCGTCGGACTCGTCCTTCAGCTTCTGCGCTGTGGCGAGATCGCCCTCGATCGTATTCTGACGTGCGTCGATCACGCTGCTGACGCGCGGCAGTACGATCCTCGACACGATCAAATAGAGCGCGACGAATGCGACTGCCAGCGACACCAGCTGCGAAGCATAGGTGCTCGAATCGAACGGCGGAAATGCTCCGCCGTGGCCGCCCTCGGCTTCGGTGTGGGCGCCGGTGTTCTGGCCCTTGGCGGGGGTACCATGACTTTCAGCCACGGGGGTCTCCTGTTGCTGTCATGCGCGCCGCCAAATGGCGGCGCGTCGGGGGGCAGCTCAGAGCGGAACGAACAGCAGCAGCAGCGCGACCAGCAGCGAGAAGATGCCGAGCGCTTCGGTCACGGCGAAGCCGAAGATCAAATTGCCGAACTGGCCCTGGGCTGCCGACGGGTTGCGCACCGCTGCGGCGAGGTAGTTGCCGAAGATGATGCCCACGCCGACGCCCGCACCGCCCATGCCGATGCATGCGATGCCCGCGCCGATAAGTTTTGCTGCTGCCGGTTCCATTTTTAGCTCCTTGGAAAGAAAGACAAAGGGGTGGGTGGGAATTCCCCGGACGGTTTAGTGTCCGGGATGAAGAGCGTCGTTGAGGTAGATGCAGGTGAGGATCGCGAACACGTAGGCCTGCAGGAATGCGACCAGCAGTTCGAGCGCGGTCAGCGCGACGACCATCGCCAGCGGCAGCATGCCGCCGATCCAGCCGATCGCGCCGAGCGAGACGCCGAGCATCGCGACGAAACCCGCGAACACTTTCAGCGCGATGTGGCCGGCCAGCATGTTGGCGAACAGACGGACGCTGTGTGACACCGGCTTCAGGAAGAACGTGAGAACCTCAATGAACACCACCAGCGGCATGATGTAGATAGGAACGCCCGAGGGCACGAAAATCTTGAGGAATTTCAGGCCGTTCTTGTAGAACCCGTAGATCAGCACGATCAAAAACACCAGCAGCGCCAGCGCGAAGGTGACGATGAGGTGGGTCGAAACCGTGAATGTATAGGGGATGATGCCGACGAGGTTCGAAACGCAGATGAACATGAACAGCGAGAAGACCAGCGGGAAGAACTTCATGCCTTCCGCGCCGGCAGTGCTGTGGATGGTGTTGGCGACGAACTCGTAGGAGATTTCGGCCATCGACTGGAACCGTCCCGGAACCAGCTGTCGCCCCGCGACGCCGCCGATCATCAGGATCGAGATCAGCGCCACCGCGATGAACATGTAGAGCGTCGAGTTCGTGAAGGCGATCGTCTGATTGCCGATGTGGCCGATCGTGAACAGCGGCTCGATATTGAACTGGTGGATCGGGTCGATTTTCATCCGCGCGGCTCTTGGTCCTCCGGCGCTGCGGCCGGCAATCTGAATTTCAATTGTCGTGACTTCCCGTCAGCGCTCAGCGCCTGCCCGGAGCTACGCCTGCGGCTCTCACCACGTTGACCACACCGGCGACAAAGCCGAGCAGCAAAAACACGATGAAACCGAACGGCGATGTCGACAATAAACGGTCGAAACCCCAGCCAATCGCTGCCCCGACGACAACGCCCGCAACCAACTCCGAGGAAAGGCGGAAACCGACTGCCATGGCGGAAGCCCTGGCGGCCCTGTCGCCGCTTTCAGTACCGGGTTGGTCAGTCCTGATTTTGCGGCTGTCACGAATTTCGGACAACCGGTTGTCGAGACTTCCGAGCCTTGCGGAAAGCGCGGCTTCGTCGGAGGACGATTGATCGCGATTTCCATTTGCGCCGTCGTTGGTGTCTTCAGCCATGCTGCAGACTAAACGATGCCGCGGAGGATGGAAATTGCGCCCGTCACCCTTAAAAGCCGCGCGGACCATACTTACCGCGTCTAATCAAGTCAAGATTACGTCGTAACCAGTTAGTGCATTGATTTGACTAGGTTTATTTGGAGATATTCCACTGACGTGTGGACCCGCCATCGCAGTGCAGCAGCTAATATCGCAAGGAGCGGTCTTGCGCCGGTTTGGCCGGTCTGTTGGGATGAACCCGCGCATCTCAAATCCTTTTTACCGGAGCCCGCATGCCGCGTCAGGTCGATTACTATTTCTCGTTTCAATCGCCCTGGGCCTATATCGGACATAAGTCCTTCAGCGATCTCGTAAGTACCTACGATCTCAAGGTGAATCACAAGCCGGTGGTGCTGGTCGATCTGTTCTCGGAGACCGGCGGGCTGCCGCTGATGAAGCGCCACCCGGTGCGGCAGCGCTACCGGATGGTCGAGCTGCAGCGCTGGCGCGACAAGCGCGGCCTGAAATTCCATCTGCAGCCGGCGAACTGGCCGTTCAACGCGCGCCTTGCCGATGGCGTGGTGATCGCAGCCCTCGAGGCCGGTCTCGACCCCGATCGATATCTGCGGCGGGCCTTTGCCGGGGTCTGGGAGGATCAGCTCAATCTCGCCGATCCCCCCACGATCGCTGCACTGGCCGACGAATCCGGGCTTCCCGGCCGGCAATTGGTCGAGCGCTCGCAGTCGGAGGAGATCAGCGCGGCCTATGAACAGAACCGCCAGGATGCGCTGGCCTCGGACGTGTTCGGCTCGCCGGTCTACGTACTCGACGGCGAAGTATTCTGGGGACAGGACCGGATCGAATTGCTGGCGGACGCGTTGAAATCCCGCCGCGCGCCCTATAGGTCACAAGTATAGAGATTTTGTTTTGACGCGTTTTCGACCGCAGATAAGTCTACGCAATCTGCGCAGGCTTGATTGCCATGCGAACCGGTACCCACTTCGCTCGAAAACGCTATGAGGGTACCGAGCCATCCTGAGGCGGGGCAAGCTCATGAGCACTGCGACGTCGTCCTCGAATTTCTCGTTTTTCCGTGGCCTGGCCGCGCTGGCGGTCTGTCTCGGCGGCGCAGCGGGCGCGGTCGCCGAGGCAGCTCCGGACACCGAGAACGGGCGCTATGCGCTGTCGCCGACGGCGGACGGCGTGCTCCGGCTCGATACGCGAACAGGTGCGGTTTCGACATGCAACAATTCCGGCGCGGGCTGGGCCTGCTATGCCGTGCCCGACGAGCGCGCCGCGCTCGATGCGGAAATCGGCCGGCTGCAGGTCGACAATGACAAGCTCAAGGCCGAGCTTGCGGCGCGCGAGCCGACCGTTGCCGGCAAGATCGAGGAGCCGCTGCCGAAATCCGACTCGCTGAAGAAGGCCGAGCCGAAGGTGGCCGAGGGCGAGCGCAAGATCGAGATCCCGCTGCCGAGCGATCGCGACATGGATCGCATGATGTCGTTCCTGGAGCGGGCCTGGCGGCGGTTGATCGAGATGGCCAACCGGGTGCAGAAGGACGTCAACGGCAAGATTTGAGTTCTGGTCGTCCCGGCCCCCCGTGCGCAATTGCGCACCAGGCCGGGACGACGTGTTGAGAGATAGAAGTGACCCCACCCAAATCGCTCTCCCGCACGCCGCCCTCCGCGGTCGCCGCGCCGGCCATCGTCTCGTTGCTTCTCGCGGTGCAGACGCGAGGTGCCGGCTTCACCGACCTTACCGCCGAGATCGCAAATTTCGTGGCGGACGCCGGCGCGCGCGAAGGCGCGGTGACGCTGTTCATTCGCCATACCTCGGCGTCGCTGACGATCCAAGAAAACGCCGATCCGTCGGTGCTCGACGATTTGAAGACGGCACTGCACCGCCTGGCGCCGGAAAATGCCGGATGGACGCATGACGCCGAGGGGCCCGACGACATGCCGGCGCACATCAAGACCATGCTCACGGCGACCTCGCTGCAGGTCCCGGTGCTGCAGGGCGAACTCGCGCTCGGCACCTGGCAGGCGATCTATCTGATCGAGCACCGGGCGCGGGCGCATCGGCGCGAGGTCGTGCTGCAGTTCATCGGCAGCGTCGGCTGAAAACAGAACCGGCCGCGGAGTGATCCGCGGCCGGTTGGTTCGACAAGTCCGATCCGGGCGGCTGTCGCCGCCGGCGAGACGGTCAGTTGGTCTTGATATCGACGTCCTTGGTTTCCGGCAGGAAGAAGAAGCCGACGAATGCGGTGATGGTCGCGAAGATGATCGGATACCACAGGCCTGCATAGATATCGCCGGTGGAGGCCACGATCGCGAAGGCAGTCGCGGGCAGCAAGCCGCCGAACCAGCCGTTGCCGATATGATAGGGCAGCGACATCGAGGTGTAGCGGATCTTGGTCGGGAACAGTTCGACCAGCATCGCGGCGATCGGCCCGTACACCATGGTGACGAAGATCACCAGGATGAACAGCAGTCCGATGATCGCCGCGACCTGCGGACGGAAGATGTCGAACGGGTTCGACATCTTCACGATACCGGCGTCACCCGTCTTGGGATAGCCGGCTGCGGCAACCGCTGCGGCGATGGCCGGATTACCGGCTTTCGCATCGGCGTAAGCGATTTCCTTGCCATTCACCATCACCTTCACGCCGGAGCCTGCGGCGCCGTACGAGGTCGAATACTTGACCGAGGACGATGCGAGGAAGGCGCGGGCGGTATCGCATGGCGCGCTAAACACGCGGGTACCGACCGGGTTGAACAGATCGCCGCAGAGCGCGGGATCGGAAACCACTTCCACCTTCGTCGCCTCAATCGCCTTTTCCAGCGCCGGGTTGGCGTTGGTGGTGATCATCCGGAAGATCGGGAAGAAGGTCAGTGCCGCGATCAGGCAGCCCGCCAGGATGATCGGCTTGCGGCCGATCTTGTCGGACAGCGCACCGAACACGACGAAGAAGCCGGTGCCGAGCAGCAGCGACCACGCGATCAGCAGGTTGGCGGTGTAGCCGTCGACCTTCAGGATCGATTGCATGAAGAACAGCGCGTAGAACTGGCCGGTATACCAGACCACGCCCTGACCCATGGTGCCGCCGAGCAGCGCCAGAAGGACGAGCTTGCCATTGCTCCAGTTGGCGAAGGCCTCGGTCAGCGGAGCCTTGGAGCTCTTGCCCTCGTCCTTCATCTTCTGGAAAATCGGCAATTCGTTCAGGCGCAGCCGGATCCAGACCGAAACGCCCAGCAAGACGACCGAAACCAGGAACGGAATGCGCCAGCCCCAGGCCGCGAATTCAGGCTCGCCCAGTGCCGAGCGGGTGAACAGGATTACCAGCAGTGATAGGAACAGGCCGAGTGTCGCCGTGGTTTGGATGAATGACGTGTAATAGCCGCGCTTGCCCTGCGGGGCATGCTCGGCCACGTAGGTTGCCGCACCGCCATACTCGCCGCCGAGCGCAAGACCCTGCAACAGGCGTAACGCGATCAGGATGACCGGGGCCGCAATGCCGATGGTCGCGGCGTTGGGCAACAGGCCGACGATGAAGGTCGACAAGCCCATGATCATGATGGTGACGAGGAAGGTGTATTTGCGGCCGACGATATCGCCGACGCGCCCGAACACGATGGCGCCGAACGGACGCACCAGGAAGCCGGCGGCGAAGGCGAGCAGCGCGAAGATATCGCGCGTGGCCGGCGGATAGGCCGAGAAGAACTGCGCGCCGATGATCGGGGCGAGCGATCCGTAGAGGTAGAAATCATACCATTCGAAGACGGTGCCGAGCGAGGAAGCGAGAATGACGAAACGTTCGTCCTTGGTCATTCCACCGGTCCTGGCCGATGTTGCGGTCATCGTAGACATCTTGGTTCGCTCCCCGAAATCATTGATGCAAAACTTGCCCGTGCGCCGATCTTGGCCGGATTGAGCGCAGGCTCCCGCGTCAGGGTAACATCGCGGTGAAACCCGCCCCAATACGACTTTTGGCCCTTTCGGTTCCTCGTCCACCGGCGGCTTTTTTGGCGGTGGATCAATGCGGCGGGATGCCCGATATTGCAGCGCACAACCACGCGGGTTAACTGCTTTGAGATGTGATAGGATTGGGTGCTTGCATGCCACGGCTCGGCAGGGGACAAAGCGATCGCGAGTCCGCGGCAGGCCCTTTGCGAGAAACGAATGACGACCGTTGCCACCACCCATCTCGTCATCGCCGATGACCATCCGTTGTTCCGCGACGCGTTGCGGCAGGCGGTGGCGAGCGTCGTGAGTTCGGCCACGATCAGCGAGGCCGGGTCGTTCGACGATCTCACCGCGCTCTTGGAACAGGATTCCGACGTCGATTTGATCCTGCTCGACCTGACCATGCCGGGGATCTCGGGCTTCTCCGGCCTGATCTACCTGCGCGCGCAATATCCGGCGATCCCGGTGGTGATTGTTTCGGCCAGCGACGACGCCGGCACGATCCGGCGATCGCTCGATTTCGGCGCCTCCGGCTTTATCCCGAAGCAATTCGGCGTCGAGACGCTGCGCGACGCCATCATGAAGGTGATGGATGGCGACGTCTGGGTGCCCGCCGACACCGACCTCACAGCGGCCAACGACCCCGATATGACGCGCCTGCGCGACCGGCTGGTAACGCTGACGCCGCAGCAGGTGCGGGTGCTGATGATGCTGTCGGAGGGATTGCTCAACAAGCAGATCGCCTATGAACTCGGCGTCTCCGAAGCGACCATCAAGGCGCATGTCTCGGCGATCCTGCAGAAGCTAGGTGTCGAAAGCCGCACCCAGGCCGTGATCGCGGCGGCAAAGATCGCCGGCGGCCAATGGCGGACCAGCGCGTGATGCGCGCAAGCCTTCCCCTGTAAGCCTTGACGGTCAGAATGGAGTGATCCGGATCGTGGGCAGCAGCGGTTTGATGGCGATCGATCTGGGTTGTCGGGGCGCTGTCGTCGGATTGTCCTTGCTGATCGCAGCCGTGTTGCTGCGCGATCGCGGTCACAGCACCGTCTCGCGATTGAGCGCCGCGCTGGTCGTCGCCGCCGCCGCTTCCACGATCTGCTCGGCGCCGGGATTTCCGTGGCCATGGCAATATTGGAGCCTGTTTCTGCTGGCGTTGTCCTGCGGCGGGCCAGTGATCTTCTGGCTGTGGGCGCGCGCCACCTTCGATGTCGACTTCGTCCTCCGGCGCTGGCACAGCGTCCTGTGGGCCGCCATTGTCGGCGCCCAACTCTTTGCCGCCGGCTGGACCGCGCAATGGCCCGCGCTCGGGGCCGAGATCGACCGCGTGCTGCCGTTCGCGACGAGGGTAAGCCAAAGGCATCTGGCAGGTTCTCCGGGATTATCAGCGACGCTAATCTCTGATCCTTGCCTCGCTGAGGCCGTCATATGCGAATCCCGGCTTAGGATATTCTGAGGGACTTCCATGAAAATCATCCAGGCATCATGCATAGCGACGCTCACGCTCTGTCTGGCGGGTGCGGCGCTTGCCGACGATCTGCAGACCGTCGGCGATCCCCAAAGTCTCGGCTTCTCGGCGCGGCGATTGGCGCGCATCACCTCCTGGTTCGAGGCGCAGACCAAAAAGGGCGATCCCTCCGGTTTTGTCGTGGCGATCGCCCGAGGCGGCAAGCTCGCCTATTTGCAGCCCACCGGCTTTGCGGACCACGACAACAAAATTCCGATGCGGCCGGATTCGATCTTTCGCATCGGCTCGATGTCCAAGCAGATCACCAGCGTCGCCACCATGATGCTGGTCGATGAAGGCAAGCTCGACCTCGACGCTCCCGTGGCGCAGTACTTGCCGGAGCTTGGGGATATGCAGGTGGTCAAGACGGATCCTGCTACAGGAGATGCAATCCCGCTGGAGCGTGAACCGGCCAAGCGCGCGATGACCATCCGGGACCTTCTGCGCAACACGTCCGGCCTCGTCTATGCGATGCCGGACTTCGCCGATCCCGGATTTGGCAATACGGCGATCCACGTGCTTTACGGCGCCAGGGCGCCGTTCCGGCGCGACAGGCCCATCGCCGATTTCGTTGCGAGCCTTGGCGGCCTCCCGCTTTTGCACCAACCGGGCGAAGTCTGGGAATATTCCATAGGCTACGACGTTCTCGGGCGTGTCATTGAAGTCGTGTCGGGCCAGACGCTCGAACAGTTTCTGCAAAGCCGTCTGTTCGCGCCGCTCCACATGATCGACAGCGGCTTCTCCGTGCCGGAGGATAAACTCGACCGTCTCGTCGCCGTGCCGGGCGCGCAGCCCGCACCTCTTTCGGACGGGGACGTCGGGAAGCGGCAAACGTTCTTTTCGGGTGGGGGAGGGATCGTTTCGACGGTCCCCGACTTCCTGCGCTTCTGCCAGATGCTGCTCAACGGCGGTGAGCTTGACGGTGCGCACATTTTGAAACCGGAAACGGTCCGGCTGATGATGACAAATTCGCTGCCGCCCGACATTCACATGGCGGGACACGAAGCCGGTCCAGCTTATGGGACGGGTTGGGGGCTCGGCTTCGCCATTCGCACCAACCCGGATTTCAGTTACATCCCCGGCGCGGTCGGCAGCTTTAACTGGCAGGGGAGCTGGGGCACGTTTTTCTCGGTCGACCCGGTTCAGAAGGTGATCCTGGTCATGATGATGCAACGGGGGCAGTACAGTGAAAACGGCTTCTATTTCGACGCGATCCGCCGTCTGCCGTATGCGGCGTTGCAGGTTCCCGAAGCCCCCGCGCCGCCCGCGTCGGCGCCATTGAACGCCGCAGTTCTCACTGAATACGTCGGACGTTACGTTTTCGGCGGGTCCTCAAGTTCGCTGGACAGACAGATTTCGGTCGCCGACGGCAACGGCTGGACCGGTCTTGAGTCCGTTGTCGTGGAAACTCGTGGCCTGAGGGTGATCAAACCGGTCGATGGAGGCCCCGCCGCGAGGGCGGGCGTTTTGGCGGGAGACCTCATCACAGCTATCGACGACGCGTCGATCGAGGGCCTGACGTTGGAAGCGGCATTTCGCCGGATTTCAGGTCCGTTCAACGCCACGATCAAGCTCAAAATCACCCGGCAGGGGCAGAACGATCCGCTCGTTGTCGCCTTTGCCCGGGAGGCGGTCCCCTTGCGCAGTGTCCAGCTTCAAATCCGTGTCGCGGATGGCAAGCTTGTCGTTAAAGCCACGGGCGGCCGGTCGATCCTTGATTTTGACAAGGGCCAGCCGACGCCGGTGGCGGTGTTTTCGAGGGATGAATTCTACGTCGAGAGTGGCGATCATACGCGGATCGCCTTCGTTCGCGACGTAGCCGGCAAAGTCACCGGCGCGGTTCTCAATCCGGGACCATGGGAGCAACGCGGCGTGCTCGCCCAGCGATGACGCTACGCCCGACGTTGCGAAAACCCTGACTTCAGCGCGCTACTCCGCCGCCACCATCTGCTGGGTGCGCCACTGTCCGAGCAGGGCGCGCAGCGATGCCGGTTTGACGGGCTTGTTGAGCACCGCGATCTTTTCCTCGCGTGCGGCGGCGCGGACATGCGGGCTGCGATCGGCCGTGATCAGGATCGCCGGAATGTTGTTGCCGAAGCGGCGGCGGATGTCGCGGATCGCGGCGACGCCGTTGCCGCGGTCGAGATGGTAGTCGACCAACAGGCCGGTGACGCGTCCGCCGGCGGCTTCGATCGCCGCGATCGCGGCTTCGGGATCGGCGACCGCGATCACCTCGGCGTCCCAGGCGGTCAGCAGCGTCTTCATGCCGTCGAGGATCGCCGGATCGTTCTCGATGCACACGATCAGCGCGCCGCTCATCGGCGTCTTGGACAGCGGCGTCGCGCTGGTGACGGCGGCGGTGTAATTGATCGCGGTGGCGATCGGGACCGTGACCGAGAATACCGAGCCGCCGCCGGCATTGGCTTGCAGCGCGATGCCGTGGTTGAGCACGCGGGCGAGGCGCTCGACGATCGAGAGCCCGAGACCGAGGCCGCGCGCGATCCGCGCGCCCTGCTCGAGGCGGTGAAATTCTTTGAAGATCTCGCCGCGCTTGGTGACGGGAATCCCGACGCCGGTGTCGTAGACGCTGATTTGCAGGCTTTGGCCGCGGCGGCGGCAGCCGACCAGCACGCGCCCGCGCGGGGTGTATTTGATGGCGTTGGAAATGAAGTTCTGCAACAGCCGCCGCAGCAGCGCGCGGTCGGACTCGGCCGGCAGCGAGCAGGGCACGAAGGTCAGATCGAGCCCCTTGGCCCGCGCGATCGGCGCGAATTCGATCTCGAGCGAGCGCATCAGGTCGGCCATCTTGAAGCTCGTGATCGCCGTCGTCATGGCGCCGGCGTCGAGTCTGGAAATATCCAGCAGCGCGCCGAGGATCTCCTCGATCGCCTCCAGCGAGTTGTCGATGTTCTCGACCAGCCGCGAATCCTCGCCGCCGCTCTGGCGTTCGACCAGGCTCGTCACATAGAGCCGCGCGGCATTGAGCGGTTGCAGGATGTCGTGACTGGCGGCCGCCAGAAACCGGGTTTTGGAAATATTGGCGTCCTCGGCGGTGCTCTTGGCGAGCGCCAGCTCCGAGTTCAGGCGGGTGAGCTCCTCGGTGCGGTCGCGGACGCGCTTTTCCAGCGTCGCGTTCGAGCGCTCCAGCGCCTCGGCGGCCTCGAAGCTCGGCGTGACGTCGGAGAAGGTGATGACGAGCCCGCCGCCCGGCATCCGGTTGGAGCGGACCTCGATCACCATATGGCGGTCGGGAAGCCGCTCCAGATAGGGTTCGCCTTCGGTTGTGTAGGCGGCCAGCCGGCGCATCAAAGTATCGCTGTCGCCGAAGCCGGACGCGCTGACGGCGGCCATGAATTCGAGGATTTCCTGCAACGGAATTCCAAGCTGCACGAGGTGCGGCGGCAGTGCCAGAATTTCACCGAACTGCCGGTTCGAGCAGATCAGCTGCAAATCGGCGTCGAACACCGCGATGCCCTGGCGGACATGGTTCAGCGCGGTCTGCAGGATCTCGCGGTTGAAATGCAGCGCGGCGTGGGAATCGTCGAGCAGCTTGAGCGCGGCCTTGGCGGAGACGGTGCGCTTGCGCAGCAGCAGCGACATCACCAGGCGCGAGGAGGCCGCTCCGATCGACGACGCGATCAGGCGCTCGGCGTGCTGCAGCAGTTCGAAATCGGCGGGCGCCGCCGGGTCGACGTTGGCGGGGTGGACGACGGCAAAGGCCTCGAACGCGTTGGCCGCGCGTTCGGGGCCGAGATATTGCGCCACCGTGGTCTGGATGTCCTGCACGGTCACGGTGGAGCGCCAGCGGCGGAACGTCGGCGCGATCGGCGTCAGCGTGTTAGGCACGAACAGGTCGGCCTGCAGCCGTTCGATCGACGACGGCAGGCGCGCCAGCGACAGCACGACGTAGCTCAGGATGTTGAGCGAGAGCGACCACAGCACGCCGTGCAGCAATGGCACCAGATCGGCGCCGAACAGCGCCTGCGGACGCAACGCCTCGATGCCGAACGGACCGTGCTGCAGCAACATCAGGCCGGCGGTAGAGGTTTCCAGAAAACTCGGGATGAACAGCGTATAGAGCCACACTGCGAACCCGACCAGCATGCCGCCCATGGCCCCCCGCGCGGTGCCGCCCCGCCAGAACAGGCCGCCGAAAAACGCCGGGGCGAGCTGCGCGATCGCGGCGAACGACAACAGGCCGATCGCCACCAGCTGGGTATTGCCGAGCGCGCGATAGTAGAAATAGGCCATCACCATGATGGCGAAGATCGCAAAGCGGCGCACCTTGAGCAGGAAGTTGCCAAAGTCTTTCTGCGCCGCGTGGATCTCCCCGCTGCGCGGCAGCACCAGCGGAAGCACGATGTCGTTGGAGACCATGATCGACAGCGCGACGCATTCCACGATCACCATCGCGGTCGATGCCGACAGTCCGCCGATGAAGACGCCGACGCTGAGCAGCGGCGAATTCCCCTCGATCGGCAGCGCCAGAACATACATGTCGCTGTCGACCGCGCCGAACGGGAAGATGATGAGGCCCGCGATCGCGATCGGAATCACGAACAGGTTGATGGCGACCAGATAGAGCGGGAACAGCCAGCGCGCCCGGCTGACCTCGGCGCTGTTGGAATTCTCCACCACGCTGACATGGAACTGGCGCGGCAGCAGCATGATCGCGCAAAACGACAGCAGCGTCATGATCAGGAAATTGCCGATCGAGGGCACATAGTTGATCGCGCGCACCGCTTCCGGCGTCTTCATCGCGCGTTCGACCAGTTCATGCGGCGAGAACATCCAGAAGGTGACGAAGGCGCCGGCGGCAATGAACGCCACCAGCTTGACGATCAATTCGGTGGCGACCGCCAGCATCAGGCCGTGCTGGTGCTCGGTGGCGTCGGTCTGGCGGGTGCCGAACAGCACCGCGAACACCGCCATCGCCAGCGTCACGATCAGTGCGATGTCGCCGATGATCGGGATCGAGGAGAACGCCTGGTCCTCGCTCAAAATGGTCTCGAGCGAGGAGGCCGTCGCCTTGAGCTGCAGCGCGATATAGGGAACCGAGCCGATGATGGCGATCAGCGCCACCGTTGCCGCCACCGCCTGGCTCTTGCCATAGCGCGCGCCGATGAAGTCGGCGATCGAGGTGATGTTCTGCGACTTGGCGAGCTGGATCACGCGGCGCAGCAGCGGCGTGCACAGCCCGATCATCAGGATCGGGCCGACATAGATCGCGAGGAAATCGACGCTGGTGCGGGTGGCGAAGCCGACCGAGCCGAAGAAGGTCCAGGAGGTGCAATAGATCGCCAGCGACAACGGATAGATCCAGCCGCTGGCGCGGCCGCGCTGGCTCGCCGACAGCCGGTCGCCATGGCTGGCGATGAAGAACAGCAGCCCGATATAGGCGAATGCGGCGGCGATGACGCCCCAGTCGTGCAGCATTGCTGCTTCTCTCCCTCCCGGCTTAATGGGGCCGGACGCGGGAGTATAAACGCATTGGGCCGGCAGCGCATCGCGCTACCGGCCCAATTTCAGGATTCCGAAAGGGTAGGGTTACTCGGCCGCCAGCGACTTCTGCTTCAGCGGCAGGCCGAGCCGCTCCCAGACCTGCAGCAGCGCCTCGGCGAGGGAGTCGATCAGGCCGTCATCGTGGTAGGGCGATGGCGTGATCCTCAGGCGCTCGGTGCCCTTGGCGACCGTCGGATAGTTGATCGGCTGGATATAGATGCCGTGCTCCTCGAGCAGCATGTCGGACGCCCGCTTGCAGTTTTCGGGGTCGCCGACGAACAGCGGCACGATATGGGTGTCGCTCGACATGACCGGCAGGCCGGCGGCGGTCAGGATTGCCTTGACGCGGGCGGCGCGGTCCTGGTGGCGCTCGCGCTCCCAGTTCGAGGTTTTGAGGTGGCGGATCGCCGCCGTCGCGGCCGAGCAGATCGCCGGCGGCAGCGCGGTGGTGAAGATGAAGCCCGGCGCATAGGAGCGCACGGCATCGATGATGTCGGCATTCCCGGCGATATAGCCGCCGAGGCAGCCGAACGCCTTTGCGAGTGTGCCTTCCAGCACGTCGATCCGGTGCATGACGCCGTCGCGCTCGGCAATGCCGCCGCCGCGCGGACCGTACATGCCGACCGCGTGGACCTCATCGACATAGGTCATCGCGCCATATTTCTCGGCGAGATCGCAGATCTTGGCGAGCGGCGCGATGTCGCCGTCCATCGAGTAAAGGCTCTCGCAGATGATCAGCTTCGGCCGGTCGGGACCGGCGGCGATGAGCAGTTCTTCCAGATGCGCCATGTCGCTATGACGAAAAATCTGGCGGTCGCAGCCGGCCTGGCGGACGCCTTCGATCATCGAATTGTGGTTCAGCGCATCCGACAGGATCAGGCAGTTCGGAATCAGTTTGGCGATGGTCGGGATGCCGGTCTGGTTCGAGACATAGCCGGAGGTGAACAGCAGCGAAGCTTCCTTGCCGTGCAAATCGGCCAGTTCCTGCTCGAGCTGCACCAGCGGATGATGGGTGCCGGCGATGTTACGGGTGCCGCCGGCGCCGGTGCCGACCCTTGTGGCGGTCTCGACCATGGCGCCGACCACCTTGGGGTGCTGGCCCATGCCGAGATAATCGTTTGAGCACCAGATCACGACGTCGCGCTTGCCCTTCGGCGAGTGCCAGACCGCATGCGGGAAGCGGCCCGCGATCCGCTCGAGATCGGCGAAAACCCGGTAGCGCCGCTCGTGATGCAGGCGATTGAGGGCGGCACTGAAGAATTTGCTGTAATCCATCACAAGACCCGGAGCGGAATTGGCCGGAGCGGCCAGCCTTTATTAGAACTCTGCCTTTTTAGAGCGTTTCCAGCTTGGATGTCTATGCGCAATCCCACATGGGAGCGGGGAGCCGGGATGCACCGGAGGCGGGGCAAAACCTGATCCCGATCAACGCGCTAACGGGCGATGCGACCGGTTGATGCGGTGGCCCGCTGCTTCCTCACGAACGCTGACAACGTCGCCGCAACATTAAATCGAAAGTGCCCGGCGGCGTACGGATCAGGTTCGAAAATCGCCCCTTATTGACGTTGACTCTTATCAATGTGTTGATAACAATAAGCCTATGAACAGAATAGCATTGATCACCGGCGCGACGCGCAATCTCGGCTTCTCGCTTGCGGAGGGGCTGGCGCAGCGGCTCGAGCCCGCCGACACCGTGTATTTGACGGGACGCGATCCGGCCCGGGTCGCCAAATCCGTCCACCGCCTGTCGAACGCCAAAGCCGAGGTGCGCGGCGAAGTCCTTGACGTCGCCAGGGCGGACGCGGTCGAGCGCTTCGCGGACCTGCTGCTCTCGCGCCATGGCGGCGTCGATATCGTGTTTTCCAATCATTACGCGCGGACGCAGCCCGACGACGATCCGCGCGCCGTAATCGATTATTATGTCGAGGCCAACAATCTCGGCACGACCCATGTGCTGCGCAGCTTGGCTCCGCTGCTGCGCGACGGCGGGCGGCTGTTCGTGGTGGCAAGCCGGGCCGGCAGCCTGCGCGCGCTGGCGCCGGCGCTGCACCCGCGGTTTGAAAACCTCCAATCGCTCGACGATGTCGACCGCGCCGTCTGCAACTGGCGCGACGCGGTGCGTACCGGCCGCGCGCCGGGCCAGGCCTGGCCGGCCTGGATCAAGATTCCCTCCAAGATCGGCCAGGTCGCGGCGGTGCGCGTGCTCGCGGGCCAGCGCCGCGCCGACGATTTGCGGCGCGGGATCTTGATTGCATCAATCTCGCCGGGGCTGATCGATACCGGAGCATCGCGCGCCGGGCTCGACCTGACCGGCGCGCCGCAGCCGGACGAGGTCGCAGGCCCGCTGCTGGACCTTGCGCTCGACCGCTCGCCGCATGAATCCTTCTATGGCGAACTCGTCCATGTCGGCCGGGAAGAACCGGGCCCGTTCGGCTCGGTGGTGCGCAGCGGGGCGATCGTGCCGTGGAAGTGAACCGCAATGGCAAATTGTCCGCTCGCAAATCCGTCGACGGCAAGTCCTCGCCGCATCCGTCTTCCGAGCAGGAGCGGCTTGGCATGCTGGTCAAGCGCGCTGAGCAGGCGATGGTTCGGACCAAGAGCACCGCGTTGAAATCCGTCGGCCTGACCCCGTCGCAATATGTCGCGCTGTTCGAACTCGACCGGCAGCCCGGGATCACCGCGGCGACGCTGGCGCGCGCCTGCCTGGTGACGCCGCAGGCCATGATGATTCTGCTCAAGACAATGGAGCAGCAGGGCCTGATCACGCGATCGTCGCACCCGCGGCATCCCAGCGTGCTCGAACTGCACATGACCGAGGTCGGCCGCGAGGCGCTCCACGCCGGGCGCGAGCGGGTCGATCCGATCGAGCAGCGGGTGTTCGGCGCCTTCGCGCCGAAGGATCAGGCCGCCTTTCGCGAGTTTCTGTTGCGCTTCATCGCAGCGTTCGAGGCGGAGTGACCGGCTAGGAGTCCAGTTCCCTGATCGCGCGATTGGCCGCGATGGTGGCGCCTTCTTCGGAGCTGCTGTCTTCCGACGTCACAAATCCCAGGATCGCGCCTCGCGTGATCGTCGCTGGGGTGACGACCGGCGAGATGTTGGCGCGCCACTGCCCGGGCTTGCGCTGAAACGTGACGATTCGGTAGTCGGACGCCTTGGCCATTGTCGTGCTTTCGCCTGTTGTCTTTTGATGCTGCCCGCGAAAAAGCGGGGCAATCGTGCTGTTCTTCCGTCTTCAACACCCGCGGCAGATATTCTTCAGCTTGGCGGTGGTTCGGGCGTCTTCTGCAAGGAAGGGGTCGTTGTATTCGGCGCGCGAGGCCGCTTTTTCTGTCGCCGCGGGCTTTTCTGCTTTCGGAGGCGATGCCGCGTCATAGCAGGCGAGCCGCGCGGTGGTGCTTTCGATTGCGCTGCATTTCGGGCCGGCGGCAAGCGCGCTTTGCGCGAATACACAGAGCGCCAATAGGGCGAGGCTAGTTTTCATCGAATTTCCTTGTGAGGGCGGCATTGCCCGGCGCCGCCATTGTCAAACGAGGGCGTACCTGGCGCGGGACGCCAGTCCGTTCCGAATATCAGCAGCCTGCGAAAAACGAGGCGCCGTGGGAGCGCCGTAAAGGCGATCCCCGGAGCGCGTCAGGCGCTGAACTCAGCCCCGCGCTATTTCTTCTTGCCGGTACCGACGTTCGGCTGCCATCCCGCCGTCTTCTGGCTTGGCGCCGCGGCAATGGTCTTGATCTTGTCTTTCTTGGGTTTCTTGGTTTCCCGATTGCTCTTTTGCTCACCTTTGGCCATGTCGATCTCCCCTTGGCTGTGTGGTTGGGTTTGTCGATGATGCAGGAATCGAATGCAGGATGTCACATCGACGAGTAGCGCGCCGCACTTTTCAGCGCGCCGTCGATCTCGTCGGCCAATTCGGCTTCGCCGATCTCATGAAGAGAGGAAGCCATCGTCGACGCCTGGACCGCACTCATGGAAAGCGATTCGCTGGTCTCGTAGCTGAATTTGATACGCCAAATTCCTCCGGGGTTGCGGTGCGGCTCGATGAGCAGCGCGGGAAGGTTGGGCAATCCGTTCTCGAACAACAGCGCCGACAGCGTCACCATGGCGGCCGCAAAAGGCCGGCACGAACTTAAGGCTCGAACAGGCAGGTTCGTCTGGCGCGGCATGGGGACTCGCATGCGCCGACCGTGCGCCCTTTTTGGCCTAATAGCTATGGATTAGTTGGAACCCGTCAGCTGGTCCGGTGACGCGGCACGCCGTCGCTCACTTCCGAGGTCAGGCGCCCCGTTCGTCATGTCGCCTGGAGCACGATATTGAAGGTTACCGTCTTCGAGGAAAGGTTCGATCCTGGAGCTGGATCGTCCACCGAAACGATCAGGAGGTCGGGCTGCGGCGCGGCCCGAAGCCATCGGTCCGTCGTATTCCCGGGCTCTCCGGCGAAGTACAGTTGCGTGATCAATCGATCGGCGCCGGAATCGACAAGGAAATGGATGTGCGGCGGGCGTAAATCCCCGTGAGGCGTGCGATACCCGCCGGGTTTTACCGTCCGAAACGAATAACCGCCCTCTTGATCCGTCATCAGGACGGTGAAGCCATCAAAATTCGGGTCTAGCGGCTCCGCAGTGGTGTCGCTGGGGTGGCGATATCTGCCTGCAGAATTGGCTTGCCATACTTCGATGCGAGCTCCGGCAACTGGTCGTCCCGTGGGGGTAAGTACCCGTCCCTTGACGAGCAGGACTTCCCCATTGGCGCGTCCCGGCCGGCCCGGTGGCTGGGTGAGATCTCCGGTCCGGTCGGCCGTGCCGTTCAACGGATAGAACGGTCCGAGGATCTGATCGGGCGTCCGGAGCAATGGTGGAACGGAGCGTGCAGTACTCACGGGATGCTTCTCTTGGTTCGCGCCAGTTGGATTCACTGCGGCAGCTTGATCCCGGATGCCTTGACCACATTGGTCCAAAGCGCACTTTGGTCCGCCATGTACCTGCCGAAGTCGGCGGGGGTGCCGCCCTGGACCTCTGCGCCCAATTTCGCAAAAGTCTCCCGGACTTTCGGCTTGGCCAGCGCACGACCGATGGATTCATTCAGTCGGGCAATGATCTCGTCTGGTGTTCCGGCCCGAACCACGAATCCGACCCAGTCCTCGGCAACCAGGTCCGGAAAACCCTGTTCGACGACCGTGGGAACATTGGCGAGCACCGCGACGCGTTTTGGCGCGGTAACCGCCAGAGCCCGTAGCCTGCCAGTTGCGATGAAATCGACTGCCGAAACCGTCGCGATGAAGTCGAAATAAATCGTGCCGTTCATGAGGTCTCCCAGCCGTTGCTGCCCCTGCTGGTACGGGACATGCGTCGCCTTGACCCCTGTCTTTAGCTTGAACAATTCGCCGATGAGATGCGCTGGCGTGCCAAACCCCGCCGATGAGAAATTATACTTGTCAGGCTGGCTTTTAAGAAGGTCGACAAGCTCCGCCAAAGACCTTGCGGGCAATGTCGGGGTGACGACCAGAACATTATAGGATGCCGAAAGCTTCATGACAGGCGCGAAATCGGTTTCAGGCCGCAAGCCGAGATGCGGCAGCAGCGCGGGCGCGGCCATCATCGGCACGCTCATCGCCAGCAGAGTGTAACCGTCGGAGGGCTGTTTGAGTACGTCGGCCGTTGCGATGGTCTGGAGCGCGCCGCCGCGATTTTCGACGACAATCTTCCATCCTTCGGACTCGGAAAGTTCACTGGCAATGATCCTGCTAATGATGTCCGGCGGCGTACCCGGGGTGGTCGGCACCACGATTTTAATGACACTTGAAGGATAAGGCTCTGCATGCGCGACGGGACCGAAGGTGACGATACCCACGAGCAATGCCGACGCGCACTTTAATATCGTTGCAATCATCGAAGCCTCCTCGGTTCGTCAATGCGACCTGACGCAGCCCGAGGTTGTTCCTGCTTGCTATAGATAACAACTTCCATTTAGCTATAGAGCCATAGCTTTTTAGAATAGGCGGATCCCATGGTGAAAGATGAGATTCTCAGCCGTCGGCTCAAGCTTCGCCAATTGAACGTGCTTCTTTCGGTCGTGCAGTGGGGCAGCATGGCGAGAGCGGCTGATCATCTTTCGGTTTCCCAACCGGTGGTTTCAAAGACCATTGCCGAGCTGGAAGGTCTGTTGGGGGTGACCCTGCTGAACCGCACTTCCCAGGGAGTCGAGCCTACCATCTACGGCAGCGCATTGGCGCGGCGTAGCATCGCCATGTTCAATGATTTGAGAACCAGCATTGGCGAGCTGGAAGCGCTGGCGGACCCCTCCGCGGGTGAGTTGCGGATCGGCACCACTGAGCCGATGGCCGCAGGGCTGGTGAGCAGGATCGTCGGCGATCTGCTGCTCAATCATCCGCGCGTGATGCTGCACGTGATTTTCGGCGACCCCCCTGTGCTTCAGGAACGGGAGTTGCGAGACCGGGAGATCGACTTGATGATCGGACGGCTCCCGAACGACACTGCCGCCGATCACATGCAGCTGGAGGTTCTGTTCTGGGAGCGCGCGTTCGTTGTCGCAGGGGTCGAGCACGCGTTGACGCGTCGCCGGAAAATCAAACTGGGCGATTTGATGCAGGAAGCCTGGTGCCTGCCCCCGCCCCAAAGTTTTCCCGGCTCGCTGATTGGGCGAGCGTTTCAGGCTTGCGGCCTGGAAGTGCCCCGAACCTGCGTGTCCGTGCATTCCATACAGATGCAAAATGCGCTTTTGGCAACTGGTCGATTCATCACAATTCTGCCGGAGACCATGCTGCACTTTAGCGCCCAGCGGCTCGGTCTCAAAGTCCTGCCGGTCGATCTTCCGATCGAACCGACGCCGGTAGCCATCGTCACGTTAAAGGACAGAGAACTCCCCCCGGTCGGCAATCTCTTTATTGAACGTGCCCGAACCGTTGCCCAGCCATTGGCCAAACGCATGGTGTGAAACGGCCCGGCCTCAGGTCGTCCTGAAACGCAGCACGCCGTCGGTCACTTCCGAGGTCAGGCGTCCCTCGACCAGCATGTAATTGACATGGGCGATCAGTTCGCCGGCGGCAAAGCCCATCTGGTGCACGTCCAGCACGTGCTTGTGGAACACGACCGGCACCAGTTCCTTCGAGGTTTGCGGGATATCCCGGCAGGCATCGGCGATCAGCCGGCAGCGGTCCTCGTGATGATCGGCGAGCTGCTTGATGCGGGTTTTCAAGCCGTAGAACGGAACGCCATGGCCGGGCAGCACCAGGAGATCATAGGGTAGGGTGGTGGTGAGGCTCGCCAGCGAGGCGAGATATTCGCCGAGCGAGTTCTGGTCGGGCTCGACCGCCCAGACGCTGACATTGGGCGAGATCTTGCTCAGGACCTGGTCGGCGGACAGGAACAATTTGTCGGCCGCGCAAGACAGCATCACCTGGTCGAGCGCGTGGCCGCCGCCGGTGATGACCTTGAAGCGCCGCGTGCCGATCGAGATTTCGTCGCCATGCGAGATGCGGCGATAGGCCGGCGGCAGCACCGACACCCGCTTCAGGTAATCCTGGCCGCGGCCGAGCAGCTTGTCGGTTAGATTCTCGTCCATGCCGTGGCGGCGGAAGAACAGCCGCTGCGCCAGCTTGCGTTCCTCGGTGCCGCGGTTCTGGTGATAGACCGACTGCAAATATTCGACCTGCGACATATACAGCGGGCAGTCGAAGCGCTCGACGATCCAGCCCGCAAGCCCGACATGGTCGGGATGCGAATGAGTCACGATCAGGCGGGAGACTTTTACATGCCTGAGCGGTCCATCGAACAGCGTGGTCCAGGCCGCGATCGATTCCTCGTTGCCGAATCCGGAATCGACCATGGCCCAGCCGTCGCCATCGGCCAGCAGGTAGATGTTCACGTGATTGAGCCGGAACGGCAGCTTCAGCCGCACCCACAACACGCCCGGCATCACCTCGACGACCTGATCGTGGCCGGGGTGGTTTTCCCAGGGGTATCGCAGTGCCTCAGCCGAGGAATGAACGCTGTCTGTTTTGGAGTCCATGATACCGGCTTAGCCGCACATTCCGCGCGGCGCTAGCCGAAAAACAATTGAGGGTTTGTTTAAAACACATGGGTAGTTGAACCGTCATTCCGGGTCTGGTCCTTCGGACCATCCCGGGATCACGGAGTTCAATCGATCATCTGCTTACGCCGCCCGGATATTTTCCAGGAACGCGTCGATCTCGGCCCGCAGCACGTCGGCTTCGCGGCGCAGCGCGCCGGAGGCGTTCAGCACTTCGCCGGCGGCGGTTCCGGCTTCCGTCGATGCGCTGGAGACGCCGACGATGTTGCTGGACACCTCGCTGGTGCCGCCGGCGGCATGCTGAATGTTGCGCGCGATCTCGCGCGTCGCCGCACCCTGCTCCTCGACCGCGGCCGCTATCGCGGTGGTGACGTTGTTGATCTCGCTGATCGTGTTGCTGATGTTCCTGATGGCGCCGACGGCCGAATTCGTCACCGTCTGCATGCTGACGATCTGCTGGCGGATCTCGTCGGTCGCCTTCGCGGTCTGGTTGGCGAGGCTCTTCACTTCGGAAGCCACCACGGCGAAGCCGCGGCCGGCGTCGCCGGCGCGCGCGGCTTCGATGGTGGCGTTGAGCGCCAGCAGATTGGTTTGCGAGGCGATGGTCTGGATCAGGTCGACCACGACGCTGATGCGGGCGGCGTTATCGGCGAGGCCCTGCATGGTGGCATCGGTGGTGCCGGCTTCTTCCACCGCCTTGCGGGCGATTTCCGCCGACGTGACCACCTGACGGCCGATCTCGGAGATCGAGGAAGAGAGCTGTTCGGTGCCCGACGACACGGTCTGCACGTTGACCGAGGTTTCCTCGGCGGCGGATGCCACCGCGCTGACCAGCGCGCTGGACTGGTCGGCGGTCGCCGACATGCTTTGCGCGGTGGTCTGCATCGAGCTGGCTGCGATCTGCAAGCTGTCCAGCGCGTTGCGGACGGTGGATTCGAAATCGACGATCCGGGCCTCCATGCGCGAGGTGCGTTCGGCTTTGGCGGTGCGGTCCTTGTCCTGATCGGCCGTGAGCGCACGGGCCTCGATCATGCTTTCGCGGAACACCTGCAGCGAGTTCGCCATCGACGCGATCTCGTCGCGCTGGCGACTCTCATAGACCTCGGTCTCGAGATCGCCGTCGGACAACAGCTGCATCGAGCGCTGCAGGCCGCGGATCCGGCGCAGGATGTTGCGGCCGACATAGAGCCAGACGAACAGGACCGATCCGACCAGCGTCAGCACGCCGAGCGCGAGCATCACCTTGGTGGCGAACGCAATCTGCTGGCGCGCCTGCCAGGTCGATGCGTCGGTTTCCTTCTGCACGCCGTCGACCAGCTGCTGCACGCTGATGCCGAGGCCGACATTGAGCTTGCGGGTTTCTTCCAAAATGGTCTCGCCGTAATCGGCGGCGTCGAGTTCCTGCTGGCGGATCTTGAAGACGCGGGTCTTGCTCTCGCCGAGCGCCAGCAATTTCAGCGCCGCTTCCTCGAGCGCCTTGGTGCCGGCATTCTTCGGCAACTGCTCGAGGCTCGATTTGACGCGCGCCTGGGTCTGCTTGAATTCCTTCTCGATGGCCTCGAGGGCGTCGCTGTTGTTGGCGGTCAGCGCCGCCGTCATGTCGGAGGCCATCAGATTGGTGCTGGCGATGACATTGCCGAGTTGCTCGACCGTGCGCGCTGCCTCGGTGGCGTCGTCGGCGGAAAGATTGGCCGATCCGAGGATCGCGTTGATCTGACTCTCGGCGTCCATCATCGCCGGGCTCGATGCGGCGACGAAGTCGGTCTGCGCCTTGCGCAGCGCGTCATATTGCTTGTCGTGCAAGGCCGCGACGTCAAGCCGCTCGCGTGCGGCCGAACCCAGGCTCTTGATCATGTCGTCGATGTTTTTCACGGTCTCGGTGAGGGCTGCAACGATGGCCTTGTCGGCGCCCAGCTCGACGATCTCGCCGAGCTTTTGCAGCGCCAGCGTCTGGGTCTCCTTCATCTTCTTGGAACGTTCGGCCAGCGCGTCTTCGCTGCGCGCGGCGAGCACCGCCGGTCCCTGGCTGGCCAGGCTCGCGCTCTGCGCGGACAATTGCAGGCTGGCGGCGAGGCGCGGAATGTCGCGCCCGCTCAGGTCGACCATGGTCTCGCCGAGTTGCCCGAACACCAGGCCGGCGCCGGCGCTGATCACGATCGCCATGCTGGCGATGACGGCGAAGGCGGCAAACAGGCTGCCCCTGACGCCCATTTGCGGAAAGCGGAAGCCTTTGAGTTTTGGTTTGCCTGATCTGAACCGTAACGCCATTTGCCGATGCCCCGTCCGCACTACCCTTGGATGAATCCTCGGGCGGCAGTATTGCGGTACCGGGTTAATAAAGTCAGGAAAACGGTGTGGATTCGCGCGATTTTTGCGCGCAGGCCGTTTGATTCGGCGGAGGTTTTTCCGCGAGCCGGAATCAAGCCGCGATGCGCGTGCCGGGATCGTGTTCGCGCGACGACGCCATTACGCCAAAAGGCCGGCGTGAGAGCCGGCCTTTTACAAGTTCTGGTGGAGGACGGTCAGTAGCGCTCAGTAGCGCGCGACGACCGGGCCACCGAAGTTGAAGCGATAATTGACGCCGAGCTTCAGCGTGTGCTCGTCATTGTGGAAGCTGCCGAACGGCACCAGCACGGCGGGCGTCACGAAGCGGGTGTCGCCGAAATTATAGTACTGATACTCGCCCTTGGCCGACCAGTTCTGGGTGATCATGTATTCCACGCCGGCGCCGACGGTGTAACCGTTGCGATGGTCGGTATCGAGCGCGAAGGCGACCGGCGTGCCGCCAAGCGTCACGGTGTCGCGGTTATCGGAATAGGCGTAGCCGCCTTTGACGTAAACGAGACCCGGGCCCCAGGTGTAGCCGACGCGGGCGGTGATCGAAGCCAGCGCGCGCTGGTCGCTGGTGAAGGCGAGGCCGGCGGGAAACACCGCATTGAGATTGTTGCGGCCGAGCCAGGAGTACTGTCCCTCGGCGCCCAGAACCCAGTTCGGTGCGAACTGCCAGTCAGCGCCGGCCTGCACGCCGCCCATCAGGCGGGCGCTGTAGTCGCTGAGCACGAGGCCGTTGAACGCATCGCTGCCGGAGAACGCGCCGCCGACATGACCGCCGACATAGAAACCGGTCCAGTTGTAGAGCGGCGCGGCATAGGCCGGCGCCTTGTTGTAGTAAGGGCGCGCACCGAGATCGGCGCCAAGCGCCGGCGCGGTCGCGCCGAGGGCTGCGAGCGCCACGGTGGCAAGCAGGAACTTCTTCATGGTCTTGGTCTCCGGCAAAATCGTTCGGAGACGCCGCGTGCCGGCGCCATCCATGGCGCGCAGTTAGCCAGCATTTGAATAAAATGCTGTCACTGGCCGGTCACGGCGAATGATAACCCAACCTGTTGGCGAACAAACGTTTTCTGTACTTAACGGAGGCCTAATCAAAGCTGAAGGAAGGCTTAATTTGCGAAGCCCAGCGGGCTTCCGGTAGCCATCTCTTAACCAAGACGGCGCCGTACGTCGCTGCGCATCTGTTCGCGGAACGCCTGCCGGCGCGCCGGCCGCTCTTTCTCGGGCACGTCATGGCGGTCGAACACGTTGAACATCTCGAGGATCGGGTAGCGATCGCTGGCCATCGCCAGGATGCGAAGCAGCTTGACCACGGGGCCGCTCGGGCCGGTGACTTCCCATTTGCGGATGGTGATGGCGCCGTCGGCGGCCGGCAACCCGCACAGCTTGGCCATATCGGCCAGCGCCAGCGGCTTGCCGATCGCCTCACCCAGATCCTCGCGCAGTTTTTTCAGTTCGGCCCCGGTCACTGGTTCTCCATTTCGACGCAACTTCTGTGCAGTGCGTCACATATCAAGCATTGGCTGCGGTCTAAACGGTGCACATTCGTTCCTTCAGGAGGCGAGCATGCGCCGGTTAATCGAAAGTCTCACTCCCGTCGACCGCGATCTCTACTGGAGACGGGTCGGCGGCATGTTCGGGTTTTATGTTGTGCTGATGGTCAGCGCTGCGGTCGTGTTCGTGAACCACGAATCATCCCGAAATCTGGCGCATGAAGACGCCGCGACTGTGGCAATGAACAGAAAGCATCCCGTCTTCGAGCAGGCCTTGATTCCGATGCGGCAAACGGCGCGTTATGAATGAGAGGCCGGCCGGCGCCGGCCTTGCGGCCGGGCGCCATCAGGCGCCGATCGCATTGCGCGCGACGACGTCGCGATAGAACGACGCGCTCAGCTTGGGCACGCGGGCCTGGGTGTCGAAATCCACGTGGTACAGCCCGAAACGCTGTTCGAAGCCGAATATCCATTCGAAATTGTCCATCAGGCTCCACAGGAAATAGCCGCGGACCGGCACGCCTTCCGAGGTGGCGCGCTGCAACTGGGTCAAATAATTGCGCAGGAACATGACGCGATCGAGGTCGTAGACCTGGCCGTCAGCGGCTAATTTGTCCTCCGAGGAGGTTCCGTTCTCGCTGATGTAGATGGCGTCGAGGTTCCAGAGTTTCGCGGCAATCCGCGGCGCCCAATAGATCACCTCCGGGCCGATGCGGAGCCATTCGGACTTCATGTGCGGAAACGAGGCGGGGAAGGGCAGCACGGTCCAGCCCGGCTTGCGGTCCGAGGCCGCGATGTAGAATTGCGGCGCGTAGATGTTGAGGCCGACGAAATCGTTCGGCGAGCCGATGATCTTCAGCTCATCGGCGGTGAATTTGGGGGCGGCCGCTCCGGAATATGCCAGAAACCCCTCGGTGTATTGGCCCTCCAGGATCACGCTCAGCAAGCCGGCGTTCAACTCCCGCGTCGCCATCTCGGTGGCGCGAACATTTTCCGGCGTATCGATCGCGGGCACGCAGGCGGCGATGTTCTCGGCGAGCCCCACTTTGGTGCCTGCGCGGCCCTGCGCACGGATCGCCTGCACCGCAAGGCCGTGTCCCAGCGCGACGTGGTGACGTGCCTGGTTCAGTTCGGCGAGCGGCAGCTTGAGGCCGGGCGCATCGATGCCCCAGCCATAGCCGAAGTTCAGGAAACGGCCGGCCTCGTTGATCGTGAAGACGTTTTTTACGCGATCGGTCAGGCGCTGCGCCACATAGCCGGCATAATCCGCAAACGCCTTGGAGGTGTCGCTGGATTGCCAGCCGCCGACGCGATCCTGCAGCGCTTGCGGCAGGTCCCAGTGATACAGCGTCGCATAGGGCTCGATGCCGTTCTTGAGGAGTTCATCGAGCAGGCGGTCGTAGAAGTCGAGGCCTTTTGGATTAGGCTGGCCGGTGCCTTCCGGAAACACGCGCGGCCACGCGATCGAGAATCGGTAGGCCTTGACGCCGAGGTCCTTGATCAGGCCGACGTCTTGTCGGTAGCGGTGATAGTGGTCGTTGGCGCGGTCGGCGTTGGTGCCGTCCGCGATCTTGCCCGGCGTATGGCTGAAAGTGTCCCAGATCGAACGGCCGCGGCCGTCTTCGTCGACGGCGCCCTCGATCTGATACGACGAGGTCGCGGTGCCCCATATAAAGTCTTTCGGGAAGCCGGCGGCGTGGCGGTCGGGTGCCGTCCCGGCGTCGCCGTCCGCAGACTTGGCGGATGTGGCGACGCCAAGCGCGGAAAGGCCGGCAAGCCTGCCAAATTGCCGGCGCGAGAACTTACCGATCATCCTTTTCTCCCATCGGGCTGGCGTCGATTTGATAGGCGGAGATCCGGTCGATCTCGAAGGCGACCGTGGCGGGCGATTCGCCGTCGACGAATCCTACGCCCCAAAAATCCTTCGCACCCATTGCCAGATTCACGATCATGTACATCGGATCGTTGAAGCCGACCGGGACCTTGATATCCGAGACTGGCTTGCGGTCGATGTAAAAGATGATGCGGTCCGGCATCCACAGCGCGCCGTAATTGTGGAATTCGGTCGCAGCGCCCGGCAAGGTGAAGTCGAATCCGCAGGATTCGATGCGTTGCGTGGACGGAATCCGCCAATGCGTCGTCATCACGAGGTCGCCAGGCCGCTGCCCGCGTCCTTCCATCACGTCGAGTTCGGGCGGCCAGCCGCCGTCGTCGGCGAGCATCCAGAACGCCGGCCAGACGCCGGTCCCGACCGGTATCTTGGAGCGGAGTTCGAAGTAGCCGTATTTTTGCGAAAACGTGCCCTGGGTGGTCAGGATGCCCGAGATGTACTCGTTGTTGAACAGGAACGGCTTGAGTTCGGCCGGTGTCCGCCGTGCGACGATCGAGAGAACGCCGTCCCTGACCTTGAACGGGTCGAGCCCGAGCGGCGTGGTCGATCGTCCGGCGTAGCGCGGATCGACATAAATCTGCTGTTCGCCGTTGGCGCTGGTCTTGCGTTTGAAATCGGAGCCGTCACCGCCCCAGTAGCGCGCTTCCGGCCAGGCGGCGCCGCCGGCGTAATGGGGTACCCATCGTCCACCCGACAGCGGATGGCTGTCGAAGCCATCGTGGAAGGTCCGGTGCAACGGCAGAAAGGCTGACGATGTCGGATCCAGCACTTCGAGGCGGCGGCACGCGATGGTGGAAGGATCGGTTGTCACCTCAAGGGTAAGCCCGGCCGGCGCCGCCGCGAGATCGGCTTGCGCCAGCGCCGGGGCGGTGGGGAAAAGCCAGGCTATCAATGCCAGGGTTCTCGGCGTCACTCTGTCGATCCTCGGTTTCAGGGGCACTGGCAGGCCGACAGACATTTCATCCGCCATCCCGCCATCTGACAACAGACGAGAGTGCGATCTTACCGCAGAATATCATGGCTTGCGCGTTTGTAGCCGATTGCCGTCGCGCTCCCCGTGGCTCGTGCTCCCTCGCGCAAGCAACCCCGCTATGCGCGAGGCCGTTGCACGACGATGTGACTTGCACCGATTCAGACAGCCATCTAAGTGCGCGTGAGAGCAACGGGGCTGGGCGTGTTCAAGTTGGCCGAAACATCCATCGCGCATGCGTTTTCCCTCGCAGCCGATGATCGATTGCTGGGATCGTTGCGGCATCTACGTTCATCCTTGTTCCCCCGCTGGCGTCTTCCATCATGAGGTTCGATCTCAACCGCGATGGGTGGATTTGGTGGCCTGAGCGGGAGGACCTCTCGCTCGAGTTCATGCGATTATTGGCCGCAGCCCAGGAAGGCGGCTCGACGGTTTCCGAATGCTGGCTCACCGCGAGCCGCATTGACTTCACCGACGACGATTGCTGGTACGACGAATGGTCGAGGACGGCGGACGCCAACAACGACCGGGCATTTGCGGCGTTTGCCGCCGGCAATCTGGTCACGGCGAGGAGCAACTGGCTTCGCGCCGTCAACTACTATTCCGCGGCCGCGTATCCATTCGACCTTGCGCCGGACAAGCAGCGGGCCGCGATATCGGCGATGCGCGAATGCGCGGCGAATTATCTGCGCCACCGCCAACCGCGTGGCGAAGTCGTCTCGATTCCCTGGCTGAGTGAATTCGCGCTGCAGGGCTATTATCTGCCTGCGCGCCCCTCCAAGGATCCTGCGCCGGTCGTCATCTGCATTGGCGAGCCCGGGCATCGCAAGGAAGAATATCTCTTCAAGCTGGCGCCCCATGCCTATGAACGCGGAATTTCGCTGCTTGCGGTCGACGTTCTCGGCGACGGCACCGGCCTGCCATTCGAAAAACTGCTGCGGCGCCAGAAGCTCGAATCGGCGATCGAGCCCGTGATGGATTACCTGGTCGGCAGGGACGACGTCGACGACGGCCGTATCGCGATCCTCGGCGACGGCTGGAGTTCATCCTTTGTCGCGCGCGGTATCGCTTACGATCCGCGTTTTGCGGCGGCCGTCTGCGATGGCGGCATCTGGGATTTGCACGAGCAGGCGTTCCTGAAGCGGCGAATGGCGTCCGCGGGCGACGACACCGGCTGGTGCCCGGAAACCAGCCGCATCCTGCGCAACATCCGTTGCCCGCTGCTGATCACCGTGGGCGCGCGCGGCTGGCTCGAGACCGATCGGGTGACCGAGCTCGCAGATCAGCTCGGGGCCGGCCGCCGCGACGTCACGCTGAAGATCTTCGAGCGCGCGGAGACCGCCGCCGCCCAGGGCCACGTGGACAATCCGACGCTGGCAAACGAGTTCATTTTCGACTGGATTGCTTCCCGGCTCGGAACTGGGTGCGAAAGCTTCGATCGTCAGCCGCTGGAATCCTGAACCCAGCGCATCGGTTTTCCGAAAATGCTTCAGAAATCGACGGCGACTTTCAGGCAGGCTTTCTCCAGCCGCTTTTTGAGCGAGGCCAGTTTGCCTGTCAGGTCATCGATTTCACCGGCGCTGAATTCCGCGAAAATGAATTCGTTCAGGCTTTCCTGTTGCGCCGCCAGGCTTGCCAGGTGCTTGTAGGTCTTGTCCGTCAGCGACATTTTGACGATCCGGGCGTCTTCGCTCGAGGGCTTGCGGCGGATGAAGCCCTTTTTCTCGAGCAGCTTGGATTGCGTCGTGACGAACGACGGATCGACATGCAGCATCTTCGAGACGGCGTTGACCGGTGCGCCGTCGCCCTGGTCGAGATCCGCGAGAGCCACGATCATCATCCATTGCGGACCGCTGATACCGAGAGTCTTGGCCCAGAAGTGGCGAAGTTCCTCCAGGTGCACGCTGATCGAGGCGATTTCCCAGGCGAATCGCCGAATGACATCCTCGTTCTTCTTGGCGGACTCATCCATTGGGCGCCGTACTCGGGTTGTCGTCATCCCATAACGGATGTTCGGTGAAAGCGACACGAGTAATTCGGCTATCTGCAGCAATTTACACGGTATTCGCCGGGAATTTCGGCCGAAGGCGGCGTTTCGAGCCCGTTGCCGAAAAGTCACATCGCCGTCTTAATCAATAGCTGAGTGAATAAACTAATTTGATTA
Source organism: uncultured Alphaproteobacteria bacterium (assembly GCA_963836765.1). Taxonomy (GTDB): domain Bacteria; phylum Pseudomonadota; class Alphaproteobacteria; order Rhizobiales; family Xanthobacteraceae; genus Bradyrhizobium. The sequence continues at coordinate 206,448 of CAWILG010000029.1, forward strand.
TCTAATTAGCACATGCATAACTTTCATCCGACGGAGGGGGGCTCCTCAAACCGTCTCGTCTCAGGTGGTTTTGCTGAAGTCCACCAGCTTGAAGATGCGTTGATCTTCAACGTTTTTTCGACGGCAGTCTAATCCGCTTTGCACATTGCAATGCAAAGCACATTTTGGAGGTTAACATGAAGATGGTTAAGAGCCTTATCCTCGGCTCAGCAGCGGCTCTCGTCGCTATGAGTGGGGCTCAGGCGGCCGATCTTCCCGTAAAGGCCAAAGCGGTCGAATACGTGAGGATCTGCTCCCTGTACGGAGCTGGTTTCTTCTACATTCCGGGCACCGACACCTGCATAAAGCTGGGTGGTTATCTGCGCGTCGACACCACGTTCAACGGCAGCATCTACGATCAGCCGGCATGGTCGGGCGATCTCGGCCAGGGCAATCGCTATCGCGATTACTTCGCCGCTCGTTCCCGTATGGCGCTGACGGTCGATACCCGCACCGCCACCGAATACGGCGTTGTTCGCACCTTCGGTCAGGCCGACTTCCAGTTCACGACCCAGGGCAACAACACCACCAACCCCGCTAACTTCACGGCTTCTCCGGCCTTGGGCACCAACACCGGCCTGCTGAACCAGCCCGGCGAAGGCTACGTCGCGGTTGAGTACGTGTTCATCCAGTTCGCCGGCTTCACCTTCGGTAAGTCGTCTTCGGCTTACGCGACGCCGTGGAATGGTTATCCGGGCAACAACTCGTCGTTCCTGCTCGGCGGTCATGACACCGTCACCGGCGTGAACAACATCCAGTACACCGCGCAGTTCGGCAACGGCGTGTCGGGCACCATCGGCCTCGATGATCCGACCGTGTTCAACCGTACAGTTGTCTCCAACCTGGCCGTTGGTATCGGGTCGACCGGTGCTCTCCCCAACGCCTACGGCGGCGTGCAGGCTCCGGACGTGGTCGGCAACCTCCGCCTCGATCAGGCTTGGGGTCTGTTCCAGATCTCGGGCGCCGCGCATATGGTCAACGGCTCCTACAACATCCTGAACACGGTTGCGGCTCCGGCCGGTGCGGTCGCTGTTGCCGGCGCATCTCCGAACGCTCTGTCGGAAATCTCTGGCCACCCCGAGACCAAGTGGGGCGGTTCGGTGATGGCTGCGTTGCAGATCAAGAACATCCCGACCGGTCCCGGCGACGACTTCAAGATCGATGCGACCTATGCCAAGGGTGACACCAAGAACGTGATCTCCACGAGCTCGGCTTCGCCCAGCTTCGTGATGTTCGGCAACACCAGCCGTGCAGGCGCTTACCAGAGCGTCGGCTTCGGTGCGACGACGGATGCTGTCTATCTGCCGACGATCTTCGGCGGCGATGGATCGCTCCATCTGACCACGGCGTACGGTGTCCGTGGTGCGTTCAACCACAACTGGGATCCGTACTGGTCGACCAGTCTGTTCGGCAGCTATTCGGCTGTCCGTTATGACGGAACTGCCAAGGCGAATTTCTGCGCAGTCTACACTCCGGGCAAGGCTGTATCTTCGGATTTCGTTTGCAATCCGGACTACAACGTCGCGCAGCTTGGCCTGGTCACCCGTTGGACCCCCGTCAAGAACCTGACCTTCTCGGGTGAAGTCATGTGGTTCCACCTCGACCAGATGATGGCCGGCTCTGCCACTCTCGGTATCGCGGCTCCGAAGCCGACCACCGTGTACGAGTACAAGGACCAGGACGCCGTCAGCCTCAACGTTCGCGTTCAGCGCAACTTCTGATCCTGATCGTCTGATGATTCTAGAAGAACCCCCGGCAGGAAACTGCCGGGGGTTTTTCGTTGTTTGAATCGTGCGACGCCGCTGTCGTCGCGGCAATGCCGATGCAGGCGCGTTCCGTGCAACGCGCGGCCGGTGCTGCGCGCGGCTTGAGCGCTGTCGCTTTTGCTCATAGGAGCTGAGCAAAAAAACATGATTTACTCAGGTAATTTTCTAAGGTATTAAATTGGCACGCTTCAAGACTTAACCTGCTTGATGCTAAACCTCCGAAACCTCCGGCAATGCCCTGCCGGAGGTTTTTCGTTGTGAGCACGCCTGACTGCCCCCGCGCGTGGAGCGCGGCATCGCAGTTGCGCAAATGGCTCCGGCTGCTGTCGCACACGCAGGCAACACCAGCCCGCGCCTGGACCCGCAGCAGGTCGCTCGGGATCGCCGGCAAAACAACGCAATCTTTTTCGGATCGAGAGTGAATGGTGCTGCCAGACAGGATTGAACTGTCGACCTCTCCATTACCAATGGAGTGCTCTACCACTGAGCTACGGCAGCATGCCCGGATCAGGAGAATCGGCCCAAACATAGGCCCTACAGGCGGCCGGTTCTTGCCACAAGGACCCCTCTGGCGCAAGCACGCGGCAGGGTCAGAAGGGGGCAAGAAGGCGCAAAAAAATCGCCTGTCACACCAGCTTCCTGCCTCGACCGGGACAACTTCGGGCCGATCCGGTTCCCGGCTCGCCCGGGCTGCTCAGCCGGCGCCTTCCTCGAGGTGGAACCTGCCCTCGAATTCGATCGTTTAGCGGGATTCGACGAATTGGATCCGACAAATACTCCTCAACTGGCCAGTTGCCGGTATTGGCGGAAAATTCCACCGTGACCTCATGAAATGGCGCTAGCCGTCCGGCAATCGTTGCGCCAGTGCAGAGGCGGCGGACCGGTGTATTCTCCCGCACCGAGTTTGCATTCGAACGGGCCTGCGATGACGGACGATCAAGCCAAGGGCGAGCGACAACCGGGAGCCGCCGCGAAGGATCAGCGACAGGACCGGCTGAAACTGGCGCTGCGCGAAAATCTCAAGCGCCGGAAATCGCAGGCGCGCGGCCGCAGCGATGCAACGGGCGCATCTTCCGGACCCGCCGGCGCCCCACTAGATGACGGCAGTGGAAAAAAAGAGCCGGGCCGTTAGCCGTCGGAAAATCCCGGCCGGGCGCCGGAGGGCCGCAAAGATACCTCCACACCACAAACGATTCGGTTTTCTGATCCTGACAAGCGAGCGGCGAGATGAGTGCAGACACCACAAATGGCAATCCGGCGCTGGACGTCAATTCCTTTGCCTTCCCGCGTCATGAGCAGACCTTCCCGACGCTGACGCTGCACGAAATTGGCCGCATGCGGCGGTTCGGTGAGGTGGTTTCCTTCAAGGATGGCGAAGCGCTGTTCGAGACCGGCAAGCCGGGGCCCGGCATGTTCGTGGTGCTGTCGGGCGAGGTGGCGATCACCCAACGCGACGGCCTCGGCCATGTCACGCCGGTGATCGATCAGGGCCCTGGACAATTTCTGGCCGAGATCGGCCAGCTCTCCGGCCGCGTCGCGCTGGTCGACGGCCACGCCGAGGGCGATGTCGAGACGCTGCTGATTCCGCCGGACAAACTGCGCGCGCTGCTGGTCGCGGAAGCCGATCTCGGCGAGCGCATCATGCGCGCCCTGATCTTGCGCCGGGTCAGCCTGATCCAGGGCGGCGTCGGCGGCCCGGTGCTGATCGGCCCGGCCTCGCTCGGCGACATGGCCCGGCTGCAGAGCTTTTTGGCGCGCAACGGCCAGCCGCACCATCTGCTCGATCCCTTGACCGACAAGAACGCCGCGGACCTCGTCGCGCGCTATTCGGCCTCGCGCGCCGATTTGCCGCTGGTGGTGTGTCCGGACGGCGCGGTGCTGCGCAATCCCTCCGAAACCGCGCTTGCGATGGCGATGGGCATGATCGGTCACCACGGGCCGGAGAAATTGTATGATGTCGCGGTGGTCGGCAGCGGTCCGGCCGGGCTCGCTACCGCGGTCTATGCGGCCTCCGAAGGATTATCGGTCGCGGTGTTCGATTCGCGCGCGTTCGGCGGCCAGGCCGGCGCCAGCGCCCGGATCGAAAACTATCTGGGATTTCCGACCGGCATTTCCGGTCAGGCACTGGCCGGCCGCGCCTACAACCAGGCGCAGAAATTCGGCGCCGACATGCTGATTCCGGTGTCGATCAAGTCGCTCGACTGCTCGAAGAGCAGCGGCGCCTTCGAACTGGCGACCCAATGCGGGCGCTTCCTGCGCGCCAAGTCGATCGTGGTGGCGAGCGGGGCGCGTTACCGCCGGCCGGAGATTGAAAACCTCGACGCCTTCGAAGGTCGCGGTGTCTGGTATTGGGCCTCGCCGATCGAAGCCAAACTGTGCACCGGTCAGGATGTCGTGCTGGTCGGCGGCGGCAATTCTGCCGGGCAGGCCGCGGTGTTCCTGTCGGGTCACGCGCGAAAAGTCTACATGATGATTCGCGGCGGCGGCCTCGGCGCCAGCATGTCGCACTATCTGATCGAACGGATCGAGGCGACGCCGAATATCGAGTTGATGTTCAACACCGAGGTGATCGGGCTGGAAGGCAGCGAGCAGCTTGCGCGTGCGCGCTGGCGCAGCCGCCTGGGTCCGGATGTTTACACGCTCGACGTCCGCAACCTGTTCCTGTTTGTCGGCGCCGATCCGGCGACCAACTGGCTGGAGGGCTGCGGCGTCAAGGTCGATCGTGGCGGCTTCGTGCTGACCGGCGTGCAGGACGGCCAGAATGGCGAACGTCCGGTGCCGCCGCTGGAGACCACCGTGCCGGGCGTGTTCGCGGTCGGCGACGTGCGCTCGGGCTCTGTCAAGCGCGTCGGCGGCGCGATCGGCGAGGGCGCGCAGGTGGTGGCGGCCCTGCACGGATTTCTCGGCGACAGCGCCAAGCCGGCGCTGTAAAACAACACCATGTCCAAAGGCTGCACCCACATCGCCGGCATCCATACCGTCACGCCGAGCGCGCTCGGCTGCGAGGAATGCCTCAAGAGCGGCAGCCGATGGCTGCACTTACGGATCTGCCGCAGCTGCGGCCATGTCGGCTGCTGCGACGATTCCCCGAACAGGCACGCGACCGCGCATTTCCGCTTAACCGGCCACCCCATCATCGAAGGCTACGATCCGCCGGAAGGTTGGGGCTGGTGCTATGTCGATGAAGTGCTGTTCGACCTGTCCAGCCGAAAGAACTCCACACAACGGTCCGATCCCGCGCTACTACTGATTCCTCTTTCAACGAAGAATCAGGAAATTCGGAATGCAATGGGTACCGGGAAGCGTTCGTGCCGTCGTTGTCGTTGCATTGATGGCATTATCCGTGGCGTTGCTTGGCCCAGGCACGGCGCGTGCGCAGGCGCCGCAGAGCAAATTCGCCGATATCAATGGCGTCAAACTGCATTATCTCGTCGCCGGCAAGGGCGATCCTGTGGTGCTGCTGCACGGTTACGCCGAAACCAGCCATATGTGGCTGCCGCTGATCGCAAAACTTGCCGACAAGCACACCGTGATTGCCCCCGATCTGCGCGGCTTCGGTCAATCCGCAGCGCCTGAAGACGGATACACCAAGAAGGCGATGGCGCAGGACATCCACGCGCTGGTGATAAGCCTCAACACCGACCGCATCCGGCTGGTCGGACATGATATCGGGCTGATGGTCGCCTATGCCTATGCCGCGCAATACCCAGGCGAGGTCGACCGCATCGTCCTGATGGATGCCTTCCTGCCCGGAATCGGCGACTGGAATCACGTGTTCCTGCTGCGCGATCTCTGGCATTTCCACTTCTTCGGCAAGACGCCGCTGGCGTTGGTGACGGGACGGGAGCGAATTTATCTCGAACATTTCTGGAACGATTTTGCCGCCGACGCCACAAAATCGATCCCGGAGGCCGATCGTAAATTCTATGCCGCCGAATATGCCAGGCCCGGCCATATGAAGGCCGGGATGGAGGTTTTCCGCGCCTTTCCCACCGACGCCGAAGATTTTGCAGGCTTGGCCACGACCAAACTGTCGATGCCGATGCTGGTGCTTTCAGGCGAAAAAGCCGGCGGCCCATTTTTGATCGAGCAGGGCAAGATGGTCGCGACCAATGTCGAAGGCGTGCTGGTGAAGGGCTCAGGTCACTGGCTGATGGAAGAGGCTCCCGATCAGGTCGTTCCGAAACTGGTCGAATTTCTCAATCGCTAGAGATGCCTGCCGGAAAGCCTGCCGTAATTGGCGACGGAGGTGCAAAAAGTCCGGGCACGGGGCCTGATCGATGCGGGTGGAAATTTTTCCCGCCGCGTCGTAGCCTCTGACGGGTTCTAATCAAGGGGGCAGATCATGATACTCGGTATGAGCTTGGCGACGTTCACGTTGGTTCACGTGATCATCAGCCTGATCGGAATTGTCGCAGGCCTGGTCGTGATGTTCGGGATGCTCGCCTCCGACCGGAAGCCCGGCCTGACCGCGATCTTCCTGCTGACCACGATCCTGACCAGCGCCACCGGCTTCCTGTTTCCGTTCACGCAGCTGTTGCCATCGCACATGGTCGGCATCCTCTCGCTGGTGCTGCTGGCGATCGCCTGCATCGCGCTCTACGCCATGAATCTTTCCGGCGCGTGGCGCTGGATCTATGTGGTGACGGCCTTGCTCTCGCTCTACTTCAATGTGTTCGTGCTGGTGATCCAGAGCTTCCTCAAGATTCCGGCGCTGACCGCGGTGGCGCCGGGTAACCCGCCGTCCGGACCGGTGTTCGCGGTGGTCCAGGGCGTCGTGCTGCTGTTCTTCGTCCTGATGATCATCGGTGCGTGGCGGCGATTCCGGCCGGCGTGAAGCTTCGTTAGTCCAGGGCGCGCGAAGCGCGAGATCTCGCACAAACAACTTCTGGATTCCGGGTCCACGCTGCGCGTGTCCCGGAATGACGGATTGGTATTTAGAAGGAGTCCACCATGCCCACGATCAAAACCAAGGACGGCACCGAAATTTTCTACAAGGACTGGGGTTCGGGTCAGCCGATCGTGTTCAGCCATGGCTGGCCGCTGTCATCCGATGACTGGGACACCCAGATGCTGATCTTCCTCAATCACGGCTATCGCGTCATCGCCCATGACCGCCCCGGCGACGGCCGCTCCAGCCAGCCCGGAGACGGCCATGACATGGACCACTATGCCGACGACCTCGCGGCCGTCACCGCGCATCTCGATCTGAAGAACGCCGTCCACGTCGGTCATTCCACCGGCGGCGGCGAGGTCGTGCATTACATTGCCCGCCACGGCGAAAGCCGGGTGGCGAAGGCGGCGATCATCAGCGCGGTGCCGCCGCTGATGGTGCAGACCCCGGCCAATCCCGGCGGCCTGCCCACGGATGTGTTTGACGGATTGCAGGTGGCGCTCGCCGCCAATCGCTCGGAATTCTATCGCACTCTTCCGGCGGGGCCGCTCTATGGCTACAACCGGCCGGGCGCCAAACCCTCCGAGGCCATCATCCAGAATTGGTGGCGCCAGGGCATGATGGGCGGCGCCAAAGCGCATTACGACGGCATCGTCGCGTTCTCGCAGACCGATTTCACCGAAGACCTCAAGAAGATCACCGTGCCCGTGCTGGTGATGCATGGCGACGACGACCAGATCGTTCCCTATGCCGCTTCCGGGCCGTTGTCGGCCAAGCTTCTGAAGAACGGGACGCTGAAGACCTACAAGGGCTTTCCGCACGGCATGCCGACCACGGAAGCGGCCACGATCAACGCGGATTTGCTGGCGTTCATCAAGCTATGAAAGTCATCCTGTTCGGCGCCACCGGCATGGTCGGGCAGGGCGTGCTGCGCGAATGCCTGATCGATCCGGGCGTCGAAAGCGTGCTCGCGGTCGGGCGCAGCCCGACCGGGCAGCAGTACCCCAAGCTGCGCGAAATCCGGCACGATAATTTCACGGACTTCTCAGCGATCGAATCCGATCTCACCGGCTACGACGCCTGCTTCTTCTGCCTCGGCGTTTCCTCGATCGGCATGGACGAAGCGCGCTACCGGCACCTGACCTATGACATCACGCTGGCGGCGGCGAAGACGCTGTCGCGGCTCAATCCCGGCATGGTGTTCACCTATGTCACCGGCCGCAGCACCAATTCCACCGAGCAGGGCCCGCAGATGTGGGCGCGGGTCAAGGGCAAGACCGAGAACGACCTGCTCAAGCTGCCGTTCAAGGCGGCCTACATGTTCCGGCCCGCCGGCATCCAGCCGCTGCACGGGGTGCGATCGAAGACCGGCTGGGTCCAGGCGATCTATGTCGTCACCGCGCCGCTGTTGTCGTACCTCGTGCGCGCCGCGCCGAAATACATGACCACCTCCGAGCAACTCGGCCGCGCCATGATCAAGGTCGCCCGGGACGGCTATCCGAAGCCGGTACTGGAGAGCGAGGATATCAATAGTATTAACCCGGCCGTCATTCCGGGGCGCGCCCCCTTGGCGCGAGCCCGGAATCCATACTCACGATCGTGGTTATGGATTCCGGGCTCGTGCTTCGCACGCCCCGGAATGACGTGGTGGTTGTGGTTGCACCCCATCAAATAGCCGCAAATTTCAAGGCCTTTTGCGTCGGGCTCGTACCCCCTATAGTCAAGAAATTATCAGGGCAGGAAATAATATGGACCGCATTCGTATTGTCGGCGGAAGCCCGCTCAACGGCACCATTGCGATATCGGGCGCCAAGAATGCCGCGCTGCCCCTAATGATCGCTGGCTTGCTGACCGAGGAAACGCTGATCCTCGACAACGTGCCGCGGCTCGCCGACGTCGCGCAATTGCAGCGGATCCTCGGCAATCACGGCGTCGATATCACCTCGGTGGGCAAGCGGACCGGCGATCGCGAATATCAGGGGCAGACCCTGCATATTTCGGCCGCCGACATCATCGACACTACAGCGCCCTATGAACTGGTGTCGCGGATGCGCGCCAGTTTCTGGGTGATCGCTCCCTTGCTGGCGCGGATGCATGTGGCGAAGGTCTCGCTGCCGGGCGGCTGCGCCATCGGCACGCGGCCGGTCGACCTCTTGATCATGGCGCTCGAGAAACTCGGCGCCGACATCGCCATCGACGGCGGCTATGTGATCGCGAAAGCGCCGGGCGGCCTGCGCGGCGCGCCGATCGATTTCCCCAAGGTGACTGTGAGCGGCACCCATGTCGCGCTGATGGCGGCGACGCTTGCCAGCGGCACCACCGAAATCACCAACGCCGCCTGCGAGCCGGAAATCGGCGACGTCGCCGATTGCCTCAACAAGATGGGCGCGCGCATCAGCGGCGCCGGCACCCCGCGTATCGTCATCGAGGGTGTGGCAAAGCTTCACGGTGCGCGGCACACCGTGCTGCCCGATCGCATCGAGGCCGGCACCTATGCGATGGCGGTGGCGATGACCGGCGGCGACGTGCAGCTCGCGGGCGCGCGGCCGGAGCTGCTGCAGTCGGCGCTCGATGTGCTGACGGAGGCGGGCGCCGTCATCAGCATCAACAACGAGGGTATTCGTGTCGCGCGCAATGGCGCCGGGATCAGGCCGGTCAAGGTCGCGACCGCGCCGTTTCCGGGCTTTCCCACCGATCTGCAGGCGCAACTGATGGCACTGATGGCCTGCGCCGGCGGTTCGTCCGAGATCACCGAGACGATCTTTGAAAACCGCTTCATGCACGTTCAGGAGCTGGCGCGGTTCGGCGCGAAAATTTCGCTCGACGGCGAGACCGCGACCATCGAGGGGTCGGCAAGGCTGCGCGGTGCACCGGTCATGGCGACCGATCTGCGCGCGTCGGTGTCGCTGGTGATCGCGGGACTTGCCGCCGAAGGCGAGACCATGGTCAACCGGGTCTATCACCTCGACCGCGGTTTTGAGCGGCTGGAGGAAAAACTGTCGGCTTGCGGCGCCTCGATCCAGCGCATCAGCGATTGACACGCATCCCGCAACGGCACGCCCCTGGGGATGGCTACCGGTTTTTGCGATTGGGATAGGCGCAAATTACAGGTAAGGTTTTGCCGATGGCGGTGCCCGACCAGCTCAAATTGATTGCGCTCGATGCCGACGACCTTTCGGTCATTTCGGCGCATGTGCAGGACGCCCGCGTGCAGACATCCGACATCGTCTGGCGCCAGGACGAAATGCGGCTGGTGGTCGGCATGAACCGGCTGGACTGGGAGCAGACGCTGTCCGGGGGAACGCGCCCCCGCCGCCTGATCGCCGCACTCCGCTTCGACCGCGTGCTGGCCTGCAAATCGCGCAATATCGACCTCAACCAGCCGGAGGCAACGCTGGAACTGGTCGGGATCGAATTCCACCCCGGGGAGGCGCCCGGCGGCAGCGCGCTGTTGCTGTTTGGCCATGGCGGGGCGCTGCGGCTGGACGTCGAATGCCTGGAATGCGAGCTGACGGATCTGGGCACGGATGACCTCGGGACGGCTGATATCGGCACCGCGCCGTCCGGGTTCGAGGTGTGAGCGGCGGTCTCGGACCCACCTCTCCCATAGGGAGAGGTCGATTTGCGCAGCAAATCGGGTGAGGGGTTACGCTCTATCGGTAGACCGTACCCCCTCACCCCAGCCCTCTACCCATGGGAGAGGGAGCCTACCTGCCGTGCGGCGAGATCGAGTGCGCTCAATTCGGGGTTATCGCAAGGGTTGACGGCCCTTGGCCGCCGCGCCATTGAGCAGGGGCCTTAGATGAGACCCAGAAAGCCGCCATGCCCGTCCGCCTCGACCGAAGCAGCGCCGATTTCGACGAAAAATTCGCGAAATTTCTCGCCGCCAAGCGCGAAATCTCTGCCGATGTCGAGCGGGCGACCCGCGCCATCGTCGATGACGTGGCCGCGCGCGGCGACGCCGCCCTGATCGAGGCGACACGCAAGTTCGACCGGCTCGAGATCACGGCCTCCGGCCTGCGGGTCACCGCGGCCGAGATCGATGCCGCGGTCGCGGCCTGCGACGCCAAAACCCTGGATGCGCTGAAATTCGCGCGCGACCGGATCGAGGTGTTTCACCGCCGCCAATTGCCGAGGGACGAGCGCTTTACCGATGCGCTTGGCGTCGAGCTCGGTTGGCGCTGGAGCGCGGTCGATGCGGTCGGGCTCTATGTCCCCGGCGGCACCGCCGCCTATCCGTCCTCGGTGCTGATGAACGCGGTGCCCGCGAAGGTCGCGGGCGTGCCGCGCGTGGTGATGGTGGTGCCGTCGCCGGACGGCAAGCTCAATCCGCTGGTGCTGGCGGCAGCGCATCTCGGCGGCGTCTCCGAGATCTACCGCGTCGGCGGCGCCCAGGCGGTCGCGGCCCTGGCCTACGGCACCGCCACGATCGCGCCGGTTGCAAAAATCGTCGGCCCCGGCAACGCCTATGTCGCCGCGGCCAAGCGTCAGGTGTTCGGCAAGGTCGGCATCGACATGATCGCCGGTCCCTCCGAGGTGCTTGTCATCGCCGACGACACCGGCAATGCCGGCTGGATCGCGGCCGATCTGCTGGCGCAGGCCGAGCACGATTCCAGCGCGCAATCGATCCTGATCACCGACAGCGCTGCGCTCGCCGCCGAGGTCGAACGCGCGGTGGAAGCCCAGCTTGCGACGCTGCCCCGCGCGCAAATCGCGCGGGCCTCGTGGAACGAGTTTGGCGCCATCATCCTGGTGAAAAAGCTCGACGAAGCGGTCGTGCTCGCCAACGCCATCGCCGCCGAGCATCTCGAGATCATGACCGCGGACGCCGAGGCGCTGTCGGCAAAGGTCCGCAACGCCGGCGCGATCTTCCTCGGCCCCCATACGCCGGAGGCGATCGGCGATTATGTCGGCGGCTCCAACCACGTGCTGCCGACCGCGCGCTCGGCGCGGTTCTCCTCAGGGCTCGGCGTACTTGACTTCATGAAGCGAACCTCGATCCTCAAATGCGGGCCGGACCAGTTGCGCGCGCTGGGCCCGGCTGCGATGACGCTCGGTAAAGCCGAGGGTCTCGATGCCCATTCCCGTTCCGTAGGACTTCGTCTCAACCTCACATGACCAGGCCGCCACCAGACGAGGACCAGGACAGCCGCATCGTCGCAGTGACGCTCGATGAGGAATCGATCGGGCGTTCCGGCCCCGATATCGAGCATGAGCGTGCGATCGCGATCTACGACCTGATCGAGCAGAATCTGTTCGCGCCGGAAGGCGCAGGCGCCGGACCGTTCACGCTGCATCTGGCGATCACCGGCAACCGGCTGGCGTTCGACATCCGCCGCGAGGACGGCGCGCCGGTGGTGGCGCATTTGCTGTCGCTGACGCCGTTCCGACGCATCGTGAAAGACTATTTCATGATCTGCGACAGCTATTATCAGGCGATCCGGACCGCGACGCCGGACAAGATCGAGGCCATCGACATGGGCCGCCGCGGCATCCATGACGAAGGCTCGCGCACGCTGCAGGAACGGCTGAAGGGCAAGGTGAGGATCGATTTCGAAACCGCCCGGCGGCTGTTCACGCTGATCTGCGTCCTGCACTGGAAGGGACAGGACGCATGACCCCGAAAAGTGCGAAGCGGTTTTCGGACCAGGTCATGCGTCAAAAAAAGCGCACGGCCCGGAAAAGTGTGAAGGTCGTGCTCCAAACTCGAGAAGCCTGATCGATGGTGGGGCCGCCTAGCGCCCGTACGCCGCAGGCCGTGCTGTTTGCCTGCGGGTTCAACGCCGTGCGTTCGCCGATGGCCGAAAGCCTTTTGAGGCAGATGTTTCCCCACGCGCTTTACGTGAAATCGGCCGGCGCCAAGAAGGGCGAGCTCGATCCGTTCGCGGTGGCCGTGATGGCCGAGCTTGGCCAGGATATCTCCGGCCACAAGCCGATGACGTTCGAGGAACTCGACGATTGGGAAGGGCTGAATTTCGACCTGATCATCACGCTCTCGCCCGAGGCGCATCACAAGGCGCTGGAACTGACGCGCACCATGGCGGCCGACGTCGAATATTGGCCAACGCACGATCCGACCGGCACCGAAGGCAGCCGCGAGCAGAAGCTGGCTGCCTATCGCGAGGTCTGCGACACGCTCCTGCTGCGGATTCGCAAGCGGTTTTCCAAGGTGGGCGCGGCAAGCGGGTGACCTTGGGCCGGGCCCAGTGTTACTCTGGCCGGTGGGCGGCTGGCGCAGCTTCATTGCACATTTGATGTGGGAGTAAATGATGAGCGAGATCTGGCAACTCTCGGCCACCGAACTGGCGCAGCGCATTGCGCGCCGGCAGCTCAGTTCGGCGGAAGTGGTCGATTCTCATTTGGCGCGGATCGATGCGGTGAACCCGGCGCTCAATGCCGTTGTGAAAATCCTGGCCGACGAGGCCCGCGCCGCGGCGGCCTTGGCCGACCGGCGGCTGGCCGCGGGCGAGGCCGTTGGGCCGCTGCACGGCGTGCCTTTCACGGTGAAGGAAAATATCGACATGGCGGGGCTGCCGACGACCTGGGGCGTGCCGGCGCTGGCCCAGGCGATGGTGCCGGCGGATGCGCCGGTGGTGGAGCGCATGCGCGCCGCCGGCGCGATCCCGATCGGCCGCACCAATCTGCCTGACATGGCGCTGCGCGTGCACACCGACAGTTCGCTGCACGGTCTGACCCGTAATCCCTGGCATCCCGGGCGCACCGCCGGCGGCTCCAGCGGCGGCGAGGCCGCGGCGCTGGCCAGCGGCATGAGCCCGATCGGCCTTGGCAATGACATCGGCGGCTCGCTGCGCAATCCCGCCAACGCCTGCGGCATCGCCTCGATCCGTCCATCCGCCGGCCGCGTGCCCGACGCGGGTTATGTGCCGTCCGAAGACCGGATGCTGGCGGTGCAATTGATGAACGTGCAGGGTCCGATGGCCCGCCGCGTCGCGGACGTCCGGCTCGGCCTGCGCGTCCTGATGGGCGCGCATCCGCGCGATCCCTGGTCGATCGACGCGCCGTTCGATGGCCCGGCCTTGGCCCGGCCGATTCGCGTCGCCGTCCTGCCCGAACCGCCCGGCGGCAGCACCGATCCAAAGGTGGCGGCGGCCGTGCGACGCGCCGCAGCGGCGCTGGCCGACGCCGGTTATGTCGTGGAGGAAGCCTGCCCGCCGCGCTACGCCGACGCGGTCAGCTGCTGGGCCCGCTTCATCATGGGCGATTTCGGCTCGGTGCTGGCAATCCTGTCGCCGATGATGGGCAGCTGAGGCGATGGCCTTCCTGGACGGCTTCAATGCGGCCATCCCGCCCTTGGCCGACCTTGCGGCATGGTCGCAATTGATGGTCGAGCGCGACGGCATCGCGCGCGCCTGGTCGAGCTTCATGGCGGAACGGCCGCTGCTGCTGTCGCCGACCTGGACGCAATTGCCGTTCGAGCATGGCTTCGATTCGGCGACCCCGGCGGGAGCGGCGGCGACCAGGGAACTGATGCGCCCGGTGGTTCCGGCCAATCTGCTCGGGTTGCCGTCGGCATGCGTGCCCGCCGGGCGCGACGCGGCACCGGCTTGCCCATCGGCGTGCTGATCACCGGGCGACGGTTGCGCGAAGACCTCTGCCTCGAAGCGGCCGAGGCCATCGAGGCGCGCCTCGGCGTGGCGACGCCGATCGATCCGGTGCGCTGAATCCGCCGTTGCTCGATCCGACAGGCCGGTGTCACGGAAACGCAATGATGGCATTGCCAATACCGCGTCAGGGCTCCGTCACGGCGCAGGGCCGCCGCTTTTGCGAGGGCCCGTCGTTCCGGGTTCCCCGGTTGTGAAAATCAGTGCCTTCCGATAGGTTCCGCGCGCATTCAGCCCCCGAATCCTCCCCGAAAAAAATCCGCATGCTTGGCCGTCCCAAATTCGTTCTTGCCTCCGGTTCGCCGCGACGGCTCAGCCTGCTCAACCAGGCCGGTATCGAGCCCGACGCGCTGCGTCCCGCCGACGTCGACGAGACCCCGAAGCGGGGCGAGCTGCCGCGCGCCTGCGCCAATCGCCTCGCCCGCGCCAAGGGCGATGCGGCGTTGAAATCGGTGCAGCTCGACGACGAGCTGCGCGGCTCCTTCATCCTCGCCGCCGACACCGTGGTCGCGGTCGGCCGCCGCATTCTCCCGAAGGCCAATCTGGTCGACGAGGCCGCGCAATGCCTGCGGCTGTTGTCGGGCCGCAATCACCGCGTCTACACGGCCATTTGCCTGGTGACGCCGAAGGAGACCTTTCGCCAGCGCCTGATCGAGACCCGGGTGCGCTTCAAACGGCTCAGCGAGGAAGACATCCAGGCCTATATCGGCTCCGGCGAATGGCGCGGCAAAGCCGGCGGCTATGCCGTGCAGGGCATCGCCGGATCGTTCGTGGTCAAGATGGTCGGCTCCTACACCAACATCGTCGGCCTGCCGCTGTACGAGACGGTGACGCTGCTCGGCGGCGAGGGTTTTCCGATCCGCTTTGGCTGGTTGAATGCCAGCTAAGCCACCGAACGATACCGGCTCCGACAAGGCGGCCGCAAAGAAGTGCCCGATCTGCGGCAAGCCGGCCTCCGGGGCGACGCTGCCATTCTGTTCGCCGCGCTGCCGCGATGTCGATCTGAACCGCTGGCTGAAGGGTTCCTACGTCATTCCCGGCAATGACAGGGACGACGAAGACGCGGAATAGGGCATGCCGCTTAAGGCGCATTGATTTCGCTGGGTGCCGTCTCCACACTCCCGGCAAGCGCACGACCCGAGCCAATCGGGCGGCTTGTTCTGGAGGAGATGGCCCATGCTGAACCGCCGTCGTTTTGTCGGCCTGACCGCGGCCGCGGTCGCTGCGCCGTCGATTCTCACCTCGCGCGCCTATGCCGCCGACTGGCCGGCCAAGCCGGTGCGCATCGTGGTGCCGTTCACGCCGGGCGGCTCGACCGACATCACCGCGCGCCTCGTCGGCAACCGGCTGCAGGAGGTCTGGGGCCAGACGGTGGTGATCGAGAACAAGCCGGGCGCCGGCGGCAATATCGCCGCCGACATGGTCGCCCATTCCGACCCCGACGGCTACACCATCTTCATCGCCGGTCCGGGGATGGCCACCAACCAGTTCCTGTATCCGTCGCTGACCTACAACTCGTCGCCGACTTCGCGCCGGTGACGATGCTGATCACCCAGCCCAACCTGATGTGCGTGCCGAATTCCTCGCCTGCGCATTCGGTGCCGGAGTTCATTGCCTATTGCAACGCCAACCGCGGCAAGGTCACCTTCGCTTCGTCCGGCAACGGCACCACGCTGCATCTGAGCGGCGAGCTGTTCAAGCGCCTCGCCAAAGTCGAGATGACGCACATCCCCTATCGCGGCGGCGCGCCGGCGATCAACGATCTCATTCCCGGCCGCGTCGACGTCATCTTCGACAACATGCCCTCGATCCTGCAGCACGCCAAGGGCGGCCAGGTTCGCGCGCTGGCGGTGACCACGAAAGAGCGCGTGTCCGTGGTGCCTGATATCCCGACCATCGGGGAGACCGTGCCCGGCTTCGACGTGTTTTCGTGGTTCGCCTTCTTCGTGCCGATCAAGACGCCGCCGGACGTGGTCGCGAAGATCAACGCCGACACCAACGCGGCGCTGCTCTATCCCGCGGTCAAGACCCGGTTCGAGGAACTCGGCGCCAACCCGAAAGGCTCGACGCCGCGGGAACTGGCAGCCTTTCTGAAATCGGAAATCGACAAATGGGGCCCGGTGATCCAGGAGGCCAGGATCAGGGTGGAGAATTGAGGGCCGAAACGGTGCTCCGAATCACCGGCAGTCCCAAACCTTGTCGCGCCATGAACCACATGCGCACGCGGCCGATGTCAAAAAGTGATTGTTTCCCAATCATTTGCGGGTAGAAAGGAAGGCGGGCTGCGCCTCGCGTAGCCAAAGGCGAAGCGAGGTGGACACGGCCGCCCAGCCTGACTATAAACCGGCGCTCCCGGGCCATGGCCGCAGGGAAATGCCCAGGTAGCTCAGTTGGTAGAGCATGCGACTGAAAATCGCAGTGTCGGTGGTTCGATCCCGCCCCTGGGCACCAATGATTTCAACAACTTAGCAAAAAACGTAACTTTCCAGAGAATTCTGTGTCCGCGCTGTGTCCGTGTTAACCTTGCCGCTTCAAATCGACGCCAAGAGCTAGCTCCAGCGGCCTCGCGGGGTGACGCACTCTAACCACGCCCCGCCAAGACCGGGCCGGAAAACGCGCCGTCCGCGATGCAATAATTCATGCGGCGAGATCACCGGTGTTCCAGGGTTGTCAGCAAGGCGTGGGCCTTTGCGAAAGACCACGCACAGACACAAAGGGGGCGTCCGTTGCGTCCCCTAACAACTCAAAAATCCAATTGGATCGAACGCCTTATCTCCAGACGATCTGCCCGTCGACACTGTGATCATTCGGGAGGACGTGCAAGCACGGCGCTCCGACAGGTTGGATAAAAGACGGGTCAAGGCCAAACTCGCCGACAGGTGTGAGACAGTACGGCATCGGGGACTGCGGCTGACCCGGAGCGGCAGTGGGTGCCGGTCTGCCGATGGGCTGATGGAACGCCGGACCTAAGCTGCGGTCGATCGGATCGACGATCGCGGGAGACGCACCAGCCGCCTTGGCGACCTTGGCCAGAAAGCCCTCCGCATGAGCGGGTGCGGTCAAGGACAAGCTGCTGATGCTGATGGCAGTTGCCGCGACGTAAGCGGCCGAAAGGCGGCGGTTCATTTGACATCTCCAAGAGGTTACTCGGGTGGTCCCGTTGACAGCGGGAGGAAATCCGAGATCGACGTTGTCGATGATCAGTATTTAGCTGGCACAACCTGCAAGCGTCAGAACCGTGAGAAACGTGAACACCCCTTCAGAATGCCTTTCCGGCAAAACGTGGTTAATGAAATGCTACCTAGACCATAACCGGAAAATTGCGGAAAATGAATTTTCCGCATGGGGTGCGTAAATGTTCAAAGATAACGGGAAACTGCTCGATTTTTGGCGAAAACGGGATGCTAAAATTGAAACGGCGCTTTTGAACAAGAAATGGACGCGCGCCTACCTCGCAATCAGAAGCGGCCATGATGTCAGAACCATCCGGACGGTGCTTGCAGGCGTCGAACCCGTGCGCGATCAGACCATCGTTGATATTTGTCAGGCTCTCGAGATTGAGGCCGAATTGTCGGAGCCAGTGGTGGCCGAAGCGGAAGTTGCCGCGCACTGGTACGGCTCATACGCCCGCGAGCCTTACAAATTTTGCGAAGGCGTCTACTACGCCTACCGACGCAGTTTCACCCACCCAGACACCTTCATGCGATCCATCTATCAAATCTTCTGGGACGCGGCGGAAAAGAATTTCGGTTTCCAAGAGCACCAGTCGTACACAGAAGGCAAAAAGCAAAAAAGCGACCACTCTCAAACAGGCAAAGTCTACATTAGCCAGTTTACTGACCTAATTCATTTAGTGACTGTCGATGCCGGTGCTGTTCGGTTGATCACATTGAGAAAGATGCGAAACTCGATCATGCGAGGTTGTGTGTTGACACAAACGCCGCGCGAAACGTTTTTTCAGCCGTCGTTTTCCGCAATTTACCTCGAAAAAATACTGGGGTTCGACCCCGCCGATCTTGACCAATTGGTCGGGCCGATCAGGCCAGATCATGAAGAATACGCCACAATATTCGAGGAAATGGAGATTGTTGAAAAAAACGTCACGTTTATCGCCGCGTCTGTGCCGCCGCCAGCAAGTTAGACTAGCACCGGCCCCTTGACGTGGGTTTGCGGACGGGCGCCATGTCGTAATTCATTCGCATCCCAAGGCAGGTGTCGGCCTCTGCTGCCGAGCGCCCTTTACAATTCTTACGGTTATTTCCGGCGTGATCCCCACTGCAGCCGGCAAACTTCTGCCGGATCAGGGACACTTGCAGAGAAATTTCGTCTCGCTCTTTTTAAATTTTGATTGCGTCCCCGGGCCATTCCTGGAATTTTCTTCGAGCTTCCAACTCCGGAGCAGCAGAAGGGTCGACGTTCTGCACAAGGGCGTCGTGCTCTGGAGCACGAAATCCCTTTATCGTCGGCTAAACACCATGGTCGGAGCCAGCCCCGAATTGTTGTTGGCCGCTCGAAAGCTCGAACTCAGAAGCTGGTCGTTCACCGAGGCAAACAACGGTCCGTTGACCCAGGCCTTCGGCAGCATGACGAGCGAGGAGCGGTTGAAGATGATGACCGGCGCATCCCCGCTCGGCAGCACGCCCCGGCAACCATAACGCCACTCGCTGGCGCCAGCCGGTGAGGCGGCTGCGATCAAGGCAAGGGCGGTCAGGACGCACAGGATCTTGCGGCGAGGCAACGAGTTTCCGTTCGCGACGGCGGCAAAAGTCGAATTACGCATGGGTCAGGTTCCAGCGGATCGATCCTTGGTCGCGTCGGGGCGGCGGAATGTTCATTTGGAGGCGGTTTGTTTACGCCGTCTCGTAAGGCGCGATCTTCCTGATCTGCGGCGCCAGCGCGCCTTCGGCGGTTTCGAGATCGAAGCGCGCCTGAATGTTCATCCAGAACGCGGCGCCGGTCTTGAAGAATTTGCCGAGCCGCAGCGCGGTGTCGGCCGTCACGGGCTTTTCTTCGCGTGCGATGCGTTCGATCCGGGTCCGCGGCACGTTCAGCGCCGCCGCCACCGCGTAAGGCGTCAGCTTCAGCGGAACGAGAAATTCCTCCCGCAGGATTTCGCCGGGATGAACCGGCGGAAGTTTTCTTGCCATGTGCGAGTTCCTGTTCGGTGCCCGGATTCGGCCTAAGGATGACCTGCGGCAAGAGGAAAGATCCGTCAGTTTTCGACGGCGAACAAATTGAAGGCGATCAAGCGTGCTCAAGCTCACTTGCGTGAATATTGACGGAGAATTTTCCTGTGCTCTTCCATCATTTCTGGGCTGTCTTCGATTAATCGACCGCTGAACTCGTCGTTTCGCGCGGTGAATTGTACGCCTCGCTTCACCGCCCACTCGGCTTGAAACCGATAAAGCATTTCAGTTTCTCGCTTCGACCGGTCCTCATCTCTATAGCCCTTTTCCCAAGGCTTTTGGCCGTACTCGCTAAACGAGTCGCCGCCTCCACCTCGATAGCCAACTAATATCTCGCCTCCCATTTGGATTAATCGGGGTTCAGGCATCAGCAGATATCCGGCACCCAACTTACGCCAATTATCGGTAGAAACGTGCCTCTCTGGATACAGCCATTCCTTTTCCGCTGCGGCAATATACCTGAAGGCGCGTCGTTTCGTGATCAAATTGATCTGAAGAACTTCGTCTTCGCTGAGCACGCGCCCAGTTTGGATCGCCAGAAAGTTGAATATCGTATCTCGGAAAAAACCGGGATTCGGGCGCGATCGCATTTCGTTCTGGTAAGGATCCCGGACCCAAGACAGATTTGTCAGGATCAGTACCTTGTCGAGAGACAGAGGAAAATAAGTATGGGATGCGTTCAGCCTGATATCAGGATCGTTATGACCCAAGCACGATTTCGACAACGGTGGGCATGCGCGGTTGTAAACTGTCACTGGATGGTCGGAAATGATGAATTTGGTAGGAGAGCCGCTGGCGTCTGCAATCTGCCACACCGCCTCAGTCCAAATAGCACAAAAGAGATTCTGAATCCGTTGCAATAGCAGCAGCGTCATATTCGCATCGTTGCTATTTGTTCGCTCGGCCAGATCGGCCAGTCCCTTCGGCGTGCGGAGCTTCTGTACACTCATATAAGGCAATAGCGCCATAAATGCCTTTTCACTTGGATCCCTTCCAGGAGCTAAGTTCGAAAAATACTCGACTGCGTCTGGGGCCGCATTATCCAAACGGCCGAAGAAAAATTGCTCTATGTCGGTATTTGAGATTCGGCCCCAGCGCGTTGTGTAAAGGTCGTCCTCCGCAAAGATACCATCAGGAGACCGATGGTGCACATCGTTCCGGGTGTATTTCCCGTTCTCAGTCTTGATAACATCCGGCCTCAAATCGAGGCGATAATAGCGACGTTGATCGGGCAGCATGAAGCGACGCTGATACCAGATCGGAACGTAGTGATTATGTTTATACCCGCTCATATGGCTCGAAGTTGCGATGAAAATTCAACTTGGCTTGGTGTGGAGGACCGACACTTCGGACTACGTCTTGAGTGAGAAAAACACGCGGCATGAATCCGATTCGCTAGCGTCGCTCACCGCCCCGCCTCACCCGCCCCCATCAATCTGCCGCCCCATAATCGCAATCGCCTTCTGATAAACTCCCGCCGCATTCCAGGCTTCGATCGCTGCGAAATTCGGCTCGCCGGGCTGGTAGCCGGCGCCGGCGCGCCAGCCATGGGCTTTGAGGAAGTTGGCGGTCGAGTTCAGCGCGTTGGCGGCGACGTCGAGGTTGCCGGTGCCATAGGCCAGAATGTTCTTGGGCATGAACTGGGTCTGGCCGACCTCGCCATGCATCGAGCCGCGGGTAGCGCCCGACAGCGCGCCGCGGTCGACGAGTTTTAGCGCGGCGTAGAGCTGGTCGGTGAAGAATTCGGGGCGACGGCAGTCGTAGGCCAGGGTTGCGATCGACGACAGCATGTTCTGGTTGCCACGCTGGCTGCCGAAGCCGGTCTCCATGCCCCAGATCGCGATCAGCGGTCCCGGCGGCACGCCGTAGCGCTGCTCGATCGAGGCGAACAGCGCGCCTTGCGATACTTTAAGGGAGCGGCCGCGCGCGACGATGGTCGAGGCGCCGCGCTTGGCGAGAAACTGATCGAGCGATAGACCAAAACTGTGCTGGCTGCGATCGGCACCGATGGTCGCACTGGCATAATGCGTCTGCATCAGCGCGGCGATCGCGGTGCCGCCGATGCCCTTGGCCCCGGCCTCGCGGGAAAACTCCTGCTTCCAGGCCTCGAAGCCGCCGGGACCATTGCCGCATTGCGCGGCGTTGGCGTGCGGGGCGAAGTAGGCCAGCGCCGTCAACGCGATCAAACTGGCCATCGCAAGCCTGCTGCCCTTGGTCATGGAAAGCCTTTCCTGTTCGCACACGCGGCCTTCAGTGATCACTATAGCATTTTCGGTCGCGGCATTCTTCCCCTCTCGCCTTGTAGGAGAGGGTGGCGCCTCACGAAGTGAGACGACGGGTGAGGGGTTCCCTCCGCGCATTCGGTGTTCACGGAGAGAACTCCTCATCCGTCTTCGCTTGGCGAAGATACCTTCTCTCACAAGGGGAGAAGGAAGGAAGAGTGCACGCAAAAAGCCGCTTCGAGCTTCGGCCAAACCGGGCTATGCTACCCCACATTGACGCAACTTATCATACAATTTCGAGGAGAGGCGGCGATGATCAACTCGCATGGGATCGGCCGATGCGCCAAAGCGCATGCTGTGGCATTTGTAACAGTTCTCTCAATCGCTTTCGCATCCGCATTCGCCGCATCTGCGGCGCCGGTCAGCAACATTCAGGGCTACCCGATCCTGGAGGCGCTTCAGGCCAAGGGCCAGACGCTCGCGCCCGATACCCTGGACTGGATGAAAAAATGGAAGGGCATGAATCTCGACGATAGTACGACCTATCAATTCAAGGAATTGTCCGGGTCGACTTCGATCAACATGAAAATCGAGAAGATCGATACCTCGGACCCGAAAGGCTACAAATCCCGCGGCTCCTATATTCCGCGCAACTCATCGGCCAATCCCGATGTCGAGATCGGGGCCTCTCAGCTCGGCGCGCTCCTGGGTTTCGATTCGATCTATCGTACGGCCGCACCCTATGAGCTTGGTCCGGTGGGCAGCAAGGCGCTCAAGTCGCTGATCGACAGCGCCCACATCGGCAACCGGCAGCGGCTCGAAAACAAGGCCAATATCCTCAAGGCGATCCAGAGCGGTACGCCTCTGAAAGGCTGCGTCAAGGCCAAGAAGGACGATACCAACGCCACCCTGGACGAAATTGCAAATACCCACGCCGCGCCGAACGGCGCGCCAAACCTGCAGCATCCGATCATGCGTTTGCTGCAGGCGTCCGCGCCGCAGCCGGTGCAGGGCAAAACCGTCACGCTGAAGAACGGCTATGTCGGAGACGAACTCGAACTGGCGCGCGAATATTCCATGATCATGTTGATCGACGCGGTGACCCAGCAATGGGATCGCTACAGCGGCGGCAACGTCGTCATTCGAAAGGACGATCAGGGACATGCGCATTTCTACGCGACCGACAATGGCGGCGCGGATATCGCAAGCAGCTGGAGCCCGCGTAACCTGAGCTGGTTCAGCCGATTCGACCGGTCCGCCGTGCAGAAGCTTACCGATATCAAGCGATTCCTCGACGCGCCGGCAACGGGCTATCTCGGATACACCGATCCCAAGGTTTTCGTCGTCGATCTCGGTTTCTATTCGCTGATGGGACCGGATGTCTATGCGCAGCGGCTGACCAGGAATATCGGCTTTGTGCTGGACTACGTCAAAGCGACCGAAGCCAAGTTCGGCAACGCGGCTTATTTTCAGTGAGCCGATCGCGGCCAAACGCGTGCCAGGTAGATGGGTAGAGCGAAGCGAAACCCATCGCCATCGCTGCGTAATTGATGGGTTTCGCTTCGCTCTACCCATCCTGCGGGTGCGAAAATTGTTTCGACCGAAGGTCGAGCCCTTGCGATAATGCCGGCCATGCCGACCGTGACCGGTCAGCCTCTCGCGATGAGCGCGCCGACCTCGACGCTGATGCCCGACATTGGGCCGGGCGTCGCCTACGGCGCCGCCTTCGTGGCGGCGTCAAGCGCGCAAGGGGTGAGCGGGGCCGGCGTGCTGCGCCCGCTGATCGATGATTTGAACGCACAGACCGCGATGTCGCCGGCCGACAAGGCCACGGCGGCGCGGGTTGCCTGCAATGCGCAGGGCACGCCGGGCTGGGGCGCCGGCCCCGTGGTCGTCATGCCGAACGGCGATCTCATCGTTGCGTCGCGGATGCACTCGCCGGATGCGCCGCTGGTCGTCAAGCCCGATGGCGCCGTGCTGCGCGGCACCGCCTGCATCGAAGTGCTCGACGAGACGACGTGCCGAGTCTCCAACGTCAGGGAGGGACAGTGGCCGGCCAAGGGGGTGTGGATCGGGCCTTCGGAATAGTCCGTAGGATGGGTAGAGCGCAAGCGAAACCCATCGCCTTGGTCGCAAATGAAAATGATGGGTTTCGCTTGCGCTCTACCCATCCTGCGCGGGTTCGTATTTCGCAATGACGGCGCTGCCGTTTGGCAATCGAATCAAAAATGATCCAACCGTCACGGGTTCGTCATTAACCTTCAAGGCAACGTGCACACCAGGGTCGCATTAGAGTCACGTTGGCGCGCTATGTCCGCGGCAACGGGAGTACGCATGACAAAGATTTCGCCAATCGATTTCAAGCCGGAACTCGTCGCCATGATGAAATCCGTGCTGGAACAAGCTTCGGCCTATGTCGACAATGCGTCCGGCAAGCCCGCCACGCCGGCGATCAAGGTGAAGATGGCGTCACGAATCCTTGCGACCGCCGCCGAAGGCGTTACCTGCGCCAGCAAACTGCAATCGGTCGCGATCGAAGAAGGGCTGTGCCCGGCCGATTGAGACTGCGCCGTTCTAAAAGTTGGACGCGCCCAGATCGTAGGATCCCCGGCTGCCGCGAACGTAAACCCGGGCGGCCGCGGCGCAGATTTTGTCGCGATTGGCGTCGAATGCATTCAGGAAGCCCGATTCATCGGGCTGTACACCGGGCTGCATTCGCGCCAATGCCGCTTCGTCGACGAAAAACGACGCCTCGATCGCGCTGTCATATCCCCAGAACCGCACGGCGTGCCGCGTACCGTCATAGGAACGGCTGTGATTCGGGAAATCGATCATCGTGATTTTCACCAGTGGCCGCGACGCCGGCCCCAATATCCGCCGCCACCGAACAACAATATCACCACAAGAATGATCAGGATCAAATCCATCGGGATTCTCCGCTGACGCCGGCGAAGGTTCGCCGCGCGCCAACGTAATCAACGGCGCGTTCGCGCTATTGTTCCCGATAAACGCCTAATCTTCGCGCCGCCCAACGACCGCGCGACGCCCCGAGTTCTCAACCGATCGCCGCTGCCATCCAGCGCGCATCGCGCGGCGAGGGCCGGCGATGCAGGCGCTGGTCGAGCATCGCCCGGGCCCGCGCCAGTTCGCCGCCGCGCATCAGTGCGACGATAAATGTGTCCTCGACGATCTGGCGCTGCGCGTGGCTGCCGCCGATCCGCACGACATCGTCGAGCACGGGCTCCAGATGGCGGACGCAACCGGAATAGTCCGCATCGGCAAAGGCGTTCATCGCCCGGCATATTTTGGGCACGACTGGTCCGGCGGCGAGCTTGCCCTCGGACAAGCGTTGCTCGATCACGCCGAGGCGCTGTTGCAGCGCCGCTGAATTGTGGGTGGCAGCCGCAAACAGCGCCATGTGGACGTCGGCGAATGGAATGCTCGATTTCGGAAAGGCGCGCTGCGCAAAGGCGTCCGCCTCGGTCCAGAGCTCGCCGGGCACGTCATGGCCGTAAGCCGAAAGCCGCCACAGCAGCGAAGCGCCGTCGGAGATGACGTTGATCGGCGGCGCCGAGGTGGCCGAGGGTTTCAGGACATCCGCATAGATCGCGAGCCGCATCGCCTTGCTCGAGCGCGCCCAGCGCCTGATGCCAAAGGATATGGCCGTGCAAAATGCCGGAACGGTCGTAGCCCGGGAGCCACTCCGTCACCAGCGCATCGGCCTCGGTCACCGAACCGTCCTCGAACATCGCGTGCAGCAGCGAATGCACCGCATTGGCATTGGCGCGGCGCAGGCCGAAGGCGCGCTCGGTCACGGCGCGGCCGCGGGCGAGCTCGCCATTCTCGGTCAGCGACCAGCCGTGATAGGTGAGAAACCACCAGTCGTCGCCGTAATGCTGCGCATGGCGTTCGCACAGATCCACCCGGGCCTGGTCGTGATCGGCCATGCCCGAGAACGCGAACAGCCCGAACGCGCCGAGCGGCAGCGACATCACCACCGCATCGCGCGACGAGGTTTCCAGATGCGCCAGTGCCGCTGCCAGCGCCGCCGGGATCTTGCCCTCCACGGCGAGCGCCAGCGTCTCGACATGGCTGCGCTCGCGCTCGGTGCCGTTGCGCGCCACCAGCTCGCGCGCCAGCGCCGCCTTTTTCCGCGCCACGTCGCCCTGCTGATAAAACGTATGGATGCGGGCGCGGGCGATATGCGCCAGCGCAAATTCCGGATCGGCCGCGATCGCGCCGTCAAACGCCTCCGCGGCGCCGGTCCATGCCGACAGCAGCAGGTCGATGCCGTCGCGATAGGCTTGCGCGGCCTCCGCGGAGGTGGTCGACAGCGTCAGCCCGTAGCGATCCTGATGCGACATCGAGGCCTCACGCGCGGTTTTGTTTCAGTTCGCCGTCTTCGCCCGCCGCCCCTCGATCGGATAGGCCGGATCGTTGAACCCCGGCGTCGACGGATGCCCGCTCGCGACCAGCCGATCGATCAGCGCCTCGTCCTCCGCGGTGAAGCGATAGTCGAGCGCCTTCAGATAATCGTCCCATTGCTGCTCGGTGCGGGGACCGGCGATCACCGCGCGAGACGAAGGACGAGTTCAGCACCCATGACACCGCGAACTGCCCGGCGGTGATGCCGCGGGCTTCGGCGTGCTGCTTGATCTCCTGCGCGAGCTGCAGCGATTCCGGCCGCCATTCGGTCTGCATCATGCGCTTGTCGTTGCGGCCCGGCGCGGGTGTCCTTGTCGGGCGCTGCGTCCGGGCGGTATTTGCCGGTCAGCACGCCGCGCGCCAGCGGGCTGTAGGGCACGATGCCGAGGCCGTAATAGCCGCAGGCCGGAAAATGCTCGACCTCCGGCATGCGGTTCATGGCGTTGTAATAGGGCTGGCTGACGATCGGGCGGTCGATGCCGTTGCCGGTCGCAGATGTTGCAGATCTCGGCGACGCGCCAGGCGCGGTAGTTCGAAACGCCGAAATAGCGGATCTTGCCCTGGCGGATCAGATCGCCCATCGCGCGCACCGTCTCCTCCAGCGGCGTCGCATGGTCTTCCTTGTGCAGGTAATAGATGTCGATGTAGTCGGTGCCGAGCCGCTTCAGGCTTTCCTCCGCCGCCTGCAGCACCCAGCGCCGCGACAGCCCGCCGTGGTTGGGATCGTCGCCGATCTGGTTGGCGAGCTTGGTCGCAAGCACCCAGTTCTGCCTGTTGTTGGAAATCGCGCGGCCGACCACCTGCTCGGACTTGCCGCCATTATAGGCGTCGGCGCGAGTCGATGAAATTGATGCCGGCCTCGCGCGCTTTCGCCACGATCCGCGACGACGTCGCCTCGTCGGTCGGCCCGCCGAACATCATGGTGCCGAGACAGATCGGCGAAATCTTCAGGCCGCTGCGGCCGAGTTGGCGGTATTGCATGGCGTGGTCCTCACAATCACAGCTCTACGCGCTCCCTCGCCCCGCGCTTGCGCGGAGAGGGTTGGGGTGAGGGGCTCTCTCCACGCATTCGAATCGCGGACAGTCCCCCTCACCCGGATTGCACTGGACGATACTTCGCATCGCCAGGCGCAATCCGACTCCCCGCAAGGCGGCGAGGTGAAGCGAAAGCTCACTCGTTCTTCAATATCTTAAACACGCCGCTCGCCATCGCGATACAGCGCTTGTCGACCGTGACTTCCGTGGTGATGAAAATCAGGCTGCGGGTGGAGCGCACCACGTGCGGCTTCGACACCAGCACCTCGCCGATCTTGCCGGCCTCGACGAAATGCGTATCGAGCTGCACGGTCGCCAGCGTCGGCTTGCCCGAGACGTAGCGGGCGGTCATGCCGCAGGTGCGGTCGGCGAAGGTCATGAGCACGCCGCCCTGCACCAGGCCGCGGCGGTTGTGGTGCTTGTCCTCGGTGACAAGCGCGTATTCATGCTCGCCGTCGACGACCCGCTGCCACAGCGGGCCGATCAGATGCAGGAATCCGGATGTTTCGACGATCTTCCAGCCGTCGGATTTGAGTTTGTCCGCGGCCTTGCTCGTCATGTCGTGCGTTCCGTTCCTGCAGGTGGTCATGCTTTCCGGGTCATTTCATCGGTCGCGCATGTGTTGTAGTCAAGCGGGATGGTCAGGTCATTTGACGATGCCACCCGGCGGAATATCGCAGAGCTCTGCGCGGCATTTGCCGCGCGCGCAACCGGATGACGCCGCGCCGGCGCTGAAGCGCGCCGCGGTCGCCATCGCGCTCACGGAAGGCGACGATGGCGGCGAGGACGACGTTTCTGTTGACCCGACGCGCGGCGAGCCTGCGTTCGCACAGCGCCCAATGGGCGCTGCCGGGCGGGCGCTGCGATCCCGGCGAGACGCAAGCCGCAGGCGGCGCTGCGCGAGCTGCATGAAGAGCTCGGCCTCGAGCTTGGGCGAGAGCGACGTGCTCGGCCTGCTCGACGATTATCCGACCCGTTCCGGCTATCTCATCACGCCGGTCGTGGTGTGGGTGACGCGGAGGGCGGCGATCTCGCCCAATCCCGCGGAGGTCGCGTCCGTGCATCGCATTGCGCTCTGCAGGAGATCGAGCGCGAGGACGCGTTCAGCTTCACCATGATCCCCGAAAGCACGCGGCGCGTGATCCGCTTTCGCCTCGCCGGTCAACACATCCACGCGCCGACCGCGGCGCTGATCTATCAGTTCCGCGAAATGCTGGCGGGCCGCACCACCCGCGTCGCCGAGCTGGAACAGCCGGTGTTCGCGTGGAAGTAAAGCGGACTGCCGTGGTCTCGACTTCACCTCTCCCTAAAGGGAGAGGTGAAGGGTGAGCCAGTTTCATAGCTGACTTCACGCGCGCGCTTGCTACAACAGGCCGATGCGCCCGCAATTGATTCGCGTTGGATTTGGGTTGGTCGCGCTCGCGTGGTTCGCGGGTGCGCCGCCGGCTGCTGCGATCAAGGCGGGAACGCTGTCGGCGGCATCTGACGCGATGGCGCAGGCGGCTTCGCCGCAGGCGATCGCGGAATACCGCCGCAAGCTGAAAGAGTATCAGGAAGTGCGCGGCGCGTTCGACGTGGAAGCCGGCGCCTATTGGGCGTCGATCACCGAAAAGCGGCGCGGCCGCAACGCCAAGCGGCGCGAGCGCCAGACCATCACCCTCGATGATTACGTGCTGACCCAGCCCCCGGTCTATACCGGCCCGAAGCGGCCGGTGGATCCGGCGCCCGAGCCCGAGGAGCCCGGAAGGCCGCACATCCACAAGGCCATTCCGGTGGCCGCCGATCTGTTGCAGGCCGCCGCCGAGCAATTCCAGTTCACGCCGCAACGGCCCACCACCGAGGTCGAGTTCAAGCGCGCCTACGCGCGCGTCGCTTCCGCCGCCGGACTGACGCGCGAGCAGGCGGTGCGGGTCTATTCGTTCGAGACCGGCGGCACCGGCAATTACGACGTGCAGTCGGGCATCGAGCATGGCGGCAAGCGCGCGATCTCGACCGCGATGGGTTACAACCAGCTGCTCACCACTAACAGCGTCGAACTGGTCGCCGAGCAGGGCCACGAATTCGTCAAGGCCTTGACGGAGAAGGCCGCCACGCTGTCCGGTCCGCCGCGCAAGGCGTTGGAGCACAAGATCGCGGTGCTGAAGCGGATGGTGGCGTTCACGCGCAGCGTGCCCGACGACTGGTCGGCGCACGAAAAACTCGCCGATACGCCGCAGGGCTGGGCGGTGCACGCCATGGTGCTGGACATCGACGTCGGGCCGCTGCTGCAGACCCACAAGCTCCTGACCTCGGTGATTTTTGCCGGCGCCAAGGGGTACAATCGCCCGCTGACGGCGGCCGAACTCGAGATGATGAACCTGACCGGTGACGGCACCGGGCTCGACATGGTGACGATGCCGCAGGCGATGCGCGAGCAGGTGCCGACCTCGAACTTCTTCCAGCGCAACGGCTACGAGCGCAACCCGGTCGCGGTCCGCCACAACACGGTGGCGAAGCTGCTGGCGGTCACCGACGATCGCATGGACAGCAACAGCGGCAAGCCCGGCGCCAGGGAATTGGCGGCGTCGTTTTAGGTCCTCACCCTCCCCTGGAGGGTCTCTCGAGAGGAGGGTGACGGAGCGCGGCTTCCCGCATATTGACCTTCCGCTCTCAATCCGCTCCCTTGGCGCAACAAACGTCACCTTCCGGGAAGCAACGCCAATGTCCTTTGTGCTGGCCATCGATCAGGGCACCACATCCTCGCGCGCCATCGTATTTCGCAGCGACATTTCCATCGCGGCCTCCGCGCAGCAGGAATTTCCGCAGCATTTTCCGGCCTCGGGCTGGGTCGAGCACGAGCCGGAGGACATCTGGACCTCCACGATCGCGGTCTGCCGCGAGGCGATGAAGAAGGCGGGTCTCGCCGCAAAGGACATCGCCGCGATCGGCATCACTAACCAGCGCGAGACCACGGTCGTATGGGACCGCGCCACCGGCAAGGCGGTGCACCGCGCCATCGTCTGGCAGGACCGCCGCACCGCCGATATCTGCACCCGCCTGAAGGCCGAAGGCCATGAGCTCAAAACTTCGGCCAGGACCGGCCTGATCATCGACCCTTATTTTTCGGGAACCAAAGTCGCGTGGATCCTCGACCACGTTCCCGGCGCGCGCGAACGCGCCGAGCGCGGCGAACTGATGTTCGGCACCGTCGATTGCTATCTGTTGTGGCGGCTGACCGAAGGCCGGGTGCACGCGACCGACGCCACCAACGCCTCGCGCACGCTGCTGTTCAACATCCACACTGGCGAATGGGACGACGATCTCCTGAAGATCCTGCGCGTGCCGCGCTCGATGCTGCCCGAGGTCAAGGATTCCTCCGCCGATTTCGGCGACAGCGCGCCGGAGCTGTTCGGCGGCGGTATCATGATCTCAGGCATCGCCGGCGACCAGCAGGCCGCGACCATCGGCCAGGCTTGTTTCGAGCCCGGCATGATGAAGTCGACCTACGGCACCGGCTGCTTTGCGCTGCTCAACACCGGCACCACGCCGGTGAAATCGAACAACAAGCTGCTGACCACGATCGCCTACCAGCTCGGCGGCAAGCGCACCTACGCGCTGGAAGGCTCGATCTTCGTGGCGGGAAGCGCGGTGCAATGGCTGCGCGACGGGCTCGGCATCATCAAGCAGGCGGCCGAGACCGGCCCGCTCGCCGACAAATCCGATTCCATGCAATCGGTCTATCTGGTTCCGGCCTTCGTCGGCTTAGGGGCGCCCTACTGGAATCCGCGCGTGCGCGGCGCGCTGTTCGGCTTGACCCGCAACACCAGCCCCGCCGAACTCGCCCATGCCGCGCTCGAAAGCGTCTGCTACCAGACGTTCGACCTGTGGGCTGCGATGCGCGCCGATTGGCCGGACGCGAAAGCTGCCACCATCGTGCTGCGTGTCGATGGCGGCATGGCGGCGTCGGACTGGACCATGCAGCGCCTCGCCGATCTGCTCGACGCCCCGGTCGATCGTCCGATGATCCAGGAAACCACGGCGCTGGGCGCGGCCTATCTCGCTGGGCTGCAGGCCGGCGTCTATCCCGAACCCGCAAAATTCGCCGACAATTGGCGGCTGCAGCACCGCTTCAAGCCGGCAATGAGCCAGGCCACCCGCGAGCGCAAGCTCGCCGGCTGGGCGCGCGCGGTGAAGGGCGTGCTGGCGAGCGACGAGGGGGAGTGAGGCATCGATCGCGCCGGTCTGGCGAGTCAGTCTTTCGCCACAGCCGGCGCACCGCCGCCGTCTCGCGCGCTCTCCTGCTCCTGCACCTCTAGCATCGCCTTCAACGTGCGGTCGCTGAGATTGCCGGTGGTCGAGTGGATTCGCCGCTCGGTGGATTCGACCGGGGTCGAATGCTGCGGCAAGGGGGCAGCGCTCCGCGTCGGGACAGCCTGTGATGTCTCGCCGGTTTCTTCGGTCGCGTCGACGTCGTCCGCCGCGCCATTGCCCTTGACGGACCAGACGCCGCGACGGCGCTCGGTCTTCTTCGGCTTCAGTGGCGCCGGCGCATAGACGATCGGCGGCAAGGTATGATGGCGCGACACGGCGTTGCTCCGTTGGCCCTGCCGCATCTAGCGGCTGATTCGGTTTCCGCCGCCACTGACAAATCGTTAATGTGGCCGGGAGCGACCGGGCGCATCCGTCTTGAAGGATGGATTGCCGGGTCAAGCCCGGCAATGACGAGTACGGAGTGACCCCCATGTTCCTGATCGGCCAATACGACTCCCCCTTCGTTCGCCGCGTCGCAATTGCGTTGCGGCTGTATGGTTTGTCGTTCGAGCACCGGCCGTGGTCGACTTTTGGCGACGGCGACAGGATCGCGCCGTATAATCCGCTGCGGCGGGTGCCGACGCTGGTGCTGGAGGGCGGCGAGGCGCTGATCGAGAGTATGGCGATCCTGGACTATCTCGATGAACTGGTCGGGCCGGAACGGGCGATGATCGCGGCAAAGGGGCCCGAGCGGCGGCACCAGTTGCGGATCTGCGCGCTGGCCAGCGGGCTTGGCGACAAGTCGGTCAGCCTGGTCTATGAGAGCGTGTTGCGAAAGGAGCAGCTCAAGCTCTGGGTCGATCGCTGCGAGGCGCAAATCACAGGCGCGCTCGATGTGCTGGAGCAGGAGCGGCTCGCGGCAAAGACGCCGTATCTGTTCGGTGAGCGGATCGGACATTCCGATATCATGGTCGCCTGCGCGCTGCGCTTCACGCACGAAGCGCATCCAAACCTGTACAACGCCACGCGCTATCCCGCGCTGGTCGCCCACGCCGCGCTGTGCGAGGCGCTGCCGCCGTTCCGCGAAATCCTGCAGCCGCTGGCGCCGCCGAAGGGGTGATCAGGTTGAGCGCGGCGCGCGCCACTGTACCTCTCCCGCTTGCGGGGGAGGTCGACGCGCGCGTTAGCGCGCGGCGGGTGGGGGAAGGTCTATCCACTCGGTCAGTGCGTCGTGTGGAGAGACCCCCACCCCAACCCTCCCCCGCAAGCGGGAGAGGGAGCGCAAGAGCCGAGATGGCGCGCCTGATCGTGCCTGACGGGCAAATCACTGATTTTCTGTCAAGCGTGTCCTAAGAAAATATTCCGCTTGTCCCGTTGGGCAAATCAGTGGCTTGTCTCCGCCCGTCTCACCCAAGAAGAGGGGCGGCTCGCGATCGTCACGAAACGCGCGGTGGGATGCGGTGGACGCGACGGCTGCGACTGACGAGCGCGGCTGAAGCGGACGGCGAAGTCGCGTGGTTCTGACGCCCCGATGCTGGCGTCAAGTTGGCGGGAAGTATCCCGCCGATGACGGTGGCAAACAAGCCGGTCGCCGAGGAGAGCGCGCTATAAGCCGTAAAACCATTGCGCAGGGAAGGCCGGATGCCTCCGCTGAACCTGTATGCTCGTGTGCGTGTTTTTGTGCATGTTTGCACATGAGACCGCGGGTGCAGCGCGCACCCGGTCTTCCCTGCGCCCTCTGTGTTTCACGAGGGTGAAGAATGACGCAAAGCTCGGGCGAATCGCGCCGCGAGAATGCGGGCGCACGTTTAGAGCAACGTCATTGCGAGGAGCGAAGCGACGAAGCAATCCACTCTTTCTTTACGCGGCTCGATGGATTGCTTCGCTTCGCTCGCAATGACGCTGAGGGGCGCTCACACCTTCGTTATTACCCCTTCCGCCGCATCGCCTCCGGCGTGTCGGGCTGTGCCAGCGGATGCGCCGTCGCAAATTCCGGCATTGCCATCGAGGTCTCGTAGATGCGTTTGACGGTCGGCCAGGGCACGAGATTGATCTGCAGCATGTCGGCCACGGTGGCGTGGCCGGCGAGGCAGATATCGGCGAGCGAAGGGGTGTCGCCATGGCAAAACCGGCCCGTATCCTTGTGGCCGGCGAGATGGCCTTCGAGCGCGGCCAGCGTCTCGACGGTCCAGTGCCGCCGCCATGCGGTCTGTTGGGCGTCGCGCACATTCAGTTCGTGATCGAGATAGCGCCGCACCCGCGGCACCAGCAACGGATGGCCCTCGCAGGCGACCATCAGCGCCAGCGCGCGCACCCGGGCGCGGCCGCGCGGATCGGCCGGCAGCAGCGGCGGGTTCGGATGCGTCTCCTCGAGATATTCGATGATCGCCAGCGACTGGAACAGCGTGGTGCCGTCGTCCCACACCAGTGCCGGCAGCACCATTTGCGGGTTGACGCCGCGAAATTCGTCGGCGTGGTGCACGTCGGCGTCGAGATCGACGAACACGGCCTCGCTCGGCAGTTGTTTCAGGTTGAGCGCGATGCGGACCCGAAAGCTCGCCTGCGATCGCCAGAAGGAGAAGAATTTCATGGGGCACTCCTTTTCTTCCCTTCTCCCACAAGGGGAGAAGGGAAGGAAGTGGTTAAGCCCCGACGGCCTTCTTCCGATACGCCAGATGCACCGCGCAGGTGCAGCCCGGGGGATGGGAGGCGGTGTCGTTGGCGGGGACGGCCGTTGCGACGGGCGCCGGCGTCGACGCTTTCGCCGGTTGGTCCTGCCCCGGAATGTAGTTCAGCACCGGCGCCAGCCAGCGCTCGGTCTCGGCAACGCTCATGCCCTTGCGGGCGGCATAATCCTCGACCTGGTCGCGCTCGATCTTGCCGACGCCGAAGTAGAAGCTTTCGGGATGGCTGAAATAGAGCCCCGACACCGACGAGCCCGGCCACATCGCGTAGCTTTCGGTCAGCTTCACGCCGGCCGTATTCTCCGCGTCGAGCAACGAAAACAATGTCCCCTTCTCGGTGTGGTCGGGCTGCGCGGGATAGCCGGGCGCCGGCCGGATGCCGGCATATTGCTCGAGGATGAGCTGATCCGGCGCCAGCGTTTCGTCCGGCGCGTAGCCCCAGAATTCCCGGCGCACGCGGGCATGCATCCGCTCGGCAAAGGCTTCGGCGAGACGGTCGGCCAGCGCCTTGCACAGGATCGAGGAGTAGTCGTCATTGGCGTTCTTGAAGCGGTCGGCGACCACATCCTCGCCGATCCCGGCGGTGACCACGAAGGCGCCGATATAGTCCGGCACGCCGGAGGAAACCGGCGCGATGAAATCCGACAATGCGGTGTTGAAGCGGCCCTCGCGCTTCTCCAACTGCTGGCGCAGTGTGTGGAACGTTTCGATCTTCTGCTTGCGGCTGTCGTCGGCGTAAACCGCGATGTCGTCGCCAACGGCATTGGCCGGCCAGAAACCGATGGTCGCGCGGGCCGTGAACCATTTCTCCTTGATGATCAGGTCCAGCATCTTGCGGGCGTCGTCATAGAGCGAGCGGGCGACTTCGCCGATCTTGGGATCGTCGAGAATGGCCGGATAGCGCCCGGTCAGCTCCCAGGTCTGGAAGAACGGCGTCCAGTCGATGTATTCGGCCAGCTCTGCGAGGTCGTAGGCGTCAAAGCTCCTGATACCCAAAAACGCGGGCTTCTTCGGCGGCGTCTTGGCAAAATCGATCGTCACCGCATTGGCGCGGGCGGTGGCCAGCTTGAGCCGCTTCTTGTCGGCCTGAGCGCGGAAATGCGCCGCGGAGATTTTAGCGTATTCGGCGCGCACGTCCGCGGCATAGGCCACGCGCTTGTCGGCCGACAGCAGCGAGGAGGCGACGCCGACGGCGCGGCTGGCGTCGTTGACATGCACCACCGGGCCGCCCTTGTAGTTCGGGTCGATCTTCACGGCGGTGTGGACCCGGCTGGTGGTGGCGCCGCCGATCAAGAGCGGCAGCTTCATGCCCTGCCGTTCCATCTCGCCGGCGAGGAAACTCATTTCATCCAGCGATGGCGTGATCAGGCCGGACAGGCCGATGATGTCGGCGCCCTCAGCCTTGGCGGTTTCGATGATCTTGCTCGCGGGCACCATGACGCCGAGGTCGATGACCTCAAAATTATTACATTGCAGCACGATGCCGACGATGTTCTTGCCGATGTCGTGGACGTCGCCCTTGACCGTCGCGAGCACGATCTTGCCGGCGGCGCTGCGGCCATCGCCGGTGATGCCGTTGGCGAGGTTGCGCGCCTTCTCCTCTTCCATGAACGGCATCAGATAGGCGACCGCCTGCTTCATGACGCGGGCGGATTTCACCACCTGCGGCAAAAACATTTTGCCGTCGCCGAAGAGATCGCCAACGATGTTCATGCCGGCCATCAGCGGGCCTTCGATCACGTTGAGCGGACGCTCCACCGTCTGGCGGGCAGCTTCGGTATCCGCTTCGATGTATTCGGTGATGCCGTGCACCAGCGCGTGGCTCAGCCGCTTCTCGACCGGCCATTCGCGCCAGGCCAGATCCTGCTCCTTGGTCTGCTTCTCCTTGCCGCGGAATTTCTCCGCGAGCGCGAGCAGCTTCTCAGGCGCGCCGGGATCTCGGTTGAGGATGACGTCCTCGCATACCTGGCGCAATTCCGGGTCGATGTCGTCATAGACGATCATCTGCCCGGCATTGACGATGCCCATGTCCATGCCGGCCTTGATGGCGTGATACAGGAACACCGAATGCATCGCCTCGCGCACCGGCTCATTGCCGCGGAACGAGAACGACAGGTTCGAGACGCCGCCGGAAATATGCGCATGCGGCAGGTTTTTTCGGATCCAGCGCGTCGCCTCGATGAAGTCGACGCCGTAATTATTGTGCTCCTCAAGCCCGGTTGCGATCGCAAAAATATTGGGATCGAAGATGATGTCCTCGGGCGGAAAGTCGAGCCGGTTGACCAGGATGTCGTAGGCGCGCTTGCAGATCTCGGTCTTGCGCGCGAACGTATCGGCCTGTCCGGCCTCGTCGAACGCCATCACGACAACGGCGGCGCCGTGGCGGCGCGCGATCCTGGCCTCGTGGATGAATTTCTGCTCGCCTTCCTTCATCGATATCGAGTTCACCACCGGCTTGCCCTGCACGCATTTCAGGCCGGCTTCGATCACGGCGAATTTCGAGGAGTCGACCATCACGGGGACGCGGGCGATGTCGGGCTCGGCGGCGACGAGATGCAGGAACGTCACCATCGCGGCTTCGGAATCCAGCAGGCCCTCGTCCATGTTGACGTCGATGATCTGGGCGCCGTTCTCGACCTGGTCGCGCGCCACCTGCAGAGCGGCGGTGTAATCGCCCGCGGTGATCAGCTTGCGGAATTTTGCGGAGCCGGTGACGTTGGTGCGCTCGCCGACGTTCACAAACGGGATCGCGGGCGTCAGTTCGAACGGCTCCAGTCCCGAGAGCCGCAGCCGCGGCTCGATCATTGGGACAGCGCGCGGCTTGTGCGGGGCGACGGCGGCGGCAATCGCCGCGATATGGTCCGGCGTGGTGCCGCAGCAGCCGCCGACGATGTTGACGAGGCCGGCCTCGGCGAATTCGCCGATCAGGCGCGCCATATATTCCGGGGTCTCGTCATACTGGCCGAATTCGTTGGGCAGGCCGGCATTCGGATAGGCGCACACCAAGGTATCAGCGACGCGGCCGATGTCGGCGATGTGGGCGCGCAGATCTTCCGCACCGAGCGCGCAGTTGAAGCCGATGGTGACGGGCCTGGCATGCCGCACCGAATTCCAGAACGCTTCCGGCAACTGGCCGGACAGCAGGCGGCCGGATTTGTCGGTGATGGTGCCCGAGATCATCACGGGCACGTCGATGCCGCGCGCCTCGGTGATTTCCGCGATGGCGTACAGCGCGGCCTTGGCGTTCAGCGTATCGAAGATAGTTTCGACCAGCAGCAGGTCGGCGCCGCCGTCCAGGAGGCCGTTGATCTGTTCGCCATAGGCCTTGCGGAGATCGTCGAAAGTGACGGCGCGATAGCCGGGGTTGGAAACGTCAGGCGAGATCGAAGCGGTGCGGTTGGTCGGGCCCAGTGCGCCCGCGACAAAGCGCGGCTTGCCGTCTTCGGCGGTGACACGCTCGGCGGCGGCGCGTGCGAGTTTGGCGCCGTCAAGATTGAGCTCGTAGGCGAGGTCAGACATTTCGTAGTCGGCCTGCGCGATCGAGGTCGAGGAGAAGGTGTTGGTAGCGACGATGTCGGCGCCGGCGCGCAGGTAGTCGGCGTGGATGTCCTCGATCGCCTTCGGCTGGGTCAGGATCAGCAGATCATTGTTGCCGCGGACGTCGCGGTGAAAATCCTTGAACCGCTCGCCGCGGAACGCGGCCTCGTCATATTGCAAACCCTGGATCATGGTGCCCATGGCGCCGTCGAGCACCAGGATGCGTTCGCTGGCGGCCGCGAGCAGGGCAGTTCGTTTCGGAGAGACGGGCACGGTCATGGGATCAGGCGGCCTTCTGTGCGCCCTGCGGGCGGATACCCAGCAAATGGCTGATGGCGAACACGAGGTCCGCGCGGTTCATGGTGTAGAAATGAAAGGTATCGACGCCGTGCTTTGCGAGCTTCTGCACCTGGCCGGCGGCAACGGTGGCCGCCACCAGCTTTCGCGTATCGGCGTCGTCGTCGAGGCCGTCGAACTTTTCCGCCAGCCAGTCCGGCACCGTGGTGCCGGCGCGGGTGACAAAATTGCGGGCCTGCTTGAAATTGTGCATCGGCATGATGCCGGGCACGATCGGGATGGTGATGCCGCGTGCCCTGACCCGGTCGAGATAGCGGAAGTACAGATCGTTATCGAAGAACACCTGCGTGATGGCGCGGGCGGCGCCGGCATCGACCTTGGCTTGCAGCGTGTCGATATCGGCGTCGAAATCCGGGCTCTCAGGATGTTTTTCTGGATAGGCCGAGACCGAGACCTCGATGTCGGGATAGCGCTTCTTGATGCCGGCCACGAGATCGGACGAACTCTGATAACCGTCGGCATGGGCCTTGTAGGCGGTGCCGATGCCGGTCGAGGGGTCGCCGCGAAGTGCCACGATATGGCGGACGCCGACCTCGTGATAGCGCGCCACGACGTCGTCGATCTCGCCCCTGGGCGCCCCGACGCAGGTCAGATGCGCGGCCGGGGTCAGGCTGGTTTCTTTCAAAATGCGGGCAATGGTGGAATGGGTGCGCTCCCGCGTCGACCCGCCGGCGCCATAGGTCACCGACACGAAGTTAGGGCCAAGCGGCGCTAGCCGGTTGATGGTCTCCCACAGGCTGCGCTCCATCTCCTCGGTCTTCGGCGGGAAGAACTCGAACGAAATATCCGGCGAAGCGAGCGCGCGCTGCCCATCGGGCGCGGGAGGCGTAACCTCGGTCATGGTACTCAAAAGCTCCAAAAAGGTGCGCGGGTCGTCAGCTTAGCTGCAGTGCGCTAAAATAAGCCAAGCGGAGCCGTCCAAACAGCCCATCTGAGGATGGGAAATTGCCCACTTATAATAGATATATCGAATTCTGATCGTCAAAAAGGCAGCTGTTGGGCAGAATCACCGAAGTCGTCGAATAGCGAAATAAGATCAATATTTATTGATATAAGTACAACAGATGGGATCGAAATGGCCGGGAACAATATTGTTGGGCAGAATGCAAATGTTTAGGATTTATGTTTGCTTGTCCCACTCCCAGCCGCCGGTGGCGGCGTCTCCGTCCGTATCGGCGCGGGCCTGATCTGCATGGCCGGGGCCTTTGTGGCCTTGCCTTGCCGCACTAGGTTAGCTGCATGATCCCGCTTTCAGTCCTCGATCTTTCCGTCGTCACCACCGGCACGAAACCCGCTGCGGCGCTGCGCAACAGCATCGATCTGGCGCGCCATGTCGATGGGCTCGGCTTTGTCCGCTACTGGCTCGCCGAGCATCACAACCTCGCTTCGGTCGCGAGCCCGGCGCCCGATCTGATGATCGGGCAGATCGCGGCGGTGACTAAAAACATCCGCGTCGGCTCCGGCGGCGTGATGCTGCCCAACCACGCGCCCCTGGTAGTGGCCGAGCGCTTCAAGATGCTGGAGGCGCTGTTCCCCGGCCGGATCGATCTCGGCCTCGGCCGCGCGCCCGGCACCGACGGCGCCACCGCGCATGCGCTGCGCAGCCGGCTCGACCGCCGCGAGGGCGACGATTTCCTCGAACGGCTGAGTGAATTGGTGTTGTGGGAAACCCGCGATTTCCCACCCGGCCATCCCTACAACAATGTGGTGGCGATGCCGGACGACAGTCCGCTGCCGCCGATCTGGCTGCTCGGCTCCAGCGACTATTCTTCCGAACTCGCAGCCCAAGTCGGCATGGGGTTTGCGTTCGCGCATCATTTTGCGTCCTATGACGCGGTCGCGGCGATGACCAATTACCACGCGCATTTCAAGCCATCTGGCTGGCGCGCCACGCCGCACGGCATTTTGGCGATCGCGGCCGTTGCCGCCGAAACCGATGCCGAAGCTGAAAAGCTCGCGTCCTCGATGGACCTCAACCGGCTGCGCCGCGACCGCGGCCAGTATTTGCCGCTGCCGAGCGTCGAGGAAGCCCTGGCCTATCCCTATTCGGACAGCGAACGCGCCTCGATCACGCGCAACCGCACGAGGCTGTTCGTCGGCAGCCCGGCAACGCTGATGGCGAAACTGCAGCCGATGATTTCGGCGAGCAAGCCGGATGAACTGATGATCATCACCGCCGTGTACGATCACGACGCGCGCAAGAAGTCGTATGATCTGCTGGCGGATGCGTTCGGGCTGGGCAAGAAAGCGGCGGCGTAGCACACTGTCGTCTGGCTCAAGGCCGGGACGACGGAATGCTTCAATCCACCTTCTCGCTGAATGTCTCGCGGAACGGCTGCGCCGGATACACGCCGACGATGCGGAATTCGCGCGAGAAGAATTTTAGTTCCTCCAGCGCAAAGGCGAGGCCGCGGTCGTTGGGATGGCCGTCGACGTCGGCATAAAACTGCGTCGCCGAGAATTCGCCGTCGACCATGTAGCTTTCCAGCTTGGTCATGTTGACGCCGTTGGTCGCAAAGCCACCGAGCGCCTTGTAGAGCGCGGCGGGAAGGTTGCGCACCCGGAACACAAAAGTGGTGACCAGCGGCCCCGAACCCTGTTCGGCCCATTTTTCCTCGCGCGCCAGCACCACGAAGCGCGTGGTGTTGTGGGCTTCATCCTCGACGTCCTCGGCCAGCACATCGAGGCCGTAGATCTCGGATGCCAGCCGTGATGCGATCGATGCGCAGCTCCTGTCGCCGCGGTCGGCGACGATGCGGGCGCTTCCTGCGGTATCGCCCGAGACGATCGGTTTGATGCCGAGCTTGCGGATGATGCGCCGGCACTGGCCGAGCGCGTGGACGTGGCTCTCCACCGTCTTGATATCGGCGAGTTTGGCGCCGCGCGGCGCCATCAGTTGGTGGTGGATCGGCAAGAACCATTCGCCGACGATGAACAGGCCGGAGCCCGGCAGCAGATGATGGATATCGGCGACCCGTCCCGCGACCGAATTCTCGATCGGGATCATGCCGAGATCCGCCTCGCCCGAGGCGATCACGGCCAGCGCGTCCTCGAATGTCGGGCAGGGCAGTGGCTCGGCGTCGGGATAGGCCTCGACGATGGCGATATGCGAATTGGCTCCGGGCTCGCCCTGGAACGCGATTTTCAGCTTCGTGGTCATGGTGCCTTCTATCAGCAGCTCAGCTATTTGCCAGTATCCGGCGGGCGGTTTCGAGATCGGTCGGGGTATCGACGCCGCGGGG
Organism: uncultured Alphaproteobacteria bacterium; assembly: GCA_963836765.1. GTDB lineage: Bacteria > Pseudomonadota > Alphaproteobacteria > Rhizobiales > Xanthobacteraceae > Bradyrhizobium. Next base: position 247,687 of record CAWILG010000029.1, read on the forward strand.
CACCGTGTCGACGATGGTGACGTCGATCCGCATGCCGGCCTCCAGCGCCCGGAGTTGCTCGAGTTTTTCCTGACGCTCCAGCGGCGAGGGCGGCAGCTGGACGAAGCGCTCCAGCGCCGCGCGGCGATAGGCATAGAGGCCGATGTGATGGTAGCGCGGGCCGTCACCCCAGGGCGCCGTGGCGCGCGTAAAATACAACGCTCGCAGCCGTCGCGGGCCGATCGGCGAGCCGACCGCCTTTACCACGCTCGGCGCGCCGTCTTCCTCCTCGGTGTGAATTTCGGAGGCCAGCGTCGAGATATCGACCGCGGGGTCGGCCAGCGGCGGCAGCACGCTGCGGATGGTGTCGGGCGTAATGGTCGGGAAATCGCCTTGCAGGTTGACCACGATCTCTGCATTGCCGTCGGGGTCGAGGGTCTTCATGGCCTCGTAGATCCGGTCCGAGCCGGACGGGTGGTCGGGATGGGTCATCACCGCCTCGCCGCCATGGGATCTCACGGCGTCCGCGATCTCCGGCGTGTCGGTCGCGACCGCGACCCGGCCGATTTTGGCGGCTTCGGCCCGGCGCAGCACATGGACGATCATCGGCAGGCCGGCAATGTCCAGCAACGGCTTGCCCGGCAGCCGGGTGGCCGCCATGCGGGCGGGAATCAGCACCAAAGTGCGGGTTTCGGTCATCGGAGCGCGGTCAGAGGCGGCGGGAAAACATGCCGGAAATAATGGGGATGGGCGGAAAGTCGGGGCGTTTATACGGGTTGCCAGAGCGCGGGCAAACCGATATCTCAACCCTGCTGAGGGTGCAGCGCGAAAGCCTGATTCCTGATGCTCATCCGCGGCCGTTTTGCCGGCCTTCAGTCGACCTTCCGGCTCTGGAGCCTGATCCACTATGGACTCCTTCGAACTTAATAAAGTGATCGGTGCCATCCTCGGCACCTGCATTCTGCTCCTGGTGACGAGCTTTGCCGCCGGCGCGATTTTTTCGCCCGTGATGCCGGAAAAGCCGGGCTTTGAGATCGCCGTGAAGGAAGAGGCCCACGAGGGCGGGGCGAAGGAAGCCGCGGCGCCGTCCGAGCCGATCGAGAAATTGCTGCAGACCGCCTCCGTCGAAA
>CAWILG010000030.1:0-32347 GCA_963836765.1 uncultured Alphaproteobacteria bacterium
ATGTCCCGATCGGTGTTGAACTTCAGCGTGACGGCGCTGCCGGGTTGAAGGTTACGCGGCCCTGGTGACTGGGCAACAGGCTTATCGTCATACAATCGTGATGGGCTTGAAGGGCCGCACGCAGAGCCGGCAATTGCTTATACGCCTTCAATCGTCGGAAGCCCTTGTTGGCCTCGATCATACCGGCCGCGACCCATCGCAAGGCCATCCCGGCATCCCGCCAGCGTTTGACATTGCGCGTGACGCGGCGAATGGTGCCCATCATGTTCTCGGCGATGTTGGTACAGGCGAGCGATCGACGAAGCTCCTTCGGCAGCTTCAACCGGACGACAGTCAGGATTTCGTCGAGGCCTTCGAGAATGCTGGCCGCTACGCCGGGCCATTGCTGGTCGAGGCGGCGCGCGAGGTTGCGGATCAGTTTTTCAGCCTTGTCGGCGTCATCGAGCTCCCAGGCCTGGCGCAGCACCCGACGGGTGGCGGCATGATGCTCTTTCGGCAGGCGATCCATGATGTTGCGCGCCTTGTGGATCTGGCAGCGCTGGATCGCCGCGGCCGAACCGAAGGTGCGGCGGATGGCCTTCGACAACGCTTTCGCGCCATCGACGATGAACAGTCTTGGCGCCGTCGGGTCGAGCCCGCGCGAGACCAGGTTGTCCATCAGGGCCTGAACCGTTGCGGTGTTCTCGGTCGCGCCTTCCACCAGCGCCAGCGGATGCTTGTTGCCTTCGCCATCAACCCCGATCGCGGCGACCAGCACGAGATCGTCGCCGAGATGCAGCCCGTCGATTTGGACCACCAGAAGGTCGAGCGCGGACAGATCGGCAGCCATGAAGTCGGCCAGCCGCGCCGCCGACAGCGCCACGAACCTCCGCGAGGCCGCCGACTTCGAAACCCCCGATCCGGGCGGTGCCGGCATATCACCCTCGGGCAGCCGGACAGCGCGGCCGAATTTGCGCGTCGACACATTGATCAGCATCAGGTTCATCGCCCAGCGACCGAGCCAGTCCTCCTGCGCCGCCGTTTCCCAGCTCGGGATCGTGACCTCGCGGCCGTCCACGCCCCGGACCCGCGGGCGTTCGACCTCGATCTTGCCGCCGTGGAAGCCGATCCGACCTCGCGTTCGTCCCCAACGGTGCGCCCGCCGCGCCGCGTCGCGACCATGGCGCGCCCCGCAGGCCGCCTTGACATCCGCCTCCATCATCGTGCCGAGCGCCTCGATCCCTGCCGCAAGGCAGAACCGATCGAAGCTCGCCCGCACTTCCGCAAACGCTTCGTCCACAGCCCCGGTCGCCGGCGAACCAGCCGGTGTGCTATCTCTCGTCATGGCGTTGCTTTCCTTTGTGGAATCAGCACCCCGAGCCTACCGGCTCAAGGTGGGCAACGCCGACCTCTTCAGAAATTCAACAGAGCCCGGGACATCCCCTTCGCGGTGGCAACAACTCGAAATAGGCAAGCGGCACGAAGTTCCGGATTTCCAACTCGCGCTTGCATACAATGGCCAATGTCGGCGTATTTACACGACCGACCCCAATCACTCTTCGCGCGCCTTGTCCCAGGATGACGGTTGCGGTGCAAGTGAGGGACAGGTTGTAAATTTGATCGGCCTGTCGGCGCGCAACGGCGGCGGCGTAAACGCGTGCATATTCAACATTAGGTTTTGCGTGAGCGAATGCGTCGCGGATGGTCTGCGAATCCTTCGCGGTGAATAGAACCCGCATTACCTGACCGCGATACTCGTAATGCTCAAGAATTTCCTGACCGATTAGCTGACCCTCGCGGTCACAATCGGTTGCAAGCCAAACTCGTTTGGCGGTGCGCAACGCCTCGCGAATAGCCCTGAGTTTAGCGACCTTGTTGCCACCTTCTGCTGGGCGCGTTCCGTAAAGACCTTCAGGCCGCAGAAGTATAGGCGACCACCGCTTCCAGGCTGGAACAACGTCCTCCGGTTCGAGGAGATCGAACAAATGGCCCTCGGCTGGAAGAACATCACCGTAGCGAGAACCAATAGCGGCGCGAACGTCTTTGGCCTGGCTGGTTTTCTCCGTGATGACGATCTGGTCTGCCAGAGCGACGCGCGGAACGACCACGACCGCATCCATGATTCACCCGGCATCATTCGGTTCGCTGCCGATCCGACCTATCGATATCGCGCCGACGAGCAGTCTCCCGCGACAGATTTTCAACCTGCTTCTCGCAGGGTATTCGCCAGCTTGCAGGTCGCTCATTGGTCATGGTCAGGCCTGATCGACAAAAGAACATATAGAGAACATTATTCGTCGATCAGGTCAAGCAGTCGGAGTGGGGCCATGCTGAAGTCCCGCTGCCGAACCCACCGAGTGCTTCAAACCAAACGCCGCCGCAGTACGCGCGGAGGCGCTATTTCGCAAAGAAGGTCACAGCCGCGCAGTCGCCGTTACTCCCCGGCTTCCCCGGCTTGATACTGACCGTCGGCTGATCCTTGGCCTCGTGCGGGTCGGCATCCTCACGATCGGCGCCGTCCGGTTCGCAGTCGACATCGCCCAGTCGCGACCAGGCCCGATAGGCGATCGAACGAATAGAGGGAAGGTTCTCCGTCGCGGGTCGCCGTCGCAGGGTATCGTGAAATTAGCAAAGGTGCGAGTGCGCTGGAGCGGCGCCCCGAACTTCGCGACAGCTATCGAGCACGAAGCGGCATGCACGAGCGCGAGAATATGGGGGAGTAATCGGTACCGGTGCATTCACAACGAACTGATTGGCGCGAGGCAGTGGGCCGTCCGCCCCGGTGCCATTGGCACCGATTTTTGCGCTCAATTGCTGTTCTTCAAGCGCCGCTTCCCTCGAGGAGTTCAATCGATTCCGAGCAAAGCGGCCAAGCGCTCACGCGCTTCGGTGAGCACGGTGTCAGGTGCTCGTCCGGCGTGCTGGATCGGTCGTTTCTCCCAAGAGATGCTGCGGGGTTGATCGGCCAGTACAACGCCACGGAAGCTGGCACTATCGGGCAGCTTCGCCTCGAAAGGATAGTCGCGCACACGGCTAGTGACTGGGCAGATCACGCAAAGTCCGGCTGCAACATTGTAGTTGCGCGGTGACAAAACAATTGCCGGTCGTCGGCCGTTTTGTTCGTGGCCGACCGTAGGGTCAAGATCGATCCAGATGAAATCGCCCGCCTCCGGACAGTAGTTACCAGACTTCGTTGCCAACGGGCGCCCCCCAATCAATCTCTTCATGACGGTTGTCCGGTGTTATGCCGGCAACCAGCTTGTCGAGCGTATAGCGACGCTTGCGCCGTGGCGACCGCACGACCGCGATCACCAGTTTGCCGTCGCTCACGGTCATTTCCGCGGCCTTGCCGTCGTTGGCACCGATTTCATCGGCGAATGCTTTTGGCACTCGCAGGGCAAGGCTATTGCCCCACTTCTGAAATGCCACCTTCATGTTAGGTCTCCGACATTGGATATACATTGTAGATACACACTCGGCGGCAATTGGTCAATGGATACACCTGCCGCAGGCCAGCCAGGGAACCAGGCCAACCACCGCCGCCCCTCCAACACGCGATAATCCGAAACTCGATTGATTTGGGCGCGGTTAACCAGCACACTATTCCGGAAAGCCCAGATGCAAGTGCTCCGATCTCCGTCCCCCGCACCCAATCGAGTCCTTGAGATAAGGTCCCGCTAAAACGACCTCTCTTGGGGGAGTGGCAAGTCCGAGTCCTCCACTCAAATCCGAGTCCATGCACCGGGCGTCACTCAGACATCCTGATGCTCATGCTTGCTGAACGATCCAGCGACTGAATTCGGGTCCATCTGCGGCAAAACCCTGAAGGCGTCGAACAAGCCCAAATTTTCTCGCCGCCGACGCGGCTTGCACAGCAATCATTCCCACGCTCTCGGGAGAGCAAAAACGTCCTTTACAGCGCGGTGCAAGGATTCGCGTCGGTCGTGTCCCCGGTGGTGGTGTAGCTCGGTATAGCAAAGCCGCCCGGACGCGCGCTCCCAACAGCGCCGTAGCGGGCGGGCGGCTTTGCGGTGGTCACCGGCAGTTCTCCGGTAGGATCGGGTTGCGACACGCCAACGCAACCGAGGAACCACCGATGACCGACGAGATGATGAACCTGCGCACGCTCGTAGAGAAGACCCCTGATGCCGATCTGTTGCGCGAGATGATCGGCTTTGCCGCCCAAAGGCTGATGGAGTTGGAAGTCGAAAGCCAGACGGGGGCGGCCTACGGCGAGAAGAGCCCCGAGCGTCTGGCCCAGCGCAACGGTTACCGCGACCGGAAGGCGACGTTAAGCTCTCTGGAGGAAAGCTAGTCTCCAAAGATCAGAACGCAGCCCGAGCGGTGTTGCAGGCACTCTAGGTCAGCGTTTCCATGGTTCGAATCAACGGCGTCGGCGAGTTTGTATGACCAAGTGTGGATGACGGGGTGGCGATTTACGTCGTCAATGCCGGCCATAATGCGCTCTTTGAGTTCGTGTTTTGAGGTGACCCGGATGTGGCGCAGGACCGACCGCGCGAATTTGGAGAAGAAACCCTCGATGAGATTGAGCCACGAACCATGCTTGGGCGTGAAGGTAAACTCGAAGCGTCCAGGCGGTCGAGCGTCGAGCCAGGCTGTTGTTTCTCTCGATATGTGCGCGGAATGATTATCGAGGATTAGCTTGATCGCGGTGCTGGCCGGATAAGCGGCGTCGAGACACTTGAGGAATTCGATGAACTCCCGGCTGCGGTGGCGGTCTTTGACGAGCGCATGAACCTTGCCGGTAAGCAGGTCGATTCCGGCCAACAGGCTCAGCGTGCCATGACGTTTGTACTCGTAATCCCGCGCGAAGGTCGCGTGGACGCCGGGCTTGGGCGGCAAATCGGGTGCTGTCGTTGCGATGGCCTGGATTCCCGGCTTTTCGTCGTAGGAAACGATCGCCACTCGCTTGATGGCTTTGCGCGACTTGGCGGCGGCCCTCTTCAGAATCTGGACCTCGCGATAAACGCACAGAACCTCGGCCATCTTCTGCTCGAACTCGGCATCGCGACGTTCCAGATAGTAGCGCACCTTGTGCGGCTTGATTTCCTCCTGGCCGAGGATCTTGCACACCGTGCCTTGAACCAGCCTGGCGAGACATTCGTGCCCCGCCGTCGGGCCGTGCTCGCGTGCGTGACGTGCCAAAAGCCGCGTCGTCCACAGCTCATGCGGATAGCCGTGCTCCTTGGCCTTGTCGCACGCCAGCGACACCAACCAGGCTTTGGCCTCCGGCGTAATCACTGGTTCTTTGCCCGGCCGTGGCCGATCCTCGATCGCCGCCAGCGGCCCATAGCTCAGCGCCCGCTCCACGCAGCGCTGAACAGTTTGATGGTGAACCCCAACTCTTTGCCCCACCGCACAGAACGAAGGTTTCTCGCGATAGGCCAGCAGCATCTGCGCCCGCGATACCCGGCTCGCCGGCTCGGTTCGCGACCGCGAAAGTGTCGTCAATCTTTCAATCTCTTCGCAGGTCATTGCCAATTCGACCGCTCGCCGCCATCCTGCCATGATGCCGCTCCTCGTTTCGCCAACCGTAAAACAAGGAATCCGCCATCAACCCATCGGTTCCATGATGCAGGTTTCATGGAATCGATCGTCTAGGGACTAGCGAGGCTGCACTGGCCGCCCCCATCCCACTCTCCCGAGAGGGGCAGCGGCCGCTTCTCGTGTACTTGCTTAGGTTATCTTCTCTTTCAGCCAATGCGCTCGCAGAGTGCCAAGCAATCGCAGTCCTGATCGATCCTGACAAACGCTGGGTGCCTACTGAGACGACATTGCGAGCTTCATTCGGGTTCACGCCTGCGGAGGCAAGATTGGCCGCCAAAATGTCACGTGGCGCAGCGCTTGATACGGTGGTCCTGCGAGATTGAGAAAAGGGTGCCGGCCCTAAACCCAAGCACGCAAGAATTGGCCCGCCGGCGTGACCGGCGGGGAGAAGATCTAGGCGGAGCGAGCGCGAGACGTCCCGAAGGGCGCCGACGGCTTGGCCTGCCAGGCATCGAACGCCCGCATGCCCGCCTTCTCTGGGCCTGCCGGCGGACGCCCCGGCCTCTGGGGGCTTAGCCGATACGCAAATTCTCAGCCGACGCCTTGCCACTTCGGCCGGTGACAAGCTCATAGCTCACCTTCGCGCCTTCAACGAGTCCGCTAAAGCCCGCCTTCTCGACAGCCGAGATGTGCACGAACACGTCCGGACCGTCTTCCTGCGGCTGAATGAATCGATATCCCTTGGTCGAGTTGAACCACTTAACAGTGCCGAGAGCCACGTCAGAAAACTCCAATTCAAATTGATCGGCTGGAATATAATTTGAGGCCAGCCTGTCGACAAGAAAAACCCGCCGGCCTCGACAGCCAGCGGGTTCTCACAATGCCCATGCGTACCGCGGTACTCGTCACCAATCCGCGATGATCAACCTTACCGCCCACATGTTGACGATCGGTTACCGCCTCAGCTGCCGACGGCGCCTCATCAACCGCTGCCGGTCGCGCTTCTTGTGCACATCGCAACGGTCGTTCGAACGAGGCCCCTTAAAGGCACGGTGGCGGCCATCGATGCCTGGGCTGAAGCGCAGGACGTCGCTCAGAAGCCATCCGCCGGCTGGTCGATCTAGGGCTGAAGGTGAAGCCGAAGGGCTGATTTGCTTAAAAATCCATCCCCTTTAGGGAAATCGCCCATGCGCACCTATAGTCGGCGGCGGCGACACCTGGACGGGGCATGTTGAACATGGAATCGTTGGCGGCTTTGGGCATTGTGATTGGCCTGCTGGTCCTGGCCGGCAAATTTTTGGACACTCAGCATCTAGAACTTAGCACCATCGATAAGGTTCGGGTTCGGCTGGTTTCATTCTATGTCTGGCTGTACGACGCGCCTCACCCCTTAAAGAAGCGCTCGGCCCTTCCTTCAGTGGTTTGAGAAAATTCACGAGCCACCACCATTTGACATCAGAACAGGGCAACTAATCAAAGAGCGAAAACCTATATCGACATACGGCCTTCAATTGTTGGCCGCTGCTTCTATTCCTTTCTTGATGATGCAGTTTCATCACTTTGACCCCGATCAGGACGTGAGCGCATTCAATCTTCCGCGGGAGACCGCATGGTGGTGGGCCATCCTTGGGGGAATTGTATTAGCGCTCATTGGACCATTGCTTCTGATGGTCCTCTTCGGTCTTGGTGCCCTCATAGTTTCGCTTCCATCTCTATCCTTGCTCGGGGCAGCCGAGCTGATCCGAAGAGCTTTGCTGGTCGTTCTCAACAAAAGCACGAGCCCACGGACTTCGCCTTTCGCTTATTTATCGGGGCTGGCATCGGTTATCCTTGCGGCTGGCGAAGCCGTCCATAAGCTCATGGCGCTTTGGTTGTAGCCGCTATCAAGACCCCTTGCGCTCGTGCGGGAGCATAGTGCGCTTGCTTCTCCTGTACCCGAGCTGAGCACATGGGCCATGCTGCTGTTCGGGGTTACCCGTTTATTCTGGCTGACTGGTCGCCGCCAACACTCAACGGTACATCACCCAGACACCCGGCGCTTGCCGTTGTTGTTCGAGCGCATCGATCCCATGAGGCGTAGTCGCGGTGAAAAAATCGCCTACCATTGTCGCCCACTGGTTTACGTCACCCAATAGCAGCGCGTCTGGGCCCTTTTCGGACCTCCCGTGACGTCCGCAGTTTGGTCGATATCGCGGGGGAAAGCGAACGTGACGCGATCGGTAGCGAATGCAGCGAAAGTGCCGGTATGTTCCGGACGAGATTAGCGCTCGGTTCAGATGGAGCGTCGTGCGGCGGCGCAGGCGTCATCCGCGCTTACTCACGCCTGATGATGTCGAAGCCCAACGCGACCATCGCCTTCAACGTCGCCAGCGTCATCCGCCGGTCGATGTCCTTCTCGACTTCCGGCAGCTCCGCGTAGGGGATGAGGTATGGATGCTCGCGGCGATCGTCGTCGCGCCTCGGTCCGAGCGTCCATCCCTCGTCGAGCCGCAGGAGCACCCACGTCTCATGGATGTGGCACGCGAGTAGTTCGGCAACCTCGTGAAGGTCCGCGGGGAGTTGCACGCACGATACGTCGATCGGGCCCTTGTCATCGGTCATCGATATTTCCGCGAGGTGTCATTGCGCGGCGGCGGCGATTTCCGCGCGCAGAACGGCGGGCAGGTGTCGGAGGATCGCGTGAATCCGAATGCCGACATTGTTGTACTTGATCGTTTCGCCCTTCATGTACACCTTTTCGGGCAACGCTTGGGATGCGCGGTGAAGCCCGATTACGAGCCAATCGTCGGTGAAAACGGGCGATCCGGAAGAGCCCGGCAGCGTGTCGGTCAGATAGAGGAATTCGCCGCCGTCCTTGGTGCCCACGCAGTCGTTGCGGCGGATTGCGATCTGCTTCACGTCCCCTGAAGGATGCTGAACGATGTTGAGCGGACGCCCTTGGCGCAGCTCCTCCGCCTCGGCTGCAAGTCTCAGATAGCCCCAGTTCGACAGCGGGCGCGCATCGGAGACGGCGGTGCCGGCCACCCGCAGCACGGCATAGTCAAGGGACTTATCGCAGGCTTCGAGCGCCGTCATCCGGTAGACGCAATACGGCTTGTCGACATGGACATAGTCGAACCAGGCTTCCGCCCCGGTTGCCTGCGCGGCCATGTCCGACGCTGTCACCGGAGCGTCGCCTTTGAAGCGCGCGGCGACGACGTGGTGGTTGGTGACGAGCAGGTTCGGGGCGATGAGCCAAGCGGTCCCGAGCGCAAGGCTTGGCTTGCTGCCGAGCATGCGCACGTTGCCGTCGAAGACCTGCGGGACGCAGATGCGGGCGACCGCGCGCGCCGCCCGTTGTCCATCATCGAGAAACCCGGCGGGCATTAAGTAGCTGACCTCGCTCGCGATCTGCTCGGGCAAGGCATCCAATTGCACCTTGGCGGCCGGCAGATCGAATATCTGGCGGATCGCTTCGAATCGCTGCTCGAACTGCGTGCTCTTCGCGGTCCGTAGGGCGTTGCGCAGCATAACCTCGGTGGCCCAGCGCCCGTCGGCGAGTTGGCCCCAGAATTCCAGCGTCTCGACCAGTTTGACCATCGCAGCGTTGCGGTCGCCCGAAAGGTCGATCGAGCCAGTGATTTGCGATGGCAGGCTGAACAACAGGGCCTCGCGCTGCTCCGTCGTCCTCGTGCCGGGAAAGTCGAGAAGCAGGTCCAGCAACTCGGTCTGCTGCGCCGAGTTCAGCTTTGGCATGTGCGCTCCATTACGTTGTCCCGTCCAATCGTCGTTGCAGCTTCGCCAGGAAGTCGAGCCCCCTCTGATCGAGGTTTTTGCGCTCCAGCAACGCGCTTACCAACATCGAAATTGCGCTGCGCCCGTTCGGCAGGTCGCCCAGCACCTCGGCCTTGGTGACGAGCGTGGTTGCAACCATCTCGGCGCTTCCCGCGTAGTCTTCCCCCGCGAGCTCCGCGTAGAGCTGAGAGTCCATTAGCCAGCCCTTCACCGTCAAGGGCCGGGCGGTCCCGTCCGCGATGGTCAGGCGAGTCGCAAGGACATCGACGAACGTCCTGCGCTCGTCCTCGTGCAGCACGAAAAGCGCGCCCGGTTTTCGCCTGGTTCGCCGGTTACCGGGGCCTTTGCACCATCTCCGGTACGAAGGGGCTGCGACTGCAGATCCTTTCTTTTCAGCTCTCGATCAAGGTTCTTGATGATCTCGTCTACGCTGGTCTTTTCGTCGTTCCCGGTGAGATCGACAACCTGCATGTCGAGCCCCAACAGTGGGATCTTGTCCTTCAGCTCTGCGTTGAGGAGGTACGCATGAATCCGCAATAGTCCCTCGGCTTCGCGCTTGCGCGCGGCCTGCAGCTCATACGTGCACCACGAGCTGCGCAGGAACTCGGTCGTGAGCAGCGCGATGAAAATGCCGGTCTCCTCGATCTGCCGCTCGAGCTCCGACAGCCATCGCTCGCCGATCGGAATCGCGTCCTTCACCTGATAATGAAAAAAGTCCATGCTCTCCAGCCGCAACTCGACGATCAGCTTGCGCACGAGCGCATTGGATACGGCTGCGTTGCTGATGAAGACCTTCTCCTTGCGCCGCCCCGCGCGGCTGAAATATCGGAGCCCCTCTTCCCGGCTGTGAAACTCGATTCGATCGGAATTGAACTTGCCGACGTGCCTGGTGACGCCAATTAAGAGCTCCTCGGTGTCCTTCCAGAATATGACCGGCTCTTCATCGGTATATTCTGGCTTATGCCTGCTGATGATCGATGGCAGGCTGCCGAGGTCGTGCGGCTCGCCGGCCGCGACGTGACAGACCTTGATGCTCGGTTTCGCCCTGCCCAACACATAGCCGGACAGCCAAGGGACGTGGAGCGAGTCCCGGACTTCCATGATGAGGAAGTCGTACTTATCAAGCTCCAGGCAGAACTCGAACGCGGCGTCGAATTGCAGCCTGACGACCTCGAGCGTGCGGTTGATTTTGCCCAGTTCAGCGGTGAGGCTGCGGATCAGCGCCGGCGTGTAGATTTGCTCGACGTCAGATCCGGTTCTGATGACGAGACCGCATGGCTGGGTCAGCCGGACATCCGGGTTCTGATAACCGCGCACCTTATCGGCAAGCGACTAAATCGCGTTGATGAATTTACCTTTGTGGTCGGCCAGGCGCTTAGGGTGACGGTTGAATGGTACAATCCGCTCCGGATCGCGCGGAAACAGCGAGCCGCTCATCCCCTGCTCGACGAACACGAGCACGGGCTTCTGAGCCTCCAGCGCCAGTCCATATTCGAAAAGAATGTAGGGGGAGCATCCGCGTGGAGCATCGGGCCTGCGTGTGATCACGGCCACGAAGCAGGTGCTCAGCACCATCATGGATTCGAGGTAGGGAATCGAGAAGAGCTGCGACTGGGGATCGACAGTGAAGAAAAAGCCTTCGTCGTGGAAGAGCTCCCAGAAGAAGGAATTGACCTCCCGATCGGGCTCCCGATAGCTGTGGCTGAAATACGCCAAGATTTTGCCGACGGTGTCGGCAGACGAATTCGTTTCCATGACGGTCACCGGTTTCAGGCGCCGAGGTTGGTGTGCGTGCCGGTGAATGGTACCAGCTAAGTCATGAACCCGCCACAGGCCTGACGGGCGCGGACTTAAGTCCGCTCACATGCAGGTTTTTGGACGTCGGCATGACGAACCCTTCACGCCCTTTTGCGGGCGGCGTCCAAAAAGCGCCAAGGCACGAAGTCGCGGGAAGTTGGCACTGGCGGTGCTGCGGGCGCTATGGGGATTTGATAGCGGCGCGGTGGAAATCGCCGCCAATTCAATGCTCTTGTTCTTCCGGTTTGGAGGAGCCCCGTTCAGACGCGCTTGGAAACTCTTGAACTTCTAACGCGCCGGCCGAGGTTTCTGGAAATCGCTGGCCCAAGTGGGCCCCATATCCTGACAGCGGAGATCTGGCATGTCGGAATTCGAGCGAACGTCCGCGGGACTTCAGATTGTTATCCTCGGGTGCGAAAGGCGCACGCTGCCGAAGTCAACGACGCTCGTCGACGAGCCCGGTCAAGGGTTACTCGGCCTCTACAAACCCTCAAGCTTGCGTGAAGAAGATTCAAAACCGTGCAGCGGCGTCTTTGCGGCCAAGCAAAGGACAAAAGCCGTTGCCAAAAGGCGGTCTATTCGGAGCGTTGCTGATCGAACGACAGCGCTTGCCAGCCCATCGCGCCCCGGGGCACCGGCTACTCAGCCCCACCCTCCGACGGTAGAGGTCAGAATCCGTTCGGGCGCGCCAGTTTTTGCGGTAAGCGCCCGGAGGCCGAGCGCAGCCGGCATGCCAGTTGGCGCGAGGCGGCCTTTGGCGCAACCACTGTGTGTTTCGGCGCGGGGTCTCGACCATGATCGGCGTGGGGGGTCCCACATCCCATTTAGCGAAATCAATGGCTTGAAGGGGTCCCGACGGCGCCGATGGGGGGCACTATTCGATCAGTATTCACAGCCTTGATGCCGTCCGCTGTCGGCGCCGTGATGCTGGCGCAGCGTCAGTCGTGCGATGCCTGATGCAACCGAAACAAAAAGCCGCCCAAAGGCGGCTTCTCAGTTCAAACCCGATGGATCGTCGATCAGGCGGCCATCGATGCTGGCTTCAACTCGCGGCGATAAGCCATGAAGCCAACGCCAGCGAAGCCGAGGATCATCATCGCCCATGTCGAAGGCTCCGGCACCGCCGAAACATTGAAGCCGGTAACAAGGCCTTCGTTGAAATCGTAAGGGTAAGACGACATCCGCCAATTGATGTTCGGATTGTTCAGATCGGCGTCGAGAAACAAGCCATTTCCCGACGAATAATCGTTGTTCCGAATTGTCAGCAGCAGATTGCCTTGGGTGGGATCATAGTTGAACGCCGAGGACAGGTTTAGATCCAATTTGCCGCCGGAGATCGGCGGAAGCGTTCCGTGGTAAACCTGAGTAAACGACGAGCTATAGTACGGGGTCGTGGTGCTATTGCTGGTGTCAAACGTGGCGATATTGGCATTGCTCACCGAAAGAAAGATATCGAAAACCCCAGCGGCCGGCGCGCCGCTCGAGCTCAAACTATTGTAGAAGGTAATCTCGTTGATGTTGATCGACGAGTTGAAACTTGAGGAATTGTAAACCTGCTGGAAATAAGCACCGAAGGTGCCGGGATTATTGAAAACCGAATTGGTTGTGTCGGCGGTGCCGATCAACAACGCGTGCGCGGGAGAGAAACCAGCGGCGCCTAACACGGCCGCCACCAGAGTAGTTCGAAGGATACTACGCATCTTTTTTAATGCCCCAATTAAGCTGTCAACGAGGATCGTTTATGATACCTCACGGTTTTTCGCAGACGCGAGTATCACCACTTCTGGACGTGCAACTTGCGTTTGCGCGCGCGAAGATTGATCAAAACTGCACCTGCATTGAGCCTTATCGGGAAGTTTTGTGACACCGCGGCGACGATCTATCAAACCTTCACAATATTCGTTTGTGAGAGCCAAAAAAGAGGGAGCGCGGCCCGGCGCGTGCTGGCGATTAGGTCGGGTAGCGACGCGGCAGTGACCGCAAAGGTACTGTGAAGAGGTCCCAAACGCGCGGGGGTCCGGACGACCATGCCTGCTGCGGAAATCTGGTACGAGAAAATTCGTGATTGCAGTTGCAGGCGCGCGGCGTCCTGCTCAACGTCCGCTATGCGCGCTGATAGCGACCAAATTCCGCAGCACAGCGAAATGACGCGATGTGCCAGAGGACTAAACCGCTCGCGCGGTAGGGCTCCTCCGCCAGGCGCGCGGGGTGGGGAGAGATAAGAGGCGCGTCCTGTCTGAAGATGAGGAGTTGCAACCCTCCCTCCAGACAGGAGCCTCCCCATGACCGACCAGGCAATGAGCCCGTTACGCCGGCGCATGATCGAAGACATGACGATCCGGAAGTTGGCGCCGAAGACCCAACATGACTACCTGCAGAGGGTCAAGAACTTCGCTGCGTTCCTCGGGCGATCACCCGATATGGCGAGCTTCGAGGACGTGCGTCGCTATCAGCTGCATCTGGCGACGAGCGGCGTTGGTGTACCGACCATCAACCAGACCGTATCGACGTTGCGTTTCTTTTTCAGGGTCACGCTCAGGCGCTACGATATCGTCGAGCACGCGCATTTCATCCACGAGCCGCGCAAGCTGCCGGTGGTGCTCATTCCGGAGGAAGTGGCGCGGCTGCTCGATGCCGCACCCGGGCTAAAGTACAAGGCGGCGCTGAGCGTGGCCTACGGCGCCGGCCTGCGCGCCACCGAGGTCATCTCCCTCAAGGTCTCCGACATCGACAGCAAGCAAATGATCATTCGCGTCGAGCAGGGCAAAGGCGGCAAGGACCGTAACGTCATGCTCTCGCCGAGCCTGCTCGATCTACTGCGCACCTGGTGGCGGGCGGCGCGGCCCCGGGGTTGGCTATTTCCGGGTCGCGATCCGGCGCAGCCGATGACCACACGCCAGCTCAATCGCGCCTGCCACGCCGCTGCCCAGATGGCAGAGATCAAAAAACGCGTCTCGCTGCACACCTTGCGGCACAGCTTTGCCACCCACCTGCTTGAGCAGAACATCGATGTCCGCGTCATCCAGGTGCTGCTCGGTCACGCCAAGCTCGACACCACGGCGCTCTATACCCGTGTCGCCACCAAGACCATCAGCGAGGTCATGAGTCCGCTGGAGCACATCGCGCTCAAGCTCAAGGAGACCCGGCCGCCCGGCTGACGCCGAGGCGCTTATGTCGCGCCCGGCTTTGGAGGTCGCGGATATCTTCCGCGACCGTGGACCGGCATGGCGCAGAGCCAATGCCGGCCATGTCAGCCTCGAGCAGCTGAAGGTGATGTCGGCGATCGAGAGCTGCCGCACGGCGGCCCTCGGTGGCCATGTCGCGCGCTGCGAAGACTGCGCCTATACGACAATTGCCTATAACTCCTGCCGCAACCGGCACTGCCCGAAGTGCCAGGGAGCCGCGGCGAAGGAATGGCTCGCCGCGCGCGAGGCCGATCTGTTGCCGGTGCCGTACTATCACGTGGTGTTCACGCTGCCGGCGGCCATCGCCGACATAGCCTACCAGAACAAGGCCGTGGTCTACGATCTCCTGTTCAAGGTCTCGGCCGAGACGATGCTGACGATCGCCGCCGATCCGAAGCATCTGGGCGCCAGGATCGGCATCACCTCCGTGCTGCACACCTGGGGCTCGGCCATGACCCATCACCCGCATGTTCACATGATCGTGCCGGGCGGCGGCATCTCGCCCGACGGCGAGCGCTGGGTGGCGTGCCGGCCCGGCTTCTTTCTGCCGGTGCGCGTGCTCTCGCGCCTGTTCCGACGGCTGTTCCTGGAGAGGATGCTCGCCGCATACCAGGCCAACCGCCTGAAGTTCTTCGGCAATCACGCAGCTCTTGCCGACCCGCAGGCGTTCGCGGCGTATCTGGCTCCGCTACGCCGAACCGAATGGGTGGTCTATGCCAAGCGTCCGTTCGGCGGGCCACAGGCCGTGCTGGCCTATCTGTCGCGCTATACCCATCGCGTCGCCATCGCCAACAGCCGGCTGATCGCCTGCGATCGCACCGGCGTCACCTTCCGATGGAAGGATTATCGTGCCGAAGGCCGCGACCGCCAAAAGGTCATGACACTCGACACCGACGAGTTCATCCGCCGCTTCCTGATCCACGTCCTGCCGCACGGCTTCCACCGCATCCGTCACTACGGCCTGCTCGCCAGCGGCACCCGCGCCGACAACATCGCGCGGGCGCGCGAGTTGCTCGCCGTTTCAAACTCCCAGGCCGAGCCCACCGGTGCCGCCGTCGATCCCGGCAAGCCGACTTGTCCATGCTGCGGCGGCCGCATGATCATCATCGAGGTCTTCGAACGCGGTGCAACGCCACGGCATCGGCCAACAGCTCCAACGATCGTAATCAGGGTCGACACCTCATGACCGCGTCACCGCCCCGAAAATCCGATCATCGCACTCGCTGCCTCTCGACCGGCCACGGCAGAGCGCGCCCAGATATCCGCCTGTCGTCACAAAATCGTCCGACAACTTACCGAGTTCGACGCGACCCGCCGCTCATTCAGCAGCCGTTTCACCGTCCACCGGCTTGCTGGAGCGCCTCGACTCCATTCACCCACCTCATCCGCGGCACTCAAATCCCCATAGCCCACGCCGCGCCACCCACGTGCCCCTCCGCGGTTTCCTCCTTTGGAGGTTTGCGTACGCCGGCCCCGGTGTGCGCCGCGCCACCGTCATGGGGCCGGCATCCGCAAACCTTCACAGAAGCCGGACTAATCAAGTGGTGCGCCAAGGCCGCTCGGCAGTATGACTGTGATAACGTTCTGTCCTTCCTCGGGGTGGCGCGAGATGTGTCCTTTCCCGTGGGTATCCTCGACCAGAACTGCTTTTCCCGCCGGAAGGCGTCTCACCTCTCCATCGCTCGTTTCAAATTCCACGTGGCCATCCAGCCATATGGCGAGGAGCCGATCCGGCGGCCTGTGAAAGCCCGCTTCGCGCACCCCGGCTGGGATGTGAGCAAAACGGATGCGTGACGCTGGATAGTAAGCCGAAAGTTCAAACGCCGCTTCGTTGGGGAACGCCGGCGTCATCGTCATCGCGATATCGACTTCTCCAAAATGGGATTCCCCGTCAGGCGTTGCGTATATGAGCAGGCACCTCATCCCCCGCCTCCAATCGCTTCATCTAGCTCAGCATATGGTGTGGCCTCTGTGTGTGCAATGCAATGTGGGGGGTGGGTCATTTGCGACCGGGCTGAAGCCAACGGTTGCCCAGCTTGATCCGCTATGCCGCCGCCGAAAGCGGAAGTGAGCTATCCTGCCGCTTCGCAACCGGAATGAACCCGATGGCTGAGACTGTCGCTACTGATCGCCCGCCCGTCACCAAAGACGGTAAGAAGCGCAAGCCGCCTACGATCACCACATGCCCATGAACACCCACCCCACCAAGATCACCTTCGGTGAGATGCGCGAGTCCGGCGTGCGCGATGTGCTGATCTATTGCTGCGATCAACGCTGCAGCCATCACGTTGAAACCAACGCGGACGGCTGGCCCGACGATGTCCGGCTTTCCGACATCGAGCCGGGCTTCACCTGTACACGCTGCGGCAGCGCGGCCGCCTGTGCGCTGGCGCGGTCCGGTTCGGTGTCCTGTAACCGGGGGCGCTTAAAGCGGCGGTGATTTCGTCGGCGAGTTGGACGCGCGGATCAGCTATGGCTTCTTATCCAGACCGGCGCGTGGCCTCGGTCATAGGCCCATTGGAGCGCGAGGGCGAGTTGCTCGCGGAAGATCCGCGATTGGTACACCGTGAGCTTGCCGTCATAGGTCGCCACGAAGCCTCTGGCTTCCTTACCGAAATCGACGTCATCGCCCGCGCGACCGCGGTCATAGCTATTGTGCAGCGCAGCGGCGAGGTGTTTGACCAAGGTGCGCCATTGCAGGTCGGTGGGCGTGACAGCGTAAATCGTGGCAAACGCCTTGGCTTCTTTGACGAAGTTCGGGGTCATTGGCAGTTGACCTGTCGCGGCGAGAGGAGGTGCAGGATGTCATCCTCGTCAGGCGGGACGAAGCGGATCGAACCGGCGACCGCGCCGTTGGCGAGCTCGTCGATTTCACAAAGCATGGCTGGGCCCCCTCGAAGCTGTCCTCGCCGATGAGGAAAGCATAACTTTGTCACTGGAAACTAAATCCAGCGCGGGGCGGGCCAGAATTATTCCTTGGCGCGGTCCCTTTCCGCTCAAGTTATGGCGTTTAATTCGTAAGCTGTCAGGACATCGTCATCGAGCCTATATCCTGTTGCTAGGCCAAAGAATGCCGTTGCAGCTTGCAAAAAACGTCGCCATTGACTTCGGTCTTAGAACGGTGCCGACCCCCCGGGTGATAAAATACAATCTGACGGGTCTTGCTCTCGGTTGGCCCGCGCAAGCACCGAAATAGCTTAAGAACGTTTGAAAGCTTTTCAGTGCGCTCGGCAATTTCGTTGCCGGTGCCATCACAACAAGCGATAAGCCTTTTACTATCGCCAAGATTTGGCACTGCGCCGGAAGTTTGACGGTCGTGGGTCATTGTCCATCTCCTCCCTAGGTAGCTGCCTCCCCTTTCTTTTCGGGCTCGAAAGTAGGAAGGTCGGGACCCCAAAATGGGTGGGGTACCTCCCAATAAAAATAAACGCTTCCGCTTCTTCATCCTCACGCCGGGACCACCGCCGTTCTCAATATCTGACCATCCGCGAGCCACCCGAAAGAATTTTACCAAAGAGCAACTGCGAAGGGAGCCGGGCGGGCGGCCAGCTTCTCTCTAGCGACTACCGTTGGTGCCCCAGACCAATTCCCAACTTTAGCGCCTTCTGCCTTAGTGAGCCTTCCGACCGCTTCATCAGTTTGGCCAGCTTGGATACCGGCGTTCTAGCTTTCGAATGCGTCTTCAATAGTTTGACGTCCGATACCGTGTACTCTTTCCGACTAATCTTCTTCTTCGTTGCCTTCTTGGCCACTTCGAATCTCCATTTGATTTGAAGCGGCTTGATATCACTACCGAACAGGGATCGCACATTTTGCAAGGTTGTGTCAGCAACTTGCGCCTAGCGTTCCGTCTTTAAATGTCGATCGGCCTTCCATCATTTGAACGTAATTTACTGTTTCAATTCGAGCGCAAATCAAAAAAGTTATCATGATTGGGGGGACACCATCATGAAGCAAAGTGAGCTTGAGCAATTATCTGGCGATGAGTTGTGGGCTCTTCGCGTAAAGATCGATGAAGCTCTTGCAACAAAGTTGGCTGTCGAGAAGAACGTGCTCGAACGGCGGCTGAGGCAACTCAATGGAATAGAACCCGAGCGGCGTTCCCAAGCATCCGAACGCCGGCCGTATCCAGCAGTTCTTCCGAAATTTCGCAATCCCGACGATCCCTCGCAGACCTGGGCTGGGCGCGGCAAGCAGCCACGCTGGCTGAAAGCGCTGATCAAGTCCGGAAATAGGATCGATCAATTTCGAATTTAGCTAGTGATGTACGGATCGACCGCTTGGGTTTTTGATCTGGATTTTGCGAACCTTGGCTTCCGCGTCCTCTACAGCCTTGCGGAGATGAAGCAGTTCGTCATACCTGATACAAAGTGGTTTATCCGGCATCCGGTCGGGGATATCGATTTTTCGCGGGGACACGCGACGCTTTTTCATTTTCAAGACCGCCCTTAACCGCAGTGCCGCGGCTATCGTTTCAAACATCCTACGATTGTCGACATGAATGGGCGATGACCGGATCGCAACAAAACCCACCCATTGGGGTTGGCGTCGAAGCTGGGGGTTAATTCTGGAACCATCATTAATGACCACGGTAACAGAGTTCCCGTTCTGAGGGTTCGTCAACGTTAGGCGCGATCCGAAAGGCAGCGTGCGGCGCGCAGCCGTATGCCCATTGGAATGGAAGGTGTGGCCACTCGCCGTCCGCCGCCAGCTCGGGTGGGCGGAAGGCCATCGCAATCTCTGCGCAACGCGCCGATGAAGTCATTCAGTCCACGCCGCGAAGCCGTGCTGAAACGTCGGTCCGTTACTATCTTTACAACGCTTGTCCTATTTTTTGTCGAAGAGTTCGATGCGAAGAGCGTTGATCCTGGCGACTGCGATTCAATTGGTGTGGGTCGGCTCGGCTCTCGCCGGAAGCGCCGATAATGAAGTCGCGTGCGCTGCCACTGCGTTCAAGCATTATCTTTCGGCGATAAGCTCCGCGTCGAGGATCAAATCGCGCAGCGTCGCCTGCAAGAGCAGTTCTGCCTGCGCTTTGTCCAATGCATCGCTCATGACAAAGGGACAAACGCCGACGCCGCGCCGGCGTCCCAGTTTGCAGATTGTCTGAAGCGATAGAGCTGACAAGCTCTATAAGGACTAGAGTGCCAACCGGGTTTCTGGGCTGGGCTTACTAGCACCCGCCGCCGGTTCACGCTGACGGCTCCACTTTTCGCGGCCACTGGGGCAGTTAGTGAGGGGACACCAGTGCCGCCACGCTGAATGCGAATACGCATGCAGCGGCCAATGACCAGAGCGCAATTGCAATCTGCTTAGGCATAGCGTTCCGCCCTTTGATTCGAGTTCCGATCGCGAGCTCAATGGATCGTCTAGCCACCTCGTACTCGCGGCGACCCCGGAGCCGGTGTCCCTGCGAAATTTACGGATGGCCCGCCGGTTCACGGTGGTGGGTCTCTTCCAGACCCGAAGCAAGAGACGACCCCGGCTGGGCTGGGGGGACAGAGTAAGGCCGGGGTCGCCCTGGCCGGTGATGCGGTGGCTAGCCGGCTACGGTCAATCGGCGGGCTGTTACGTCGTTCCTATTCTGGAACGTCGATCCGTAAATTTCGGTACTGGCCGGTTTCCGACCTCAGTGTCCTGGTTTCGTTTTCAAATGGCACGCAACCGTCACCACAATAGATTTGAACTATTCGCCTCGCCATCCGTCTGACTCTGCGGAGGCAACACAAATGATGCCAGACCAATTAGCCCGCCAAGAGCAAATAGCCCTTCGTTTAGAACAATCCAAACGCATGCTGCGAGACGCGTTCGACCGAATTACCGCAGAGCGCATCGGGAAGCTGATTAGCGACCTCGATCATCAGCAAGCGGAAGAAAAAGAGAAGTAAGGCCGCCTCAGTTGATGTCTTAAGGAACAACCCTCCAACCCGAAGATTGAGATTTCGGTCTGTGGCGTGGGCACCTCACGCCATCCACCCGGAACGGCCCGTCGTCGAACGCGCGGTTGGCGATGGGGCCGGTTCTGGTTCAAGGCACCTGTCTCGCGCCCCCCCAAAGAGAATATGCCGCCGGGCTCGAAAATACGCAGTCCCGGCGGCAATAACTTTAGTCCAGCCCCGGGAGGGAACTAACAAAATCCCGGATACTCATTCGCAAGCACATGCCGTGCCAAATTTCGCTGATCGTTTGATTGTGCACAAAATAAGACCCACCGGTTCACGCTGGCCGGCCCAGTGCGCTAGAAGCGATTCCTGCAAACGGTGCCCGCCGATTGCCAAAAAAGGCTTAGTCAAACTGCCGCCGCTTGCAATGCCGGCGGGATTTTTTCGTCTTAGGGGGCCTTATGAAAGGCAAGCGACGATGGCGAGAACCACGTCAGCGCCCAAGTCTCCCGAATACATCGTGAAAATTGACCCGGCACCAAGCACAACCGCAATTGCTTTGAGTGTAAGCATCTCGAAATCCCCTCGTTAATAAGGGAAAGCTAGAACCGGACTGTTTCGGGAGTGCGTCGCGGAAGGCAGCAAACGGTTTCGTTCACCAAGGCGTGATCCTGAGGCCGCCCGTCTGGCGGGCCCTTGACCCCAAGCACAACGCCGCCAATGTCCCCAGGGCTATTGAGCCCTCCGCAATTCGATTGATCTGAATCAAATTGCCGCCGAGCCAGGGCCGCCCTAAATTATTTCCGTTGGTTCAAAGAATGGAGTGCGTACGTGGCGACAGGCGCTGTGAAGTGGTTCAATGCGACGAAAGGATTCGGGTTCATCCAGCCCGATGACGGCGGCCAAGATGTTTTTGTGCATATAAGCGCAGTGGAGCGCGCGGGCCTCTCAGACTTGCGTGAGGGCCAGAAAGTCTCTTACGAGGTCAAAGTCGATCAGAGGCGTGGTAAGAGCAGCGCGGAGAACCTAAGACTCTAACTATGCCCCAGACGCACAAGCAGAACCGCCTTTAGGCGGTTCTTATGCGTAAAATCCGACCACAAATCGAATAGTGAAATAGGCACTTAGCGCGACAGCGGCAGTCACGCTGATTGCGAAAAGTACCCGCATGGTATCGCCCATCGAGACTACCTTGCCGTGATTAGATTTGCACTTTCGCTTTTAGGGCTTCATATCCGGCACT
The DNA here is from genome assembly GCA_963836765.1 of uncultured Alphaproteobacteria bacterium. GTDB lineage: Bacteria > Pseudomonadota > Alphaproteobacteria > Rhizobiales > Xanthobacteraceae > Bradyrhizobium. The sequence continues at coordinate 21,369 of CAWILG010000030.1, forward strand.
TGTGACCCGATACTTTAGCTCACCCGCGCATTCGCACTTCTCTATCCAACCTTTCCTCAATAGCTTGAGTACCATCCTCGACGTTGCCTGGTAATTTGAATCACCCCGGATCGCGTCCATGGCGGCGCGCTCCTGATAGCTAGGAAGATGTGGTGGCGTGGTGCTCATTCCCGTCCCGCTGTTACGGCGGCCAGTCTATCGGAGCAAACTTTTCCGACAACACCCAAAGCGACGCCAGCATCAAAGCGGCTCGCAAATTTTCAATCAGCAAGCAAGAAGTTTCAGTGACAATGCGAAAGCTCATCTTCCGTAACAACTCGCTCATCTTTCCCTGACTTGATGCGATATCGAAGACGTCCGTCTGCCTCGATGGGCAAACGTTGAGTGATCGTGTAAACTCTTGGCTCCTCGACCTGCACTCGTCCTTGCGGCCTTTGGCCACGATGATGAACTTCTTCGTCTAACGCGTAAGCATGTGACATTTCGGCGTTCCTTCTGTGCTTTCACGGTGCGGAGAGATCGGCCTGTAGACCTTCTCTGCGTTTGCTCGAATTGTTAGTCGCCGCGGGTCCGTACGGCGGCGCTTGCCTGTCCGAATTATCGGAGGGAATGCCTGACCCCTGAGTTGCTTAAGTAACTATCAGACGTGGTCACTTGCTTCCCGGTGCTTACCCGGACTAATCCGTCAAACGGTCGTTTTTCACTAAATGGCTGATTTTGCTGGCGCGCCATTCAGAATAAAACTGCGAACTCATATGTAATTGAAATTGCTATATAATTTGTTGCGATCGATTCTATTGGGAGCGCCATCTCATCTGCCCCCCACTTCGGCGAATAGGCGGCGCAAAACGCGTCTGCGGATCTCTCACATCCGCCCACCGTCCCTGAGGACCGCGATCGTCCGCAATGCGATATCGCGCATCAATCCGATCTCCGTCACATCCTGTCCGTCGACGAGCGCTTTTGCAACGATCGCGAGCTCGCGCCAGCATAGGTCGGCTTCCGGTGGAGCCTCGCGCATCCATAGGGCCGTGCGCAAAACAATGTCAGCCCATCTGTCACGATGTCGCGCAATGACGCTCTGCAATAGATAGGTAGCAAGTTTGGCGCGATCACGGCCGCGGGCGCGCTCCACCGCTTGAGCGACCTGCGGGTCGTCCTCGAACCAGGATTGTGCGACGGCCTCCAGCTCGGCAAGTTCGTTGCTCTTCCGCAGCACCGATGCGAGCGTGGCGGGCTCACACATCGCCTTGGGGACCTCGGCGATCAGCCCGGCGAGCGTTTCACCAAAGGCCATGCGCGCGGGTTGCCAATCGGCACCGCCGATAGTTTCGGCGACTTGGAGCAGGCCGAACGGCGGCGCTTCCCGTTTCTCTATACTGAGCGCCAGTTCGTGCGCCACGATGCGATCGAGATATGATCGGGATACGGCAAGCGTAGGGGTATCCATCCCGGCGGCGGCGAGACTCGTCTCGATCTGGCGGCGCGATTCCGGTTCGCCACTCCAGGCATCCGCAATCCCGCCTTTGATCAGGATCGATGATATCCGCTTTTTCCGTCCGACCGGGGATATCAGCAGGAATCCTTGCGCTGTGGCACCATCGACGGTAGTGGCGACAATTGCCTCTATGCTGCCAGCCTCCCATGGTGCGCAATCGATCCCAGCCGCCCGCGCCTTGCGGATGACCGCGTCGACTTCGGTTCGCTCGTTCTCCGGTCGCCAATTGCGCATTGCGATCAGCCGCCGGACCTCGGTCGGCGTCAGCGAGGCTGCGACCTGCGCAAGCGCTCCGGCAACCGCCCGGCGCACAGTCGAAATTGGGTCGAGCAGGAACAGAACCGCGGCGCCACGCGCTTCGGGGATGCCCGCAAGCGCCAGGCCCACGGCCAGGGCGCTGCGGGTTTCCGCCGGCATGGCATGACCGCTTTCGATCAGCGAGCCGACGGCCAGGAACGGATCGCCGTCGCAGGCTTCGAGGATGCCGGCGAGGGCGGCGTTGACGTCGGTCGGAAGCGGCCCGTCCTGGTTCGGATCGGCGAGTTGATTTGTCGACGCCGCAGCAAGCTCTGGCGATGCGGGGATTTTCGACTGATGCAGCGCTCCTCCCACAAAGGCAAGCATGCGGCCGTCGACGTTTCCGGCCTCGACCTGCGCGGCGACGTCGGCCTGAAAATCCGCAATCAATTTGGCTGCGTCCGCGTAGCCGCGATCGGTGCGATAACGTAGATGCTCGAGCAGCCGCTGCAGCAAAAACAGATAACCGATCGCAAGCGGCTCGTCCTGGCCGGCCGGCGGCATGTGGCGAGCCGCGCCCGTGAAGGCGGCAAAGATTTCGCGTGGGGAGCCTTCGCAGTACCGATCGAAGGCTTCATTGAACGGGGGCGGTTGACCCTTGGCGATCGCCCGCGCAATCCGTCTTGCATGCTCATCCGTCGGCGAGGATTTTGGCTGGGTTCGGCTCATCAAGATGTCTTTCGCGAATCATTTGCAATGATAGCCGGGAGTTGGCCTCGTTCCTTTCAGAGTTGGCGATATCCACTCACAAAATGAGCGTCCTTGACGTCGGACAGGCTAAAAGGGAATTATCCGGCTTGGCGGCCTCTTTGTAATTCCGCCCGCGCTCTTCTAACTATTTGGTCGCTTGACTATCGCGTAGCGAGTGCTCTCGATGTGACCACCTGGCCGGAAAATAAATCGCGCGCACCCAATATCTTGTAACCAATTGACTGATAGCCAATGCGGCGTTTCGCAGCCATGCGGGCCAGAGCCGGCACTCTCATGTCGACATAATCATATATGATCACCTCGCGCTTGACGTCGTTGAGACGATGCAACCGGCCGGCGTACTGGGCAAGCGTGCCCTTCCAAGCGATCGGCATGGTAAGAAAAAGGGTATCGAGGCGGGAATCATCGAACCCCTCGCCGAGGTAGCGTCCGGTCGCGACTATGACACGTTCCTCGCCCTGGGAATTGCTGCGAGCCGCGCGGCGATGTTTCTCGCTTTGCCCACCGCGCAATACGATCACAATGCCTCGCAAAACATTCGACATTTTGCAATGGTCTCCAAGTGGGCGATACCCTCGGCTATAATAACAGGTGAGCGGCCCGCTTCCAGCGCACGCAAGACATCAGCGAATATGAGATCATTGCGCGCTTCGGTTGACCGGGGCGGCCTTGCAACGGGTCGCGGTCGCCAGTTTCGTCGCAAATGAGCTGAGCACATCCATCGCATGGACCGGCATGGCGCAGGGCCAATGCCGGCCATGTCAGCCTCGAGCAACTGAAGGTGATGTCGGCAATCGAGAACTGCCGCACGGCAGCTCTCGGCGGCCATGTCGCGCGCTGCGAGGACTGCGCCTATACGAAGATTGCCTACAACTCCTGCCACAACCGGCATTGCCCGAAGTGCCAAGGGGCGGTGGCAAAGCAGTGGCTGGCGGTGCGCGAAGCCGATCTGCTGCCGGTGCCGTACTATCATGTCGTGTTCACACTGCCGGCGGCCATCGCCGATATCGCCTACCAGAACAAGCCCGTCATCTATGACCTGTTGTTCAAGGCCTCGGCCGAGACCCTGACCACGATCGCCGCCGACCCCAAGCACCTCGGCGCCCGCGTCGGCATCACCTCGGTTCTCCATACCGGGGCTCGGCCATGACCGATCACCCGCACGTCCACATGATCGTGCCGGGCGGTGGCATCTCGCCGACGGCGAGCGCTGGGTATCCTGCCGGCCCGGCTTCTACTGCCGGTCCGCGTGCTCTCGCGCCTGTTCCGCCGGTTGTTTCTGGAGAAGCTGATCGCGGCCCACAAAGCCGGCCACCTGACGTTCTTCGGGGATCCCGCAGCTCTCGCCGACGCGCAGGCGTTCGCGACGTATCTGACGCCGCTCCGCCGAGCCGAATGGGTGGTCTATGCCAAGCGCCCGTTCGGGGGGCCACAGGCCGTGCTGGCCTACCTGTCGCGCTACACCCACCGCGTCGCCATCGCCAATAGCCGTCTGATCGCGGTCGACGAGCACAGCGTCACCTTTCGATGGAAGGATTATCGCGCCGATCGTCGCGACCGCCAAAAGGTCATGACACTTGCTACCGGCGAGTTCATCCGCAGATTCCTGATCCATGTCCTGCCGCAAGGCTTCCATCGCATCCGCCACTACGGCCTGTTCGCCAGCGGCGCGCGCGCCGACAACATCGCCCAAGCGCGCAAGCTGCTCGCCGTTGCAAAACCTCAGGACGAGCCCACCGCTGCCGCCACCGATCAAACCAAGCCGAGCTGTCCATGCTGCGGCGGTCGCATGATCATCATCGAGGTCTTCGAGCGCGGTGCAACGCCATGGCATCGGCCGAAAAGTCCAACAACCGTCATCAGGATCGACACCTCATGACCGCGTCACAATCCCGCAAAACTGCTCGTCGCGCTCGCTGCCTCTCCTGGACAGCAGAGCGCGCCTGGATATCCAGATGTTGTCTCAAATCGTCCGCCAATTCACCGCGTTGATCCTACTCCCGTCACCGCTCATGCAGTTGCCTCACAGTCGGCCAGCTTGCAATGACGTCCTGCACCCGCGTGACCACGAGGGGAATGATGGTCAACGGCTTGCTGACGCAGGTGGCTTCGGCAATCATGCCGACCTTGATTAGCTGCGCCTCGATAGTGCCGGACATCGAAGCGCAGCCGAATAGCAACGTGACCGTCTGATTGCGATGGGCCGAGGTGACCGGAGCCAGCACGCAAGCCGATCAGTGCGCTGCCGGGCGCGGCCACTTTCGACAGCGCGATGTCGTTCGGCCTGATTCGCGGCGGCCATGTCGACGTTACCGTGCTTGGCGGCCTGCAGGTCGATGCGGCGGGCCACCTCGCCAACTGGATGATCCCCGGCAAGATGGTGCCGGGCATGGGCGGCGCCATGGACCTGGTGAGCGGCGCAAAACGTGTGATCGTCGCCATGCAGCATGCCGCGAAGGGCAAATCCAAGATCGTTGCCAAGTGCAACCTGCCCTTGACATCAACGCGGCCGGTCGACCTCGTCGTGACCGACATGGCGGTGATCGGATTTCCCGGTGGCCGCGCGACCTTGATGGAAACGGCTCCCGGGTTGAGCGTCGCGGACGTGGTCGCCAATACCGAGGCCGAACTCGTCGTCCCGACTACAGTGCCAGAAATGGTGATTTAACGCATTGGCTCGTTGCGAATCGGACCACAGGAGCGCGAGATGCGCGTGTTCAACGACTTTAACGACCTCAAGGCCGCTGTCGGCACCGAGGTCGGCGTCAGCGACTGGATGGAAATCACCCAGGATCGCATCAACAAGTTCGCCGAAGCGACCGGCGACGAGCAATGGATCCACGTCGACACGGAACGCGCCGCACGCGAATCGCCCGGTGGGACCACGATCGCGCATGGACTGCTCTCGCTCTCGCTGATCCCGACGCTCATTCGGGAGATCATCGGGCTGAAAGTCGTGAAAAACACGCTGAACTACGGCGCCAACAGAATTCGCTATCTCACTCCGGTCCCCGCCGGCTCGCGGTTACGTGGCCGCGTTGAAGTGATGGCGGCGGAGGACGTGCCACCTAATGCGCTGCGCGTCACCTACAAAGTCACCATCGAAATCGAGGGTGGCAAGCGCCCCGCCTGCGTTGCGGAGGTGATCGGCCTGCACTACCGCTGAAGCGGCGCAAAGCCCGCACTTCAATCGATGATGTGATACCCACCATCGATATAGAGCACGCTGCCGGTGATCAGCTTGGCGCCATCGAGTGCGAGGAACGCGGTTGCCTTGCCGACGTCATCGATGCTGACCAGGCTGCGCGTCGGCGCCTGCGACTGCGCCTTGTCCATCAATTCGTCGAATTCGGGGATCCCCGACGCCGCGCGTGTTGCCAGCGGTCCCGGCGAAATGGCATGGACGCGAATGCCTTTGGGGCCGAGCTCGGCCGCGATGTAGCGCACGGCGGCTTCGAGAGCCGCTTTCGCCACGCCCATGACATTGTAGTTCTTTACCACCATCTGGCTGCCGTAATAGGTCATGGTGAACATGGTGCCGCCGTTCTTCATCAGCGGTTCGGCCAGATGCGCCATCCGCATGAACGACCAGCAGGACACGTCCATGGTTTTCTGGAAACCTTCGCGGTCGACATCAACCACACGGCCGTGCAGCGCTCCCTTCGGCGAGAACGCGATCGAATGAAGCAGGAAGTCGAGCTGGCCCCACTCCTTCTCGATCCGCTCGAACACCTTTTCGGTCTCGCCTTCGACCATGACGTCGAGTGGCATGAAGATCGGCGATTCCAGCGCCTTGGCCAGCGGCTCGACGTGCTTCTTGGCCTTTTCGTTCAGATAGGTGACGGCAAGGTCGGCCCCCAGCGCACGAAACGCCTTGGCGCAGCCCCATGCGATCGATTGATCGTTGGCAATGCCGACGATCAGCCCCTTCTTGCCCTTGAGCGCGACCTTGGTCTCGGGAAAAACCGGGATATTCATGACACTCTCTCGCGTTTCTGGTTTGGCGATTGCCGGTTCATGAGCAGCGCCAGCGTGTGCTGCGCAATCATCAGCTCTTCGTCGGTGGGCACCACATAGACCGGAATCCGGCTGTCGGGCCGCGATATGCTGGCTGGCGTGCCTGGCGTTCTCGGCCGGATCGAGCGCAACGCCGAGCCAGAGCCAACTTCTCGGCAATGCGGGCGCGGATGGAGACCGAGTTCTCGCCGATCCCCGCGGTGAACACGAAGGCGTCGAGACCCTGCAGCGCCGCCGCCAGCATGCCGGCGTTCAGGCCAATCCGGTAAACGAAATAGTCGATCGCGAACGCCGCACGCGGGTCGGCGCTGGTTTCAAGCTCGCGCATGTCATTGCTGACGCCGGACAGCCCCTTAAGCCCGCAATCGCGGTAAAGGAAATTCTGCACATTCGATGCGGACATGCCCTTTTCCGAGATCAAATAGAGCACAACGCCGGGATCGATCTGGCCAGGGCGCGTTCCCATCGCAAGCCCGTCGAGCGCGGTGAAGCCCATGGTACTCTCGACGCTCTTTCCGCCTTTCATCGCGCACATCGAGGCGCCGCTGCCGAGATGGGCGACGATCACTCGTCCGCCCGCAATTTCCGGTGCGACCTGCGGCAGGCGCTTGGAAATATACTCGTAGGACAACCCGTGGAAACCGTAGCGCCTGATGCCTTCGGCATGGAGTTGGTGCGGAATTGCGTAGTGATCCGCCAAGGCATCGTGGTCGCGATGAAACGCGGTATCGAAGCAGGCGACCTGCGGCAGCGTCGGGAAGTTGTTGAGCAGCGTCCTGATCGGCGCCAAATTATGCGGTTGGTGCAGCGGCGCCAGAGAGACGTAGCGTTCCAGCCGTGTCACGACCGCATGATCGATCAGCACAGGGCGTGCATAATCCGGCCCGCCATGCACGACGCGATGGCCGACGGCAATGGGGTTGATATTGAGTTCGTCACGCAGCCAGGCGCCGGCGACCGCCATCGCGGCCGGAACATCCGCAACGGCCTCGATCGGATAAGCCCGGTCGGCCAGCGGATCACCGGTGGGGCCATTCGCGCGCAATCGCGGACGGCTGCCAATTCCATCCATCTGTCCCTTGATCTGCCGCTGCAGCCGGCCCTCGCCTTCCACCGTGAAGATCTGAAACTTCACGCTGGAGGAACCGGCATTGACGACGAGGATCGTATCCATGGCGATCACGCGGCGGCAATCGGCGCACTGCGTCGCCGTGCATTGGCGTAAAGCGCGGCGACCGCGGCGGAGGCCATCCGTGCCCGCGGCGAGTCCGCCCGCGACGTCAGCACGATCGGAACGCGCGCGCCGAGCACGATGCCGGCGCTGTCGGCCTTGGCGAAATAGGCAAGGTTCTTCGCCAGCATGTTGCCGGACTCCAGGTTGGGCACGACCAGAATCTGGGCTCGGCCCGCAACTTCCGACTTGATGCCCTTGATCCTCGCCGCGTCCAAGTCGATGGCGTTGTCGAACGCCAGCGGTCCGTCCAGCACGGCTCCAGTGATCTGTCCGCGGTCAGCCATCTTGCACAGCGCGGCGGCTTCGATAGTCGAGGGTATTTTGGAGGTAACTGTTTCGACCGCGGACAGGATCGCGACCCGCGGCGTCGTGCCGAAGCCAGCCTGATTGTATAGATCGACGGCGTTTTGGATGATGTCGCGCTTTCCGTCGAGATCGGGGAAAATGTTGATGGCCGCATCGGTGACGAACACCGTATCGGCATAGGCGGGGACATCCATGATGAAGACGTGGCTGATGCGCCGGTCGGTGCGCAGTCCGCCAACCTTTGCCGTGACGCTGCGCATCAACTCGTCGGTATGCAGGCTGCCCTTCATCAGAGCTTCGCCCTTGCCCGCATGGATCATTTCGACCGCCTTCGCGGCAGCGGCCTCGCTGTGCGGGGCATCGACGATCTCATAGCTTGCGATGTTCAGGCTATGTTTGGCGGCGGTGTCCCTGACCTTGGCGGCGGGCCCCACGAGGATCGGCTTGATGATGCCGGCCTCAGCGGCGTCCACCGCGCCTCGCAGCGAACTTTCGTCGCAGGGATGCACGACCAGGGTCGGCACCGCCGGCACTTTCTGTGCGGCCGCGATCAGGCGATCGTATTTCGACCGCGTCGGCGTCCCGCTCGCTTCGGCTGACATGACACTCATGGCTTCACTCCGGATCCTTTCGATGGGACCTTTGAGCGCCCTGGTTTTCGGATCGAAAGGGACCGTATTGTCCTGATCATCGAGCCCAAATAATCCGGCTACCTGGTTCAGTCGTTTTGCGACCTCGCCGGATATCTGCGCGCTTGCCGACAGCACGTCCTGAATGGCCGAGAACGCCTTGCGGCGCTCATCCATGTTGTCAGGCAGGAGCTTGGGAATGGCCGCAAGCGCGGCATCCCGGTCCAGCAGCAGCATGAAGAACTGCTCGCGCACCAGCATCTTGAACTCCGCCAGCGTGATCCGCGCCGATTCGTCCGCCTGCCGAAGCCGCCGCAGCGCCTCAAGGCTGCGTTCGTCCACCATGCCGCGGGCCGACCCGACATAGAGCAGCGCACGGATGCCGGCTTCCCTCAACCCCCCGGAACCGATCTTCGATTTAAGCTCCGCGATGCGGGCCTGGAGGAGCTCGCGGTGCCTGGCGTCCATTTCGCGCCGGCGCGAAGGCGTGGACTCCGGATCGACGCCGACCGCGGCCTGCAATGCGGGCGAGCCATAGACTGCAAGGAACATTGCTTCGCTGAGCGTCTCCTGCGAGTCGCGCCATTGATCGAGCGAACTGACGATTTGTTTCGATATCCTTTCCTGGAACGTAAGGAAGGGATTGTCCTTGGCGACCGGCTTGCGCTCCTCGCGCGCCTTGTCGGCCGCGTTCTCCACCGCCGTCATGAAGGGGTTCTGGCTGCTCAACATCTCGTATTGCAGGCGAAGCGGATGCCAGTTCCGCATCAGCTCCGCCATCTGCGGCGTCACTATCGACTTGACCCAAGGCTGAACGTACTTCCGGTAAGCCTCCAGATTCATCTCAGAGACCCGCTTGGCGGTCTCGAAGCGGCGCTCGTCTTCCGGCGAATTGCCGCCCATGGCGCGGATGTCGTCGAGCGTGCGCGCCTCGCACCGCATCACCCACTGCCCTACCGTAAGGTCGTCATTGAGGGTGTCGGGGCCCCTCGCCTCGAAGGTTGCTTCATAAAGGCCGGGCGGCAGCACATCGATCAGGTCGATATTGCTGGAGAATTCGGCGTGCTCCTTCTTGGCGACACCGCCCGAGACGAAGATGCCGAGATGGCCGATGCTTTCATGAACCGTGTAGACGATCGTCTGCCCATAGGCCCTGATCTCGTCGACGTCGGCATAGCAATCGAGGATCCAGTCCAGCGCCTGCTGCGGCGGGGTGACGTTGTCGCCCTTGGAGCAGAATACCACGATCGGCGAGCTGGATGTTGCGGAGATCGACCGTCTGGCCGTCGGACATCTTGATGCTGCCGGCGGCGAGATTGTTGCCGATGAAGAGCTCATCGACGATGAACTGGATTTCCTCGGCGTTCAGATTGACGTGCCCGCCCCACCAGCGCTCGAATTCGAGGTAGCGATCGGCCTCGGTGTCGACCTTGGAATAGACGTTGTACTGCTTGGTCCACAGCGTGTTCGAGGGATTCTGGTTCTCGAAGTTCTGCACCAGCCAGGCGCCGTCGAACTTGCCGGCCCCGAGGTCGCTGGTCAGCGCGGTGAGCCAGCTTCCGCCGAGCAGGCCGCCTGAATAGCGCATCGGGTATTTGCCGTGCACGCCCGCCCAATAGGCAAGCGGCGCGCCGGCGATGATGAGCGGCCCGAACAGTTCCGGCCGCAGCGACGCGAGGATCATGATAGCCCAACCGGCCTGGCAGTTGCCGATCACGCAGGGCTTGCCGTCGGCGTCAGGATGCCGCTCGATCACCTTTTCGATGAAGATCGCTTCGGCGCGCGCGATGCGTTCGATCGTCTGTCCTGGCATAGGTTCCGGCAGGAAGCCGATGAAGTAGCAGGGATGGCCCGCCTTCATGGCGACCCCGATCTCGCTGTCGGCCTTGAAGCCGCCGATGCCGGGTCCGTGACCGGCGCGGGGATCGACAACGATGAATGGCCGGCGCTTGAGATCGATCTCCACACCCTTCGGCGGGATGATGCGCACCAGCGCGTAGTTGACCGGCTGTTCCAACTTGCGGCCGTCGATGATCAGTTCCGCCGCGTAGCTCAGGACGTGCGGCGCGGTCTGGGCGACGTGTTCGCGATACTGGTCGCCGCGCTGGCGCATGATGTCCAGGAACAGCACACTGCGCTGGCCCGCATCGACCATGTATTCGACCGCCGAGGCGACGATCCCAGACAAGGGGCCACCTGGCAGGTTTGGGTTTTCCATCGACATGTTCCAACCTCACTGTCGCATTCATTCAAGGAGCGTCGCGCCAGCCGACGTTGATTTAGGTCA
>CAWILG010000031.1:0-27160 GCA_963836765.1 uncultured Alphaproteobacteria bacterium
ATGACTGAGGTCAAGTGAACCCTGACGGCACCGCCCGAAGGCTGGGAACCCATTTGCCGGAAGCTACATAGCTTGTACTGATCAGCTCGCAGTCCATATCCGCAATAACGTCTTCGAATGCGGAAATGGCCTGCTGTATCGTGGCGATCTTCCTTAGTTCGTCGTCGGTAACTGAGGCGGTGCGGTTTTGTAGTGCAACGACCATTTCTCGGCGACGCTCCTTCAACTGCACAAGCGGCAAGCCGTGGCGGCGGGGGTCGGGTTTCAACTCGGCCGCTGGCGTATCCGCCGCGTGATGCTCGAATCGACTTTGTGGTTTTGTTTCTGGTCACCCTGGGCGGTTTGTATCTTGGCGCCTTGATGAGAACCAATCCTAGTTCTCGTGCTTTTGCTCTTACACTGCCGACGTGACGCTGGATCGACCGTGCGATTTCAGCGGCGCTTGCTCTTTTGCCCGCCATTGTCCTGAGCTGACGTAACTCGGTGTCTGTCCACGGCCGTGTCATGTTCCCTTCGCCTTCAGCCTGGCTCGCTTTCTGTAAACCCGTTGCAATCGCGCATAAACAGCTTGGCGTGTTCGGTTGATGGCTACGGCTATCTCAGAGGCTTCCTTGCCAGCATCCAAGAGCTCATCGAGTTTGCGGTCTTCGACGGGAGTCCAACGGCGCGTTATTGGTCTTAACTCGCTCATTTCCCCTTCGTCTTCAGCACACCTTCGCGCGCTATCCGCTCGGCCTTTAGCCGCTCCCGATTTTCATCGAAGGACTTCTGCGCCTCTTCATGATCGCCCATGGCCGTTCTTGTCTCGACCTTCTTGAAGGCCTTTTCGGCCTCCCGCTGGGCGGCTGTTGTCAGTTTTCGCTCAATCATTTCTCTTCGCCTTCAGCCCGAGCTTCTACAAGCCGGCGGATGGCCAGTTGATCGGCGAGTACTGAAGTTTCCGCCTTATCAACTCCTGCCGCAGTGCCTCCGCTCGCTCCCGTACACTTGGGCTGACTGTTAAATGGTACTCTTACGCGCGATCGGCCTCGGCCTGCTGCCGGATGTTTTCGTAATAAAGCGTCACGCTGTCATCAGATAGTTTTTCCAACTTCATAATTGAACTCCTACTTGGTCAAAACTTTCCTTTCGCCGGTGCCGACTAGTTTGCAAGCATTGGCTGCGGCTTTGCCTGGGCCCTCGACCCCGCTTTCGGGGGAGCAGTCTGAGCAAACACACTCTCAAAATTCATAATTCAAGAACGCAACCCAGCCCCGGTAGTATTAAGATTGCCATAAGAACGGTTTCTCTGCGAATCAAAAATGCGGGGCGGCGGTGACCGAAAACACGGTCGCGGGCTGCTACCGCCTGCGCCTGCTCCAGAGCCTCCGCGCCAGGGACCCGGTCCGGCCGCAGGCGCCTGCCTGGGATGTCATCCCAGTAAAGAATCCAAATTCCCGGCCATCCGGGGATTCGAACTTCAAAAGCTGCCGGACCGCTTCGTGTTTGATAATTCGGATCGTCATTGGGCCAATTAGCTGCGCTAGCTCGGGTTTAGTTACGCCAAGTTTGCTTCAGCTCTTCGTCAAACCATTGCTCGGCATCCGTGGCGGGACCACCCTCAGATCGAAAGGATAAGTAGTGCGCGTAATGCGTCTCCGAAAGCCAAGATTTGAAGTCCGAAAAACTTGGCCGTTGTCGGATGTCCTGTCGAACCCGCGCCTCCGCCCATTCGTGAACTAATCGCCGGATAGCCGCCTTGCCCCGGTTTTCTTCATAGGCGCTTTTGCTCCGTCGGCTCGGTTATTGTTTTTCGGTTCCGCAGCTCGCTTGCGGTGATGAGGAACTAGAGGATCACGGCGCAGAGTTGCGAGGGCTTCAGCGCGCCCGGATAGCGGTCTCCAGGAACTCCTGCACCGAGGCTGGCACTTCGTCGTACTCCGCAAAGCGCCTGCGTAGCTCGTCGGCGATATCATGGTCACGTCGCGAGACCAGCCCTCGGCGGTATTGAAGGCGACGATGCGCGCCGGATGGCCATATTGGCCGTCCATGAGGTTGCGGATCAGCGTCTCTCGGTCGGTGTCCTCTTCATCGATCTCCCGCCAGGCGCGGCCAAGTCGTCCTCCAAAGTCGTCCAGCACCAGATACGTGTCCTGGTTGGCTTGCGGCACTATCGAGGGGGACTGATCGGGTCTAGGCATGACGCAACTTCACTATATTGGAGAAAGCCCGGCGTTTTCTAATTCGCCCATGCCCAAGGCGGCCGGTTCGAACAGCGGCCTGACATCGGCGCATAACTCCAGACGATGGCTGAACGCCTTCACTATGGCGGGGTCACATGGCTCGGCGGAAGCGGCCACCACTTCCGTCGCTTCGATCAAATCCGCCAGCCAAACGGTGCTGGGATCGGCATTCGGCAAAGCGGAACGGCCAACCCATCAGCGCGTCCGATACGCGTCGAAGGCATGAGCCACGAAGATGCTTATGCTGAACAAGACACCTGCTGCCGCGATGACCTCGCCCATAGCTTTCCTCCCTGTCTAGGGGCGAATCGAGCACCGGTTCGTTTCCGGATGACTTCACCGAACTAGGAAAATGGTTTCGTCGGCGTGGCCGTCGTAGCGGGCTCGGCACGAAGCAGCTTCACGGGATTGAGAGTTCCGCCACGGGATTTCCATCCGCCCGTTCCCATTGGCGCCGGTTCAAACAGCGGCCTGATATCAGCGCCGCGAAGCACCCGGTCTCGAACGGTACACAGCACAAAGGCCCGGTTCTGCGGGGAAGCTGGCCGGGCCTTGACTCCGCTCGCCTGTGGCCAGCTTGGGGCTGGGGTCCTGAAGGCTAGCCGTCACCTGACGAGACGCCGGCTTCACGCGGAACGATGTGATCCTGAGTCGAGTCCAATTGCGGCATCACCTTTGCCTCATGCCTCACGAAAACAGCAGCTTGCTGAACACCACCAGCAGCACGGCAACCACGAATCCGACGATGAAGCCGCCCGCCGTTGATACGTATGATGGCACCGAACGCCGCGTCCCGCCGCCAGGCGTCTCGCGTTCACAGCCGCGATCCCGGCCAGCACAGCGTCGAGCCGGGTCTCGATCGCCGCCAGACGCGCCGTGACGGTCTCGACAGGATCATCGGACACTTCGCTCATCGCATCTCCGCCAAACGCGAAGCCGTGCCGCTGTGCCGCGCCCCCGCAATGATCCATAAAAATGGAGTGGAGCCAATGATTTAGACGAGGTCCGCTCGACCGCCGCCAGCAATGTCGCGCATGGCATTTCACCCAACGCGGGCGTTCACGCTCGAAGTGGCCGGGATCGCGATGGTCATCGTCAGTATCGCCACGGTCACCTATCTGCTGTGGTTCGCTCGATGAACCTGGGACCACCGCCGCTTTGGTTGGTCTACGCCGACATGCTCGTCATGTTCGGGATCGTGCGGCTTTGTTCCATCCAGGCGCAGCCGCTTTGCCTTGCTGCGTATCGCCCAGCGCGGGCGGTGCAACCGTTTGACAAGTTGCGACACCGAATGTGTGGGCCACAAGGTGATGAGTTCGCGAAGCTCCTCGTCGGTCCAACGGGACATTGCGGCCTCGGTCATGGAGGCCCCCAGCGCCACGTACCGTGCCTGCAGAATTCGCGTCGCGACTTCCGCGATCGCATCTTTTCCACATGGAACAATTTTGCTGTGCCGTTCAAATGGCGAACGGGCTCACCGAATAATCAGCACATCACGGACGCCGGAGGCGGGCATGTCGCCGAAGGTGATTTTGAAAGGGTAGGTGGTCATGGCAGCGCACCGTACCAAAGGACCCTGTGCGTCTGGACGATTGTCGCTCACCCGGACTCTGCGTTCAGAGGGCCGAACGGAGTGCCCGGAAGCACCCGGTCACCCAGAGCCACCAGCGCGCACGGCCCCGTCACTCACTCTTCCAGAATCGGGGCCGTTTGCTGTTCGACCCGTACATCCGGGGCCGGACAAAAGCTGGGGAGCACGGCCCCGCCTTCGAGCGAGGGGGCAAGGAGAGGCGAGTGCCGTGCCGGGCCGCGGATCAGCGCGAAACATGGCCCGGCTGGAACAAGCCGACGCTCGGGCGTTGGTTCCGGCGCACAGGCTGTGCTTCCGATGGGCCGCACGTCACAACCTCAATGCGGGCGCCGGCGGAATTTCTTGATGATCTCCCGCAGCTGGTCGGCGTACTGTTGGATGATCCGGCGGGCCTCTTCTGAGCGCGACCGCTTAGGCGGCGGTAGCCAAGCGACGGGCGGCGCGCGTCAGCGCCGGCACCGTCACCCGATCGGTGTCCCGCCTTCGCCCAACCATGGTTTGCCAGCGATCTCACCGATCTCGCGGAGAGTTGCTATCCCGGCGTTATCCTGAGCAGTTTTTGGCCGCCTTGGCGTCCTAACGCGTCGCAGGGAAGAGGGTTTGCCAACTAATCAGCTGGTCCTCGTGGGGAATTCCTTCGCGTCAATCCTCAGCTGGAAAATACCCTATCGCAAATTCAATCTGACCGTCTGGGAGTTGGCGCCATTTCTCGATGGTCGGTCTGAAACCGCCCCGAGGCGCCTGATCGATGATTTCGCGGGCTTTGCAGCGCGCGAATTGCAGCGGCAGAAGCTTTTGACCGCGATTTCGTCGCGCGCCAATGCGTATGGGACCACGTGCTGCTCGGCCTTTGGCCGGGGGGCCGACGTTATGTCCAAGGCCGCAAGGCCCAAAAGCGCCGCGCCTGTCTCATTGGCAGATTTCTAGCCCCCGGGCTGCCGTGGCTGACCCACGGTATGGCCCTAGAAGGCCAAACCCAGTGAGCAAACCAAAATGAGCGAGATCACGACAGACCGCCTGATGATGATCGATCAGGCGTGCGACTTTTACTGCCAGGACTTCGCCCGCATAGATGCGCTTGGGCCCAATCGACGGCTCATCTTCACACTGCCAGCTATCAGAACGTCATAGTCAAACTGATCTTGTCGTCGGAGCTGATGACGAAGCTGGCCTATATGGCGGTCGGGGCAGACAAGGCGATAAGCCCTGCGATTATTGCGCTCGAAACCAGTACAGCTAACTGAGGGCCTGACAACGCCTATTGGGAGATATGTCTCACAACGACGAACGCACCCGTCTTGGGATGGGCTCGCTGCATTGGACGTACGCACTCCGCAGGGCAATCGAACAAATCGAAGGCTGTACATAGATGCGTTCCAAGAGGCGATTTTGGCCCGATGTCGTTATTTGTTAACCCGTCGTCGATAGCCTTTTTACGTCGCGGAACCCTGTAACTCACACCGCGGCAACGCATTGACTTCTGCAACAGCCCGCCGGCTCAACCCGGCGGGTTTTTCTTGCGGTGTACTCCGCCACAGCCTTAAGCTGGCGCAGTGCAGCAACAGGGAGAGCGGACGTGGCGACTGGTACTGTGAAGTGGTTCAACGCGACCAAGGGTTATGGATTCATTCAGCCGGACAGCGGCGGCAAGGACGTGTTTGTCCACATCTCGGCGGTTGAAAGGGCCGGCCTGAATGACCTCCGCGAAGGCGATAAGGTCACTTATGACGTGGTCCCGAACAAGGGCAAAGAGAGTGCGGAAAATCTGAAGGTGAAGTGAGGGCGGGTCGCCGGTTCACGCCGGCGGGTTTTTGGTGTCGCATTCACATTGCTGACATACCATCGATACAGACTTTAAGGATGCGTGGGTTGGTGGCCGCTATCGCGATACTTGTTGCGCTCTCAGCGCTAGTGCGGGGGCAACCGAAAGAATTTGTCCCGCTTGCGACTGCGTCGATGCCGCCAGTCAACATTCCGTAGGAAGGAAAAATGGCCCTGCTGGTGCCACCCGCGCCCCGGAATACCAACCGTTTCATGGTGTTCGGCAAGGAGGTCAGGAGTTCCCGCGATGGTAGCGAACAGCGTCATGAATCAGAGCCGACCCCGATGCCGAGTTTACAGGCTCTACTTTCTGTTGCTCAACGCTGTTTCTGAAAACGGGCGAGAAACGGCTAGAACCAGTCACCCGGAATGTACTGGTCCAGGAGCAAGACCGAGAGAGAGATCAGCAGACCCAAGCCGCTGAAAATCGCGACTGAGACCAAGCCGTCGAAGCTGGCGCCGGTCTTCTCAGATGATCGTTTCAGATGCCTTGCAATTGCTGTGTTCATGTCCCCGCTCCATCAGTGCAACCCGACGCAGGGATGAGAGCGCGACATTCGTTTCGGGACGATTGCAAAATCAGGGAAAATGACTTCGTTCACGCTGGCGTGAATTCATCGTGGCAGGCTGCACCGTCCCCTTGGGCCCTGTGACCCCGCGATCGGACGGGATTGGCCGGCGTCACGGGTGCGGGATCGGGGGGATGGTGGCCGATACGCTATCCGCGGTCTGACGGGCGGGCAGCGGGCGGCGGTTGAGGCCAAGCTGCTCACGAAGCCGCCACTGGTCCACGCCCGAGGGTGTAACCTCATTTTAACCGTAAGCAGCCACCATCAGCGTCGACCTTTTGTCTAGGGCAGCGGGTGCGGGTTTCGAGGGCCATCGTGACCGACGAGTTAGACCAGCAAGTTCGAAAGGCCCTACAGCGTAGGAGACGATCCCGCGTAGCCCCGATCGC
Source organism: uncultured Alphaproteobacteria bacterium (assembly GCA_963836765.1). GTDB lineage: Bacteria > Pseudomonadota > Alphaproteobacteria > Rhizobiales > Xanthobacteraceae > Bradyrhizobium. The sequence continues at coordinate 6,593 of CAWILG010000031.1, forward strand.
CCTCATCGTGTTTGCCATCGGCGCCAGCGCGTGCGCTTACCTGTGGGTCAACTACGGTGATCAGGTTCGAACAGCGGTGTTCGCCATACCTTCAGCCACCGGCTCACCGGTTGCTGCGAGTGGGGAGCAGCCTGTCAGTCGGGCCGATTTCGATAGCTTTGAACGACAAACGGCCAATTCCATCCACTCGGCAACCGAAAACCTGGAAGCCCAAAAAGCAGATCTGGAAAAGCTGTCCGGCCAGGTGGCTGATTTGATCGCCAAGGTCGATGCATTGCGGAATGCGATAGCGACAGCACCTGCATCACAACCGATCCAAAATTCGATTTCTGTCCCACCACCCGTCGGTCAGCCACGGCCTGCAGCCATCGCCCAGCGCAAGAAACCGCAGGCGCCCAAGGCAGGGTCGATTTCAGTTGGAGGCGCCCCACTGCCTCCTGCGCCCGATAGATAGTCACGGTCGCCCTAGCCCCCCGTAAAAGCCCGCAACTTCGGACTCACCAGCGGGCTTCCTAGAGCCAGGGTAAGGGCACCGGTCCCGCGTTCATCACTTAAGATTCCGTTATCTGGTAGCCGTGTGCAATGCCTCAGAATTGCTGAGCGCCTCGACAAACTTGCTCCTGCGATACTTTTTCCTCCGCAGGCGGGGGCATTTCGATCAGTCAAACTATGGGCCTGTGGCCCCCCGCAACGGGCAAGCAGCGCGAGCGCAAGCCTGCAGTGGTCGGGTTCGACTAGAACGCCCGCCTTACTTGCCTTTTGGCTGGACAGCGTCCTCGAAACGCTTGGCTTGCCACGCATCGTATTGAGGCGTGCCCGGTCTTGGTGGGATGCCTTCAGGTTCGCCGCCCATCCATTGCGGAATCGCATCGATCATGGGACCGGTTTGGGGGCTCGATGCGCATGACGCCAGCGACAGGAATGCACCCAACAGAATCAGCCTGCGGAAAAGTCTCATGAGGTCGAGCTTATACACTTTCAGACTTCAACGGTCAGTGAAGCCGGGGTTCCAAGGACTGGAACAAAAACGCCCCGGCGCGCATATCACCCACATGAGGCTGCGCGCGTATCTGACCGACTTTGTGCTGATATTTGCCGTCTTGGTGGCCGTCTACGGCTATGTCCATTTCTACGGTTAGGAAACTGAGCCTCTTTCAATTTCCACCGCACCGGGCTGGCCTCGCCGACCCGCTTCACACCCTTCCCAGCGGGGTTCGTAAAGTTGTGCTGGATGCCGAGGAAGCGATCGCTGAACGTCTTTACAATAGCGGGGTCACATGGTTCAGCGGAGGCGGCGACAACTTCCGTCGCCTCAATCAAATCCGCGAGCCAAACGGTGCTGCGATCGGTACTCGGCAAAACTGAGCTACCCATCAGCGCGTCCTATACACGTCGAAAGCATGAGCCAGAAAAATGCTCACGCTGAAAAAGATACCCACTGCCGCGAAAACTTCGGTCATAGCGTTGCTGCGTGGCTTGATATGCCGAGAAGGACGGCCTGAAGGAACTGGCGGTAAACCGCGGTGAGAATGAGGCGTAACATGATCGCATCCCGTTTTTCATTGGAGGCGATGAGAGCATCAGTTCGTTTCCGGGTGTCTTCGTCGGGCCAGGAGAATGGTTTCGTCGGCCACGCCTTCGATTTCGTCCAAGAGGCTGGGACGAAGCAACATTCGGGACACCCGGACTGCGGGGCCGGTTTTCGCCACGAATCTCTCTCACGTTCGATTTTGGGCCATACCGGCGGGCCAAGGGATGGTCGGGCCCGGCGTGCGCCCATAGGACTCACCGTGCGCCGAGCTTACTGCCGCGTGACGAAGCTGGGGTTGAAGCGCCGAGGGCGTTCGCGGTGCGGGCGGCACCGGGCGGCGCAGCGCGCCCTCGATCACGAAAACAAAAAAGTGCCGATCAGCAAGCCGGCTGCGAATGCCCACAGGCCTAACGTGCAAGCCGAGACAATGCGGACGATGTTCCGAAGGTCGTTCTCATGCGAGATCTCGTCGTGGGATCGATCCGTCATTGCAGCCGCCCTACAGTTGGCGCGCTTAGCCCGTTACGAGAACCATCACGCTCCTTCGCAGACGTGACCAAAAGAAGGCAATAGATGGGCGGTCAAAGCACCGGTGACCTATTTGGATTTTGGGACGGCTTGAACTGGCTGCGGGGCGGTGAGCCGACGCCTCCCATGGCATCGTTTTGGCCGGCACCGGCAGCGGCTGCTCAGCCATCGCCGGCGGCTTGAGGCGGTAAAAACCCCTTCTTTTTCGCTGGGCAGCGCTCACAGCGCGGGAGCGTGGCGGCAAGAACGGCCGACCGCCGCTGGGAGGCCTGCGGTCGAGTTCCACGAATGCGTCGGTCGAGATAACCGCGGATTAATCCTTCCGCTCCACCATCTACCCGACCCTGTCCTGCTGGTCGTAGTCGTAGGGAGGAGCCGTCGGCTGAAGGGCAATCCGCCGGCCGGCAGCCCACAAAGGGGCGCCTGATGAATTATCAAGCCTTCACAAACGATAGCCTAACCATGATGTACGAGGGTGTTCGTGGCGCGCTCGCAGCTGACGATGCGCTCAAGGCACAAGGCGAGGGGCCCAGATTTCGCGTTCGGGAGACCTCCGACTGGAAGGATCACGCCGGCAGCCTCGAGTTAGAGATGCTCAAACGCGGGATGCTTTTCGAGATCATCGACTGGTCAGGGGACCAGGCAACGCTGCCTTTCTAGAAATTATGGACGCGCGCTCGGAGCCCAGTTACCCCCCCCCCGGGACCGCGAATGGGGCCGTGCCCGCGCTGGGGCGGATCGGCCGCTCACTGTCGGACCCGAACCCGAACCCGCACCAGCAGCCTTCCTGGAGTCGTCTAGTGTTCGCCTTCGCCGGCATCTGGACGAAGTTCAACGGTGATCGCGGCACGAAGTCGAAGCCGGTGCCGGGGCCGCATCAGGTCTATGGTTTTCTCACGACATCGCCGGCCAGCTCGGTAAGCACCGGGCGTAGCTCCTCAGCACGCGCCTTGGCTGCGGCCTTTTTCAGCAGGCTTCTGGGCGGGTGCAGTCCTTGCCGCCCGCCCTCACCGCCGCTAGCTAGCGCCTCCTCGGTACGCTGGCTGATCATTGCGGGTTCCTTTCCGCCAAGGCAGCAGATGTGCAGCATGAACGGGTCTACGTCGGCACCTAGCTCGGTGACAATGAACGGCATCCGGTGCACCATCAAACCGGAAATGATACGTCGCGCGCTAGCACTACTTTGGCACTTTAGGTTTGGCGATATCTGCAAGGAACATGTCACAGTGAGGACATTGTCGGGGTGGAGGTCGTGCGAAGAGGTCGAGGATCACTTGCCTGATGGCCGGCATGCTTGGTTGTGGTGGCGGTCCTGAGATTCTTTTTTTTCCGTCCCGCTGCTTTGAGGCGGCGGGATTGGAGGAAGGCGTAGGCGATCATCGTCATCAACGCGTGTCGATGTAATCCCGTCCAGGATCTACCTTCGAAGTGGTCGAGCCCAAGCTCCTCCTTGAGCTGCTGATGGGCCTGTTCACAGACCCACCTGGCCTTGATCGTGGCAGCGAGCGTCTTGATGGTGGCATCGGCCGGTAGGTTCGAGACATAGTATTTTTGCTCCCCGGTCGACCGCCGCTCGCCGACGAGCCAGACCTCGTTACCAGGCATGCACTGCATACGGTTATCGAGCATCCGGTGCTTATGGCCATCCGCAACTCGGACACGGCGGGCAGTGAAGAGACATGTCAGCCGACCTTTGGTGCCCCGCCGCCAACTGACCCTTTGCCATTTGCCTTCGGCCAATAACGCGTCAGCAGAGACCGGTGGCTGATCAGGGATGTGGTATTTGCGGGGCTTTCCGGTCTTCGCGATGGGGAAGATCAGGGCGATATCGGCGGGATAGACGTTCTGGCGCTGCGACAGACCCACCGCCCCACAGCTGCGAGGAAGTTTCGAGCGGTTTTGTCGTAGCGCGTTGCGACGCGACGAAAATGCTTCAGCTTGTTGAAGAAGCGCTCGATCAGGTTGCGTTGGCGATAGATGAAGTGGTCGACCGAGCGTTGGACTTTGCGGTCGCGGGAGGTCGGGATGTGCGCCCGGCCACCACGAGCCTCGACCAGGTCGATGATGGCCCGGGCGTCGTAGCCGCGGTCAGCGACGAGGTCGCGATCCGGCTTGAGCCCTTCGATCAAGGTCGGCGCAATGGTCTTGTCAGACGATTGACCCTGCGAGAGCACGATCCGTACAGGCATACCCTGCTGATCGACTACCGCGTTGATCTTGGTACTTAATCCTCCACGAGAACGGCCGATGGCGTTATCCGGACCCCCTTTTTACCGCCCGCCGCATGCTGGTGAGCGCGGATAATTGATGAGTCGATCAGTTGCAGTGACTGCGGCGATCTTGCCGCCAGCGCCTCGAATATTCGAAGCCAGATGCCTGCCTTCGCCCAGCGATTGAACCGGTTGTATACGGTCGTGTAGGGCCCATAGCGCTCCGGCAGATCACGCCAGGGAGTGCCGGTGCGCAACACGAAGAAGATGCCGTTGAGGACCTTGCGATCATCCGGCCGGGGCCGGCCATTCTTCCTGCCCTCAGCTCCCGGCAGTAACGGTGCGATGATCGTCCATTCGGCGTCCGTCAAATCGAAGCGTGCCATCAAAGCCTCCATTTGGAAGCCTTGAATCACTCCGCATCATCAACGACAAGGGGTTTGAGTACAGAACCTAGGCGGTCCAGCTTGGCGACGATGATCGGTGCGTTGTCAGCGTCATCAGCTGGTGGGCCGTAGCCCATTCCAGATCGCTACGTTTTCTCACAAGGATCAGGATTGCGCGTCATTCGTCCTTGGAAAAGACGAGCTACTAGCCCGGCCGCCACCAGCGGCGTCGGCGTCGGCGGAGTGGCGCCGGTACCGGTGCCGGGGGCGGCAGGGCTAACCGCTCGGCCTTCTGCCGCCAGCGGTCGCACTCCTTGCGGGTGTCTGTCAGTTGCGCCCGCAACAGTTCGGAGACGGCGCGCAAGGCGGCTATCTGCGCTTCCAGGACCGGGGTGAGGTCCGGTGTTGCCTTCGGCACCACCGTTTCACCCGTGCTGGATGGGAGGGACACCATGATCCCCTGCAGTTCGGCGGCTTCAAACTGGTAACCGCCGGTGCCCTTTGTGGTGGCATACAACCGGCCACTTATCAGGCGGCGACTGGCTTCACGCAGCGTCAATTTGGTCATGGTTCAACCCCAAGCATCGGAGAGGTCGCAATGCGCCACCGGCACGGTTACAGGCCATGGTTAATGGATGGTTAAGAAAAAAGCATCAATTACCCCTATATGTGTGTCGGGATGAAGACCCGTCAAAGGACGGGCCACCTTGGAAGAATTCTGCGGGACCAGTCAGGCTCTGGCGCTGGGCCTGCGGTGGAGTCGATATGCGGCGGCGGGTAGCTGCGGAATAGGTCGGCTGGCGGGGCGCGCTAGCCCGCCAGCCAGGCTTCTATCGCCACAGCCCACGGAAACGGGTGGCGGACAATGCAACACATGGAGGGTTGCACATGACGATGCCGATGCCATCCCCTGCATCGGCTGCACAGAGCAATCCGGGATCAACAAGCACGAGCGGGCGCACTGGAAAGCCTCAAAGCGAACCGGCGATGCGTTGCCTGGACAGGTTCAGGCCGTCATCGAAGCCGGCGCCGCGCTGGTGACGAAAGCCAAGGGACTCGGCCGCGGACGCTAACGGCCTACTCGCCGAGGATATGATTGATCTCGGCCCAATCCCTGCGGCTGCCTTGGCGGCGACCTGGCCGCGGTGCTTTCGTGGCCGCGATCGCGCGGTGTTCCCGTTTGCCCGCGCCAATTCGCGCACTCAAATCCATCGGTTTCCTTAGCCGCCGCCAAACCGCGCCCCGGAATCGCCGCCGCCGCCCTGGCAGCCCGCGTCGCCTGTGCGCTATTTCGGGGGGGTGTTCGTTAGCGGCGACGGCGGCAGACAGCGCGCCCATCAACGGCGACCTTAGCGGGTCGTCCTGCTGACCCTGCCGGCATCGCACCCGCCGCCAGCCTTCGAACGCCGACCCAGCGGGGCTTGGGGGCTTCGATGGGCCTTGGCGTCGCTGGACAGACCGGCGACGGGCCTTCTGACCCTCCTCCGATTAGAGCGCGCAAGCAATTGCTTTTAGCAAATCGTCGGTCATCATCGCGAGCGTCAGCAGGGCCAGCAGGATCTTCGTCATCATGATCCTGCTTTCCGCGATTCCCTGCGGATGTCCGCGAGCAACCGGCGCATTGCGAGCCGGGACTCCGGATCGTGGGTGCTTCTCTCCACCTTGTCGATGCGGACTTCCGCTTGGGCCAGCACGTCGCGTATCCGCCGTTTCTCGCCCAAGCCTTTGAACCTCTTGGCGACCTTGTCGAGATCGAAATCGCTTTCCATAAGCGCGAGCGTGATCAGCGCCAGATCAATCTCGTCGTCCCCGGTCACGCTTTTATCGCTCATGGTTGCTGCCTCCGCCGTGGTATTCTCGCGCCCGCCGCCAGCCAAACGCCGACCCGGTGCAGACTGGGGGCTGGGACTAGGCCGATGTCGCGACCGGCGACGGGCCCCACTGGCTTTTAGCAAGCGAACGTGTCGGCAATTCGTCTTACACTGCGTCACACGCTCTGATCTGTCGAGCCACCTAAGTCATTGAAAATCCAACCACTCGATTTTTACGCGACGGCCCTAGGGAGCGCCAGATATCATTATGAAATCGTTTACATATTCTCCTTACGGCATTTTGCCGACCAGATCTTCCCACAGATTTATCCCACAGAGCGGACGCCTATTTGTCTCTTGGTGAACGAGGCCCCCTCGATCCGCCCCCTGCCACCCCCCAACATGAAGCGCGGCCGCGGTCGCAACCCTCTTCGACAAAAATTTTTGGCTGTGTAGTGGTCCAGTCAAATGCCCCGCACTATTCTCTAAGAACGGACATCGTCAGCTAGGCCAACCATGTCCGTGCCATAGCGGATGTCGGCCCCTTGCTTTTGTGAGAGCGCGATCCATGTAGTGGTTGGAAGTTGAGGTCCCGCATGAACGAAGTTCCGACGATCGTAACGAGTTGCATTAATTGCATCGCTCCGGGCAGCTTGAGTGCAACACTTGCTTTGATTTTGATCGGAGCTGGAGTCGCATGGACGGCCGAACGGTGGAAGCTGCTCCGGCTCGATTAGCCAGATAACCAAGAAGCGGGCGCCCGGCCGAACTCATCCTCGGCCAGGGATGTATCTCATGGCGAGCACAGCTTGTTGTGCGAAACTCTTGTCGATTTTATTATCGGCGGGATTAGCAGGGTCCACAGAGAAGGGGCCGCTCCGTCGAGCAGCCAACACTTCCAGTTGCACGGACAAGACCGCGCGAGCCAACCTGATGTCGGCCAATTCCTGTAAGTGTGGATCTTGCTTCATTTGAAGACCATTACGCCCTTTGACGTAGATCGTTTAAGACCGCGTGATGTCATTTCGCTAATTTGAAAATCCTGAAGGCTCATTCCGGCATTGAGCAATTCTGTTACCCACGCCGGTCGTTTGCCTCGTCCGGACCATGTTTGGTGCGGCTCAGCTGGATTGCGAAACTTCGGCGAAACCGCGGGGTATTGACGCCGAGACGGTTCTTCCGCGAGGTTCGGCACAACGCATGCACGCAACTGCCGCAGCCGATCCTCAATCTCACTTATTTGGGTTTCTAATCTCGATGCGAGAAGGGATGCCACCTTCTGATGCAGCGCCCTCAAATCGTCAAGCGCCATTTCCGTCAATGTGCGTTCGTCCATATTGCGGCTTCCGTTTGCCCTCTAACAAAGAAGGCCGCCCATGAGGCGGCCTTCCCAGTTCCAACTGTCGGACCGCAATCTATGCGAAACGAAACCCGCCCTGCGCCTTGCGGCGATAGGCCACGAAGCCAACGCCCATGAAGCCCAGGATCATCATCGCCCAGGTCGAGGGCTCGGGGACAGCGGCCACGCTAAACGTCGTAGTCCCGTTGTCTACCTGGTAAATGAGATTGTTGGGAGTTTCGACATACCCCGTGAAGCTGCCGCCGCCGTTGCCCCACAGATTAAAACCTGTCGCCAAGTTCATTTTATCGGGGAATGGCGTTCCCAAAAACTCTAGACCATCCCCAGTAAGCGGGTTCGCAAGATTGGCCGTATTGAAAGCATTGTCAAATATCTGGTCGCCGCCGCTCGCAAAGTGCCCGTACGAGTTACCGATCGTACCAACGCCACCTGGGTTTGAACCTGCTGTAATCAAAGCGATGGCAATGCTGCTGTTAATGCCTTGGTTGGGGTCGAGCAAAGTGCCGCTTCCTGACACCGCAAAACCTCCGACTACGTCGATGGTGCCGCTGGCAGTTATCCCATTCGGAGTATTATCCGTGAAACTCCACTGATAGATGGTCGCCGATGCAGGTTCAGCGAAAATCGCCGAAGGCACCAAGACCGCGAGAGCTGCGATCAATCTAAAGTTCATTACATTCCCCGTTATGATTTACACGGCCCTTCGCCAGTCATTTAGCGCTGCCATTTGTGTCGCTTGCTTTAGTCCTTATTACCTGAACCACACATCTGAGGCTTGTTATTGCACGCCAATAATTTGCGTTTTGCGGCCAAAGCGTCTGCGAAGAAACATCTCTGCGACAATTTTACCATGCGGGTTTTGCTGCTGGATCGGATTGCAACCTCACCACCCCCCGGGCACACTTCAACAAGCATCGGGGATGAAGAGCACGACCCAATACCTGATCCGCTCGGTGACGACACCCGTGGCATAAGCCGCAGCACACCTACCTGCTGAAGCCGGAACACCGCCGGTCAGACCCGGCCTGGTGGGCCCTCTGGTCGGTCCACTGCGGCTACGTCCAGCAGTTCGAGACCATCGACGATGCGCTCGCCCACGGCGCCGCCGTCTTGGGTGACGAGCGTTTCGACGTCTTCCCGGTGATGGACCTGGAACTGCCGACCTACTGGGATGTGCGCGAGGGCAACCCCCGCGCCCGCGTCATCGGCACCCAAATCGTGAAAGAGCAGTGAGCACAGGAGCCCTTGGGACCGCTTGTCGGTCGTTAAAATTTGATCGATTCACTATCCCGCTGTTTCTGAAACCCGATTCACCCAACCTTTAGGTTTCCTCTTTCATTGTCCGCCACTGTGGAAAGTACAGCATCCATTTTGTGGCATGGAGACTCACGTGAAGCGTCGTTTGTCTGAATTCTGGTCCGATGAGTTGGGGGCAACCGCAATCGAATACGGCCTGATCGCGGCGGGCATCTCGCTGGCGATCATCGCAATCGTCAATACGCTCGGCGGCACCCTGAACGACAAGTTCACCTCGATCAACAGTTCGCTGAAGTAGGCATCGCTGGCAGGCGGCCTCACGGGCCCCGACGGTGTCGGGGCCCGTGGCGTGTCAGGACATTTATTTAAAGTCCAGCATCGAGGAAAAGTCACGCGTCGCCTGGCTGAAACAGCTCGGCATCCTGGCGCGGCGGGTGCGGCGACCGGCCGCGCGGCGCCTGCGCCTGGGTGATCCGGGGCCGGTACACCTGCTGCAGGTCGTTGCCGGCGAACGCCGGCACCTCGAGGGCTGTGGCTTTGCCTATCTCTGCACCGCCAGCGTCGACGAGACGACCGAGTGGCTGAAGGCCGCCGGAATACCGATTGATAACAACCCGACCGCAGCGATGACGATCAGGAGGAGGGCAGGTTTACTCGTTTGTTTTTTCACTACATGAAGGTCTTTCTGTCGAAAGTCGTTTTGCATTTTATCATTCAGCTCCGTTTGGGAAGTGCCGGATGGCGCTTCGTGCCGTGCCAACGGTGATCCCGGCGCTATCGGCGCAAATCGATCAAACTTTCACTGTAGACCAGCCTTTAGTGAGGGCCCCGCTGTCTGCACCCATGATCCCACGAAGTTAGACGGCGACTGGCTTCGTTTCTTTCTCGCGTTCGAACTGTCTGGCCTTCACAATTGCGTAGATAGCCAAACCAATTCCGACGGCTCGGAGCACGGTTTCAAATATCACCGTGGTTGAGCCAATCTTCGCAGCAAATTCTTCAATGGAGACTACATTCACACCAAGTGAGATTACTTGATAGATCCCTACACAAACACTTATTGCAACGGACTGAGTTGTTATTCCCCAGATCGTCGGCGAGTACGCGGCTGGCGATCGTGATGTATTTGCGGCCGGCCTCCTGGGCCATGACGATAGCCTCGGGCAGAGAATACTCCAAGCGCACGTTGGCGAGCATGAAGAGCATGGGAAGATTGACTCCTGCGAGCACCTCCACCTTCGGGCGGCTCATGCAGGAAATTGCAAGGTTGCAGGGGGTGCCGCCGAACATGTCGGTGAGGATGGCGACACCGTCGCCACTGTCGACGCGATTTACCGCTTCGATGATATCACTGCGACACAATTCGGGGTCGTCCTCTGCTCCAATGCTGATGGCTTCAATTTGCTTTTGCGGACCCACGACATGTTCGAGCGCCGCCCTGAACTCGTTGGCAAGGCGCCCATGGGTCACAAGCACTAGACCAATCATTGGAAACTCGGTGTTGAGCGATGTCGAGCGGCGCCCCGTTGGCTCCGGTGCGGACGGCGATGTTTTTTCGTCATTTCCATGGCCAGGCTATCAAAATCCCCAGCAAGGCTTTCTACCCGAACACCCCGATCCGGGTCTTGTTATTGCGCGCCAATGATTTGGGTTTTGGCGCCACACGGTGCCGGAGCCTGAGCGGGATAAGGAGCTTCGCCACCGATAGAAAACAGCGCGTCGAGAACGGCTTCTTTCTGGATGAAATGCGCGAGCGGTTGGGGAAGTTTGCCCTATCGCTGCATCCTGACTTTCCGCTGCTGTATCGCTTGTCAACGCCACGGAGGTCCCTAGTGGTTCCTCACAGTGGTTTTGACTCTTTGTCGGTCGTTGGATAGGCGCGGCCGAGTTTGGCGCGGGCTTTGTCGGTTGTGAACATCCATTTGATGCGGTTTCGCGTTTTATTTCGCTGCCGTTGCCATGCCGCGATCTGTTTTCGGAGCCTTTTGGGGTCGTCGATGTGAATAAGCTTCCAAGAGTGACCCCTGCGCCGCCGGGTGGACCAGAAGCTTAACGCGCCGATCGGCACCGGGACCCCACGCCGAATCACACCAGACTCTAGAGCCTGCTGAATAAACGTTGGGTCAACGTCAAATCAGTTCGGTGGCCCCTGGCGGGAATCAGCACGGCGCGGCGTGAGGGTATCGGCGGTAACGGAGCGTTACCGGTCGGCCAATCGCGATTTGATGGTAGTGATGTTGGTATTGTTGCCAGGCACCGTCTGAAAACATAAGCAAAATCTACCACTTGAACCTATTGTGTGACGCCGTCCACCGGCACATTGGAGCGGCTTGAAATCGACGATCCACTAGGCTCCTATATCAATCGCGGTGGGGCCGATTTCTCTCCATCCGAGAGATCGAAACGTCGGCACATCCTCCGTCGGAATCATCGCCGTACCATCGGCTTCGAACCTCAACTGTATGCCGCTTCGCAAGTAATACGTCGTGAACTTGGCTTGCTCGGGCCCGCGCATATGCACCGTTGGTTCGGGCGATATCAATGCAACTTTCTCAGATTCTCGTCGATAAAATTCAACCCAGTTCCAGCCAGGCGCGACATCAAGTAAAAGGTCGGTAAGCGCCCAGACCAAGGCGTCAGCGCGGTCGGGGGAACGGACACCCACATAACCATCACTTGTCATCGTCGCGAGCTGGTCCTCCAACTCGACAAACGCCCCTGCATGGCGAACGCGATCCTGCTCGTAAAGTGCAGCGATTGGCTCCGCGCGGACGATCTTGCCACGACTGGCCGTAACCTCACGATACGACACATTTTTGTCGATCGTCCGTATCACATGCTCGACCATCGCCCCGCCGAAGTTTCTCTCAGCAATCATTCGGTCGGCGTGGAATTCGTGATAGGCCTTCACCGCTTCGCGACCCCAGCCGCCGGGCGAAAGTTTGCAAGTGCGGTCGGCTAGCACGTACCCCAATCCATCGGCGCCGAGGCCTGCCACGACGATACCCACGCTATCGCATCCATCTTCCGAGCCGCGTGTCCCAGATGGGTCGACGGCCACAACTACGCGCTTCATATCGGGTAAACCCAAATGGCCATTCGCTCGCTCAAGCATATTGCGAGTCCACAACGCCCCTGGGACGTCCAACAGAAGCTCGGCAAAAAGCTCTTGTCGGCCCAGGCGGGTGCCTTCGTAACGAGTTCGAATGGCCTCTAGAAAGGCTGGAGCGAGGTTGGCAGCATTGTCGAACGTACTGCCGCGGGTAACAATCACATCTTGTCCTTCACGGGCCAACAGTTCCTGGATCAGTTTGATGGGCCTGGGCGTGGTCGTGACTAGCCAGCGTGGCCGACGCAATCTCAGACCGAAGCTGGCCATATCCCAAGTTGCGGATGGATCTGTCATGGCGGCAAGTTCGTCAAACCAAGCGGCATCGTGCTGCGGGCCGCGCAGGCGATCGGACTCTTCGCTAGAGAACATCGTCGCGGTGGCGCCGCTCGGCCAAGTTAGACGTCGTTTGCTCGGTTCATATTGAGGCCGTTCCCAGGGGGAGGAAACCGCCAGAATTCCAGCCGGTCCCTCTACCATGACGTCGCGGCAGTCGGCGGCTGTAGGCGCAATAAGCGCAATACGACTTGCCTGTTTTGTCTCGACTAACTCTCTTATCCATTCCGAGCCTGTGCGGGTCTTGCCGAATCCCCGTCCCGCCATAACCAGCCAGCCGTTCCAATCTCCAGGTGGGGGTAACTGCTCTGGGCGAGCTTTCGCACGCCAGCCGCCGTCGGCTAGCGTATCGGCTAGCAATTCTGCAAGACTAGGCGGGCACATGATCGATTACCTTAGCGGAAGGTGTCCCGGAGAGCACAACCGGTTCCTGCTCATTGTGAAGGCTACGCAGGGCGAGCACCACGGCATTGCGTGCGTCGGGATATGGGCCGAGCGCGCGTAGCAGGGTGGCCTGCAGGCTGGTAAAGACGGGATTCTCCTCAAGGAGTGCGACGTTATTTGTCGTGCTGAAATTGTATGTGGTCGAGCGAGCAAGCTCACCGAAGTTCGCCCGTAACTCGAGCGATTGACTCGAGCACCTTTACCAGCTGGCCGGTGACATAGGCCGCGCCGCGGGTATCGCCTGCTTCGCTGGCCGCTGACAATTGGCTAGTCAAAACGGTCCGACACATGCGCAGATGGTCAAGTACAGTGTCACCCTCTTGAGCGGCCTTTCCTGCCAAACTGGCCAGCTCAGCCGGGCCGCATAAATAGCTTGCCTTGGTCTCGGAGCTTACGTGCCGGTGCCAATGACGGTCGATGGAGTCGCGACTGACGCCAAATTTTTGGGCGAGCGAATTCAAGCTTGCGCCCCCGGCTTTGAGCAACTCAATTCGCCATCGCTCCGGATGCTGGCAGACCCCACATTTCGAACGCCCGACAAGCCGTCGCGCAGTGCTGTTTGACCGCAGCCCAGAGGAATCGTTTTTCAAAGTTGCCTCCCAATTGTGTGCCTCGAAAAATAATACGACTTTTGTTTTACTAAAGTGCTGATTTTTCTGGATTATTTGTAGTCCGGGGCTGGATGTTGTCGTCCATCTGCTTTCGCTAAGTAAGAACAATTTGTGGGCGCAATCCGCGATTACGCCCGCAGGGCGTCGCGCACGGCGGTAGATTTGACACAGGCTCGGGGTCAGTTCAAAAATCGAGAGTGATTGCAAAATTTGAGATATGCCCGAAGCACATAGCGGTGGATGCGTCGCGTGGCCTTCTCTTCTGACGAAGTTTCCCAGATTGTCTTCTCCTCGTCTTGCTCAAGATATCCGGCATTCTCGAGAATGAAGGGAACGTCGAAGACATCCCAAACGCCAGCGAAGACTGTCATCAAGTCGACGCTTAACTCCAATCCGAGGGCTGTGGGTCGTATATTGCCGGGAGTTTCGGGTACGTCCTCTTCGAGGCCCATCTCTTTCAGCATCTTCCGACAGCTAATTGCGCTCTCCCGATTGGCCGGCCACGTCCCTCCGCCAAGAAGCTGAAAATCAGCAATTTCATGAAGCTTGCGAATGATATCTGCCTTAACCATTCAAAGCCCCTTTTAGAAACGTCGGAGTACTTCGACAAGATAAATAGGAAACTCGGCGTTCACCCATTTATTGCCCTGCGGCGAATTCGAACTCGTCGAGATGCGTTCTTTGTCGACAATCGTGGGCATGACTAATCCCCCGATGCTGAAAGCGAGTCGCTCAGCACGTCCAAAGCTACCTCGGCAGCCAGGCAGGCGTTCAAGCAGCGGAAGGTGTAGGATCCTGGCGAAAACTTATAGGCCAGCTTGGCCTGGTCCAGAGCTTCGCTCACATGGACGCGCAGAGCGCGGAAGGCTTGCAGGGACGGATCGGCAGTCATGCTGCATCGTCCTCCCTACCGAGAATATAGACAGTAGGGTCATTTTCTCCTCCCAATACGGTAGGGTCATTTTTTGACCCTTGAAGGGGGATAGCCTTGGGGTGATTTTTTGGCCCCAAATCCGGGATTTCTTCATCCCGGGCGCGTGATTTTTTGGACCGCGCTCGCGACCGTGCTACGGCACGTTCGTCTTTAGTCGCCCGTGCATGTCGCGCAACTCTCAGCGCGTCCTCAAGGGTCAAGTGCTGCTTCCATTCGTTTGTGGGACCCGCGTATTTTGGCGCGTGTCCGAGAGATACGTCAAGCTAAAGCGGTTGGGGAGCCGCCCGAAATCTGATTTGCTAATTCTGCCCCGCGCAGTGATGTTAACGAAACCCAGAGCTTGAACCTCGCGAAGGGCCGGTGCGACCGATTTTGGGCTGATCCCGTATTCCTCAAAGTCGTCGAAGGTTACCGGAAGTCGTCCGTTATCTTTGCCTCCATGATGCCCATGCTCGATCTCTATCCGCGCGAGTACGCGGTGGCCGGAAACAGAAAGGGCTCTATAGGCGGCGGATTCCAACATTTCGATCGGATGCATCACGAACTGCGGCAAAGCTCCCTTGCGTCGGCTCATGCCTCACCGCCAAGATTGTCGGCTAGGTTTCTGGGCAAAGGCCGACGAACCGCGGATGCGATGCACCGCAACTCGCGTTGGACGACCTCCTCGATACCGCGGCGCCGCATGGCGTCGCCCTGAAGCTTCAGCTGATACTGCAGATACCGGACGCCAAAGTCCGGGTTCACTAGCGAAGCGCGAGCGATCTGCTTCGCGACGAAGCCATGCCGGCGCCCAGCCGGGAACGGTAAGACGGCTGCGGTCACTGTGTCGCTCCTTCGGATTCAATGGTCGCGGTGGGCGCTCTCTGTTCCGCTGGCCGCCGTCGGTCAAGACAATCGGGTAGCTCCGGATATGTGTCGTCATGCCTGGCCATCCGCGGTGCGGTGGTGGAGGGCCTAACCTCTGCCTCCAGTCGAGTCGGCTGATCGGTGGCCGAGTCCCTGTTACGATCTTGTTCGAGGAGGGATGGCACCGCTCGAAGTCTGCCGCTTGACGTACAAGTCTCGGAGAAAATCCAAAGTACCATGGGCGTCGAGCAATCCTCGGAACAGTTCCAAGCGAAACGACGCCGGTCCGATCTGTTGCCAAAAGCCGCTGCAGCCGATTTCCTCGAGTCGTTGAAGAATCGGAACGATTCCCGACAGCGCGACCAGCAAACCATTAGCTAGGTTTGCGACCTCAGCCGCATCAACTCCAGCCCGATCGTTGTTCGGCGCTTGCCGCTGCTTGGAAGCTTGCGCGGCCTTTATTGCATTGGCCGGGCTGGCTGCCTGCTCGATTTGCTCGGCCTGTTTATCCCTCGGAAGCTTGGCAAACTGTGCTGCCGCGGAGACGGAGACGTCGCCGCTTTCGACGGCCCGGACTATTTCGGGGGCCGCCCCACGCTGCACCGTCTTGGCGCGCTTGATACTGGACTCGCTGACGTTAAGCATTTTCGCGGCGGTAGGTAGATCAATTGATCCAGCTACCCTGTCGGCGCGTTGGCCGTCGCGGAGGTCCGCAAGCTTCGCCGCCACCATCGCCCGCTGGCTTTCGTTAAGGTGGCGCCGTTTCAGGTTGAGCGAGACGACATAGTCGATGGGACGGCGACCTTTATATTCGGTGAAAAGCGGTTCAACAGCAGCGTCAAGGCAGGCAATATAGCGATTGCGGCCGTCCAAGATCTTGCCTTCGAACAAGGTAATCGGCTCGCGCTGTCCGTTCTCAAAAATGTCAGTGGCCAACGCCTTCAATTCTTCGGCGTTCAACATCGGGAAGAGATTGGCCATTGACCTGCCCTGTTTCTTCGGACCACGTTTAACTTGAGACGACCACCCCGATTGCTTCTTTCGTTTGCCCCTTGCGGGACGGTTGTGCGACGGGGCGGGGCGCGGAGGCCCCATATACCGCAGCGATCCGCCCCGTCGCTTGGGCGTCCGTTGCGCCTTGCTGCTCGAGCTTGGCCGCGAACGCGGCCGGCGTGAGATAGCCGAGATTCGAATGCGGCCGCACCGTGTTGAAGTGCTTCCGCCACGCTTCGATCAGCACCTTCGCCTCGGTCCGTGACCGGAACCATTCGAGGCTCAGACACTCATCGCGGAACTTGCCGTTGAAGCTCTCCGTCGCGCCATTCTGCCAGGGTTTGCCCGGATCGATCAATGCGGTGGCGATGCCTTGGTCGACGATCCACTTCAGCAAGGCGCGGGAGACAAACTCCGGCCCATTGTCCGAGCGCAAATACAGTGGTGCGCCGCGCTCGGACACCAGCCGCGACAACACTTCGATCACGCGGCCGGAACGGATGCGGCCATCCACCTCGATCGCAAGACCCTCTTTTGTCCATTCGTCGGTGACGGTCAGGCACTTGAGCTGCTGGCCGTTGGCGCACCAGTCGAACACGAAGTCGTACGACCACACCTGGTTGGCGCCCGTCGGCGCGTTCGGGCGTGGGCGGCCGGTCGCGATGCGCTTTCTTGGGCGCTTGTGTGGCACCTGAAGACGCGCCTGCCGCCACAGACGGTGCACACGTCCAAAGCTCATCACATGACCGTCGCGGCCAAGAAAGATCGCGATCCGCCGGTAACCATAACGCGGATATTGCGCCGCCAACTCCGCCATCCGCGCCAGCACCGGCGTATCCTTCGCCAGCTTCGTCGAGCAATAGTGCAACGCGGATCGCCCGACACCGAGCAGCGTGCAAGCCCGCCGTTGCGACAGGCCCTTGCCCGTCGCGTACGCTACTCCGGCACGGCGAGCCGGCACGCTCACCATTTTTTTGCAGTGATCTCCTTCATCACCTCGATCTCGAGGTCGCGTTCGGCAACCAGCTTCTTCAGCCGCGCGTTCTCAGCTTCAAGCCGCTTAAGCCGGCGTACATCGTCAGCCTGGAACGTTCCGAAACGCTTCCTCCACGTGTAGATCGTCTGCTCGCTGATCCCATGCCTCTTGGCGACCACGCCGATCGGCTCTCGATCCGCTTCTCGCAGGATCGCCACTATCTGCTCGTCCGTGAACCTTGACTTGCGCATCCGCTCCTCCGATTCGGAGGGCAGTCTCTCAAGTAATCACCGGTCCGAAAATCCCGGGGCAGGTCAATATCATGGAATTCGAATTGCTTCGTGGAGACCGCCTTGCTGTGGTCGACCGACAACTCGACTGCCGCGTCGATCGAGATCATGTTCTCGCCGCCAAAATCGTTAGTGCTTTGCATTATGACTCCCATCATTTACGAGGCTGTGTCTTGACAGATCTTCTCTGTGGTCGGCCGCCTTGGCAGATTTGGTTCGGCGGAGCAGCTTACTCACAGCCACGCGCGCGGCGGGTTGAAACAATCGTTGGTCGGTTGCAGCCGACTGCGAAGTGCACGGGATGGTGCTGGTCGAATTCATCGCCGGCAGTCAGGCCGCGGACGACGCCCGAGCAACGAGTGTCAAATAATGCTTGTGAAGCTGCTTCGCGGTGACGTTGCGTCTGCTGCCATTGGGGATGAGCGTGAATGCGCCCTGTGCGACCAACTCATAGAATCGGGTGTGGCCAACGTTCGCGATTTCGCAGGCCTTTTTTACCGGCACCAGTGGGGGCAGGTTGTGAGCTTTAACATATTCTTCGTAGCTCATTTCGTCGGTCACCGCTGAGTCTCCGTTTTGGCTCGCGCCAGTCCGCAGGCGCAAAACGGACATAAACGGAGACTCGATTACGTGAAAGGATTATCCCCCCTCAAAAATCTCGGGGGGGATCACCCCCCGCCAGGCATCAAGCGCGGCCGAGTCGCTTGCCTCTGCCACGGTGTCGTCTCGCGCCACCATGTGGTGCTGTTCGAACCTCTCCCCAAGGAGCTGTCGATAGCACTTTCCCAGCTCACCTCCGGAAGACTGTTGGGTGACAGGCTTGACCAGCACGCCTCCACGAATTCAAGGAACGGTGCTCAGCTTGATGACGGATCACTGTTCGTGAGAGTCCACCATGTGAAGAATAGCGAACCCACGAACGACTGGCGCCACAAATTTCCGCGATGCTGCGACCTCTCTAAATGAAGGGCTTTGATCTGCGGCATCGAATCGCGGATAGTAACAAGAGCCGCAAGCAATCTATCTTGAAGAATCGACAGCTTACTAAAGTCGAGTTCTTGGTAACACTCTTGGGACGAACCGATCGATCCGATGTGATTAATGGCACTAAGGAGCCCCAACTTAAGTGCCGGGAGCTCTGTCTTGAGGTCCTTTAATTTGGAAGTCGTGACCGCTTTAAAATCGTTGAGTTCATCGTTTATTGTGGCGAGCTTGATTGCCTCAGCAACGCCCGCTCGAGCAATAGCATATGGACACTCGCCAAGTCGGTAGCATCCCAACTCATCCGGAGAGCGAACCAACGGTTTCCGCTTTCGCCTTGCAAGGGCGGTGACAAATTCGTCGATCGGAAGCGCTGGTACCGGTTGGCTCCACGGCGTCCAGTGAGCAGGTAGCGCCTTCGCACTAGGGCTTAGCTCAAGCCGCAAAATGATCTTTTGCAACTCCTCGAACGTTGTTAGGTTTGTCGGATCGAACGTCACTATCGCACCTCCCAGCGCGCGGTGATCGACCCGCCGGCGGTGCCAGCGCCGGCGGCCCAATTGGTTTAGGCGCGCAGCGCCACCACGCGGCCGCGCTCGCGCAGCTCATCGAGATGGGATGCCCACCACTTCATCATGCGTACGCGCTCCTGCCAGAACTCGGCGGCGTGGGTGTAGGCGCCGCGGACCTCATCCTGCTCTTGGTGGGCCAGCTGCCGCTCGATCGCGTCGGCGTGCCATTTGCCGCTTTCGTTTAGTAGCGATGATGCCGTCGATCGCAGGCCGTGCACCGTCAGTTCGGTTTTATCGTAACCGAGCCGGCGTAGCGCAGCATTCAAGGTGTTCTCGCTAATCGGACGATGCCAGGACCGCACCGACGGGAATAGATACCTTGACCCGCCGGTGATCTCTCGCAGCTCAGCGATGATGGCAAGGGCTTGTGGGGCGAGGGGAACTCGGTGCGGCCGGCGCATCTTCATCTTTGAGCCCGGGATCCGCCACTCGGCGTCAGAAATGAAGAATTCGCTCCACTCCGCCTTTCGCAACTCGCCGGGTCTGACGAATACCAACGGCGCCAGCTGCAGGGCATAGCGCGTTGTTGGTTGACCCTGGAAGCCATCGATCGCGCGAAGCAGGGCGCCGACGGCGTTCGGCTCGACGATCGTCGCCCGATGCGTGACGGTCGGCGTGATCAGTGCTCCACGGAGATCGGCCGACGGATCACGCTCGGCCCGACCCGTGGCTATCGCGTACCTGAAGACGGCGCCGACAGTACTGCGAACCCGCGTTGCCGTCTCGTGCCGGCCACGCTTCTCAATCTTACGTAGGCCCTCGAGGATCTCGGGCGCCTTGATCTCGGCGATCGGTCGATTGCCAAACTCCGCGATGGCGAAGTCGAGCAACCATTGTTTCTTCTTAAGCGTCGTAGGTGCATCGCCCTCGGCCTTGAATTTTGCTACCAACTCTTCAGCGAAGCCTTGAATGTGTTGCGCCGAGACATTTGCGCCATGCGACGTTCGGCTTTCCGCTCGATCGACGGGTCGACGCCATCGGTCAGCAACTTCTTTGCGGCGTCGCGCTTGATGCGCGCGTCCGCAAGCGAGATCACCGGGTACTGCCCGAGCGCGAGAAGCTTTTGCTTGCCGTCGAATTGATAGGCGAGGCGCCAAAGCTTCGTCGCGTTCGGCTGAATCAGGAGATAGAGGCCGCCGCTATCCGAGAGTTTGAAGGGCTTTTCGCGAGGCTTCGCGGAGCGGAAGGCGGTGTCATTGCGTGTGGGCATCGGTGAGGTTCCGGGTAGCATCGCGGTACCAACAGACTCGCGATCTACCAACAAGGATACCAGCAAAATAGCCGGAGGCCAGCGGAAACACGCGGAGGGTCGGGATTGAGAAAGTCCCCGTGTTGCAGGTCTCAAATGGGCTTTTGCGGACAGTGGCGGAGGGCTGCGGAAAAGCTTCTGGTG
>CAWILG010000032.1:0-31723 GCA_963836765.1 uncultured Alphaproteobacteria bacterium
CAGGTGCGGCCTTATTCAAGAGGCGCAGGTAACCGCCGACCCGATGACACCCGATGCTGTCGGTTGGGTACAGAGCCACCTGCGAGGGCCACAGTAAGGATCATGACATGATAGAACTGCCCCCAACGATCCCCGATAGTCACGATTGGGCTGCCCGGGCATCTGAGGCTCTGGCACAGGCAAGAACGTTGCCGCCCGGATCGATGCGATCCAAGGCCATCAAAAAAGCCGGACAACTTGGCTTTGCCGCTGACATGAGGAAATGGCTGATACCGAAAAAGCCCAACGGCGCACCGAAAGTGACCGGCTGACGGCGATCCAAGACCATAGAACGCGCCCTCAACCCGGAATCGCAAATTGCCTTCCGACGCCGATCTCTGGGTTGGGTAGACGCGCACGGGTGGCGGAGCATCCCGCAACCTGCGGAGCTTTTCAATCGGACAGAAAAATAGGGCGGAGCAACTGTCTCCGGAAGCAATCTATTGGCATCACAAACGACAAGGGGCGCGCTCATGTCATCGACGTCCGTCACGATGAAAGCCGCCGACACCACGGCGGTGCCAGTAAAATGCCGAAACCCTCGCTTGACCGCGCCCGGACCTTTCTGACGCTGGTGGTGCTGCTGCACCAGCCGATCATATCATTGAGGGGTGGGTCAAACTCGGAAGTCGGCCCGCTGGCAATGCGGTTATCGCCGGCATCGAGCAGGAGGCTCGCTGCTGCTGGGCGGTGTAGCTGCCGCCCGGTTCCATCGGAAGATGGATCCGGCCTCCGCATGCTGAATTTCGATATTGTTCTTACGCGACGATGTGATGCGTTCCTACTATTTCCTAAGGGAGAAGGGCGTTCCCATCACATTCGGCCCAGGGCGGCATCCATCCTCATCGGCCCGCTTTCTCTATTTCGAGGGGCCCGACGGCATGGTGTTCGAATACTCCTCCGGTGTGAAATCGATCGCCGACGAGCTGCTCTATCGTGAACGACAATTTCCCTTCGAGCCAAAGGGCTTTTGCCATTGGGGGGCGAACCCGCAAATCCGGCAATTTCAGGGAATAGAGGTCGAAAGGACGACCGACCACTTTGCGCAATAGCGGCCAATCGCAATTGAGTGTTGTGGATGTCTGCCTTTCATCCAACAGCTGCCGTTGGGGCCTTACTTAGGCCTTTCCGCGACGTGACCGCTTTCGCAAATAATTCAACGATTTCCGCCGCTGCCATCTGCAGGTCGGACAAGTATCGATTTGCGAACGCTTCCACGCTGTGGGCCGGCCGCGTCCAAAGCATATTGAGCGCCCCCGGTAGCCGTAGGCATTGTCCTCGAAGTCAGCCTCGAAGATGGGTTCGATCACGATCTTGGCGGCAGTCTGAATTACGCGATCACGAATGGTCGGAATGCCGAGCGGACGCTCGCCACCATTCGCTTTGGGATCGGCACCCGCCGCACCGGATCAGGTCGGTATGTCTTCGAGACAAGTTCCGCGCGCAAGCCCGCCAACCATGCTTCCAGGCCCTGCTCCTCGATGCGAGCAAAAGTCATCCCATCCACACCGGTGACCCGCATTGACGCGGGCGAGCCGATAAGGCGCGGACCAGGATGTCGTCGCGACAGATATTGTCGTTAGAGCAGATAGAAGCGGAATGTGGGCTCCGCCTTTGCCTTGCATTAGCGCTTTCTCTGAAGGCTCCGGATCCTACCAGGCGTTGTCAGGCTCATCACCAATCACCTTCACCTCACCATCTTCAAAAGCGCACCAGAAGTCGGGGCCCTTTGCTCGCCGGCGTTACCCAGCATCAACGCTCCTATTGCCCCGTCCGACTCCCGTCCGCGACGGGTCTCCCCCTGTAACTGCGAACCACCCTTCCGACGTGCCGTATCCACTACCCCGGCGGATCGCGTGGGTGCGCATGTCGATTGCTTCCCCACGCGAGCGGCCTTCCCCAAATGGCCGGAGGGTCGGCATCCGCATGAGAACTTTGAGGCCTGCTCGGGCTTCACTTTACGGCCCATCGGATCGCTCAGCGGCCCAAGGCCGCCTTCGTCGCAGGGCTCCGACCCAGCCAGTTACCCGGCCGTGCCGCCAGCCAGCTTCCGGACCAATCGGCAATTATCCGGGTGAGACCCTCCCTCACTGATAAATCGCGCCCTCGGGGCGCACGGTCAAAAGCGACGCCTTGACTGTCGTCCAATCAGTTCCGGTCTTATCAACTCCGGACATGTCGCTGTTCCGCGCTAACTGACGCGATGCCACCCGGAAATGAGCATGTTGGCGGCGGCTATTCGCGATGATCCCGTAGTTTGGCTCTGAGGAACATTCAGTAGTCCGTCGCGTTGCGGCAACCGGCTCTATGTCCGGCGCCATGAACTGGAGGAGTAACCATGGACAAGAAGATCGCTGGATTATTGGGAGCGGTGGCGACGCTGGGCACGTTCAATGCTGCCGAAGCCGCGCCTGCGCCGGCTCCGACGGATGTTTTACGGGTTAATTCTTATGCCGACCTGCTAGAGCCGATTCCAAACGCCGTCGCACTACTACAAGTAGTTGACAAGTTCGCTCCCGCCCCGGCGACGGAAAATGTTCAGGTAGCTCAGTTTTATCATCATCACCACCACCACCATCATCACAGCTTCTATCGCCATCATCACCACAGCTACTATCCGCGCGTCGTCGTGGCGCCGCGCTATCGCCGCCATCATCATCATCATCATCATCACCACCATCACAGCTTCTATCGCCGCGACTATTGATCGAATCGCCGTGACGAAACAGGACCTTCACGGTCCTGTTTTTTTAATCTCGGCGGGCCTTTTCCTTCGCAGCCCGGTGCAGATGGCGATACGTGCCGTCGAACACTGTGTTGGTTGATGAAGTCCATTCGGTTCCGGCTGACAAGTTCGGACGGTTGGCATAGATGCGGCGCGACTGCAGTTCGCGTTCAGCGCATTCCTCCTCACCCATCGGCTCAAGATCGAACGCAGCTTCCTCCGGGATCACGATCATCTGGGCGAACGGCTCGTTCGGCCTGAATATGTGGGTTCGTCCCTCAGCGGGCGCTTTGAAAACGCAGAAGAACAGCATCGGCCACCAGTTTCGGATCAGCGCCGGCACCGCGACCGGCACGGTGTCCGTGCGGTCGGTATAGAATCGCGGATGCGGCTCGGTGCGAACCGCCATGCCCTTTTCCACCTTCATATCGAGCAGGATCTGGTAGGTATAAAAAGTATCGCCAAAATTCCTGAACGGCGGCCACTCGGCCCCGCCGTCTGGCGGCTCTCCCCAATCTGCCTCGAAGGTCAAATGGCCGTCGTTGGTGCTGACATGAAGCTCGAAGTCGTAGGGGTAAAACAGCTCGATCCCGTATTGAGCGCCCTCCGAAAAGGGCACGCAATGCCATACTTGCTCACGTGAACCGTTCGCGCGCGGGTCGCGCTTGCCGGCCCAACCGGGGATCTCGAGCTTGGTCCGGCGTGGCGCCAGGCGTGGATCGTTCAGCCGGTATTTGACCTTGTTCATCGTATCCCCGGGCGCTTCAATAGCGTTGCGGAACTCAAACCAGCAGAGGGTGTCGAGGTTCCATCTTCGAGTGGCCTTTGCTCCATTTGTCGCCCGTCACAGCTTCCGTTGCTGCGAAATGTTAATCGGCCCTTTAATTGCGTTTTGTTGTCAAGCCACTTCCTTACTTCCTTGCTCTCCACCCGGCACGGCGGTAGCGCTTGCCCCGTTGGAGCTGGTCGGGGTTGCGGAGACGGGCGAGCGCGGCTGACATACGATTGTTAGCCGGGCATTGGATCGACCTGGCCTGCTGATGCATCGCTGGGGTCATGGTCCTTTCTGAGGTCGCAAAGCGCCTCATGATGATGTCCGGATCGGGTGCCTCAACGTGTGGGGCGGAGTACGGACAAGCCGTCACCAGCCGATTGACTGAAGTCACCACGACCACCGTCCCAGCGGGACATCGCCAGCCCGGCGGACCGGACCAGGAACTTCATGAGATGCGATCAGGACGGCTTCGCCTGGCCCCAGTCGAGCGACGTGCCGTCGACCCAGATGCAGTGGAAAATCACGGCGATCTTCCGTGCGATGGCGACCTTCGCTTTTTTCACGCCGATTCGCTTTGCGAGCTTCATTCCCCAAGCCTTAAGAGAGGACCATTTCTTCGTTCGATAAAGCAGAACGGTCGCCGCTTCGAACAGGTAGCTTCGGAGAAGCCGGTCGCCCCATCGCGATATCTTGCCACTGGTGTCAGTTTCACCAGATTGGTTGCGCCGAGGGGTAAGGCCCAGATAGGCTCCGACTGTCGAGGCTGATCGGAAGCGCGACGGGTCATCGATCGTATGGCGGAAGGTTAAGGCCGTCACCGCGCCGACACCAGGAACCGTCATCAGGCGACGTGTCGTCTCGCGATCCAATCGGCGGACTTCGTCGTCGAACTTGCTCTGCTGCTCGCAGATATGCTCATGGATCGACAAGAGCGGCGCGATCACGCCGAGGTGTTGATGATCCTCGCCCAACAGCTCGCTGACTTGGTTGCGGCAACTCAGAAAAAGTTATGGACTGGTCGGACCGACATGGAAAAGCGGAACTCCGCCCAGGGTTAAAAGGCAACTGGCTCGCCGCCGAGCCGGCGAAGCGGTAGCGGGGACAACTTCCCCCAAGGACACTGAGCATCCACAGCAACGATACTGCTTGTGAGCGGCATTTTGGAAGGTAATCTATTTCCCATTGCGAGCGGTCGATTTTCAGCACCTTTGGAGATTTCCGATGACAAGCGATACAGCCGTATTGACGCTATGCGTCCCGATCCCAAAAACGGTGAGAACAAGTGGGCTGGCCGTCTTGGCACGCGCGAAGCGATTAAACGTGACGGCCTGGAGATCGATACCGCCTCCCTGGCCTTCTGTCCGCACGAGCGGATCAATAGCGCCGGCTACGTCGATCTCGATCTCGTGCGCAAATTTCCGCTGATGCTCGCGCTCTGAGCGTTAGATGAACCCACATCCTTCGGGCGCGACATTTCGGCGACTGCTCGGCCGGTCCGTGAAGCGTCAGCGGCTCGCTCGACCGCTGTCCCCAACGCCTCATGCAACCGACACCAATCCAAACCGCGAATTCGCACGAACCGAGGAGGCGGGGGTTTGGTTCTTTGTCTTCCTGCCAATCTTCGTGCTCCTCTACGCAATCTTTGAGAAGATGCATGTGAGGTCGAGCCGAGGCGAGCCGGGGTTTGTGGTCGCGCGCGGAGCTTTGCAGCCTCGGGTGGAAGAGTGAGAAACTACTAGCGGCTCTGGAAACGGGGCCGCTTTTTTGCGATCTCTGATGGCCGGTTAGCAGATCGCCCCGCACCTCGGGGTCCGCACCTATCCGCAGCACGGGGCCGTAGGGCCGACGGGATCGACCCGGCAGCCAAGTCCATCTTGCACACGGCTTATTAGTCTGGCCAGTCCAAAATGCTGACTTGGGACGGGGCCGTGGGGAACATGCGCGACCTTGTACTTAGGTAGAGGGCCCGCCAGCAGCCAGCCGCGGCGGCCCCCTCTTCTCAGCCCGGCGCCCCGCTCTAAACAGATATCGGCCGGTTGTTCAGATGAACCACAGCGCGCCTGGCGACAGCGGTCAGCTCGCCAGGGGCTCTGTCCGGCTTCAGCCGCTTGGATCATCAATGTTCTTCCGGCTCTCGTGATCGCTGCCGTGCGGAAGCTCTGCACATACTTGTTCAAACACAACGTCCATGTTTGCCCGCACGCGGGAAGCTGGGTTCGCCCATCGCTAAATTTCTTCAAAAGAGAAGCGCGCCAACATGCCGCATCTGATCAGGGACTCAACATCAAAGCCCTCTGAGGGTTAAGAGGAATTCTCGCCACCACTTTCGCGAGCACAAAAGTGACACAGCGCGTGCGCCGCGTCGACGTTTGCTGCGCTCGCGTCAGGAACGTTGCCTGTCGTCCCGAGATTGGATTGCACCCGTCAATGACCACGCGGACGAAGGAGGCTTCCCATGAACCAGAACAATCAAAACCAAGGCGGCCAGCAGAACCAGCAAGGCGACAAGGGTGGCCAGCAGGGCCAGAACCCCAACCAGAAGTCAGGCCAGCAGCATCCCGGCGAACAGAAGCCCGGACAAGGCGGCCAGCAGGGCAACCGCTAATTTACCAAGGCCGCGGGGGAAGCCCCGGGTCTTCGTTCTGAGGCCGAGGAAAATGGAGCTTACCGGGTTGGAGCGTAAATTTCTTTCGAAGGCTGGCAGTTGACCTTGAGCCTTGGTCAAGCCCACCGCTGTTTGATCACAGCCTCCTCCTTGGTCACCGCAAGCTTGGTTATGTCCGAGACGGGGCCGTTAGGAACGATTTCGTATGAAATCACAGAAGCAGGCCGGGCCGCGGTCCGTTCAGCTTGACGATGGAATGTCGATAGCGGCAGAATTTTCGTTCCGTTTTTTTATCGTTGCATAACGGCTCTCGCACGACGTCTGCGTTCGGCCGAGTTCTTTAGCGATCACCCACCAGGGTGATCCGACCGATCGCATTCTGTGAAGCGTGGCCTCGTCTTCGGGCGACCAAGGTTTCAAACGGTTGGGCGAAGGCTCCCGGACTGTGAGAGGCATGATGTTTCCCAAGACAAAGGATTTGAATACCGATCGAAAATGCTGCGGCGATGTGGTGCGCGGCCTGCGAACTTGCCCCATTCACCGGCAAGCCGCAGCCAAGCCTGCCGATCGTCTTCGCTACCGGGATCATAGACGGTCCCCGATTTTACGGTCTGCCGCCCGCGCGCGGTATGCGTCCGTCCATTGGCACGTGAAGTCCAAGCAGATCATTGATGGCAATATCGACGTGCGAAGCGCAGGGAGATCCGCCCATCTCCGGGAATTTCTGCGCTACGTCCTTGATTACCGCATTCTCCGCCGTGCCCAGGCGCGACGATTCCTTACCGAGATCGCCGAGGGTCTCGACGTATAACACCGGACAGACGACCGGCATGAAAAACCGATCGAACCAGACCGCCTCGTCGAGGCTCATCGCCTGCAGAAAGGATTTGTCGAAGAGCGTTATGGGACCCATGTGCGAATCGCGCGATGATGCCTGGCCATCTTAACGCGCGGATGAGGTAGAGTCCGCGACGTCGCTGGCTGTCTCTCAAGACGTCGAAGATACCGCCCACCCCAGTGTGCAAAGCGCTGCCAATTTCTGACCTCCGGGATCGCCGGTCCCGTCCGCCACCAACTTGCGCTGCACCTGCTTCAGGTACTTCCAGCCACCCAGCCATGAGAGGCATCTGAGGCGACTTGCCACTACAGCTCCGGATCATCCACAACATTGACGAAGTCCGAAGTATTCAGATTTCGCTCCACGAACTTCGCGCCGACCGCGCTCCTACACGGAGCTATCACCAACGCGGTTCAAGGACTTCTGGAGGAGAAAGAGGGCGCCAACTGAGGCGGCCTCACCACAGCATAGATGCGATCACCGCGAGGCCAAGCGCAGCAGTTGCCCATACCAGTGATTGACAGCCAGAGCCGACGGCGGGTCATTGACGCGCCCCCTCGAATATGAGGGGACGCTCGACAGCAACTGTGTCGGTTGAGTTAGATCAATGAATGCTGGGTCACATCTTAAACAGGGCGAAGGCGAGCAGCACTACCGGCAGCAGACCGAGTACAACTACCGCGATTCTAAATCCCACTTCGCGCCACATGGGAACAGGTTAACGGCGCAGAGCGTCCACGTATGTACAGTTTGTGCCAGCCTTTGCCGAAACAGTGGCGGAATCAGGCAAAAGGAAACTTGGCTACTGCGAACCTCAACCTAGGCCGGCGCCCGTTATTCTGGGGGCTGCAACCCGGGCGATCTCAGCCACTCGCTCATGTGAGAGCCGGTCTCAGCTTGGCGGGCTTTGCGGATCATTTCCTCCCGCTTAGCGCCAGGTGGTAGCGACTCGGCTTCCTCGTGAAGGCGCTTCGCTTCTTCGGCAAGTCGTATCTCAAGCGGGGAGGTCTGGGTAATCCGGCGTCGCGTTACCACGGCGGTGCTCTCATCATGATGAAACTGGCGATTCAAACGCGGAACTTTGTGGTCGGTTCCGCGCATCCCGCCTGCGCCGGAGGCCGCCAACAGAGGGGGCCTCAACCCAATGGCTCGAACCGTCCCAAAAACTTGCCCCCTCGCCACAACTCAACGGGAGGTCCATCCAGCGCCATTATTGTCGACGCCGCGGAAGATCCACGACGCAGGTGACGCTGCTGACGATGTCGGTGGCACCCTTGGGACAGAGTGACCGGCGGCGATAATTATGTCCAGGGGAAGACCGGGTGAGGCGCTCAACCACCTGCCTGCCCGCTTGCTGCCTCGCTGTACTCCGATTGCCGTACGAGCGAGCGGGACAAATCTTCGAGATCCTCTTTCAGGAAACCCGGCACGTCGGAGGAAATCGGAACCATTCGACCGCGGGTTACGGCGCTGGAAAGAGCCTCGAATGCGGCGCTCAGGCTGGCTTGTCCGCTCGCTCCGAATGCAGCAAGCGCAACGCTACCGGCTCCATCGCTGCCGGCTTCTTCCAAAGTCCAGCAGAATGCAAGCAGACGATAGAGGAGGCGTTGCGCAGTGACCACGGCCGGCCACAGTCCCTCCGCGAAACGGCGGTCTTGTTGCCGCGCCCCAGCGCCGAGTTCGTACGCCGTCAGGAGTGCGATCGCCCTGTGTTGGAGGTTTCGCCGGGACCGTTTGGCGCCGGGGGAAACCGCATCGCCGGCGGCGGCGAATTTCAGCAGCTCTTTCGCGGCATCCAGAGCCGCGGCGAGTTCTTGCGGGATCGGAACGGCCAACGCGCGAGGCGCCGTCACCAGCAGCACGCCGATTCCGATCGCGCAGCCGATTATTGTATCGATGGCGCGAGCCCAAAGGAGCTCCGCGATGCTTTCCACCGCATGTCCGCCGGATGCCATTGTTATCGCGAGGGCGGTGATGAAGATGACGGCCAAGGCGTAGTTGCCCACCACCAGCATACAGATGAAGAATTGCAGGGCCGCAAGCATCAAGGCGAGCCACAGACCTTGCGGTGCGACCCAGAGCACCACTCCCGCGAGGGCGAGCCCGAGCAAAGTGCCGATAATGCGCTCTAAACCGCGCTGAACACTGCGGTTCCAATCCCAACCCTGGTGAACTATGAGAACGGCGGCGGCTACGATCCAGTAGGCCCGTTCCAGGTCCAGTGCGGCTCCCACCGACGCCGCTATCGCCGCCGCCAAGCCGACGCGGAGCGAGGCGACCAGAGTGGGAGATGGCCATACGAGGCTTTCCTGCAGGGACTCTGCAACGTCGTGCTTCCCGAGCGGCAGGTGCTCGGGCGCCTCTCGTGTGGAAGCGGTGGCTTTCGCGCGCGCCTCGGCGGCGAGGTCGCGAGCCCGCGCGGCGAGCGCATCCCGGTCTGCAAAGCGACCATCGGCATTGATGCCGCCGACAAACAATCGATGAAGATCACGGCTGATCGAGCGTAGCCTTATTACCGTGCTGTTATCGGCCGAACGTGCCGGTTGGCGCGATACCAGCATCGTCCAGGTGTCGTGCAAGGTAACCGCGGCAGCGTGCCGCGCTGCGTCTTCGTCGGGTCCGCCGACCGATTTCAGGAAACGGGCGACCGCTGTTCCCGCGGAAGCCACAGCTGTGCGCTCGGGACGGCGCGTATCCGTTAGGGCGCCCGCTACGCGCACGACCGTGGAGAAGCCACCGCCTGCGAGGACGAGCAATGCAACGTGCCACCAATCCAGATGCTGGGTCGGAAGGCCGGTTCCAATGGCGCCGGCCAACGCGAACATGTAGGCGCCGGGTGGTCCAATGCGAAGTGCGTTGCAGAAAAAGGTCGCGCACGTTGCGACCAACACAACCGCGGCGATTCCCAAACGGCCGAACGGCTGCGACCAAGCGCCGAGACCTACGGCGCAAGCAAGTCCGATGGCAATTGCCGCCAACACGAAGGCTCGGTTGTTATACGGACGGCCGGCGCCGTACAGCGCCGTGAAAGCTCCGATCGAAGCTACCAATCCTGCCGGAACGCCTCCCACGCTCCAGCCAAAGGCAACCGGCGCGGCGACGCAGAACGCCGCGCCGAGAGAATACGGCCAGCGGTTCGGTACAATGCTCAACCGCACCAGATGCCGCAGCCGAAAGGACGCCGGCCGCGAGGGCGGAGGGAGATGGTTCATTTACATCACCGGGCGTCGACCGTCCTGTTACTGAGGGGGTGGTCGGGCGCCACTTGGTGGGCGCTGGGAGAGCAATCCTTTAGCTTCGTCAAAGTCTCGGTGACCGACCGGCCCAATTGCCCAATCGCTTCGTCGGTGAGGACCGATCTTGCGCTTCCGAGCCGGTCGATGCTGACTTTCAGGAGCGTCAATGCCTCCTTGAGTTGCGCCAATTCGGGTTGCAGGGCCGGGTGATCTCCGGTCTTGATCTCCCGAAGGGTGCTGCCAAGCGTCCTGACTTCCGCCGCCATGTTTCGGATATTCGCCAGCACGTCTTTCTGCGGCAGATCGACTTTCGCCAGCACGGCCTCAGTCATCGTTGCAACAATGTTTTCGGCAAAATGGTTGATGCGCGCAATCGCGACGAGCGCAACAATTGCGGCGACGATCACGAGGATCGCCGTTGCATTGAGCAGCGCCAGCAGCAACTGCCCAGGAAGCCTCCACAACCGCGCGGAAATCCCAGTGCCATCGGGCTCGGCCATGGTCGCCTCCTGCCGTTTCTGATGCGGGGCCACCCTTGATCGCTCAGCGCGGGGCGGTTGCCGCGACCACCTCGACGGGCGGCTTGCGCGGAAGGTTACGCCCTGTGTTGCCCACCCTTCCGGCATGGATAAGTATCGATGCCTTCGTTCGTTGATCTGAATCAATGATGAGCCCGCTCCTCTCAGGAGAAGCCGGACACGCGGTGCAGCACTTAAGGGCTTCCGGCGTCTCGATCTCCTCAGTGCTGAGCTTGAGCGACAAGGCGGCGGGGTCTGCGAGATGCTCCGACTTGGACGGGCCGATGATCGGCGAGGTCACGCCCTTCTTCCGGAAACAGCCAGGCCATTGCAACCTGCGCTCGCGGGACGCCGCGCGCGCTCGTAACCTTGCCGACACCGCGCGCCAGCGCATCCAGGTAGCCGACCTCGAAGATCTGCAGCTACATCGATTGACCGGCTAAAGCTCCTGGGGAGTGCAACTCGTCGTGGTCATGATCGTGCACGTCGTTCTGGTCGCACCACGTCCGCCACCGCCGACTGTGTTTCGGCGCGGGGTCTCGACCATGATCGGCGTGGGGGTCCCATCATCGCATTTAGCGAAATCAATGGTTTGAAGGGATCCGGACGGCACCGATGGGCACTATTCGATCAGTATTCATACCCATGCCGCTGTTTGAACGCCAGCCACGCTCTTGAAGCTCTGCTTGGCGTCATCGAGGCTCGCGGCGCTGCCGAACGGTGGGCCGGGAAGATGCACTTGAACGCGGCAGACCCAGACGCCGGGCGTGCGCGCGCTCGCGAAGCGGATGCGACCAATGGTACTGCCCGTCCTCGAACACACAGTAGTTGCGCACGCCGATCAGCGCATGGTCAGCATCAAGGGTCTGTTCATGACCCTGACCTTCATCAGCACCTGTTGGAAACGAAGCCTCTTTGGGCGTAGACTTATGTTAGCGGTGAAGGGTAACCACCGCATTGTATTCGAGCCATGATAGTCCAGCAAACGACCGTTGGTTCCGAGTGGGATAATTGACGTTCCGGGAGCAGCGGCGCGAGTGTGGTATGCTCAAATGCGTGCGGGGAGCCGTATGTCGCGATTCTTCTGGACACAAAAGCAGGACATGGGTCCTTGGCCACGCGGCGGCCATGCGCTCGCTTACGACAGCGGTCGTGGGCGCGTGGTCCTGTTCGGCGGCGTAGCAACGGTGCCCGCGCCCACACCCTCGATTCCCAATGGTTTTACCGAAACAACCTTCAACGATACCTGGGAGTGGACGGTTCGCTGTGGAGTCAGATGGCAAATTTCGGACCGCCGGCGCGCTGCGATCACGTGTTGGTCTATGACGCCGCCCGCCAGCAGGTACTTCTGTTCGGTGGTTTAAGCAGCCAACTGCCAGTGGCAGATACTTGGGCATGGAACGGCGAAGACTGGACACAGCTGTCCGACAGCGGGCCGCCCGCTCGCTCCCGGCACGCGGCCGCGTACGACAGCGCACGTCAACGCGTCGTTCTATTCGGCGGCCAGCGAACGGACCCGACTGCGGGACTGATAATGTTGGGAGATACATGGGAATGGGATGGGCAAGATTGGACCCAGGTATCCGAAACCGGACCATCGCCGCGACAGCTTGCTGTGATGGCGTTCGACTCTGCGCGCAACAAAACGGTTCTGTTTGGTGGCACAAATATGTTTATGGACGTTTCTACGGGCGATACCTGGGAATGGGACGGCGCCGCCTGGACCCGCGCTGCCGATTTCGGACCGCCAGTAGGGAGTGGCGGAGCCATGGTCTATGCTGGAAACGAATGCGTCGCTTTCGGCGGGACCAACCTTCCCAGCGTAGACGCACAGCCTGTATTCTATCCAACCACCTGGGGGTGGGACGGAAGCCACTGGGTCTTGCGGCAGGACATGGGGCCAGGGCCACGGTGGCGCCACGGCATGGCATTCGACGGCCAACGAGGCACGATCGTGATGTTCGCGGACTGCAGTTGGCCGCCGTTCGGGGCGACGGCAGCGGGTATTTGGGCGACACTTGGGAGCATAACGGTGCAACTGGCTCCGCGGGCCAGCTCGCGATATCGGGTCTGCAACTCAGCCCCCCGGCGCTGACGGCAGGACAGCCCGCACAACTTACGATCACCTTGAGCGGTCCAGCTCAAGCGGGCTCGCCGCCGGTCAACCTATCAGTCGATCCGCCCAATGGCGTCACCGCTTTGGTGAACGGTCAGATGGCGCCGCTGCCTGTGCAGGTTCGGGTTACGCCCGGTTCGGCCACACAGCTTGTTCAGCTCTCGGCGGGCCCTCCCAGCACGCAGGCGACCATCAAGGTGGAGCTGCAAGCCAGTTCGAAATCGGTGGTGTTCGTCATCCTGAGCTGATCGGCCCGCCCTGACCTGCCGCAGGCGGGTCGCGAAGCTGGGCGCAGCGCGTGCAGTGTCACGCCATTCCGATCCTGCCGCATCGGCCGCCTCATGGAGCAGGCGGTTGAGCAGGCGGGTCGTTACCGGCTTGCCGGTCCGGGTGCCGGGAAACAGCCAAACAGCCAGCTCCTGCAATGGCGTTCGCGCATTGTGACGCGGCGGCGCGCCTTTCACCACTTATTTCTGGTTGACGCGCCCCCGGGTTGTACAAAGATTGCTGTCCGCGCAAAACTGCGGCGGCGAGGGAACGATGGCAACAAAAGCGCGCGTCCTGCTGGTTGGCTTGGAACCAGACATAGTCGACTACAGCAAATCCCCAGTGCCCGGGCTCACGGCGGCCAAAGTTCGCGCTGCTGTTGAGGCTGACAGCGCCAAGCTGGAATTGCTCGGTTACAGTGTGAAGTCGTTGTACGTTGACGACGGCAAGACCGCAGAAGTGGCGCTTGCTGATGCACTCTCGGCTGGTGAATACGATTGCATCATGATCGGTGCGGGCCTGCGTATTGTTCCGCCCTATTTCCTGTTGTTTGAGAAACTAACCAACGTCATCCACCAGCACGCGCCCGCTTCGACGAAGCTATGCTTCAACACAAACCCTACGGATACGGCTGACGCGGTGCAGCGTTGGGTTTAGGTTAGGTCGCTGATCCCAGAAGCGGCACCTCATCGTTGATGGCTCGCGCAAGTGTCGCGGGATGGCCGCCAGTACACGTCTGATGCACCGCTGCAAAATGTAGAACTATGCCTTTTGGGGCTTAGTTCGAAAGTCCCTCAACAGCGTAAGAATGAAAATGGGACGACCGGTCTCTGAGTGCGATTAGCTCTTTCTGTTCGGGTCCATCCCGCCATGCCTGCAAATTTCTTCAGCACTCTCGAACATGTAGATAACAACACGGGGCGCTGGTGCGGTACCCTCGATCGCGGTGGTCGCTCCGCCCTGCGCGAGAATGTGTTTCGGCGCGGGGTCTCGACCATGATCGGCGTGGGGGTCCCATCATCCCATTTTGCGAAATCAATGGCTTGGAGGGCACTATTCGATCAGCATTCACATCCAATCTAACATTTGCATAGAGGGAGTGGAAACTTTCGCAGTATTTGGTGACGCTTTCGCAGCTATTGCAGGACTGATGAGATTGAGCCACGAACCATGCTTGGGCGCGAAGGTAAACTCGAAGCGTCCAGGCGGTTGAGCGTCGAGCCGATGTGCGCGGAATGATTATCGAGGATCAGCTTGATCGCGGTGCTGGCCGGATAAGCGGCGTCGAGACACTTGAGGAATTCGATGAACTCCCGGCTGCGGTGGCGGTCTTTGACGAGCGCATGAACCTTGCCGGTAAGTAGGTCGATTCCGGCCAACAGGCTCAGCGTGCCATGACGTTTGTACTCGTAATCCCGCGCGAAGGTCGCGTGGACGCCGGGCTTGGGCGGCAAATCGGGTGCTGTCGTTGCGATGGCCTGGATTCCCGGCTTTTCGTCGTAGGAAACGATCGCCACTCGCTTGATGGCTTTGCGCGACTTGGCGGCGGC
Organism: uncultured Alphaproteobacteria bacterium; assembly: GCA_963836765.1. Lineage (GTDB taxonomy): Bacteria > Pseudomonadota > Alphaproteobacteria > Rhizobiales > Xanthobacteraceae > Bradyrhizobium. The sequence goes on from CAWILG010000032.1 coordinate 14,670, forward strand.
CCTCTTCAGAACCTGGACCTCGCGATAAACGCACAGAACCTCGGCCATCTTCTGCTCGAACTCGGCATCGCGACGTTCCAGATAGTAGCGCACCTTGTGCGACTTGATTTCCTCCTGGCCGAGGATCTTGCACACCGTGCCTTGAACCAGCCTGGCGAGACATTCGTGCCCCGCCGTCGGGCCGTGCTCGCGTGCGTGACGTTTGCGGACGCTGGCCCCCGGTGTCCGCCGCGCCACCATCATGGGGCCGGCATCCGCAAACCTTCACAGAAGCGGCCGCTCCGTAATCGCTCATTCTGCAAACGACAGATTGCGGGGCCAATCGATTGATCAAGGTGCGTGAACCAGAGATTTCGCGACTTCACGCGTGCAATTGATGAACGACTGGACCGCAGGGCTAAGAGTCCGGTTCCTCAAGAACACGATTTCGGCTGAAATCCGCGGGCCCGTGGATGTTAGCGGCAAAACCTTCAAAGCGGCTCGATGCCCGCTTAATGCCGCGACGGACGCCGGAACAATGCCGACAAATTCGCCGCTCGCTATCAACGACACCGTAAGCTGTATGGCTATGGTTTTGAGAAGCGGCTTCGGTGGTGAAAAGCCATTGGCTCGAAATACCTCCGCAACCAACGCGCCCGGGGCGCTATCATAGGATGGCAAGACCCAATTGCCCTTGATGATGTCCGCGAGGGTAGGTCGGCGCTTTCGCGCCAATTCGCTGTGCGCTCCGACAACGAAAACAAACGGTTCATCGAACAAAACTTCGGAATGGAAGTCGTCCTGCCTTCCTGTGGCCCTGGTAATCAGCAGATCGATCTTGCGCTCACGCAGTTCCTGGACCTGATGTTCACCAGGATTGGTCAATCTAATGTCCAGCTGCACGCCGGGAAATTTGGCCGAAAATTTGCGCACGATCGGCGGCACCAAGCTGTGCAAAATAATGTCGGTGCATCCCAGCCTCACCTCGCCGGAGTGCGGATCGGATAGGTGCTCGAGCGAGCGAAGGCCTTGCTGCATCTCGTCGAAGACATTGATGCCGCAACGAAGCAGTACTTCGCCATGAGCCGTGAGTTCAACGCCTTGCGAGTTACGATCGAACAGCCGCACGCCGAGCGTGCCTTCAATTTCGGATATCGCCTTGGAGACGGCGGGATGGGAAATCCTCAGCCTGGCGGCGGCCTTCGCCATACTGCCGGTATCGGCAACCGCCATCAGGATATGAAGGTCGCGCAACTTGATGCGCGGGCCAATTCGATCCGACCAGTCCATTGCGAGCCTTAACCTGGGGGTTACAGGGATGCCGCAATTTTCGGTCTACCAGATAATCCCCGGTGCGACCAGAGTGACGGTGGTTCGATGAATGCGGGCCCGGAAATGAAAGCGACGATCCCATGATCACAAAACGAACGCTCATATCGCTGGCGTGCACCGGTGGCCTTGCCGCCATTTTCCCCGACACGCTTCAAACCGCCGGTGCCGAGACTGTTTCGCGCATGCTGGTGGGCTTCGGCGCCGGCGGCGCGATCGACGTCATCGCCAGAATGCTGGTCGAGGGCATGAAGGAACACACACCTTCATTCATCGTCGACAATCGTCCCGGCGCCGGCGGGCGTCTGGCGCTCAGCGCACTGAAGGGTGGTCCGGCCGATGGCACGACGATGATCCTGACGCCCGCATCGAACGTCGCCGTATTCCCCCATGTCTACAAGTCGCTTGGATATGACCCCTTCAAGGATTTCGCTCCCGTTACCTCGGTCTGCTCGTTTCCATTTCTGATCACGGTGGGTCCGATGGTGCCGGCCGATGTAGGGACGCTAGCCGAATTCGTGAGGTGGTGCGCAGCTAATCCGAAGCAGGCGACTTACGGCACGGCGGCGGCAGGATCGATGTTGCATTTTACCGGCGTGACCTTGGCCAAGGCGGGCCAGTTCGAATTCGTGCATCTGCCATACGGCGGCCCGGGCGGCATTCAGGACCTGATCGGCGGTCGAATTGCCGCGACGATCTATCCGATCGGCACGGCGTTGCCACATGTGCAGTCCGGCGCCATCCGGGCGCTGGCGACAACCGGGACGCAACGCTCTCTACCGCTTGCCGAGGTGCCGACGGCCCGGGAAGCCGGATATCCGGCGCTGGAAGCCAATGAGTGGTTTGGCGTCTTTGTTCCGGCAAGTACGCCTGCCGGAACGGTGAACCGCCTCAACGAAACGATCCGCGCGGTGGTGAACACCGATGCCTTCAAAACGGCCTTGGCCAAGCTTTCCATGGATCCCGTCGGTGAGACGCCGAAGGAATTTGTGCAACTGATCAAATCCGATTTCGACCGTTGGGGGCCGATCGTGCAGGCCTCCGGCTTTACTCCGGAAGATTGAGGCGCGTCATGGACAACTCAACAGGCACGCGCCGGCACCGGACACCGGACCAGATTCTTGGTCCTTACTTCCCAACGGACCATGATCTGGTCGCGCAAACGGACCTGACTTCAATCGAGGGGGTCGAGGGGCTTGCGCAAGGAGAAATCATCGAGGTCGCCGGGAGAGTCCTCAATCTCGACGGCGAACCCGTTCGCAGCATCCCCATTACGGTATGGCAGGCCAACACCTTCGGCCGCTATGCGCACGGCAACGATCCAAATCCAGCGCCGCTGGACTCCAACTTCGTCGGTTGCGTCGACATTCGATCAGACGGCAACGGCGTCTACCAAATCAAGACCGTAAAGCCCGGCGCCTATCCCGCAGGTCCCGACTGGATGCGGCCACCGCACATTCACTTCGAGGTTCACGGCCGGTTCGAGCGGCTGATTACGCAGATGTATTTTCCTGACGAGCCGCTCAATGCGTGCGACAGACTTCTCAACGCCGCGCTGCGTCCGGATTTGCTGATTGCAAAGCCAGTTCCATCGGAATATAGATCCGGCCTCCGCGCGCTGAACTTCGACATTGTCCTGTCGCGGGGATGACACTCTTCCTCCGACAAGGGCCGACGACGGTTGGTAGCCAACGTTACGAGGCCTCCTTCGCGCCACCCGCGCGGGCCGATGTCGATCGACCGCAACACAGGCGAGGTCGTGCACAACATCTACATCCGCAAAGTCGAGAAGACCGACGGCGAGCTACGCAATGTCGAGTTCGAAACTTTCAACAACGTCCGGGATCCTCGCGTCGCGGCACGATGAAGAATCTTAATGTCATCGTCGCGGGAGGCGGCATCAGCGGAGCGTGACATGCCCCGAGGGACCCGGCGACCGATTGCCGGGGTCCGCGACCGGTTCGCGTCATCGCCTCGACCGTCATGACCTCGGCGTCCCCTCATCGGGGCAAAGCAGAAGCATCCCCGACCCTTAGCGGAAATCAGCAGGGCCAGCTGGCAACCTACAACTCAGCCCAATCTGCCCCTTCCTGAAAGACGGTCTAGCCCGCTAAGATGCTCTTCTTGACCCTGGGGACGGATATGGCGCGGCCATCAAGAACGGGCGGCAAGAAGAGCGAAGCGAAAGCCCGCAACGCAAGCCCCGCAAAGGGCCGCAAGACCACCTTGAAAAAACGCCCCATTGCGCGAGCGGCCACCCGGGCTAAACGTCCTCAAGTCTCCAGTCCAAGCGAAGACCTGAAGGAGGCCCGCGAGCAGCAGGCGGCGACTGCCGAGATATTGAAGGTAATCGCCAGTTCGCCGTCGGACGTTCAGCCGGTTTTCGATGCGATCGTCAGAAGTGCGGCGAAGCTGTTCGAGCCCTGCTCCGCGACGATTACAATCCTGAAGGACGATAAGCTGTACTGGGGCGCGACGGCTTCTTCAATCTCGGGCTTTGATGTCGAACGCGTTCGATCGGTATATCCGATTCCATTCGATCCGGACCGTGCACCTTCCGCACGGGCAATGCTCGAACGTCGTATCGTCGAAATTCCTGACGTGGCAACTCCAGAAACGCCGGAGTTTACCCGCAACGCCGCGGCCGCGGGTGGCTTTCGATCTATCACGTTCGCGCCGCTAGTCGATCGGGAACAAGGCATCGGCACGATCATCTTTACTCATCCGCAAGCCGGATTCAGGTACTCGGAACGGCAGCTGGCACTCATCCAGACATTCGCTGATCAAGCTGTGATTGCCATCCGGAACGCGCGGCTGTTCAACGAGACGCAGGAGGCGCTGGAACGGCAAACCGCGACCGCCGACATCCTCAAGGTGATCGCGAGGTCGCCATCGGAGGTGCAGCCGGTGTTCGAAGCTATTGCCACCAGCGCCAAGCGGCTGCTCGGCGGCTTCTCCACGGCGGTCTTCCGCATCCTCGAAGCCACCGTTCATCTCGCCGCGTTCACGCCGGTCAATCCTGTTGCCGACCAGGCGCTCAAGGCGGATTTCCCCCAGTCGACCGAAAATTTTGTGGCGTTCCGGCTGGCCCAGCATGGCGAGCCGGTCGTTATCGCGGACACTGAAGAAGAGTCGCATGCACCAGTCAGGGACATCGCGCGGTTGCACGGCTTCCGCAGCATGCTGTGGGTTCCCATGGTGAACGGTGGCGTCACGATCGGAATCATTTCCGTCACGCGCGCCGAGCCCGGCGGGTTCGCGCCCCACCATATTCAGTTGCTGCAAACCTTCGCCGACCAGGCCGTCATCGCGATCGATAACGTGCGGCTGTTCGACGAGGTGCAGGCCAAGACGCGCGACCTCACGGAGTCGCTTGAGCAGCAGACCGCCACGTCGGAGGTACTTGAAGTCATCAGTGCCTCGTCCGGCGAACTGCAACCGGTGTTTCAGAAGATGCTGGAGAATGCGACGCGCATCTGCGGTGCGAATTTTGGCACAATGGGCCTGTATGACGGAGACATGTACCACAACGTGGCACTCTACAACGTTCCGCCTGCGTTCGCCGACACTCTTCAGACATTTCGACCCCATCCGAAAAGCGGCCTGGCAACCGCGACCCGAAACAGGCAAGCCTTTCAAATCGAGGACGTCAGGACGAATGCTGCCTATCAAGAGCGCGATCCCGCCGTCGTCGCGCTTTCCGATCGCGCAGGGGCAAGGACTATTGTCAATGTTCCGATGCTCCGGGAAAACGAACCGATCGGCGTGATTACGATCTACCGGCAGGAAGTGCGGCCCTTCAACGCCAAGCAGATCGACCTTTTGGCCAATTTTGCCAAACAAGTGGTAATCGCGATCGAAAACGCACGACTGCTGCGGGAGTTGCGCCAGCGCACCGCCGATTTGAGCAAATCCCTCGACGACCTCCGCACAGCGCAGGACCGCCTAATCCAGACCGAGAAGCTGGCCTCGCTCGGCCAGCTCACCGCCGGAATCGCGCACGAGATCAAGAACCCGCTCAACTTCGTCAATAATTTCTCGGCGCTGTCAGTCGAACTTGTCGAGGAACTGAACGATATCCTCAAGCCCGCGCCGCTCGACAACAAGACGCGGGTGGAGTCGGACGAACTGACCCACATGCTGAAAAGCAATCTCGAAAAAGTTGTGCAACACGGCAAACGCGCCGATTCGATCGTCAAGAACATGCTGCTGCATTCTCGCGAGGGTTCAACCGAGCGCCGGCTAGTCAATCTCAACGGCCTCGTCGAAGAATGCCTCAACCTTGCCTATCACGGTGCCCGCGCTGAGAATCACGAATTCAACATCAACCTGGAGCGGTCTTTTGATCCAACGATTGGCAGGGTCGACTTGTTTCCGCAGGAGATGACGCGGGTCCTCCTCAATCTGATTTCGAACGGCGTCTATGCGGCAACGAAGCGCAAGGCGGAAACGAAACTTAATGGCTACGAGCCCACCCTTGCCGCTGCGACCATAAACCTTGGCGACCGCGTTGAGATCAGGATTCGGGATAACGGCAACGGTATTCCCGCCGAGGTGATGGACAAAATATTCAACCCGTTCTTTACGACCAAGCCGCCGGGTGAAGGAACAGGCCTCGGTCTGTCTCTCAGCCACGACATTGTCGTCAAGCAGCACGCCGGATCGATCGAGGTCGATACAAGGCCCGGCGAATTCACCGAATTCAAAATCGTTCTTCCGCGCACCGCAGCCACGGGCGAAGCAGGGGCAGACAAATGAGCTTGCTTATTCTTGTTGTCGACGACGAACCCGATGTTGAGGCATTGTTTCGCCAGCAATTCAGGCGCGACATCCGCGACGGCCGCTTCACCATGGATTTCGCTCAATCGGCAGACGGCGCGCTTAAACTGATTAATGACGCGGCGGGGGCATCATTGATCCTGATCCTTTCCGACATCAACATGCCCGGAATGACCGGTCTTGAACTATTGCCGAAGGCCAAGGCTGCGCGCCCGGACGTCCCTGTGATCATGATCACCGCCTACGGCGACGACAGTACCAGGAGAAAGGCTTTGGAGGGCGGCGCAGATGCGCTTCTGACAAAGCCTATCGATTTCGTTGCGCTTCGCAGCGAGATCCACGGTCGGGTGGCAGGGCACGAACCGACGTCGGTTTAGCTTCAGGCGGGACTACAATGACGGCCTCGACCGGTGACGACAGTCTGGCCGGATCCATTTGCACGACCGTCGCGGTGCGATGGGTAAAGCTGTAGCCGATCGCGCTCGCTGCCGCAGGCGATAAACGCGCCGGTGAACGGAGTGAGCCAGAGCGCACGGGCATGGGGCCGCCGCGCACCCCATGCGATACAACCTGGTTCAACTCTTTGGGATAAAGGCTCCGGTCGCTGCCTTCATGGCGGACTCGCCCATACCCTTGGCCTGCTCGGTCATCATCCGCATTTGTTCCTGGAAGAACTCGGACTGAAATCTTGAGCGCCTCCTGCATATCCTTCGCCTGGCTCAGCTTGTCACCAAGATCAAACGTCGCAGTTACGTTGCGCTGCATGAAATCGCAGAACTGCTTAGCTTGATCGGCAATCGGCAAGGGCGAGGAACTCAGACCTTTTTCCAGCAGGCCAAAATACTCCTCACTGGCCTTTCGAAGGCGGCCGAGTGTCTCGGTCAGCATCGCCCGTGCAGTCTCGGTTGAAGGATTGATATCTGCCACTGCCTAACTCCTCTCTTAACGAAGATCGTTCGGAAAGCCTCCGAACCAGGCGCCAACAACGCGGCATAGAGCGCCGGTACTTCGAGATTCATTCGAATAGCCGATGCAAGGGCGCAATCACGAGCGAGCAACCGGCATAGCCGCCGACAATGATCAGAGATCGGCCATTCATGCGAATTCCTCCCAGCAATGATTTGTTTTGATCGGAAGCTAGGCAAGACGGCGACGCGCCCCTTGATCTAACTCAATGGATCCCTGCCACCGAACTGGGGTATGACAATAAGATCGATCTCCTGCTGGCAGGCCCATTGTAGGCGCGCCGACGAGCTCAACGTCGAGAGCCTCAAACCCGTTGACAGCGGGTATGGATGCGATATTTCTGGTGCTTGCATCCTGAGAGGACCTGACGGTCCCGCCAACCAGCCTTGACCGGCAACGGTGGCACGACGATGTGGCCCGCAAGGGCAACAGTAGGTCGCCAGTCCTCCAGATGCGTTCGTGATGAAGCTCATCGAGGATTTTTATGGCTGCCGATACCAACCTTCTTCTCGTCCACCAAGGCGGACTATTTACCCACGTCGAGCACACCATATTGGCCAGCTGGTTCGGTCAGCAACCACCCACTGACGCTGCGCCGCTATGCCCCAATAGTCGACATGTTATTGCATATGATGTGAAGTGCCAAAACCGGAAGATCACCATCTTCACATGGGCGCCGCGACGGATCCAAGCGGCACATCTAACGAGTACAGAAATCCAGGGGGTTCGTAGTCAAGTTGCGCCTGACCGTTCAATTGCTGGCCCAGAGACTTCATCATGCGGGTGCCGAAGCTTCGCCGGGTTGGGTGCTCGACCGCGGGACCTCCGCTTTCGGTCCAGACAAGGTGAAGCCTCTGCTTCAACTCATCTATCGTCCAAGCGATTTCCACGCGTCCGGTCGGGACAGAGAGAGCGCCAAATTTCGTTGTGTTGGTGCACAGTTCATTGAGCGTCATCGCGAGCGCAATAACCGCGCCTGAGGTGATTCTGAGGTCTGGCCCATTGAAGTGGAAGCGTCTGGCCCCCAGGGTGTCGTAGGGCTCCGTCGCGCTGCTGAAGGTATGGGTAAGACTTGCGCTTGCCCAACTGACCTGCATCAGAAGATCGTGGGCTCGTCCCAGGGCGCCCAGGCGGCCCTCCATCGCCTTCTGGCCGGCCTCGATACTGGGCGCCGCTCGAAAGCTTTGCGAGGCGATCGCGCTCACGGTGGCAAGCGTATTCTTGATGCGATGATGAAGCTCGCCTAGGATTAGTTTTTGCAATTTGTCGGCAGCCTCTCGCTCCTTGGCGTCGATGCCGGCTTGGTGTGAATGCTGATTGAATAGTGCCCCCCATCGGCGCCGTCGGGACCCCTTCAAGCCATTGATTTTGCTAAATGGGATGATGGGACCCCCGCGCCGATCATGGTCGAGACCCCGCGCCGAAACACAATAGACGCTGTCGCGGCGGTTGGAGATCAGCCCTCCAGCCCATTAGACAGGCGTGCCGGAACAGGTCCGGTCCGGTCTCGCCCTTTCGAATGGCGCCAGGTGAATGCCGTCGATACAGCAAATTGGGTGCAGGCGAGCGTCGCGTGATCCGCGTCGGTGGGGGCCGTCAGCTCTGCCGGAAGCCCATCCGGAAAGCACCCCAGTGCTTGCCGCGGACCACGATCGGCGACGACAGGTCCTTCATCAGCACGAACTGCCCGCCGCCCATGTCGCGGCGATAGGTTTGCAGCAGGAACGGTTTGGTATTGGCCGCGACCTTCTTCACCGCGCGGTCGCTGAACAGCCGCCGGTTGCGGCAGTTGGCGTTGTTCCAGACCGGGTCCTTGCCCTGCGGCAGGCGGTAGTTCGGATTGTGTGTCGGCAGATAGCCGCCTCGCGCCCAGGCGACACAGAACACGATGCGGGGATCGGATTTCTGGATCGGATCCTGGATCGCGGGCAGCACGCGGTCGGTGAACTCGACGTAGTTCGTATTGTACTGCTTGGGATCGGTGCCGGGGATTTCGCGGTAGTTCTCGTCCATGAGCTGGTCGAGCGTGATCTCGCCGCGCGCGATCGCGGCTTCGAATTCGGCCGAGATTTGTTTGGCGGTGTCGACGACGATTTGGATCAGCGGCGCGTCCGACGTCTCCACACCGCTGTCGGCGATCAGCGCGATCAGGCCCTCGGACGTGTCGAGTAGCTTCGCCACCCGCTGGTCGGCGTTCTTGAGGTCGCGGCAGGAGAGGTCGACGCCCTTGGCGAGCTCGTTGAGTTCGCTGATGACGGTGTCGCAATGGCCGAGATTGGAGGTCGCGGCGCGCGTGACACTGTCGATCTCCGCCTCAACGGAGGCAAAGCCCTGCTGGACCCGCGAGATGATGCCGGAGATCTGCTGGGCGCCTTCGCCGGCGGTCTTGGCACGCAGCGAGGCATCGCTGCTCTCGCCGATCAGGCCTTCGATCTGGCCGTCGAGATCGCGCACGGTGTCGGAGATCTGGTGCGTGGCCTGGCGGGTCGCCTCCGCGAGGTTTTTGACTTCGCTTGCGACCACGGCGAACCCGCGTCCGGCATTGCCGGCGCGCGCTGCCTCGATCGTTGCGTTCAGCGCGAGCAGGTTGGTCTGCTTGGCGATCGCCTCGATCGAGCCGGAGACTTTTGCGACCTGCGCCAGCGCCGAGCCGACGGCGCTCAAGCGCGCCTCGATCCGCTCCACAGCCGCGACCAGTTCGGAGATGTGGCTGACCGCCGCATCGACCGCGCCGCGCGATTGCGCGATCTCGCCGACCGCCGCTGACGTGGTCGATTGCACCGCCTGCGAGGCGTTGGCGATGTCGTGGTTGGCGGAGACCATGGTCTCCGCCGTCTTCTGAAGATGATGGAACCGTTCCGACTGGTTGGCGACGCGGTGTGCTACTTCCTGGACGTTGCCGGCGATGTCGGCAAGCTCAACCCCAAGACCGCCGATGCGGTCGGCGAGCTGGTCGATCAGGCGTTCGGCCAGCGTCCGGTTCGATCCGATGTCCAGGACTGCAAGCTGCGCGAGGGACATGTACGGGCTTCCTCCAGGCGGAGCCGTTGATCGGCTCACCGCGACATTCCATTCCAATTCCAACGTTGAAAGTGATTTGCGCTTCGGTGTCTTGCCTGAGCGAGCACTAATCCTAAGAATGACGAACAATATCAATCAGAAGTTAATCCGCAGTTTTCTACTCGGCCGTGGCTGGAAGCGTGGTGAAAACGTAGTTTTACGGACGGCGCGATGAGCCTGCCTTGCGGCGCTAGTTCAAGCTCCACGACGTAGCTGGCGTCTCGGCGATTGGTGCAATTCATTCAAATTGAAGTAAAAGAGGGGGCTTTCTTACATTTTTTGAGCCTACAAACTCCGCGCCCGATGCATTTTCTAGGGCTAACATTTTGGAGATTGCCATGAACGCCATTTCAAACGTTTACGTGCGCGCCATTCCCGAAACGCAGACCAGCGTTCATCCCCTCAAGACCATCGCGCTGCTTTGCGGTATTGGCTCTGCCGCCTCTTTTTGCTTGGCATCTTTCGGTCTTGATATCAGTGCCGGATTTTTCTGACGGTACCGTCACCGGCGCCCCGGATGTTCCAGCCCGCGAACGAAAGCCTGCCAAATGGGACCAAACGGCGGCGCCATCGAGTGGACCATTCGCTGCCGTCAGGGCCCGTAGTCACGATGTCCGGCAGCCTTCTCAACGTCACATTCCAGCAGGCTCTCAAATGGATGCCGCTACCGTAGTCGAGGGCGCTGCGTATTCTGACTTTCGGGAGTTGACCATGCCTCCATCAAACCCGCTCGATTACGATTACTATTCAGATGCTTCGCGACCGACGGCGGAGTATGGGAAGCATCTTTCACGACTAACTATTGACGAAAAACGTACTTATCAAAAATGGAAGAGAGCTGCGCTTATCGTATACGGCCCCGTCACGGTCATCATCGCGGTGTTGTCCATCGCAATCGGTCCGACCGACCGGAACAGCGCTTCTTTTGCCCTGGTTTCCGCGAAAGAGCATCCGCTGGCAGACTACTGAACCAGCGGGGCTGTCTTCATACACTAGCAACCGAACTGGCCGACCACTATCCGGCCCCTTTGAGACAGCACCCGGCAATAAACGCATCAGCTTTTGTCTTTGTTCTCGACGGCACGCAGAGCGGGTGCTTTTGGTTGTTTTGTGATAGGTGCATCGACAACCAACGTGTCAAATTGCGTATCGGATCGGGCCGTGATGATAGGCTCTTTGGGTAGAGTGTCGGAGGGCTCATACCACGGCGACTTCGCGATCGCTCCCTCTTCAAGAACCTCGGCCATCAATTGCCCGATTTCTTGGCCACTCAATGGGACAAGTGTTCCCTCGTCTTTTTTGTAGAGCTGAGGGCAAAAATACAACGCGTGTATTCGTGGATCGTATCCTTCTAGAACAATGAAGTGTTCCGTCTTGCCGAAAAGTTTGCGCTTTTTGACAAGCTTTCTTTCCTGCGTGGTCAATGCAACACGCAACTTCTCATGCCCTTGACCAACGATGGTTGAAGCCTCCAACAACACGAGCCAATCCTTTGAATGGGCGTTGTCCGCGTGGATTGGGACCAATGTACCTCGGTGTCTGCTAAATAGGCTCATGCGGTTAATCCTAGCAAATCAGGAATGGGACAGAGTGTCTACACCAAATCTGGCACGCGATATCGTAGCATAACGGCATCTGTGTTTCGGCGCGGGGTCTCGACCATGATCGGCGTGGGGATCCCATCATCCCATTTAGCGAAACCAATGGCTTGAAGGGGTCCCGACGGCCCCGATGGGGGGCACTATTCGATCAGCATTCACATCTTCGACGGCTGGCGCTCGACGCCAGGCACAGTCCCTGCAACGAGCCAGTTCGACAGGCTCATCTCGATCACGGCGATCAGCGTGCCGTCCGGTTTGAGGGGCGTGAGGGATCGGCTCAGGTCGTTCAACTTCTGCATGGGGGAACTGCATCGGTTCACATCAGCGTCGATGAATCGATGAATGCCATATCCTCACCTTCTTCCCGCTGCCGCCTGCCGCATAGCATCTCCCTTGGAGGTTTGCGTACGCGGGCCCCGGTCTCCACCGCGCCACCATCATGCGGCCGCCATCCGCAAACCTTCACACGAACGGACTCATGCACCGCAGCAAATGGCATCGCTATTCGATCACCTCGTCGGCGCGGCCGAGCAGCGACAGTTGCCTGCGGCAGCATCAAAACCTAAGAGCTCGAACATCGCGAGGTCCATCGGGGCGCTTGTAGAATCAGCCAAATACCGATGATCGCCATTGGTATCGAATAACCCATGCCAAGAGTGATGGGCCCGATGACGAGGCCATCGGGTTCTCTGAAGATCTCAGCAACTGAACGCGTACAGGCGTAGCCAAGTGCAAAGCAGCCCGCCACGAGCCCTGGCCGCTTCAAGGCCTTCAACCGAACAAGGAACAGAAGCAAGAAGAACAAGGTCAGACCTTCGAGAATTGCTTCGTAAATCTGACTCGGATGCCGAGGCAGGGCACCTGTAGCTGGAAAAACCACGGCCCAAGGGACATCGGATATTCTCCCCCAAAGCTCTCCATTTACAAAGTTCGCAAGACGCACAAGAAAGAGGCCGATTGGGGTAACGGCGGCGCACATATCCAAATAGGACAGAACAGGAATGCCCCGACGCCTCGCGAAAAGAATGATTGCCAGTGTCGCTCCAACAAACCCGCCATGAAACGACATGCCACCGTGCCATAGCCTCGGGATTTCCAACGGATGGCTAAAGAAAAAGCGCGGCTCATATAGAAAGACCTGACCCAGGCGGCCTCCCACGATGACTCCGAGTGCGACCCAAACAAGCAAATCGTCTATGTCTGCTGCCGTTCCCGGAGGCTCGATCCACAATGACCGACTACGAACCAGGGCTTTGGCGTAAACTGCCCCCAGCACTAAGCCAAAGATGTATCCTAGTGCATACCATCTGATTTCGATCGCTCCAAAATGGATAACAATCGGGTCGATCGCAGGGAAGGTGATCGCGTAAAACGGCATTTAGTTTTGCTAGTTTGCTAGTTAGGTGGTGGGGTCGTTTATCGGAACCATAGATTTAGAGCCGCGGAGGGGGTCGGCAATGGGTCAAAGGTCTAAACCGCTTGCGCGGTAGGGCGCTGCGGCAGGCGGCTGGGCCAGTATCCGGGTGGGAGCGTCCTGTCTGAAGATGAGGGGTTGCCGACCTCCCATCAGACAGGAGCATCCCATGACCGATGAGGCCTTGAGCCCGTTGCAGCGGCGCATGATCGAAGACATGACGATCCGCAAGTTAGCGCCAAAGACTCAACATGACTACGTGCAAAGGATCAAGAATTTCGTTGTGTTCTCGGGCGATCATCCGATATGGCGACCCTCGAGGACGTGCGCCGCGCCGCTATCATGGGCCCGGCATCCGCAAACCTTCACATAAGCGGAAAATGGCACTCGCTCGTCTCATAAGCCAAGCGAAGCTTAAGCTAGAAGCGGCCAACGTCCTAGCTCGGTCGCGTTCGGAACAAGCCCTATCAGGCGATTTAGAATGAGGTTCACGACATCGATACGCATACAATCCGATCACGCCGGATCGATAAGATTTAGAATCTCTACAAAGAATCCAGAGAGGGAATGGCCAACTGGGCCATCTTTCTTTTCGTTCGCGAAGCCGGAAATCCGGAATCCCCTTGGTTCATTGGTTTTATCGGAGCGCCTGCTCTTTAGAGCGACTTTAGACAAGGGGCCGACGATTTATTCCAAGACCTCGCGCCAATTTTTTGATGCCGCTTCCTCTGGACTGCCTGCATTCACTTTCTCTAGAGAACGATGCGGGGCGGGTGGTCATTGTTGGGGACGGTGTCATGACGAAAACTTTTCGCACGAACTGGCGGCCCAGTTCGGTTTCGAAGCTCGCGCTCTCGGCCAGCTTTCTCACACTGAAATGTTCGATTGCGGCGCCTATGGCTCAGGCCCAGTCAGCGCAACCCCAGGGTAGCGGCCAACCGCTTCCGCCGGTCACTGTGACTGGGCCGGAATCCAAGCGCCGCTCCAATCCGCCGTCGGCATCGCGCACTAATAGCGGAGTGCGGTGCCGTCGGACACAGGCCGCACGGCGGCCGGAAACGACCCCGGCCGAGCCCAAACCTTTCGCGCAGTCGCAGGACGTTCGCACGGGTACCGTCGGTTATTTCTCCAACGGCACATCTATGGCGACCAAAAGCAATACGCCGATCGTCAACATTCCGCAGTCGATGAGCGCCATCACCAAGGACTTCATCCGGGATCAGGGCGTCGGAGGTCTGACCGACTGCACCCGCTATGTTCCGGGCGTGGCCGTCCATCAGGGTGAAGGCAATCGCGACGAACTCGTGATCCGCGGCGCGGACTCCATCGCGAATTTCTTCGTCAATAGCTTAGCAGCCACCATAGCGCGTCCCTCCGCAGTCGGTCGCAGGTCCTGTGGAGCGCGCGACTTTGTGCCGGGACCGCGCGACTGCACTTGCTAAGAATATCTGCTGCGAGAAAATCCTTGATTGCAGTTGCAGTGAGGCGGCGCGTCTTACTCAATGTCCGCTATGGACCGAATTCGGCAGCACAGCGAAATGACGCGATGGGCCGCAATAGCTGACAACCCATTCAAAAAGACCCAGACTGGCGGGCTCAAGCCAACCTTTTGGTTGTATTAGAGTGAGAAGGGGAACCGATCTGATGGGAGATTTTTTCAAGGCGGCCAAATTCCTGGTCCTCGATCTTGCCTCTATGATTTTCTTCATGGTGCTGTATTTCTTGACGCACAATACGATTTTGTCCGTTGTCTTGGGCTCGGCTCTGGGCATCATTCAGATTGTTTTTCAGCTTATTCGACAAAAGCCGGTCCACAGTATGGAGTGGCTAAGCCTATTTCTTATCGTCGCCGCAGGTTTGGCGACCACCGTCACGGACGATCCGCGCTTCGTGCTGTTTAAGCCAAGTGTGATTTACGTGATCGTAGGGGTTGTAATGCTTAAGGCGGGCTGGATGGTTCGCTATCTGCCTGCCGTTGCGAAGGCCGTATCCTCCGATATCGCTATCGTCGTAGGTTATTCTTGGGCCGCTCTGATGTTCGTGTCCGCTGCCGTCAACGCACTGGTGGCCATCGCATGCACCGTACAGATGTGGGCGATGGTCATGCCGATCTTCGGTATCATCAGCAAGGTAGCTATCTTTGTCGGCGGCTTTCTTGCAATACGGCTCACGACTATTCGCCGTATCCGCGCGATGCCTGCTGACAAGCGTGAAGTTCTGCTCGCTGCGACCGGGGTGCCTATTGAGCCATGGTTGCCGGTCAAGTCAGCTTAGGGTCATTCGCGACGGGGCGAGACGGCAGCCAGACCGGCCATGTCCGCTATGCAGCTGCCGAGAGCGGAAGTGACCTATCCTACTTCGACGCAACAGGAATGAACACGATAACCGAGACTGTCGGCACTGATCGCCCGCCCGTCGCCAAGCCAGCCGCCCGACCGCGATCCAGAAAGCTCGCGACCGTCAGCGCGTCGGCATTGGCGCAGCATTTTGATTGCACCGCGTCTACGTCGGCAAGCTCGAAGCCGAAGGCGTGAGATCCAGCGCCAAGGTGACGGCTTCCCGCTCGACCTGAGCCGCGTTGTCTACGTGATTGATTTGACGAAACGTTAACGCGCTGACTTGTGGCCTATGTCGGATACCACGGCTAAGGTTTACGCCATCGCCTTAGCGTGACCAGATCCAGGCCCAGCACCGCCAACGCCATCATCAGCGCGACGACACCAGGCGCCGCATTTTGGACTCACGACTCAGGATCACATCGTACCGCGTGACGCCGGCGTCTCGTCGGTGACGGCTAGCCTTGAGTACGACGAGCGGAAGTCAAAGGCCCGACACCGATCGGGCCTTTGTGCTGTGACGACGAACGGGCTGTTTGGTTTTCGAAGCGCGGCCTCCGTGATCTACCGAAGCCGGTCGCTTCAGTCGTGGCCGTTGCGCGTGAACAGCCGCACGCGCTCGCCTTCGCGCTGCACGATCAGGCGATGGCTGTCGTGCTTGATGCAGCCAGTCGGGACCGGCTGGGACTTTGGGGGGCCTTGGTCGGCAGGTAGGGTTTGAACGCGTTGTTAAGCATGCCGGCCAGAAAATTGCAGGCTGCCAAAATGCGAACGCTTCGCGTCGTTAGAGTCAAACCACCTGCTGGGGGCCAAACGGGTTCCGAATGGGTGCGGCAGGCTGGCGTTTCGCGAACAGGACGAGGAACAACGGGCGGGCCGTCGTCATCGCCCTCCTCGAAGAGTTACCGGTGATCTGCTCAGTCGCGGTCGCGGCCGGCGCGATGATCATGGTCGGGATCATCCTCTACAATGACTGGCCTGCGGCGCAGTGAACGGAAAATGTGGCTCATGTCCAACCACGGGGCGGTAGGCTTCATCGTGATCGTCGCGATGATGGTGGCGCTGGCGGTGATGCTGGGCTGATCCGCCCTCCCCGACCGCCAGCGGATTTGCCTCAAGCGAACAAATCAGCGCCGGACTGGGTGAACTAGAAGAGATCAGGCTGCTGGTCGAACTCGCGCAGCGGAATAAAGCAGTGCCCGCAATAGCGGGAGAACTAGGTGCGCGCGCAATAAAACGAACGAGAAGCCCGGCGACCAGCCGGGCGATCGAGATGACACAGCAGCCCCGTAAGAATGGGGGCCCCCTCGCGCCTATGCCCATGGGTTGGCGAGCGCCAGCTTCGCAGGGGCGGCAAGAGGGACGTCTCAAGGACAATTTTCTGCCAAGGTCGCGTCTTGGCCGACGCTGGTGAACCGGCCTGGTACGTCGTTCGTGGCAAGGATGCCCGCATTTGTCGGACATTCTTCGTTAGACCGGCGCGATGTGGCCGCTACTTCACACCTGGGCTAGCGAGGTGGGCGATGGCGAGGCCGCCCCTCCCCCGCCAGCAGGTCTCCCGATTCCCGCGCCAATGTCGCGGATAAGGTC
>CAWILG010000033.1:0-271984 GCA_963836765.1 uncultured Alphaproteobacteria bacterium
GCCACCAGCGTATCCGGATCGGACGCCTTCGACGTCATCGAGCGGCCCTCATGGGCGAGCCGCACCGACACCTCGGCCTGCGCGTCGGTGCCTTCGGTGACGGCGTGGACCTGATAGAGCTCCAGCTTGGCCTCGTGCGGCACCAGCGCCTTGATGCAATTGAATACCGCGTCGACCGGACCGTTGCCCTCGGCTTCCTCGATTTTGATCTGGCCGTCGACGTCGAGCTTCATGGTGGCGCGCTGCGGCCCATGGGTGCCCGCGATGACCGTCAGCGAGGTCAGCTTGATGCGGTCATGGGAGGCCGCGATCTCCTGATCGACCAGCGCCTCGATGTCCTCGTCGTAGATGTCCTTCTTGCGGTCGGCCAGCGCCTTCATCCGCGAGAACGCGTCTTCCAGCTGGTTGGCGCCGAGCTTGTAGCCCATCTCCTCCAGCTTGTGCACGAAGGCATGACGGCCGGAATGCTTGCCGAGCACCAGCGACGACTTCTTCAGGCCGATCATCTCCGGGCGCATGATCTCGTAGGTCGAGGCGTCCTTCAGCACGCCGTCCTGATGGATGCCGCTCTCATGCGCGAACGCGTTGCGGCCGACGATCGCCTTGTTGTACTGCACCGGGAACGAGGTCGCCGCCGAGACCAGTTTCGAGGCCCGCGTCAGCATCGTGGTGTCGATCTTGTTCCACCACGGAAACACGTCGTTGCGGACGTTGATCGCCATCACGACTTCTTCCAGCGCGGCATTGCCCGCCCGCTCGCCGATGCCGTTGACGGTGCATTCGATCTGCCGCGCGCCGCCGGCGATGCCGGCCAGCGAATTCGCCACCGCCATGCCGAGGTCGTTATGGCAATGCACCGAGAATACCGCCTTGTCGGAATTCGGCACCCGCTCGATCAGCGTGCGCATGAAGCGGGCATATTCCTCGGGCGTGGTGTAGCCGACGGTATCGGGGATATTGACCGTGGTGGCGCCGGCCTTGATCACGGCCTCGACGATGCGGCAGAGGTAGTCCATCTCGCTGCGGGTGGCGTCTTCGGCCGACCATTCGACGTCGTCGATCTGGTTGCGGGC
Source organism: uncultured Alphaproteobacteria bacterium (assembly GCA_963836765.1). GTDB lineage: Bacteria > Pseudomonadota > Alphaproteobacteria > Rhizobiales > Xanthobacteraceae > Bradyrhizobium. The sequence continues at coordinate 1,074 of CAWILG010000033.1, forward strand.
GCGGGTGACGTTGGCGATCGAGAGCTCCATCACCTGCTCCGGCGTCATGTTCAGCTTGACGCGCATATGCAGCGGCGAGGTCGCGATCACGGTGTGGACGCGGCCGCGCCTGGCGAATTTCACCGCTTCGGCGCAGCGGTCGATGTCCTTCGGATTGGCGCGCGACAGGCCCGCGATCACCGAGTTCTTGGAGCGGCGGGCGATCTCGCTGACCGCCTGAAAATCGCCTTCCGAGGTGATCGGGAAACCGGCCTCGATGACGTCGACGCCCATGTCGTCGAGCATCTCGGCGATCTCGATCTTTTCCTCGAACGTCATGGTGGCGCCGGGGCATTGCTCGCCGTCGCGCAGAGGTGGTGTCGAATACGATAACGCGGTCCTTCTCGGACTTGGGTGCGGTGGTCATGGAAGAATTCCTTTTGGGTCGTGCGCTGTTTTTCGAGCGCTGAAGGGTCTGGTGATCTCGCGCGAACCCCTGAGTGCCCAGGCGCAACCGCCCAGACGGCCCTCAGGGGCCGATAAGAAGCAGAAGCCCGCCAAGAAGCAGGGTGGGCAGGGACGCAGCCGGAATCGCGGGGGCAGCCTCGGCCGCTCCACCCCGAACTCCCAACTTTTCGCTGCAAATCAGCATTGCCAGACCCTTGAGGAAGCCAGAATCCTCGGCCAAAACCGTTGACGGTTCGTTGCCGGAACGCCGCTTCAGGGCCGTTCTAGACGAGAAATGTGGCGAACCGCAATGCCAAAAGATGGTCAGGGGGATTGACCTAATGGCCCTAGCGCCGGTGCAAAGAAGCCCGTCACCGTGGGCGGCCGAGGCTTGGGCGATGCCTGGCGTTCGTCACTTCACCTTCTTCGCCACCTTCTTCACTGCACTCCGCTTCCCCTCCACCAGCAGCGCTTCGCGGACCTGCTTGAATTCGCTTCGCTCCGCCTTGTCGACCCTCGGGAATTGCAGGTCGAGCCTGTCCAGCGCGCTGACGATGGTCGAGCCGATCACCACGCGCGCGAACCATTTGTGATCGGCCGGCACCACGTGCCACGGCGCGGCATGGGTCGAGGTATGGCGGATCACCTCCTGATAGGCGGCCTGATATTTGGCCCACATCGCGCGCTCGGAAATATCGGCCATCGAGAATTTCCAGTTCTTCGCCGGCTCGTCCAGCCGGCTCGAGAAAGCGCGCGCGCTGCTCTTCCTTCGAAACATTGAGGAAGAATTTCAGGATCACGGTGCCGTTGCGCGCCAGATAACGCTCGATCGCGGAAATATCCTCGAACCGCTCGCGCCAGATGTTCCTGGTGACCAGCCGGGCGGGAAGTTTTTCCTTGCCGAGGATTTCCGGATGCACCCGCACCACCAGGCATTCCTCGTAATAGGAGCGATTGAAGATGCCGATGCGGCCGCGCTCCGGCAGCGCGATCATGCTGCGCCAGAGAAAATCGTGGTCGAGTTCCCTGGTTGAAGGCTGCTTAAACGACGTAACCTCGCAGCCCTGCGGATTGATGCCGTCGAAGACGCTCTTGATCGCGGAGTCCTTGCCGGCCGCGTCCATGCCCTGAAAGATCAGCAGCAGCGACCAGCGGTCCTGCGCGTAGAGTTTTTCCTGAAAATCGTTCAGCCGCTTGCGATTGGCCTCGAGAATTTTTTCGGCCTTGTCCTTGTCGAGGCCGCCCTTCTCGTCGGTCTCGTGCGACTTCAGATGGAACTCTCCCGATCCGTCAAAACGGAACGGCGCGATGAAGGGGTTCAGTTCAGCGGCGAGCGGTTGCGTCGGTTTCTTGCTCATGAACTCTCGGGGCAGCTTCGGTTGCGTTTTCAGTCTCGCCATCACGCTACCAAGAATGCCCTTGGGAAGGAATATGATGAACAGCACCAGCAGCACGCCGTAGACGAGATTGTCCCAGCCCACCGCCTTGGTGCCGAAACCGATGCGCAGGATCTCGGCCAGGAGAATGGTAATGACGGCGCCGACCGTCGGCCCGAGCGACACGTAGACCCCGCCGACGATGACCGCAAACACCATCTGCAGCGACACCGAGATGCCGCTCACCGTGTCGGGCGAGATGAACATCTGGTATTGGCAATACAGCGCGCCCGCCAGCGCCGTCATCAGCGCCGAGATTAGCGTGATCTTGAGCTTTTCGGCGGTGACGTTGACGCCAGCCGCTGCCGCCGCGTCCTCGTCCTCCGAGATCGCCTCCATGGCGTAGCGGCTCATGCTGCGGTCGACCCAGCGCCAGATCAACAATCCCACCAGCCAAACGAACAGCGCGATCAGGTACCACGTCACCTTGTCGTCGAACTGCAAAGCCAGCCACGCGCTGCCCTTGGTGCGGTTCGGCGTGTAGCCGAGCGAACCTCCGGTGTAGTCGCGGGTCGCGGTGATGACCTGCAGCACGATGCCTGACAGCGCCAGCGTCACCAGCACGAAATAGTGCCCGGTGATGCGGAAGCGGAAACAGGGATAGGCGACGACCAGCGCCAGCACGCCCGCGGCCAGCATGCTCAAGGGAATGCCGATCCAGGGCGAGATGCCGAGATGATTCCACAATAGCGCCGTCACATAGGCGCCGACGCCCATGAAGCCGCCATGTCCGAGCGACACCAGGCCGAAGCGGCCCATGATCGACCACGAGGTGTAGGCGAACGACCAGATCAGGATCAGCACCAGGATGTGCAGATGATAGGTGTCGCGATAGACGAAGGGCAACGCGATCAGCGCCGCAATTCCGAGCGCCCAGGCAGCGTTACGCGGGTTCACGAGCGCCTCGCGAACAGGCCGGCGGGCCGGATGAACATCATGACGATAAAGAAGGCGAAGGCCAGCACGTAACCCCATTCGAGGTCCGAGAACAGCCCGCCCAGCGAAATGATCTCGGCGAACACGAAGGCCGCGATGAAGCCGCCGACGAAATTGCCGAGGCCCCCGAGCACGCAGATCAGGAAAGTGATCGGGCCGAACGACAGGCCGACGAAGGGATGCACGTCGTACTGCAATACCAGCAGGCAGGCCGCGAGACCCGCGAGCCCGCCGCCCAGCGCCGAGGTGATGAGATAGATCCGCTTGGTATCGACGCCCATCAGCGGCATGATCTGGCGGTCCTGTGCGACGGCGCGGATAGCGGTGCCGATATAGGTGCGTTTCATGAAGAGGTAGACGGCCACCATGCCGATCAGCGCGGCGGCAAACGACAACAGCCGGGCGTAGCTGAAATGCATCTCGCCGAAGGCCAGCACCGGCAGGCGGATGCCGAGGTTGCGGAAGTCGATGCCGAAGGCGACGGTGGCAAAGCTCTGCAGGATGAACAGCACGCCGCCGGTCGCCAGCAACTGGTTGATCGGCGGCGCCGTCAACAGCGGCGCGATGACGATATAGTGCAGCGCCGCCCCGAGCGCTGCGACCAGCAAAATGGTGAGCGGCGCCGCGGCCCAGTACGGCACGCCGAACACCTGGACCAGGTAGTACATGCCGTACATGCCGATCATGACCAGTTCGGCGTAGCAGATCCAGGTCACGTCGATGACGCCGAAGATCAGATTGAGCCCGAGCGCCAGCAGTGCCAGCACGCCGCCGAGCAGGATGCCGTTGACCACGGCTTCCAGCAGATAGATGTCGAAGATGTCGAGAAATGCCTGCATCGCCTTGCTCGCTTTTTCACCTCTCCCCGTCGGGGAGAGGTCGGCGCGAAGCGCCGGGTGAGGGGCTCAGGTCCCACGAGGGAGCGCACCCCCTCACCCGAATCGCATCTTGCGATGCGATCCGACCTCTCCCCGGTGGGGAGAGGTGAAGCCAGAACGCGGCAGCTTGAGCCAATCTCATCATGCCCTACACCCCGAGATACGCTTGCTTGATGGTGTCGCTGCTCATCATCTCCGCCGACGTGCCGGAAGCGCGAAGGCTGCCGGCTTCGAGCAGATAAGCGCGGTCGACCACGCGTAGCACCTGCTGCACGTTCTGCTCGACGATCAACACCGTGAGCCCGCTGGCGCGGATCCGCTTAACCAGTTCGAACACCTGCTGCACCACGACCGGCGCGAGCCCCGCGGAAGGCTCGTCCAGCAGCAGCAGTTTCGGGTTCGACATCAGCGCGCGGCCGATCGCACACATCTGCTGTTCGCCGCCCGACATGGTGCCGGCCATCTGGCTGCGGCGTTCCTTCATGCGCGGAAACAGGTCGAACACGAATTCCAGCCGCTCGGCATATTTGGCGCGCGCGCCCGGCATGAACGCGCCCATCTTCAGATTATCGTCGACGGTCAGCCGCGGAAACAGCCGGCGGTTTTCCGGCACATGGGCAATGCCGAGGCTGACGATGCGATGCGCCGGCGTCGCCAGCACGTCGGCGCCTTCCATCGAGATCGAACCTTTGGTCGGGCGGATCAGGCCGGAGATCACCCGCATCAGGGTGGTCTTGCCGGCGCCGTTCGGACCGATCACGCCGACCGCCTCGCCCGCCCTCACTTCCAGGCCGACGCCGAACAACGCCTGAAAACTGCCATAGCCCGCATCGACCGATTTCAGTTCGAGCATACTCAAGCTCCCGCGCGGCGGCGTGCTTCGGCGGCCGCGACCTGGCTCGAATCCGCGTCAGTACCGAGATAGACCTCGATCACCCGGGGATCGGCGGCCACCGCCGACGGCAGCCCTTCCGAAATTTTTTCGCCGTGATCGAGCACCATGACGCGATCGACCACGCGCATCAGCACGCCCATGATGTGCTCGACCCAGATGATGGTGATGCCGAGTTCGTCGCGGATTTTTCGCAGCATGTCGGCAGCCGCGTCCATCTCGGTCTCGTCCAGCCCGCCGAGGCTTTCGTCGGCCAGCAACAATTTTGGCCCCGTCGCCAGCGCCTTTGCCAGTTCGAGCTTTTTGAGACCGGCCGCACCGAGGCCATCGACGCTGGCGTGGCGATCGGTCGTCAGGCCGACCATGCCGAGCGCGCGTTCGGCGGCTTCGTCGGCCTTGGCCCGGCTGTGGCTGCCCTGGCCGTAATAGCCGGCCAGCGCCACATTCTCAAAGATAGTCAGCCGATGGAACGGCCGCGGGATCTGGAAGGTGCGGCCGACGCCACGGTTGATGATCCGGTGCGGTGCCACGCCCGAAATCTCCGCGCCGTCGAACTCGATCGAGCCGGCGGTCGGCACCAGCGTGCCCGACAGCATGTTGAAGATCGTGCTCTTGCCCGAGCCGTTGGGGCCGATCAGGCCGAGAATCTCGCCCTGCTCGACCCGGAACGACACGCTGTTGACCGCGGTGAAGCCGCCGAAACGCTTCACCAATCCATTCACCGTCAGCACCGCAAAATACTCCTTAAGCCCGCCGCCAGGCCTACTGATTGCTGAACGTGGTCCCCTTCGGCAGCGGCAGTACGGTCTCGCGCTGCATCTGGCTCTTCGGCCACACCACATACGATTTGTCGTCGATGTACTGCAGCACCACCGGGTACGAGCGCTCATTCTGTCCGGCGAACTGGCTGCCTTCGCCGTAGAACTTGACGCCGAAGCCGAGCATGGTGCCGCCTTCGCGGATGTCGGTATCGAGCGCCGCCTTGCGCAGCGCGTCCGGGTCGATTCCGCCGTATTTCTTGATCGCCCGCGGCAGCACATCGTCGAGGAAGACATAGGCGTTGGAGGCGCCGATGCCGACATGGGCGGAGCGGATGGCGACGCCCGGCTTGAGCTTGTCGAACTCCTCGCCGACCATCTTGATCACCGGCGGCAGTTTCGGATCCATGGTCTTCTGGTTGGCGAGCCAGATCGAGATCGGATCGGTGTTGAAGAGGTAATTGGCGTCGGCGCCGAGACCTTCCTTCAGCTTCTCGTACACACCATAGCCCGCGCCATGGCCGACGATGGCGCCGAACTTCAGGCCCTGTTCGCGCGCCTGCCGGAACAGCAGCGTGATGTCAGGGTTGTAGCCGGTGTGGAAAATCACGTCGGGCTTGGCCCGCTTCAGCTTGGTCACCAGCGCGGAGAGATCGGGCGCGGTGGCCGAATAACCCTCCTTCAGCACCAGGTTGAAGCCGGCCTTCTTCACGCCGGCCTCGTTGCCCTTGGCGACGTCAACGCCGTAGGCGCCATCCTCGTGGATGATGGCGACCCGCAAATCTTTCGGCTCCTTGCCGAATTTCGACATGGAATTTTGCGCAACGAAGTCCGTCGTCATCATGCCGTACTGATCGCCGGCCGCCTGCGGACGGAACACATATTTGTAGTTCTTGCCGTCGAACACGCCGGAAGAAATGCAGGTGGTGATCCACATGAATTTCTTCATCTGCTCGACGCGCGCCGATACCGGCACGCATTGCGCCGACGAGAAGAAGCCCATCAGCATGTCGACTTTTTCCTGCTCCAGCAGGCGCACCGCCTCGTTGATGGCTACATCGGGCTTGCTCTGGGCGTCGGCATAGACCGCTTCGACTTTGTAGCCCTCGACGCCTGTCTTGACGTAGTGGTCGAGCATGATCTTGACGCCGGTATATTGCAGCTCGGAGCCGCCGCCGGCGAGCGGGCCGGTCAGATCGAAGATCACGCCGATCTTGATTTTCTTTTCCTGCGCATTGGCGCAAACCGCCATGCCCAGTACCGCCAACGCGACAGTCACCCCGACCAGCAGGCGTGCACCTTTGCGCACCGGCATGAAACCCTCCCCTGATTGTGCACTGCATTTTTTTGTTTTTATCGGTGCCTATCACAGGGGGAGCGCCGACCGATGTCAAGCGCATAGGGTATGCACAATTCGGACGCGGCGCCCCTCGGGGCGTGCCGGCACGTGCAACTCAGGGTTAGCGCGCGAGATGCGCCTCGATAAAGGCCGTGACAAAGCGCGGCATCGACGCGTTGAGATCGCCGATCCCCCGCACCAGATGGATCGCTGAAAGCTCGGGGTGTTGTTGCGCGGCCAGATTGGCTTCGATCCGGGCGCGCAGCGCTTCACCCGGCAGATCGACACGCAAGATCCTGATCATCGCAACGGCAGGACCGGTGAAGACACAGTGCCAATCCGCCTCGCCGCGATATTCGGCCGCGGTCAGCCCGGTCTCTTCCTCGAGCTCGCGCGTGACGCTGCCCGCGATATCGACCGCATTTCCGCTGATATCGTCGAGATCGGGCGTGCCGGACGGGAAGTAGATGCGTCCTGCGTTCGCGGTATGCTCGCCCATTTCGCCGAGCGCGAACGCGCCATCGCTGCTAAGCAGCGCGCCCATCCCAAAACCGTTGAAGACGTCCTTGTCCGGAAAACCCCAGTCGCGCCACGCCAGGAAACTGGCGAAATCGGTCTCGAAATAGCTGGCGCTGAAACGGTCGCCGGCAAACACCGGGTTGCGGCCGAGCAGAACGCGGCCGTTCCAGAGTTTTGGCTTTTCGCGCTGCTGGGCTGCGAAATGCGCATCGATATGCGCCCGCCGCGCCTCGGCGAACGGCCACGACCATGGCTGCACGGGCAGATCGAGCGAGGTGACGCGATGAATGACCGGAGCCGTCATGGCATTCATCGCAGCAATTTACTTCGCATTCATCCCCGTGGTCTTTTTGACCTGTTCGACATATTTGTTGGTCCAGGTCTTGGTCACGTCGATATTGGCCTTGGCGACATCAGGCGAGCTCTCGCTGAACACCGCGAGCACCGCGTCGGCGCCCTTCGGATCCATCTTGCCGGTCTCCGAATACATCGGGATCGTGTTCTTCAGCGCCGCCAGATACTGTTCCTTGTTCTTGCCGACCATTTCCTCCGGCATCTTCGCCATGATCTCTTCCGGCGAGTGCGAGTGAATCCAGGCCAGCGTATTGACGATCGCTGACGTCAGGGCCTGCACCTCTTTCTCGTGCGAGCCGACCCAGGCCGCGGTCGAGTAGAGCGCCCCGCCTGGATATTCGCCGCCGAACACGCTGAGCGTATCCTTTTGGGTGCGGGTGTCGCTGAGGATCTTCAGGTCGGGATGGCTGGCCTGCAGCACCGTGACGGCGGGATCGAGCATCACGGCAGCATCGATCTGGCCCTGCTCCATCGCCGCCACGGCAGTGGCGCCGAGACCGACGCCGATCACCGCGGCGCTGGCCGGATCGAGGCCGTTCTTCTTCAGAAGATATTTCAGGAAGAAATCGGTCGAGGAGCCCGGCGCGCTGACGCCGACCTTCTTGCCGGCCAGATCCTTGATCGACTTGATTTCGCCAGTGTGCGAGGGCGACACCACGAGCACCAGCCCGGGATAGCGGTCATAGACCACGAAGGACACCAGTTCCTGCTTCTTGGCGGCGAGATTGACGCAATGGTCGAAATAGCCGGACACCACATCGGCGCTGCCGCCGAGCACGGCTTTCAGCGCATCCGAACCGCCCTTGAGGTCGACCAGTTCGACTGATAGCCCCGCCTTGTCGAATTCGCCGAGCTGCTTGGCCAGCACAGTGGGCAGATAGCACAGGCAGGCCCCGCCGCCGACCGCGACCGTGATCTTGCTTTGCGCTGCGGCAAAGCCTGAACCCAGCGCCAGCGCCAACAGCGTTCCGGCCAGCCGGCCAAACATCTTCCTCATGGCATCCTCCATTCGAGTTGGCGGCAAGATAGAGCAGCGCGCGGGCCTTGAGAAGGCGACTTTGGTGCCGGAGCGCGACCGCAAGCGGCGGGGTTTATTCCGGACCGCGCGCGTGATTTTTTCGCCCGCCCAGGCGGTCTCGCGCGCTGGCCAATCCTGATTTCGCGGCATAGCATCCGCTCACAAAAAATACTGGGAGGACTACCATGAATCGTATCGCCACCACGCTTTCGATCGCCGCCGCTTTCGCCGCCGGCTGCGGCATCACCCACCTGCTGCGCCCGGCTCAGGCCGCCGAGACCATCACGGCGCAGGTCATTCATACCGGCGATCTGGAGGGCGATGCGCTGTCGCCCGCCAACGCCGGCGGAATGCGCTCGAAAATGTTCGTCTCCGCCGATGGCGCTACCGTCTCGGTCCAGGACGGCAACGTGCCCAAGCATCTGCATCCAGTCGCCAACGAGATGCAGTACATCCTCGAAGGCACCGGCACGATCTGGCTCGGCGACAAGGAAGTGCGGGTCAAGCCGGGTGATCTCGTGATCATCCCCCACGGCACCCCGCATGGCGGTACCAAGCCCGATAGCCGGCCATTCAAGGCAATCGCGATCAAGACGCCGCCGCAGACGCCGGATGATATCAAGATGCTGAACTGACGGCGCGGGACTCTCACCTCTCCCATCGGGAGAGGTCGAATTTGGAGCGCAGCGAGAAATTCGGGTGAGGGGTTACGGTCTTTCGATGGACCGGATACCCTCACCCGGCGCTACGCCGTAGCCGAAGCTTCGCTTCGGCGTATTCTTAAGAACGGCCGCTGAAAGCGGCCTATGCTCTCCCAATGGGAGAGGTGAAGGAGGAACTACCCCCGCCCGTCGGCGGCGGCCGGGCGCCAGATCAGCAGCCGCCGCTCCACCAGCGTCACGCCCATGTCGATCAGGATGACGAAGGCGGACAGCACGAACATGCCGGCGAACACGCCGGCGACGTCGAATACACCTTCGGCCTGCTGGATCAGATAGCCGAGGCCCGCCGCCGAGCCCAGATATTCGCCAACCACCGCGCCGACCACGGCAAAGCCGATGGAGGTGTGCAGCGACGAGAACATCCACGACAGCGCCGACGGCCAGTAGACATGCCGCATCAGCTGCCGCTCGCTCATGCCGAGCATGCGGCCGTTGTCGAGCACGGTGGTCGAGACTTCCTTGACGCCCTGATAGACGTTGAAGAACACGATGAAGAACACCAGCGTGACGCCGAGCGCGACCTTGGACCAGATGCCGAGGCCCAGCCACAGCGTGAAGATCGGCGCCAGCACCACGCGCGGCAGCGCGTTGACCATCTTCACATAGGGATCGAACACCGCGGCGACGCGGGGCTGGCGCGCGAACCAGAAGCCGACCATGACGCCACTGAGCGAGCCGATCGCGAAAGCGAGGATCGATTCCCACAACGTGATGACGAGGTGTTTCCAGATCACGCCGCTGGAGAACCAGGCGACGATCTGGCTGAAGACATCGACCGGGTTGGAGAAGAAGAACGGCGGCAGCACCATGCGCCCGAACACCGGAACGGTGGCAAAGAACTGCCACAGCCCGACTACGACGACGGCGACCAGTAGCTGACAGGCGAGAAGGATCGAACGGCGCATCAGCCGGCCTCCGCCGTTTGCGACGATTGCGCATAACCCTTCATCACTTCGTCCTTCAGCACGCTCCAGATTTCCCGGTGCAGTTCGTGAAATTCCTTGTCCAGCCGCACCTCAAAGATGTCGCGCGGGCGCGGCAGCGACACCCGCCAGTCGCCGATGATGCGCGCGCTGGGCCCCGCCGACATGATCACCACGCGGTCGGCCAGCGCAATCGCCTCCTCGAGGTCATGGGTCACGAACAGCACCGCCTTGCGGTCGGCGTTCCACAGTTCCAGCAGCAGATTGCCCATGATCTGTCGGGTCTGGGCATCGAGCGGCCCGAACGGCTCGTCCATCAGCAGAATTTTTGGATCGCGGATCAGGACCTGGGCGAGACCGACGCGCTTGCGCTGCCCGCCCGAGAGCATATGCGGATAGCGGTTGCCGAACGCGCCGAGACCCACCGCCGTCAGCCAGCCCTGCGCGCGCTGCAGCGCCTGCTCGCGCGGCGCGCCCTTGATCTCGAGTCCGATGGCGACATTGTCGATCGCGGTCTTCCAGGGGAACAGCGCATCGGCCTGGAACAGATAGCCGGCGTCCCGATTGAGCCCGGTCAGCGGCTGGCCGAAGATTTTTACCGATCCGGACGCCGGCTTGAGCAGCCCGGCGGCGACATTGAGCAGCGTGGATTTGCCGCATCCGGTGGGGCCGACAATGGCGACGAACTCGCCATGCACCACCGCAAGATTGGCCTCTTCGACCGCGGTATAGACGCGCGCATCGGCGAGGCGAAACGCCACCGTCGCATCGTCAAGCGTGACCGCATTTGGCTGTGCCGTATCCACCGCGTCCCCCCGCCTGGTCTGGGATGATGCCTTAGCTGTTACAGACGGCAAGTTCAACGTGACGAGATGAAATGCGGGTTCCTGCCCTCCCTGGAGGGGAGGGCAAGTGAGCAGCGGTCCCTGCCCCGTCGTTACTGCGACAGCTTCACCAAATCGGGGAATTTGAGTACTAGAGATATCCGGCGCCGGCCTCCGCGGCGAAACGGCCGGGGTCGCCCTCCCACACGATACGCGCGTGCTCCAGCACGTAGACCCGGTCGGCATGCGGAAGCGCGAAGGTCACGTTCTGCTCGCCGAGCAAAACCGTGATCGACGTGGTCTGACGCAGTCGTTCCAGCGCCTTCGACAATTGTTCGAGAATGACCGGCGCGAGCCCAAGGGTAGGCTCGTCCAGGATCAGTATCTGCGGCTGCATCATCAGCGCACGGCCGATCGCCAGCATCTGCTGTTCGCCGCCGGAGAGCGTCTGCGCCATCTGGCCCTGACGCTCCTTCAGGATCGGGAACAGCTCGAACAGCCAGGCGAGCTGGGTGGCCCTCGCCTCGTCGGTCAGATGCTGGCCGCCGAGATCGAGATTTTCGCGCACCGACATCTCGCCGAACAGCTCGCGCGACTCCGGACACTGCACGAGGCCGCTGCGGGCGATCCGCGCCGGGCTGGTGCCGCGCAGCTTTTCGCCGCCGCGCAGTATCTCGCCGCTATAGGGCAGGAAGCCCGAGATCGTGTTGAACAGCGTGGTCTTGCCGGCGCCGTTGAGGCCGACGACGGAAACGAACTCCCCCTCATGCACGTGAATCGAGACATTCTCCAGCGCCTGCGCCTTGCCGTAGAGAACGCTGACGTTCTCCACCTGCAACAGCGGCACCTTATCCTTGAAGCTGGTTTCCGGGCGCGCATGGATTTCGAGGGCGCCGCCGAGATAGACCCGCCGAACGGTCTCGTTGCGCATCACCTCGTCGGCCTTGCCAGTGACGATTTCCTCGCCGAGATACATCGCGAGCACGCGATCGACCAGCGCGGCGACGCTCTTGACGTTGTGATCGACCAGCATCACCGCACGGCCCTCGTCGCGGAAGCTGCGGATCAGTTCGGAGAAAACGTCGACCTCGCCCCGCGTCAACCCGGCGAAGGGCTCATCGACCAGCACGACCCTCGGATCGCGGGCAATCGCCTTGGCCAACTCAAGCCGGCGCAAATCGGCGAACGGCAGCGTCGGGGGACGGCGGTCCATCACGGCGCCGAGGCCGACGCGATCGGCGATCCATCTGGCGCGTTCGTCCAGGGCCTTGTCGGGGAACAGCATGAACAGACTGTCGGGTAACAGCGCGACCATGATGTTCTCGAGCACGGTCTGCCGGTTCAGCGGACGCGAATGCTGGAACACCATGCCAAAGCCCTTACGCGCAATCTTGTGCGCGGGAAGGCCGGCGACGTCTTCGCCTTGAAAGACCACCTCGCCCGCGGTCGGACGCTCGATGCCCATGACACTCTTCATCGCCGTCGATTTGCCCGATCCATTCGGCCCGATCAGGCCGAAGATTTCGCCGGGGCGCAGGTCGAAGCTCAAATTTTTGACGGCGGTCAGCCCGCCGAACCGTTTGGTGAGGCCGCGAACCTGGAGCACGGGCGCGCTTTCGACAGTTGTCTCCATCACGAGCGCGCCTCACGTGACAGCGCCGCTCCGAGGAAGCCGCCGGGGAAGAACAGCACGACAAGCAGGGCCACGGCCGACACGATGAAGGTCGCCAGTTCACCGGTTGGCCGCAGGAATTCGCCGGCAACGATCAGGAAGATGGCGCCGAGGGCCGCGCCGAGCACCGTGCGGCGGCCGCCGAGCACGGCCGATACGATGACGTTCACACCGACCGCGACGTCCACCACCGTGCCGACCGACGCGGTCCCGAAATAAAACACCAAAAGCGCGCCGGAGAGCCCCGAGAAGAAGGCGCTGACGATGAAGGCCGCAAGCTTGTGCTTGACGATGTTGAAGCCGAGCGCACCGGCCTGGACCGGATCCTGCCCGCTGGCCTGCAGCACGAGGCCAACAGGCGATTGCGACAAGCCGTACAGGATAGCGGCGCTGATGGTCATGAAGCCGAGTGCGATCCAGTAATTCGCGCCGGCATAGATCGTGATGACATCGGGGATCGTCAGGCCGATCTCGCCGCCGGTGAGATCGGCGAACACCACGATGAAGTTCTGCAACATCAGGACCGCGACCAGCGTCGTCAGTCCGAAATAGGGGCCGCGCACCCGCAGCGCCGGAAGCGCCAGCACGAGGCCTGCGATCACCGAGGCCAGCGCGCCGAGCACGATGCACAGATAGACCGACCATCCGAACTGGTTGTTGAGAATGCCGGCAGTGTAGGCGCCGACGCCTATCAGGAAGGTCGGCCCGAAATTCACCTCGCCGGCAAACCCGAACAGCAGGTCCCACGCCATCGCGAACACGCCGAAATAGAACGCGACCGTCAGCAGGCCCAGGATGTAGCCGGAAACGTAGAGGGGCAGCGTCGCGGCGATGATGACGGTCGCGAGCGAGATGAAGAACAGGCGCGACCTGAAGAACCCGGCCATCGTCAGCGCCTCCCCAGCAGGCCTTGAGGCCGGATATACATCACGATGACCAGCAGCAGCAGCGCCGGAATGGTTCGATAGGCGGGCGAGACCAGATAGGCGGTCAGGGTCTCGAGATAACCGACAACGAATGCAGCGATCAGCGAGCCGGAGACGCTGCCGAGCCCGCCGAGCACGACGATCGAGAATGCACTCGCGGTGAGCGGACCCACGCTGTACGAACTCACCCCGAGGAACATGCCGAGCAGCACGCCGGCGATCCCGGCAAGCACGCCGTAGATCGCCCACACCACGACATAGATGCGGGTGAGTTCAAGCCCCAGCAGCGTGACGCCGCGCGGATTCATCGACGCCGCCAGCACCGCTTTGCCGGTCCGGGTGCGGTTCACCAGCAGCCAGAGCAGGCCGATGACCAGACAGCAGACAACCGCCGTGAAGATCTCGTTCCTCGGCGTGCGGACGCCGAGGACATCGACGACGCCCTCGACGATCGGCAGCACGGTCTTGGCGTTGTTGGTGAAGAAGTACGCGATCAATTCCTGGATCATGATTCCCCACAGCAAGGTGCCGGTGAGGACGAAGATTTCCTTCTCCTCGTTGGCAATGCGCCGGGAATTCTGGAGCGGCCGCACCACCGCGAAATAGGTCGCGAACGCTGCGACCAGCGCGACGGCTACCCCGATCAGCGCGCCGAGGTAAGTATTCACATGGAGCACGCTGGCGGCGGCCCAGGCCGCGACCGCTGCCACCACCATGATGGCGCCGTGGGAGAGATTGAGCACGCCCGAAACGCCGAAGATCAGCGTAAAGCCGGTGGCACCAAGCGCATACAAGGCACTGATGGCAAAGCCATCAATCAGAATCTGGAACGCTAGCATTTATGAATGGCCAAGGCGGCCCGGCCGCCTGTTCGGGAAGAAAGGTGCTGCATATGAACGCTCCCGGAAAGGGGTCCGGGAGCTCATTCATGCGATACTCAGTTCGTCACCTTGACGAAGCTGGGGAACTTCAGCTCGCTCTTGGCGATCTCCTTGGGCCAGACGGAAACCTGCTTGCCATTCTGCCATTGCAGCATCAGCCCGGTGATCAGGCCCTTGCCGTATTTGATCGAATGGGTGAACGGATCATCCTTGCCATAGAACTGGACGCGGCCGATGGTGCCTTCCCAGTCGGTCTTTTCGAGCGCATCGACCAGCTTGTCCGCGTCCGTCGACACCGCCCGCTTCACGGCGTCGGCGATGTAATAGACCTCGTCATAGGAGGTATAGCCGGCGTAGGACGGATAGTTGCCGTACTTCTTCCTGAAGGCTTCCGCGAACGGGACCGACTTCGAAGTCACCGCGACGTTCGGACCGGACACACCCTGATAGAGCACGCCTTCCGCCGCATCGTTGGTATCCTTGCCGAAGGTCTCGTTGGTCGCTTGCGAACTGATGCCGAACATCGCGATCGGCACCTGCTGGTTCTTCCACTGCACCGTGGGCTGCACGCCGACATGCGAAATGCCGGTGATGATCACGTCCGGCTTGGAACCCTCGATCTTGTTGAAGATCGGCGTGAAGTCGGTGGTATCGGGCGAGAAGCGGATATGGTCGAGCACCTTCAGCCCGATCTTGGGCAGGCATTCCTCATATCCGACGTCAAGCGGCTTGGTCCAGGCGGCGTCCTCGCTCATGACGACCGCGGTCTTCATGTGCTTCTGATCGACCAGCAGATCCTTGGCGGCATCGCAGACGGACAGCGCCAGCGCAGCCGAGGTCAGATAGCCGTGGAAGGTGTATTTGTTCTTCTCGTAATCGGCGTGAACGCTTTTGCTGATTTCGTTGGAGGCAGCACCTGGCGTCACGAACGGCGTTTTCAGGCGCGAGGCCCAGGGTTCAAGCGCAAGTACGACCTCGCTGATATAGCTGGCGATGACGACATTGACCTTGTCTTCGTTGACGGCGCGCTGAAAGGCGCGCACCGAATCCGCCGAAGAGCTGTGGTTGTCGTAACTGACGATTTCGATCTTGCGTCCGTCGATGCCGCCTTGCGCATTGATCTCGTCGGCGGCCAACTGCGCGGCCTGCGGGATCGAGGCGCCGGCGATGGCCTGGGCTTCCGCGATCACTCCGATCTTGATGGGGTCTGCGGCCAAAGCTGCACTCGAAAAGGCAGCGCTGGACGCCGTAGCCAACAGACCCAACGCAGCAGCGCCGAGGAACCGCTTTGCGGTGCAAACAGGAAGGCGGGATGTCATCTGGTTTCTCTCCTTTTTGATGGGGCTTTTATCGAGCCATTTGGCAGGGACTATAGCGACGACTGCAAGCCCAGCAAGCCAAACCGCGCCGCAGATCGCATCAAGGCGGCGAAACTGGAACTAAAGTATAGCCGTCGGACGGAAACGGCCGGTTTCGGGCCAAACACGAGCCGCCTCCCGGAATAAAAGCCGCTGCACGGCTCACGACCTGCCCGCTTTTTCGGCTATCACTATGCCCTCGGGAACGCCACGGGGTTGAGACCAGACGAATGCCGGCACCGCCACTGATCGTCTATGCCCATGTCGGCAAGAGCTTTGACGGCGGCCGGGGTGCGGCGCGCGTGGTGGCCGTCGACGACGTCTCGCTCAGCGTCGCCGAAGGTGAGTTTCTGGCCATCGTCGGCGGCTCCGGCTCGGGCAAGACCACGCTGTTGCGGCTGGCCAATCGCCTGATCGAGGCTGACAGCGGCCGCATCACGGTCGAGGGGCGGGATATCAGCGGCGTCGACCCGATTCTGCTGCGGCGGCGGATCGGCTATGTGTTCCAGAGCGGCGGGCTGTTTCCGCATCTCAGCGTCGCCGGCAATATCGGCGTCACGCCAAAGCTGCTGGGCTGGCCCGCTCCGGAGATTGCCGCGCGGGTGGACGAGTTGCTCGATCTGGTGCGGCTCGACCGTGCCCAATACCGCGACCGGCTGCCACATGAACTGTCCGGCGGCCAGCGCCAGCGCGTCGGGGTCGCGCGCGCGCTCGCCGCAAAGCCGCGCATCGTGCTGATGGACGAGCCGTTCGGCGCGCTCGATCCCCTCACCCGCGACGCGCTCGGCGACGATTTTCGCGACCTCCATCGCAAGCTCGGCCTGACCACGGTCATGATCACCCACGACATGACCGAGGCCATTTTGCTCGCCGACCGCGTCGCCGTAATGCGCGGCGGAAAACTGCTGGCGCAGGGTACGCCGGCTGAACTCACCGGCAGCGGCGACGCTTATGTCGTCGAATTGCTGCGCACGCCGCGGCGGCAAGCCGAGCGGCTCGGAAAATTGCTGCCGCGGGATGGCGCGGCATGAACCTGTTGTCCGATCCGCGCTGGAGCGAGGCCCTGGCCCATCTGCCGGATTATCTCGGCAACCATGTCCGCGTCAGCGTCACGGCGCTGGCGCTGGGCCTTGCGGTCAGTCTTCCAATGGCGATCGTCGCGCGCAACCGGCCGGTGCTGCGCGGCGCGCTGCTCGGGCTTGCCAGCATCGTGCAGACCGTGCCGGGGCTGGCGCTGCTGGCATTGTTCTATCCGCTGCTGCTGGCGCTCGCGGCGGTGTCGCTGTCGTGGTTCGGATCTGGATTCTCCGCCTTCGGATTCCTGCCGGCGGTGCTGGCGCTGGCGCTCTATTCGATGCTGCCGGTGCTTCGCAACACCATCACCGGTCTGCAGGGCGTCGATGCCGCGATCCTGGAAGCAGCCCAAGGCGTCGGCATGACTTCCCAACAGTCATTGTTCACGGTCGAACTGCCGCTGGCGCTGCCCGTCATGATGGCGGGCATCCGCACCGCGGCGGTGTGGGTGATCGGAACCGCGACGCTATCGACGCCGATCGGCCAGACCAGCCTCGGCAATTACATCTTTGCCGGGCTGCAGACCCAGAACTGGGTGTTCGTGCTGTTCGGCTGCCTCGCCGCCGCGGTGCTCGCGCTCGCGGTCGATCAATTGCTGGCGCTGATCGAAAACGGCCTGCGCCACCGCAGCCGCATTCGCGCGACGATTGGCGGCTTCGGCATCGCAGCGCTGGTTGCGGCCACGCTGGTGCCGACGATGTCGCGCTCCGCAACGAATTATATCGTCGGCGCCAAAACCTTTACCGAGCAATATGTGCTGTCGGCGCTGATCGCGCAGCGGCTGCAGGCGGCGGGCTTGTCCGCCACCTCGCGCGAAGGCCTCGGCTCAAACGTGATCTTCGACGCGCTGGCGTCAGACGATATCGACGTCTATGTCGACTACTCCGGCACACTGTGGGCCAACCAGTTCCATCACAGTGATATCAAGCCGCGCGAAGTGCTGCTGACTGAATTGAAGGCAAGCCTGGCGCAGCAGCACATCACGCTGTTGGGCGAGCTCGGTTTTGAGAACGCCTATGCGCTTGTCATGCCGCGCCGGCGCGCCGAGCAATTGGGCATCCGCAGCATCGCCGATCTGGCCTCGCGGGCGCCGTCGATGTCGATCGCGGCCGACTATGAATTCTTCTCGCGGCCGGAATGGGCGGGAATCCAGCAGGCCTACGGCCTTCCGTTCCGCACCCAGCGGCAGATGCAACCGGATTTTATGTATGCCGCGGTTGCGTCAGGCGAGATTGATGTGATCGCGGGCTACACCAGCGACGGGCTGATCGCCAAATATGATCTGGTCGTGCTGGAAGATCCCAAGCACGCGATCCCGCCTTACGACGCCATCGTGCTGCTCGCGCCAAAACGCGCTACCGATTTGGCGCTGCGCGACGCGCTGCAACCGCTGCTCGGCAAGATCGACATATCCGCGATGCGCGAAGCCAATTTGCGCGCCGCCGGCGGCGATGGCGCGTCATCACCGGATGCGGTGGCGCGCTGGCTGTGGGATAAGATCGGGAAGCGCTAGCGCTGGAGATTGGATTTGGAAGCAAGGAATTGTCGATGATGCTGCGCGATCGCGCCGCCGCCCTCATTGCTCTGGCATTTGCAGCGTTCGCACTGGCGGCTTCGCCATCGGCCAGCGCGGCCGGCTATCCCGACCGGTCCGTGCGCATCGTCGTACCGTTCGGGCCCGGCGGCATTGCCGACACCACGGCGCGCATCGTTGCCGAAAAACTTGGCGACAAGCTCGGGCAGCGTTTTTACGTCGAGAACCAGCCCGGCGCCGGCGGCATCGCCGCGGCGCGCACCGTGATCTCGTCGCCGCCCGACGGTTACACTCTCGCGCTGTTATCCAACGGCACCGCGATCAGCGTCTCCCTGTTCAAGAAATTACCGTTCGATCCGCTGAAGGATTTTGCGCCGGTTTCCAGCCTGGGATTTTTCGATTTCATCTTCGCGACAGGTGCGAATTCGGAATTCAAGACGCTCGGCGACTTCATCGCGGCGGCGAAGGCAAAGCCCGGCGCACTCAATGTCGGAACCATCAATATCGGCAGCACCCAGAACCTCTCGGCCGAATTGTTCAAGACGCTCGCCGGGATCGATTTCACCATCATTCCGTTCCGGGGCACACCGGAAGTGATGGTATCGCAGCTGCAGGGCGACATCGCGCTGATGATCGACGGCTATTCGTCGATGAAGGGAAATCTGGCCGATGGGAAATTGCGGGCCTTGGCGTCGTCGGGTCCGGTGCGATCGGAAAGCACGCCTGACATGGCCACCGTGCGCGAGAGCGGAGTTACAGGTTACGACGTGGTGTCCTGGAATGAGCTGTTTGCCCCCGCCGGCACGCCGCCGGAGATCGTGAACGTGCTCAATGCCGCATTGCAGGCCATCCTCGCCGACGCCGACGTCAAAAAGCGGCTGCTCGAACTCGGCATCGAGGCCAGGGCCAGTACCCCGCAGGAGATTTCCGACCGCTTGAAGTCCGACATCGACAAGTGGCAGAAAGTGATCGAGAAAGCTGGAATTCAAAAGCAATAACCGTAGCCGCCCTTCAGCGGACGGCCGATAGATCCGGAGAGCCTTCGAATGACCGTGATGTCGACCAACCCGAGAGATTGGAACATAGGCCTCGTCGGTTATGGCGAAGTCGGCCGCATTCTGGCCGAGGATCTGCGCAAGCAGGACGTCAAGGTCGCCGCCTACGATATCAAGCTGCGCAGCGACCAGGCCGGCGGAGCGTTGCGCGATCATGCCGCCACGCATGGTGTTGCGCTGACGACGTCGCATGCCGATCTCGCCGCGCAATCCGACTTCATCGTTTCCGCCGTCACCGCGAGCCAGGCCGTCCCGGTTGCGGAAGCCTGCGCGCCCGCGGTGAAGCAAGGCGCCTGGTTCCTCGATTTCAATTCGGCGTCGCCCGGCGCCAAGCGGCGCGCGGCCGCGCTGATCGACGGCAAAGGCGGCCGCTGAGTCGAAGGCGCCGTGATGACGTCCATCCCGCCCTACCGGATCAAGGTGCCGCTGCTGCTGGGCGGCGGCGGCGCCGGGACGCTGGCGCCGCTGCTGGTGGAGCTCGGCTTCGACGCCAAGGTGGCGAGCCCGGAGCTTGGTGTCGCCTCAGCGGTGAAGATGTGCCGGAGCGTGATGATCAAGGGCATGGAGGCGATGGTGATCGAGGCCTTCACCACCGCGCGCGCCTACGGCGTCGAGGATGCGGTGCTGGCTTCGCTGAAAGAAACCTTTCCCGGCATCGATTGGGAGAAGCAGGGGGCTTACTTCTTCCAGCGCGTCATCGAGCACGGCCGCCGCCGCAGCGAAGAGGTGCGCGAAGTCGCCGAGACCGTGCGCGAGGCCGGCCTGACGCCGTGGTCGGCGCAAGGCACCGCCGAACGCCAGGCCTTTATCGCCGACCTCGCCGACGAAGGGCTGTTCGGCGCAAAAGGCACGGCGACCTTTGCCCGCAGCGCGGACTGGCGCGTGGAGGCGGACCGGATCCTCGGGGCGGTGAAGAAGAAGGACTGAACGGTCCCCCAACGTCATTGCGAGGAGCGAAGCGACGACGCAATCCAATCTTTCTTTGCGCTGCCCGATGGATTGCTTCGCTTCGCTCGCAATGACGGCTGCTACAGCCCCTTGATCATCCCGGCATCGATCAGGAGCCGGTTGAAGCGCTTGGCCTCGGCACCGCCCTTGCAGTCGTAGAACGTGCCATTGCAGCGGAGCATGATGCTCTTCTGCTCCTCGAACGACGGATCGAGCGGAATGCCGGCGGCTTCCTGGATCACCAGCGGCAGATAGGCGGCGTCGATGGTGTCCATCACGGCCGGGCTCTTCACCGGTTCGAAATTGACGGCATCGATGGCGTAATAGGTGCCGTAATAGCGCGGGTCGTAATGCTCCAGCTTCTTGCCGACACCGGCTTCGTCGAGGCCGGGATCGAGCACGTGCGGCGAGAATTCCGGCTGGTGATCGCCGTAGCGCACGATCAAGAACGGCTGTGCCGGAAACTTCTTCTTCAGCCCGGCGATGAAGGCCTGGAAATCATTGGCGCTCATGGTCTGCCGGCGCAGATATTCGTCGACCACGGGCTCGTTGCCGGGCTTGCGCCAGGACGGCATCAGGTCGGGACGGAAGCGGGTTTCCCAGGGGAAATGATTGGCCGCGAGATAGACGAAGGTGAACAGCGGCGTGCCCTGCGGCTGCTCGGAGATCAGCTTGATGGCGTTGTCGTAGAAGAAGGCGTCGGGCTCGACGTCCCTGGCTCCGAGATCGTGCGCGTCGTAAAAATGCTGGATGCCGGTCGTGGTCTGAAAACTGCGCGCGCTCATGAATGCGCCGAACGCCGGATAGAGCGACAGCGTATTGTAGCCGCAGCGGCGCAGCGCCAGCGGCAATCCGCGCTCGACGCGTCCCGACGCGATCCGGGTGACGAAATAGGCGAACCTGCCGAACGAGCGCGAGGAGAGGCCCGCGAGCACATTATATTCGGTGAACCAGCTCGGGCCGCCATTGCTCTCGGCGAGAAACGTTCGCTCCTTGCCGTCGAACGACTGGAAATGGCTGCCATAGCCCGCGGGCACCTTGATGCCTTCGGCCTGACGGATGTCGAAGCTCGAACTCGTCATGGATCATGATGATGTTCGGCCGCCGTCCCGCCGGATGGCAGGAATCCACCAGCGGCACCTTGAGGCGTTCGGTGGCGACCGCATCCGATTCCATAAAACCGTAATTGATAAAGTCGGAAACCGCGGTCACGCCGGAGCGGGAAAATTTCGACAGATAGCCGTCGTCGTAATAGCCGCGCCAGGCCTCATCCGGCCAGGCGAAGGCGTATCCGACCAAGCCCGCGAGACAGGCAAGGCAACAGGCCAGCGCCGGCAGGCGGCGGATGCGGAACGGATCGAGCCACCACAGCGCATACATCAAGGGGATGGTGACGAGGCCGGCCCCGATCACCGACCAGCGCAGATTTGGAAAGATCGTAAACAGGAAGGCCGCGGTGTCGCGATCGATCACCATCAGGTCGACGAAGTTCGCGGTCATCTGCACCACGTCGTGCTTGAGCCGCGACAGCAGCACCAGCACCACGACCAAGGTCAGCGACAGCGCGCCTGACAATGCCGGGCGCCGCAGCAGCGCAAGGAAGAAGAAGTTCAGGATCCCCCATGACAGCAGAAAGCCGATGCGCGCGCTGAAATCGGTTTCGGTCTGCAGCAGGATGGCGAGCGCGGCCAGATGGGGTGATGCCACGGCCAACAGCCGCCAGACGCCGATCGCGGCGAGGCCGCCGGCAATGGCGGCTACGGACGAGCCTTGATTTGGCGCGGGCGCCATGGGCGGGACGCAACATTACCCGGCGCAATGCAAAGCCTTGGCTGGCGGCGCCAGGAGACGCACGAAGCAGCCGGAACCTGCGTCGCGTCACAAAAATGTAGTGGAGCCGTCATGAACAGGCAATGAATTTGCCGGTCGGAGCCGGAATCGGGCGGTTGCGCGGGCCCGCGGCGCGGTGGGCCGGGCCGTCCGGCCTCATCCGGACCAACTGGCCCCCGGCAGCCAATTTTGCAGGTTTTGTCGGCGACCGGACAGACGGACACTTCATGATGGGGCTACTGCTAGCCCATGGCAGGGATGAGAAAACCCGATCCGGAACTACTGCCCATCCACCGCCCGCGCTGTCCGGACTGCCACACGCGGATGATCACGGTTGCCGTCTCGGCCGGACCGGAAGGGTTCGAGCGCCGCGTCTATCATTGCCCAAGCTGTGCGCGCACCGAAACCCGGATCGAGGCGATTGATCCGCTCGAGGCCGAGGCCTTCGGCTGGCTCGACGCCGAACCCGGACAGCCCGACACCACACCGGGTTCGATCCAGTACGGACAACCGGCGGTCCAGCCCAAACCGGCATCTTGAAGCCATGGCTCGACCGATCAAAAATCCGAGGCCCAAACTCGATCTGGAGACCGAAGCGCTGGCAGCCCTTGAACAGGCCCGCGCGCTGGCGCCCGGCCCCGAACGGACGGAAGCGATGAAGCGCGCCGGCGTTCTCCGGAATGCGGTGGACATGCAGGGACTGCTGTTCGCCAAACGCGGCCGACCGCCGAAGACGTGAGCCGCGACAAGACAGCGCGGCCGCTCGATCGCAGTAAGCATGACTGACTGACCTGATAGCGCTTCGGCGATGCCGTCACGCTGCCAACACGTTGTTTGAACGATCTTCGCCATCTGTTGGATATCCGACATAAGCGGAAATAATTCCCTTGCTATGTCCGCTACCTGACGTACCGTCGAGGAATTATCGGGTATCCCGCCAAGGCACCGATAGCTGAGAGTTCTTCGCGCTCCCGCCTGTCAATCAGGAGCGCATTCATGAAGAACCTTTTGCTCGGCCTGCTTGCACCCGCTGACCTGAAACTTCTCGCACCGCATTTGAAGCCGGCGCATTTCGAACAGCATCACGTGCTGTTCGAGGCGGATGAGCGGATTGATCATGTCTACTTCCCGACCGGTGGCGTCGTATCGCTCGTCGTCACGCTTTCAACCGGCGAAATCATCGAAGCCGCGATGGTCGGCGCGGATGGCGTGGTGGGAGCTTCCGCGGCGCTCGACGGAAAGATATCGCTGAGCCGCGCCATCGTTCAACTGGCCGGTGAAATCGCCGCCTGCGATATCGACACGTTGAAATCCGCAGCCATGCAGAGCCCCAAATTGCTTTCACTGCTCATTCGGCATGAGCAAACCGTGTATGCCCAGGCCCAGCAGTCGGCGGCGTGTTTCGCCACCCACCAGGTCGAGGCAAGGCTGTGCCGCTGGCTGCTTCGCGCGCGGGACTTGTCGGCGAGCGACAATCTCCCCTTCACGCAGGAATATCTCGCGGAGATGCTCGGGGTCAGACGGACGAGCGTGACGGAAGTCGCGCATACGCTGCAGGAAGCCGGGTTGATCAAATATGCCCGCGGCAAGATTCAGATCGTGAACGCGGAAGGTCTGCAGGCGACCGCCTGCGAATGCTACGCTTCGGTCAAGGCGCACTATCAAAGGCTGATCGGAGCCTTTCCCGGATAGGTTACCGCGCCACGACGGGTCGATTGGCAACGCCGTCAATGAACAGATCGATGATCGCCTCGGCGGTGGCGTCCGCGTCGGTCTCAGCCACACCCCAGCGCGGAAAATGCCCGTCGATGTTCATCCGGGCAAAGCCGTAGACCAGCGCGCGTCCGGCGATCTGGATCCGTTTCAGGTCGGGCGAGCGCAGCTGGCCCGGGGCAAAAGCGTCGGCCAGCGTGCGTTCGGTGAGATTGATCAGTTCAGCATTGTCGCGCGAAACCCCTGATGCCTCGTCGTGGGCAAAAAACCGGCGGCTGGAGATGATCTCGAAATGGGCCGGGTTGCGCATCGCCCAGCGCAGATAGGCAATCCCGAAGCAGCGGAAGCGGCCCAAGGGGTCGCCGGCCGGTGCCTCGGCCAGCGCCGCCTCGATCTCGGCCCGAAAACGCTGCTGCGCTTCCTCGGCCACCGCATTCATCAGCGCGTCGCGGCTCGGAAAATGCCGGAACGGCGCCCCCGGCGACACCCCGGCGCGGCGGGCCGCCTCGCGGACGCTGACGGCCTCGGCCCCGCCCTCGCCCGTCATTGCGAGGAGCGAAGCGACGAAGCAATCCATTCTTCCTTTGTGGCGCTATGGATTGCTTCGTGGAGCCTGTCATCGGGCGCGCGTTCGCGCGACCCGTTGGCTCGCAATGACGGCAACATCAGAGGGAGCAGAAGACATGTCGACACGCCAAAACTGGTTCGAAGGCTGGCGGCTGTTCGCCATGCTCACGCTGACGCTCGCAGCACTCAGCCTCTGGATCGCGGGCATGCGGCAGTTCGACGTCGATGGTGTCCGCATGGTGATCCGCTTCACCGCGCGGACCTCGCTATTGTTCTTTTGTCTCGCCTTCAGCGCCGCGGCGCTGGCGCGGCTGTGGCCGAACGCCTGGACGCGATGGCAGCGCCGCAACCGCCGCGCTCTCGGTGTGACCTTTGCGGCATCGCACGCCATCCATGCCGTCGTCATCGCCTGCTTCGCGGTGATGGATCCCGCGGGTTTTGCCGCCGCGACGTCGCTCGCCTCCTACGTCTTCGGCGGCATCGGCTATGTCGTCATCATCGCGATGACGGCGACCTCGTTCGACCGCACCGCGGCCGCGATCGGCCCAGCCGGCTGGCGCAGGCTGCATCTCGCCGGCGGCTATTACCTGCTGTTTCAGTTCATGGTCTCGTTCGGCAAGCGGATTCCCGACATGCCGCTCTATGGGCTGTTCCTGGTCCCGCTGCTGGCGGTGTTCGCGCTGCGGATGATCAGCATGGCGGCAAGGCCGGCACCGCGCACGGTCGGAGCGGGATAGCTCGCCATTGCCTCACTGGTGGCCGACCTCTTCCAGCTCCTTGGCACGCGCTTGCGTCATGTTGCGCATACATTCGCCGGCATCGATGCGGGCGATGGTACCCTCGCCCAGGCCGTAATACAGGCAATTGGCGTCGCGGTATTAAATCCATAGCCGCTGCGCCGCGCGCAGTTGATCGCGCTGCTGCGGGATCGCGTCCTTCAAGGCTTGCTGATAGGCGACCGTCATCCGCTTGTCCCATTGCGCGGTCTGCGCCTTGAGACACTCGACCATTTCAAAGGTGTTGCCGCCGCAGGATTTCTCGGGATCGCCCTGATCGCCGGCATGGACTGCCGACGCCAGCGCGACCATCGCGGCAATGGCGATCGATCGCTTCAACATCGCGATCATGCCGGCGGCGGCATCAGGCCGAGACGTTTGGCGATCATCTTGTCGATCATCCGCTTCGGCAGGACCGCCATCATCAGATGCCGCATCGGATCCGGCGTGATCTGGTAGCGCACCTTGGGACTGGCCGCCGTCAGCGCCTCAGCAATCCGCTCGGCTACGTTCTCCGCCGGCAATCCGGTTTCGCCGAGCCGGAGCATGAATTTCCGCATTCCCTGCAGCGCCGGAAAATAGGGCGAGTTCTGGTAGGCGGTAATATCGACTTCCTCGGCCTTGCTCCAGATCGGGGTCTTCACCGCACCGGGTGCAACGATGATGACATCGATGCCGAACAGCATCAGTTCGCGACGCAGGCTTTCGGACAGCCCCTCGATCGCATGTTTCGAGGCCGAATAGGCCGACGTCAGCGGGTTGCCGTTCTTGCCGGCGACCGAAGAGATCATGACGATGCGCCCGCGCGGTCCCTTCAGCGACGGATCGGAGCCGAGCAGCGGACCAAATGCCTGCGTCGTGATGATCGGCCCGACGACATTGACATCCATCTGGCGGCGGAATTCGTCAGCCGCCAGTTCGAGCACGGGGCCTGCGACCGCAACGCCGGCATTGTTGACGAGACCGGCGAGCGTCTCGCCGTTCAGGCTGTTGCGCACCTCGCGCGCCGCCGCCAGCACCGCGGCTTCGTCGGTGACGTCGAATATCAGCGGCGTGAAATTCGCGCCGAACTCGCCCCTGAGGCGGTCGGCGTCGACCTGCTTGCGCACGCTGCCGAACACGCGAAATCCGCGATCCAGCAGCAATTTTGCGGTGGCCCAGCCGATGCCGGTGGACGCGCCGGTGATGACGACGGATTTCATGGTAAAATTCCTCTCGCGACCGTTTTCCAGCACCCGACGGGGAAAAGCCAGTCCCCGGCTGCAGATAAAATCATGCGCCTGACAATTCGACCCGCGGGTGCGACACCCAGGCCCGATAAAGCCGGGTTCGCCGTTTGGTGATGATCTGCTGGCGGATCAATGCCAGCAGTGGACTGGCGGCAGGTTTCGGCTCCTGCCCTTTGCCGAGGCGGCGCAGTTGCAGCTTCACCAGCGCCATCTTCGCAAGGCTCGCATAGGCCTTGTTGCGCCAGCCGACGCTCGGGATCTCGATTTCAAGTGCTTCGCCGCGCTTCCATCGTTCGGGCAGTCCCGGCTCGAACGCCATGGCGCTCGCGATACCCACCATGGCGACTCCCGGCCTGCCCTCGCTTGGCTGCAGCGCCTGCTCGGCCACTGTGCGCCGGCGGATGCCGCCGGTGACCATCACCGGCATCCGCGCCACCGCGCTGATGTCGCGGGCAAAGTCGAGAAAATAGGCTTCGTGCGCGGCGGTGCTGCCGGCCTGCTCCGCGCCTTCCGTGGCCTGCGGCGCGCCTTGCATGGCCGGGCTTTCGTAGCTGCCGCCGGACAATTCCACCAGATCGACCGGCAGATCGTTGAGCCAGCGCACCACCTGCACGGCATCCGGCGCCTCGAAACCGCCCTTCTGGAAATCGGCCGAGTTCAGCTTCACCGCAACCGAGAAACCGGGCGAGACCACAGCTCGCACGGCCTTCACCACATCGAGCAGCAGCCGCGCCCGATGATGCAACTCGCCGCCCCATGCATCGGTGCGCCGGTTGGTCAGCGGCGAAAGAAACTGGCTGATCAGATAACCGTGGGCCGCATGGATCTGCACGCCGGAAAAGCCGGCGGCCTCCGCCAGCCTGGCGGTGGTGACGAAACGCGCGACAACCGCAGCAATGCCCGCTTCATCCAGCGCGCGCGGCACCGGAAACAGATGCGAATAGGCGCCCATGTCGACGCCGATAGCGGATGGCGCCACTGCCTGCTGTCCCATCGCGGCGAAAACCTGGCGGCCCGGATGGTTGATCTGCAGCCAGGCCTGGTTGCCGCCACGCCTGGCCGCGAGCGCCCAGGCCTTGAATGGTTCGATCGGCTGGTGCTCGTCCAGCACCACGCCGCCGGGACCGGTCAGCGCCGTTGGATCGATCATCACATTGCCGGATAGAATCAGGCCGACGCCCTCCTTGGCCCAGCCTTCGTAAAGCCGCCGCAGGCTTTCGCCCGGAAGCTGGCCGCCATCCGCCATGTTCTCTTCCATCGCCGCCTTCGCCATACGGTTGGGAACGACGGCGCCATTCGGCAGCGTCAGGGGAGCGAACAGCGACGATGGCGGGATCGGTGTGTGCATGGATTGATCTTGAATTCGGTGGCGGATAAGCCCACGCTACACCTTCAACCTAACTTGAAGGTCAAGCTTATTCGAAGGAGGCCGGGCGATGCAGATCGGTGAACTGGCGCGGCGGTTCGGCGTGGCGCCGTCGAAAATCCGTTTTCTGGAGGACGAAGGCCTGGTGCGGCCGGTGCGCAGGACCAAGGCGGGCTACCGCGAATATGACGAGAGTTCGGCCGAGGCGCTCACGATGATCCTGCAGGCGCAATCGCTCGGCTTTACACTCGACGAGATCAAGGGGGCGCTGGCGGAGACAAAGATCAATGGCCTGCGTCGCGACTATTTGGTCGGGCAGATCACGCGGAAGCTGAGCGAACTCGACCGTCACATCGCGCAGGCGCAGGAGCTGCGCGCGCGGCTCGTCTGCGCCGGCAACGAGCTCAGGGCGCGCATGAAGCGTGGCGCGAAATGCAACGAAAAACTTGCGGCGCCACCGCCGATCGGGACCGACAAGCGACGCGCAATGCCGCGGGCGCATCGCCGAAATCTGCAAATAGCGGAATGAGGATGCCCTCGTCCCGCCGTCGCCGCAGCAATCCTACTCCGCATGCCCGTCGATGATCGGGCCGAACAACTGCCATTTCTCGCCGGTGAATTTCATCATCTGGACCTGCTCGATCGGATAGAAATCGGTCGGTGAGGTCTTGATGCGGATACCCGGGATGTAGGTGTTGATCTCGAAATCCATGTTCGCGACCACCTTCATGACATTCTCGCGCGTGAGATTGTCGCCGCACCGCTTCAGCACCTCGACCAGAGCGGTCGAGGTGTTGAAGGCCGTCAGCGGCCCGCTCTCGGATCTGTCGGCCTCCGGATAATATTTGGCCATGAAGGCGCGGAATTTCTGCATGCCGGGATAGCTGTCCCATTGCGGATCGGTGACATCCATCTGGTAGCCGGCGCTCAGGATGTCCTTCGAATTGTCGAGGCCCGCAGGCTTCAGCACCGCGCCGACCGAGGCTGACACGTTGGTCATGATCTGGATCGGATGCCAGCCGAGTTCGGCGACCTTCTTGATGGCCTGGGCCGCGAATTTCGGCGTGCCGATATTGACGAAAATGTCGGGGTTGGCGGTCTTGATCGCGACCACCTGCAAATCCACCGTCGGCATGCTGATCTCATACGGCACGCTGGCGACGACCATGCCGTCATACTTGTCGCCCAGCACGTCCTTCAGGCCCAGCACATAGTCCTTGCCGAAATCGTCGTTCTGGTAGAGCACGCCGATCTTGGCGGTGGGATAATGCTGCAGGATGTAGGTCGCGTAGATCCGCGCCTCGGCCCGGTAGTTCGGCTGCCAGCCGATGGTCCAGGGGAAGTGCTCGGGGTCACCCCAGCGCGAGGCGCCGGTAGCGACGAACAGTTGCGGCACCTTCATCGTATTCATGTATTTCTGGATCGCCGCATTGCTGGCGGTGCCAAGCGGCGCGAAGATCAAAAACACCTCGTCGCTCTCGACCAGTTTGCGCGCCTGCTCCACCGTCTTCGGCGGGCTGTAGGCGTCGTCATAGCTGATGAAATTGATCTTGCGGCCGTTGATGCCGCCATTGTCGTTGATCATCCGGAAATAGGCGCTCATCGTCTTGCCGATGATGCCGTAGGCCGATGCCGGCCCCGAATACGGCATGATGTTGCCGATCTTGATTTCGGTGTCGGTGGCGCCGGCGTCGTATTTCTTTTGCGCCGCCGCCGACGCGGTGGCTGCGGCGATGATCAGTCCGGAAAGTCCAAGCGACCTGACAACAGCCTTAATGAAATTCGTCGTGAAGAGATCCTTAAGCGCGTGCTTCATGAATTTCCTCCTCCCGGTGCGGGCCAAGCGTGACGGCTTTTGTGTCGGACGGTTTCCTCGGCGAGTTTTTCTGGAGCGGTTCTGAGGATAGCAGCCGGACCGGGTTACCGAAAGCGGCCTGCGGTGCAACGATTTGCCGATGTCAGGGGCTATTTGTCGCGCGAAACCAGCGCGGTGCGGCGCAGCAACTGTCGGCAACGATCCGTCAACCAAGCCGCCGCACGACCGGCCGGCTGCACGGCGCGCGCACCGGATAATGGCACCGGATGCGTTCCGCGCGCTTTCGCCGCAGCGTCTGTAACATTACGGCTTCGACTTTAACGCGGGTGAAAGGCCGCCCTTGCCATTGTTCCAGTCGCCATTGTTCCAGTCTCGGGTCCTCTAGACAATCAAGAAGCCATCGTGCAACAGCCAGCTCATTCGATCATCGCCGAACTCGAGGAAGCCGTCCGGGGCGGCTCGTCAGCCAAGCGGGTCGAAACCCTGCGACAGGTGACGGATCTGTTCCTCCACGACGGCGACCGCCTCAGCGATGAACAGGTCCAGGTCTTCGACGACGTGCTATGCCTTTTGATCGCACGGGTCGAAGTCGCGCGCGCGGGCCGAACTCAGCAAACGGCTGGCGCCGCTCGACTACGCGCCGTTCGAGGTCATCCGGCATCTCGCCTGGGACGATGACATCGCCGTCGCCGGTGACGTGCTCACCCATTCCAGCCGGCTCGGAACCGAGGCCTTGGTCGAGATTGCAAGCACCAAGAGCCAGTCCCATCTGCTGGCGATTTCGGCGCGCGAAAACCTGCCGGAGGCCGTCACCGACGTGATCGTCGATCGCGGCGAAGCCAGGGTCATTCGCAGGCTCGCCAACAACGCCAGCGCGCGGTTCTCCGAGGCCGGCTATTCCGGCATCGTGGCGCGCGCGGACGGCGACGACGAACTGGTCGAGATCCTCGGCCTTCGCCTCGATCTTCCGATCAAGTTCCTGCATGACCTGCTGCGCCGCGCCAAGGACGCGGTGCGCGCCCGGCTGATGGCCATTGCGCCGCCCGCGCTGCTCGAGGAAATCAAGCGGGTGCTGAACGACATCGTGCGCGGCGAAGATTCACCGGCCCGGAGTTTCGAGGTCGCCGAACAGCTGGTCAAGCTGATGAAGGACCTGCACGAGCTGGACGACGCCGCCGTCTTCACATTCGCCGAAGCCAGGAAATTCGACGAAATCGCCGCAGCGATGGCGCTTCTCAACGACGCCCCGACCGAAATGATGGCCCGGCTGCTGGAAGGCCCCCGCGCCGACCTGGTCCTGATCCCCTGCAGATCAGCCCGCCTGAACTGGCCGACGGTCGAAACGATCCTTCGTAACCGGCCCGCGCCGCGCCCGATCGACGAACCGACGCTGAAGGTGGCGGAGCGCGATTACAGGAAGCTGTCGATGGAGACAGCCCAGCGCACCGTGCGTTTCTGGCAGCTCCACAACAGGATCGAGAAGTAGCCCGGAACGCGCTTGGCTTGCTGCCTTGCGACTTGTCACCGTCATAGCCGTCCGAGGGACGGCGTCGCTTCCGCTCGCCTGGCGCGGCCATAGACGTGGATGCCCTGCCTTGTCCCACGGCTGTCCGGTTTAAATTTGGTGGACAAGGCGCATGGCATTGATTCTTCTGTGTTCCAAGCGTTTGGCGACGTTTTGGGACACGGAGAAGGATCAAGCCATGCAGACCACAATAGTGTATTCCACAGCGTTTTGAAGCAGGTTCCGTGGCGCCGCTTCGATCAGCTTGTGGATGAGCACGGGGCCGACAAGCATGTTCGCACCCTGACGACAAAGAGCCAATTCATCGCGCTGATGTACGCACAATTGTCGGGGGCGCAGAGCCTGCGTGAGATCGAGGCCGGTCTGCAGAGCCACGCCACCAGGCTCTACCATTTGGGCAGCGATGAGGTGTCGCGCTCGACGCTTGCGGATGCCAATGCACAGCGGCCCTGGCAGGTGTTCAGCGGTCTGTTCGCTCATTTGGTCGGGCAGCTCACGCGTGGGCTCAAGCGCAAGACCGGCGAAGCGGTGCACCTGATCAATTCGAGCAGCCTTCGTCTGAGCGCGCTGAGCAAAGACTGGGCGAGGTTCTCGGCAGGCGTCTGCGGCGCCAAGATGCACATCGTCTACGACCCCGACGCCATTTGCCCGATCTATGCCGCCGTCACGCCGGCCAACATCAATGACATCACTGCCGCCAAGGTCATGCCGATCGAGGCCGGGGCCACCTACGTGTTCGACCTCGGCTATTATGACTACTGCTGGTGGGCCAAACTCCACGCCGCGGACTGCCGGATCGTGACCCGGCTCAAGAGCAACACCAAGCTCCGCGTGGTCCACAAGAATGCAGTCGCGGCAGGCTCAAATATTCTTTCCGACCGCATCGGCCATCTGCCGCAACGTATGGCACGCAACCGTCAAAACCCGTTCCAGGATCCCGTCCGCGAGATCCGCGTGCGCATCGACACCGGAAAGATCCTGCGCATCCTCACCAATGACCTCGATCTACCGGCAACCGACGTCGCCGATCTCTATAAACGTCGTTGGCAGATTGAGCTGTTCTTTCGTTGGGTCAAGCAGACACTCAAAATCAAGCAGTTCGTTGGACGCTCCGAAAATGCCGTGCGCATTCAGATCGCAGTAGCCCTGATCGCCTTCCTATTGCTGCGCCTGGCACACACCGCCCAGCGAGCTGTTCAAGGCCTGCTCACCTTCACCCGCCTGGTGCGCGCAAACCTCATGCACAGACGACCGATCAACCGGCTGCTCCTTCCGCCACTTCCGATCATCAAAGATCAGCGACAGTTGAGCCTCAGCCTATGCTAAATTTAAACCGGACAGCCGTGGCACTGGGCCGGGCATGACGAACTTCAACACAAATCATGGTTCGAGACGCGCGCTCCGCGCGCCTCGCCATGTAAGAACGCTCAGTTCTTGGTCTTGTCGACCAGCGCGCCCTTCTTGATCCATGGCATCATGTCGCGCAGCTTTTCGCCGACTTCCTCGATCGGATGAGCGGCGAGCTTGGCGCGGGTGGCCTTGAACGAGGTCTGGTTGACCTTGTTCTCCAGCATCCAGTCGCGGGCGAATTTGCCGGACTGGATGTCGTTGAGCACGCGCTTCATCTCCGCCTTGGTGTCCGCGGTGACGATGCGCGGGCCGGTGACGTATTCGCCGTATTCGGCGGTGTTGGAGATCGAGTAATTCATGTTGGCGATGCCGCCTTCATAGATCAGGTCGACGATCAGCTTCACCTCGTGCAGGCATTCGAAATACGCCATCTCGGGCGCGTAGCCGGCTTCCACCAGCGTCTCGAAGCCGCCCTTGATCAGCTCGACCAGGCCGCCGCACAGCACCACCTGCTCGCCGAACAGATCGGTCTCGCATTCTTCCTTGAATGAGGTCTCGATGATGCCGGCACGGCCGCCGCCGATCGCCGAGGCGTAGCTCAGGCCGAGGTCATGGGCATTGCCGGAGACGTCCTTGGCGATCGCGATCAGGCAGGGCACGCCGCCGCCGCGCTGATATTCCGAGCGCACGGTGTGGCCGGGGCCCTTCGGGGCGATCATCAGCACGTCCAGATCGGCGCGCGGGTCGAGCAGGTTGAAATGCACGTTGAGGCCGTGCGCGAACACCAGGGCCGCGCCCTTCTTCATGTTGTCGTGGAGATGATCGCGGTAGATATCGCCCTGCAACTCGTCGGGGGTCAGCATCATCACCAGATCGGCCCATTTGGCGGCTTCAGCGACTTCCATCACCTTGAAGCCGGCGGCTTCCGCCTTCTTGGCCGAGGCCGAACCCTTGCGCAGCGCAATGGCGACGTCCTTGACGCCGGAATCCTTCAGGTTCAGCGCATGGGCGTGGCCCTGGCTGCCATAGCCGACGATGACGACCTTCTTGCCCTTGATCAGGTTCAGGTCGGCGTCGCGATCGTAATAAACACGCATGGTGGTTTCCTCTTTGGGGGGCCGGAATCGGCCGATAATCAGGCTTTCGGGTGGGTAGGACCGCCGGGCGCCCGCGAATTTCCGGCGTTGTCTAGAGCATTTTCCCTCTCAGGGGAAACCCGTTTCTGCATGGCGCGGTGCGGCATCATGCGTCCATGAAGACCGGGTAGAGCGAGGCCAAAAGCAGCAGGGCCATGACGATATTGAATGTCCGGACCGCCCTGGGAGCGGTCAGGATCTGGCGCAGCGAACTGCCGAAAAATGCCCAGACCAGCGATGATAGCCCCGCCATGACGAACATCAGAGCGGCCTAAATCGCGATGTTCCAGGGAAAGCCGGCAACCGCCGAATAGGCTGTAATGATACCGATCGCCATTACCCAGCCCTTGACGTTGACCCACTGGAACAACACCGCAGCCCAGAACGTCAGGGGGCCGCGCTGGTTGTCCTGCCCTGGCGCAACGGACCCGGACATCGCGATCACAAAGGCGAGGTAGATCAGATAGGCGATGCCGGCGTATTTCAGAACGATCTGCAACACCGGATAAGCGATGAAGATCGCCCCCAGGCCGACCCCCATGGCGGCCACCATGAATGAAACCCCGATCGCGATGCCCGCGATGTGCGGAAGGCTGCGACGGAAACCGTAGGTGAGCCCCGACGACAGCACCATGACGTTGTTGGGTCCCGGCGTGAACGCCATGACGGCGCCAAAAACAACGAGAGCGATCAGCAGCGAATGAGACATGGTCGGGCTCATGCGAGTTTCGGCAATGTTTTCGCGCGTTTGGACAACAGCATCACCGCGATGCCGCCGACCACGGTGACCATTCCGGCCAGCCGCAACGGCCCAAAGGTTTCGCCGAACACGGTGCTCGACGCCGCGGAACCGACGAACGGCACCAATAGCGCGAACGGCACCACCTGCGCTGCCGCGTAATCCCGCAACAGCCGGCCCCACAGCCAATAGGCGATGCTGGTGGAAATTCCGCCGAGGCCGAGCATGCAGAGAAGCCCGGTCAGCGACATCTGCGTCAGTGCGTGCCAGGTCGGCTGCGGCCCGTTCGTGACCAGCGTCAGCGCGAACAGCGGGATCGCCGCGGCCAGACACAGCCACGCAAACAGGTCGAACATCCGCACCCGCTGCGCGCGCCGCAGCAGGAGATTGCCGATCGCAAAGCTCACCGGCGAGATCATCAGGACCGTGAACGCGCCGACGCTGAAATCATAGCCGACGGTGCCGCAGATCATCAGCAGGCCCAGGGTTGCAACCGCGATGCCGATGGTCTGTATCCGCGTCGGCAATTCGGAAAACAGCAGTGCCGCAAAGCCGATGGTAAACAGCGCCTGGCTCTGCACGATCACGCTGGTCAAGCCGACCGGAACGCCCCGCGCGATGGCAATGGATTGCGCCAGGAACTGGCCGAGAAACAGGGTAAAGCTGATCGCGATCAAGAGCGGCCAGGAAACGTTGGGCTTGCGCAGGAACAGGCACGGCACCGCGGCGATGGAGAAGCGCAGCGCCGTCATCAGCTCCGGCGAAAACTCGTTGAGCGCGATCCGGCTCGCGACGAACGCGAGCCCCCAGATCACCGCCACCAGGACGGCGATGCAGACGTCGGCCGGTTTCATTTTTTTCTAGCTCTGTTGGTCCGGCTTCGGTTTGCGCAAAAGAAAAGTGCCATGCAGCGGCGCGTGATAATCGACCAATTCCAGCGTGAAACCGACGTCGGTCAGCATGCGCTCGATCACCCAGCCGAAGGTCGAATATTCGTCCCGCATGTGGGTGACCACGCTGTCACGCTCGAAATCGTGGTTCTTGATGGAAAAATCGGCCCACGCCTCGACGTCGCGCTCGACGCCGTCGGGCATGCTGACGAACACGATATCGCGCAGGTAGAAATTGGCGCCGGGTTTCAGCGCGGCATAGATCCGCGACAGCGCCACCGCCTTCCAGAAATCCGGCAGATGATGCAGCGTGAACTCGCTGACGACCAGATCATAGGAATTCGGCTGGTAGGCGAAGCTCAGCATGCCCGCCGGCTGGGTACGGATCGCGACCCTGCGGTCCTTGGCCTGGATGTTGGCGAGCGCCAGCATCGCCGGCGAAATATCGACCGCGTCGACCTCGGCGCCCATCAGCGCCGCCTCGACCGCCAGCACGCCGTTGCCGCAGCCGATATCGGCCACCCGCCAGCCTCGCTGCACGCCGAGCATGGTCAGCGCCGCGCGGGCGCGGATGTCGCTGTCGTCATGCCGGTCGTAGATCGAGGCGACTGCGGAATCGAGCCCGAGCTGCCGCCGTTGATTATAATACCAGTCGCGCGCCAGCATGGCTCACATCCCCTCAGGCCCGCGCCCGATCGCGGCAACCCCGGTGCGCGACACCTCGACGAGGCCGAGCGGACGCATCAGATCGATGAACTGGGTGATCTTGGCCGAATTGCCCGTGATCTCGAACACAAAGCTCTCGGTGGTGGCGTCGATCACGCGGGCGCGGAACGCGTCCGCCAGCCGCAGCGCCTCGACGCGGTTGTCGCCGCCGCCGCGCACCTTCACCATGGCGAGCTCGCGCTCTATCGAGCGCCCGGTCAGGGTCATGTCGACGACGCGGTAGACCGGGACCATGCGGTCGAGCTGGTGCTTGATCTGCTCGATCACCATCGGCGTGCCCGTGGTGACGATGGTGATGCGGGAGAGATGTTTCTGGCTCTCGGTCTCGGAGACGGTGAGACTTTCGATGTTGTAGCCGCGCCCCGAAAACAACCCGATCACGCGCGCGAGCACGCCGGGCTCGTTCTGCACCAGGACCGAGAGTGTGTGCAACTCGGTCGGGTCGTGGCGCTCTTCGAGAAAATAGGCGGATGCGGGCTGGTTCATTGTCGTCCCCTTGATACTTTCCTTCACGCCATCGCTGTTTCTGCAGCGACAGCCGCATCCGTACCGACCCATCGGCGGAACAGATCGAAATCGATATTTCCGCCGCTCAGGATCAGGCCGACGCGCTTGCCGCGATTACGGGCCTTGTCCTGCAGCGCCGCGGCAAGCGGTGCAGCGCCCGCGCCTTCGGCAAGATTATGGGTGTCGGTCCAATAGATCCGGACGGCGGCGGCGATCTCGTCGTCGGTGACCTCTGCGATGCGCGAGGCGCCCTTGCGAATGATCGCCAACGCTTCGGGAACCGGAATCCGCGTCGCCATGCCGTCGGCCAGCGTATTGCCGGTTTCGGTCGTCACCACCGTGCCGGCCGCGAACGACAGCGCGTAGGACGGCGCTTCGGTCGATTGCACGCCGACGATTTCGGTCTTGAGGCCGAGAAGGTCGCGCGCCAGGATGCAGCCGCAGATGCCGGAGCCCTGCCCGATCGGCACATAGAGAATGTCGAGGTCCGGCGCCGTGCGAAACAGTTCGAGCGCGTAGGTCGCGACGCCGAGCACCAGGTCGGGGTGGAACGACGGCACCATGTGCAAGCCTGCGAACCGGGCGCGCCAAACCGCCTCGTCTCGCGCCGCCTCGAAATCCTCGCCGTGCTCGACCAGTTCGGCGCCGAACGCCCGCATCGCGCGGTTCTTCTCAACCGAATTGCCATGCGGCACGCAGATCATTGCCCGCAAGCCGTGACGACGCGCGGCGAACGCGAGACTCTGGCCGTGATTGCCGCGCGTCGCGGAAATGATCCCGGGCGAGTTGGGCTGTTCGCGCTTCAGGCGCTCCATATAGACCAGCCCGCCGCGCACCTTGAAGGCGCCGATCGGCGTGTGATTTTCATGCTTGACCACAACGCTCGTACCGAGC
Source organism: uncultured Alphaproteobacteria bacterium (assembly GCA_963836765.1). Taxonomy (GTDB): domain Bacteria; phylum Pseudomonadota; class Alphaproteobacteria; order Rhizobiales; family Xanthobacteraceae; genus Bradyrhizobium. The sequence goes on from CAWILG010000033.1 coordinate 38,611, forward strand.
CGCTCGGCGAGCAGCGGCCAGGCATGCGCCGGCGTCGGCGGCACCGCGGTGCCGACGATTTCGTGCGCATGTTCGAGGTCTGCGAGATCAAACATCCGTCCGTCTCACACCAGCGCTTTGCCGCCGGCGAAGGCGGCGGCCGTCGCCTCGTCGGTTGCCTCCGCCGGCAACAGCATTTCGTTATGCGCCTTGCCGGACGGGATCATCGGAAAACAGTTTTCCAGCGCCGCCACCCGGCAGTCGAACAGCACCGGGCGCTTGATCGAGATCATCTCCTTGATCGCACCATCGAGATCGCCGGGCTTGATCGCCTGCAGCCCGACGCAGCCGAAGGCGTCCGCGAGCTTGACGAAATCCGGCAACGCCTCGGAATAGGAATGCGACAGCCGGTTGCCGTGCAGCAGCTGCTGCCACTGCCGCACCATGCCCATATACTGGTTGTTCAGGATGAAGATCTTGATCGGCAGTTCGTATTGAACCGCGGTCGACATCTCCTGCATCGTCATCTGCACCGAGGCGTCGCCGGCGATATCGATCACGAGGCTGTCGCGGTGCGCGACCTGGACGCCCAGCGCCGCCGGCAGGCCATAACCCATGGTGCCGAGGCCACCGGAGGTCATCCAGCGGTGCGGCTCTTCAAAGCCGAAGAACTGCGCCGCCCACATCTGGTGCTGGCCGACTTCGGTGGTGATGTAGGTGTCGCGCCCGCGCGTCGCCTCGAACAGGCGTTCGATGGCGTATTGCGGCAGGATGATATCGCTGTTCTTCCTGTAGGCGAGCGAATGGCGCGCGCGCCACTTGGCGATCTCCTGCCACCACGCCTTGATATCCGGCTTCTTCGCCTCCGCCTTGAACACCTGCAGCAGGTCGCCGAGGATATTGCCGGCGTCGCCGATGATCGGGACGTCGACGCGGATGTTCTTGTTGATCGAGGACGGATCGATATCGATATGGATCTTCTTCGAGTTCGGCGAGAACGCATCGACGCGTCCGGTGATGCGGTCGTCGAAGCGCGCGCCGACGCACAGCATGACGTCGCAATCATGCATCGACATGTTGGCTTCGTAGGTTCCGTGCATGCCGAGCATGCCGAGCCAGTTCTTGCCGGTCGCCGGATAGGCCCCGAGCCCCATCAGCGTGGAGGTGATCGGAAAGCCGGTGGCCTCGACCAGTTCGCGCAGCAGTTTTGACGCTTCAGGCCCGGAATTGATGACGCCGCCGCCCGAATAGATCACCGGGCGTTTTGCAGCCGCCAGCAACGCCACGGCCTTGCGGATCTGGCCGGCATCGCCCTTGACGCGCGGGGTGTAGGACACGTGCACATCCGACTTGCGCGGCGGGTGGTAAGTGCCGGTCGCAAACTGTACGTCCTTGGGCACGTCGACCAGGACCGGACCGGGACGGCCCGTGGTCGCGACATAGAACGCCTCGTGCAACACCTTTGCGAGGTCGTTGACGTCGCGCACCAGCCAGTTGTGCTTGGTGCAGGGCCGGGTGATGCCGACGGTGTCGCATTCCTGGAACGCGTCATTGCCGATCAGGTGCGTCGGGACCTGGCCGGTGATGCAGACCAGCGGAATCGAATCCATCAGCGCGTCCGTCAGCGGCGTCACCATGTTGGTAGCGCCGGGACCCGAGGTCACCAGCACCACGCCGGGCTTGCCGGTGGAGCGCGCATAGCCTTCGGCGGCGTGGCCGGCGCCCTGTTCGTGCCGGACCAGGATGTGTTCGACATCGCTCTGCTGGAAAATCTCGTCATAGATCGGAAGCACCGCGCCGCCGGGATAGCCAAACAGGTGCTGCACGCCATGATCAATGAGCGCGCGCACGATCATCCCGGCGCCGGTCATCTGGTTCGGATCGTGGCTCTTGTCGGTCATAACGTGTTCCTTGGCTTGCTCCGGATGCGCTGTTCGAGCGCGACTTCTTCGGTTTGGATTTTAGGAAATAAAAAAGGGCCCCAGAGGCCCCATGCACACCGCCCGAATTTGGATGGCCTCAGCCACCCCCGGCGGTGCGCCTGGGTACGACTACGATAAGGAGTTTGGTAATAATATTACGCATTTTGCGGCTCGGACTTCCCAAAGGTTGCGCGGTTATAGCCACCAGACCCCGGAAGTCAAGGGAAGGCGTCATTAAGCGCGACTTTTGGAGCTTAGCGGGCTTCCCGGGGTTCGGCGAGTGGGAATTTCGCGGTTCCAGCTATGCGCGGGGCCGACCCGTTGGCTCCATCCGGGCTACGAAATGCCCAACCATCCCCTCGCCGCCTCCGGCTTGACCCATTCGAACTCCGGCAATTGATGCCGGAACCAGGTGAATTGCCGTTTTGCATAGTGGCGCGTATCGGCACGGCCGATCTCGGCGGCCTCATCCCGTGTGATCTCGCCCTGCAAGTGCCGGATCAGCGCCGGCACGCCATGGGCCTTCATCGCCGGCAACTGCGGATCAAGCTTTCGTGCCGCGAGTAGGAAAACTTCTTCGAGCGCGCCGGCGCCAAGCATCGCATCGAACCGCGCATCGATCCGCGCGTAGAGTTCTTCGCGCTCTGGCGCGAGGAACACCGCACTGAATTCACCCGGCGGTAGCAGCGGCGGCAGGCCGTCGCGATGCCAGTCGGTCAGCGAACGGCCGGTGGCTTCGACCACCTCAAGCGCGCGCGCGACGCGGGTGCGATCACGCGGTTTCAAACGTTCGGCCGAGACGGGATCCTTCTGCGCCAGTTCCGCATGCAGCGCCTCGACGCCATCGCGCTCCAGCCTTGCGCGCACGCTGTCGCGTACCTCCGCCGGGATCGGCGGCACCGCCGACAGCCCGCGTGTCAACGCCTTGAAATAGAGGCCGGAGCCACCGGTGAAAATCGGCAGCCGGTTTTGCGCACGCGCTTCCGCCAACACCTTCGCGGCATCGCTCAGCCACGCGCCGGCCGAGAAATTCACGGCGGCGTCGACATGGCCGTAGAGCCGGTGCGGCGCCTGCGCCTCCTCTGCCAAAGTCGGCCGCGCCGTGAGGATGCGGAGATCGCGATAGACCTGCATGGAATCTGTATTGATGACCACGCCGCCGGTTTTTTGCGCCAATTCGAGCGCCAGCGCCGACTTGCCGCTGGCGGTCGGCCCTGCGATAAGCACCGCCTTGCCCTCAAATCGCGAACTCGCCTGCATGTCCCTCGTCGCCACGCTCATCTGCAATCCCGCCAACCCCGCGCTCGACTCCACCATCGTCGACGGCGCGCTGGCCGTTCTGCCCTCGCCCGGCAGGGCGCAGTGGCTGTTCGACGAAGTGGCGGTCGATATTCCCTTCACCGGCAGCGAAGATATCAAGGCCATCGAAAACCGCCTGCGCCAGGCGCGCGGCGATCTGCCGATCGACATTGTCGTGCAGCCTCAGGCGGTCAGGCGCAAGAAGCTTTTTCTCGCCGACATGGATTCCACCATGATCGGCCAGGAATGCATCGACGAACTGGCCGATTTCGCGGGGCTCAAGGCCCATGTCGCCGCGATCACCGAACGCGCGATGCGCGGCGAGATCGCGTTCGAGCCGGCGCTGCGCGAGCGCGTGGCGCTGTTGAAGGATCTGCCCGTCGGCGTGGTCGACGAAGTGCTGGCCAAACGCATCACGCCGACGCCGGGGGGCCGCGAACTGGTCATGACCATGCGCGCGCACGGCGCCTACACCTGCCTGATCTCGGGCGGCTTTACGCTGTTCACCAGCGCGGTCGCAGCCCAGATCGGATTTCAGGAAAACCGCGCCAATGAATTGAAGGTGCGCGACGGCAAGCTCACCGGCGAGGTCACCGAGCCGATTTTGGGCCGCGCCGCCAAACTCGCGACCCTGATCGAACTCACGGAATCGTTTGATCTCGACCAGATCGACACGCTGGTGACCGGCGACGGCGCCAACGATCTCGGCATGATCGAGGCCGCGGGCCTCGGGGTTGCCTATCACGCCAAGCCCGCGGTTGCCGCAGCAGCCGCCGCACGGATCGACCATGGCGATCTCACCGCATTGTTGTATGTGCAGGGATATCGGCGCGAGGAGTTTGTGGCGGAGATGGCCTAATCGCGATCGTCGTCACCCGCGAAAGCGGGTGATCCAGTATTCCAGAGACGCCTGAAATCAACCGAGAAGCCGCAGCGTACTGGATACTCCGCTTTCGCGGAGTATGACGCTACTGCGCGCTCAGGGCCACGAAGCGTATTTCGCCGTCGCCGTTGGCGACCATCAGCAGGATCGACTTCTTGCCGTCCTTCTTCAGCTGATCGACGCGCTTCTTGACGTCGGCGGCGTTGCTCACCGCTTCCTGCGCCACCTCGACGATGACGTCGCCGGCGGACAGCCGCTTGTCGGCGGCGTCCGAGGTACTGTCGACGCCGGTGATGATCACGCCCTTGACGGTATCCTTGATCTTGTACTTGGAGCGCAGATCCTTGCTCAGCGTCGCGAGATCGAGGCCGAGCGCCTTTTGCGTCACCGGCTTTTCAGCGGGCTCTTCCTTGGCCTTGGCGGCGGCCTGCTGCGCCTTGTCGGTATCCTCGAGGCGCCCGAGCGTCACTTTGCGGGTTTCCTCGACGCCCTTGCGGATGATGACGACCTCAACTTCCTTGCCGACCGCGGTGTCGGCGACGACGCGCGACAGATCCTTGGGGTCCTTGACGTCCTTGCCGTCGAACTTGACGACGACGTCGCCCGGCTCGATGCCCGCAGGCTTCGCCGGCCCCTTGTCGTCAACGCCGGCGACCAGCGCGCCGCGCGCGGGCTTGATGTTGAGGCTTTCGGCGATCTCGTCGGAGACCTGCTGGATGCGCACGCCGAGCCAGCCGCGGCGCAGCTCGCCGAACTGCCGGAGCTGGTCGACCACGCCGGCGACGGTTTTCGAAGGCACCGCAAAACCGAGACCGATCGAGCCGCCGGTCGGCGAGATGATCAGCGTGTTGACGCCGATCACTTCGCCGTCGAGGTTGAACAGCGGTCCGCCGGAATTGCCGCGATTGATCGAGGCGTCGGTCTGGATGTAGTTGTCGTACGGGCCCTGGCTGATGTCGCGGTTGCGCGCCGACACGATGCCGGCGGTGACGGTGCCGCCGAGGCTGAACGGATTGCCGATCGCGATCACCCATTCGCCGAGCCGCAGCTTGTCGGAATCGCCGAACTTCACCGCGATCAGCGGCTTCGGCGGTTTGAACTTCAACACCGCGATATCGGTCTTCTTATCGACGCCGACCAGATCGGCCTTGATCTTGGTGCCGTCGTTCATGATCACGTTGATCTCGTCGGCGTCGACGATGACGTGATTATTGGTGACGACGATGCCCTCGGGATCGACGATAAATCCGGAGCCGAGCGAATTGGTCTTGCGCGGCTGCATGTCGCCGCCCTTGGACCCGCCGCCCGGACCCCTGCGGTTCTTGAAGAAGTCGTCGAAAAATTCCTCGAACGGCGAGCCCGGCGGCAATTGCGGCATCGCGCCACGGTCGCCGCCACCGCCCTTGGCTTCGACGGTCTGCGAGGTCGAAATGTTGACGACGGCGTCGATCACCCGCTCGGCGACGTCGGCAATGCCGTCCGGCCCGCGCGCTAACGCCGGTGCCGCGCAAACCATGCTCGCAGCGCCGAGCGTGATCGCAGCTCCCATCAGGCGGAGGCGACGGCTCACGGCGGGTCTGGCAGCGGTCATAGCGGCTTCTCTCCAGCGGGTCGACTTGGGGTCCACAGTGCGCCCGAACCGGTCTGCGGCGCAAGCATTTGAGCCGGACATTTCGGCGAAAAACCGGCCGGAAACGGGTAACGATTCCGTTGATTCGCAATGCGATTTTCTCTCCGCCCGTCATTGCGGGAGCGACGCGACGAAGCAATCCAGACTTTCTTTGCGGCCCGATGGATTGCTTCGCTTCGCTCGCAATGACGGAATAGAGAGCCGATTCGATCGGAACCGCGTTACCGTCTCACGAACCAGATCAGGATCAGGCCCGCGACCGCCGATCCGATGCCGACGACGCGCAAGATATTGTCGGGTGTCGCCAGCGCGCTCTTCATGGCCCGGCGCATCCAGGCCGGGCTGGCGGCAAACATGATGCCTTCCAGCACAAACAGGATTCCCAGACCGATGAGGAAGTCGGCGAACGCTATGGGCCTCATCGGATGGCGACCTCCCGTTTGACGCGCTTTTTTTGGTTCGGCGAAGCGGAACCCGCTTCGCCGAAATCCTGTGCCTTGCCGGAATTTGTTACGGCTTCGGCGCGGCCGGTGTTGCGGCTTCCCGCGGATGACCGGACGGATTGGCGAAGAAGCGGAAGAACTCCGAATCCGGCCGCAGCAGGAAGCGGGTGTCGCTGCTCTTCAGGCCGTTCTCATACGCGGTCATCGAGCGATAGAACGCGAAGAAATCGGGATCCCTGCCATAGGCTTCGGCGAACAGACGGTTGCGTTCGGCGTCGCCCACGCCGCGGGTCTGCTCGGCGGTCGAATTGGCTTCCGCGACGATCACGGTTGCCTCACGATCGGCCTTGGAGCGAATCTCCTGCGCGCTCTGGCCACCCTGGGCGCGGAATTCGGCGGCCTGGCGCTGCCGCTCGGTCTGCATGCGCTGGTAGACCGCCTGGCTGTTCTGCTCCGGCAGATCGGCGCGCCGGATCCGCACGTCGACCACCTGGATGCCGTAGCCGTCGGCCTCCTTGTCGAGCTGATCGCGAATCCTCCCCATCAGGGCTTCGCGCTGGTCGCGCACCACCGTGATGAAGGTCACCTCGCCGAGCACCCGGCGCAGCGACGCGTTCAACAGCGTCGTGAGCTGGATGTTGGCGGCCTGGATCGAGCCGACGCTCTGATAGAAGCGCAGCGGGTTCTTGATGCGATAGCGGGCGAAGGCGTCGACCACCAGCCGCTTCTGATCGGAGGCGATCACTTCCTGCGACGGGTTCTCCAGATCGAGAATGCGCTTGTCGATCGAGATCACGCTGTCGATGAACGGCGCCTTGAAGTTCAGGCCCGGCTCCGAGACGACGCGGACGGGCTCGCCGAGCCGCACCACCAGTACCTGCTCGGTCTGTTGCACGGTGAAGACCGAGCTGTAGCCAACGATAATGACGATGAACAACGCGATCAGGGCAACAATGCCTGCAATGGGAGACCTCATCGGGTGCCTCCCGCCTGTTGCGGCTGGCCGGTCGTGGCCGGCGTCGGAGGCCGCCTTGGCGTCAACTCGCTCAAGGGCAAATAGGGCAAGACGCCGCCCTGCGCACCGCCGCCGTCATAAACGAGCTTCTCGGACCCGCCGAGGATACGTTCCATCGTCTCAAGATAAAGGCGTTGCCGCGTCACGTCGGGCGCTTTCTTGTATTCGTCATACACTTTCAGGAAGCGCGCGCTCTGGCCCTTGGCCTCGGCGATCGCCTGCTGCTGATACCCTTCGGCCACCTGGAGGATTTGCGCGGCGCGTCCACGGGCGTCCGGGACGACTCGGTTGGCATAGGTCTGGGCTTCGTTCTGCAACCGCTCGAGATCTGCGCGCGCGGCCTGCACGTCGCGGAACGCGTCGATCACCTGCGCCGGCGGGTCGACCTTCTGCATCTGCACCTGCTGGATCAGGATGCCTGCACCGTAGCTGTCCAGCGTCTTCTGCATCAATTCCTGGACGGCGGCCTCATTGGCGGTGCGAGCGCCGGTGAGGATCGGCTGGATGTCGGAGCGGCCGACCACCTCGCGCATCGCACTTTCGGCCACCGCCTTCACGGTGCCCTCGGGATTCTGGATGTTGAAAAGGTAATTGCCGACACCGTCGGGCTTGATCCGCCACAACACGGTGAAATCGACGTCGACGATGTTCTCGTCGCCGGTCAGCATCAGGCTCTCCTCCGGCACGTCGCGCATGGTGCGGCCTCGCCGTGCCGGATCGTCGATCAACGTCATGCCGATCGAGATGGTGGAAACGCGCAGCGCCTTCGGCAGCAGCACGGTCTCGATCGGATAGGGCAGATGATAGTTCAGGCCGGGCTGCACGGTGCGCACATGCTTGCCGAAGCGCAGCACGACGCCGAGTTCTTCGGACTGGACGCGGAAAAAGCCGGACAATCCCCAGATCGCCAGGGCGCCGATCAGAACCAGCGCGATGCCCATGCCGCTGAAATGGCCGCCGGGCAAAAGCTGCTGCAGCCGGTCCTGACCGCGGCGCAGAAGGTCCTCAAGATCAGGCGGCCGTGGCCCGACCGACTGCGGACCCGAGCCCCATGGCCCTTTCGGACCCGAGCCCCAGGGGCCCCCGCCTTGATTCTTCCACGGCATCGATAATCTCCTAAGGCGGGGTCCGGTCCACCGGTTGGGCAAGATGCCCGGCCTCGCAACTCCGCCCGGCTTTATAGGGGACCGCCCGGGCCCTTACAACGCAAGCTTCCCAGTGCACGAGCTATGCTTGAGGCCACAATTGTCAATCCAAACATTGGTTAGCGCGGTTAACGCTGGCCGCGCCGGCGATATGTCACATAGGAATAGTCGGCGCTATCGGCCGGACCGGCCGGATTCGGCACGCGCGCGACCTCCTGCCAAACCGCCGGCTCAATTGCGGCGAAATGTGTGTCGCCGTCGGGCCGGGCATGCACTTCGGTGATCTCCAGCCGGTCGGCGCATTCCATCCACTGCGCATAGATCTCGGCGCCGCCGATCACCGCGATCTCAGTGGCGAAACGCCGCAGCGCATCGCCGGTCGCGATCGCCCTGGCGTTGGCAAAGGAATTCGTCACCACCGCGCCGGCGGCGCGGAACGCCTTGTCGCGCGTCACCACGATATTGGTGCGTCCGGGCAGCGGCCGGCCGATCGAGACGAAGGTCTTGCGTCCCATCACCACCGGCTTGCCCGACGTCAACGCCTTGAAGCGCTGCATGTCGGACTTCAATCGCCACGGAACGGCGCCGCCGGCGCCGATCACGCCGTTCTCGGCGACCGCCACGATGAGCATGACTTCCATCAGCGCGCCCCCTGCGCCAGCGCCGTCAACGCCGGACCGGTGACCCGGCATACCGTCCACTCGTCCATCAGGATCGCGCCCAGCGATTTGTAGAATTCGATCGACGGCGTATTCCAGTCCAGCACCGACCATTGCAGCCGCGACCAGCCGTTCGCAACGCATTGCTTCGCCAGGTTCACCAGCAGTGCCTTGCCGATGCCCTTGCCGCGCAGCGCCGGGCGGACGAACAAATCTTCCAGATAGATGCCGGAGCGGCCGCTGAAGGTCGAGAAATTGATGAACCAGGCCGCAAAACCGGCCGGCTCGCCGTTCCACTCGGCGATTTCGCAAAACAGCCGCGGATGATCGCCGAACAGCGCCAGGTCGATGTCGGCCTCGGTGGCTTCGACCTCGTGCAGCAGTTTTTCGTATTCGGCGAGGTCGCGAACCAGCGACAGGACAAGCCCGGCTTCACCGGGACGCGCGCGGCGGATGGTGAGCGACATTCAATCACTCACACCGCTGCTCATACAGCCACCTGCGCCTTGATATGCGGATGCGGGTCGTAGCCTTCGAGTACGAAATCCTCGTAGCGGAACGCAAAAATGTCCTTCACATCAGGATTGATCTTCATGACCGGCAGCGGCCGCGTCGGACGCGTCAGTTGCAGCCGGGCCTGCTCGAGATGGTTGGAATAGAGATGGGTGTCGCCGAATGAGTGAACGAAGTCGCCCGCCTTTAATCCCGTGACTTGCGCCACCATCATGGTCAGCAGCGCATAGGACGCGATGTTGAAGGGCACGCCGAGGAATACGTCGGCCGAGCGCTGATAGAGCTGGCACGACAATTTGCCATTGGCGACGTAGAACTGGAACAGGCAGTGGCACGGCGGCAGCGCCATCTTGTCGACGTCGGCCGGATTCCAGGCGCTGACGATCAGCCGCCGCGAATCCGGGTTGCGCTTGATCATGTCGATGACGTTGGAAATCTGGTCGATGCTGCGGCCGTCCGGCGCCGGCCACGACCGCCATTGCGAGCCATAGACCGGCCCGAGATCGCCATTGGCGTCGGCCCATTCATCCCAGATCGAGACGCCGTGGTCTTTCAGGTATTTGATGTTGGTGTCGCCGGCTAGAAACCACAGCAATTCGTGCACGATCGATTTCAGCGGCAGCCGCTTGGTGGTCAGCATCGGAAAGCCGGCGCTCAGGTTGAAGCGCATCTGGTGGCCGAAGATCGATAGCGTGCCGGTGCCGGTGCGGTCGTGCTTTTCCGCGCCGTCCGAGAGAATCCGTTCGAGCAGATCGTGATACTGATTCATGGCGGTAGGTATCTCGGCCTTGTCCGGAAGGCGTGTTTAGCGGCCAGATTTAGCGGTCTTGGCGGCCAACCGACAGCGCCAATTCGGCCGTATCCCGGCGTTATACCCGAAAAATGAGGATTCCGCCCCCAAACGACAAGGGCGGAACCTGCGTTCCGCCCTTGATTGTTCGCCCCAGTGGATTCCGCTTAAGTCTCTGACTCCACGAACACTTCGTCGCGCTTCTTGCGCAGCGTCGGCAGCAACGCCAGCACCAGCAGGAATGCCGCGGTCCCCATCAACCCCGCCGACAGCGGACGGGTCAGGAACACCGACCAATCGCCGCGCGAGATCAAGAGCGCGCGGCGCAGATTCTCTTCCATCAGCGGCCCCAGCACCATGCCGAGCAGCAGCGGCGCCGGCTCGAAATCGTGCTTGATCAGCCAATAGCCGAGCAGGCCGAAGGCGCCGGCGAGGACGACGTCGACCGGTGCGTTGTTGATGGAATAGATGCCGATCGCGCAGAAGATCACGATCGAGGGGAACATCAGCCGGTACGGCACCCGCAGCAATCGCACCCAGATGCCGACCAGCGGCAGGTTGATGACGATCAGCATCAGATTGCCGATCCACATCGAGGCGATCATGCCCCAGACCAGTTCGGGCTGCTTCTGCATCACCTGCGGGCCGGGCACGATGCCGTGAATGGTCATCGCACCGACCATCAGCGCCATCACGGCGTTGGGCGGAATGCCGAGCGTCAGCAGCGGGATGAAGGAGGTTTGCGCCGCGGCATTGTTGGCGCTTTCCGGCGCCGCCACGCCTTCGATCGCGCCGCGGCCGAACCGCGACGGATCCTTGGCGATCTTCTTCTCCAGCGTATAGGCTGCAAACGAGGCGATGACCGCGCCGCCGCCCGGCAGGATGCCGAGGATCGATCCGAGAATCGTGCCGCGCACGATGGCGGGGAACGAGTCCTTCAAATCCTTTTTGGTCGGCATCAGCCCGGTGATCTTCTGCTGCACCAGATTGCGGTCCATCTCGGCGCCGGCGTCGAGGTTGCGGATGATTTCCGCAAAGCCGAACACGCCCATCGCCACCGTGGCAAAGCCGAGACCGTCGGCGAGCTCGGGGATGTTGAACGCCATGCGCGAGGCGCCGGTCTCGATGTCGGAGCCGACCATCGACAGCAATAGCCCGAACACGATCATCGCGATCGCCTTCAGCACCGAGCCCTTGGCCAGCACCACCGCAAAGATCAGGCCGAGCACCATCAGCGAGAAATATTCCGCAGGCCCGAACGCCAGCGCGAGTTTCGTCAGGGGTGCGCCGAGCACGGCGATCAGCACGGTGGCGACGCAGCCGGCGAAGAACGAGCCGATCGCGGCGATCGCCAGCGCCGGGCCGGCGCGGCCCTGCTTGGCCATCTGGAAACCGTCCAGCGTGGTCACGACCGATGTCGCCTCACCCGGGATATTGACCAGGATCGAGGTGGTCGAGCCGCCATATTGCGCGCCGTAATAGATGCCGGCGAGCATGATCAGCGCGCCGACCGGCGGCAGGCCGAAGGTGATCGGCAGCAGCATCGCCACGGTGGCAATGGTGCCGATACCCGGCAGCACGCCGACGAGGGTGCCGACCAGGGCGCCGATCAGGCAGAGCAGCAGATTGATCGGGCTAAAAGCAACGCCGAAACCGAGGGCGAGATTGGAAAAAAGATCGGCCATCACGCCCTCACTGAACCAGGAAACGCGGGAAGAGCTGCAACGGGAGCCCCAGCGCATAAGGGAAAAGCAGACTGCAACCGATCGTCAGGCAAATGCCGACGATGATGGTTTCCTTCCACTTCGTTTCCGGCGTCCCCAGCGCAGAGATGATGAAACTGGCAAATGCCGAGACCACGAGACCCAAGGGACGGATCGTGATCGCGAAAGAGAGAATCGACAACGAGACGAACAGCGGTCCTCGCCACGCATAGGTGGTAATGTGCTCACCGTCGTACACAAGACCGACGACCATCACCGCGATGCCGAGCAAAAGCAGCAAAACCGCGAACATGCGGGGCACGGTTCCGGCGCCGAACGAAAATCCGTGCATGCCCTGCAGGTCGCTCGACGCCCACAAGGCGAACAGTGCGATTGCAATCAGCGCGAGGCCGCCGACAAAATCCTGCGGCCCACGAATCCATTTCGGCATGATGTATTTGACGGGCGCATGGCCCGGCAAATCGCTCATCGATCTCTCTCCCCAACAGGGCTTCCCGCCCATTCTATTTGGCTGGTGCTTAGTGCAGACCCCTGTCCTGCCTACCGATTTTCATCAGATAACGCCAGCGAAACCCAACAGCCCTCCGGCCAGCAACATCCAGAAAGGATTGAGCCGCGTGGCAAAGGCGAGCGCGGCTGCCGCGGCTGTCATCAAGGCCGCGACCCAGGTCCGGTCGGCGGCTTGCGCCAGAATCAGGCCGCTGGCGCCCATCAGGCCGATCGAAAGCGGAACCAGGGCCGCCTGAATGATCGCGGGCCAGCGCGACTGGCTCGATCGCGCCAGAAAATGGCTCACGCAATAGGCAAGGATCGCGGTCGGGCCGCACATCGCCAATGTGGCGGCCAGTGCTCCGGCAATTCCCGCGACGGAATAGCCGATCAGGGTCACGATCAGCACGTTCGGCCCCGGCGACAGCTGGGAGATGGCGTAGATGTCGGCGAATTGCTTGTCGGTCAGCCAATGCTGAATGTCGACCGCGATGCGGTGCATTTCGGGAATCGCGGCGTTGGCGCCGCCGACCGCAAACAGTGACATCAAGCCGAAGGTCCAGACCAAAGTCGCGATCGGATTGTCGCCGGAGTTCATGGGTTGGCCCGCCGTCGCATGACAAAGTTGATGGCAAGGCTGAGCGGGATCGCCGCCAGCAGCACCGTTGCCAGCGGCAGGCGCAACAGGCCGATGGCAATGAACACCGCAACCATCAGCATCAGGCCGACCACGTCGCGCTTCTTGATCAGCGGCATCATCATCCGGAAGACGACCGCGATCGCGAGCCCCACGGCGGCGCTGGACACACCGGCCAGGATGCGCCGCAACACGTCGATTTCGCCATATCGGGCGTAAAGTGCGCCCAAAATCGTCATCAGCGCCATCGGCGGCAGCAGCAATCCGGCAAACGCCGCGATCCCGCCGGCAATCCCGCGGAACCGGGATCCGAACACCATCGACAGATTGACGATGTTCGGCCCCGGCAGGAAATGGCACAGCGCAAAGGTCTCGTTGAATTCCTCGGCCGTCATCCAGCGATGCTGCTCGACAATGCCGCGCCGCGCCCAGACCAGAACCCCGCCAAAGCCGGCCAGCGACATCTTGGCGAACGCAAAGAACAGCTCGGCCAGGCCGGGCTGGATGGGCGGGTTGGCGGCTGGAATATCCGGCGCTGCCACGGCGTCGGAACGGGAATCCGGAGGCATGGCTGCAGATTTAAAGGAGCCGCAGGGCCGACGCCAATGCAAAATCGGGGTGTTTCGCGGCGCGAAACGCGGGTTGCAATGGCTCTGTTTTTCTCAACTTTTGCCCCCTATATTAGGGGTGCCGGTTCGCCGGCTATGGAAATAAATTGCCGTCGCAATAAACCATTCGGACCCGGGGGCAGTACCCGGCGCCTCCACCCAAGCCCACCCTTCCAACCGGCGGGTTTCGGCGGGGGCGAAACAGGATCGACGAGGGCGTAAAGGGCGTGTTTTTTCTCGGTATGGTTCCGCCGTTATCGGGCTATGGAATAGTTGCAAACGACAACTTTGCTCCGGTTGCTCAGGCTGCGTAACGCAGTTTGAAAGACCAAGTCTGAAGTCCTGATGGGTTAAGCTCCGTCAGGCGGGGTCCGGAGGCACCTGGCAACAGAAGCCTCCACTCATTTTCGCTTGATTTGCCACCCGGCCGGGCATTTCTGCCGCAAATTCGCTCGATGACGCCTGCTGACCTGCGGCCCCCACCGGAGTAGCATGGGTCAAATGGCGAGTCGGGCGACCGGCGGCGCCGCTTTCTCAATACGACAGGACCACCATGGCGACCGATCACATCCGTTACGACGTGCTGACGCGCGATGCGCTGCGCGGGGTGCTGCGCCGTGTGCTGACCGACGCCGCCGAACATGGCCTGCCCGGCGAGCATCATTTCTTCATCACCTTCCTGTCGACGGCCGAGGGCGTCAAGCTGTCGCCGCGGCTGCTCGCGCAATATCCGGAAGAGATGACCATCATCCTGCAGCATCAGTTCTGGGATCTGGTGGTGACCGAGGATCGCTTCGAGGTCGGCCTGTCGTTTGGCGGCATTCCCGAGCGGCTGGTGGTGCCATTCGCGTCGATCAAGAGTTTCCTCGATCCCTCGGTGAAGTTCGGGCTGCAGTTCGAAGCGACCGACGCGGAAGTCGAGGCGCCGTCGGCAAAATTGCCCGCGGTTCCCGTAGCCACGGCCTTGCCGGTTGCCGCCGCCGAGCCGTCCGCCGCCGAGAGCGAGGCCGAACCGGCCAAGCCGAGCGAAGGCGCCGAAGTGGTACGGCTGGATCGTTTCCGCAAGAAATAATCGCGCGCGACAAAATCTCCGACGCGATAGAGCGCGATGACGTCAAGACGTCACCGCGCTCTATCGTTTTGTTTGAGCATGATCTTTTCGGAAAACCGGTACCCACTTTTCCGGATCATGCTCTACAATGAACGTTTCGCCCCTCCCCCGGCGCAACGGACATTACTCATGGCTCGATCCCCGGCAACACCGCGAAACAAAACCCGCAGCGAGACCGACAGTTTTGGTCCGATCGACGTTGCCGCCGATCGTTACTGGGGCGCGCAGACCGAACGCTCGAAGCAGAATTTCCGCATCGGCCAGGACCGCATGCCGATGCCGATCGTGCATGCACTCGGCATCGTCAAGCTCGCCGCGGCCCAGACCAATCGCGAGTTGGGCCTGATCGACGCGCGCCGGACCGGCGCCATCACGCGCGCCGCGCGCGAGGTGATCGAAGGCAGGCTCGACGATCATTTTCCGCTGGTGGTGTGGCAGACCGGCTCAGGCACCCAGACCAACATGAATCTCAATGAGGTGATCGCCAACCGCGCCAACCAGATGCTCGGCGGCGAACTCGGCGCCAAGAAGCCGATCCATCCCAACGATCACGTCAATATGAGCCAGTCGTCGAACAATTCATTCCCGACCGCGATGCATATCGCCGCCGCGCAGGGCATCGTCGCCAACCTGATCCCGGCGCTCGGCGAGCTGCACCGCGAATTGCGCAAAAAAGAAAAGGCTTTTGCGAAAATCGTCAAGATCGGCCGCACCCACACCCAGGATGCGACGCCGCTGACGCTCGGTCAGGAATTCTCCGGCTATGCCGCCCAGGTCGAGAGCGGGATCGCGCGGCTGCGTGTCGCGGTGAAGGATCTGTTCCCGCTGGCGCAAGGCGGCACCGCGGTCGGCACCGGGCTCAATTCCAAGCCGAGATTCGCGAAGCTGTTTGCCAGACAGGTTGCCAAAATCACAAAACTGCCGTTCACCAGCGCGCCCAACAAGTTCGAGGCGCTGGCTTCCAACGACGCCTATGTGATGGTGCACGGCGCGATCAATTCGGTGGCGACCGGGCTGTTCAAGATCGCCAACGATATTCGCCTGTTGGGATCGGGCCCGCGTTCCGGCCTCGGCGAACTGATCCTGCCGGAAAATGAACCGGGCTCGTCGATCATGCCGGGCAAGGTCAACCCGACCCAGTGCGAAGCGATGACGATGGTTTGCTGCCAGGTGTTCGGGAACCAGACCGCGGTCACGGTCGCCGGCAGCCAGGGCCATTTCGAGCTGAACGTGTACAAGCCGGTGCTGGCATATTGTATGATGCATTCCATTCAACTGCTGTCGGACGTCGTCCGTTCGTTCACCGAGCATTGCGTTGTGGGAATACGCGCCGACGAAAAGCGCATCCGGGACTTGATGGAGCGATCGCTGATGCTGGTGACCGCGCTCGCGCCCAGGATCGGTTACGACAGCGCCGCCAAGGTCGCCAAAATGGCGCATGCGAACGGCACCACATTGAAAGAAGAGGCTGTGCGGCTTGGCTTTGTTACTGCAGCGGAATTCGATCGTCTGGTGCAGCCGGACAAAATGACACACCCCGGCTGATCACCGTACGCCTCCGGGAAAGTACGGGTGAGTGCGTGATATAATTATAGATCATAACGCTTAAAGAATGAGGCCGTTCATCTATCGGTGTCGCGTTGACGCATGGTAGAGCCACAAAATATTTCGTTTTCGCAGAGCGAAACTCAATTTTTGATGCTATCAGAGAGCGTTGAACGGGGATTCTGGATGACCATCGAATCTGCTTGCGCGCGGCGCGGCCATTTTTGTTTTTGCAACGAGCTCTCACGCCTTCCGGTCATGGGATGATGGAGGCGAGCATGGGCGAATTGGTCAACCTGAAGCGATTCAAGAAGCGCAGCGAGAAAGAGCAATCGGCCAAGCAGGCCGACGCCAACCGCGCGCGGTTCGGCCGCACCAAATCCGAACGCGCGCGCGATGAGATCAGCAGCGATCGCGCCCGCGATCTCCTGGATCAGCACCGGATCGACGGCGGAGACGCATCATGAAGTCGCCCGTCGTCAAACGCTCGATCGTGGTCGCCGGTCACAAGACCAGCGTCAGCCTGGAAGAAGCCTTCTGGAACGGCATGAAGGAAATCTCGGGCCTGCGAAACATGACGCTGTCCGAACTGGTCGGCGAGATCGACAGCAACCGCCAGCAGGGCAACCTGTCGTCGGCGATCCGCCTTTTCGTGCTGGATTATTTCCGCACCCGCGCCATGCCCGCCGGGGCGCCGTCGTCGGATGCAAGGCCGCAGGCCTGATCGCGGCTGGCGCGATCTCGCCCCATTCCGAGCCGGACCGTTCGAAAAGGGTCGTAAGACGGCCATTGTGCCCAAATGCTCGGCTTTCGGTCATAAGGATGCCGGCAGGACGCTCTTAAAGGCCTCCCGCACTTGCTATCGGACGCCGGACTAGCCACCTAACCAGTCAGCATCACCTCGCTTCAAGCGCTCCTCCTTAAAACGCGATGCCTTAGCCACGCCAAATCCTATCGAAGATATCGGCCAACGGCACGTCGCTCCGACGTGCGCGTCACGGGTCAGGACAACCTATGCCTACCGAACATGCCTCGGTGCGGGTCGTGCACAAGCCTTGGGGGGTCGGTGATCTCCAGCCCTGGAGCAGCGTCGACGGTTCTGATGACGCCGTTGGAGAACTGTGGTTCGAGCGCGCCGACAAGCACGCGCCCGCGCCGGCCTTGCTGCTCAAGCTGCTGTTCACCAGCGCGCCATTGTCGATCCAGGTACATCCCGACGACACTTTCGCGCGCGCGATGGGAATGCCGAACGGCAAGAGCGAGGCATGGTACATCCTTTCGGCAGAGTCGGGCGCGCAGATCGGCGTTGGACTGAAACACCGGATAACGCCGCAGGAACTACGGACGTCGATCAGGAATGGTTCGATCGTCGAATTGATGGATTGGCGCAGCGTTGCGCCAGGCGATGTCATCTTCATCCCCCCCGGCACCATCCATGCCATCGGCGCCGGTATCGTGCTCGCCGAAATTCAGCAGCATAGCGACACGACCTTCCGCCTGTTCGACTATGGCAGTGCGCGCGAATTGCACGAAGACAATGGCGTCGCGGTGGCCCACGCCTGGCCGCATCAAACGCCGTGCAACCCGACCCGCCTCTCGGCTGCCCGAACCCTTCTCGTCGCCAGCCGGTATTTCGTTCTCGAACGGCTTGAGCTATCAGCGGGTTCAGGCTGGGCACTGCTGGCTGAACCGGAGACCTGGATTCTCGTTCTCGACGGTCACGCCGCGATTGGGCTGGCCACAGCATCGATCGGTCAGGCGATTTTCATTGGTGGCGGCCGCACCAGCATCGAGGTCGGCAGCAATGGATTGAACGCCCTGATCGCATATCCGGCAAGCCGTCCGGTCAATTCCTTGTTGCAAAGGCTAGGCGAGCCGTCGACAAGCCTTTTCATTCCATCCGCTCCAGCCGTTCCCCAATCGACCGGCCTTGCCCAGGCGCGGACGTGACGCCGCTGCGCAGGATCGCGGTGATCGGCAATTCGTTGCCACGCCGCTGCGGAATCGCAACCTTCACGACCGACCTGGAACGCGCGATATCGACCTCTCGGTCGAATCTTGAGACCTCTATCGTGGCGATGACCGACCACGGTCAGGCCTATGATTATCCCGCTTCGGTCGCCCTGCAGGTCAGGGATGACAGCATCGAAGAATATGTGCGCGCCGCGGCCTTCCTGAATGCCGGCCGGTTCGACGTCGTCTGTCTGCAGCACGAGTTCGGAATTTTCGGCGGCGACGCCGGCTCCCACATCCTCGAGCTGCTGTCGCGCCTGACGATGCCGGTTGTCACGACGCTGCACACCGTGCTGGCCAAGCCGACCACGGCGCAACGCGCGGTGATGGAACGCATCGTCGAAGCGTCCGCGAAGATCGTCGTGATGGCCAACAAGGGACGCGAGCTGCTGCGCAGCGTCTATCGCGTGCCGGACGACAAGATCGAGGTCATCGCCCATGGCATTCCCGACTTTCCGTTTGTCGAGCCCGACACGGCCAAGGCCAAACTCGGATTTGACGGCCGCTCGGTCATTCTGACATTCGGCCTGCTGTCCCCCACCAAGGGCATCGAGGTCATGATCGACGCCATGCCCGCGATCCTGAAACGCCGCGCCGACGCGGTCTATGTCGTGCTCGGTGCGACGCATCCCAATCTGGTTCGGGACCAGGGTGAGGCCTATCGCGAGAGCCTGATGACACGCGTGCGCGAATTTGGGATCGACGACCACGTCGTATTCCTCAACCAGTTCGTCGATCAGGCCACCCTGCTCGAATTCATCGCGATGTGCGACGTGTACGTCACGCCCTATCTCAACGAAGCGCAGATGACGTCGGGGACGCTGGCCTACAGCTTCGGCCTCGGCAAGCCGGTGGTCTCGACGCCTTATTGGCACGCCCGCGAGTTGCTGGCCGATGGGCGCGGCGTTCTGGTTCCTTTCGGCGACCCGGCGGCGATCGGCAACGAAATTGCGCAATTGCTCACCGACGACCCGCGCCGGCTGGCGATGCGCGAACGCGCCTACGCCACCAGCCGGTCGATGACCTGGGAGCGCACCGCCGAGCGCTATTTGGCTGCGTTCGAGCATGCGCGGCAGGGTCACTGGCTGAAGGTGATCGCCCGCACCGAGCTGGCAGCGATCGCGCCGCTGGTCCCCGCGACCCCGGACATGCCGGACATGCAACTCGGCCATTTTCTGTCGATGTGCGACGACACCGGCCTGTTCCAGCACGCCGTGCATTCGGTGCCCGATCGCGCGCACGGCTATTGCGTCGATGACAACGCCCGCGCCTTGCTGCTGGCCTGTGCCCTCAACAATCCCGGCGAAAAACGTCTGTCCGAAGTCTTGACGGCCCGCTTTGCCGCCTTCGTGCAGCACGCCTGGAATCCCGACACCCAGCGCTTTCGCAACTTCATGGGCTTCAACCGGACCTGGCTTGAAGACAAGGGCTCCGAAGACAGCCACGGGCGAACATTGTGGGCGCTCGGCGAATGCGCACGCCAGGACGCAAACCCGTCGCGGCGCCGATGGGCCATCGCCTTGTTTGCCCAGGCGTTGCCGACCGCGGCGGCCTTTCGTTCGCCGCGCGCAGCGGCCTTCACGCTGCTGGGTCTGGACGGCTATTGCGCCGTGGTTCCCGATGATCTCCACGCCCAGCAAATCCGACGTTCGCTTGCCGACAGGCTGATGTCCGCCCTCGCCTCGGTCGAGACGCCGGACTGGTCGTGGTTCGAGGACGGCCTGGCTTACGACAACGCGCGCCTGCCGCAGGCCCTGATGGTGACGGGCATAGCGACGCAAACGCCTGACTATATCGATGCCGGGTTGAGATCACTGCGCTGGCTGATGACCCAACAAACGGCGTCGACGGGTCATTTCCGCCCCGTCGGCACCGCCGGCTTCGGCGAACTGCGCCAACCGCCGCACGCGTTCGATCAGCAGCCGGTGGAAGCCACCGCGACGATCGCGGCCTGCCTGACCGCGTGGCGAGCAGATGACGATTTGGAATGGAAAGCCATCGCAACGACGGTGTTCGCCTGGTTTCTCGGCAACAACGACCTGTCGGTCGCGCTCGTCGATCCCAAGACCGGCGATTGCCGCGATGGATTGCATCCCGACCGCGCCAACGAAAATCGCGGCGGCGAGTCGGTCGTGTCCTATCTGCTTGCGCTTGCAGATATTCGTCATGAGTGCGCGCGTCAATGTCAGCCTGCCGACGCCCGTGGCGCTTCGCGCCGTCGGCGCCTGATTTCACCCCTCACTCCGGCGAACCGAGGACCCCTTGTTGCAAACCACGTTCCTGAATCGGCAGGCGCTCTATCTGCGCCCCGACCCCGCGCGCGTGATCGTGCGCCCTTTCAAGCCGGCGACCGAACCACGCGACCTCAACCCGACCGACAAGACACGCGCCAACCATATCGTCGAACGCGTTCTCGCGCTCGACCCAGAGGCTGCGGCCCATCAGCTGGCGGACGTGCTGGAGAACTTCGAGGGTCGGCATCGCAACCTCTTGGAGACGTTCGAGGCCCGAGCCGACGTCATGGAACAGGCGCTGCTGGCTCACGGCGCTTTTTCCGGCGTCCAGCGGCAGTTGATCGGGGCCTATTTTCTCAACGAATATTCGTTCGAAGCCTCGGCGCTGTTCAATCCCAGCATCGTGCCGCACCCCAACCAGTCGGACGCGCCGAAAGGCGGCTTGCGCTTCATTCTCAGCCTTCGCGCCGTCGGGGAAGGCCATGTATCGTCATTGACGTTTCGCGCCGGCACGATCGCAGCCGACGGCAGCCTGACCGTTGATCCGACCGCCCGACTCGCTTCCAGTCCCCGGATCAAGCTCCGCGTCTCCAAGCCGGATGGCGACGAGATTGAGTTGACCTTCAATCCCGACGAGGAACTCAGCGAGCGCGTCATCTTTCCGATCACGGATTCCCAATCGAACGGCATCGAAGACGCCCGTTTCGTCGAATTTTGCAACGGCGACCGGAAAACTTATTACGCGACCTATACCGCCTACAGCGGCAAGGCGATCCGATCGGAGCTGATCGAGACCCGCGACTTCCTGTCGTTCCGGATGTCGCCTCTGCACGGCACGGCCGCGCACAACAAGGGCATGGCGCTGTTCCCGCGCAGGATCGACGGCAAATACGCCATGATCGCGCGGCAGGACAACGAAAATCTCTATCTGATCTATTCGGACGATTTGTATCGCTGGGATGGCGGCCAGGCGATTCTGAAACCGCAATTTCCCTGGGAATTCGTCCAGATCGGCAATTGCGGATCGCCGATCGAACTCGATGAAGGCTGGCTGCTGCTGACGCACGGCGTCGGTCCGGTCCGAAAATATTCGATCGGCGCGGCCCTGCTCGACAAGCGCGACCCTTCCAGGGTGCTGGCGCGTTCGAGCGAACCGCTACTGCGGCCCGAACCGTCCGAGCGCGAAGGCTACGTTCCCAACGTGGTCTATACCTGCGGGGCGATGCGGCACAACGATCAGATCATTTTGCCCTACGCCGTATCGGACACCTACTCCAACTTCGCGACAATGAAGATTTCCTCCCTGATGCGGGCCATGTCCTGACCTTCGAACGCGCGCCTACTCAAAGGAGAGCCGCATGGCTCGAGAGACAAGCTACTTCGTGCAGGCCTTCATTGCCGGCAGGGGCGGTAACCTGAAAGCCGACACGCCGATCGCCTGCAAGACGGCAAATGGCGCGCTGCGAACGGCGGAGCGACTGGCCCTGAGCAAGCTCGGCGTCATCGCCTTCTCATCCACCGCCGATCCGGAGATGGGTGACTATGACGACGAGCCGATGGTCATCTTCCGGAAGGGCGAGTTGCCATCGGCGTTCGATTGAGCGGCGAATGCGAGCCGCACGCCATCGTTTGCGATCACCCGGCTCGATCGTTTAAAATGGCACGGCCGCCCGGGCGCGGTACGTCCAGATCCGGACATTGCCGCCGATGCCGCCGAACTCGCCGCCAACGGCAATGGCGGCGCCCCCCGCAAATCTTGCTGCCAGCCCGCCGGTCGCCCGCGCCGACCAGCCTTCGAGCAACGGCGTCGAAGCCAGCGGCACGGCGCCTGCAGCGACGATCGAGGCGGCATCGTCGCGGTTGAAATAATAGTCGCCGTAAATCCCGGCATAGGGGGCGAGCGCAATACTGTCGGTCCACGCGATCGGATAGCTCAGCCGGACGCCGCCGGAGCCGCGGCCGCTGAGGAAGTCGCGATCGGCCTGAACGGTCCCCAGCGAGTCGGTGTAGGCGCCCTCGTGTTCCCACAACGCGTAGACCTTGGCCGACGGCTCGATGTCGAAACCAAAACTCCTGTAGCTTCCGGTCAATCCGCTCGACGCCATCCAGCGGTGACCGGCGAAACTTCCCTGCGCCGTTCCCGCCGTGCCGTCATAGCCAATGCCGGAATAGGCGACCGCGGCATCGAAACGGATCGACGGCGCCAGTTTCCAGCCGAGATAGGAGCCGAGTGTCCAGCCCTGGCCCTTCAGCTTGCCGCCGATATCCTGCGACGTGTAGTCGAAGGTCTCGTAGCCGCCGACGACGCCGAGCAGAAATGCGGGCGTGAATCTGCGTGACAGCCCGGCCAATGCGTTGACCTGCGATCCATAGAGCAACGACTGGCCGCTGCCCAATGTCGGCCCCCAGCGATCGATGCCGGACTGGTTCACATCGGCCCATAACAACCAATCCTTCGGATCGCGCGGGATCGACGGCGGCGCCTTGGTGGCGATCGTACCGCCATCGATGGCTGCAAAAGCATCAGCGACCCGGTGCGCGTTTTCGCTGCCGCGCGCGTCGCGACTGGCGGCGCCCTCGCCCGCGTCGTTGCCGCGGCCGAAGCTGCCGTTCCGGCGTCCGGAGATCTGGTCGCTGCCGATCTGCGCAGGCTGGTCCGGATCGGCGGAGAAGTTGAAGCGCAAGCCGGTGCCGCTCGGCGTGACCAACACGCCGCCATCGGCAAAACCGTCGCTGATGGCCTGGTCGATCGAGCCGGCGATCGCCCGGCCGGAATTTTGCGCGACCAGCTTGGTTACCTCGATCTGCAATTGCCGCAGCTTCACGCTGTCGTCCGGGATCGCGACGATCTGTGTCAACGCAATCGATACGCTCGGCGCAAAGCCGCCACCGCCGCCATAGCTGGCGGTGATATTATGCGTTCCGACCGAGAGCGAGTTCACGGCCAGCGTCGCTATTCCCGTCGTCAGCACCGGCGTGCCGAGAACGGTGGCGCCATCGCTAAACACGACGGTGCCCGCCGGCACGCCGCCCGCGCTGGTGACCGTTGCCGTCAACGTCACGGCTTCATGCAGTTTGCTTGGATTGAGCGATGAAGCAATCGATGTTGTCGTCGCCGTCGGCGCATTGACGGCGCCGGCGAAGGCCAGGCTTCCGCTAAAACCATGCGCATCGGTCGCAGTGACCGAAATGTTGTAATTGCCGGCCGCGGTTGGCGTGCCGGAAATCATGCCGCTCGCGCCAAGGGTCAAACCCGCCGGCAAGGCTCCGCCGGATGCGGCGTAGCTGTAGGGGGCCGCTCCACCACTGGCGCTGAGCGCCTGATGGTAGGGTGCGCCAACCGTGGGCACGGCGAGAATCGCCGGGGAAAGCGTTACCGTCGGAGCGGCCACGACCAGCGTGTAGGTTCCTGACACCGTGAACGGGCCGGTACCGGTGCTGCTGTCGGTCAGGGCAACCGTGAAGTTGACCGTGCCCGCCGCGGTTGCCGTACCCGACAAGATGCCGGTCGAAGTCGAGAAGCTCAGCCCCGCCGGCAGGCTGCCGCTGTTGATCAGCAAGGCGGCATAGCTATAGGGCGCGGTGCCGCCGCTGGCCACGAACGACTGGCTGTAAGCCGTCTCGGCGACGCCCGCGAGGGCGGCTCCCGACGCCGGAGTCAAGGCGAGCGTCGGCCCGTTGATCGTGATCGAGATCGACGCACTGGTGAAGGCTGCGGGCGTCGCGGTGCTGCTGTCGGCGCCGGCGACCGTGAAACTGAAAGTGCCCGCCGACGTCGGCATGCCCGAGATCACCCCGGTGCTACCGAGCGACAATCCCGGCGGCAGTGCGCCGCTGGCGATGCTTGAAAACGAATAAGGGGCTTTGCCGCCGCTCGCCGTCAGCGATTGATTGTAGGCGATGCCGATTTTCCCGGCCGGGGGCGATGCCGGCGACACCGCAATCGTCGGCGCCGAAACCGTGATCGATACCGCGGCGGCGCTCGATGTGCCGCCCAGACCGTTCGCCGTGTAGCTGAAACTGTCCACGCCGTAGTAACCCGTCGTCGGCGTATAGGTCACCGTAGTGCCGCTGACCGATGTGCTGCCGTGACCGGTCGGGTTGGTCACGGTAACGCCGGTGGCGGTCCCGCCGGTGATCACGCTGCTCAGATCGATGGCGGTCGAGGTTGCGCTGCTGGAATTGTAGGCGGCCGTCACCGTCTTGGTGCCGGCGACCGGGGCCGTAGCAAAGCTGAAGCGATCCGGCGCGCCGGCCGCACTGGTGCCGCCGGAATTCGTGACGGTGACGTCGACGATGCCGGTGCCCGCCGGCGAGGTTGCCGTGATCGTAGTAGCATTGACGACCGTGAATGCGGCAGCGGCCGTCGATCCGAAGTTGACCGCGGTGGCGAGGGCAAAGCCCGTCCCGGTGATCGTCACGGTGGTGCCACCCGCCGTCGAACCGTTGGCCGGGGAGATCGCGGTGACCGTCGGCGCCGGATTCGTGGGATAGAAGAACTGGTCGCCGGTGCTGGTCGCACTCGGAAGCTGGAGGGGATCGGTCGCGATCACGTCCACGATTTCCCACTCCTGGCGGCGCGGTGGCGGTGAGAGACGTCTCGCTGTTGATCGCGAACGTGGCTGCAGTGGACCCAAAATTGACCGTGGCAACATGATTGAGATTCAGCCCGGTAATGGTCACGACGGTGCCACCGGATCCGGAGTTGGGGCTGAGACCTGTGATCACGGGATCTCGTGTATCAATGCACGCAAATCTGACTTCGTTGGCCGCGTTGATATCGTTTGATAGCGATATCAGCGTCAGGCCTTGCACCGTGATGCCCATCGAGAAATTATTGCTGATCACGATGGGTGGCCCGGATTTCTGCTGCACGGTGTAAGTGACGTCGCCCAGGGTCCCGGCGATGCGGATGACGTCGCCGACGGAGAATTCTCCGGCGAATTCGATCGTCGATGGCTGCAGCGGCGTCAATTGTACAAGTTGGAAGTCGAGGGCGTCGCAGCCGCTACTTGCGAGCGCGGCGACGTCAGCCCGATCACGCCGATCGCCCATCCCAGAACAATTGCGATTTTGCTGAACGCTCTGCGTTCGCGCGCGCTCACCGCGGCATCGCTTTGTCGATCGATCGTAGGCCATGGGGCGATCGGGCGATCAGAGCCCGGCCAGACGTGGAACTTGCCGTCCACGACCGGCCTTTACAGACTTCCACAGCGGCCCCTGACCCAGGCGAGCTCGCATTAGCGCGTTTTCGCTGGCTGAAACCAACCTAGGGCGCGCACCTATGGGTAGCAAATGATTGCGGCCCGGATATGCGATTTCCTACCCTGTGTGGCCGAACGGACGCACTTGTGCAGTTATCAGGCGAACCAGGCAACGTCGTCGCCTTCCCTCAGTCGACACATCGCACGGTCCGTCCCGGCGGCCCCTGTTTAAAATAGTTCTAACCTCACGCGTCGTTGCAACCGCCGCGCTTGACCTGTCGCTCCGCGATTGGAATGACAGGGCATGACCGAAGCAAACGAAGCTCACCCGCAATTGCCGCTGGGTTTGGCCAAACGCGGCTATTCCGGCGTGATCCACCGCATCGCGGCTGCGGACGCGGGCTCAGCCCTGTCGGACATCGAGCTCGAGAGCCGCCTGATCGAACTCGGCTTCGTCGAGGGCGCCCGGGTCGAGGTGCTGCATGAGGGCATCGTCGGCGGCGACCCGATCGCCGTCCGCGTCGAGAACGTCACCATCGCCGTCCGCCGCCGCGAGGCCATGGCCATCATTGTCGCCTGAGGCGAACGGGACTTTACGCCATGGAAGCTCCATTGATGCATCTCGCCCTGGTCGGCACGCCGAACAGCGGCAAGACCGCGCTGTTCAATGCGCTCACCGGCAGCCGTCAAAAGGTCGCGAACTATCCCGGCGTGACCGTAGAGCGCAAACAGGGCTCGTTCGTCACCCCGCTCGGACGTCAGGTGTCACTGGTCGACCTGCCCGGCACCTATTCGCTGCGCGGCCGCAGCCCCGATGAGGAAATCACCCGCGATATGGTGCTCGGCCGGACGCCCGGCGAGACGGTGCCGGACCTGGTGCTCTGCGTCGCCGATTCCACCAATCTGCGGCTGACCATCCGTCTGGTGCTCGAACTCAAGCGCACCGGCCGGCCCCTGGTGCTGGTGCTCAACATGTTCGATATCGCGACCCGGCGCGGCGTCACCGTCGACGTCGCGCAGCTGTCGCAAGCGCTCGGTGTGCCGGTCGTGACCTCAATCGCGGTACGCAAGGGCGGCACCGCCGATCTGTTGCGATTGACCGACGAGATTTCCGCACAGGGCCAGTTGCCGGCGTCGCAAAATCTCTGGGAGCCGCTGACGGTTGCGCAGTTGCGCGCCACCCAGCGCGAGGCCGACCGCATCATCGCGGCAACCGTCAGCCTGCCGACGCGGCCCGATAGCTGGACCTCGCGCATCGACGCCGTGGCCCTGCACCCGGTGGCGGGCCTCGCAGTACTGGCTTTAATCCTGTTCGTGATGTTCCAGGCGGTGTTCGCCTGGGCGCAGCCCTTGATGGAAGCGCTGTCGTCGGCCTTTGCCGCGCTCGGTCAGCTGGTGCACGACACCCTGCCGGCCGGACTGCTGCAAAGTTTTCTGCAGAACGGCGTGATTTCCGGCGTCGGCAGCGTGATCGTGTTCCTGCCGCAGATCATCATCATCTTCCTGTTCATCCTGCTTCTGGAAGATTTCGGCTACATGGCGCGCGCGGCGTTCCTGATGGACCGCATCATGGGCGGCGCCGGCCTGCACGGCCGCGCCTTCATCCCGCTACTGTCGAGCTTTGCCTGCGCGATTCCCGGCATCATGGCGACAAGGGTGATCGACAACCGCCGCGACCGGCTGACCACCATCCTGATCGCGCCGCTGATGACCTGTTCGGCGCGGATCCCGGTCTACACGCTGATCATTTCGGCCTTCATCCCCGACGCGCAGGTCTGGGGCTGGGTCAATCTGCGCGGCCTTGTGATGTTCGGCCTCTATGCCGTCGGCATCGCCAGCGCGCTCGGCGTTTCGTTCCTGATCAAGTTCTTCATGCTGCGCGACTACGCGCCGGCGCCGTTCATGCTGGAATTGCCCGACTACAAAATGCCG
This sequence comes from uncultured Alphaproteobacteria bacterium, assembly GCA_963836765.1. Taxonomy (GTDB): domain Bacteria; phylum Pseudomonadota; class Alphaproteobacteria; order Rhizobiales; family Xanthobacteraceae; genus Bradyrhizobium. Next base: position 66,386 of record CAWILG010000033.1, read on the forward strand.
CGCCTGAAAAGCATCGCGATCGGCATCTACACGCGGGCAAAAATGTTCCTGCAGCGCGCCGGCACCACGATCTTCTCGATGATGGTGCTGATCTGGTTCCTGGCGTCGTTCCCGCTGGCCCCTGATGGCGCGCAGGACCCGGCGATCAATTACAGTTTTGCCGCCATGATCGGCAAGGCGCTCGCGCCGCTGCTGGCCCCGTTGGGATTCAACTGGCAGATCGCCGTGGCGCTGATCCCGGGCATGGCGGCGCGCGAAGTCGCGGTCGCAGCGCTCGGCACCGTCTACGCCATCGAAGGCCGCAAGGAAGCCGCCGACCAGATCGGGCAGTTGCTGGCGACCAAATGGAGTCTCGCCACCGCATTGTCGCTGCTGGCCTGGTATATTTTCGCGCCGCAATGCGCCTCGACGCTGGCGGTGATCCGCCGCGAGACCGGAAGCTCGAAATGGATGGTGATCACCTTCGCCTACATGCTGGTGCTGGCTTATGCCGCCAGTCTCGTGACCTACCAGCTTGCCGTGACCCTCGGCGCCGGCTGAATTTCCTTGCGCTGACCGCGCCAAGTTTCTAGGAACAAGGACCGAACTCAAACCCCATGGAGACCGAAATGGATATCGCCAGCCTCACCGCGCCGCGAAACCTGTCCATTTTGGAAGTTCTCCATGCCAGCGTTTGCTATTCTGGATTCCATTTCCCTCACGGCACCTGACGGACGCAAGCTGTTCGACGGACTGACGCTCGCGCTTGGGCGCGAACGGATCGGCCTGGTCGGACGCAATGGTTGCGGCAAGTCGACCTTGCTGCATCTGATCGAAGGCGGAATCGAACCGGCGAGCGGATCGGTTCAACGCACAGGCTCGATCGGCATGCTGGCCCAGCTTGCGGATGAACACCAATCGGTCAGTCAGGCGCTCGGCGTCACCGATGATCTCGCCCGGCTGCGGCGGCTAGAGAACGGCGACGGTTCGCTCGACGATGCCGCGCAGGCCGACTGGACGCTCGAGACCCGGCTGCGCAGCGCGCTGGTGGAAACCGGCCTGCTCGATTTGGCGCTGGGTCGCGGGGTCGCCTCCTTGAGCGGCGGCGAGCGCACGCGGCTGGCGCTCGCGCGTCTTTTGATCAAGGCGCCGGACCTGCTGCTGTTGGACGAGCCGACCAACAATCTCGACGCCGACGGCAGGCTGGCAGTGGCGCAATTGCTCGAACGCTGGCAGGGCGGCGTACTCGTCGCCAGCCACGACCGTATACTGCTCGAGCGCGTCGACCGCATCGTCGAGCTGACACCGGTCGGCATCACGATCTTCGGCGGCGCGTGGAGCGCGTTTGCCGAACAACGCGACGCCGCACGCGCACGCGCCGAGGCCGATCTCGGCCGCGCCTCGGACGCGTTGCGCAGCACCGAACGCGCGCTTCAGAAGGCAAAGGAGAAAAAGGCGCGCCGCGACAAGGCCGGCCGTGCCTGGCGCGCCAAGGGCATCGAGGACAAGATGTTCATGGACCGGGAGCAGGAGCGCGCCGAAAACAGCGCTGCGCGCGACAGCCATCTCGCCGACCGCTCGATCGGCGACCGCGCGCAAGCGCTCGAGGAGGCCCGGGGGCGGGTCGAGATATTGACGCCGCTGGCGATCGACTTGCCAAAGACCGGTCTGCCGGGCAGCCGCGAACTCGTGACCTTCAAGGAGGTAACGATGACGTTCGGCGACCGCCCTTTGTTCGGCCCGCTGTCGTTCGAAGTGCGCGGCCCCGAACGGATCACGATCCGCGGCGCCAACGGTTCCGGCAAGAGCACGCTGCTTCGGCTCATCACCGGCGAACTGAAGCCCTGCGCGGGAACCATCCAGCGCCCGACCGATCGCATTGCCGTTCTCGACCAGCATGTCGGCCTGCTCGATCCCCGGCAAAGCATTCTCGATAATCTCCGCCGGCTCAATCCTGACCTGTCCGACAACGACGCGCATGCGGCGCTGGCGCGGTTTGCCTTCCGCAACAAGGCGGCGCTGCAGATCGCAGGCACGCTCAGCGGCGGCGAGCGCCTGCGGGCGGGAATGGCCTGCGTATTCGCAAGACCGCAGCCGCCGCTGCTGTTGCTGCTGGACGAACCGACCAACCATCTCGATCTCGCCTCGATCGAAGAGCTGGAAAATGCGCTGAAGGATTTTGACGGCGCGCTGATCGCCGTCAGCCACGACCAGACATTTTTGCAGGCGATCGGGGCGGAGCGGGAGATCGCGCTTTGGGTTTGAGTGCGTTCGTTTGAGGAGGCACACCTGCCTCAAAGCCGTCATTGCGAGCGGAGCGAAGCAATCCATCCCTCCACGAAAAGAAAGAATGGATTGCTTCGCCGCTACGCTCCTCGCAATGACGACTTAATTCCGTTGCTGCAAAACCTAATTACTGTTCTGCAACGCCGGCCGTTGCGGCGGCGGATTGGCGACTTGCGGCGTCAGTGACAGCGGCGGCCGCGGTCGCGGCTTCAGCGCGCCGGGGGCCGGCTTGACGTCGATCGGCGGCGGTAGCGGCGCCACCTGGGGCTGGCTCGCCACCGACGGCGGCGGTGGAGGCGGCGGCGCATTGACGACCGGCGGCAGCAGTGGCCGCGGCGCAAAGACCCTGGGCTTCGGCAGCGGCCTGCGCGGGGGCGGCGGCACATCGACAACCGGCGGGCTGGCAGGATTGGCCCCGAGCGGAGCCGGAAGCGGCTCGGCCGGCAGCGGGATCGCAACCGGAGCCGGCGTCGGCATCGTCGGCGGCGGTTCGCCGCGCTCGATTGCATCCAGCCGCCTTGTCTCGCGATCGATGGTCCGCACCGCCAGCCAGGACGATAGCGCGGTCACATCGATGGTGCGATTGAGCGCATCGGGCGTGCCCTCGGCGAACAACTGGATTTCCGGACGGCTGGTCGCCGTTCCCGCCGATGTCGAAGCCAGCGTCGCGCGGATATCGGCCTGATCGGCGGGAATATCGTAGCCGCCGGAGACGATGGCGCGCGCGCCATTGGCATCGAGCGCGGTCGCGCCGATGCGGATGCGGCCGTCGCGGATGTTGAACGGAATTTGCGCCGACGCCACTGACAGCGTGCCGGCCAGAAGCGCCGGCTCGATGAATTGTTTGAGCCTGGCGTCGTCCCTGGCCTGGCCGGCGTCGCTGGCGCGGATTGCGATGTCGAAGGCGCGCGGATCGAGACCGGCGATCATGGCAAACTCCAGCGTCACAGTGCCGCTGCCGGACAGCGCGCCGGTCAATGCCGACGCGCTGCGGCCCTGGCTCGTCAGCGCCATCTGCAACGACGCGCGCCCCCTGGGCATGGCGAGGTTCCGATAACGCAGCGCCGCGCCGTCGACGCCGCTGAACTGAACGCTCGCACTCAGCGCAATGCCATTCGCGCCTTGTCGAGCGTCGACATTGGCGCTGACTTCGCCGCCGCCGATCTTGCCCTTGAGGGCCTCGAAGGTCAGCGACTGGCCGTCGCCCTTGACCGTGCCGCTGACCGGCTGCAATTCGCTGCCGCCCGGCAGCACCCCGCGCAGCGCCTGAAAGTTGACGTTGCCGCGCCAGCCTTTGGTCAGCCCGGCGCCGAGCGGTTCGGCGGCATCGTGTCCGGCGGCGCCGATCGCCAGCGCGAACAGCGGCGCCAGCGAAAGCTGATCGAGGCCGACTTCGCCCTCGATGTTCTTCTCGTCCCCCATCGTCAGCGCGACGTGCCCGCGCAGCCGGGAGCCGGCAATGATGCTGTCGAGATCGTCGAAGCTCAGCCGGTTGCCGGCCAGCGAAACCCGCGAGGACACGCGGATTTCCCGCGCCAGCGTATCGGATGGCCTGAGATCGAGCAGCGGGCCGAGATCGGCGCTGCGGATCCTTAAGTTGACGCTGGCCTTGGCTTCCTGCGCCCAGGGCTCCGCCGAACCGTCGGCATCGGCATCGAGGCCCGCGCCCCACACCCTCGCCTTCAGCCGCAGCGGCGCCCGCCACGCGCCGGTGGCCGTGCCCTCGAATTGCGCCGGACCGTCGACGGCCGCGATGGCGCGATCGAGGCCGAGCAGTGCCAGCAACGCGCGGCCCTGTTCCGATGACAGTTTGGTTTCGACGCTGATCTCGTTACGGCCGAGCGCTTCGAGGTCGACGCCGCGGATCGCGGCGACCGGCGGCAACGCCGTCATCTTGATGTGGCCTTTAAGCTGGGGCGCATCGACATCCAGCGTGGCGGATGCGGCAACGTGATCGCCGGCCGTAGTCTTGCTGTTCTTGAGCAGATCGAGCGTCAGCTTGAGCCGCGACTGGCCCGTTCCCGCTCCGGTCGCATTGAGCCGCGCGGCGATCGACGGGGCAAACGGCGCAACAACTCCGGCAAGCTGTCCCAGCGACGCCGCGGTGGAATCCAGCACCAGCTTTCCGGTCGCATTGATGCGATCGAAATTGCCGCCGCCCTCCAGCACGACGTTGTCGGGTTGACCGATCTTCAACCGGTCGAGCACGATCGCCTTCGGGCTGTAGCCAACCTTGGCGAACAGCGGCCGCCATTCCTGGCGGCCATAGACCGCGCGGCCGACGTCGAGCGAGAGCTGCGCCTCATCCGGCCATTCACCCTGCGGACCCGCGAGCGAACGCACAAAGGCCGTTGCGGAATCGAGGTCGAGCCGCTCCGCCTTCAGTTCCGCATCGACCTTCGCGCCGCTGTTTGCCGCGCGATGCGTCACCGCGACCCGCCCGCCGACGGCGCCGCCGTCGATCTCGGCTTTCATGGCGTCGATAACGAAGCCGCCGGGCGACACCGTGACGTCGCCGCGCAGCCGCAGCGGTTTCTGGCTGCGATAGGCGATATCGCCGCGGCCCTGCAGCCAGGTCATCAGCGTGTCCGGATCGGCGGATTCGACGTTGAGCGCCGCCTTGAAACTGTCCGGCGACGCGCCTTGCGTGGTCGCGCCGTTCAGCGACACCCGCGTGGTTCCGGGCGCGCGAAACTCCAGCCGGTGAGCGGTCCAGGATTTTCCGTCACCGGCGAGTTCGGCGGCGATATCCTGCAACGGACGCCCGCCCAGCATGATCTGCTCGGAGGTAAATTCGATCTGCGTCGGGATCGGGGTTTGCGGAATTCCTGACAGCAGCATGCGCAGTGCCGGCAACGCGCGAACCGGTTCGGCGGCGTCGTCCTTGCCGTCCTTGATGCTGTCCTTGATATTTTCCTTGGCGCTATCCCTGGCGACAAACCTGTCGGCATCGAGCTGGCGCGCCGACAGCGCAGCGTGAAGCAACGGCGAGGCACCGAAGCGAATGTTGCCGTCGCCCGAAAGCTTCAACGCGCGCTCTTCGGCGCCAAAGCTCACCTCGATCGCGTCAAGCCGCGCGGCCGACGTGTCGGCCTTGACCTTGGCGGCGATCCGCCAGGGCGGCGGCGGCACATCGTCGGCGGTGCCTTTTTGCCCCGGCGGCACGGCCAGCGTGACCGCCCCCTCGAAGCGCGGCGCCCGCGCCTCGAACGTCAGCACGCCATCGAGGTCGGCTGCGAGCGCGCGCTGGCCGGGATCGATGTTGAGATGCACGCGGGTGCCATTGCCGTCTGGACCCTGGCCGGACGAGATGCGAAACGGATAGCGCGCGCCCGCCAGCATGAAATTGCCGTCGCCGCGGATCGCGCCGGCCAGCGAGCGCACATCGCCGGAAAAGGCGATGTCGCTCAGTTCGATGGTGCCGCGGCTCGCCGCGTCATGCAGGGCGACGAGGCCGGTGAGATTGACGCGGTCGATCGCCACCGATCCCAGATTGAACGGTCCGGTCGAGGCCGGCCAGTCGATCCGGCCTTTGGAATCGAGGCCGAGATCGAGCGACATGCCGTTGATGGTCAGTTCGGTGGCGCGCCATTCGCCGCGCATCAGCGAGCCCAGGCTGAATTCGACGTCGAGCTTGTCGGCGCGCACCTTGCCGAGATCGTTGGCGCCGCCGACCACCACCGAGCGCAACTGCAGCGACGGCGCCGGCAACAGCCGCGCGTCGAGCTTGCCGCCGACGCGCACCTGTGCACCGACGAATCCGGGTCGCCTCGGCCTCGAATTGCGGCCGGAACTGGTTCCAGTCGATGAAATACGGCCCGACCAGCGCGGTCACCAGCGCAATGATAATGGCGATTGCCAGGCCGAGCAGCGTCGTCTGCACGGTGTCTCCCCTTGACCCGCCCCGGCGCGCGGCCGCGCCACGCAAAACTCAGCGCCGAAGCAGCTCAATATATAGAGACAAGTGTGGCGAAGTCACAGCAACATCGCTGTGACGGCGCTATCCCCAGCTTGCGGGGAGAGCCTTCAGCCCGCGCAGCACGAAAGTCGGCCGCCACTCCGGGTTCTCCGCGTCATCGAGCCGCAGGTCCGGCAGCCGGCGCAGCAGGGTCGAAATCGCGATCTCGGCCTCGATCCGCGCCAGCTGGGCGCCGAGGCAGAAGTGGATGCCGCCGCCAAACGACAGCGGCTTCACATTGGGCCGCGTGATATCGAGCCGTTCCGGCCGGTCGGGATAGACGGCCGGATCATGGTTGGCCGATCCCAGCAGGCACAGCACGCTTTCGCCCTTCGGGATTTTCTTGCCGCCGAGGTCTTCGATGTCTTCCAGCGCCACCCGGCCGGTCAACTGCACCGAGGAATCGTAACGCAAAAATTCCTCGATGGCGTTGGTGATCAGGTTCGGGATTGGCCTTCAACAGCGCCAGCTGCTCGGGATTGCGGTACAGCGCCAGCAAGCCGTTGCCGATCAGGTTGACCGTGGTCTCGTGGCCGGCGCCGAACAGCAAAATGATGTTGGCGGTGAGCTCTTCATTGCTGAGCTTGCTGCCGTCTTCCTCGGCCTGCACCAGTTGGGTGGTGAGATCGTCGCCGGGCTGCTTGCGCCGCAGCTCGAACAGCTGCTGGAAATACATCTGCGGCCATCGCATTGCCGGCATTGCCTTGCTGGATCTCGGCCGGTGTCATCGGCACCGGATCGAGCAGCCGCCCGCCATCGCGCGAACCGGCGTAAAACACTTCGCGATGCTCCGGCGGGATTCCGAGCATGTCGCAGATGATGGTGACCGGCAGGCGGAACGCAAAATCCTCGATCAGGTCCATCTTGCCCTGCGGGATGATGCGGTCGAGCGTCTCGTCGACGATCTGCTGAATCCGCGGGCGCATATCCTCGACCCGGCGCGCGGTGAAGGCTTTCACCACCAGGCCGCGCAGGCGGGTATGGTCCGGCGGGTCCTGCTGCAGCATCCAGTGGCTCATGCTGCGGAACACCGGCTCCTTCATGATATCGGAGCCATAGCGGCGAATGGTGCGCTCGACATAATCCTTGCCGAAACGCTTGTCGCGAATGACGAGGCTGGCCTCGGCGTGACGGCTGGCGACGAAGGCGCCATGCGCGGTCAGGTGCATCGGATCGGTGGTGCGCAGCCGCTCGTAATAGGGATAGGGATTGCGAATGAACTCGGGCGCCAGCGGATTGAAGAGCGGCTCGTTCGTCGCAGCTTGAACATGCTCGTTCATGGTGACCTCGTTTGGTTTCCACACCGCACTTGTTGTTTTTCGCCGAGCGCATCGGCGTTCGCAGATGCCGGACCAAATCGTCCCGGGACCTGAAACTCGATACACTCTTGTATCGAGTTGCATTCTGACCTAAAATAAGCCGATGTCAAGAGTTCGAACCAGACCAACCCGGGACGATACCTGCGAAAAGCTGTTCGAGGCGGCGGCTCGCGTGTTCGAGGAACAGGGAATCGGCGGCGCCAGCATCGAAACCATTGCCGCCGCGGCCGGTTTCACCCGCGGGGCATTCTATTCGAACTTCAACAGCAAGGACGAATTGATCATCGCCATGCTCGAGGATCACGTCGCGCAATCGATCCGGCGCATGCTCGACCTCCTCGCCAGGCACAGCAGCCTTCCCGATTTCATCGACGCGCTGAAAACCATGGACCGCAGCCAGCAGGATCCGCTCAGCCGCTCTCCCCTGTTGCACATGGAGATGATCCTGTTTGTGGCGCGCGCCGAGAAGCGCAGGCCGGAACTCGCCAAGCGGCTCCGGGCCCGGCGACAACTGATCGCCGACATCGTCGAGACGACGGCGAAGAACACCGGAAGCAATCCAGTGCTCAATCCAGCATGGTGGGGTGCGATTGTTCTCGCGCTGGAAGACGGTTTTCGCCTGCACCGCCTGATCGATCCGGAGACCACGCCGTCAGACAGTTTTCTGCGCGCCATCGGCGATCTGGAGCGGGCGATCGGGATCGCGTCGGCCTGACCAAAGTTTCAGGCGCCGGCGTGCGCCTTGTGCAACTGGCCGGCGACGGCGCGAACCTTGCGCGGTGAGGCCTGCCAGATCGCAACCGCCGAGAGCAGGCTGACGAGGATGCCGATCGCGAAGGCTGCGCTGTAACTGCCGTAAAGGTCGTACAGGACTCCGGTCGCCCACGGCCCCGCGGCGCCCCCCGCCAGCGCCGCCAGCATGATGGTGCCGAAAATGCCGCCGTAATGTTTGCCCTGGAATATTTCGAGCACCACCGCCCCCATCACCGAGGTCAGGCCATAGCCGAGCGCGCCCTGGGTGAAGACCATCAGATAGACCAGCGGCAGCACCGGCGCGTATTTCAGCGCGATCAGCGCCGCAAAGCAGATCGCAAAGCCTAAGCAGCTGATCGCCCAGATCCATTCCCGCCCGATCCGGTCGGAGAGATGGCCGAGCCAGATCTGGCCGGGAATCCCGAGCAGGCTGACCACGCCGAGCGCCCAGACCCCGACATTGGGGCTGAAGCCGATGTCGAGCAGGAATTTGGTCTGGTGCACCTGCACCGCGTACCAGACGTACAGGCCGCAGAAATAGCCGAGCGCGATCCACCAGAACCGCGCGGTGCGCAGCGCGCGGCTAAGCGTCCAGTCGGTACCGGCCCAGACCGGATCGACGATGTTCGAAACCGGTTTCGCCGAGGTGGCCGAAGGCGCGGCATCGCCGTCCGGCAGCAGGCCGACATCCTCGGGCCGCTTGCGCAGCAACAAATTGATCGGCGCAAGTACGACCAGGACCAGGATGCCCATCGCGGTGCAGGCGGTCCGCCATCCGGTCTGGTCGATCATCAACTGCACCCACGGCAGCAGCGTCACCGAGCCGATCCCGACGCCGGCGAAAGCAAGACCCATCGCGAGGCCGCGGCGGCGGATGAACCAGTTCGGCAGAAACAGTGATTGTCCGGAATAGCCGAGGCAGACGCTGCCCGCGCCGACCATGACGCCGATGGTGAGATAGAGATGCCAGGGCTGCGTCGTCAGCGGCGCCAGCAGCAATCCGCCGCCCATCAGGACGGTACCAAGCTCCATCACTCCGCGCGGGCCGTAGCGGTCCATCATCCGGCCGATCAGCGGACTGACGGCGCTGGAAATCACGAAGCCGAAAGAAAACGCGCCGGCGGTGACGCCGCGCTCCCAGCCGAACTCGTCGATGATCGGCGGATAGAACAGCGAGAACGCGGTGCGCGCATTGACGCCGATCGCCATGGTCACGAACGTGACCGCGACGATGGTCCAGCCGTAGAAGAAGGGGAGACGCATCATAGGGCCTTTTCGTGCAGAATTGTTTGGAGGTGATATGTCCGGGCGATGCGTTGATCTGCGACCACCGTGGCATCCGTGGCTCGGGATCGCATCATATTCTCGCTGGACGGTATCGGGACATGGGCCCGCTGCACAACCCAATCCGGCGCTTCCAAATCCAGCCGATCGCTCCGGAGTTTCGGCAACACCGGGCATCGACTTGCTCGTCGAGCGGCGGCCCCCGGCTCGTAGCCGACGATTCCGAGTGCTTTGCGCCCGCCCCTTGCGCGCGGTTCCATAGCCTCTAAGATGGAAAAGCCCGGGATCGCGAAGTCGGATCAATATGAGCGATGATGCGGTGGACAAAGGCAGCGTGGCCGCCCGGACCGAGCGATCCGCCGGGGCCGCTGCACTCGTGCGACAAGAGACCGTCGTTTTGCTGGTCGACCTCGTCGAGTCGGTGCGGCTCATGGGGAATCAAGAAGCCTCCACCGTTCGCCGATGGGCAGATTTTGTCCGTATCGTCACCACTGAAATACTGCCGCGCCATCATGGCGTCATGGTGAAAAGCCTTGGCGATGGCCTGATGGCGCGTTTTGAGGCGGTGCCCGACGCCGTCGATGCCGCCGCCGAGATGCACCGGACACTTGCCGCGCAGAATACAGACATCCCGGAAGATCAGCATTTTCACCTTCGCGCCGGCGTCAACGCCGCGATGGCGTGGAGCGACGGGATCGATATTTACGGGACAGGCATAAACCTGGCGGCACGGCTGGCGACGCTGGCCGGCCCGGGCGAGACAATTGCCAGCGCGTCAGCCCATGAGCAACTGGCGGTGGCCCTGGCCAGTCTGGCGAAACCGGGCGAGACGATCGGCAGCGCGGCGGCACGCGACGAACTGACGCATGGCGTGGATGCGTCGTGCGAAGACCTCGGCGAATGCATTCTCAAGCACTTTGAGAAGCCGGTTCGGGCGTACCGGGTCGGGCCGGCAAGCCCGCACCCGAGCCTCACCGGGCGGCGTGACTATGGAGCAGCCATGGAACCTACGATCGCTGTGATTCCGTTCGGCTCCCGAAACAATGCGCCCGAACATTTCGATATCGGCAACCTGATTGCGGACAGCGTGATCTGGCGGCTGTCCAGGGCAGCGAACCTGAAGGTGATTTCGCGCCTGTCGACCAACGTGTTTCGCGGCCGTGCAAGCGATGTCGGGGAAGTGTCGGCCCATCTCGGCGCCACCTATATCCTCAGCGGCGGATACGTCGTGAATGCGGGCAAGATTCTGGTGACTGCGGAACTCTCCGCGGCGCGCACCAACCAGGTGGTCTGGACCGACCGCTTGAGCGGGCAAATTGGCGATCTGCTGCAGCCCGAGAGCGAACTGGCGCATCGGATCGCCGCGGCGGTGCATCTGTCTGTGGTCGACGCCGAGGTCGAGCATGTCATGACTCAACCGCTTCCAAACCTCGAGAGTTACTCGCTGCTGCTTGGCAGCATCAAGCTGATGCACCGCTCCAGCAAGGATGAGTTCCTGCAGACGCGCAAGATCCTCGAGGAGCTCATCAACCGGCATGCCCGAATTGCGGCCCCGCGCGCCTGGCTTGCCAACTGGTACATCCTGCGGGTGACGCGCGGCTGGTCGGAGGACCGCAAACGCGAGGCTACCGAGGCCTTGAGCGCCACCCACGCCGCGCTCGACAGGGATCCGTCGAATGCGCTGGCGCTGGCGACCGAGGGATTCGTCTATTGTCACTTGTTGAATGACCTGGAGACCGCCCGCAAGCGTTGCGACCAGGCCGTCAACGCAAACCCGAGCCATGCCCTGGGCTGGCTCTACCGGGGCACGGTCAACGCGTTCAAGGGCGACGGAGACGCCGCTATAAACGCGACGCGGCGCGCGATGGAGCTCTCCCCGCTTGACCCGCAGCGCTACTATTTCGAATCCCTCGGCGCGACGGCTGAGCTTTCCGCGCATCAATATGCCAATGCCGAAAGGCTTGCGCGCTCGTCGCTGGTGCTCAACCGCATGCACCCTTCCACGTGGCGGGCTCTCACGATCTCTCTGGTCTCCCAAGGGCGAATGGATGAGGCGCGCGAAGCGCTGGCCAAGCTGCGGGAGCTCGAGCCGGAATTGACGGTGGCGAAATATGTTGCGCGGTTGCCGAATGCGCAACTCGAAGCGGGCCAGCATTGGGCACGCTGCCTTGCACTGGCAGGTTTACCGACGGGAAACGGCAACTCGAACCGGCACTAATCGCGAAAAATAACTCGCTCGTGTGAAAAAATGCACATTTGATATCGGCATAACCGGACAAATTGCTCAGCAGTGACCTGAGTGCCGTCGGAAAGCTGACTTAACTACTCACAGGGAGGCCGAAAATGAGCCAACTGGGCGGAGCGGGAGGCGCGGGTGGAGCCGGCGGTGCCGGTGGTGCAGGCGGTGCTGGTGGTGCGGGAGGCGCTGGAGGCGCGGGCGGTGCAGGCGGCACAACGCTTGGCACGATGGCCGATGCCTTTGCCAATCCGATCATGGTGGACGCGCTCATCCACGGGCGCGAAGGGACGACGGTTCCCGACTTCCATCACTACGCGCCGAATTTGCCGGGCATCGATGACAAGAACCAGATGGAACGCTGGGAGCCGTGGGTTCGCGCCTACATCGCGGTCGGCGAGATGATGCACGGCATCAACCTTCGGAAGGCGCCGTCCGGCAACGCATTCCAGGTCCTGTCGTCCGCATCCTTGATTGCGGAGATCGGACGCCCGAAAAAAACGACATTCGAAAAGCAGATTCCCCTGGTGCTAAGCTGGGCCGAACTGCGCAACGAGCGTGCGACCGAAATCATGGCGCAGATCGATCCCCAGTACGCTTTCTGGTCGTCGATCGTTTACCTGCACCCCGATCGGACCAAACGCACATTCGAACTCATCAACATCATGTTGCAGTTCTGCGTGTACGTGGAAATGCGCTTCAAGCACGCCTTGGCGTGCTACCGTCCGGTCGAATACAATGCCCAGGTGCAACCGGTGCTCACGACCCCGGGGCACGGGACCTTCCCGATGGGGCACGCGACGCAGGCCTATGCGGTCGCCCACATGCTGAAGTCACTGCTGAAGCTCAATCCGACCAAGCCGTCGCATAGAATGGTGATCGAGCAGCTCGAGCGCCAGGCGGCACGCATTGCGACCAACCGTGTCATTGCGGGAGTCCATTTCCCGGTCGACAGCATGGCAGGACGCATGTTGGGCGTGGCCCTGGCTGAGTATCTGGTCGGGCGCTGCAAGTCCGGCCATAAATTCATGCGCCGGAAATTCATCGCCGCAGGAATCGACAGCGCTCCCACGACGGACTTCAATCCGTTCAACAATGCCCAGAAACTCAACACCGGGCCGTTCTACTCCGAAGCTGCAGGAGGGAATATCGTGAAATCGAATTTGATGGAGCATGTATGGAACGAAGCGCAGCATGAGTGGGTGGGCAGATTCCCCTAGGCGAAGCGTTGTACTGCAGCCCGAAGCGGAGAAGTTCCATGCCCAAAGGCGACTTACCGAACTGCTTTGACCCGTACCTCCGGTATGCGATCTCGACGGACTTCAAGAATTTCGAGTTCTTCGACGAGATGAAGAAGCTGTTCTTCCTCGTGGAGTTCAAGGAGGCCAAACTGGCGGCGGCGTTCGAGAAGGCGATGGGTGGTCGCAAGTTCGGCATTGAATTCGGCCCCGTCCCGGTCGACCACAACACCCTATATGCCACCTTGCGTACCCGCAAGGCGGCGGTGCTTGACCCTCGCATTTTCCCCATCTGGGAGAAATATGTCTCCAGGGTCGAGCTGTCGCTTCCCCTGGAGCAGACGCCGCAGAGGGCGCTCAAGAAGAGGAGGAGGATCCTTGTCGATCGCTGGCAGCTGGGCAAGCCATCGCCCGGATCACTCCTGATCGGCCTGCTCGACGATGGCTGCCCGTTCGCCGCCGCGCGCTTTCTGAACACCTCGACCAGTGCTGCCGCCAGTACGCGGGTGCGCGGCATTTGGGACCAGAACCAAGGCAAGCAGCCGGTCAAGGTAAACGATAGCGCCGGCCTCCCATGCCGTTTCGGGCAGCCGCTGTCGGATTTCGCTTACGGCCTCGAGTTCCTGCGCGATTCAGATACGCCCGGCCCGCCGTTGCGACAAATCGGACTCGACGAGTGGACCCAATTGCATGCGATGCCGACCGGCAGCATCGACGAGGACGGCTGTTACGCAGATGCCGGGTTCGCGAGCCTCGCGCCCCGGGACTCGCACGGTGCGCATGTGATGGACGTATTCGCGGGGCGCTTCCCGACCTCGTCACGCGTCGGTCCCTCGCATGACCGCCGCGATCCCCCAAGCTGGAAGGCGGGCACCGATCCTGCTTGCAGCGCCGACCTGGTGTTCGTGCAATTCCCCGAAGCCGGCATCCGCGATTCGACCGGCGTATGGCTCAAGGCCTATGTTCTCGACGGCATTCGCTACATCCTGTCATTTGCAAACCCGCAAAAGACCAAACAGGTGGTCATCAACCTCAGTTACGGGCCGACTACCGGACCACACGATGGGACGGCGGAGCTGGAGGCGGCGCTGACCGCGCTTGTTGCGGAATACAACGGCACCACCAGGAAGCCGAAGCTTGAAATCGTCCTGGCAGCGGGCAATGCCTATCTCAGCGAGGGCCACGTCGTTTTCGTCCGGGACACGACACAGCCTGACCACGTCGAGTGGACCTGGCGGCTTCCTCCCGACAATACTGTGCTGTGCTTTTCCGAGATCTGGATGAAATACGCTGACGCCGCCGGCGTCACGGTTACCCTCACATCGCCCAGCGGGGTCACCATCACATCGACCACCAGTGCCAACCCGCCACCATCCACCGCTTCGGTGGGCGGCCCGTTCGCCTGGGGCAACGACAAGATGTGGCGGCTTGAAGTAGGACCGACCGTCGCCGCGCCGGGGGACGTTGCCGAGCACGGCGACTGGACCATCAAGGTCACCGGTATTGGCATAAACGCGCCGGTCAATGCCTACGTGGCACGCAGCGACCCGAACATGGGCGTGCGCTCGGGCGCCAAGCTTTCGTATTTTGTCGACCCCAAGTGGGAGCGAACCCGGTCGGCTCAGGCCAGTTGCACGCGCGTCGACGGGGAGTTCGACCAGACCGGGTCGCTAATCCATCGCGATGGTACTCTCAACGGGATTGCTACCGCCAATGATACGAGCGTGCACGTTGCCGGTGGTTACATTATCGCGGATGGACGCAAGGCGCCTTATTCGTCGGCGGGTCCGACGCGCAGCGTTCCCCTCCCGCTTCGCGTGGGTCCCGACGTCGTGCTGCCGTGCGACGAGTCGTACGCTCTCGAGGGCATACGTGCCGGAAGCAACAGAAGCGGCAGCGTGTTTCGCTTGATCGGCACCAGCACCGCGGCACCGCAACTGGCGCGACGCGTTGTCAATCCGCCGATCCCGCCAGCGCACGATGTACCGACCTCACCTCCGGAAATTGGCAAACGGGGTGGCGGCGATGTTGATCCGCCGTAACGACCGGGCGCGTTCCGGCCATCGTCAAGGCGCGCCTGCGCTCAGGATGCGGCGGGCCGGCTATCCAGTGCGTGGCTCTCATGCCCGAAATAGGCGCGCTCGAGCCGCTGCGGCAAATTGCTCTCGCTGGTCGGCGCCTGCAGCACGATATTCCCCTGCACGAGCGCATAGACCCGGTCGGCAGTCGCGAGCGCTTTTTCCAGCAATTGTTCGACCAGCAGCACCGCGGTGCCCTGCTGGCGCAACTGGCCGATGACGTTGAGCACGCGGTCGACCAGCACCGGCGACAGGCCGGCCGAGGGCTCGTCGAGCATCAGCAATCGCGGCCGCCGCACCAGGCCTTGCGCCACCGTCAGCATCTGCTGCTGCCCGCCGGAAAGCGCGCCGCCGCGCTCGTGGCGCTTTTCAGCAATTTCGGGAAAGAACGACAGCGCCTCCTCGACCCGAGCCGCGCGTTCGCCGCGCGGCAGGTCGTAGCCGGCCAGCAACAGATTGTCGGTGACGGAAATCTGCGTGAACACGCGATGGCCCTCGATCACATGCACGAGACCGGCGCGCGCCGCATCGCGCGGCGTGGCGTTGGTCATGTCGCGGCCGTCAAAACGCACCTGGCCCGCATTGACCGGCAGCAATCCCGACAGCGCGCGCAGCATGGTGGTCTTGCCGGCGCCGTTCGGGCCGAGCAAAGCCACCACTTCGCCGGCCGCAACATTGAAATCCACCCCGTGCAGCACGCGAATCTTGCCGTAGCCGGATTGCAGCGCGGAAACGGAGAGCAGAGGTTCAGCCGCCGAGGTAAGCACTGACCACCTCCTTGTGAATGCGAATCTCGGCCGGCGTTCCCGCCGCCAGCGTGCGCCCGAGATTGAGCACGGTGACCTGATGGCAGATGTCGAAGATCAGGTCGGCGTGATGTTCGACCAGCAGCACGCCGGTGCCGCGCCCGCTGATCGCCTTGATCAGCCCGGCCAACCGTTCGATCTCGTCGCTGGAAAGGCCGGCGGCGGGCTCATCGAGCAGCAGGAAATCCGGATCCAGCATCAGCGCGCGCGCGATCTCGATGAAGCGCAATTCGCTGTGCTGCAGCCGATCGGCGCGAACATCCGCCAGCGGCTCGAGTCCGACGACGCCCAGCAATGCCCGCGCCTTGGCGGTGAGCATGCGCTCGTCCTGCCGGTTTCGCGGCAACGCCAGCAGCGCTTCGACAAAGCTCGCCCTGCCCTCGATGGTGCCGCCGATCATCACGTTCTGCAGCACCGAGGCTTCGCCGATCACGCGCGGGGTCTGGAAGGTGCGCGCGATGCCCCTGAAGGCACGCAGCGCCGGCATGCCCGGCGGCAGCGCGTCGCCGCCCAGGGTCATGGTTCCGGTCTTGGCGGCGTAATAGCCCGAGATCACATTGAGCGTGGTGGTCTTGCCGCTGCCATTGGGGCCGATCAGGCCATGGATCTGGCCGGGCGCGACATCGAGATCGAGGCCGTCGATGGCGCGCACATTGCCGAAACTGAGCGAAATGTCGCGCAGCGCGAGTGCTGCTCCGCCGGCGCGCCTGCGCACGATATCGGCCAGCGCCGCGGGCCGCGGCAGGATGGCGCGGTTGCTGGCGAGCGGGCGGCGGTTGCGGAAATCGAGCAGTGCGGCGATGCCGCCCGGCATCACCAGCACGATCACCAGCAGCAACACTGCGTAGAGGAACGTCGACCACGCCGCCAGGGGTGCTGCGATCTCCGGCAAAATCGTCAGGATGATGGTGCCGAGCATCGGCCCCAGGATCGAACCGCGGCCCCCGATCAGGATCGCGATGAAGAACAGCACCGACAGATCGAAGGTGAAGGCGTCCGGCGTGATGTAGGTCTGAAGGCTCGCAAACAATCCGCCGGCGATCGCCGCCAGCGCGCCGGCGAGCAGAAAGATCGCGATCAGCATTTTCGGCTTGGAAATGCCGGTGGCTTCGGCGGCCACCTCGGCATCGCGTACCGCGATCAGGGCGCGGCCGAACCGGCTGCGCGCGACGTTGGCGCTCATCCAGGTGGTGAAGGCCGCAAAGCCGATACAGAGGAAGTAAAAGCCCCAGGCGGTATTGAACGGTGGCGGGAATTCCGGACCTGATATGCCGATGCCGCCGCCGGTGACGCTCTGCCAGGCCAAGGCGATCTGGGTGACGATGGTGGCGAAGCCGAGCGTCGACATCGCGAAATAGAAGGTGCGCAATCGCAGCGCCGGCAGCCCGACGATCACGCCGAAGATAGCGCCGACGATGGCCGCGATCGGCAACGCTGCGAATACCGGCACCGGCGGCAGCACATTGCCGGCGACCAGCACGCTGGTGGTGTAGGCGCCGAGCGTCAGCAGCGCGACATAGCCGATCGCGAGATGGCCGGCGAAGCCGACCACCAGATTGAGGCCGGACACCAGCACCCAATAGATCGCCGCGCGGGTGCCGATCAGCGCCCAATAGTCGTTGCTGATGAAGGGGAGCATCACCGCCAGCGCCAGAATGCCGAGAAACGGCGCCAGCCGCGGCAACGCCGCGCGGATCGTGCCGGTTTCCCGATGTGTCGGGGTTGCGGTGACGGCGGTCATCACACCCTCCGCGCGGTCGACGCACCGAACAGGCCCTGCGGCGCTGCCAGCAGGACCACGATGAACAGCGTGAACACGGCAACCGACGAGAAGATGCCACCGACCAGGAAATTCGCCGCCTGTTGAAACAGGCCGAGCGCCAGCCCGCCGACGACGGCGCCGCGGTTGTTGCCGAGGCCGCCGAGCGCCACCGGCACGAACCCGTAGAAATTCAACAGCGCGCCATTGGCGAAGAACGCCAGCAGCAATTCGCCGCCGGAAAATCCGGCGATGCCGCCGACCACCCCGGCGAGCGCATAGCTGGCGACGCGCAGGTTGCGCTCGGGCAGGCCGAGCGCGCGCGCCGCAAAATTGTCTTCCGCGATCGCCACGAAGGCGCGGCCGACCAGCGTGCGGCGATAGAGATATTCGAGGCCGAGAATCGTGATCGCGCAGGCCAGCACCGGCAGCCAGAATTTTTCGTCAAAGACCCCGCTGCCAAGCCCGATCAGGCGCGGGAACGGCTGCGGTTCGGTGCCCCATTTGATCGCCGCGACCTGCTGGATCATCAGCGCCAGCGCCAGCGTCGAGAGCACGTAGAGATGCTGGTCGAGATTTTTGAGCACCGGCCGTACCGCGACGAATTCGGTGATGATTCCGATGACCGCGCAGCACAGCAGCGTCAGCACCAAGCCGGCGACAACAGGCATGCCGAGTTTCAGCGTGAACATCGAGCCGAACACGCCGCCGAGCATCGCGAGTTGCCCGGCGGTAAAGCTCATCACCCGCGAGGTCGAGAACATGGTGTTGTAGGTAACGCCGACGAGCGCGTAGATCGCGCCCGCCGCAAGACCGGATGCAAGGATCGAGGCAAGCATTGGCTGCGCCCTCTCCCGCTGCCTTAAGTGTATCCCGGCGCCAGCGCGAAGGTGCCGTTCCTGGCGGTGCTCGCCTGCGACATCACGATCTCTTCGGTGGGATAGCCGTTGTGCTGGGCCGGGTTGAAGGTGTAGTCGCCGAAATAACCCGGATATTTCGACAGCGAGTTCAGATAGGCGATGATGCCGGGACCCTCGGTGGATCCGCTGGTGTCGACCGCCTGCGCGAACAACTCGACCGCGTCGATGCCGCCCGCGATCCACCACAACAGCGTGTCATTCATCGCCACCTTCGCCTTGGCCAGACGATCGACCAGGTCCTGGGTCTTGGCGGGCAGCTTGCCGGCGCCGTCATAGCTGACGCTCTTGTAGCCGATGGCATAGACTTTTTCCCAATTGGCGGGCTTCTCGACCAGCCCTGCGATTTCGCCCGATGATAGCGAGGGATGACCGACGAAAGCGACATCCCAGTTCATCGCGGCGCGGGTGTTGAACATGCGCGCTTCCATGCCGGTGGTGACGCTCCACACCACGATCACCTCGGCGCCGGCGTTCTTGGCGCGGAGCAGGTCGGGCGTGAGATCCGGCTGGGTGGCATCGATATTGGCCTGATAGACGATTTCAGCACCGTCCTTCTTGAACGCCGCCACCGACGCACCGACCGCGGTCACGCCATAGCCCGTGGTATCGCCGATCACGGCAATTTTTTTCACCTTGAGGATCTTGAGGCAATAGTTGCGGACGGCGTCATCCCACTGGCTGTTCGACGGCGCCATGCGGAAGGCGTTCGGGAATTTCGTGGTATCGATCAGCGTTTCCACCACGCAAGGGTGAATGTTCGGTATCTTGGCGCGCGCCATGATCGGCGTGGTCGCCAGCGCCTCACCCGAATTGAGCGGCCCCCAGATCCCGTGGACCTTGGCCTGGCTGATCAATTCCTGAGTGGCGTTCACCGCCTTGGTCGGATCGCCCTGGGTGTCGCGCATGACGATCTCGAGCTTGCGGCCCTTGACGCCGCCTGCGGCATTGATCGCGTCGGCGGCGAAGTAGACGCCGCGGTTGAAACCGATGGTGGGCGCCGAACTCGGCCCGGTCATTGCGGCGAGGCAACCGATCTTGATCGGCTCCGATTGCGCAATCGCAGGCTTCGGAAATGAAAATGTCGCAGCACCGAGTGCACCGGCGCTGCTTAATATCACGTCACGACGAGAAATGGTCATGTGATGCTCCCTTGGTTTCCTTTTGCGGCGTCCGTCGTTGGCTGCGGGCGTGCGCTTCGTTCATTTTCCGCCGCTCACCGCAGCGGTATGGTCGATTCAAATCTGAGCCTGACGGGCACGGCTTGTCCAGCGTTTATGACCGGACAATCCAACATACGGCTCCGCTTGCCTCATGAGCCCGGTTCCTAGCGGCCGATTGAGGCCGCCACCTGAGACGCCAAATGCTCGGCAACCATATGATAGCCCTCCGGCGTCAAATGCTGGCCGTCAGGCTGGTGCGGCAAACCCCTCAGCATATTGTTGGCCATCATGATGACGTGGATACCTCGAGCACTCAGCCGGCTTTGAATCTCCGCGGTGCGATCCGCGCTTTGCTTGCGTCTATCGTTGCCGCCGGGCTGCACGATGACGGCACTGGTGCCGTTCGGGACCACCCTGTCCAGGCGTCCCAACATCCCTGCCGTGGTGTCGCCATTGATACCGGCGTTCACCACATGAACGTTCAACCCTTTCGCCCGCAAAATCGCTTCGAGCTGCACCGGATAGGCCTGATTGCGCGCGACCCCCTTGCCGTAGGTGTTGCTCGCACCAAGGGCTACGACCGTTGCAGCGTGCGCCGATGCCACGGCGAAATTCAAGGCGGCGAGCAATGCCAGGCATCCAAATGTCCCGAGCCGAAGCGTACGCGATTTCATTTTTCTTCTCCCTTGCGGTGGATGGCCGCTTACGAGCGGCGCCTCCAATGATCTGCATTGACGGCACCAACGGGAATCTCACCCTTGATGATCTTCCCGACCTGGCGAACCGTTTCGGACGACTGGTGTTCGATCGCATCCGGCGTCAGTCCGCCGATGTGCGGCGTCGCGATGACGTTCGGCAATTTCGCAAGCTCCATTGTCGGCATCTGGTCGAGGGCGCGGCCGACATCGAGTGCTGCACCCGCAATGCGGTTCTCGCGCAGCGCCGCCGCCAACGCACCTTCGTCGACAAGATTGCCGCGTGACAGGTTGATGAAGAAGGCGTGGGGCTGCATCCGCGACAAGGCGGCCCGCCCGATTAGATTCTCGGTCTGCTCATTGGCGATGGCGAGACAGACGACATAATCGGCGCGTGCCAGCAGATCGTCCAGCGGCACTTGCAGGATCGCGGCATCGTTGATGGTCACGAAGGGATCGGCGACCAGAGTTTCCATGCCGAGCACTTTTGCGATTTCCGCCAGGTGGCGGCCGATGCTGCCATAGCCGATGATGCCGAGCCTGTTGCCGGCGAGTTGCCGCCCCATCATGACGTCGGGCATCCGTCCGGCATGATAGCCCGCGGTCGCGCGCGACACGCCGCGCGCGAGATCGACCATGAAGCCGAGCGCGAGTTCGGCCACCGACTGGATGAAACCGGGGCTCGCCTGCGTCACCAGCACGCCGGCGGCGGATGCCGCCGCCACGTCGATGTTGCGGATATCGACCGCGCAGCGGACGAAGGCGCGCAACTTTGGCAGGCGCGGGAAGATTTCGCCCGGCCCCTGCGTCATACGGTCCGCGACGATGATATCGACATCATCAGCGGCGCGGATCAGGCCCGCGGCGTCGAGCGCGTCATCGCCCTTATGCAGCTTGACGTCGGCCACGGCGCGCAGGCCGTTGAGGCTGCGCTCGCCGTAATAATCGCGCCGCATCTGCGGGGTATGGGCCAGCAACACTTTCAACACGGGATCTCCTAATAGCCGAGGGCGCGCGGCAATGCGGTTGAGAGCGCCGGCACGAAGGCGATCACCAACAGACACAGCAACAGCAGTCCGAGATAACCCATGATCGGCTTGATAGTCTGCTCGATCGGCACATTGCCGATCAGGCAGGCGCCATAGAGCCCGAGGCCGAGCGGCGGCGCGAACAGGCCGAGTCCCATCGCGATGACCAGCACGACCCCAAAATGCAGGGGATCGATGCCGAGCTTGACCGCAACGGGCAGCAGCAGCGGCCCGAAGATGATCAGCGCCGCAGCGCCTTCGAGCACCGAGCCCATCACGATCAGCACCGCGATCGACAGCAGCATGAACAGCCAGACGCCGTGCGTCCCGGAGATCGACAGCATCAACTCGCCCACCGCATGCGGCACCTGCTGCAGCGTCAGGATGAACGCCAGCGATTGCGCGGCAGCGACGATGAACAGCACCAGCCCCGAGCGCGTCGCCGACTGGATGAAGCTGTGGGTCGCCGTTTTGAAGCTGAGCTCGCGAAACACGATACTGCCGATGACGATGGCATAGACCGCGGCGAAGGCGGAGATCTCGGTGGCGGTGGCAAAGCCGCTCTTGAAGCCGGCAAAGATCATGAAGATCAGGCCGAACGAGGCGATCGCGCCGGTCCAGAGGCCGGACATCGGAATTTGAGGCTTGTCATCGTCAGCCGGCGCTGCGCGTCTTCCGAAGGCAATGGACACCGCGATCAGCGCCAGGGCCATCAGTCCGGCCGGCAGCAGCCCCGCCATGAACAATCCGCCGATCGAGAGGTTGGCGACAAAACCCAGAATGATCAGGTTGATGCAGGGCGGGATGGTTTCGGCCATCACGGCGGAGGCCGCCAACAGCGCCACCGCGCCGCCCGGATTCTGCCGGGAGCGGCGCGCCGCCGGGATCAGCACCGAGCCGACCGCGGCGACATCGGCCATCTTGGATCCCGAGATGCCGGAGAACAGCACCATCGACGTCACCATGACGACGTTGAGGCCGCCGCGCATCCGCCCCACCGCCCGCTGCAGCAATTCGATCAGGCGAACCGACATGCCGTTGGCTTCCATGAGATAGCCGACGAGGATGAAGAACGGGATCGCGAGCAGCACGAAATTGTCGATGCCGCGTGCCATCTGCTGCGCGAAGATCACGCCGGGCAGCGTGCCCTCGACCCAGATGAAGATCAGCGCCGCGAGCGCCAGCGCAAAGCCGATCGGCAATCCGCCGAACAGCGTGATGAGGAAGCCGACCAGCATCAGCGTTCCCGACGACGGCACCGAATCGGGTGCCAGGAAATCCCAGCCGAGATAAAGTCCGGCGATCAGCGCGGTTGCGAGTATCCCCGCAACCATGTCGCGGAGGTGACGCTTAAGAAAAACCTCGGCGGCGAACACGGTCATGAACAGCGCGCCGACGCCCATCGGATAGAATGTCAGTTCCAGCGGCAGGCCGGAGCCGGACGTTTGTCCGGTGGTCAGCCAGCCCATCTTGATGGCGTTGAACGCGACATAGAAGGCGATGATCGTGACCAGCAGCGCGCCCATGGCATCGACCACGCGCCGGATGCCGGCGGGCAATCTATCGATAAAGAACGCCACGCCGAGATTCTCGCTGCGTGCCAGCGCGCTGGCGGCGCCGAAGAAACTCGACCCGACCATCAGGCCGCGGGCGACGTCGTCGGCCCATTCCACCGGCGCATTGAACAGGAAGCGCAGCAGCACCGACACGCAGACGACCAGGAGGTCGGCGGCGAGCAGGATCGCGGCTATGGCATCGCTGACCGCGAGCAGCATGGCCGAGATCCGGTGGCCGCCGCTTGGCGACGCCGCGGCGACTGACATGGCCACGAGCCTCAAGCCTGCGTCGCGCGGATCATGTCGACGACGGGTTTCGCCTCGGGGCGGGCCTTGATGAAATTGTCGGTCTGCGGAAGCACGCGCTTGCGGAAGGCTTCCTTGTCGCACTCGACGACGGTGACGCCCTTTTCAGTCAGCGCCGTCAGCGCCTCCTTCTCGACCGCGAGGCCATGGGTGCGGGTATCGGCGGCGGCCTTTTTCGCGGCGTCGAGAAATCCCTCGCGCAGCTTCGGGTCCATGCGGTTGAAGGTGGCGTCGCTGAAATAGATCGAGAGCGGCGAGAAGATATGCTGCGTCAGCGCGTAGTGCTTCGATGTCTCGTAGAATTTGCTGGCGAGGATGGTCGGCGGATCATGCTCCAGCCCGTCGAGCACCCCGGCCTGCAGCGCCGTGTAGATCTCGCCGAACGCCAGCGGCGTGGCGGCCGCGCCCATCAGCCGCAGGCATTCGGTGATGATGGGATTGGGCAGCGTCCGGATCTTGAGGCCGGCGAGATCTTCCGGCGTCTTTACCGGCTTTTTCGCCAGCACGCTGCGCGCGCCGAAATTATAGGCCCAGGCGATGATCCGGATATTGGCGCCCTTCAGCAGTGCGTCCTCGATCGGCTTGGCGGCGCCGGCATCGAACGCCTTGGTCTGCTGCTGGTAGCTGGTGAAGAGATAACCGAGGTCGAAGGTGCCGACCAGCGGCACCAGATTGGCCGAGATCGACGAACCCGACACCATCAGGTCGATGACGCCGAGCTTGACCGAATTGATGACGTCGATTTCCTGGCCGAGCTGGTTGTCGGGAAAGAAGATGACGTCGACCTGCTCGCCGAGCCCGTTGGCCTTCAGGTTCTTGACCAGATTGTCGTAATAGACGCGGCCATTGGCATATTTGGGATCATTCGGCAGCGACGACGAGCATTTGAGCTTGAGCGTGGCGGCCTCGGCCTGGCCGATGAGGGCGGGTGCTGCGGCAAACCAGGCGGTCGCGGCGACCGACGATTGCAGAATGACGCGACGGCTGATCGGCTTCGACCTCATGGTGCTCCTCCCGGGAACGGATTTTCTTCAGCCCGCCGTCTTGTCGCGGCGGAGCTTGGCACTGCATTAATCATATTGTATGACTAAACGAATTGCTTTTGCAAGACTGCCGGGCTTCCACAAGGTTTCCGATGTTTCAGAGCTCCCACGCGCTTGTCCGCAACGTCCACAGCCAGGTCGCCGACCGGGTCGGGATCAGCATCGTGCGTGGCGACGTCGGCGCCGGCGAAACCCTGCCGTCCGAGATGCAGATCTGCGAAATGATGGATGTCAGCCGCACCGTCGTGCGCGAAGCGATCCGGACCTTGACTGGCAAGGGCCTGGTCGAATCGCGCCCCAAGAGCGGTACGCGCGTCCGCCCGCCGCAGCAGTGGAACCAGCTCGATCCCGATGTGCTGCGCTGGCGTCTCGAAACATCCGACATGGACAGTTACCTCGCAAAACTGTTTCAGCTGCGCTGCGCGGTAGAACCGGCGGCGGCGGCACTCGCCGCGACCAGCGCAGGCCAGGACGACCTCGCGCTGATGCAGGCCGCATACGAGGGCATGGCGACCGCCAAGGTCAACGAGAAATTCGTGGCCGCCGACATTGCCTTCCATCAGGCGATCTACTTCGCCACCCGCAACGAGTTCTTCTGGCCGATCGCGCAGATGTTCGATGTTACCCTGCGCCAGAGCTTCACCATCGCCGCACGCGGTTCGCATCGCGCGCGGGCGCTGGTCGAACACCACGCCGTGCTGGATGCGATTGCGACACGCAATGCCGAAGGCGCGCGTGAGGCCACGAACGTCCTGCTGAAGAATTCCGCCGACGACCTCGTCCGGATTCGCGGCCGCGACTTTGCCTCGCGATCGAAGACCTGAGCGCGACCGCACTTCCCTCCCCTGAAATCACCGGCAGCGCAGCTTCCGCCGCGCACTATTGTGTATTGTCATCTTGTATGACATTATACTTAAAAACACCTCCAGCGCCTCGCCTGAAAGCAGCGCCGGAGCAGAAATGAAAATGGGGAGGGTCAATTGCCAGTCAGGACAATCATCATTGCGCTAAGTCTTGCCATGGCCGCAGCCGGCATCGTGCCGCCGGCATTCGGCCAGCAATTCAGCCTGCGAGCGGCGCATTACTTCAAGGAAGACCATCCCTGGAACAAGGGACTGACGCATTTCGCAAAGCGGGTTGACGAGGAAAGCAAGGGCCGGATCAAGATCGACATCTTCAACGGCGGCATCCTCGGCAGCGAGGCGCAGACGCTGCAATTCGTGAAGGATGGATCGCTCGATCTGGTGATCTCGGACCCTTCCGCGGGCGCGCCTTTCGCCAAGGAACTTGATTTCTTCGCGCTGCCATTTCTGTTCCGCAGCTATGCCCACTGGCAGGCGGCGCTCGATGGCGAGCCCGGCAAGGCCTATGCCCGGCTGATCGAGACCAAGACCGGCCTGAAGATCCTTGGTTATTGGGGCGGATCCACGAGGAACGTGCTGTCGACCAAGAAACCGATCAACAGCATCGACGACCTGAAAGGATTTCGCCTGCGCCTGATTTCCAGTCCGCTGAAAGTCAACGCCTGGAAAGCCCTCGGCACCATTCCGACACCGATCGCCTTTATGGAAACCTATCTCGCGATGAAATCTGGCGTGGTGGACGGCATGGAGAACGAATCGGTCGCGGTTCGCGAGATGAAGTTCTACGAACCGGCGCCCTACATCGCCCGCACCGAACATGAATTCACGGTGCGGCCGCTGTTCATCTCGAAGAAGACCTTCGACAAGCTGCCGCCCGACCTGCAGCAGATCGTGCTGAAATGCGCGGCGGAAGCGACCGTGCTGGAACGCGGCGCGGAGGTCGAGGCCAACGCAGCGGCGGAGGCGGACATGCAGGGCAAGCTCGGCGTGAAATTCAACGCCATCGACAAGGAGCCGTTCAAGACGGCAACCAAGCCTGTCATCGCCGACTTCGCCAAGAGCATGGAGTTGACCGAACTCCTGGCCAGCATTGACGCCGTCAAATAGCCGTCCGGCCTGGCGCGCGTTCGTCCGCACTGTTCGGCCGTGCGCGCCCTGCCGTTTCGCGACCGGAGCCCGCCCGTGACCAATCCCAAGGCCGCCGCAGTTAGCGGCGCAGATGCTTTCCAAGGCAGCCGGTCCGAAGCTCCGGACCAGGCCACGCATCGTTCCGACTTCGTCGAGCAGGTCGCCGAAATCGTCGTCGTGGTCGCGCTGGCGGGCGAGCTGGCTGCGATGTTCGGCAACGTCATCTCGCGCTCGCTGTTCGACACGTCGCTGCTGTGGAGCCTCGAGATCGGCGAACTTGCGCTTGTCGTGATGACGTTCATCGGCGGCGCGATCGCCTACCCACGCAACGAACACATGGCGCTGCACGCCTTCATCGACCGGCTGCCGCGGCGGTGGCACGCGGCCATCGCCGCCTTCGCGTGCTGGCAGGTATTCGCGATGGCGATCGCCGGAGGCTGGCTGGCCTGGGAGATGATGCTGTCGCGCTGGGACGAGCGGACGCCGTATCTTGGAATCAGCGCGGTCTGGTTCGCAGCGCCGATGATCCTCGGGATGGCGATGCTGGCTTACTTCGCGGCGCGGCGCGCGTTCACGCAGGCAATGCGGCTGGCCGTCATCACCGGCGTCCTGACCGCCTGCGCAATCGGCGCCCTGTTGCGGCTGTCGCCGATGCTCGGGCCGCACTTGCGCGACGACGCGCTGCCGGCAACCTTTGCGATATTCGCGCTGCAGCTGCTGTTCGGCGTACCGATCGGCTTCGTTCTCCTGATGGCGACGCTGCTGTATCTTCACACCTCTCAGGCCATCCCGCTCTCGGTCGTCCCGATCAACATGCAGGGTGGCATCTCGAGTTTCGTGATGCTGTCGATCCCCTTCTTCATCCTGGCCGGCTACGTGATGACGGAGGGAGGACTGAGCCGCAAGCTCACCGACTTCGTCATATCGCTGGTCGGACGATTCCGCGGCGGCATGCTGCAGGTGATCGTCGTCTCGATGTACATCATGTCGGGCATTTCCGGATCCAAGGTTGCGGACGTAGCCGCCGTCGGGACCACGATGAAGAACGTCATGCGCCGCGAGCGTTATGATCCCGGCGAGACCGCCGCAGTGCTCGCGACCTGCGCCGTGATGGGCGAAACCGTTCCACCCAGCATCGCCATGCTGGTGCTCGCCTCCGTCACTTCGCTCTCGATCGGCAGCCTGTTCGTCGCCGGACTGTTGCCGGCCGCAATCATCGCCTTGTGCCTGATGCTGCTGATTTACGTCCGCTCGCGGGGCCGGCCCGGCGTACCGAAAAGGAATTCGATGCGAGAGATCGTCGGCGCCGGCCTCGACGCAATCCCTGCGATGGTCGCCCCGGTGATTCTGATCGGCGGAATCGTCGGCGGCGTGGCGACGCCGACCGAAGTGTCGTCCACCGCCGTCATCTACGCGCTGCTGCTGTCGGTGGTGGTGTACCGGTCACTGACGCGAGAGCGCCTCTGGCGCGTGATGGTCAGCACGGCGGCTCAGGCCGGAATGGTGCTGTTCATCA
Source organism: uncultured Alphaproteobacteria bacterium (assembly GCA_963836765.1). Taxonomy (GTDB): domain Bacteria; phylum Pseudomonadota; class Alphaproteobacteria; order Rhizobiales; family Xanthobacteraceae; genus Bradyrhizobium. The sequence goes on from CAWILG010000033.1 coordinate 94,297, forward strand.
CCAGCACGGCCAGCACCTTCTCCTGGTCCCTGACCATCGCCAAGATGCCGCAGAAGATCGCCGCGCTGTTCGCGACACTGCATGGATCGGCGACGCTGTTCATGGGCGCAACCATCGTGACGCTGGTCGTGATGGGCGCGCTGCTCGAGGGCCTGCCGGCCCTGCTGATCTTCGGCCCGCTGCTGCTGCCGATGGCGGCCCAGTTCGGCATCGATCCGATTCAGTATGGCATCGTCATGATCATCGCGATGGGACTGGGCGCGTTCTCGCCGCCGATCGGCGTCGGCATGTTCGTGACCTGCTCGATCTGCGACACCACCATGGAAAACGCCAGCCGGCACATGATCCCGTATCTGATCGTCGTGACCATCGGCCTGCTGCTGGTCGCCTTCGTTCCCTGGTTCAGCCTGGCGGCGCCAAGGATGCTGAACATGATCTGACGTCGCTACTTGGTTCGCGCGATCGTCGTGCCGTCCCAATCGTCGCTGGCCGGGTTCGCGAGCTGCTGCGTGCAGCGCTCGATCATCATCGACGACGCGACATCGTCTTTGCGGATTTCCAGCACTTTTTCGAACGCGCCGATCGCGGCCGCAAAATCGCGCGCTCGCCATGCGGTCAGCCCGGCTTCATAGGATTTCACCCAGTCCAGCGCCTCGGTGAACTCGCCGGACATTCCCAATAATTCGTAGATCTGCAGGCCGCCGGCGCGGCCATAGACCGCAAGCCGGTCGAGTTCGCGGACCACGATGCGGTCTCCGGCCAATTTGCGTGTTTCCGGACCGATGATGATGGTCGACCCGTAGACCTTGTTGGTGCTCTCCAGGCGGCTGGCGATATTCACGGCATCGCCGATCACGGTGTAGTTCAGCCGGACTTCGGATCCGATATTGCCGACCAGCATGTCGCCGGAATTGACGCCGATGCGAATTTTGACGGGCTGGCCGCCATCGTCGACGAGGCCAGCTTGTTCCATCGCTCGCTGACAGGCCAGCGCGGCGCGGCAGCAATCGACGGCGTGATCGGGGTTTTGCGCCGGCGCGCCCCAGAACGCCATCACGGCATCGCCGATGAATTTGTCGATGGTGCCGCCCTGGTTCTGGATCTGCGCCGACACCGAATCGAAATAGCGCGACAGCAGCGGGATGATGCGATCGCCGAGCCGTTCCGACATGCCGGTGAAGCCGGCGAGATCGATGAACATCACGCTCATCGGCCGTATCGCGCCGCCGAGCCGCGCGCCGGTACCGTCGCTGATCAGGCGCTTCACCAGATCGGCGGGGATGTACTTTCTGAACGCGGCGAGGCCCTGGGCCATGTCGCCGATGGCGCCGGAGAGATTTTCGATCTCGGTCAGCCGCGACGGATGGCGCTCGACCTTGTCGAGGTCGAAACGTTCGACATGCCTGATCTCGCCGACCACCTTGATCAGGGGGGCCGCGATCAGGCGCTGCGCAAGCCAGGCCGACAACAGCCCGGCCAGAACGATCAGGACCGCAAGGCCGACCAGCAACCTTCGGATCGTCATCTGCACCGGCCCGAGGAATTCCGACTCCGGCACGACAGTCACCAGCGACCAGCCGGGGAATGAGATCGGCGTCAGCACCGCCTGGTAGGCTTTCCCCTCCCGCGTCACCTTCGAATGAAACGGCTCGCCGCTGCCGGGGTCGTAAGCGCTGCCGGACTGCCGCATCGCGTCGACCGCGACCGGAAACAGCGGATGATCGGTCTTCAGCGCCTTCACCTCGCTGGCATCAGGATCGGGTGCTGCGACCACACCGCCCTCGCGGTCGAGGATGAAGGCGCCGGCCGACTTTCCGACCGTAAGCTGCGACAGGAAATTCGAGACCCGCGTCAGTTCGATGATGATGGCAATGACGCCGGCGGGCTTTTGGTCGATATCGATCGGCGCCGCGAAGGCTGCGGCCAGCCGTTCGCCGTTGGGGTGCGTCGTCAGTGTCGACCAGTGTTCGTCGTTGGAGCGGATCGCTTCGCGAAACCACGGCTGATCGGTGACGGCGTATTCGGTTTCCTCGAACCAGCTCGCCTTGAGCTTGAGGTCGTTGCCCTCGTATTCGTAGCGGTTGATCCGGAGCTTGCCGTCGCCGGTGATCGCGAGCATTTCGATCATGGTATCGCCGAGCTTGTGGCCGGCAAAGAACGATCCATCCGGCCATCCGAACGCCACCCAGGAGATCGTTGGCTGCGACAGCAGCTGCGACAGGAACACGACCTCGCGCTTCCTGGCGTCGCGCGCGTCGAACACTTTTTCGACCAATAGCGTGCGCACCGCCATCATCGACGACCGCGCCTCCGTGGTGATCGACTGCAATTCGTCGCCGACCGCGGACACGATCTGGTCGTTGATGGTGTCGGCCAGGGTCTGGCTGACCTGCTGCGCCGTCCGCCACCACAATAAATGCACGCCGACGGCGCTGACGACGATCGACGTCAGCACGAGGGCTGAAATGGCGCTGCGGATGCCGACGCGCATGGGGGTCCTGTTGCCGCGGGTTCGCTACTGCAATACGGAACATAGCAGCGTTTGTTTCGCTGGCGAGGCCATCCCGGTCTTTCGGACACAGCTCTGTGACCACCCGTGAACCTGCCGGTGACGAAACTTCCGGATTGTTGGTTTCGTACAAGCCAAGACCGCGCTATGTCAGGCGGCCACATCTGAAGGTCACGTAATGCACGATGTTTCCATCCCGGCGGCCCTGATTGCCGGTCTCGTCAGCTTCCTGTCGCCCTGCGTGCTGCCGCTGGTGCCGCCCTATCTGATCTATTTGACCGGCGCGACCATCGAGCACGTCACCCATGACGAGACCGCGCAGGCCTCGAAACGCGCGGTGATGGCCTCGGCCATCCTGTTCGTGCTCGGCTTTTCCACGGTGTTCGTGGCGCTTGGCGCCAGTGCGTCGCTGGTGGGCGGCCTGATCCGGGCCTGGTCGGCGCAACTGTCGATCGTCGCCGGCATCGTCATCATCGTGATGGGGCTGCATTTCCTCGGGCTGACGCGGATCGGGCTGTTGATGCGCGAAGGCCGCCTGACGGCGCCGAAACCCGTGGGATTATGGGGCGCCTATGTGATGGGGCTGGCTTTCGCGTTCGGCTGGACCCCCTGCATCGGTCCCATTCTGGCGGCGATCCTCTCCATTGCCGCGGCCGAAGCCACCGTGACCACGGGCGCGGGCCTGCTTGCGGTCTATTCCGCCGGGCTCGGCATTCCGTTCCTGCTGGCGGCGTTCATGATCGAACGGTTCTCCTCGCTGTTTGCGCGGATGAAGCGGCATCTCGACAGCGTCGAGCGTGCCATGGGTGTGTTGATGGTGATCACCGGCATCGGCTTTTTGACCGGCGCCGTCTCCAGCGTCTCCATCTGGCTGCTGGAGACGTTCCCGGCGCTGCAAAATTTCGGCTAAGTCCCCCGTAACAAGCGGGCCGGCCGCAGCGAAACTCCTGCGAAGACCCAGGTTGCCGCCGTCGCGGCCGCCCATTGACGCCTTTGCTTGGACGGGGCCGCCGCTGCGGCCTCAATTAATCACAATAGTTTCGGGGGGTTCGCATGAATTTCGTCGTCAATCTTCTCATCCTGCTGCCGGCGCGGATCGCCTCGTATTTTTCCTGGGCCGGTCCGCTGCTGATGCGGCTGATTGTCGGCTACACCTTCATGCTGACCGGCTGGGGCAAGCTCACCAACCTGGCGCAGGTCACCGAGAATTTTGTCGGCTGGGGCATTCCCTTTCCAACGATCCTGACCCCCTTCGTCTCCGGCGTCGAATGCTTCGGCGGCGTGATGCTGATCCTCGGCCTGTTCACGCGGATCCCGGCAGCCATGTTGGCGGTGGTGATGCTGGTCGCGATCAAGTCGGCGAAATGGGACGACATCGACTCGCTGGAAACGCTGCTCGGCTTCGAGGAGATGACCTATTTCGCCGCCTTCATGTGGCTCGCCATTGCCGGCCCCGGCGACGCCTCGCTGGACCGGCTGCTGGTCAATGCGGCCGGGCATCCGCAAGAATCGACCTGAGAAGAATCGATCTGAGAAGAACACGTTCCCGTGACCTCACGAAAAGTCTGAGCCCGGATTTTTCCACCTGCGTAGCTCAGTCAACAACCTCGCTCCGGGAGCCGCCATGAAACGCGTCCGCATCGCCGCCTTCGCCATTGCCGCCCTTGCGGCATCCCCGTTGTCGGCGGCGGAGGGACCGGCCTGGTGCGGTTGGGGTGACGATCTGTTCGCCCGCGCCACCGCCGAAAAGCGCTTCGTGATCCTCGATCTCGAGGCGGTGTGGTGCCACTGGTGCCACGTGATGGAAAAGACCACCTATGCGGACCCCGACGTTCGGGGGCTGCTGGCCTCCAAATATCTTCCGGTTCGCGTCGATCAGGACGCCAATCCCGATCTGTCGAACCGCTACGGCGACTGGGGCTGGCCGGCGACCATCGTGTTTGGCCCGGACGGCACCGAGATCGCCAAGATCAGGGGCTATATTGAGCCGGAGCGGATGCAGGCGCTGCTCAAGGCCATCATCGACGATCCCTCGCCGGGACCGTCGGTCGGCGAAGCCTTTGAGATCAAGCCGGCCGCGTCGGCGTCTCTCACCAGGGAAGCGCGCGCCGAACTGACGAAAAATTTCGACGAATCCTGGGACGACAAGCTCGGCGGCTGGGGCGAGAACCAGAAATACATCGACGCCGACAGCATGGATTTAGCGATCACCCGCGCCGAGGCCGGCGACGCCATGGCGATCAAGCGCGCCCGACGGACGCTGGATGCCGCAATCGCGCTGATCGATCCGGTATGGGGCGGCGTGTACCAGTATTCCGAAGCCGGCGCCTGGAGCAAACCGCATTTTGAAAAAATCATGTCGTTCCAGGCGCAGTATCTGCGGCAATACAGCCAGGCCTATGCGCAGTGGAAAGACCCGAAATATCTCGCGGCTGCCCGCGACATCGAGCGCTATCTCGCGGCTTTCCTCGGGGATCCCGACGGCGCGTTCTATGTCAGCCAGGATGCCGATCTCGATCACGACACCGATGGCCACGCATATTACGCGCTGGCGGACGGCGACCGCCGCAAGCTCGGCATGCCGCGCATCGACAGGAATTTGTACGCGCGGGAAAACGGCTGGGCGATCTCGGGCCTCGCGGCTTACTACGACGTCGCCAACGATCCCAGGATCCTGGCGGCGGCCGAACGGGCGGCCAAATGGATCATCGATAATCGCTCATTGCCCGGCGGCGGGTTTCGCCACGGCCCAAAAGATCGCGGCGGCCCGTTCCTCGGCGACACGCTGGCGATGGGACAGGCCTTCCTCGATCTCTATGCCGCGACAGGCAACCGCGTCTGGCTGACCGCTGCCGCCAAAGCCGGCGATTTCGTCGCGACCTTCCACGACGAGGCCGGCGGCTTCCTGACCTCAAAAACCTCGGAAGGAAAAACCGGCGTGTTCGCCAGGCCAGCCAAGCTGATGGACGACCAAACTCAGGTCGCCCGCTTCATGAACCTGCTCAATCGCTATTACGGCAACGAAGCCTATCGCGAACAGGCCTCCCACGCGATGCGCTATCTCGCCAGCGCTTCCGCCGAGATGGCGCGTCCCCTGCCCGGCGTGTTGCTCGCCGACGAAGAGCTGGCGGTTGAGCCGACCCATATGACCATCGTCGGTCACAAGGACGATTCCCGCGCGCAGGCCCTGCACGCCTTGGCGCGCGCGCTGCCGGCCCGCTACAAGCGGCTGGAGTGGCTGGATTTGCGCGAGGGAAAATTGCCCAATCCCGACGTCGAATACCCTGACCTCGGCGAGCCCGCGGCGTTCGCCTGCAGCAACCGCATCTGCTCGTTTCCATCCTTCAGCGCCGAAGAACTTCAAGCGAATGTGAAGCAAATGGCGAAGCTGAAGCCTTCGCGCGCCGCGCTGAACTGACCGGAGACGTCTATTTCCCGTGCGGCGCAGCCGCGACTGGAGCAAAACGCCGGGGTAATGGCTTGAAGTGCCACGCTTTCCCGGCCAACGGCGTTCACCGCCGGCATCCCTGCCGCGCAACGAAATACTCTCGAGGGGCCGGTGTTAGACATGGACGGGATGTCCAAGCCCACAAAAACAAAATTTTCTTTTGAAACTCTGTAACCAATTCGACCGATGCCCCGTAGCTGTTTCTGGATGAGCACTCAAATCGCGGAGGCCCCGAGGATGCGCCGCGAAGCCTCCGCGATTTGCTTGTTGTCCAAACCTCCGTTCGTTGTGCGGTTCGGGATCGAACGATCACCGGATGCTCACGGCGTCATATTCTTGTTCAAACAATCATCGAGGAGATCGTCATGAAGTTGAATTCCAAGTCCGGTGCCACGCTGGCCGCGGCCGCCGCCACCCTGTTCCTGGCTGGTGCGGTTGTCTCGACCGGATCGAGCCCGGCGAATGCCGCGATGGGCAAGTGCATGGCCGGCAATGCATGCAAGGGCCAAAGCGCCTGCAAGGGCGGCTCGAATTCCTGCAAGGGCCTGAACGCCTGCAAGGGCACCGGCTTCTCGATGGCGTCCGAGGCGCATTGCAAGGCCCAGGGCGGCGCTTTCGTCAAGGGCTGATGGACTAACGCAAAGGGGGCGCGGCGGTGCCGGGCCTCATCGTTTCAAGACCGCGGCCAAAATAAAGTTGGCAGGCCGTGTAACCAGGTTTAATCCCGAGCGTAGCTATCGCTGGGTGCAGTCTGTCAGACGGAACTATCGTGGTTTGCGGACGCTGCACCATCACACTCTCTTCTGGAGGAGATGCACATGAAGATGACTTCCAAGTCGGGCGCCGCAATCGCCGCCGCTGCAGCCACCCTGTTCCTGGCTGGTGCGACCATGTCGACGGTGGCCTACGCCGCCGGCGAAGGCCACTGCGTCGGCGCCAATGCCTGCAAGGGCCAGAGCGCCTGCAAGGGCGGCAACCACGCCTGCAAGGGCCAGAACGCCTGCAAGGGCCAGGGCTTCTCGGCCATGACCAAGGAAAAGTGCGACGCCGCCAAGGGCAAGTTCGAGCCCGCCTGATCCGATCGCCACGGAACCGGGGCCCGGTATGCGGGGCCCCAGTTCCATGATAATTTGACGGTCAGCGCTTTGGCCGCTCAAGCGGAGACGACATGAACGTCGCAAGCAGATTGCCCAACTCGTCGGCGGCCGCGCTTGCGGACCGCCCGATGACATCGGCCAAGCCGCCGTTCCTCGGTTTCGGTCTCGGCCTGCGCGCGCAGCACTACGACGAAATCCTCTCCAGCAATCCGCCGATCGACTGGTTCGAGGTCATCAGCGAAAACTACATGCTGCCGGGTGGCCAGCCGCTGCGCACGCTCGACCGGATCTGCGAGCGCTATCCTCTGGTCATGCACGGCGTATCGCTGTCGATCGCCTCAACCGCCCCGCCCAATTTCGAATATCTGCAGGGCCTGAAAGACCTCGCCAGGCGGGTTGAGCCGAAATGGATTTCGGACCATCTGTGCTGGACCGGCGTGCACGGCAAGAATCTGCACGATCTGCTGCCGATCCCCTACACCGCTGAAGCGCTCGATCACGTCGTCAGCCGGGTGCAGCTGGTGCAGGACTTTCTCGGCCGCGCCATCGTGCTCGAAAATGTCTCGACCTATGTCCAGTTCAACAATTCCGAAATGACGGAATGGGAATTCCTGTCCGAATTGTCGCGCCGCTCCGGGTGCTGGCTGCTGTTCGACATCAACAACGTCTATGTCAGCGCCTTCAACCATGGCTACGATCCGCTGACTTTCCTCAACGGCATCCCGGCCGACCGCATGGTCCAGTTCCACATGGCCGGCCACAGCCACATGGGCACCCACATCATCGACACCCATGATCATCCGGTGTGCGAGGATGTCTGGGATCTCTATGTCGCGGCGCTGAAACGGTTCGGCCGGGTCTCGACCATGATCGAGCGCGACGACAACATCCCGCCGCTCGACGAACTGCTGCTGGAGGTCGCCAGGACCCGCGAGATCGCCGAACAAATATTGCCGGGCAGGCTGGCGGGATGAGCGATTTTGCGCGGCAGCAGAGCGCGTTCCAGCGCGGCATTCTGACCGGCGACGATACGGTTCTGGCCGAAATTCTCGACAGCCCCAAAGAGAAGCGCGAGACGTTGTTCGGCGTCTATCGCTATGCCTACGGCTCGCGGCTGGTCGAAGCCATGCGCAACGACCACGAGCTGCTGCATCTTTATCTCGGCGACGAGATGTTCGACGAAATGGGCCATGTCTATGTCAAGGCAAGGCCATCGGAACATCCGAACCTGCGCTGGTTTTCGCAAGGCCTGCCCGATTTTCTGAAATCGACCGAGCCCTATTGCGATCATCCGATCCTGTCCGATCTCGCCGCACTGGAAAAGGCGCTCAACGACGCGTTCGACGCCGCCGAAGGCCCGGTGCTGGCGCTGACGGACATGGCCGGCTTCGCGCCGGATGTGTGGAACGATCTCACCTTTTCGCCGCACCCCAGCGCGCGCAGGCTCGATCTCAACACCAATACGCCGGCGATCTGGATGGCGCTCAAGAACGACGAGACCCCGCCGGACGCGGAGATGCTGGAAGAGCCTGCCCGCCTCCTGATCTGGCGCCAGGACACGACACCGATGTTCCGCGAGCTTCCGGCTGAAGAGGCGATGATGTGGGACGAGGCGGCGAACGGAATCCCCTTCGGCGTACTCTGCGAGATGCTGGCGACCTATCACGACCCCGATGGCGCCGCCGCGCGCGGCGCGGGCTATCTGCATGGCTGGATCAGTGCGGGAAGTCTGACGGGCGTTTCCGCAGGCGAATGAAAGGCCCGGGACATGGGCACCGACGCCGATCGCAATTTCAACGAGCGCCTGACGTGGGACGAGGTCGCGCGGCGGATCGCCGAGGGCGCGGCGGCGGTTTTGCCGATCGGTGCCGCGGCCAAGCAGCACGGCTTCCATCTGCCCCTCAACACCGATCGCATCCAGGCCGAACGGTTCGCGGCCAAACTGGCGGAACGGATCGACGCGCTGATCTGGCCGGCATTGACTTATGGCTATTACCCCGCCTTCACCGAATATGCCGGCAGCAGCAGCCTGACCGCATCGACCTTCGAAGCCGTCGTGCACGAGATTGCCGGCGGAATTCTCGATAGCGGTTGCCAAAAGCTAATCGTGCTCAATACCGGCATCAGCACGTTGGCCCCGGCCGAGCGCGCGCTGGCGCGTCTCGACGCCGGCAAGGTGATGCATTTGCGGATTTGCGAAGGTCCGCGCTATCGCCGCGCCGCCGAGGCGCTGGCCGCGCAGAGCCACGGCAGCCATGCCGACGAACTCGAGACATCGCTGATGCTGGCGCCGGCGCCGCAGCTCGTCGACATGGCGCGCGCTGAGGCCAGCCCCTCCCTGAAACAGGCGCCGCCCGGCCCCCTGACGCCATCGGACAAGAATTCGCAAAATTACAGCCGCTCCGGCAGCTATGGCGATCCGACGCTGGCGACATCAGCCAAGGGCGAGATCCTGCTCGCCGCCATCCCCGACGATCTCAACGAGCAGGCCACAGCGTTCATGGCGGACCCATCAACCGCAGAGCCGCGATCGCACCCGATCCGAAGCGTGTCGCGATGAAAAACGCCGCGCGTTTCCGTCGGATCGTCGTGGCCGCCATGACGGCGGTTACATTGGCCGGCCTCGCCTCCTTCCGCGCCGACGCGCAATCGGAATATATGCGCGGCGACCGCATGCCCTATGACGCCTTCGACCGGCTGCCCAAGACCGATCTGGAAGTGTCGGGCGGCACCATCCACGTCGCGTTCGCGCCCGGCGACGTCGCATTGCCGCGCGAAAAAATCTTCGACTGGATCAGGGCGTCGGCTCGCGCGGTCTCGACTTACTATGGTCGCTTTCCCGTCAGTTCGCTGCGGCTGCTGCTGGTGCCGGTCGATGGCGCGCGGGTGCGCGGCGGCACCACATGGGGTTATCGCGGCGCCGCCATCCGCCTGCCGTTCGGCCGCGATTCCACCGAAGCCGATCTGAAGCGCGACTGGGTGATCGTCCATGAGATGGTGCATACCGCCCTGCCCGACCTCGACGATCGCTACAACTGGCTGTCGGAGGGGCTTGCCGTCTACATCGAACCGATCGCGCGGGTGCAGGCCGGCGACCTCACCGCCACGGAGATCTGGCAGGCGATGATGCGCGATATGCCGAAAGGCCTGCCGCAGGCCGACGATCAGGGCCTCGACAACACCGACACCTGGGGCCGGAAATACTGGGGCGGCGCGATGTTCTGCCTGCTGGCGGATATCGAAATCCGCAAACGGACCGGCAACAAATTCGGCCTGCAGGACGCGATGCGCGGCGTGCTCGCCGCCGGCGGCAACCACGAAAAGGACTGGACGATCGAGCGGGTGCTGTCCATCGCCGACAAGGCCGTCGGCGTCGATGTGCTGACCCGCCTGCATGACGAGATGGGGCCAAAGCCGGTCACGCCCGATCTCGCCGGCCTGTGGCGCGATCTCGGCCTGAAGGCGCAAGGCGAAAGCCTCGGATTCGACGACACCGCGCCGCTGGCCGCGATCCGCAAATCCATCACGGAAGCGCGCGCGAAATAGGGCGTGTGCTCATAAATCCGGAACGCGCTGGAATTTGCAATGTCGGCACTGCCCCCGGAAGCAGACATCGGGGCTAACCTTCGGCATGTAGCTTCGTGCCAACAGCGGAAGTCGGCGAACCCTACTCGATCACCTCGTCGGCGCGGACGAGCAGCGTCTGGGGAACATCCAGACCCAGCGCCTTGGCCGTCTTTAAATTGATGACCAACTCGAATTTGGTCGGCGCTTGTACCGGCAGATCGCCCGGTCGGGCCCCCTTCAAAATCTGATCGACATAGAAGGCCGATCGTCGCACCTGATCGAATATGTTGGTCCCATAACTCAACAATCCGCCCGCCTGAGCGTAACTCCGAAACGGATAAATCGTGGGGTGATGTTGTTTTGCAGCCAATTCAAAGATCAATGAAAGCGCGTTGCCCCCAAAGATCGGATCGGGGAGCACAATCAAGCCAGTACTTGGCTCGCCGTCGAAAGCACCAATCGCCGCCCGGATTTCGGAGCCTTCCTGCACAGGGCAATCGACGACCTTCATCCCGCTCGAAGCAGCATTTTCCTCAATATTCCGTAGAATTCTCAATTGCGTCCCAGCGAACCTGAGAACGCCGACTTGGATCAGGTGCGGTGCTATCTCCTTAAGCGTCTGCAGCCATTTCCCGCCTATGGAAGGCTCGAAGTTTGCAAGCCCGGTCATGTTACCGCCCGGTCGGGCAAGGTTCGCGACGATGCCGACACCTTCCGGATCGGAAATACCAACAAAAACCAGCGGGATCGAATTCGTCGCCTCCCGCACGGCATTCAGGACCGACGTTCCGCGAGCAACGATGACATCCGGTGCCGAGGCCACAAGCTCAGCCACGACCGTACGCATTTGGGAAGAATCCGCCCACCGATAGACGATGTGGATATTGCGCCCCTCGACCCAACCAAACTCGGAGCAACCAAACTCAAACGCCCTGATGCCACGCCGTGTTTCTTCGTCGCTCGTCGAAGCAGACCCGACGACGCCGACGGTGGGGTAGCGAGCTTTCTGCTGTCCGTGCGCTGTAAGCGGCCACGCTGCGGCAATTCCTATCAGGCCAATGAATTCGCGCCGCCGCATTCAACCCACCGAGAACGCGTTGTACCCAATTTCCGGACCATATCAGTCTCGATCGAACCGGTCATGGTCTGAGGTGGTAAATGTTTGGGATTATTGAAGTCCGTTCCGGGTCCATGAACAGACATTCGCCAACGCGATAGGCGGGTCTGTTCAAGGCCTCTTTTGGCACTACGACGAGGCAGCCATGGCGGTCTCCCGGGACTGTTCCGCTTCCTCTACCAGTTCCCGCACAATTTCCGCCGCCGGTTGGACACGCTTTACGGCGCCGACAAATTCTCCCGCCCAGAGCGGCATCGCCGCGATCGCGCCCGTCGTGGTCTTGTCGGGGACGCAAGTCTGGAAGCGAGAGATCGATACCCGGGTCCCGTCCAGACGAGTCGTTTCGCCGACCGCATCGCCCTGGAAGGCTTCGGCTGCCGTGATGGACGAGCGCAGAACGCGGTGGGGCGCGTCGGGCCAGCCGACCGAGAACGCTTCGGTATAGGCGGTGTCCTGTGCCTCTGCAGCAATCAGGGCGGCGACGTACTCCGGATGCACCGCCGCCTCCGCTGCGGCGACGAAGCGCGTCCCGACCCGCACTCCGTCCGCCCCGGCCGCGAGCGCCGTCGCCATCGCTCTCCCCGTTCCGATGCCTCCCGCCGCCAGCACCGGTACATCAACCGCCGAGATCACCTCGCCGAGCAGCGTCATTGCAGGGCTGGTCCCGCGAACGTGTCCGCCCGCTTCCGCGCCCTGCGCAATGACGAAGTCGCATCCCGCCCTGGCGGCCGCGATTGCCTCCTCCCGCGACCCAACCTGCCAGCAGGCCAGCGCGCCGCCCGCGTGCGCCATCTCCACAAACCGCTGCTCCGGCTCGCCGTAGAAGAATTCGACGACCTTCGCCGCCCGCGCAGCAATCTCGATGCACTTCAGGTCAAGGGGCGGGCGGGTTGACGTACCGTTGAGGAAAACTGGCGCAACTATGAAGTTGACTCCGAACGGCCTGTCAGTGAGCGAGCGTACTCGCTCGAGCAGATCAGCGAACGTGATGGCCGTCAGCCCCGGCCGAGCGGTGCCCAACATTCCGAGTGCACCGGCCTCCGACACTGCCGCTGCCAGTTCTGGTGGCGCAGCCGCGCCCATGCCTGCCTGCTGGATCGGTACCGCGCAGCCAACAAGCTGTGTGAACCTTGTCGCGATCATCGTCGCCTCCCGTGTTGTTGATCTTGGTGCCCTGACCGTGGCCCGAATGCGACGCCGCTGATACCTGGTTCGCAGGAGTTTGCTTTCCTGGGTGAAACAGCCTCGTCGGCGCTTACACTGGCATAAAGCTCGCCGCCGAGAACCACGTTTCCGTACTTCGCTTCGAAGCGGCTGGTTCATCGAATAGCAGCTCTCAGGTCCGCCTTGGGGTCAAAGACGGAAGTCGCGGCCTCGCTGCCGGATGTCCATCCCCCCGGGAGCATACATCGTCAGGCCGCCCGGCCAAATCCGTTTCGTGCCAAAGCAGCACTTATGACAGTGCCGCAACGGCCTTGCTCTTCATTGGTCTTTACCCGACGATGCTGTACCATTCGGCGCACCTAACCGCCTGGGGCATTCCAGTATCGGGGTTTGGGTCCGAATGCTGAAGGAAACACCAAGAGAATTGGCTCACGATGAAGGCAAAGAGGTTCCTCCCCTCATTGCGAGCATTCCGGCCAGCGTCCAACAGCGCAGGTCTGCGTTGGTCGTCGTTATTTTCTTTTCGATCGTGTTCGGCCTGGTCGTACCGTTCGCGCCTCTGCAGGTTGGGCGTATCGAACCTTTCATTCCGGTGGTTCAATCCATAATTTGCGTTACGGACCTCATCACGGCCGTCCTTCTGTTTGCTCAATATTCGATCCAACCCCAGCGTGCTCTTCTGGCTCTCGCAGGCGGCTACGTATGCAGCGGCCTGTTCGCGTTCTTGCAGACGCTCGAATTTCCAGGTGCCTATAGTGCGACTGGTCTTCTCGGCGGCGGACTGAGCGGTGCAGCGTGGCTGTTTAATTTCTGGCGCATAACATTCGCCCTTGCTGTGATTGCCTATGCTCTCTTGAAGGACGCGAATAATGCTGGCAGCCAGTTTATAAAGAACGAGCCAAGCCGGGCCATCGCTATCACCATCGCTTGCGCACTCGCGGTGACGGCCGGACTGACGTTGCTCGCCACCGCAGGCGGAAATTATTTGCCAAATCTGCTTGTCGACGTAACGCGACAGGCCCCCCTTAATCAATACTTGGCCGCGGCGCTATGGTTACTCAACGCTATGGCACTCGTACTGCTGTTGGCGCGCATGCGGACTATCCTCGACGTATGGTTGGCCGTGACGGTTTTAATATCGCTACCTGATTTTTCGTTGGCATTCTTCTATGCAGGGATCCGGTTCTCTCTCGGTTGGTACACGGCGCGCAGCTTTACGCTGATCGGCAGTTGTATAGTGCTGGTTGTGCTGCTCGTGGAAACAACAATGCTTTATGTGCGACTCGCCAGCGCGATCACCTTGCAGCGGCGCGAGCGTGCCCATCAACTTATGAGCGTGGATGAGGCGACAGCCGCAATCGCACATGAAATCCGGCAGCCCTTGAGTGGAATATTGCTGAGCTGCGAGACAGCGTTGCATTGCCTTGAAAGAGAGGCGCCTGATGTTGCAGAGGCGCGTGAATGTGTCGCGGACGCAATAGGTGACAGCAGGCGCGCAAGCGACACAGTCACGGCCGTTCGCGCCCTGTTCAAGACGTCCCCTCGTCGCAGGTCGATGACGGATATCAATCGTCTTGTCCGGGAAGTGCCGCGGATGGTTGAGAACGACCTGCATGTTCAAGGCGTATCTGTTTCAACCGAACTTCAAGAAGACGTTCCGAAAATACCGGCCGACCCGACCCAGCTACAACAAGTGATCTTGAATTTGGTCAAGAACGCAATTGATGCAATCGCAATTGGTCCCACAACCCAGAAGGCCATTCGACTGATAACGACCTATGACGGAAAATCGGTGGTCTCAATTTATGTCCAGGATACAGGGCCGGGCATCACTCTCGATAACGAGACCCATGTATTTGATCCGTTTTTTACGACCAAGCCTTCCGGAATGGGATTGGGACTTTCCATTTCTCGGCGGATCATCGAGGAACACGACGGTAATCTTCGGCTCACCGAGACAACTCGAAAGGGCTGCACCTTTGAAATCACACTGCCCGTGTAGCAACCAGCGACAGTGAGAGTTTCAAGCGACAATCGTCGCTGCTTAAGCGTTGAACGGGCCGTCAATAGAACTTGCAGGCAGCCTCCAAACGAGAAGGGCGCCTAATCGCGAGGTTTGCATCGTAGAGGTTAAGCGTCTCGCACTTCCGACGGTGTGGCGCCGTAGCGCCGTTTGAACGAGCGATTGAAGTAGGACAAGTCGCCAAAACCGGCATCGAACGCAATCGACGCGACGCTTCGGTCGGCCCAGCGCGGGTCCGTAAACATGCGGCGCGCACGATCGAGTCGGCGGCCCAGGACGAAATGCGAGAACGATGTCCCTTCACTCTCAAATAGTTTGCGGATGTAGCTGTCGGATATCTGTTGGCGCTTTGCGACCGCGCCGGGAGAAAGATCGCCGTTCGCCAGGTTCGTTTCGATATCGCCCTTGATAGCGCGCAGCCGGGCGGCCCGGATACCGCGCCCCTGGGCCACCGCAATTGCGTCACGCGTCGCGCCAAGCGTGACCGCGACGAGATCGCAAAGTTGCGCCACCATGAGCCGTCGCGTTTGCGGCACAGAAAGCGCCGGGTCGTCGAACACAGCATCGACGTAGCTTCTTAACAGTCTCAACATGCCGGTGCCGCGCGGGATACGGCACAGCACGGCATCGTCGATATTGGGCACGAGCGAACTGAGCATGGCACGCGGCAGGCGGATGACGCGGTGATCCACGAGGTCTGGCCGGCTGATGACCCGCGAAACCGAATAGCTCAGCAGCATCGCATCACCGTCCCGCAGCGTTGTCTCGCCGCGCTCTCCGGTAAGGAGGCTGAGCCCACTCAGATTCATATGAAAGCTGAAATCATCATCGCCGTCGCCACTGTCCCGGCGCGCATGCTCGTGCCGGACGCCCCGCACCGTGCCGGACAGGAGTCCGAGGTCGGGAAGCTTCCGCAACGCAAAGTCGATATCACAGACCTGGTCAGGGATCGGCCTGAAGGAGACCCAGGTCACACCGCGTTCATGCAGCGACTCCACGTCGCGGCCCTGCGCCTGCACCCGCATGGAATCGGCGGTACGCGTGCTCATCCTCATTGCCCCCCATGCTGCGGCCGTAAGGGTTGGTCGCGTCAAGCTAGCCACCGGCGATTTGTCCCGTCAAGTCCGCGCCGTGTTCCCGCGCCGTCCAAGCCAACGGCTGCTATATCTCTATTCTGCCCCTAAACGCGGAGGACGCCATGACGCTCTTGCGGCGCGAGTTCCTGTATTTGATCGCCGGCGCGACTTCGGCGCCAGCGCTCGCATTCCGCTCGGCCGGAGCGCAAGACACCGCGCGGCGCGCACGCGTGGCAACTGGTCTACTTGCGACGTGGCAGAGCATCGCGTGGCTCGGCGCTGAAGCGGGCATCTTCAAGATGCGCGGGATCGACATGAGCCTGCCGGCCATCGCGGTTGGCGGCCCGCAGGCGGCGGCGGGCGTCATTCGCGGCGATTGGGAGTTCGCGCATACCGGTGCGCTGCCTGTTGCCGAAGAGGTACTCAAAGGCCACGACATCGTAATCCTCGCGACCCCGACGTCGGAATTCCCAAATTCGTTTGTCATGACCCGCAAGGAGATCACGCAGCTCGCGCAGCTGAGCGGTAAGAAGGTCGGCGTCCTGACCGAGACCGGCCAGACCAGCGTCGCAACGCGGATTACGGTCGAGAAGGCTGGAGCCACCGCAATTTACCTGCCGCTGATCAAGTTTGATCGCATTTATGCCGCGCTTGCTGCCGGCGAAATCGACGCGGGCGCGCTGCCGATTGACCTGCGCTTTACCGGCGAAGTCAGCTATGGCTGGAACGCATTTCCCATCAATGAGTTCGGAACGCCATCGATTTTCGCGAGCACGCGCAAGCTGATCGCCTCTGATCGCGCACTGGTGATGGACGTCATGCAGGGCTTCGTCGAGACGATCCATTTGTTCAAAACGCGCCCCGACATCGTGGTACCCTTGCTGCAGCGTTATCTGAGCATTGACGACAGAAATGCCGCCGAGGAGCTATACGCATATCACGTGCCGGTGTTTCAAAAGGTCCCGCGTCCGTCATTTCCCGGAATGCAGACGCTGCGGGAGCTGCTCGCCACAAAATACCCTGCGGCGGCTGAGCTCAGGGAATCTGATATTGCAGACCCATCATTTATTGACGAGCTTGAACGTAACGGGTTCATCGACCGCCTCGATGCGGGTACGCCAAAATAGGTAGAGGGGTGGTTATCCACCTGGACCCTCGGGATCTTCAGATCGCATGTCTGCTTCGGGTCCAAAATGCGAAATTCCGGTGGCAGCGCAAGTCTCCCTTAGCTCCGAACGCGGACATCTCTCGTTTTATGAGTACACGGCCCAGGCACGCACTTCGCAGGTGCAAACGCCGCGACACCGCTGGCTTTTGGCTGCGCGATGGCGGAATATTCCCGAAGACATTGGTTCGGAGGGAGCAAAGCAGCGATGGCCACGCAAGCCGCCGATAAACCCCATCACGCCTGGCCGGTCTTCCGCTCGCTGGCGTCCTTCCAGCCGAGCTATCTGCCCGGCGACCTGATCGCGGGCCTGACGTTGGCGGCGATCGCGATCCCCGAACAGATGGCGACCGCGCGCCTCGGCGACTTCCCGCCGCAGATTGGCTTCTTCGCCTTCATCGCGGGATCGCTGGGTTTCGCCATGTTCGGCAGCAACCGCTTCCTGTCGTGCGGCGCCGACTCGACGATCACGCCGATCTTCGCCGCCGGCCTTGCGGCGTTGGCCGCGTCCCATCAGGCCGGCTATCCAGCGCTCGCGGTTGCCCTGGCGCTGATGGTCGGGGTGATCCTGGTACTCGGCGGCCTGTTTCGGCTCGGCGGGATCGCCAATCTGTTGTCGACGCCGGTGACGGTCGGCTTTCTCGCCGGCATTTCCGTGCACATCCTGGTTTCGCAGATGCCCGGCGTGCTCGGGCTGGAATCGCCGAAAGGCGCGATGCTCGAAAAGATAGCTGTGCTGGCGCGGCATCTTGGCGATGCCAATTTCTATACGATTGCGATCGGCTTCGGTGTGCTGGCGGTGGTCGCCGGATCGGAAACGATCAGCGCCAAGATTCCCGGCGCGCTGATCGGACTGGTCGCCGCCACCGCGGCCGTGATCGCAGCCGGCCTCGAGAGCAAGGGCGTCCATGTGGTCGGCACCGTTCCGGCGAGTTTGCCGACTCCGTCATTGCCGGACATCGCTCCCGATCAATGGGCAAAACTCGTTCCGCTGAGCCTCTTGATCGCGATCGTCGTCATGGTGCAGACGGCAGCGACCACGCGGTCGTTCCCTTCCGACCCCGACAAACCCGCCGACGTCGATCGCGACTTCATCGGAGCCGGCGCCGGCAGCATTTTTGCCGGCCTGTTCGGCGCGTTTCCCGTCGACGCCAGCCCGCCGCGAACCGGCATCGTGTCCGAAACCGGCGGACAAACGCAACTGGCCGGACTGTTCGCCGCCGCGATCGTACTGGCGCTGCTGGCGTTCGGCGCCACGCTGTTGCGCCATGTTCCCGAAGCGGCGCTCGGCGGCGTGTTGCTGTTCGTGGCGCTGCGCATCATCCGTATCCGGCAGATCGTTGCGATCTACCGGCAGTCGTTCGGTGAATTCCTGCTGATCGTCGCGACCGCAGCCGCCATCATCGTGTTGCCGATCGAACAGGGTGTCGCGGTCGGGATCGGACTGTCCCTGCTGCACGGCATCTGGACCACGACGCGGGCGCGGCTGATCGAATTCGAACAGGTGCCGGGCACCACGATCTGGTGGCCGGCAAGTCCGCACATCGCCGGCGAACGCACTCCCGGCGTTGCCGTCGTCGGCCTGCAGGCGCCGCTGTCGTTTCTGAATGCGGGAGGTTTCAGCGCCGACGTGCTTCATGTTCTCAATACCGCGACGCCAAAGCCGAAGCTGCTGGTGCTGGAGGCCACCGGCATCATCGAGATGGATTTTACCGCCGCCCAGATATTGATCGATCTCATCCGGCAATGCCGCGATGATGGCGTCACCGTCGCCATCGCCCGGCTGGAATCGCCACGGGCGCAGCAGGCGTTCGAACGCTTTGGGATTTACGACGTCCTGCCGAAAGAGCGCATCTTCCACAGCGTCGATGAAGCGGTGCGCGCGCTGGCCAAGACCATGGCGGCGTGACGACCGGTCGGGCGCTTCCGCCGCTAGGTTTCGGTTCCGTGGCCCTGCAAATAGCCTTTGACTTTGGGATTCGGCATCAAAACCGAGGCGACGAAGGCAATGGCGCACATGAAGGTGACGTACCAATAAAAGTTGGCTTCCGCCCCGCTGTCCTTGAACCAAAGTGCGACGTATTCGGCAGAGCCGCCGAAGAGCGCATTGGCAACGGCGTAAGCGAGGCCAACACTCATCGCGCGTACTTCGGGAGGGAACATTTCTGCTTTCACCAGGCCGCTGATCGACGTGTAGAACGACACGATGGCGAGCGCCAGGATGATCAACCCGTAGGCTGCGTAGGGACTCCGGACATCGCCGATGGCGTACATCAGCGGCACCGTGCAGACGGTTGCGAGGCCGCTAAACAACAGCATCGAGGTCTTGCGGCCGAAGCGGTCTGAAAATGCCCCGAAAGGTGGCTGCAGGATCATGTAGGTGAACAGCACCGCGGTCATCACGATGTTCGCGGTGCGGTCGTTCATATGCGCGGTGTTGATCAGATATTTCTGCATGTAGGTGGTGAACGTATAGAAGATCAGCGATCCACCCGCGGTGAAGCCGAGAACCGTCAGGAAAGCGCTGGTGTGGTGCTTGAAGATTTCGCGCAAGGAGCCAGCTTCCTTGCGCGAGCGGGTTTCAGCCGATGAAGTCTCGGTGAGCGACGCCCGCAAGAACAATGCGACCACCGCGAGGACAGCTCCGATAACGAACGGGATCCGCCATCCCCAGGCTCTCAGTTCGGCGTCGGACAGCAACAGCTGAACGATCAGGACCACCAGTGAGGCGAGCAACTGGCCGCCGATCAGCGTGACGTATTGAAAGGACGCGTAGAAGCCGCGCTTGCCCGGCAGCGCCACCTCGCTCATGTAAGTGGCGCTGGTGCCGTATTCGCCGCCGACCGACAGCCCTTGTAACATGCGCGCCAGCAGCAGAAGCACCGGCGCGGCCGCTCCGATGGTCGCGTAGGTCGGCAGCACGGCGATGGCGAGCGACCCTGCGCACATCATGAGCACCGAGATCATCATCGAGTTCTTGCGGCCGTACTTGTCCGCGACGAAGCCGAAGACGTAGCCCCCGATCGGCCGCATCAGAAAGCCGATCGCGAACACCGCGGCGGTCTGCAAAAGCTGGGTGGTTTGATCGCCCTTTGGAAAGAACGCCGGCGCAAAATACAGCGCTGTGAACGCGTAGGCATAGAAGTCGAACCATTCGACGAGATTGCCGGATGAACTTCCGAAAATTGCCCAAATTCTTTGGCGGCGATCGGCACGATCGTCCGCCAGCACCGCGGCGCTGGTCATCTAGAATGTTCCCTCACACCGTTTTTTGTTTCTTATTTTTCGGAGCTGTAGCCCAGAATGAATGGCCCCACAATGGTCTTGGGGCCGTCGTCATTCGCACCCCGGCGAAGCCGTCATGAGACGCGATACTGCTCCATGACGTCCCGGTCCGGCTCATAGCCCAGCCCTGGTCCCTCCGGCACCGCGACGGCGCCGTCGGCACCGGTATCGACGTGGCCGCGCCACAGGCACGCGGCGCGGTTCATGTAAAACACCTCGACGAATGTGCCGTCATCGCGCAGCGACAGCAGGTGCAGCGTCGCCAGCAGGCCCGGCCCGAAATACGGCGAATGCGGACCGAGCCTGACGCCCATCGCATCGGCCAGTGCGACAACCTTCAAATATTCCGTGATGCCGCCGACCTTGGTCACCGACGGCTGCGCGTAGCTTACCGCACCCGCCTGCATCATCTGCCGGAATTGATGGACCGTGCAGGCGTTCTCGCCCGCCGCGATATCGAGCCCGCCCTTCGCGCGCACCTCCGCCAGCGTCGCAAAATCCTCCGGCGGCCAGACCGGCTCCTCCAGCCACTTCAAGGCGGCAGGGCGGCAAGCCTGCGCGAACGCGATCGCGTCGGCTCCATCCAGCGGACAGTTCATGTCGACCATGAGGGGGATCCCCTCGCCGATCGCCTGCCGCGCCGCGAATACGGCCGGCGTCGTCGTCTCATGCAGTTTGATCGCGGTGTAGCCGCGCCGCAGCGCGGTCGCGGATTCACTCGCCACGGATTCCGGCGTCCCGATCCGCAGCAGGCTCGCATAGGCCGGAATCCGCGCCCGCTTGCGCGGGCCGATCAGGCGGTGCAGCGGCAAGCCCTGTATTTTGCCGGCCAGATCCCACAGCGCGATATCGAGCCCGGAGATCGCAAACATCGTGATCCCGTAACGGCCGAACAGATGCAGATTGCGCTGGATACGATCCATGAAGGCCGGGATCCCGTCGGCGTCCGGTACTTCGAAGCCGCGGGCCTGCGGCGCAATCATCTCCTCGACCGCCATCGCCGTCGTCCGCGGGCTGACATAGCCGAACGCGTCGCCCCAGCCGGTCAATCCCGAATCCGTCGAAACCTCGACGAGGACCATGTCGAGCGCGGCGATCGCCGACGCGCCCTGCCGGAAGCTCGCTACCCCGGCATCGTAGGGGATACGGACGTGGTGTGCCCGGACGTCGGTGATCAGCATGGTGCGCGCCTCCCGTTTTTTCCGAGGGTAGCGCAAGACGGCGCGGGCGAGCCATGTGAAATTGCCGACCGCCACTTCGGCGGATCAATTCACGGCCGCAGCGCCGGATGCGCGTTCAGCACATCGCCCCTGATCGATGCGGTCTGAATCGCGCGAAACAATATCTGCGCCGTCCTGGTATCGTCGGCCTTCAGGCACAGGTCCAGAATCTCGCGCACGGCGGAATCGCGCAGCAGGTCGTCGGACATCTTGAGGGCGATTTCCATCGCGATCTTGGCGGCGCGTTGATAGCGTTCGGACGCATCCTCGTTCTTCTGGCGATCCGACTTCTTCTTCGCAACCGCGCCGTCGGCCCGACGGCCAACCCTTTCGGCGCTGTCGGCGGCCGAACGGCAGATGTCGCGGATCCGGTGGGCCGCCTCGATATCGCCGATCGGCCACGCGATGGCCTCGTCCCAGACTTCCGCAGACTTAGGCTTGTTGAACCATCGCATTGCTACGTCTTTAAAAATAAAATCTGGATATGGAATGTGCGGCCGGTCCGCTCCGCAAAACGGACGATGTAACCCGGCGCGGCATCTTCATCCCGGGAAATCCGCCGGTGGTGACATTCCGGCAACAGGGCCTGAAAAATCCAACGCGGACTGGCCGTCTGGTGCGGGTTTCCGCAGCCAGCCTCGATGATTTTGCGCCGATTTGAGCTAAGCGGACCGCCGTGGTCCGATGGCCTCGAACTGCGCCTTTTGCTCGTCGCTCAGCGTGGCGTAAAAATTCTCGAGCGCGGCACGCACCGACTTGACCGCCTGCAGCATGGTATCGAGCCGCTTGCCGATCGCGGTGAGCCGCGCGGGCGGCGTCATTGCGTCGTCCGTCCGGCAAGCCGCCTTCAGCATGTCGGCGGCCTTGGCACTGGCGTCCTGCAGCGCGGCAAGACTGGCGCGCTGGGTGTCGTTCGGGTGCAACCTGGCTTCGATCTCGGCGGCCGGCCATTCCACGCCGGACGGCTGCGCGGCGCCACAGTTCGGTACAAGCGGCGCTCCGGCATGGTTGGCGGCGGCGATCTTGCGCTGGTCGTCAGCGAGCGCATTGAGCCGGGCTTTCTGCTCGTCGTTGAGCAGGGCATAGAACTTGTCGAGCGCCGGCTGCACGGTGGCGACCGCCGAAATCATCGCCTCGATGCGCTGTTGCATCGCCGCCAGCCGGCCCGGCGCCGTCAATATGACCTGCGTCGGGCACGCCGCACGAATGGCCTGGGCGGCCGTGATCGATGCGTTGCCGAGTTCGTCAAGTGCGGCACCTTGGGCTTCGGTCGGCTCTATCGCCGTCTCGATCTGGACGATCGGTAAGCCGGCGATATCGCGGCTGTCGTCACCGCACATCTGCGCCAGCGGAGCGACCCCGGCGTGCCTGCGGCCGGACGGGCGCGGTGCCAGATAGCCAACCAGATCATCGTAGTCGTAGGGCGCAAATATGCCGGCATAAATGTCGGGGTAGCCGTAATCCCAGAAGCCGATGCGGTCGCCCCAGATCGCATAGTCATAGATGTCGTGATAGGCGAACGGCCAGAACAGCGGACCGACCCAGCCATACCCGCCGCTGCGGTGTTGCCACCATCCGCTGGCGCTGCGGCCGTGCTGCCAGCCGGCCATGGCGAGACCGGCGGCGACCTGCGCGCGCGCCGCGGGATTGCTGAGCAGGCGCCCGTTGCGCAATCCACCGGCGTGCGACAGCGAATTCATCGCGTTGCGGGCGCCTCCCGATGCGATCGCGGCGTTCCTGATCTGGCCGAAATTCGCGTGTCCGGCAAACGAGCGACCGTGAAAACCCCCGTGCGAAAACGAGTGGGATATCGCGAACCTCGCGCCGCCATGGTGCCCGCCGCCAAAATGGGCGTGCCCGAAGCCGTGGCCTCCACCGCCGAAATGGCCGCCGCCGTGACCACCACCGTGGCCACCGCCATGTCCGCCACCGCCATGCCCGCCGCCGCCCCTGCCGAGAGCCGCGCCCGACAGCAGCGTCGCCAGAACGAGGACTGCAATTCCGATGGCCGGTTTGGACATGGCACACCCTCCTGCGCCACGCCGCGGATACCGCGGCACCGGAAAGACGCCTATGAGAAGCAAAAGTTCCATCCGTGGAGCCAGCCCGGGCTTGTCGGAACAGACTGGACCGACACGCCCGAAAGGCCAGATGCTAAGCCGCCGGCACGATCTTGCCGGGATTGAAGATGTTTTGCGGATCGAGCGCCTTCTTCAGCGCGCGCATGGCGTCGATCGCTTCGGGGCCGAGTTCGGCTTTCAAATATTTCTGCTTGCCCTGCCCGATGCCGTGCTCGCCGGTGCAGGTGCCGCCCATCGCCTGCGCGCGCTCGACCAGCCGGTGCATGAATTCCTCGCCGCGCGCCATCTCGTCGTCGTTGTCGACGTCGCAGACCAGCGAGCAGTGGAAATTGCCGTCGCCGACATGGCCGACGATCGGCGACAACAGACCGAGCCGTTTCAGATCGTCCTCGGTCTCGGTGACGCAATCGGCCAGCCGCGAGATCGGCACGCAGACGTCGGTCGCGACCACGCCGCAGCCTGGACGCAGCGCCTTCACCGACCAATAGGCGTCGTGCCGCGCCTGCCACAGCTTGGTGCGGTCTTCCGGCTTGGTGGTCCAGGTGAAATCGCCGCCGCCGCATTCGCCGGCGATCTCCTTGAAGTTCTTCGATTGCTCGGCGACTTCGTTCTCGCTGCCATGGAATTCCAGCAGCAACAGCGGCGTCTCCGGCAGCGTCAGTTTCGAATAGGAATTGCAGGCCCGCACCTGCTCGGCATTGAGCAGCTCGATGCGCGCGACCGGAATGCCGGTCTGGATCGCGAGGATCGTGGCCTGGCAGGCGCCGCGCACGGTCTCGAACGAACAGGCCGCAGCCGCAATGGTCTCGGGAATGCCGCGCAGCTTGATCGTGAGCTCGGAGATGATGCCGAGCGTGCCCTCGGCGCCGACGAACAGATGCGTCAGATCATAGCCGGCGGAGGATTTCTTCGCGCGCGTGCCTGTGGTGATGATCTCGCCGTCGCCGCGCACCACTTTGAGCGCCAGCACGTTGTCGCGCATGGTGCCGTAGCGCACCGCATTGGTGCCGGACGCGCGGGTCGAGGCCATGCCGCCGAGCGAAGCGTCGGCGCCGGGATCGATCGGGAAGAACACGCCCTGGTCGCGCAGATGCTCGTTCAGCGCCTTGCGGGTGACGCCGGGCTGGATCACGCAGTCGAGATCGTCGGCGTGGACTTCCAGCACCTTGTTCATGTCGTGCAGGTCGATGCAGACGCCGCCGGCGGGCGCGTTGACCTGGCCCTCCAGCGAGGTGCCGGTGCCGAACGCGATCACGGGAACGCCGATGTTTGGCGCAGATCCGCACCACGTCCTGGATGTCGGCGGTTTCCTGCGCCATCACCACCGCGTCCGGCGGCTGCGTCGGCAGCCAGGTGGTGGTATGGGCATGCTGTTCGCGCACCGCTTGCGAGGTGATCAGCCGGTTGCCGAACCGCGCCGCCAGCGCCTCAATGGCGCTGGCCAGCGCCTTCGGCTCCGGCCGTTTCAGATTGTCCGAGTATTGTTGTCGCCACGCAAATTTCCTCCCGGCTTTAGACGACCGTGGCAAAGGATATATAAGGGGTCAAGAGACCAGATCGAACACAAACAGGGATGCGTGATGACGACCGTTGCCGCCGCCAAGGATACTAGCAAGGACATCCGGGATATGCCGCTGCCGCCCGCGCCGTTCCTGTCCTCGGTGATGCAGATCGAGCCGCAATGGATCGACTATAACGGCCATCTCAACATGGCCTATTACAACGTGATGATGGACCGCGCGATCGACCAGATGTGGCTGCATCTCGGCATCGGGCCCGGCTACATGAAGGAGCGCCACGGCTCGACCTTCACCGCCGAATGCCATGTGCGCTATTTGCGCGAGATTCATCTCGGCGATCCCGTGCAGATTTCGGTCTATCTGCTCGCCGCCGACGAAAAGCGCATCCATACGTTCGAGGAGCTGCGTCACGCCACCGAGGGCTGGCTCTCCGCCACCTCGGAAAACATGACCATCCATATCGACATGAAGGCGCGCAAGGACCGCGCCGTTTCCGCCCGACATCCGCGCCCGCATCGAGGCGGTGGTCGAATGCGCACGCCGCCGTGCCGCGTCCCGAGGGCATCGGCCGCAAAGTGGCGATGCCCTCGAAGTAGCTTAGTCAGCTAGACCCGCGTGCGTCCGCGCGCCAGGCCGACCACCGCCGAGACCAGGAACAGGATGACGGCGATGAAGAAGATCGCCTTGGCGATTTCGATGGAGACGCCGGCGATGCCGCCGAAGCCCAGAATGCCCGCGATCAGCGCGACGATCAAAAACGTAACGACCCAGCTCAACATGACACGACCTCTGTTTCCGTTTCCGATGGCGGCGACTCGCGCCGCGCATCGCTTGCAGGAAACAATCCGGCGCGGGAACGATGGTTCCTGCCGTTCCGGGTCCGGAAACCGCGAAATTTGTCGACCCGGCCCGGAACAAATCGCGCCGGCCTGCGAAATCGCGCCTGCCGATGCGGCGGGATAAAACCTGTCAAAACGGCCGAACAGGCCCTATATGGCCTATAATCCCTGCTATGAAGGCTCCCCTTCACCGCCCCACGGTGCCATCGTGGGGACAAGACGATTCGCAATGACCGAGCCGAGCAAACTGCCCCATCACGGCGTTCCCGAGCACCAGCCCGCGGCTGGCGGCATCGCCGCGCGTGCGCGGGCCTCGGCGGCGCCGCAATATCTCACCGGCCTCAATCCCGAGCAGCGCGACGCGGTGGTGACGCTGGACGGCCCCGTGCTGGTGCTGGCCGGCGCCGGCACCGGCAAGACCCGGGTGCTGACCACGCGCATCGCCCATATCCTGAGCCAGGGCCGGGCGCGGCCGCACGAAATCCTGTCGGTGACCTTCACCAACAAGGCGGCGCGCGAGATGAAGCTGCGGCTCGGCCAGATGCTCGGCCAGGCCGTCGAGGGCATGCCGTGGCTCGGCACCTTCCACTCGATCGGCGGCCGCATCCTGCGCATCCACGCCGAACTGGTGCAGCTCAAATCCAATTTCACCGTGCTCGATGTCGACGATCAGGTGCGGCTGCTTGAAGCAGCTGCTGCAGGCCGAGAACATCGACGACAAGCGCTGGCCGGCGCGGATGCTGGCCGGACTGATCGACGGCTGGAAGAACCGCGGGCTGACGCCGTCGCAGGTACCGGCCGGCGAAGCCGCGGTGTTCGGCAACGGCAAGGGCGGAAAACTCTACGCCAGCTATCAGGAACGGCTGAAAGTCCTCAACGCCGCCGATTTCGGCGATCTGTTGCTGGAGAACATCCGGCTGTTCCGCGAGCACCCCGACGTGCTCCGGCAATATCAGAACCGGTTCAAGTTCATCCTGGTCGACGAATATCAGGACACCAACGTCGCGCAGTATCTGTGGCTGCGGCTGCTGTCGCAGGCGCCGTCTTCTCTTACCTCGCCCCGCTTGCGGGGAGAGGTCGGATTGCAAAGCAATCCGGGTGAGGGGGACCCTCCACGAGTGGCGCTCGCCGAGAGTCCCCCTCACCCCGACCCTCTCCCCGCAAGCGGGGCGAGGGAGATCGGCGCGCATCCCGGGCTCGCCCCCTCCTCGCCGCTGAAAAACATCTGCTGCGTCGGCGACGACGACCAGTCGATCTATGGCTGGCGCGGCGCGGAGGTCGACAACATCCTGCGCTTCGACCACGATTTCCCCGGCGCCAAAGTGATCCGGCTGGAGCGCAATTACCGCTCCACCGGCCACATCCTCGCCGCCGCCTCGCATCTGATCGCGCACAATGAAGGCCGGCTCGGCAAGACGCTGCGCACCGAGGACGTCGACGGCGAAAAGGTCACCGTCACCGGCTCCTGGGATTCGGAAGAGGAAGCCCGCGCCATCGGCGAGGAGATCGAGGAGCTGCAGCGCGTCGGGCGAAAACCTCAACGAGATCGCGATCCTGGTGCGGGCCTCGTTCCAGATGCGCGAGTTCGAAGACCGTTTTGTCACGCTCGGCCTGTCCTATCGCGTGATCGGCGGCCCGAGATTCTATGAGCGCGCCGAGATCCGCGACGCGCTGGCCTATCTGCGCGTGATCAATTCGCCCGCCGACGATCTCGCCTTCGAGCGCATCGTCAATGTGCCCAAACGCGGGCTCGGTGACGCCACCGTGCAGATGCTGCACGACCACGCCCGCAAGCGCCGCATTCCGCTGTTCGAGGCGGCGCGCGCCGTGGTCGAGACCGACGAGCTGAAACCGAAGGCGCGCGGCAGCTTGCGCGACCTGATCCTGCATTTCGACCGCTGGCGCGCCCAGCGCGAGGTGACCTCGCATACCGAATTGGCCGAAATCGTGCTCGACGAGAGCGGCTACACCGAGATGTGGCAGAAGGACCGTTCCGCCGACGCCGCCGGCCGGCTGGATAACCTGAAAGAACTGGTGCGCTCGATGGAGGAGTTCGAGAACCTGCAAGGTTTCCTCGAACATATTTCGCTGGTGATGGACCGCGACGGCGGCGCCGACGACGAGGCGGTGTCGCTGATGACGCTGCATTCCGCCAAGGGGCTGGAATTCGACAATGTATTCCTGCCGGGCTGGGAGGAAGGCCTGTTTCCGAGCCAGCGCACGCTCGACGAACAGGGCCGCGCCGGCCTCGAGGAAGAGCGCCGCCTCGCCCATGTCGGGCTGACCCGCGCCCGCCGCCGCGCAAAACTCTATTTCGCCACCAACCGCCGCATTCATGGCACCTGGTCGACCACGATCCCGTCGCGCTTCCTCGATGAGCTGCCGGCGCACAATGTCGAGATCACGGAATCCAAGGGCGGCTCGGGCTGGGGCGGCTCTGGCGGCTACGGCCCCTCGCGCTTCGACAATGTCGAGTCCTTTGGCTCCAGCTACACGACGCCGGGCTGGCAGCGCGCCCAGGCCAACCGCGCCCGCAACCAGAACCGCGGCGGATCAGGCCGCGGCGGTTTTGAGGAAAGCCAGTCGTCGTTCCAGAACTCGCGCAACGAACCGGGCGGCGGCTTCTCGCGCGCCAAGCGCGCGCCCATGGTGATCGAAGGCGAGCTGGTGGCAAAATCCACCGGGACCGCTTCGGAATTCTCGCTCGATGACCGCGTGTTTCACCAGAAATTCGGCTACGGTAACGTCGTCAAGGTCGACGGCAACAAGCTCACCATCGCGTTCGAGAAGGCCGGCGAGAAAAAGGTGGTCGATAGTTTCGTGGAGCGGGCGTAAGCCGGAAGTGGCGGTCGCTGAACGCCGTCGGGCGAGACAGCTGATCTTGCCGAAACTGATCCCAGGTGAAAGCTATTTGGCGGATACATCATGCCTTCCGAACGCCCCCCTCGCCTCGCGGTTCTGATCGACGCGGATAACGCTTCCGCAAAAATCGTGGATGGACTGTTCGAGGAGATCGCGAAGATAGGCGAGGCAAGCGTCCGTCGCATTTACGGGGATTTCTCCGATCCTCGCTCGAAGAGCTGGACGGAAAAACTGTCCAGATACGCCATCATCCCGCAGCAGCAGTTTGCCTATACGACCGGAAAGAACGCATCCGACATCACGCTGGTCATCGATGCCATGGACCTGCTGCATAGCGGCCGGTTCGACGGGTTTTGTCTTGTTTCGTCGGACAGCGATTTTACCCGCCTCGCCGCCCGTATCCGCGAGCAAGGCGTCGATGTCTTCGGGTTTGGCGAGCAGAAAACGCCGGAGAGCTTTCGGCAGGCCTGTCGAAAATTCGTGTACACCGAGAATCTGCTCCCCGGCGCGACGAACAACAACAAGGATGCCGTGCCAACGCCGGAGCCTCTCCAGCCCGCCAGCTCGGCGGCCCCCATCATCAGGAAGGTGATTGAACAGATGGAGAGCGAGGACGGCTGGGTTCTTCTGGGAGAAGTCGGAGGGCGGCTTTCCAACCTCGCCTCCGATTTCGATCCAAGAACGTTCGGCTTTCGAAAGCTGAGCGACCTGGTGCGAAAGACGAATTCATTCGAGATCGAGCGACCGAAAGGTGGCGGCAAGATGCGCATTCGCATAAAGCCTGCGACCGAATCGCCTGCCGGATCGAAAACTCCGGGAAAAGCGCCTCCAACGTGACGCGGCGATCCGCCTCGTTTCACTCGCGACCGGCTTGACCCGTGTTGTGCCGGTTGCCTTGACTGTGATGAGGAGTTCGCGATGCCGCATTACGTCGCATTGATCCATGAAGATTCAGACGGTTGCTACGCCGTGTCATTCCCCGATTTTCCCGGCGTGGTGACTGGCGGCGACACCGTTGACGAAGCCATGGAAGAGGCGGCCGAATTCCTGCAATTTGCCGCGGAGGACTGGGTCGACCCTGACGGCTCGACCGGCTTCAAGGCGCCAAGCACCATCGAGGAATTGCGCAGCAGCCCCGAATTTCTTGAAGACGCAAAGGACGCTGTGGTCGCATTCGTCGAATATCCTGCTGGTGCCGACGATGCGGAATAACCGCATCGCTCCGGAATGCTGTCCGGCGGCGAGACTCTCGGCTCGGCCGCCGTTTTACGCAGGCAATTCAAGCAGCGTATATTGCGCCTTACCAAGGCCGAGGGACCGACAGGCTTCCCAAAATCAATTAGCCAGGCGTCACGCCGAGCCGGATCCACCCACTACGATCTTCTCATTCAGTTTCTGATCCACGGTCTGGACCGTGCGGTCGATCTCGGCGCTGGGCACGCCGAGCTGATCCGAAACCAGCTTCACCAGCAGGTCGACCCGCTCGATGAAAGGCGCGCCGCTGGCAACCGCGCGGGCCGCCGATGAGGGCTTGAGCAGGCTTTCCGCCGCTTTGGCATATTTCGCGAACGGGACCTGATCCGCGGGGTCGGCGCCCAAGCGCCGGGCGATGGTGTCGACATGATCGTAGATCGACTGCGAGAGTTTTAGATCGCCGTGCACGGCGTCGCGGATCGACTGCGGCTCGTGCAATGTGATGCAGCGGTAATTCCCGGTCAACAGCATCGACCATTTGGCCAGCGGGACGAACAGCGAGTCGAACACCTTGAGTTTGACCGGAACGTCCTGGCCGTCCAGCTTCACCGCGTCGATGTCCGCTTCCAGCTCACGCAACAGCTTGTTGTGCTGTTCATCCGCAAATGCCGCGGCCTTGAAGTTGGTGGGAAGGCCGACATGAAGCACGTTCGCCGCCTCTTCAGGCGGACGGAATGCCTGCGGATCGGGCGAGCACAGCGACACCAGTCCCGGCTCGAACCGCTCCCATACCTGGGCATTGGTGTATGCCTCCTCCAGATCCATGTCCGCCAATGCGGGAATCCGCTTGAGATAGGGCAATGGCGGCATGTTCATGATCGAAAGACAAGGCAGTTTTGCTGCGGCGATCTTGATCATCAGAACCCGGATCGTATGGTTGGTGTATTGCGGTTCCTGCATGGCAAGACCGACCAGATCGTAGCGGGAAAGGTCGACCTCCGGGGGCGTGACCGCGTCCAGCTTGCCGGGCAGATCGCGCGAGAAAATCGCCCGGTGCATCGCCTCGTCGCGCAGCTTGATGCGAACCTCGGTCCCGTCGCGATTGATCAGTTCTGCGGTCTTCTTCCGGCAGACCAGAGTCACATTGTGACCCGCCATCAGCAGCTTCGTCGCCAGCAGGGAGCCGTACGAAGCTCCCAGAATCAGAATGTTACGCGCCATGCTCTCTCAGCCTCTCCCACGCTCTCAAGCCGAGCGTAAGCAATTTTGGTGGTATACCAAAGCCTGCGAAACGTCCGCTTTGCCCAAATCGCCGACCACGTCAAGGCCCTGATCGTCGCCTGATGGAATTGCCTGCGAGCGCTCGCGTTTGGCGCGTCAAATCGCACCGTGATTTTGCTCGACGGGCAACTCAAAAAAAACCTGTCAAGCCCGCTCTAAGAAAATATTCCTCTTGCCCCGTCGGGCAAATCACCGGTAGCAACTTGTCCGTCTCACCCGACAGGAGGGGCGGCTCGCGATCGTCACGAAACGCGCGGTGGGATGCGGTGGACGCGGCAGCGTCGGGCGCGCAACGGAATTGCAGGGCGGGTCTTTACCTGTGAGCAATCAACCAGCGCGCGGACGAACGGCGCTTCAACGCCTTCGCTAAAACTTCGGCAGGCCGCACACGGCAGGTCAAAGCTTTTGGCAGAGGTCGCTGCGTACGGAGAAGTCGTGTGGTTCCGGCATCCGTTGCTGATGTCAAGTTGAGCGGAGGCGAAACCGGCCCAACCGGGTGAGGTCGCCGGCAATCTGCGCAACGACGGTGACAAGAAGGAATTCGTCGCCGAGGAGAGCACGAAGGAAACCGTTAAAACCATTGCGCGGGGAAAGCCGGGTGATTTCCGGAATACTCGTGGTGACTACCGTGTGCTTACTACTAATGCACACGGGCTGCGGGTGCTCCGGGCACCCGGCTTTCCCCGTGCCCTCTGCTTTTCGGAGGCGACGAATTTGAAAAACCTCGGACGTTCCAGCGCCGCGAGATCGCGGACTTCTGTCCCGAGCCAGGCACTCCGCTGTCATGCGTGGCATCCGGTACACCGTGGCTTCCGAGCTCGGCACAGACGCCTCTGGAATACGCGATCGCATCCGCTCACTTCCGCCGGTCAGAAGGCGCCCGCGTTCGCAGACGCGGCATCTCCGACTTTTAGACTGCTACCGTGGCGCGGGAGCCCTTGACCACCGGCAACTTCATCGTATCAGATGACACCATGATCCGGGGTCTGCCAACATTGTTTGTCCTGCTGCTTGCCGTGCCGTCGCTGGCGGCGGCGCAGACCATCAGTTTCGGTGATGCCGCAGCGACGCTGGGCAAAAGCTGCGGCGCCGACCTCGACGCCAATTGCCGCGGCGTCAATCTGGATGCCAACCGCACCAAGGATTGCCTCTATCGCAACCAGGACACCACGTCGGCGCAATGCAAGGCCAACTATCCCGGCGCGCTCGACGCGATCCAGAAACACATTGCGGCGCGCGCCAATGTCGGGCGGCAATGCGAGTACGAAATCGTCAAGAAGTGCAGCGGCAGGGCCAAGGAAGCCTACAAGTCCATCGCCTGCCTGCTGGGCATCAGCAACCTCACCGCCCGGTGCAACCAGGCGATCGGCGACGCCGGATACAAGACGGAGAGCGACTTCGTCACCCAGCTCGGCGGCCTGGACACGGCGCCGGATCTGAATCTCGTGACCCTGCGCCAGCAAGTCGCAGATCGATCGAAATTGAAGGGCAAGAACGAGCCGCCGCCGCAGAAGCGGCTGCCGATTGCCCCCGAACTGACCAAGCTGCCGGGCTTCACCGTCGATATCCAGTTCGATACCGACACGCCGATCGTGCGTCCGGAATCCTATCAGACGATCGGGCGCATCGCCGACGCGCTCGTCAATTCGACATTGCTGCCTTATGGATTCCTGATCGTCGGCCATATCGAATCGACCGGCCGGCGCGAGAACAACGTGCTGCTCAGCCAGCGAAGGGCCGATGCGGTCCGCGACATCCTGGTCAACACCTTCAAGATCTCGTCGAAGCGGCTGCAGGCTGTGGGATTGGGCGAGGAACAATTGCTCGACCCGGCCCGTCCCAACGCCCCTGCCAACAACCTGACGCAGGTCATGACGGTGATGAAGATGCCTGAGCAGAGCGAGCCGCCCAAGGCCGCGGCGAAAGGCCCGGCAGCGGCTAAAAAACCGGCGAAAAAGCGATAATAATTTCCCCGGCCGATTGCGGAACCCGGCTCACGTTCCTATTTGCTGCTGACCCCCTGTGCCGCTCAGGCCGCAGTGCCGCGTCATCCTTTCCGGCATCTTTCAATCACACCATCAAGCCGTCATGCCCCCCATCATTTCCGTCTCCAATCTGTCCAAGACCTATGGCTCCGGCTTCAAGGCGCTGAATGGCATCAATCTCGATATCAACAGCGGCGAGATTTTTGCGCTGCTGGGGCCGAACGGCGCCGGCAAGACCACGTTGATCAGCATCATCTGCGGCATCGCCAATTTGAGCGAGGGCAAGGTCACCGTCGGCGGCCATGACATCAACGCCGATTACCGCGCCGCGCGCTCGCTGATCGGCCTGGTGCCGCAGGAACTGCACACCGACGCGTTCGAATCGGTATGGGCGACCGTAAGCTTCAGCCGCGGCCTGTTCGGCAAGCCGAAGAATCCCGCGCACATCGAAAAGGTGCTCAAGGACCTGTCGCTGTGGGACAAGAAGGACAACAAGATCGTCACGCTGTCCGGCGGCATGAAGCGTCGCGTCATGATCGCAAAGGCGCTGTCGCACGAGCCGCAGATCCTGTTCCTGGACGAGCCGACCGCGGGCGTCGACGTCGAGCTGCGCAAGGGCATGTGGGAAGTGGTGCGGACGCTGCAGGCCTCCGGCGTCACCATCATCCTGACCACGCACTACATCGAAGAGGCCGAGGAGATGGCCGACCGGATCGGCGTCATCAACAAGGGCGAAATCATCCTGGTCGAAGACAAGGCCGGGCTGATGCAGAAGCTCGGCAAGAAGGAGCTCAAGCTGCATCTGCAAAACCAGATCGCGGCCATTCCGCCGGAACTCGCTGCCTACCATCTCGAACTTTCAGACGATGGCCGCGCGGTGACCTACGACTATGATACCAAGGGCGATCGCACCGGCATCACCAGCCTGCTCGGCGACTTGCGCACCGCCGGCATCCGCATCTCGGACCTCGATACAAAGCAGAGTTCGCTGGAAGACATCTTCGTCAGCCTGGTGAGGGCGCCATGAATTTCCGGGCGATCCGCGCGATCTATCTGTTCGAAATGGCGCGCACCTGGCGCACGCTGCTGCAAAGCATCGTTTCGCCCGTGGTTTCGACCTCGCTGTATTTCGTGGTGTTTGGCGCTGCGATCGGCTCGCGCATCACCCAGGTCGAAGGCGTCAGCTATGGCACCTTCATCGTGCCCGGGCTCGTGATGCTGTCGGTGCTGACGCAGAGCATCGCCAACGCCTCGTTCGGCATCTATTTTCCGAAATTCGTCGGCACGATCTACGAATTGCTGTCGGCGCCGATCTCCTATTTCGAGATCGTGCTCGGCTATGTCGGCGCCGCCGCCACGAAATCGATCATCCTCGGCCTCATTATCCTCGCTACCGCCGGGCTGTTCGTGCCGCTGCAGATCCATCACCCGATCTGGATGCTGACCTTCCTGGTGCTGACGGCGGTGACCTTCAGCCTGTTCGGCTTCATCATCGGCATCTGGGCCGATGGTTTTGAGAAGCTGCAGATGATCCCGCTGCTGGTGGTGACGCCGCTGACGTTTCTGGGCGGCAGCTTCTACTCGGTGAACATGCTGCCGTCGGGCTGGCGCACCATCACCCTGCTCAATCCGGTGGTCTATCTGATAAGCGGCTTCCGCTGGAGTTTTTACGAGATCGCCGACGTCAGCGTGACCTTGAGCCTCGCAATGACGGTGGGCTTTCTCGTCGCCTGCATGGTCGTGGTGTCGTGGATCTTCAAGACCGGATACCGGCTGAAAAATTGAATGGCTCGTACCGCGCCGCTCGCGAAAATGTCAGCAGCCCGGGCTCGCTTCAGCCCCGTCGGCGCCTTTTTTGCGCCGCGGCTTGCGTTAACGATTGCACTTTAGGCCACTGGAACCAAAACCGGATTCCGGGCATATTGATGCTGGGGGACGGTGAGCCGCTGCACTCGGCGGGCTTTAGTTAAAGAGGCCTGGAGGCTATAGGTAAATGCGTTCCTTCCTCGTTGCCCTCACCGGGCTCATGCTGTTCGCCACCGGCGCCGCGCAGGCCAAGGTCGCCATCACCGTCGACAAGGACAACCAGCAGATGACCGTCGCCGTCGACGGCGTCGAACGGTATCACTGGCCGGTGTCGACCGGCATCCCCTCGCGCGAGACGCCGAACGGCTCGTTCCGCGCCTTCCGCATGGAAGAGGACCATTTCTCCAAGGAATTCGACGACGCGCCGATGCCGCATTCGATCTTCTTCACCAAGATCGGCCATGCGATTCACGGCACCGATTCCGTCGGCCGCCTCGGCACCCCCGCCTCGCATGGTTGCGTGCGGCTGTCGCGCGACAATGCCTCGACGCTGTACGCGCTGGTGGAGGAGCAAGGCGTGCTCAACACCACGGTGACGCTGACCGGCTCGGCCCAGGTCGCGCTGGCCCGCAACCCGCGGCCGCGTGGCAACACCGCCGTCGCCCGCCGCGCTCCGGCGCCGCAATACGAGCAGCAGCAATATGAGCGGCAATACGATTCCGCCGGCGATCCGGTGGTGTTGACGCCGCAGCAGCCGCAGCAGCAACCGGCGCCGCAGGCCCGCGCCGATGACGGCTACATCTATCCGGCCGACGGCAGCTCGAACGAGGCGCGCTATCCGGCGCCGCGCGACAGCCGCCGCGTCTATGACGCGCAGGGCTACGCCCAGCCGCAGCAGCAATATTACGTCAACCGCGGCTATGCGCCGGCGCCGCAAGGCAATTACTACCAGCCGCGGCCGTATTATCAGCCGCGCGGGCTGTTCACCTACCAGGATTGACGCGCGACCGGCGCTTCAATCTTCCGAAGCGGCGATAGAATTACTGCTCGCCGTCGCGCAGCCGCCGGTACACCGCACCGAGCACGTTGGAATAATCGTCGGTCCAAACCCGCTGCTTTTCGTCGGCTTCGGTCTCGGCCCATACATCGGAGGATGCGAGCTTACCGACATCGGCCTCCTCGCGCGCGGAAACCACCACCGAGGTCGAGAAGATGTATTCATTGTCGCGGCCGGAATCCTCGCTGTAAACCCAGCTCTTCATGTCGTTGGCGTCGGCAATGCCGACGATGACGCTGGCGAGTTCCAGATGCCGGTTGGAGACATGCATCACGACCGCGCCCTGCGGAGCGAGCTTGTCCTTGTAGATCTTCATTGCCTCTTCGGTCGCGAGATGAATTGGAATCGCATCCGACGAATAGGCATCGACAATGATCAGGTCGTAGATGCCGTCAGGCTCGCGCGCGAACGTCAGCCGCGCGTCGCCGATCACCGGCTTCAAATTGGGTTCGCATTTCTGGATGTAGGTGAAATATTTCGGATCCTTCGCGGTATCGACCATCGACTGGTCGATCTCGAAGAACTTCCAGTCTTCGCCCGGCTCCGAGGCACAGGTCAGCGTGCCGGAACCGAGGCCGATCACCGCCACCCGCAGCGGCGCGCCCTTGCGCTCGCGGATCGCTGTGATCGCCTGACCGATGCCGCCGTCCTTGTGATAATAGGTGATCGGCTCGGGCCGGCCGGTGACCGGCGTGCCGTCATCGTTCCTGAATTTCTCGGCGCCATGGATCGTGGTGCCGTGCATCAGCACGTGATACTGGCCGTTCGGTGTCACCACGATCTTGTGGACGCCGAAGAAGCTGCGCACGGTTTCGACGCGGCCGTCGTCGGAGGGATAGACGCGCAGCAGCACCAGCGCGACGGCAACAGTGGCAAAGATCTTCCAGCGGCTGGTGTTCAGGCCGAGCGCCAGCAGCGCCGAGAGCACGCCGACCGCGCCGATCATCCAGACCCGGTGATCGTCGAGCCAGGTCATGACCTTGCCGGTCGAATAAGACGGCGCGATCAAGGCGACCGCCAGCACGGCCAGGAAAGGCCAGTACCGGCGGCTCCAGCGCGGCAGCCGCGCGTCGCCACCAGGCGGCCGGCACAACGCGGCCAGCGCCAGCAGGATCGGGTATTCCGCAACCCAGGAAAAGGTGAATGGCGCGATCAGGCCGGCGAACAGCCCGCCGACCATGCCTCCGAACGACAGCGCGACATAGAAGCCGGTGAGATATTTGGCGGCCGGCCGCGTCCGCGCCAGTTCGCCATGGCAGGCCATCGCGATGACGAAGAAGCACAGCTGGTGCCCGCCGAGCGTCAGCAACAGGTTTTGCTCGCCGCCGACCGCGAGCAGCACAATCGCGCCTGCGATCGCCAGCGGCTGCGCCAAGAGCATCCATTTATGCGGCAGCAAGGGGCGCGACTGGAACACCAGCACCCAGGTCAGGAGATACAACGACAGCGGCAGCACCCACAATAACGGCGCGGCGGCGACGTCAGTGGAGATATGGGCGGTAACGGCGATCAGGAGACCCGACGGCACCGCGGCCAAAAAAATCCAGCGAGCCCGCAGGATCCAGGACGGCGCCGCCGCGCCGGTATCGTCGGCGGGCATGTTGAGCGCGGCGGCGCCCGCAGGCGAACGCAGCAGCAATACGCTGCAACTTGCGATCAGGACGATCAGCAGGCCATAACCACCGGTCCAGATCAGGTTTTGCGTGCGCAGCGTGAACATCGGCTCCAGCAGCACCGGATAGGACAACAGCGCCAGGAAACTGCCGATATTCGAGGAGGCGTAGAGGAAATAGGGGTCCGGGCCACTGGGGTGGCCGGTGCGGACGAACCAGGCCTGCAGCAACGGATTGTTGGCGGCGAGCGCGAAGAACGGCAGCCCGATCGAGACCGCGAACAGGCCGAGCAGCCAGAACGCATAGCCCGATGTCGGCGGCTCGCCCCACCCGCCCGCAATCGACAGCGGCAGCGTCGTCAGCGCGATCACCAGCAGCACCAGATGTATCGCCACCGGAATCGCGCGGTTGCGGAGCTGCATCAGGAAATGCGCATAGGCATAGCCGCCGAGCAGCAGCGACTGGAAGAACACCATCGCCACCGACCACACCGCCGGCGAGCCGCCGAGCCGCGGCAGCACCATCTTGGTGAACAGCGGCTGGACCGAAAACAGCAACAGCGCGCTGACGAAGATCGCGGCGGTATAGACGACCAGCACCAGCCGGTTTCGCGAGGCGGACGGCTCAGAAGTCATGAAGGCTCCGGCATGAACCCGGCGGGCGCCGGCGGCAGGATTTTTGGCAGGGAAACGCCAGAGACGATGAGTTGAGCATATGACAACATGACGGGCAAGAAACCGTGTACTTGACGCGGCGGCAATACGGCGCGACAGCAGCCCTTAATCAATCCTTCTTGAAGCGGACATGAACGAAACGGACGTCGTCATCATCGGTGCGGGGCATAACGGCCTCACCTGCGCGGCCTATCTCGCGATGGCGGGCCTGCGCGTGAAGGTGGTCGATCGCCGCAAAGTGGTGGGCGGGGCCGCGGTGACCGAGGAATTCCATCCCGGATTCCGCAATTCGGTCGCGGCCTATACGGTCAGCCTGCTCAATCCGCAGATCATCTCGGATCTGAAGCTGGCCGAGCAGGGCCTGCGGATCGTCGAACGGCGGGTGCAGAATTTCCTGCCCGCCCCCGATGGCAGCTATCTCCTGACCGGCGAAGGCCGCACCCAGCAGTCAGTCGCAAGACTCAGCGCGGCTGACGCCGGCCGCATCGACGCCTTCTCCCGCGAACTGGAAGCGATCGCCGACGTGCTGCGCCAATTCGTGTTGCGCGCGCCGCCGAATGTCGTCGAGGGCTTTGGCATAGGCTCGATCCGCGAAACCTTCAATGCACTGGGCACCGCCAACGCCTTGCGAAAACTATCGCTGGAGCAGCAGCGGAGCCTGCTCGACCTGTTCACCCGCTCGGCCGGCGAGATGCTGGACGAACGCTTTGAAAGCGACCTGGTGAAGGCGCTGTTCGGCTTCGACGCCATCGTCGGCAATTACGCCAGCCCCTATGCCGCGGGCTCCGCCTATGTGATGCTGCATCATGCCTTCGGCGAGGTGAACGGCAACAAGGGCGTGTGGGGCCACGCCATCGGCGGCATGGGCGCGATCACGCAGGCGATGGCGCGCGCGGCGCGCGGCCATGGCGCGGAGATCGAAACCGATGCCGGGGTGCGCGAGGTGATTGTCGAGCGCGATCGCGCCGTCGGCGTGATCCTCGACAATGGCGAAACCATACGGGCCACATACGTCGCTTCCGGTGTCAACCCCAAACTGCTGTACACAAGGCTGGTCCCGTCGGATGCGCTGGCGCCGGAATTTCTCGCGCGCATCACGCGCTGGCGCAACGGCTCCGGCACCTTTCGCATGAACGTCGCGCTCAATGCGCTGCCCTCGTTCACCGCACTGCCGGGCGCCGGCGATCACCTCACTGCCGGCATCATCCTTGCGCCCAGCCTTGGCTATATGGATCGCGCCTGGCAGGACGCGCGTGAGCATGGCTGGAGCCGTGAGCCCGTCGTGGAGGTGCTGATTCCGTCAACCCTCGACGACTCGCTTAGCCCCACCGGCCAGCATGTCGCCAGCCTGTTCTGCCAGCATGTCGCGCCGGAATTGCCCGACGGCAAATCCTGGGACGACCATCGCGACGAAGTCGCCGATCTCATGATCGCGACGGTGGACAATTATGCGCCGGGCTTTTCATCGAGCGTGATCGGCCGCCAGGTGCTGTCGCCGCTCGACCTGGAACGCCAGTTCGGCCTCCTCGGCGGCGATATTTTTCACGGTGCGCTGACGCTCAATCAATTGTTCTCGGCGCGGCCGATGCTGGGCCACGCCGATTATCGCGGGCCGCTGAAAGGCCTCTATCATTGCGGCAGCGGCGCCCATCCCGGCGGCGGCGTCACCGGCGCGCCCGGCCACAACGCGGCGCGGGTGATCCTGCGGGACCATCGGGCGCTGTTCGGCTGAGTGGACGGTGCCGCATCGTCATTGCGAGCCACCGGGTCGCGCGAACGCGCGCCCGATGACAGGCTCCGCGAAGCAATCCATCTCACCGCGCAAAGAAAGAATGGATTGCTTCGTCGCTGCGCTCCTCGCAATGACGGGAAACCGGTTGAAAAACCGGTGGATAGGCTGTGGAAAATAGGCTGATAAGTCTGTGCAGGAGACGGTGCACGGACTGTGCAAATCGGCGGCTCATGCTTGTTAAGAACCTGGGTATGTTTCGGTCGATAAGCCTGAATTCAGGTTGTGCCTCAGTTTGAAAGTTTCTCGATCTCGATGCCGTCCATGTTCGGGTAGTGGATTAGGCCCGCCTCCTTGGTATCGACGAGCATCCCAACTTCAAGGTACGCCCATTGCTCGGCCGGATGGTCCGGATCGAACTTACCGTCAGAGATGAGTGCGACGACGAGGCCAGTCATCCCCTGAATTCGAATCCGATCCCCGATCTCCATTAGGTCACTCGCTTCTTGTGAGGTCCGCGCGGCTTGAGAGCAGACACCACCGAATTCAGGCGTCCGCCGCAACCAGAAACAGGCTGTCGATCAACGCCGTTTGCGCGGCTCCGGTCTGTTTCAGGAATTCCGCGATCTCCAGTTCGTCAAAACCGTCGTGACGGGAGGTCTGCCACTCGTGGCGCACCAGCAGACGCCTGGTTTCGGGATCGAACACCAGCGACCAAAAATCCTGATCGGCCGGGCCGGGCCCGCGCCAGCTCTGGTAAAATTTGCGATTGATTTGCGTCATGACCGGCTCCTCTCCGAGCTTTCCGGCAGCATAGCACGGAGAGCGGATGACGATCCCGGCAGGAAATGAGGACCGGGCATCGGGCAACCGGCCAGCTCGCGGTTCGCAGGAATGTGGATTTCAGCATCAGCCCGTCACCATAAAAAAAGGACCGGGCGGTGTGCGGCCCGGTCCTGAGAACGCACTGGAGTTTGTTCGATTATTTCAGCGAGGTGCTGATCGTGGTAAAATTCGCGCTGAGCTGGGTGCCAACACCCTGCACCGCGGTGATGATCGCGATGGCGATGCCGGCCGCAATCAGCCCGTATTCGATCGCGGTGGCGCCGGATTCTTCCTTAAGAAACTTTAAAATAAGCGTCTTCATGTTCGATCCTGCCCTGATTTGGATCCCCTGGAACAAAGGGACATTCAAAAGTTCCGTCAGTGAAACTACGGAATAAAATCTAAGGTTGTTTAAAACTCCAACGTGGAACTTTTCAGGATATTGAGGAGCAAATATTCTTCAAATCTGAACGAAACCGCGGCGGAGATGGTCCCAAACCACTGACTTCAAAGCCGAATTTCTTGCGGACCGTCGAGCCGCCATCCGCGAGAGCTGGCTTGTTGCGCAACCCGATTTCCGCGTAATTACGAATAATCGCCCGCTTCGAGTTTCCCGGCCTCCCAATGACTGCCCCCATTCGATGACCTCCACCCTCACCCCGTCCACCCACCGCGCGAGCCTCGCCATCGGCAGCGAGCAGACCGCCAAGCGCGTTGTCGATCTGCTGACCGAAAGCTTCTTCGAGGGCCAGGCCGCGATATCGGCGTTTGAGGGCCCAACCGGGCGGTGGGACATCACCGTGTATTTTGCCGAGGCGCCCGATCAGACCTCGGTTCGCGAGTTGGTCGGTCTCGCCGCCGGCGACGAGGTCGCGCAGCACATCGCGTTTGACACGGTCGAAGCGCGGGACTGGGTCAAGGCGACGCTCGAGGATCTCGTGCCGGTCCCGGCCGGGCGCTTCGTCGTGCACGGAAGCCACGACCGCGCCCGGGTGCCGGCCAACAAGCTCCGCATCGAAATCGAGGCGGCACTGGCGTTCGGCACCGGCCATCACGGCACCACGCGCGGCTGCCTGCTGCTGCTCGATCATGTGCTGAAGAAATATTATCCGCGGCGCGTGCTCGATCTCGGCACCGGCACCGGCGTGCTGGCGATTGCCGCCGCCAAGGCGCTGCACAATGCAGTGCTGGCAAGCGACATCGATCCGGCCTCGGTCCGCGTCGCCCACGACAATGCGCGCCTGAACGAAACCGGGCATCTGGTGCAGACGATCCGCGCCACCGGTTTTGCGGCTCCGCAATTTGCGCAGCGCGGCCCGTTCGATCTGGTGCTGGCCAACATCCTCGCCAATCCGCTGCGGCAATTGGCGACGCCGATGGCGCAGCATCTCGCGCCCTCGGCGCTGGTGATCCTGTCGGGCCTGTTGACGCATCAGGCCGCGCCTGTCATCGCCACCTATCGGGCGCGGGGCCTGGTGCCGGTGCGGCATCTCAGGATCGACGGCTGGAGCAGCCTGTTGCTGCGCAAGGCCGGGTAACGACGCATCCACGAAGGATTGCGCACGCCACTCGCCACATCAAAACGCCCCTCCGGCCAGATGCGGGAGGGGCGTCGTTGACAAGTCGGGATCCAAAACGAAGGCGGTCGCTATTCGGGTGGTTTATAGCGGGCGATGACGCCCTTTTCTTCCACCTCGCGTTCGTTGCGCTTGACGCGGGCTTCGACGAAACGACCCAGGATCTGGACGATAACGCCGCGTTGCTTCGTCTCGATGGGTGGAATCGGGCCGCGACGCACCGGCGGCGAAATTTTCTCAAAACTGAAAGCAGGCATCGTGCATCCCCTCTTCGTTGAGTTGAGACACTCCTGGATTTCCCCCGGGCATCACTGGATGAACGATCTGCTATGCAAACCGTTCCGCCCGGTCTAACGCAGGCAGCAGGATTCAAGCATAACTTATGCCAAAATGCGGTTATTCTCGCCGCCTTGCGGACTTCCCCAGCCAAACCTAAAGTGGTCAGACGATGTTCGAAGCTCACTTCCAGACATTCGAAGAGCCCGAAAGCGGCGTGGCGCTGAGCGCACGGCTGTCGGCCTTTCGCGAGGAACTGGCGCGGCGCAAGCTGACGGGATTCGTGATTTCCCGCGCCGATCAGCAACAAAATGAATATGTCGCGCCCTCGGAGGAGCGGCTGGCCTGGCTCACCGGCTTCACCGGTTCGGCCGGATTGGCCGTGGTGCTGACGCAGGAAGCCGCGGTCTTTGTGGATGGCCGCTATACGCTGCAAGCGGCCAAACAGGTCGACGGCAAGGCCTGGCATATCGAGCCGCTGGCCGATCCGCCGCCGGAACACTGGCTGGCGAAGCATCTGATCGCCGGCGACCGCCTCGGTTTTGACCCGTGGCTGCACACTTCGGCGGCAGCCGAGCGGCTGGCCGCGGCCTGCGCCAAGGCCGGCGCGGAACTGGTCGCGGTCGACGGCAACCCGCTGGATTCGGTGTGGAGCGAACGCCCGGCGCCGCCGCTCGGCCCGGTCGCGGTTCACGGCGTGCAGTTTTCCGGCGAGATCGAGGCCGAGAAACTCAAACGGATCCGGTTGGAGATCACAAAACTCGGCGTCGATGCGCTGGTGCTGTCGGATAGCCACGCGGTGGCCTGGACCTTCAATATCCGCGGCGCCGACGTCTCGCATACACCGTTGCCGCTGTCCTATGCGCTGGTGCCTAGGGATGGCCGGCCGACCGTGTTCATCGATCACCGCAAACTGTCGAACGCGGCGCGCGACCATCTCGAACAATCCGCCGATGTCCGGGAGCCCGACGCGCTGACGCCGCAACTTGGCGAACTGGCGCATCAGGGTGCGGCGATCGCGCTCGATGCTG
Source organism: uncultured Alphaproteobacteria bacterium (assembly GCA_963836765.1). Classification (GTDB taxonomy): domain Bacteria; phylum Pseudomonadota; class Alphaproteobacteria; order Rhizobiales; family Xanthobacteraceae; genus Bradyrhizobium. Next base: position 138,318 of record CAWILG010000033.1, read on the forward strand.
CGACCGCGGCCGATGCGTTGAGCCGCCTGATCGTGGCGGCCGGCGGCAAGCCGGTGCGCGGCAATGATCCGGTGAGCCTGCTCAAGGCGGTGAAGAACCTCACCGAGATCGAGGGCACGCGCACGGCGCATCAGCGCGACGCGGTCGCGCTGACCCGGTTCCTGGCCTGGATCGACCGCGAGGCGCCGTCGGGCGCGTTGACCGAAATCGACACCGTCGAGGCACTGGAGACGTTCCGTCGCCAGACCGGCGCGCTGAAGGACGTGTCGTTTCCCACCATCGCCGGCACCGGCCCGAACGGCGCCATCGTGCATTACCGCGTCACCCGCAAGAGCAACCGGCGGATTTCGCCAGGCGATCTCCTGCTGATCGATTCCGGCGCGCAATATGAGGACGGCACCACCGACGTCACCCGCACCATGGCGATCGGCGAACCCACGGCAGAAATGCGCGACCGTTTCACCCGCGTGCTGCGCGGGCACATGGCGATCGCACGCGCGGTATTCCCTGATGGCACCACCGGGGCGCAGCTCGACAGCCTGGCGCGGCAGTTCTTGTGGCAGGCCGGCCTCGATTTCGAGCACGGCACCGGCCACGGCGTCGGCAGCTATCTTTCCGTGCACGAAGGCCCGGCGCGGATTTCAAAGCTCGGCACCGCGCCGCTGAAGCGCGGCATGATCCTCTCCAACGAGCCGGGTTATTACAAGACCGACGCCTATGGCATCCGGATCGAGAATCTCGAACTGGTTGTCGGCGCCGACATCACCGGGTCCGAAAAGCCGGTCAATGCGTTCGAGACGCTGACGCTGGCGCCGATCGACCGGCGCCTGATCGACGTGCGCATGCTGAGCCAGGCGGAACTTGACTGGCTCAACAATTATCACGCCCGCGTCGACCGCGAGGTGCGTCCGCATCTCGACGACAACGCCACGAAGCTGTGGCTGGATGAGGCGACGGCGGAACTTCACCAATGACCGTCGTCCCCCGCGAAGGCGGGGGATCCAGTACGCCGCGGCTTATCGATTCAACCGAAACTGCTCTGGAATACTGGATCGCCCGCATGCGCGGATGATGACAATTTCGGTTGTTGCGGGTGACGACAACCGCATTTGTTGCGCGAGGCGGAACAACATCGACGCGCCTCCCAAAATCGGAATAGCCGCATGCCGAAACGACCGTATCCGCGCGTCAAGCGATCCCGCTACAGTCCGATTCACAATATGGATCGCACCTGAATGCATGGCGTGATGGGCAAGCCGCCCAATGCTGCGACCGACGACAATGGCGTCGCGACATCGCGGGTGATGCTGCTGATGCTCGTCCTGATGACGGGTGTGGCGCCGATCTCACTCTATATGCTGGTGCCGGCGCTGCCCGTCCTGGCGCAGACCTTCGGGCGCGATATCTCGATCGCGCAAATGACGGTGTCGCTCTACATGGTCGGCATCGCCTGCTCGCAGCTCATTATGGGGCCGCTGTCGGATAAATTCGGCCGCCGCCCGGTGCTATTGTGCGGTCTCGGCCTGATGGTCGCGGCCAGCGCCGGCTGCGTCTTCGCCGAAACCCTGCCACAACTGATCGCGGCGCGCTTCCTGCAGGCGCTGGGCGGCGCCACCGGCATGGTGGTCAGCCGCGCCATCATCCGCGACCTCTACAGCCGCGACCGCATCAGCAGCATGATCAGCCTCGTCATTGCCGTGATGATGATCGCGCAGATGCTGAGCCCCTTGACCGGCGGTCTATTGGAAACCGCGTCCGGCTGGCGCGCGATATTCTATCTCATCACCGCGGCGTCGCTGACCATCACGGTCTTCATCGCCATAGCACTGCCGGAAACCCGCCGCGACCGCAGCGAAGCCGGCGGATTTCGCGGCGATGTCGGCAGCCTGCTCAAGAGCCGCGCCTTCATCGGCTACGTGCTGTGCCAGGTGCTGGCCTCGCAGATCATATTCACCTTCGCCGGCGGCGGCCCCTACATCGTGGTGACGCAGATGGGCCGCACCAGCGCCGAATATGGCGCGTGGTTTGCGACCACGGGCTTTGCCTATCTGATCGGCAATTTGTTCTGCGTGCGCTTCGCGCCGCGCCATTCGCTGGAGAAACTGATCTGGTTCGGGCTGGCGCTGCAACTCGGCGGCAGCCTTCTCAATCTGGTCTGGAGCATCACCGGCTACAACCAGGCGCCGTCGTTCCTGTTCGGTACCCAGATGATCGTGATGCTCGCCAACGCCTTCGTGATGTCGAACTCGGCGGCCGGCGCCATCAGCGTCCGCCCCGACGCCGCCGGCACCGCATCCGGCGCGATGGGATTTTTGCAGCAGGGCGTAGGCGCGCTGGTCTCGCAATTCGGCGCCTATCTCGGCGGCCATTCCACCAGCACGCTGCCGCTGACGGCAGCGATTTTCGCGATCTCGATCCTTTGCGCCTCGACGATGATTTTCATCGTGCCGCGGCGGACGGTGATGGTCAGCGAGGAATTGATCGAACAGGCGGAGGAGGAAGAGTCGGGAATGCTGTAGGGATCAGGAAGTCGCGCACTCTTACCGCCCCTCTCGCCGTCAGACCCCGCGAAAGCCAGAATTGAAAGTCGGTGGCTCTTCAAGAGAAAAACGTAGGCCGACTAGCCCAGCGAGTTGATGATTTCCCGATAGGCCGCTTCAGGGAACGCCTTCAGCGTGCGCGTCCGGACGTATCCCAGCATACCCAGCTGCAGGGTGAAACGCGCCGCAACAGCGTCGTCCGGAGCTTCGATGATCGCGACCATGTCATAGTCACCCATGGTCAGGTAGAAGGATTTGAACTCGCCGCTCATGTCCTCGAGAGCTTTCTTGGCTGCGTCCAGACGACGTGGCGAGTCCTTCGCCTTCAGGATGCCTTGCTCGGTCCAATTTGCAAGCATGACGTAAGTGGTCATAGCCATCCTCCTCCTGGTACGAAGCAATGGTAGTTACGCCGTTGGTGCGAAGAAGATGACCCGGAGCAGATGCGTGTAGTCGGATTCGAACACCATGATCGCCACAAATACCAACACCAGAACCGGCGGCAGCAGAATCGCGTAGGCCAAAGCCAGACGCTCCCAGGCCATATGCATGAAAACCGCGACGATCAGACCAGCTTTCAACACCATGAACAGCAGAATCAGCGACCATCGGAGATGGCCATGGAGGCCAAAGTAGTCGACGAGATACGAGCAGGTGCTGAGAACGAACAACCATCCCCAGACCACGAGATAAAGCTTGATCGGATGCTGCTGGCCCTTTGTGTGCGTGGTTCCTGATGCGAGTGCGTCATGCACGTGAGCTTGCGGCGAGTGTTGCTGCGCTTCCAGATGTACTGCGACGTTTGTCATGCTGCGACCTCACCAGAGATAAAAAAGCGCAAAGATGAACACCCACACCAGATCGACGAAGTGCCAGTACAGGCCGGTGATTTCGACGATCTCGTAATGCCCTTTCCGGCTCGTGAAAAAACCGCGCCTTTCGACATCGAAATCTCCCCGCCAAACCTTTCGCGCAATGGCGATCAGGAAGATCACGCCGATCGTCACGTGGGTGCCGTGGAAGCCCGTGATCATGAAAAAGCTTGATCCAAACTGTTCCGCACCCCACGGATTGCCCCAGGGCCGGACGCCCTCCATGATCAGCTTGGTCCATTCGAAGGCCTGCATCCCGACGAAGGTTGCGCCGAATGCCGCTGTCGCCAGCATTAAGGCTGCAGTTTTGGCGCGATCGCGGCGGTAACCGAAATTGACGGCCATCGCCATCGTCCCGCTGCTGCTGATCAGGATGAAGGTCATGATGGCAATCAGGATGAGCGGGATTTTCTTGTCTCCGATCGTGAGGGCGAAGACCTCGCTGGGATTGGGCCACGGTACGGTCGTGGTCATTCGTGTCGTCATATACGACAGCAGAAAACAGCTGAAGATGAAGGTGTCGCTGAGGAGGAAGATCCACATCATGGCCTTGCCCCACGAGACATTCTTGAACGCGCGCTGATCCGAGGACCAGTCGGCTGCAACGCCTCGCCAGCCCGCAGGCCGCGTGATGGATGTTACGGTGTTTGTCAGCGCGGTCTCTGCCATTGCGTCTCAGCCCTCCCTAGGTGAGCAACCGGCGACAGATGTCGACGAAATTGTCGGTCCAGCCGGTCAGCAGGCCGAGCAGGACGAGCCAGACCAACAGCAGGAAATGCCAGTAGATGGCGCAGAGTTCCACGCTCAGGCGCAGCTGGGTCACCGCCATGCCATGCCACACCTTGGCGGTCGTTCTGCCGAGGGCCACCAGACCCCCCATCAGGTGCAACCCGTGCACACCAGTGATCAGGTAGAAGAACGAGTTGGCTGGATTGGACGCGAGGAAATACCCGGCAAGGCTCAGTTCGCGCCACGCCAGGAGTTGCCCAATCAGGAATGTAATGGCGGATGCTCCGCCTGCGCACAGGCCGACGATGACGCCGTCGATGCTGCTCCGGCGCGCGGCCATGTGTGCCCCTTGCAGCGCCACACTGCTCAGGACCAGGACGGCTGTGTTGAACCACAGCAGCCTCGGCATCGGCAGCGTCCGCCAGTCCACCATGTTCATGCGCATGGAGTAAGCGCTGATGAACAGCGCGAACAACGAGCCGACGACCGCGAGAAACACGCCCAATCCGATTTTCGCGGGCGGCAGCGACGACGTACTCTGTTCGCGAAGATCGATGATCAACCCTTCCTCCAGCCAGGGTTTGGCTGTCAGCCGTTGCTGCGAGAGCCACCATCCCGCAATGGCCGCTACTCCAGCCATGAACAGGATGATGGCGCTCATGGGTGGGCCCCCTGCGCCGACAATTCGGCCGGCGGTTCATTTTGCGGCACGAAATCCCTGATGACGCCGGGTACGCTGTAATCGTAAGCCCAGCGATAGACGATCGGGAGCTCCTTGCCCCAATTGCCATGCCCCGGCGGGGTCTCTGGAGTTTGCCATTCCAGCGACGCGGCTCCCCAGGGATTGCCGCCGGCTTCTTTTCCCTTGAACAGGCTCCAGATCAGATTGAACAGGAACACGAGCTGGGCGAAGCCGACAATCAAGGCCGCCACGCTCATGAACGCGTTGAGGTCGTGGGCGGATGCCGGGACGAAGGCCGTTTCGCCAATGTCGTGATAGCGGCGGGGCATGCCCAGCAGGCCCAGATAGTGCATGGGGAAGAAAATCGCATAGGCCCCGAGGAACGAGACCCAGAAGTGGAATTGTCCAAGCGCTTCATGGAGCATTCGTCCGGTGACTTTCGGATACCAATGATAGATCCCGCCAAACACGGCCATGATCGGCGCAATGCCCATCACCATGTGAAAGTGCGCGACAACGAACATCGTGTCGGACAGCGGAACGTCTACCACCACGTTGCCGAGAAACAGGCCGGTCAGGCCGCCGTTTACGAAGGTGATGATGAACGCCAGCGCGAACAGCATCGGGATGGTGAGATGAATGTCGCCGCGCCAAAGGGTCAGCACCCAGTTGTAAACCTTGATCGCGGTCGGGATGGCGATGATGAGCGTCGTGGTGGCGAAGAAGAAGCCGAAATAAGGATGCATGCCGCTCACATACATGTGGTGCGCCCACACAACGAAGCTGAGCGCGCCGATTGCCACGATGGCCCAAACCATCATGCGGTAGCCAAAGATGTTCTTCCGCGCGTGGACGCTGATCAGATCGGAAATGATGCCGAAGGCCGGTAAGGCGACGATGTAGACTTCGGGATGGCCGAAGAACCAGAACAGGTGCTGGAACAGGATCGGGCTGCCACCGCCATATTTCGTCAGCGTGCCCATCTCGACCAAGGTGGGCATGAAGAAACTGGTTCCCAGCAGGCGGTCGAGCAGCAGCATCACCGAGGCGACGAACAGCGCCGGGAAGGCCAGCAGCGCCATGACGGTGGCCGTGAAAATGCCCCACACCGTCAAGGGCAAGCGCATCAAGGTCATGCCGCGGGTGCGCGCCTGCAGCACCGTCACCACATAATTGAGCCCGCCCATCGTAAACCCGATGATGAACAGGATCAGGGAAGCCAGCATGAAAATGATGCCCCAATCCTGTCCGGGGGTGCCGGAGAGAATCGCCTGCGGCGGGTACAGGGTCCAGCCGGCACCGGTGGGCCCGCCGGGCACGAAAAAGGTCGCGGCCAGCACAACGACCGCGAGCAGGTAGACCCAATAGCTCAGCATGTTCACATAGGGGAACACCATGTCGCGGGCGCCGACCATCAGCGGGATCAGGTAGTTGCCGAAGCCGCCGAGGAACAACGCCGTGAGCAGGTAGATCACCATGATCATGCCGTGCATGGTGATGAACTGCAGGTATTGGTTGGCATCAATGAAGGAAAAGGTGCCGGGAAATCCCAGTTGCAACCGCATCAGCCATGACAGCACCAGCGCAACCATTCCAATGGACATCGCCGTGATCGAGTACTGGATGGCGATAACCTTGGCATCCTGCGAAAAGACGTATCTCGTCCACCAGCTTCTCGGATGATAGAGCTCGACCTCACCCACTTCAGCGGGCGGGACGCCTGCAACTGTGTCAAACGGGACATCGACCATCGGAATACCCTCCCTGGTCTCTCTTCAGCGAGGAGTTCGCCTTACGCTATGTGGAATCTCCTCGTCGGTATTTTCATTCGTTTCCTGCTTCATAGGCCGCTTTCGCGACGTTGCGCTGCCCCGAAAGCTCGGCGAACGTGTGCTGCTTCTCCAGCCACGCGTGATATTCTTTCTCTTCCTCTACGACGACCTTGCTTCGCATCTGCGCATGCGCAACCCCGCAGAGTTCCGCGCAGAGAACCTCGAATGTTCCGGTGCGGGTGGGCGTGAACCAGTAATACGTGACCGAGCCCGGTATCATATCCATCTTGGCCCGGAACTCGGGCACATAGAAATCATGCAGCACATCAATTGACCGGAGCAACACCTTCACCGGTTTGCCAACTGGCAGGTGCAAGTCGTCGTTTTGAATGACGACATCGTCTTTTCCGGCGGGGTCGTCGGAATTCAACCCCATGGGATTGTCGGAACTGACATTGCGGGCATCGGAAGTCCCGAGCCGGCCATCCTTTCCCGGAAGCCGATAACTCCACATCCACTGCTGACCCATGACCTCGACCTCGGTCGCATCGGCCGGAACTGTGACGAACTGGTGCCAGACAACCAGGCCGGGTGCCAGCATGGCTGCGACGCCGATTGCAGTCCCTATGCTGAGCCACCATTCGAGCTTCTTGTTTTCGGGATTGTAGGCGGCCCGCCTTCCCTCCGTGTGTCGAAAGCGGAAGACGCAATAGGCCATGAACGCGACGACCGCGAAGAAAACCGCGCCGGTGATCCAGAATGTCAGGGTGATGGTATCGTCGATGTAGCGCCAGTTAGAGGCGAGCGGTGTCCACCACCACGGGCTGAAGATGTGAAACAGCACCGAGGCGACCGCAACCAGAAGCAGTATGATCGCTACAGCCATCCTTTATGCATCCTTGCCATCAAAGGCTGCGGATACGAGCTAAAGGGCGGAGCTCACGTCTGTCGCGATGGCGAATTTCATCTTCGCCATCGTCGTGCCTCTTGCCTCGCCCATTTGACCGGTCGCAACGTAAAAGGTCGACACAAACCGCACGTCACGACCGCTCATCTCACAGGAGCTTGGGGCGTTCAGAACTTCAAGATGATCCCCGCCGAGCCTGCCGTCAATAGCTCAATCGAGAGCTATGTCGCGCCCTGGTCTCGCGAGTCCAATGCGCAATGCGATGGGAGCATCCATCGCCACCAAGCGTCTGGTGATGCAATGCAACAAACGAGGTGAGCAGGAGCACAAATCACCCAACCGTGAGCGCTATCTGGCTTCCGTCGGCGTAAGCTCACAGCACCGGTCGCGACAGGTGTCGTCCGGCAAAGCTCTTTTCCGTTGAATCTGGTTTGCCGGACTCGATCGCGATTTTCGCGCATGAGACGATTGCGCGCGGGTTGAAGGCGCGCCGTTCCCCTGCGATCACAGGCAAGGAGACCGGAGCCATGGCCACAGTATTCGCAAGACCCAAACTGCAACTGTTTGGCGTCTCTACCGCCTTTGTCGTTCGCAAGATCAGCCTTTCCGACTTGAGCGACGCGCTGCGCCTGGGCTGGGAAGACTTCAAGGCCATCCCAACTCACGCCGTCGTCCTGTGCGTGATTTATCCCGTCCTCGGACTTGTCCTGTTCAGGCTTGTGATTGGCTATTCCGTGCTGCCGCTGCTGTTTCCGTTAGCCGCCGGTTTTACGTTGATTGGTCCTTTTGCAGGGCTCGGCCTCTACGAGCTCAGCCGCCGCCGCGAGCGCGGCGAGGAAGCCGCTGCGTGGGATGCCATGCAGGTACTGCGCGCGCCGTCTTTCGGCGCCATGCTCGAACTCGGCTTACTCCTGCTCGTTCTGTTCGGGACCTGGATCGCCGTCGCGGACGCGATCTACGTTGCAACCTTCGGCCACGCTCCGGCTGCAACCATCCCTGATTTCGCAACGCGTGTATTGACGACGCCGGAAGGATGGTCGCTCATCATCGTCGGCTGCGGCGTCGGCTTCCTGTTCGCCGTCGTGGCCCTGTGCGTCAGTGTCGTGTCGTTTCCGTTGATGCTCGACCGGCATGCGACCGCGATCGACGCAATCCGGACGTCACTGCGGGCTGTGAGGGAGAATCCGTTTGCGATGGCCGCATGGGGTCTGATAGTTGCGGTACTGCTGGCGATCGGTTCGCTACCGTTCTTCGTCGGTCTCGCTGTCGTTCTTCCAGTGCTCGGTCATGCCACCTGGCATCTGTATCGGAAGCTGGTGGAGCCCGACCCGAACCCGCCGGAAGAACAGCCCCGCCCGCCGATAGGTCACCGCTATGCGGCAGATTTCCCGGCCTCCCTCTTCCCGTGGAGCCGCGAGCGCTAGCGTTCCAGCACCGCGCCGGCGTGCCACGCGAAGGCGCTTGACGCCAACGGCTGATTAAACAGGTCTCTGGGGTATCAAGCCCCCCGCCTTCGGCAGGTGACGACGGCCGGAGTGTGGGGAGAGCTTCACTCCCCGATCAGCTGCAGCCACTCGTCCTCGGTCAGCACGGCAACGCCGTGCTTCTTGGCCTCGGCCAGTTTTGAGCCGGCGCCCGGCCCCGCGACCACATAATCGGTCTTCTTCGACACCGAGCCGGCCGCCTTGGCGCCCAGCCGTTCGGCGGTCGCCTTGGCTTCGTCGCGGGTCATCTTTTCCAGCGAACCGGTGAAGACGACGGTCTTGCCGGCAACCACCGAATTGCTCTTCGGCTTCTCGGCATCGAGGATTTCAACCTCTTTCGTCAGCCGCTCGACGATGCCGCGGTTGTGGCTTTCACCAAAATAGGCGGCGACGCTCTTGATCACGGTGTCGCCGATCTGGTCCAGCGCGTCCATCTCGGCGATGGTCTCCTCATCTCCCTTGGCGACTTTCAGCCCGGCGTCGTGGAACGCCTGCCAGGAACCGTAGCCGCGCGCCAGCGCCAGCGCGGTGGTCTCGCCGACATGACGCATGCCGAGCGCATAGATGAAACGCTCGAGCGAAATCCTGCGCCGCCCCGCGATCGATGCAAACAGGTTGCGCACGGACGTTTCGCCGTAGCCTTCAATCTCCTCCAGCTTCAGCCTGGCGTTGCGTTTGGGCAGCGTGAAAATATCGGCGGGCTCCTTCACCCATCCTTCGTCGAAGAAGTACTGGATCTGCTTCTCGCCGAGCCCGTCGATGTCGAAGGCGCGGCGCGAGACGAAAAGCCTCAAGTGCTCGATCTTCTGGAACGGACAGGCGAACTCGCCGGTGCAGCGGGCGCGCGAGCCCTCCTCCCCCGTCGCGGTCTCCTCGCGCACCACGTCGGTATGCAGCGGACACGGGCATTTTTTCGGGAAGTGGAATTCCTTTGCGTTCTTCGGCCGCTTGTCGATGACGACGTCGACGACCTGCGGAATCACGTCGCCGGCCCGCTGGATCACAACGGTATCGCCGATCCGGATATCGCGGCCGTCGCGCAGTTGCTCGCCGTCGCCGCCGATGCCCTTGATGTAATCCTCATTATGCAAGGTGACGTTCTGCACGATGACGCCACCGACGCCCACCGGCTCCAGCTTGCCGACGGGCGTGAACGAACCGGTACGCCCGACCTGGATTTCGATATCGCGCAGCACGGTCGTGGCGCGCTCGGCCGGGAATTTATGGGCGATCGCCCAGCGCGGCGTTCGCGACACGAAGCCCAGCCGCTCCTGCCAGTCGAGCCGGTCGATCTTGTAGACGACGCCATCGATATCGTAGTCGAGCTCGGCGCGCTGCTGCTCGATCTTGCCGTGGAACGCGACCAACTGATCGGTCGAGTGGCAGAGTTTTGTCAGCGGATTGGTCTTGAAGCCGCAGCGCTGGAACCAGCCGATCATGCCGGACTGGGTTTCTTCCGGCATCGCGCTCATCTCGCCCCAGGCATAGGCGAAAAAGCCGAGCGGCCGCGAGGCGGTAATGGTCGGATCCTTCTGACGCAGCGAACCGGCCGCCGAATTGCGCGGATTGGCGAACGGAGCTTCTCCGGCCTCGACCTGCTTCTTGTTGAGCGCGAGAAAGGCCCCCTTGGTCATGTAGACCTCGCCGCGGACCTCGCAGACATCAGGCACGTTGCGGCCCTTCAGCTTCTGCGGCACATCTTCAAGCGTGCGGATATTGGCGGTGACTTCCTCGCCTTCCGCACCGTCGCCACGGGTGGCGGCCGTGACGAGTTCACCGCCCTCGTAGCGCAGCGACATCGACAGCCCGTCGATCTTCGGCTCAGCGGAAAAATCGATCCTGTCGTCGTCACCGAGCTTCAGAAAGCGCCGGATACGGCCGACGAAATCGATCACGTCCTCTTCCGCGAAGGCATTGTCGAGCGACAGCATCGGGACCGCGTGACGGACTTTCCTGAATCGTCCCGAGGGTGCGGCGCCGACCTTTTGCGACGGCGAGTCCGAGGTGACGAATTCGGGAAAGCGCTTCTCGATGGCGTTGTAGCGCTGCCGCAGCGCATCGTATTCGGCGTCGGTGACGCTGGGCGCGTCGTCCTGGTAGTATCGCTTGTCGTGACCTTCCAGTTCCAGTGCCAGCCGCATGTGCTCGACCTTGGCCTGGGCCTTGGTGAGCTTCGCGGCATCGACGAGGGGCTTCTTCGTTTTCGCAGCCATGGTCGCGCGCCGTCGTTACGCCGTCGCCGCGCGGAGCAGCCGGTCGGCGGCCGCGCGCGCTTCGGCGGTGATCTCGGCGCCGGCCAGCATGCGGGCGATTTCCTCGCGGCGGTGGTCGGCGGCGAGCGCATTGACGCGGGTGGCGACGCGCTTGCCCTTGTCGAGCGCGTCCTTTGAAATGAGGAGATGCTGGTTGGCACGGGCTGCGACCTGCGGCGCGTGCGTCACCGCCATCACCTGGACTTTTCCGGCGAGCCGCGCCAGCCGGGCGCCAATGGCGTCGGCCACCGCGCCGCCCACGCCGGTGTCGATTTCGTCGAACACCAGCGTCGGCGCCGAGCCGCGATCGGACAGCACGACTTTCAGCGCCAGCAGGAACCGCGACAGCTCGCCGCCGGAAGCCACCTTCATCAGCGGGCCTGCTTTGGTCCCCGGATTGGTCTGCACCCAGAACTCGATGCGGTCGATGCCCTGCGGCCCCGGCGATTGGGCGTCGGTCTCGACCTGCGTCATGAATTTCGCGCGCTCGAGTTTGAGCGGCGCCAGTTCGGCATTGACGGCCTTGTTGAGCTTTTCGGCGGATTTTGTCCGCGCCGCCGAGAGTTTCAAAGCCGCAGCGCCGTAGCGCTGGTCGGCCTCGGACGCCGCGGCCTCCAGCTTCTTCAACTGGTCGGCGCCGGCATCGATCAGCGCCACGTCGGCGGCGTATTTGGCGGCGAGCGCCGCCAGGCCATCGACGGCGGTCGAATATTTGCGCGAGGCGGCGCGGAGCGCAAACAGCCGTTCCTCGATCCGCTCCAGTTCGGCCGGATCGAAATCGGCGGCGATCAGCGCGGCACTGAGATGCTGGTCGGCCTCTTCCAGCGCGTTGATCGCGATGTCGATCGCTTTCACGGCTGGTTCCACCAGCGCCGGCGAATTGGCGGCGCGGCGCTCCAGCCGGCGCACCGCGGCGGCCAGCGCCGGCACCGGCGAATGGTTGCCGCCGACCGCCTCCTGCGCCTCGCGCAAATCGCTGGCGATCTTCTCGCCCTGCATCATGGTGGTGCGGCGTTCGGCGAGCGCAGTTTCCTCGCCCTCCTTTGGCTTGAGCGTCCTCAGTTCGTCGGCGGCGTGGCGGAGGTAGTCGGCCTCGCGGGCGGCGCGCTCCATGCCGGCGCGATGCTCGTCGAGCGCACCGAGCGCGGTGCGCCTGATATCCCAAAGCTGTTCCAGCGCCGCGACGTCCTTTTCGAGGCCGGCGAAGGCATCGAGCAGCCGGCGATGGGTCGAGGCATCGACCAGCGCGCGCTCGTCATGCTGGCCGTGAATTTCGACCAGCGCTGAGCCTACGGCTTTGAGCGTCTGCACGCTGATCGCCTGGTCGTTGATGAAGGCGCGGGTGCGCCCGTCGGCAAGCTGCACCCGGCGCAGGATCATTTCACCGGTATCGTCGAGGCCGTTATCGGCCAGGATCGCTGCCGCCGGATGGCTCTTGGGCACATCGAACACGGCGGTAACCTGGCCCTGCTCCACGCCGTGACGGACCAGGCCCGCGTCGCCGCGGCCGCCGAGCGCCAGCGCGAAGGCATCAAGCAGGATGGATTTGCCCGCGCCGGTCTCGCCGGTCAGCACCGCGAGGCCACGGGAAAACTCGATATCGAGCCGTTCGATCAGGACGATGTCACGGATCGACAGACGCGCCAGCATGCGAAGTAATTTCCTAGCCGAGACCCATCTTCTTGAAGGCCCTGGAAATATAGGAACCCTGATTCTCGCTCGGCTCGAGACCGCCGGACTTTACAAGATTATAGGCGTCCTTGTACCAGCGGCTGTCAGGAAAATTGTGGCCAAGCACGGCGGCGGCGGTTTGCGCCTCGCCGACGATGCCGATCGCCATATAGGCCTCGGTCAGCCGCGCCAGCGCTTCCTCGACATGCCGCGTGGTCTGATACCGGGTGACCACGGTCTTGAAGCGGTTGATGGCGGCGGGCCAGTCGCGCTTGTCCATGTAATAGCGGCCGACGTCCATTTCCTTGCCGGCGAGCTGGTCGCGCGCGCCTTCCAGCTTGGCCTTGGCGGTGGTGGCGTATTCCGACGTCGGATATTTGCGAATCACCTCTTCCAGCGCCGCGATCGCCTTCTCGGTGCGGCCCTGGTCGCGGGAGATGTCCGGGATCTGGTCGTAATGCGACGCCGCGATCAGATATTGCGCGTAGGCCGCATCCGGGCTGCCGGGATGCAGGGTGACGTAGCGGGTCGCCGCGCCGATGCAGCTGTCGTAATCGCCGGCGGTGTAGAACGCATAGGCCGACATCAGCAGCGATTTGCGCGCGTAGTCGGAATAAGGATGCTGGCGGTCGACTTCCTCGAATTTCTTCGACGCCGCCTTCGGCTCCTTGCGCTGGTTCATCAAGTACAAGCCCTCATTGTAGAGCTTGTCCGCGGGCTCGTCGACGAAGGTGTCGTCCTTGGCGAGGAACTTGTCCCACAGCGAACCGGTGCCGCATCCGCTCAAGGGAATAGCCAGCACGATCAGGCCCGCCGCGAGCCGAAGCGACCGCGCGGCCCGCTTGAGGCTGCCAAAGCCCGATGGTTTGCGTTGTTCGAGCGTCATACGCTGTGCCGACATGGAATTTAAGACCTGACGCCTATGATGCGGTGAATGATGGAGCCCGCCCGTCCATGAACCGCGATCATGGACGCAATATTCCCCCGCGCCATTGACGCCTAATCTAGCAACCGCAGGGCCTGTGTAGCCGAAAAATGGTCGTGAACCAACCGAATACGCAGCCATTCCGCCCGGATTAAGGCGGCAGAAAACCATCGTTACCAATTGTGGTTACTGCAGAAAATCCCTGTGGAGGGAAATCAGGAAACGTCCGGGCCGTAGGCCGGGGCAATCATGCCGCCCACCATTCCACTGCCGGCCTCGACATGGCTGCGGGAGCGGCGCGCCGTCTCGGCCTCGACGATCCGCCAGGCGCTGCGATCGGCCAGCAGCGCCGTCAGCACCGCGTGGTTGAGCTTGTGGCCGCCACGCACCGAACGATAGGCGCCGAGCAGCGGCAGGCCGGCCAAAGCGAGATCGCCGATCACGTCAAGTACCTTGTGGCGGGCGCATTCGTCGCTGTAACGCAGGCCTTCGGCGTTGAGCAGACGGGTCTCGTCGAACACCACTGAATTCTCAAAGGAGGCGCCGAGCGCGAAACCGGCGCTCCAGAGCCGCGCCACATCGTTCATGCAGCCAAAAGTGCGGGCGCGGGAAATCTCGCGGCGGAAGCTTTCCGCGCTGAGATCGAGCGAATAGCTCTGGCGGCCGATCACGGGATTGGCGAAGTCGATTTCGACCTCGGCGCGGAACCCGGCGGCATAGGGACGCAATTCGCCGAAGGAATCGCCGATCGCAACCTGCACCGGCTTCAGCACCTGGATGAAACGGCGGGTTGCGGATTGGGTAACGATGCCGGCCTGATCGATCGCCGCGACGAACGCCGCAGCGCTGCCGTCCATGATCGGAACTTCCGGACCATCGACTTCGATGACGGCATTGTCGACACCCATGCCACGCAGTGCAGCAAGCACATGCTCGGCGGTGGAGACCAGCGGACCATCACGGTCGCCGAGAACGGTCGCAAGATCGGTTGCGATGACGGATTCGGCGGTGGCCGGAACTTCACGGTCGGAATCGTCGAGGCCGGTGCGGACAAAAATAAAACCTGCATCGATGGGTGCAGGTCCGAGCGTCAGACTAACGGGTAAACCGGAATGTACGCCGACGCCCGTCACGGTGGCTTGCGACCGAAGCGTTGTTTGACGGCTGAACTTCATGCGATAATCGCCCACTACCCGACTTCACTTCAAGCGTTCGGCCAACTTCCCCAGCCGATTCGCCTCAAGTATCCCCAAGTCACGGCAGACCATAGTCACTGCCCCAAAGCGCGCCAACTCACGCTTTTTTACCGATTGTTACCCTATCTCTGCCGCATTCGCGCCAAAGCTTAACCAAACTACGGCGAGGTTCAGGGCCGTTCTGGCTACGATACCTGACCACAGAATGCATAATTAATCATTTAATATCAGTTGCTTGATCACCCGACTGTGATCTGGATCGGGTCACAAGAAAAAGGCCCCGGCTGGATCAGCCGGGGCCTTTTCGGTCCTCAGAATTGTAACAAACTTCAGTTCGACTGCCGGCGCAGGAAGGCCGGGATATCAAGATGGTCGTCGCCCTGTGGCGCCGCGGCAACAGGTGCGGGGCGGCCATGAACGTCCAGCCCCTGCGGAGCCGGGCGTCTTGCATACTCCGATACCGGCTCGTTACCGGCCATCTGCTGGGCCACCGACCGTTGCGGCTTGCGTTCGGGGAGCGGCGGCAACGGCGACATCGCCGGTCCCGAGGCGCGCGCCTCGATCGGTGGCTCGGTCTCTTCGTCGCGACGGCCGAGGCCGACATTGGCCAGCCGCTGCAGCAGCGACAGCCGGGTCTTCTGCGGATGATCTTCGCCGGCCTCGCCGCGGGCCTGCCGGATTTCGGCCTGCGCCGGCATCGGGAGATCCTCGAACTTCGGCATCCTGGGGGCGCGGACCGGCGGACGCTCGGCCGCCTGCGGGATGAAGGTTTCGGGTGTCGCCGGCTCTTCGGTCTCGATGCGGGCGATATCGTGATCGGGGAACAGCGACGGCTTCTGCGCGATCGGACGAACCGTGACGTCGCCATAGGAGGCGGGCTGCAGCGGCGCCGATGGCGGCGCTTCGGGGGCGACGGCGGCGGCGATGGCGGCCAATGCGGCACGCTCGACGCTGTTCGACGCGCGCTGCGGCGCGGCGGGGGCTGCGGCCGGAGCCGTCTGCACAGGTGCCGTCGTCTCGAGCTTCTGGGCGCGTTCGGCAAGGCGCTGATTGTCGGCGCGCAGCCGCGCGGTCAGGTCGGCCAGACGGCTGTCCGGCGTCGACGTCGCGGTGGCATTGGTTGCAACCGCGGGCGGCGCGGCGGAGTTGCGCGCGATGATCGCCTGCTCGATGCCGGTGGCAACGACGGAGACACGGATGATACCGTCCAGCGTTTCGTCGAAGGTCGCGCCGACGATGATGTTGGCGTCTTGGTCGACTTCTTCGCGAATCCGCGTCGCGGCTTCGTCGACTTCGAACAGGGTCAGGTCCTTGCCGCCGGTGATCGAGATCAGGAGGCCGCGGGCACCCTTCATCGATGAATCATCGATCAGCGGGTTGGCGATCGCAGCTTCGGCCGCGGTCAGCGCGCGCTTCTCGCCGGTGGCCTCGCCGGTGCCCATCATCGCCTTGCCCATTTCGCGCATCACGGCGCGGACGTCGGCGAAGTCGAGATTGATCAGGCCTTCCTTGACCATCAGGTCGGTGATGCAGGCGACGCCCGAATACAGCACCTGGTCGGCCATCGCGAAGGCGTCGGCGAAGGTGGTCTTTTCGTTGGCGACCCGGAACAGGTTCTGGTTCGGAATGATCAGGAGCGTATCGACCACCTTGTGCAGCTCGGCAATGCCGGCCTCGGCGGTGCGCATGCGGCGCGCGCCTTCGAAGTGGAACGGCTTCGTCACCACGCCGACGGTGAGGATGCCCATCTCGCGTGCGGTCTTGGCGATCACAGGGGCAGCACCGGTGCCGGTGCCGCCGCCCATGCCGGCGGTGACGAACACCATGTTGGCGCCGCTCAGATGATCGCGAAGCTCGTCGATGACCTCTTGCGCCGCGGCCGCGCCGACGTCGGGCTGCGAACCGGCGCCGAGGCCCTGGGTGACCTGCGTGCCCATCTGCACGATGCGCTGGGCCTTGGACATGGTCAGCGCCTGCGCGTCGGTGTTGGCGACGACGAAATCGACGCCCTGCAACCCGGCAGTGATCATGTTATTGACGGCATTGCCGCCTGCTCCACCGACGCCGAAGACGGTAATCCGCGGTTTCAGCTCGCTGATGTCAGGGGGGGTCAGATTGAGTGCCATGGGTGCCTCTCGATTACGCGCGCGTTGGTTCGCCCCGGCCGGCGGCCGCGGGAGTTGGTGAAAGTCGTTTGGTCTGGGATCCGGTCATCAAAAGCCCTCGCGAAGCCATCGTCCGACCTTTCCGAAATAGCCGTCAGTCCCTGTTCTGAGCTGCCGCGTATGCCGCGGTTCGACGTGTTCCAGATGAGCGTATTGCGGATAGACCAAAAGGCCCGCGGGCACCGCAAACGACGGGCCCTTTGCCTCATTGGGCATGCGGCCGAAGCCGAGCGGGCGGCCGATGCGGACCGGCCGGTTGAGAATACGGGTGGCAAGCTCGACGGTGCCGGTGAGCTGCGAAGCGCCACCGCTCAGGACAACCCGCGCCCTCGGCTCTGCCGCAAAGGGGGAATCCGCGAGTCGGTCCCGGACCATTTCAAAAATCTCCTCGGCGCGATGCCGGACAATGTTGGCGATCGTGGCGCGCGAGACGATCTGCGGAGCGTCGCGTTCGTCGCCTGCAGTGGGAACGGACATCAGCTCGCGCGCGTCGGATCCGCCGGTCAGCACGGTGCCGTATAAAGTCTTGATTCGCTCGGCATCCGCAATGCATGCACCGACACCACGTGCCAGATCCATCGTGATGTGTTGCCCGCCGAGCGCAAATCCCGAGGCGTGCACGAACCGTCCGCCCGAATAGGTTGCAATCGTGGTCGAGCCGGCGCCCATCTCGACCACGGCGGCACCGAGATCGGCTTCGTCGTCGGTCAGGACCGAAAGCCCCGCCACATAGGGGCCGGCCGCCATGGCTTCGACGTTGAGATGGCAACGCTCGACCACCAGCATCAGGTTCTTGGCGACGGTAGCGTCCGCGGTGACCACGTTCATGTCGACGCCGAACTGCCGCGCCACCATGCCTCTGGGATCGCGGATGCCCTTGACGCCGTCGAGCGCGTAGCCGACCGGCAGCGCATGCAGCACGGTGCGGCCCTCGCCAGTGGCATGGCGCATCCCGGTCGAGGTCACGCGGCTGATGTCGGCCTCGGTGACGGAACCACCGCGAATATCGGCTGCGGCTTCCACCAGCTGGCCGTGCAGCCGGCCGCCGGAGACCGACAGCAAAATGGATTCGACGCGGACCTTGGCCATGCGTTCGGCCAGCGCGACGGCCTGGCGCACCACCTGTTCGCATTCGGCGAGGTCGACGACCGCGCCGGCCTTGACGCCGCGCGACTGGATCTGGCTGTAGCCGATCAATTCGACGGCATGGCTGCGGCCGCGCAAGGCCTCGTTCGGCGGGCACGGCTTCAGCCGCGCGATCATGCAGGCGATCTTGCTGGTGCCGACATCGAGCGAAGCCACCAGCGCGGTGCGCTTCTGCGCCATCGGCCGCGTCTTCGGGGTCTGATTGCGATCGAGGCCGGTCATGCGTCACCGGCCTTCTTCTTGGTCTTCTTGTCCTTGAACAGCTCTTCGCGGGCCTTGGCCGCATCCTCGGACAATTGCACCGTCAGCCGGTCCGGCAGGCGCATGTCGACGGCGACGATGTCGCGCGAGAACAGCTTTTCCTCTTTGTCGAGCCTGCTCAGCGCCGCCAGCGCATTGCCGACGTCGTTTTCAGGCAACCTGATATCGAGGCCATCCTTGAGCCGCAGGTTCCAGCGCCGCTGGCCGACGAAGATCGCAGCCTTGGTCACCGCGCGGACTTGCGGATAGCGGTCGAGCAGCGCCAGGAAATCCCTGGCTCGGACATCGGCGCCCTTGCCCACTACCAGCGGCAGCGTGACGAAGCGGCGCGACACATAGGGCTCCAGCACCGCGCCATCGTCGGCGATAACCGACAGGCGGCCGTCCTGCTGCCACAGCGCGAACGCCGACCGCTCGGTGATGTTGATCTGAAGCTGGCCGGGATAAAGTTTCAATATCGTGGCGTCGGCGATCCAGGGATTGGCCTTGAGCTTGTCGCGCACGGTGGCGGCATCGAGGAACAACAGCGACGAGCGGCCGTTGACGCCGCCGATCCCGAGCACTTCGTCCTGGCTCAACTGCTTGCGGCCGTTGATGGCGACGGTGGTGATGCGGAATCCGGCAGAATTGGCCAGCGCATTGCGGGTATCGCTCAGGGCCTGGGTCAGTTCATCGACATGGCCGCCCCTGACGGTGCCGAATCCGGCGCTGCCGAGCAGGATCAGCACGGTCAACGTGACGCCGGCCCGGTGCGGCAAATAACGTTCAATCGTCAGGATGAACCGGTTGGGCGGCGCGCGATCGAGCGCTGGCCTGGCGCGAACGCGACGACGTCGGCCCAGCCACTCGCGCAACAGCACCGCCGCTCCGATAGCGGCTGCTTTCAGGTCAGCTTGGGGCCCCAGCGATCGCAGTGATCGAGCGAGGCGTCCTGCACCATCCATTGCACGAGCTCGTCAAATGTTGTTCCCGCAAAAAGCTTTGCGAGTTCTGGCACAGATGCCGTCTCGGTCATGCCGGGCTGGATTTGGACCTCCAGTCAGAAGAGGCCTTTTCTCCCTCGATGCGGTCGTCGAAGCGGAAATCCGCAACTGCTCACGCCCCGGCAGCCAAGCGCCACATGCGCCGCCAGCGTTAACCTTCGGACTTCCTGGTAAACAAAGGGTAAAACCGGTGCGCTCAGGGCGTGTTTTGATGTGCCCTGTGAGTACTTTGCCGCGCAATCGTTAGGATTTTAGCAATAAGTCGTCCGGCCCGGCCGGTTCCCGTCCATAACGGCCGACAGCCCGGCCGGTTGGGGGGGTCCCCGCTATCGCGGGCAGCGTTTTTCGGCCAGCACGATCTGATCGCGCAGGAAATCGGCGAAATCGATCCCCTGCGCCTTCAGCGCCTTCGGATACAGCGAGGCCGGGGTCAGGCCCGGCAAGGTATTGGTCTCGAGATAGATCGGCCCGTTCGGCGAAACGATGAAATCGGTGCGGGAATAGCCGGTGCACGACAGCGCCCGGTGCGCCCGGATCGCCTCGTCCATGATCCCGGCCGTGGTCTCGGGCGAAAAGCGGCCCGGGCAGATCTCCTGGGTCGATTTGAGCAGATATTTGGCGGTATAGTCGAACGCGCCCTCCCCAGGCACGATCTCGATCGGCGGCAGCGAAAAAACCGTACCGTCCGACTGCTCCAGCACGCCACAGGTGGCTTCGATGCCGGTGACGAACGGCTCGATCAGATATTCCTCGGTCTTTGCGGCGTTGCGGACGGCGACGAGGTCCTGCTTGGCATTGACGAAGATCAGGCCGTAGCTCGATCCATCCTTCGCCGGTTTTGCAATCAGCCTGCCGTGTTCGACGAGCGCGGCATCGATATTTTCCAGCGCAATCCCCGCAGGCGCCTTGACGCCCGCTATCGCCACAAAGCGTTTCGCCGCCACCTTGTCGAAGGCGAGATGCGACGACGCCGAGCCGGATCCGGTGAATGGAATCCCCCGCATCTCGCACATCGCCTGCAGTTCGCCATTCTCCGCCCGGCCGCCATGCAGGCCGAGCACCAGCAGGCGGTCTTCGGTCTTTGCCTTGTCGAGTGCGGCTTCGAACGCGATGCCGCGACTGCCGGGCTCAAAATCGTCCTCGAACGGCCGCCGGTGATTGAGTAGCGTTTCGGATCGAACTTCGTGCACAGTGTCGGCAACGTGCCAGAACCAGAGATCGGCCTCCGGTAAGGCGCGGTGCAGCGCCTGCGCGCTCGCCGCCGAGACCAGCCGCTCTTTATTGGTGCCGCCGAAGAGAATGGTAATCCGCATCAGCCTTGCTCGATTCCGATCCGCTTGATTTCCCAGTGTAACTCGATTCCGGAATTTTCCTTAACCCGCGTTCGTACCGTCTCGCCGAGGGTTTCGATATCATGCCCGGTGGCATCACCGGTATTGATCAGGAAATTGCAATGCATCTCCGACACCTGTGCGCCGCCGACGCGAAGGCCGCGGCAGCCGGCGGCGTCGATCAGTTTCCAGGCGCTGTGGCCGGGCGGGTTCTTGAAGGTCGAGCCGCCGGTCTTTTCGCGGATCGGCTGGGCGGTCTCGCGATGGGTCTGCACCTCGTTCATGCGCGCGCGGATCGCTTCCGGCGCGGCGATGGCCCCGCGAAACCGCGCCGAGGTGAAAATGATCGCCGGATCGACGCCGCTGCTGCGGTAGACGAAATTCATGTCGGCGTTGGAAAACACATGCCGGGCGCCGTCGCCGCCGATGCCGGTGGCCTCGACCAGCACATCCTTGGTCTCGCTGCCGTTGGCGCCGGCATTCATCCGCAACGCGCCGCCGATGGTGCCGGGGATGCCGAAGAAGAATTCCATGCCGCCGACATTCGCCGCCGCCGCCGTTTCCGCCACGCGCTTGTCGAGCGCCGCGGAGCCCGCGCTGACGATATCGCCTTCCGCGGCTGTTTCGCCGAACGCGCGCGGCGACAGCCGGATCACCACGCCAGGGATACCGCCGTCGCGCACGATCAAATTGGAGCCGACGCCGACGACAGTGATCGGCAACTCCTTCGCAAGATGCGCCAGGAAGTAGGAGAGATCGTTTTCATCCGACGGCGTGAACAGCACCTGCGCCGGACCGCCGACGCGAAACCAGGTCAGCTCGGCCAGCGACTGGTTCGCCAAAAGCCGCCCGCGCAATTCGGGCATCGCGGCCTTGAGATCGGCGGTGATGTCGGGGAACACCGCCACTACCCCAACGCCTTCAATTCGTCCGGCAGCACGTAGGCCCATTGCGTGATGTTGCCGGCGCCGAGGCAGACGACGAGATCGCCGCGGCCGGCGATGCCGTGAACGACCTTGGCGAGTTCGCCGGCATTCGGCAGCGGAATCACCTCGCGGTGGCCATGCGCGCGCAAACCGAGCACAAAATGGTCGCGATCGATGCCCGGGATCGGCGCTTCGCCGGCCGGATAGACTTCGGCGACGACGACCGCATCGGCATCGTTGAAGCAGGTGCAAAATTCCTCGAACAGCGATTGCAGCCGGGTGAAGCGATGCGGCTGCACCACGGCTATGATCTTGCCGTTGGTGGATTCCCGCGCCGCCCTCAGCACCGCCGCTATCTCGACCGGGTGATGGCCGTAATCGTCGATCACGGTGACGCCGTTATATTCGCCGGTCTTGGTGAAGCGCCGCTTGACGCCGCCGAAGCTGGCGATCGCCTTGCGGATCGCTTCGTCGGAAATGCCGAGCTCATGCGCCACCGCGATCGCTGCCGTGGCGTTCAATGCATTGTGGCGTCCCGGCATCGGCAGCATGAGGTCCGATAGCTCATACGTGGCACCGGTCTTGCGGTTGCGGAACGCGACCTTGAATTTCGAACCGCCGCCCATCGGCGTCAGATCCATCAGCCGCGCATCGGCCTGCGGATTTTCGCCATAGGTGATGATGCGCCGATCCTCGATCTTGCCGACCAGGGTCTGCACCACGGGATGGTCGGTGCACATCACGGCAAAGCCGTAGAACGGAACGTTCTCGACGAAATTGCGGAATGCGTCCTGGATCGCCTCGAACGTCTTGAAGTGATCGAGATGCTCGGGATCGATATTGGTGACGATCACGACATCGGATGGCAGCTTCAGGAACGTGCCATCGCTCTCGTCGGCTTCTACCACCATCCAGTCGCCGGCGCCCAATCGTGCATTGGAGGCGTAGGCGTTGATGATACCGCCATTGATCACGGTGGGATCGAGATCGCCTGCATCGAGCAGCGTTGCCACCATCGTGGTGGTGGTGGTCTTGCCGTGGGTGCCGGCGATCGCGACGCAGCTCTTCAGCCGCATCAGTTCGGCCAGCATTTCGGCGCGGCGCACGACGGGAATGCGCTGCGCGCGCGCCGCCATCAGTTCCGGATTGTCGCGCTTGATCGCGGTGGAGACCACGACCACGTCGGCGCCGTCGACATTCTCGGCCTTGTGGCCGACGGACACGGTGATGCCCTTGTCGCGCAGCCGGGTGACGTTGCCGCTCTCGGAGGCGTCCGAGCCCTGCACGGTATAGCCGAGATTACACAGCACCTCGGCGATGCCGCTCATGCCGATGCCGCCGATCCCGACGAAGTGGATGGGTCCGATCTCGCGCGGCAGTCTCATGGTTGGTCCTCAGTGTCATCGCCCGCGAAGGCGGGCGATCCAGTATTCCGCGCTGCCCGTGAGCCAAATCAGCGGCACCGCGTACTGGATGCCCCGCTTTCGAAGGCGCTGACAAGGGCAATTTTGTCCGTAAGCGCCTAGATTCCGGCCACTTTCGCAACCAGATCGGCCAGCCGCTCCGCCGCGTCGAGCCGGCCGACGCTGCGGGCGGCCGTGGCCATCGCGGTGAGTTTTGCGGGTTCGGCGGCAAGCGCGGAGATTTCCGCCGCCAGCCGGTCGGGGGTAAATTCGGTCTGCGCAATCCGTAGAGCGCCGTTCGCCTGCGACAACACGCCGGCATTGGCGAACTGGTCCTGATCGATCGCGCCAGGCAATGGCACCAGGATGGACGGCCGACCGATCGCGGCAAGTTCGGCCACGGTGCCGGCGCCGGAACGCGAGATCACCAGGTGGCTCGACGCGAGTTTTGCTGGCAGGTCGCCGAAGAACGGCGCCAGTTCGGCGTCGATCTTGAGCCGGTCATAGACCGCGCGGACCCGTGCCATGTCCTCTTCGCGGACCTGCTGCGTCAGGACCAGACGGCTCCACAGCGCCGGCTCCAGCCGCTCGACGGCCGGTGGCACGATGTCGCTCATCACCCGCGCGCCCTGGCTGCCGCCGACCACCAGCATGCGAAGCGAACCATTCGGCTCGAGTGCCGCAAACGGCACCGCAGCTGCGGCGAGAATCGCCGGACGCATCGGCGTGCCGACCGTGGCGGTCTTGCCCGCGAGCGAAGGATCGCGATCGAGCACGCCGGGCAACGACGTCGCAACCGCATCGACGCGGCTGGAAAGAAAGCGGTTGGCGCGGCCGAGCACGGCGTTGGCGTCGTGAATGATGCAGGGCACGCCGAGCCAGCGCGCCGCCATCAAGGGCGGCACGGTCGGATAGCCGCCGAACCCGATCACGGCCGCGGGCTTCAGCCGCCGCACCAGATTGAGCGCCACCAATGCGCCATAGCCGAGCATGATGCCGGTGCGCGCCAGCGACACCGGGTTGCGGCTGCGCACGGTCTCGCTCGGCACCACGTCAATCATGTCCCTGGTGAACAACCCGCTGTAGCGTAGCGCGCGGGCATCGGTCGCCAGCCGCACGCGCAGGCCGCGCCTGATCAGTTCGACGCCCAGCGCCTCGGCGGGAAACAGATGGCCGCCGGTACCGCCCGCGGCCAGGAGAATCAAAGGCGCGTTGTCCATGGGAGCTCTTCTATAGGCAATAAACCGTCATTGCGAGCGAAGCGAAGCAATCCATAGCGCCGCACATCCGATAGATGGATTGCTTCGTCGGGGCTGTAAGTATTTCGCCTGTGGCGGCGAACTGCAATGGGATTGGACGGGATGTGCGGCTCGTGCGGCATGTGATGGGAGGTGGATCAGGCCGTCTTCAGCGCGCGGCGGCAGCTAATGGCCCACATAAGGTTGTGGGTCACGGCATGAAGCCAACATGCGATGCGGACTTTGGCCAAGCCACGCAGGGCCATGCGCTCAAAGCCGCGGTTCTTCAGGCGGGCATGGGCGTGTTCGGTGTTGCTGCGCCGTTTGTAGACCGCTTGGCCTTCTTCACTGTCCATGCGGGCGCGCCACTCCCTCAGGCATTGCGGTTCGGCTGCGCGGTTGCGTTCGTATCGCGCCTTGCTTGCTGGTTTGGAGGACGTCTTGCAGGCCGGTGGCGGACTGAACACCTGCATGGAGGGGTGAGTTTGCGCAAGCGTCGCGATGTCGGCGGCGGTCATCGCGCCGGTGTCGGCCAGCAGGCGGGTCGGCAGCTTGCCACAACGCTGTTGGACCTGCGCCACCACTGCCGGCGCAAGACCTCGATCATTACGCCGCTGGACCGGCTCGATCGCGACCACGAAGCCGCAGGCGCTCGCCACTTGCACGTTATAGGCGACCCGCACGGCACCGTCCGCCATCCGCATCAATGGCGCGTCCGGATCAGTCGTCGAGACACGCTCTTCCTTGGGTTTCTTGCCGCTCTTGCCGCCGCCGGCCAGCGGGGGATCGCCCCCCTCGTTCTGGTCTTTCTCGTCCTTCGGCGTTGCTGCAGGATGTTTCGCCAACGCTGCCGCAACACGACGGGCGCGGTCTTCGGCTGCAGAGAGGCGACGCTTCGACAGCCGCCGCTCGCCCGCCGCAGAATCGGCCTCCAATTCCTGCTTCAACTCGGCAACCCTGATCCGGGCCTTTTCTTCCAATTCCACCAGGGTTTGCCTTCGCCGCATCGACGAGCGGCTTGCCGCGGCCCTGACCTTGGTACCGTCGGTGATGACCTCGTCCAGTGTGATCAGGCCTTCCTTCATCAAAGCCGCCAGACTGCTCGTCAGAAGGCGATCGAGGAACTCGCCGCTCTCCAGACGGAACTCCGACAGCATCGTGTGGTTCACCCCGACCCCGCCGCAGATCCAGCGATAGATCGTATGATGCTCGCACAGCCGCGCCAGCGCGCGGGCCGACCCAATCCCGTCGGCTGTCGCATACAGCCAAAGCGCAAGCAGAATGCGCGGGTCGGTCGCAGGCCGACCAGGTATCTCGCCACGCGCCTTGATGCGATCGTAGAACGACTGAAGGTCCAAGCCTTCCACGAAGGACCACACCGCTCGTACCGAGTGGTCGTCAACCACCAGGCTCTCAAGATCGACCAGCTCAAAACCAGCCTGCCGACGTTCCGCTTGCCGAATACGAATGTCCATCACGTGCTCCGAATCGATCCACGCAATGAATCACGCCGCAGCACCAAAAAAATGACGGGCCCGTCGCTGCGCTCCTCGCAATGACGGGGGCGCACTTACTTCGCCATTAAGCGTAACCGCGCGCCGCGCTGGCGTCGTTGATCGATTCCATCTCGGTGCGCGGACGCTGCCTGGTCAACGCCAGCATCATGCCGACACCGTAGGCCAACGAGACGATCGACGAGCCGCCATAGGAGATGAACGGCAGCGTCATGCCCTTGGCGGGGATCAGCTGCAAATTGACCGCCATATTGATGGCGGCCTGCACCCCGAACAGGATCGCAAGGCCTGAAGCGGCAAAGCGCGCGAACATGTCCTCGCTGGCGTAGGCGCGCGACAGCGTGCGGATCACGACGAAGGCGAACAGCGCGACCAGCGCCAGGCACAGGATGATGCCGAACTCCTCCGCCGCGACCGCGAACACGAAGTCGGTGTGGCTGTCCGGCAGGCTGCGTTTGGCGATGCCTTCGCCGGGCCCTAGCCCGAACCAGCCGCCGTTCCAGAACGCCTCCATCGCGGTGTCGACCTGAAAGGTGTCGCCCGAGGCCGGATTCATGAAGCGCTTGATGCGGCCGGCGACGTGCGGCACCAGCAGATAGGCGCCGAACAGACCGGCGCTGGCGGCGCCCGCAAGCCCCAGCACCCAGATCATCCGCATGCCCGCGATGAAGAACAACGCGCCCCATACCATCAGGATCAGCATGGTCTGGCCGAAATCCGGCTCCATCACCAACAGCGACACCAGCATCATCAAAAGCACCAGCGCCATCGAGGTCGCCGGCATTTCCGGGCGCTTGGTCGATTCGGCAAACAGCCACGCCGCCATCACCACGAACGCCGGCTTGGCGGATTCGGAAGCCTGGATGTTGACGCCGAGCAGCGTGATCCAGCGCCGCGAGCCCTTGACCTCGGGACCGAGCAACAGCGTCGCCACGATCAGCGCAATGCTGAGTGCGAAAACGATCAGCGCGGAACGGCGGATCTGCCGCGGCGACAGGAACGACACCCCGATAAGCACCATGAACGACGGCAGCAGGAACAGGATGTGCCGGTTGAAGAAGTGGAACGGATCGAGCCTGATCCTGGTCGCCACCGGTGGGCTCGCCGCCAGCGACAGGATGATACCGGCCAGCATCAGCACGATGATGGCCCCTAGCAGCAACTTGTCGATGGTCCACCACCATTCGGAAAACGGGGTGCGTTGGTCACGGGCAAGCATTGGCGTCCCCAAATGGCAGAGGTAACGTCCATTGGTGGATCAGGATGGTTTCCAAGGGGTTAATGAAGCGCGTACATTTGAAGATAGAGGGCCGCCCCTCTCTCAGATCGTCATGCCCGGCCTTGTGCCGGGCTTCCACGTCTTCGGCGCGGCAGCGAGAAAGACGTGGATTGCCGGGCATAGGCGAGCGGAAGCGACGCCGTCCTTCGAACGGCTATGCCCGGCCATGACGGCATAATCACACCACCGGCTTCACACCCGGCAGCGCCGTCACCAGGTCGCGGAACCTGGTCCCCCGGATTTCGAAATTGCGGTACTGGTCGAACGAGGCGCAGGCCGGCGACAGCAGCACCACCGGATCGGCCAGCCCGGACGCCTCGGCGTCGCGCGCGGCATTGGCGACCGCGACCTCGAGCGTCTCCGATATCTCGTGCGACACGCGATCGCCCAGGGTCCCTGCAAATTCCGGCGCGGCTTCGCCGATCAGATAGGCCTTGCGGATGCGCGGGAAATATTCGGTCAGGCCGGTGATGCCGCCGAGCTTTGGTTTGCCGCCGGCGATCCAGAAGATATCGCCAAAGGACGACAGCGCATGCGCAGCGGCGTCGGCATTGGTGCCCTTGGAGTCGTTGACGAACAGCACGTTGCCGCGGCGGCCGACCTGCTCCATGCGATGGGCGAGGCCGGGAAAGCTGCGCAGGCCGTTCTGCAGGATATCGGTCGAGATGCCCATCGCGAGGGTGCAGGCCGATGCGCACGCCGCATTCTGCGCGTTGTGCAGGCCGCGCAGCGAGCCGATGCCGCCGAGTTTTGCGATCTCGCTACGCGCGCCGCCGGAGGCGCGCACGATGGTTTCGCGCTCGACATAAACGCCGTCGGGCAGAGGGTTCTTCACGGAGATGCGGACCACGCGCCTGCCGGCCCGGTCGAGGCGGTCGGCAATGTTGCGGCACCAGCCGTCATCGACGCCGACAATGGACGTGCCCTGCGGCTGAACGCCGGCGACCAGGCGCGCCTTCACCGCGGCGTAGTGTTCGAGCGTACCGTGGCGGTCGATATGGTCTTCGCTGACGTTGAGGAGAATTCCGACGGACGGATCGAGCGACGGCGAAAGATCGATCTGGTAGGACGACATCTCGACCACATGCACCCGCCCCATCCGCGGCGGCTCCAGCGACAGGATCGCGGTGCCGATATTGCCGCCCATCTGGGTATCGTAACCGGCGACCTTCATCAGATGCGCGATCAGGGCCGTCGTGGTCGACTTGCCGTTGGTGCCGGTGATCGCCACGAACGGCGCATCCGGCGCGTGACGCCGTCGTTCGCGGCAAAACAGCTCGATGTCGCCGATCACCTCAATGCCGGCCTGCCGCGCCGCCAGCACGCTCCAATGCGGCACCGGATGGGTCAGCGGCGCGCCGGGCGTCAGAATTAGCGCGGCGAAATTGGCCCAGGACACGGTGCGCAGATCGGCGGTGATGAAACCGGCCTGGGCGGCCTTGACGATATAGTCGGCGCTGTCGTCACCGGCGATTACTTCCGCGCCGCCCGCCTTCAGGGCGTGACAACTTGCAAGTCCGGAGCCGCCGAGGCCGAAGACGGCGACCGTCTTGCCGGCAAAGGAAGTGACGGGGATCAAAGGCTCACCGCAGTTTCAGCGTGGAGAGGCCGGCCAGCGCCAGCATCACCGAGATAATCCAGAACCGGATCACGATCTGCGGCTCGGTCCAGCCTTTCTGTTCGAAATGATGATGCAGCGGCGCCATCCTGAATACGCGCTTTCCCGTCAACTTGAACGACACCACCTGCACGATCACCGAGACCGCTTCCAGCACGAACAAGCCGCCGATCACCGCGAGCACGATCTCGTGCTTGACGGCGACCGCGGTCGCACCCAGCATGCCGCCGAGCGCGAGCGAGCCGGTGTCGCCCATGAAGATCGAGGCCGGCGGCGCGTTGAACCAGAGAAATCCCAGCCCGGCGCCGAGGACCGCGCCGCAGACCACCGCCAGTTCGCCGGCGCCGGCGACATAGTTGATCTGCAGATAGTCCGAGAACACCGCGTTTCCGGTCAGGTAGGCGATCATGCCGAAACTGGCGGCGGCGATCATAACGGGCACGATCGCAAGACCGTCGAGACCGTCGGTCAGATTGACCGCGTTGCCGGCGCCGACCATGACGAAGGCGCCAAAGATGATGAAGAACCAGCCGAAATTGAACACCATGTCCTTGAAGAAGGGGATCGCGAGCGAGGTCGAGGACACGTCGCGCCCGAGCCGCACCAGCGCGTAGCAGGCGGCCAGCGCGATCGCCGCTTCGATCGCAAGCCGGAATTTCCCGGCAAAACCGCCATGGGTCTGCTTGGTGACCTTCAGATAGTCGTCGTAGAATCCGACGAAGCCGAAGCCAAGCGTCACCGCCAGCACGATCCAGACATAGGGATTGAGCGGATTGGCCCACAACAGCGTCGACACCACCAATCCCGAAAGGATCATCAGCCCGCCCATCGTCGGCGTGCCCTTCTTGGAGATGATGTGCGACGCCGGGCCGTCGGTGCGGATCGGCTGGCCTTTGCCCTGGCGCAGCCGCAAATGGTCGATGATCCATGGACCGAACAGGAAGACGAACAGCGCCCCGGTCACCATCGCGCCACCGGTGCGGAAGGTAATGTAGCGGAACACGTTCAGCAGACCACGGAAAATACCAAAACCGGGGACGGTATTGGAAAGCTCGATCAGCCAGTAAAACATTCAATATGCCCTATACCGCGGCTTGGTTCACCGTCTTGCCGGGAAAGCGCCTTGCGAGCGCGTTGATAATCGTTTTCAGCCTCAAACCAAGCAAAACCTTGATCATGACCGCGCTGCCTTTGCAAATCGCCGCATGGAAAAGCCGGCCATAAGCATGGCCAGTTTACGCCCTTGCCTGTAAGGCGGCCAGCAGCCTTGGCACAAACTTGTTGACCCAAAACATTTTTTTGCTGCCCTTGACCACCACGACGTCGCCGTCCCGCAGCAAAGTCGCGATCTTTTGCGGCTCGAGCGTGGCCGGGTCCTCGTACCAGCCGAGGCCGTTTTCCGCCGGCACCAGGTCGTATAAATGCCGCATCAAGGGGCCGACGCAGTAGACGCCATCGATGCCCGGCAGGTGCGTGGCGAGCTTTTCATG
Source organism: uncultured Alphaproteobacteria bacterium (assembly GCA_963836765.1). Lineage (GTDB taxonomy): Bacteria > Pseudomonadota > Alphaproteobacteria > Rhizobiales > Xanthobacteraceae > Bradyrhizobium. The sequence continues at coordinate 168,702 of CAWILG010000033.1, forward strand.
ATAGGCCGGCGCGTCGGCGCCGAGCTCCAGCATGTCGCCGAGTATGGCGATACGCCGGCCCTTGTGCACCGGCCGCGCCTTCAGGCTGTCGAGGGCGGCCACCATGCTGGCGGGATTGCCGTTGAAACTGTCGTCGATCACGGTCACGCCGTGCGCGGTCTGCTCGACCCCTCGCCCGCTCATGATGCCGACCTTGTCGAGCTGTTGCGCCAGCAGGTTTTCATCGAGACCGGCAGCGTGAAGCGACGCCAGCGACGCCAGCGCATTCTGCAGGCGATGCGGCGCGCCGGGCGTCAGGCCGAATTCAATCTGTTTGCCACCCACCTGCGCGACCACGTTCCAGCTTTCGCCTTGCGCCGAATGTTTCAACGCCCGCACCGCGGACGCATCGCCGAAGCGGACGATTTTTCCATTCCATTCGGGCGCCTCGACATCGGCGGGCAGCACCAGCACGCCGTCTTTCGACAAACCTTGCGCGATGCTCACCTTCTCGCGCCGGATCGCCTCCAGGCTGCCGAGCTTTTCCAGATGCACCGGCTGCACGTTGACCACCAGCGCCACGGTCGGCTGCGTCAATTCACTCAGCCGCGCGATCTCGCCGGTCTGGTTCATGCCCATTTCCACCACCCACAGCGAGGCCGTGGGGCCAGCATTGCACAGCGTCAGCGGCACGCCCCAGAAATTATTGAAGCTGCTGGGGCTCGCATAGGCGCCGGGATAGGCGGCGAGAAATTCCTTGGTGCTGGTTTTGCCGGCGCTGCCGGTCAGGCCGATCACCGGGCCGCCAAATCGCGCGCGCGCCGCGCGCGCCAATGTCCACAGCCCGTCGATCAGCGTGTCCTTGACTACCAGTTGCGGCACGCTCACGCCTTCGATCCGGTGCGGCACGATCATCGCCACAGCACCCGCCGCCTCGGCCTGTTTTGCAAATTCCCAGCCATCGCGCGCACTGGCGAAACTCGAAATGAACCCCCCGCTTGGCGTGCCGCTCAACGCCACGAACAAACAACCCGGCTTCACCAGGCGGCTGTCCTGAGTGACGAATTCGATTCCCGTATCGGGAAATTTTCCGCTCAATCCCAGGGCGCGGGCCGCATCGGCAATGGTCCATAATGCTGCGCTCATGCGACCCTCGCTGCCAGTGCTGCCGCGACCGCATCGTGATCGCTGAACGGCAGCGTCTTGTCGCCGACGATCTGCCCGGTCTCGTGGCCCTTGCCGGCGATCAGCAGCACATCGCCGGGCTGCAGTCCCGCAATCCCGGTCCGGATCGCCTCGGCGCGATCGCCGATATCCCTTGCGCCCTTCGCAGCGGCGAGGATCGCGGCGCGGATGGTTTCCGGTTGCTCGCTGCGCGGATTGTCGTCGGTGACGATGACATCATCGGCATTTTCGACCGCGATCGCGCCCATCAGCGGCCGCTTGCCGGCGTCGCGGTCGCCGCCGGCGCCGAAGATCACGACGAGCTTGCGTTTGGCGTAAGGCCGCAGCGCCTGCAGCGCCTTGGCCAGCGCATCCGGCTTGTGCGCGTAATCGACAAAGATCGGCGCGTCATGATATTCGCCGACGCGCTCCAGCCGGCCTTTTGCACCTTCGAGATGCTCGAGGCTTGCGAACACTTCGTCCGGCACGCTGCCGGTGCCGATCGCAAGGCCCGCGGCGACCAATGCGTTCTCGATCTGGAATTCGCCGACCAGCGGCAGCTTGATCGGATGCCGGCGGCCGCGATGTTCGAGCACGAGCAGTTGCGCGAATCCTTCGATCGATGCGGCCTCGAGACGAATGCCCTCGCCGGCCCCCTCGGCGTTGCGGCCGACCGCGATGATGTTCAAGCCGCGCGCACGCGCCGCGTCGATGACCTGCTGCGAACAATCATGGTCGGCCGAGATCACCGCCGCGCCGCCGGCCACGACGAGGTCGCGGAACAGCCGCAGCTTGGCGGCGAGATAATGCGCAACATCAGGATGGTAATCCATGTGGTCGCGCGACAGGTTGGTAAAGCCGCCGGCGGCGATGCGCACGCCGTCGAGCCGGTACTGGTCGAGCCCATGCGATGACGCTTCAAACGCAAGATGGGTGACGCCATCGCCCGCGATCTCGTCGAGTTGGCGATGCAGCGCGATCGGATCCGGCGTCGTCAGCGAGCCGTAGACGGTACGCTTCGGCGAGACCAGCCCGATGGTGCCGATGCTGGCGGAGGCATGACCGAGCCGCTGCCAGATCTGGCACGCAAAAGCGGCGACCGAGGTCTTGCCGCTGGTGCCGGTCACCGCGGCGATCACTGGCGGTTGCCGCGGGTAGAATTTGGCCGCGGCCTGTGCCAGCGCGCGGCGCGGGTTCGGCGTCACGACAAAGGGCACGCGACGATCCCTGGTGGAGGGATGGTCGCCGGCGACCGCAACGGCTCCGGAGGAAATTGCCGCATCGATAAATCGGGAGCCGTCGGTCTTGCTGCCGGCCAGCGCAAAGAACAAATCGCCCGGCTTTACCGCGCGGCTGTCCACGGCGAGGCCCAAAACCTCGGTCGCGTCCGCTTGCGGCTCGATCGTGGCGTCATCCCCGAACAGGTCGCGAAGTCTCATGATCTTCCAGTCCGGCCGGCGCAGTCCGGCGCCCTGTCAGCTACGCCTTACTGGGTTGGCCTTGATGCCGCAAGAATAAGGCGCTCGGACGGCGGCAGATCGAACCGCGGCTCGATGCCCAGCAGCGGCGCGATGCGGGCAATGACCTTGCCGCCAGTCGGCACCGCGTTCCAGCCCGAGGTAATGAAGCCGTGGGTTTCCGGCGTCGTCTTCGGCTCGTCCAGCATCACCAAAAGCTGGTATTGCGGATTATCCGCCGGGATGATGGCGGTGAACGAGTTCAGGACCTGCTTCTTGGCGTAGCGGCCGTTGATGACCTTCTCGGAGGTGCCGGTTTTTCCGCCGACGTAGTAGCCCTTGACGTCCGCGGTTTTGGCGGTGCCGATCTCGGCATTGAGGCGCATCAGGAACCGCATCTTGTCGGAGGTCTCCGGCTTGATCACGCGCTTGGCGAGCGACATCGCTTCCTCTTCGCTGCGCTTCAGGAAGGTCGGAGGAATCAGATAGCCGCCGTTCATCAGCGCGTTGATACCCATCACCGCCTGCAACGGCGCCACCGACAGGCCTTGGCCGAACGCGATGGTCACGGTGTTCAACTCGCTCCAGCGGCGCGGCACCAGCGGCGACGCGCTTTCCGGCAATTCGGTGCGCAGACGGTGCAACTGGCCCATTTTGGCGAGAAACGCCTTGTGGGCCTCGACGCCCTGACCCAGCGCGATCCGCGCAGCACCGATATTGGACGAGTAGGTGAACACTTCCTTGGTGTTGATGAAACGTCCCAGCGCGTGGCTGTCATGGATGGTGAACTTGCCATAGTGCAGGTTGCCGCGCGCATCCCACATCGAATTGAGGCTGATCTTGCCGGAGTCCAGCGCCATCGCCAGCGTGAATGCCTTGAAGGTCGATCCCATTTCATAGACACCGGTGGTCAGCCGGTTGATCCGATCGGGGTCGTGCGCCTCCCTCGGATTGTTCGGATCGAAATCCGGCAGCGACACCAGAGCGACGATCTCGCCGGTCTTGACGTTGGAGACGATGCCGGAGGCGGCCTTGGCCTTGAACTTTTCCTTCGCCTTCATCAGTTCATCGCGCAGGGCGTGCTCGACGCGCAGGTCGACCGACAGCTCCACCGGCTTCTGCAGGCGGTCGGTGGCAAAACCCGCGCGGTGCAGGTCGGCCAGCCCGTTATTGTCGAGCCACTTCTCCATCCCGGCGATGCCCTGGTTGTCGATATTGACCAGGCCGATCAAATGCGCGACTTCGGCACCGGTGGGATAGACGCGCTTGTTCTCACGTAGGAAGCCGATGCCGGGAATGCCGAGTCGGTGGATGTCCTGCTGCTGCGCCGGGGTGATTTCGCGCTTCAGCCAGACAAAACCCTTTTTCGACGACAGCCGGTCGCGGACCTCGCCGGTGTCGAGGTCGGGCAGCGTCGCGGTCAGAAGCTCGATCGCCTCGTCCTTGTCGATGATCCGGCGCGGCTCGCCGAACAGGCTCGGCGCCTTGACGTCGGTGGCGAGCACCTCGCCATTGCGGTCGACGATATCGGGCCGCGCGGTTGCAATCGCATCCTGTGAGGCGGTGCGGCGCGCGCCATGGCTGTCGGCGCCGACCGCGAACATCACGAGCCGTCCGGCCAGCACGGCATAGATCGCCGCGAACGCCAGGATCGCAAATCCGACACGGGCGCGCGCTTTGGCGGCGCGATTGACATTGCGCCCGTAGAGCAGGTTGCGGATCAGCCGCTGCCGCCAAGGTTCTGCAGGCCTTTGCGCGGGCTTTTGCGCAGGCTTGGTGGGGATGAGCGCCTGGCCGGTCATTGCTGGTCTCCCTGCGCCGGCGCAGGCACCGAACCCGTCACCGTCTCGGCATCGGAAGCAGCCTCGATGGTGTTGATCATCGCGCCGATCGGGTCGGGCGCGCCCGGCCTGGCAAAATTCGGCGGCCGTTCGGGCAAATTCTTCAATTGATCGTATTGCGTCGCGTTGATCGGCTTCAGCTCCAGGTGCCGCTCGGCGAGGCCCTGCAACCGCAGCGGCGCGTCGAGCCTGGCCCATTCGGCGCGCAGCGTGGCGATGGCATCGCGCTGCTCGTGGATTTCCGAATTCAGGCGCAGCACGGCCTCGGTGCGCGACGTCAATTCCATCTTGATCCGGTAGACATAGGCGGCCGCGAACACCAGCATGCCGATGACGAGGAAATGGATGATCCGCATGATCAGCCTCCCCGCATCACGTCAGCAAGGACGGGCCACGCCGGCAGGCTGTCGGCCGCATGCGCGGGCGCCGCGGTCCGTTCCGCCGCGCGCAGTTTTGCGGAGCGCGCGCGCGGATTGGCCGATATCTCGGCGTCGCCGGGCGTGACCGGCCGCTTGGTCAGGATCTGAAAACTCGGCGCGGCCTGCGCCAGCTCAGGCAAGTGCCGCGAGCCGCCGGACGCCTTGCCGCGCTCGGTAAAAAAATTCTTGACGATTCGATCTTCCAGCGAATGAAAGGACACGACGACCAGCCGGCCGCCCGGCTTCAGCATGCGCTCGGCCGCCGCGAGCGCCAGATGCAATTCGTCGAGCTCGGCGTTGACGAAGATCCGCAAGCCCTGGAACGTGCGCGTCGCCGGGTGAATCTCGTTCGGCTTGGAGCGAACCACCTTGCCGACGATATCGGCCAGCGCCTGCGTGGTCGCGATGGGCGCTTCCTTGCGCGCGGCGACGATGGCCCGCGCCACGCCGCGGGAGTGACGCTCTTCGCCGAAGATGTAGATGATGTTGGCGAGATCGGCCTCGGACGCCCTGGCGACCACATCGGCCGCGGTCGGGCCGTCATGGCCCATCCGCATATCGAGCGGGCCGCCGAGCCGGAACGAGAAGCCTCGATCGGCTTGATCGAGCTGCATCGAGGAGACGCCGACGTCCATCACGACGCCATCGACCGCCTCGAGCCCCTGAGCATCGCAAATCTCGGCCAGGTTGGAAAACCGGTCCTCGACCAGGGTCAGCCGGTCGCCCGAACGGTCGACCAGATCGAAGCCGCCGGTAATCGCTGACCGGTCTCGGTCGATGCCGATGACCCTTGTATCGGGGGTGTCGAGGATGGCGCGGCTATAGCCGCCGGCGCCAAAGGTGGCGTCGACATAGACCTCGCCGGCCCGGGGGGCGAGCATCTCCACCGCCTCGCGGCCGAGAACGGAAATGTGACGCGGCGCAGCCGGGGTCATACGCCGGTCCCGGACGTATTCCAGTGTACGGAACAGAAATTGGACGCCGACGGGCCCATTGCGCCTCAAATCCCCGCGTTTCGCCAGCCTTTTCCGGCCAAAGAGCCGTCGCAGGGCGCGATCGCCGTTCCCCGCCCCGACCAGCAAACCCTCATTTCCGTACGGAATTTGCTGGCCTGCCATGGCGTTTCGAGCGTGAAAGAGGGCCTCGGCCGTCCCCAAAACCGGTTCGGCGCTTCACCACTTAATAACGGCACTTAGCGTTAAGAAAGCGTTGATGATCGGCGGCCGGATTTGCGCGGTTTTTAACCACCGGGAACCCGGTGATGCCCGCCGCACACACTTGCGCAAAATGCGATGCGAAGGGCGGCCGCCGGATTGCGCGGATGACAGGGTAAAGGAATAGTAAATACTGTTCTTTTTTTTTGAAAACGTCGTGTTGCCGTTCTCCTGCCCGGTTTGAGTTTTCTGATGGCCATTGGTTCGTTCGCATCTGCTGGTATCGATTCGAAGCGTCAACGCGCCCTCCCCGTTCCCAGGGCCAACGCCGACATGCAGACCTTTACCCCTGATTCCTCGATCGCTTCCGACGTGATCCCGTCGGCCAATTATGGCGACCGCAACAAGGGCCGCCTGCCCGACATGATCCTGCTGCACTACACCGGCATGCCCGATGTGGAAGGCGCGATCGCCCAGCTCTGCACCGCCGGCACCGACGTATCGGCGCATTACATCGTGCTGGAGGACGGCCGCATCGTGCAATGCGTGCCCGAGAGCAAGCGCGCCTGGCACGCCGGCGTGTCGTCCTGGGCCGGCGAGGAAGACATCAATTCCTGCTCGATCGGGGTCGAGATCATCAACCGCGGCCACGATTGGGGCTATCCGGATTTCCCGCTGCGCCAGATCGCCGCCGTGATCGCGCTGTGCCGCGGCATCATGCTCCGCCGCAAGGTGCCGTCGCATCGCGTGCTCGCGCATTCCGACGTCGCCCCCGCCCGCAAGAAGGATCCCGGCGAAAAATTTCCGTGGCATTCGCTGGCAAATTCCGGCGTCGGCCATTGGGTGCAGCCGGCGCCGATCGTGCGCAGCGAGGCGCTCAAGCTCGGCAGCATCAGTGACGACGTCGCAGGCCTGCAGACGGCGCTGGCGCGCTATGGCTACAGCGTCCCGACCCACGGCAAATTCGACGGCCCCACCATGGAAGTGGTCGCCGCGTTCCAGCGCCACTTCCGCCCCGCCCGCGTCGACGGCGTCGCCGATCATTCGACCATGACCACGCTGCACGCCCTGCTGGCGAGCCTGCCGGCGGACGCGACGACGGTCGTGGCGGCGAAGTAGTCTTCTCCCTCGCCCCGCCCTTGCGGGGAGAGGGTTGGGGTGAGGGGCTGCCTCAGCACTAACGCTGAGAGATGCGTTCGCGGAAAGTCCCCCTCACCCGAAATTCAAGCTCCGCTTGAATTTCGACCTCTCCCCGCAAGCGGGGCGAGGTAAACTCATCCCATCTCCGCGATCCGTCTTGCATAGAGCCGCCGCAGCGGCTCCAGTTGGGTTGCGACCGTCGCCGCCAGATAGGCTTCGCGCGCCGCGTCGTGGCGGCCGAGCCGGCGCAGCAAATCAGCGCGAACCGCCGGCAGCAATTCATAGCCCTTGAGGCCGCCGCGCGCTTCCAGCGCGTCGATCAGATCGAGCGCCCGCGCCGGTCCGTCGACCATCGACACCACGGCGGCGTGATTAAGTTCGATCACCGGTGACGGGCTGATCCGCAGCAGCACTTCATAGAGCCCGGCGATCTGCGGCCAGTCGGTGTCCGTGTAATTGGGCGCGCGGGCGTGCAGGGCTGCGATCGCCGCCTGCACCGCATAGGATTGCGGCGGACCCGCCATTCGCAGGGCTTCTTCCACGAGCTTCAAGCCTTCGGCAATCTGGCCGAAATCCCACAGCGAACGATCCTGCTCTTCCAGCAGCACGATGTCGCCGCCCGTCGTCTGCCGGCCGGCGCGACGGGAATCGTGCAGCAGCATCAGTGCCAGCAGGCCCTTGATCTCGCCGCGGCCCGGCATCAGCACATCGATCAGGCGCGCCAGCCGGATCGCTTCGCGCGCGAGATCCGGCCGCATCAGATCCTCGCCTGAGGTCGCGACATAGCCTTCGGTGAAGACCAGATAGATCACCGCGAGCACGCCGCGCAGCCGCGGCGCGAGCGCGTCGCGCTCCGGTACCTCATAGGGAATGCCGGCGAGGCGGATCTTCTGTTTTGCGCGCAGCAGCCGCTGCGCCATCGCATCCTCGCTCGCCAGAAACGCACGCGCGACCTGTGCGGTGGTTAGCCCGCAGACGGTGCGCAGCGTCAGCGCGACCTGGACCTCCTCGGCAAAGGACGGATGGCAGCAGGTGAAGATCAGCCGCAGCATGTCGTCGTCGAGCGTGGCATCCGTGGTCTCGCAAGAGACCGAGGCGTTGAGCAGCAATTCGTGTGTCAATTCCTGCTGCTTGCCGCGAAAGGCGATGTTGCGGCGAACGCGGTCGATCGCCTTGTTGCGGCCGACATTGACCAGCCACGCCCGCGGATTCGCCGGCGCCTCGGACGCCGTCCATCGCTCCAGTGCCACCGCGAACGCATCCTGCAAGGCATCCTGCGCGAGATCGAAATCCCCGACGAGGCGGATCAGCGTGGCCAGCGCGCGGCCTGCCTCGTCGCGGAATATTTTTTCGATCTCGCCGGAGGTCATGTGCATCACAAAGCTTTCGTCGATCCGGAGCGCTCGCGCCTTGGACGCTCCGGAATGACGGCGAAGCATCAGTTGTTATAGACCATGACCGGCCTGACTTCGATCGTGCCTCTGCTGGCGCAGGGGATCCGTGCGGCGATGCCGAGCGCGGTGTCGAGATCCTTGGCTTCGACCAGATAGTAGCCGCCAAGCTGTTCGCGCGTTTCCGCGAACGGACCATCCGTCGTCAGGGTCTTGCCGTCGCGGACCCGCACCGAGGTCGCGGTCGTCGTCGGTTGCAGCCCATCGCCAGCCTTGAAATGGCCGCTCTGGATGATGGACTGGGTGAACGCACCGTACGCGGCCGTCACTTTCTTGCGGTCGTCTGCATTCATGCCGCCTATCTCTGCTTCGTTCCGGTAGATCAACAGCAAATACTGCATCTCGATTACTCCTTTTTGATCGGCTGGATCGCCGACAGCCAGTCGAACGGGGGCTGAGCCAAACGACATCTTCAGGATAATTTATTTTGGCCCCGGCCGAAGCTGTTATCGGCTTGACCTTGTGGGCGCAAACCCCCATCCCTTGGGGCGTCAGTCGGCCGGACGGCCGCTCCCGCTATGGTCGAAAGGCTGCGGGGGAGGAAAGTCCGGGCTCCATCGACATACGGTGCCGGATAACATCCGGCGGGGGCGACCCCAGGGACAGTGCCACAGAGAACGAACCGCTCTCCCACCCGAAAGGGAGGGGGCAGCAAGGGTGAAAAGGTGCGGTAAGAGCGCACCGCGGGTCCGGCAACGGAAACGGCATGGCAAACCACACCGGGAGCAAAACCGAATAGGGACGGCAACGCGGGCTGTTCGCGCAAGCGAAAACACCGCAGGGCGATGTCAGGCTCGCCGTCCGGGTAGGTTGCTCGAGACCATGTGCAAACATGGCCCCAGAGGAATGGCCGTCACGTATCGCCTGCGCAAGCAGGCGGTGCCTTACAGAACCCGGCTTACAGGCCGGCTGATGCTCTAAAAATGAAGGGTTCGGCGTCAACGCGCCGGACCCTTCGCCATTTGGCGATCTACGCCACGATCTTCTCCAGCAATGCCATCAGCGCGTCCGGCGCGGTGACGTTCGGCGAATGACTGGCGTCGATTTCGTGGTAGCGCCAGCCCGCCTCGCTCTTCGCCCGCTTCGCGAACTGGCCGAATGTGTCGGCGGGCGGGATGCGGGTGGCGTAGATGTAGCTGCGCGGCAAGGCCGGTTCGCCGTTCTGCAGCTTGAGTTTTGTGTCGAAGCATTTGATCGGCATATGCACGCGGCGCGCGGACAGCCACTCGACATCGGCCGGTGATGTGTCCGGCGGCGTCTGCATCGGCGGCACGCGCCAGCCGTCACCCTTGTCAGCCGCGTCTTGCAAATGCTGCCGCCCCGACGGGTTGAGATCGAACAGTGACTGACCGTCGCGCGGCACGAAGGCGTCGAGATAGATCAACTGCGTGACGCGATCGCGGACGCGGTCGGCGACACCGGTTGCGACCATGCCGCCGTAGCTGTGGCCAAGCAGCACATTCGGCGGCAAATGGGCCGATGCGGGAATCGGATTTGCCGGCGGCATCCTCGGCGGTCTCGCCGGGCTCTCCGGCCCGCTGCCAATTCTGTGGGCCAGCGTGCGCGGCTGGGGCAAGAAAGAACGTCGCGGCGTGTTCCAGACCTTCAATTTCACGATCCTCGCGACCGCGCTGTGCGTGCAGATCGCAAGCGGCCTGGTCAAGGCCGATATCCTCTGGCTCGTGCTGTTTGCCTTTCCAGGAACGCTGGCCGGCGCGTGGCTCGGGACACGGACCTATCACGCGCTCAGCGATCGGCATTTTGGCGACGTCGTGCTGGGGCTTTTGATTCTGTCAGGCATTGGCCTGGTGTGGAGCAGCGTCGGCCATTAGCCGCCGCGCCGATTGATCCGATTGCACTGATAAATTTGTTTAACGTCGCATGGCCGCCATGCGGCGCGCGCAAAAAACTATAAGCATGAAAGCAAACGAGCTAACGACTCGCGTCATGTCTTCTCCAGTCATGTCCTCCCCGATCAAATCTTCCTCGGTGTCGCGCGAGCGTCTTGGTCTGTTGCTCGGCTTTATCGGCATGGCGATTTTCGGCGGCACGCTGCCGGCGACGCGCATCGCGGTGTCGGATATTGATCCGATTGCACTGACATCGTTGCGCACTGCGATCGCCGGACTGTGTTCGCTGGCGCTGTTGCTGGTGTTGCGCCGGCCGCTGCCGCCGCGCGCGCTGTGGCTGCAACTCGTGATCACGATGTTGTGCGTCTGCTTTCTTTTTCCGTTCCTGATGGCGCTGGGGGTACAGACCGTCGATGCCTCGCATGGCGGCGTGGTGTTCGGAATCATGCCGATCGCAACCGCACTGGTCGCCGTCGCCATCACCCATGAACGGCCGCGACCGCTGTTCTGGATCGCATCCGTCGGCGGCGCCGCATTGGTGGTCGCGTTTGCGCTGCGGCAGGGCGGCGGCACGCTCTCCGCCGGCGATTTGCTTTTGTTCGCAGCGGTAACGGTCGCCGCGGTCGGCTACGCCTTCTCGGGCCGGCTCACGTCGCAGATGCCCGGCTGGGAAGTCATCAGTTGGGTGCTGGTGATCGCGCTGCCGGTCTCGATCCCGGCAACTGCGCTCACCATGCCCGCCGACATCGGCCACATCGCCCTGAAACCGTGGCTGGCGCTGCTTTACGTCGCGCTGTTCTCGCAGTGGATCGGCTTCTTCGCCTGGAATGCCGGGATGGCGATGGGCGGCATCGCGCGGGTCTCGCAGATCCAGTTGCTGCAGCCCTTCATCACCTTCGTGCTTGCGGCCCAGTTCAACGGCGAGACCATCACGCCACAGATCGTATTGTTCGCCTCCGCCGTGGTCGCAACGGTGGCAATCTCGACGCGCACGCGCGGACCAGCCGTACCGGTCGACACCGTCATTCCGGGGCGGCTCGCCCAACCGCACCCGGAATAAATTTCTCACTCCGCCGCCGAGACCTGGCCGAATTCGGTCGCCTGCCGTTCGAACAGCCCGCGATAGATACCTCCGGCCCGCGCGGTCAGCGTGGCGTGGGTGCCCAGCTCGACGATCTCGCCGCGGTCGAACACCAGGATGCGGTCGAGGCTGCGCACCGTCGATAGCCGGTGCGCGATCACGATCGAGGTGCGGCCCTTCATCAGCCGCTCCATCGCCTGCTGGATCAGGCCTTCCGATTCCGAATCGAGGCTCGACGTCGCCTCGTCCAGGATCAGCACCGGCGCATCGGCCAGGAACGCGCGCGCCAGCGCGACACGCTGCCGCTCGCCGCCCGACAGTTTTACGCCGCGTTCGCCGACCAGCGTGCCGTAGCCCTTCGGCAGCCGCAGGATGAACTCGTGCGCATTCGCCAGCCGCGCCGCCTGCTCGATCGCCGCCATGGAAGCACCCGGCCGTCCGTAGGCGATGTTCTCCGCCAGCGAGCGGTGAAACAGGATCGGGTCCTGCTGCACGATCGCGATCTGGCTGCGCAGCGAATGCTGCGTCGCCTGCGCGATATCCTGACCGTCGATCAGGATCTTTCCGCCGGAGACATCGTAGAGCCGCTGCACCAGCTTGACGAACGTGGTCTTGCCGGAGCCGGAACGCCCGACCAGGCCGACGCGCTCGCCGGCACGGATGTCCACCGTGAGGCCGTCATAGAGCGGCGTGCGATGCCCACCATAGAGGAAGGTCACCGCGTCGAACACGATGCGGCCGCCCTGGATGTCGATCGGCGCAGCACCTGGCGCATCGGCAATGCCGATCGGCTCGCCGTGGATCGCAACCAGTTCCTCCATGTCGTTGACCGAACGCTGCAGATTGTTGATGTGCATGCCGACATCGCGCAGATAAGCGTGAATGATGTAGTAGCTGGTCAGCACATAGGTGACGTCGCCGGGCGAGGCGCGCCCTGCGATCCACAGCAGGATCGCGCCGCCGATCACGGAGGCGCGAAAGCACAGCAGCACCGCAAGCTGCGCTGTCGAGGTGTAGTTGTAGCGCAGCCAGGTCCGCAGCACCCGCGTGCGCCAGCGCCCGATGACGCCGGCCAGCCGCCCATCCTCGCGCGCTTCCGCGCCGAACGATTTCACCACCGCATTGCAGGTCAGCGCGTCGGCGAGCGTGCCGCCGACCCTGGTGTCCCAGGCGTTGGAGATGCGCGCGGCCGGCGCGATATAGTTGACCGAGAACGCGATCGTCATCGACACATAGATCACGGTGCCCACGCCGATCACGAGGCCGAGCGACGGCCAGTGCAGCCCGAGCAGGATCATCGAGCCCAGCAGCACCGTCAGCGACGGCGCCAGCGCCATCAAAATGGTGTCGTTGAGCAGGTCGAGCGCCCACATGCCGCGCGTGATCTTGCGCACGGTCGAGCCGGCGAAGGAGTTGGCGTGCCAGTCGGTCGAGAACCGCTGCACCCGCATGAAGGCGTCGCGCGCCACGTCCGACATGATCTTCAGCGTGAACGGCACGATCGCCTGCAACCCGGTCAAGCGCAGGATCATCGATAGCAAGCCGAGCGCCACGATGCCGCCGAACGCGGCCAGCGCCGCGCGGCGTGCGGCTGGATCGGACGCCCCCAGCGTCAGGGCATCGACCAGATGGCCGGAGAACAGCGGCATGAACAGGTCGGCCGCGGTCGCGCCCAAGCAGCCCGCCGGCGACCAGCGCGGCGCGCCCGGGCTGTTCCAGCCAGTGGCGAAACACGAACGGGATCACCATGCGGATCGCAGTGGGACGATTGTTGACTTGAACGGTCATGGCCTCATCCGGCACCGCGGTTCGCGCGCACGCCGGCTCCATCTGGATGGACGCGCGGCGGCACAGAAGCTGATCCGGGCGTCGTTGGAAAAATATCGGTAACGTGTTGGGAAGCTTCGAAGATCGGGAGTCAGGCCCGACCAACGGCGTGGCGGTCAGCTGCGCGACCAGGTGTCCAGCATAAACATCGGACACGGGAGCGCGATCTGCGAATACATCGAAATCATGCAAATCCTCCCCGGTTCGAGTGACAATGCGCTGCTTATAAATGCATCACGGGTGATTTGCAATATGACAACCGCGTGAGCGGGTCGTTCAACGCCAAGTGTGACCTTCGAGCCGCGCCCTCGAAAACGCTTTAGTGCCCCGGCTCTCCCGCCGGCAACGCGGCGGGCTTTTTCAGCAGCATGACCAGAAGGCTGAGGCCGAAATAGAACAGGGTCAGGATGAAGAAGGCGTCGCCATAGCCCATCACCACCGCCTGGCGGTGCACGATCTGCGACAATTGCTTCATCGCCATCAGCGCGGCATCGCCCATGCCCTGCAGGCGCTGGGTGAACATGTTCAGCGTCTCGGTCGCGGTGGCGTTGCCCCAGTTGCACGCGCTCCTGCAGCCGCACGATGTGCAGATCGGTGCGCTCGTTCAGCACCTGGTTGATGACGGCCAGTCCGACCGCGCCGCCGAGATTGCGCGTCAGGTTGAACAGGCCCGAGGCGTTCTTCACCCGCTCCGGCGGCAGCGTCCCGAGCGCAATGGTGTTGGTCGGCACCATCGCGAACATCATGCCGATGCCGCGCAGGATCTGCGGAATCAGCAACTCGTAGAAATCATAGTCGCGGGTGATCCAGGTCATCTGGTAGGAGCCGAGCGCGAAGATGATCAGGCCGATCGCGATGATGTAGCGCATGTCGATCTTGGTCATCAGCCGTCCGACGATCGGCGCGGTAAGGAACATGGTGATGCCGGAGACGAACATGGTCTCGCCGATCATCAGCGCGCTGTAGCCGCGCACTTCGGCGAGATAGCGCGGATAGACATAGGTCAGGCCATAGAGCCCGATGCCGACGCAGAACGAGATCAGGCAGCCGATCGCCGAAATTGCGGTCGGTGAAGGTCCTGATATCGACGATCGGCTCCCGCGCCGTCAGCACGCGCCAGAAGAAGGCAATCGCGGAGACGAGGCACACCGCGGCGCAGATCGCCACCGAGGTATCCTGCAGCCATTCATATTGCGGGCCTTCCTCCAGCACATATTCGAGCGAGCCGAGAAAGCCGCGCCATGAACGATCAGGCCCCACCAGTCGAAATGATCGAGCAGCTTGAAGTTCGGCTGGTCGAAATCCACCAGCAGCAGCACGCCGATGGTGATGCCGATGCCGGGAACGACGTTGATGAAGAACAGCCAGTGCCACGACATCCAGTCGGTGATGATGCCGCCGACGGTCGGGCCGATGGTCGGCGCCAGCGTCGCGACCAGGCCGATGATCGGGCCGACGATATAGAATTTCGAGCGCGGAAACACCGTATAGGCGGACGCGAACACGGTCGGGATCATGCCGGCGCCCAGAAATCCCTGGATCGCGCGCCACAGGATCATCTGCTCGATCGTGGAGGCGAAGCCGCACAGGAAGCTCGCGATCGTAAAGCCGGAGGCGGAGATCGCAAACAGCAGCCGGGTGCCGAACGCGCGCGACAGGAATCCGGACAGCGGGAATCGCGATCACTTCGGCGATCAGATACGAGGTCTGGACCCACGACACTTCGCTGGAGCTGGCCGAGAGCCCGGCCTGGATTTCGGACAGCGACGCCGAGACGATCTGGATGTCCAGGATCGACATGAACATCCCGAACACCATGATGAGGAACGCAAACAGCCGCCGCGGCGCGATGCGCTCGGACGGCGGCGCTGCGGCGTTCATCATCGAAGGCGGAGCGGTGGTGGCGTCAGCCATGATCTGCTCAGGTCACACGCGCCCGGGCTTCGCCCGATGCGCAGGGATTACGGCGCAGAAGACTACTGCGGATGAATCATCGTCGGCGAATCGAGGTCGGCCTCGCTGTCGGCGTCGGCCGCACCCTCGCGGGTATCGACGGTGGTGTAGACCGACATGCCCGCGCGCAGCAGGTTCTGCCTCGCGACGTCCTTCGGCACGCGGATCCGGACCGGCAGCCGCTGCACGATCTTGGTGAAATTGCCGGTGGCGTTGTCCGGCGGCAGCAGCGTGAACACCGAGCCCGCCGCGGGCGAAATGCTGTCGACGATGCCTGCGAACTTGCGCAGGCCGTAGGCATCGACCTTGATCGTCACCGGCTGGCCGGGGCGGATGCGCTTGAGCTGGGTTTCCTTGTAATTGGCGTCGATGAAGACGTCGTTGAGCGGCACCACATTGGCGAGCCGCTGGCCGGCCTGGATGAAGTCGCCGGTGTTGACGAGGCGGTTGGAGAAGGTGCCGTCGACCGGCGCGCGCACCGAGGTGAAGTCGAGGTCGCGTTCGGCCTTGGCGAGCGAGGTCTGGAATTCCGCCAGCTGCGCGCGGGCCTCGTTCTGCTGCGCCTTGGTGACTTCGACATTGTCGCGCGCGGCGTCATAGGCCGCCTGCGCCGATTTCACCGCCGCGACGCCCTGGTCGCGGCCGGCTTCGGATACTTCGAAGGTGGCGCGCGAGGCAAAACCCTTGGTGCTCAGCGCCTGCTGGCGGTCGAAGTCGAGACCGGCGCGCTTCAGCCCGGCTTCCGCGGAAACGAGCTGCGCCTTGGCCTGCTCGACCGCGCTTTCCAGTTGCGGTGACCTGGCGGCCGATGCGGTCGATGGTGGCCTGCTGGGTCGCGATCTTGGTGCGCGCGGCATCGACCGCGATCCGGTAATCGCCGTCGTCGATCTTGAAGATCACGTCGCCGGTATGAACGATCGCGTTGTCGCCGGGCAGGATCGCCGCGACATGGCCGGCCACCCGCGCGCCCAGCGTGGTGTTGTTGGCGCGGACATAGGCGTCGTCGGTCGAGACATAGAAGCGACCGACGAGGAAGTAGTGGACGCCGTAGCTCGACGGCGGCGAGCGCCAGCAATGCGATGACGCCCATCATCACGAATTTGCGCTTGCCCGATTTCGGTGCGGCCTCGACGGCGTCGGCGGCCGGTGCGGCCGGTGTTCGGCCGCGGGGCCGGCGGGCGGCTCGGCGGGCCGGCGCTTGGTTTCTTCCGCGACGTGGGTGCGGAGTTGCTCCGCGAGCTGGGCGGAGTTATCGCGCGCGGCTTCGCCCTCCGCCGTCTCCGGCCCGGTGCGAACGATGCGTGCGGCCTGGTCTCTCGCTGCGGCCATTATCGGCCTCCTCATTACAATGTCGCGACGCCAGCGCAACCAAAAGCCGGCCACAGCAGCATCGTCCGAGCTCAAAATTATCATTGACCGAACGGTTCGGTCAAGGTATATTCGCATCAAGCGGACGATAGGGCTAAGAACCCTACCTCGACGTATCGCGGGTTGAAATCTTTGCCGAGAAGCTAAACCAATGGTTGCAACCAACTCCAACCCGCTTCATCTGGTCGGCGACGAGGATTCCTCGAAACGCCGCCAAATCCTCGACGGCGCCCGCAAGGTGTTCATGGATCTCGGCTTTGACGGCGCCAGCATGAACGAGATCGCGCGTTCCGCCGGGGTTTCCAAAGGCACGCTCTACGTCTATTTCGCCGACAAGAACCGGCTGTTCGAAGCCATCGTCGAGGAGCGAAGCGCTCGAGCACGGCCAGGTCATGTTCAATTTCGACCCCGCGCGCGATGTCGGGACCACGCTGCGGGAATTCGGCAAGGCCTATATCGAACTGCTGTGCCGGCCGGGCGGCGGCTCCGCCATCCGCACCGTGATGGCGATCGCCGAGCGGATGCCGGACGTCGGCCGCCGCTTTTACGAAAGCGTGCTGGAAAAAACCATCCACCGCCTCGCCGATTATCTGCAGGCGCATGTCGCGCCGGGCGATCTTGCGATCGACGACTGCCAACTCGCGGCGTCGCAGTTCATGGAAGATATGCAAGGCGTCGCTGTTCCTGCCGTTCGTTTTTCAGGCCGCCCCCGCCCCTTCGGCCGAGCGCATCGAAGAGGTCGTCGAAAGCGCAACGCAGATGTTTCTGGCTGCCTATCGCGCGAAGGCGGTTTGACATTCTGTCGTCCCGGCGAACGCCGGAATCACATCGGGCCGTCATTGCGAGCCACCGGGCCGCGCGGATGCGAGCCCGATGACAGGCTCCGCGAAGCAATCCATCTCGCCGCCCGAAGAAAGAATGGATTGCTTCCGCCTTCGCTCGTTGAGCTACGGCGGACAAGTCGCCGCTTCGCTCCTCGCAATGACGCTGCTATATCCAGATAGCGAATGCGTCCAGACAACCCGGGGGGCGGGGCGAGCAATGATTTTTGGTCACAGGAAATCCGGCCGCGGCGCGGCGTCTTGTGCCGCCCGGATCATGCTGGCAACCGCTACGATGACGATCTGCTTCACCGCGGTCGAGCCAGGCCCGGCGGCCGGCGCTGAAATTCCTTCGGTAGACGGACTGAAGCGCATCACCGAATTTTTCGACAATGAGATCGCCACCGGGAAATTGCCGGGCGCCGTTGTCCTGATCCAGCAGCACGGCAAGCCGGTCTATCTCAAATGTCTCGGCGTCCGTGACATCGCGACCAATCTTCCGATGACGCCGGATACGATCTTTGCGCTGCACTCGATGACGAAGCCCATAACCAGCGTCGCGGCGATGATGCTGGTCGATGCCGGCAAGCTCGCACTGTCGGATCCCGCGTCAATATACATTCCGGGATTTGCCGAAGTGAAGGTCGGCGTCAGTTCCGTCGCCGCGGATGGAACGCGCGTTCTGAAGCTGGTGCCGGTGGACCGGCCGGTTACTATCGCGGATCTGCTGCGGCACACCTCGGGCATCACCTACGACTATATCGGCGGCAAGCTGATCGACAGGGCCTATTCGGAATCGGGCCTGTTCGACGGGCAGTTCGACAACAAGGTGTTTGCCGAGCGCATCTCCAGACTGCCGCTGGCACGACAGCCCGGCATGCTGTGGCGCTACGGCCATTCGACCGACGTCGTCGGCCGCATCATCGAGATTGTCTCCGGGCAAAGCCTCTATCAATTCGAAAAACAGCACATCTTCGATCCGCTCGGCATGACCAGCACCAAATTCGTACTCGACAGCGCCGACGAACGTGCCCGGATGGCGGAGCCCCTGCCCAATGACACGATCCTGAAAGCCGCGGAGGCCGACCGTCGCGCGCATCCGGAATGGGAGTTCGGGCGGCGGCGGATTGGTCTCGACGCTGAACGACTATGCGCGCTTTGCGCAAATGATTCTCAACCGCGGGCAATTCGGCCGCAAGCGCTATCTCAGCATGCGCGCCTTCACGTCGATGACGACCGACCATATCGGGCCCGGCTCCGGGGTAGCGCGCGATTATTACTATTTCCCGGGCGATGGCTTTGGCTACGGTTACGGCCTTGCGGTGCGCACCGACCCCGGCAACGCCAAACCGCCGCCGCCGGGTTCAATCGGCGAACTGAAATGGGACAGCGGCAGCGGGACCTATTTCGGCGTCGATCCGAAACTGGACATGGTCTACATCCTGCTGGAGCAGACCCAGAATGAACGCGGACGCATTACGCCCGCGTTCAAGAAACTGGTCTACGACGCATTCGGCGTTGTGAATTGATATTGCAGACGCGCCAGTATGTCTTCGGCGCATGACGGATAACGCCCACGAAACAGGCTGTCGGCTGCGGCATCAAGAGGCCGCGGGCAGTTAACCCGCGACCTCATCACTGGCTTCTCGGCCTATCTTTCGGCGCGCTCGTCCCTGTGTTCCCCGTTTCCATAGACCGCGATGCATCCGGTCAGGCAGTTGGGGAACACATTATTTGCGCCAAGCGGCACAAACACATGGTTGTTGTCGGCATTGGCGGCCACCGAATGGGCGGTGCTCGCGGCATGAAGGAGCGGTCCCGTGGTTACCGCGGGCGTGTTGAAGGTGGGCACCAGTTGCTTGACGGATTTCTCGCGCGCATCGATGACGCCGAGGATTGCTGCTCCCTGAGCGGTCAGGGGTGCGGCGACCACCTCGGTCGGACGCAACGGGCTGGTCGAGGACGCTGTGTAGTAATTTCCGTCACCCTTGTTGAACCATACCTCGTCGCCAACGCCGACGCCGGGCACGATCTTGTCGATTGCACCCGTCCTGGCGTCGAGAATCACCTGAATCGGCGCCGCGGTCACGTTCTTGGTCGAATCCCAGACACCGCCGTCGGTGCCAAACACCGTGTTGCAGCCGGCGAGCAGATCGAGGTTCGGGCCCAGGGTAAGGCCGGCCGGTTGACAGAACTGGATCGGATATTGAGCCTCTACCGTACCGGCAGGCGATATCCGGATGACCGCCCCGTCTTTGACATTCGGGCCAACCTGCGGGATCGACAGGTAGAACTTGCCCGTCACCGGTTCCCACACCGGTTGCTCGGCGCCATTGGTCGCGTCGACCCCGGTATGTGCGATGTCGAGCGTTACGCGTTTTCCGACGGTGAGAGCACCGGTCGTCTTGTTGACGCTGATCAGCGTCCCAAAGGGCGGCGTGTCGGCGTTGTTGGCGGCAAGCAGCAGGCCGTCGTCGGCGTCATACGCCAATTCGTCTCCGCGCAGGCCCGGTGCGCCGCCGGTAGACACGTCGCCGACCGTTTTGCCGGTCCTTAAATCGATCGAGACCACGCGGCTGTTGGCGTCGGTCACAAAGAGCCACGGAAACGCCGCAACGACCCCGTTGGGCCCGGAGGTGCCGTTGTTGCCGGTAAAGCCCTTGAACGGCGGCGTGGCGCTGATTTGGGAAATCAGCGTGTTGTTTCTTGCATCGACGACATCGACGACGGCGTTGGAGCGATCGGCCAGATAATAAGTCTGCGTCGCCTGATCGACGAAGCTGATGTCGAACACGTACATATTGCCGCCGGTTGTGTTCGCCTTCGTTCCGGGGATGGGAACGGTCGTCAGAAGACGGACGGCTCCTCCCCCTCCTTCGCGGTCCATCGCGAATGCGTTGGTTCCAAGCGTCGCTGCGGCCAGCAGGCCGATTGCGGTGCACAACAATGTTCGATTTTTAGGCATTGTTTCGCTCCCCTTTTTTATCAAGCCGGTTCTTCCGGCTCGCTGGCATACAACTAAAGGTTTATGTCCGTTTTTGGATTGCCGGGCCGGCAGCGGTGCATGGAACTCGCGTTATTTCGAATATCAAATCGATGCGTCCACCGGCATGCCGCCGTCACATCTGGTCATTTGACACTTCATTCAATTCTGTCAAAATTGTCAAATGAGCACCCGTGACCGCATTCTCGGCGCCGCGATGACCGTGTTTCGTCACCACGGCTTCCGGCGATCGTCGATCGAGCAGGCGGCGGAGGCCGCGGGGCTAACGCGGCAGGCGCTGTATCATCATTTCAAGTCCAAGGAAGCGCTATTCCGCGCCGTGATCGAGCGGCTGCATGAGAGCGCGCTCGCCGCCGAGATCGCCGCCGCCCAGGCCGCGGAAAAGGCAGGCCTCGGGCTTGCCGATATCCTGATCGCCGAGGTTTCCGGACGGCTCGGGCAGTTGCTCGCGTCGCTCGAGGGCTCGCCCCATATCGAGGAGCTGTTCTCCGAGCATCTCGTTCATGGCCGCGACCTCTATCAGAAATATGCGGTGCTCTATGCCGAGGCGCTGGTGGCGACGATCGAGAAGGTCTGCCGCAAGCAGCGGCTGATCCCCCGCGACGGCATGACGGCGCCGGAACTGGCGCGGTGCGTCGAGATGGCCGTCAACGGCGCCAAGTCGATGCATCCGGCGATGCAGCCGCGCGACGCGTTCCTGGCCGATCTCGCCATCCTGCTGCGCACGCTGGTCGCCGGCGCCGTCGCACCACCGAAACCGCGTCCCGCAAAACCAACGCCTGCGAAAAAATCCGTCCGCCGCAAATCTGGAGATCGCAAATGAGCACCATGACGATCAACGGCCGCACAGCCCCCCTCCCCGACGATCCCGACGCGCTCCTCATCGACGTCGTGCGCGATGCGCAGGGCCTCACCGGAACAAAACTCGTCTGCGGCGCCGGCGTCTGCGGCGCCTGCACCGTGCTGGTCGACGGCGCGCCGGTCGTTAGCTGCCTGATGCCCGCGCGCCATGCCGCGGATAAATCGGTCACAACCGTGGAAGGGATCGGCGCGACCAAACTGCATCCGGTGCAGAAGGCGTTCATGGCGCACGACGCCCTGCAATGCGGGTTCTGCACGCCGGGCTTCATCGTCGAGGCCGCGGCATTTCACGATCGCTGGCGCGCAACGAAGGGAACGGCGGTGCCGTCGCGCGAGGACATCGGCGCGGCGCTGTCGGGCCATCTGTGCCGCTGCGGCGCCTATGACGGGATTTTTCGCGCGGTCGCGGCCGCTTGCTCCGGCCAGTTCGATGGCGACAATTTTGCCTCGCCGCGCGTCGAGGCCCGCGCCAAGGTCACGGGGTCGGCAAAATACACCGTCGACATCCATCATGACGGTCAGCTCGAAGGCGTGATCCTGCGCTCGCAGCTGGCGCATGCGCGGATTGGCGAAATCGATCTGGCGCCGGCGCGCGCGATCTCGGGCGTCGGTGCTGCGATCTCGCTGCTCGGCGACGACCGCATGGTGCGCTATGTCGGCCAGCCGATCGCAGCGGTCGCGGCAAAGGACCGCAAGACTGCGTTGGCCGCGATTGCCGCCATCAAGATCAAGAGCGAACCGCTGCCGTCGGTGATCGGCCTCGATGCCGCGCGCAAGCCGGGTGCTGCGATCGTATTCGACAAGGCAAATCGCAAGAAGGCCGCCAACGTCTCCGAGGGCGCCGGCGGACCGGCGGCCTGGAACGGCAATATCCGGGGTCCGTCGGCGGCGTTTTCGCAAAAGGCCAAGAAGGCGCGCAACTGGATCTGCGAGGCGCGCACGGCCAAAAATCCATGGCTGGTCGAGGAAATTTTTCGCACCGGCACGCAATCGCATGCCTGCCTCGAACCGCACGCCACCGTCGCGCGCTTCGATGGCGATGCACTGACCGTGCACGCCTCGACCCAAAACGTGTTTCACGTGATGGAGCTGCTGGCCAAACGCTACAAGCTCGCGCACGACAAGATCCGCGTCATCGCCGATCATGTCGGCGGCGGTTTTGGCTCCAAGGGCGCGCTCGGCATCGAGACCACGGCGGCAATCGATCTCGCGCGCGAGGCGAAAGCGCCGGTCCGGATCGCCTATGACCGGCACGAGGAGCTCGCCGTCTCCGGCTACCGGCCGGCGGCGGAGATCAAGATCGCGTTGCTGCCCTCAGCGGAAGGCGCCTTCAAGGCGCTGTCGCTGACCGCGCATGCCGACACCGGTGCTGCGACCAACTCGACGCTGGCGGCACTCGCCCGGCTGATCTATCCGGCCGAGGCCAAGGAACTCGTCGACTTCGACGTCATCAGCAATTTGCCGCCCGGCGCGCCGTTCCGCGGCCCCGGCGGACCGCCGATGGCGTTCGCGCTGGAGCAGGCGATCGACGAAGCGGCGCTGCGGATGAAAGTCGATCCGATCGCATTGCGCAAACGCTGGGATCCCTATCCCAACCGGCAGCGGCTGTACGACTGGGCCGCTTCGCTCGATGCCTGGCGCAACAAGAAAACCCCGGAGTCGCAGACCGGCCGCTATCGGCGCGGCGTCGGGGTTGCCACCGGCTACTGGCTCTATATCTGGCAGCCCGGCTCCAAGGTCGATCTTGCCGTCGTCGGCGGACACCTCGTCGCAAGCTGCTCGACGCAGGACATCGGCCAGGGCAGCCGCACCGTGATCGCCAACACCGTGGCGCGCGAATTCGGGCTCGAGCCGCACGAGGTCGAGGTGCGGATCGGCGCTTCCGATCTGCCGGAAGGTCCGGGCGCGGGCGGCAGCCGCTCGACCGCCTCGATGATCCCGCCGGCGCTGCTCGCCGCGCAGAAGCTCAAGGCTGCGATCGAACAGAATTCAAAACGGCAACCGGTCCCTGGCTCGAATGCGCCGTGGCGGGAATTGCTCGCAGCCTCGCCCGAACTCAGCGTGTCCGCCACCCGGCCCGAGGACGACAAACGCGTGCGCTCGACGCTGAAGGATGCTGGCGTGATGGGAACGATCTTCGGCTGGATGCTGCGCCGCTTCTCCAACCTTGCGGTCGGCGGCGGCGTGCCGAGCTCGGTGCAGGTGATCGAGGTTGAGGTCGATACCTGGCTCGGCCATGTCCGCGCGCTCAATGTTCACACCGGCATCGCGGTCGGCAAGGTCGCAGCGCCTGCGCTGGCGCACAGCCAGGCGGCGGGATCGGTCATCCAGGGCCTCGGCTACGCGCTCTACGAGGCGCGCGAAACCGACGCACGCACCGGCGATATCCTCACCGCGGGCATGGAGGATTACCGGATCCCCGGCATTGCCGACATTCCCGAGATCGATGTGCATTTCGACGAAGGCGGTTTCGACCATGTGCTCGGCGGCAGCGTCGGCATCGGCGAGGTCGCGACCGTGCCGACCTCGCCCGCGCTCGCCAACGCCATCCGCAACGCGACCGGCATCCGGCTGACCGAAATTCCGATCCGGCCCGATCGCCTGATTGCCGCGCTGAAAGGGAGGACCGCCGCATGACATCCGCAGCCATTCATGCCGCCGAATTCCGCGCCGCTGGCACCGATCTCTCCGAACGCCGCCGCAGCGGCGTCTCGACGGGGCCGCTGATCGATATCGCTGCAGCACCGGATTTGACCAGCATGCATTGGGGCGCGGACGGGACGCTGCGCATCGGCGCCTTCACCACCATCGCCGCGATTGCCGCCGACACCGCCATCGCTGCCGCATATCCCGGCGTTGCGGCGGCGGCCCTGGGTCTGGCGACGCCGCAGGTCCGTCATCTCGCCACCCTCGGCGGCAACCTCGCGCAGCGTTCACGCTGCTGGTATTTCCGCAATCCGCATATCGACTGCCTGAAGAAGGGCGGCACCGATTGTCCGGCGCGATCGGGCAATCATCTCTATGGCGTCGCGTTCGATCTCGGCCCCTGCGTGGCGCCGCATCCCTCCACCATGGCTGCGGCGCTGTTGGCCTATGACGCCTCCGTCGTCACCGACCACCGGGACCGGCTGACGATCGGCGAGGCTTTTGGCGACGGCTCCAACGGTGCCGCCGACAATGCGCTAAAGCCGGGCGAGATGATCAGGGGTGTCGAACTCCCGGCGCCGCTGCCGAACGAGCGCGCGCGCTACAAGCGCGCCATCAGCCGCAGCTATGCCGAGTGGCCGCTGGTCGAAGTATGCGCGCGCGCGGTCATCACGGATGGCGCATTCCAGTTCATCCGGCTCACCGCCGGCGGCATCGCACCGGTGCCGCTGCTTCTATCGGCGTCCGAAGCGGTGTTGCAAGGCAAGCCCGCCAGCGCCGCCAACATCGCAACCGCCGCCAGGCAAGCGACGACGGGTGCAAAACCGCTGCCGATGACCGGCTACAAGCTCGATCTGCTGGAAGGCGTGGTGCGGGATGTTTTGGAGCAGCTGGGGGCTTCGTAGGGTGGGCCGCGCCACCATCTATGCCGTCATTGCGAGCAAAGCGAAGCAATCCATCGTGCAACAAAGCAAGTCTGGATTGCTTCGGCGCTTCGCTCCTCGCAATGACGTCGTTCTAATTTCAAATGTCCGGCGAACTCTCGGAGCCCTCAATTCGCCGACGCCACCGGCGTGGCGGCTGAGGCGTCCGGATCGAAGCCGAACACGCCGACCAGATATTTGAAATATTCGGGCTGCTTTTCTTTCAGGTTGGCCCGCGTGTTGGGCTCATGGACCGCGTCCTTGCCGGCCAGGAACAGGCTCGCGGTGACCGCGAAGAACTCCTTGTGGTTCTTCATCAGGTAGGCATCCTTGTCATACAGCCCCTTGGCCTTGGCCTGGCCGTAGAAGTCCTTGATGCCCCTGTTCTCGAAACCGTTCGGCATCAGCTTGGCGTGGTAGACGTGGAGGAACTCGTGCAGCATGACCGGGTCATCCGCATACTTCATCATCGCCGGACGGAACATGACGACACCGCGCCCGGAATCGACGGCGAGGTCGACCAGATCCGGATTGCTCCATTGCGCCTTGTCGTGATCCCAGGTCGTCACCCCGCGCGTATGACGGTCCCTGGTGGGTACCGACAAGCCGTAGCATGCCGCGGCGGCGGCTTCGTCCAGGCAGGCCATCTCGCTCGCGACGATCGGCACCGAGCGGAAATACTGCAGCACTTTTGGGCTCAGGCCAACGCTCTCGACGACGTCGAGCTGACGCCGCAGCATGTCGGCGAGGGCTGTGACATCCTTGCGTTCCGAATTTTCGGAAAGGTCGAAAACGTAACCGTGATAGGTTTCGTAGCCCGATGCCGGCGCCGCGGCGGCTGGCCGGTCATTGGCCTGGGGATCAACCTGAATGACCCGGGCACCCGCGCTTGCGAAATCGGGGGCCAACGAAAAAATGACGACGATTGAACTCAGCAGCACCCTGCGCATGATGTAACCCCTACCGCGATCCATTGGCTTCGGCGACCGGTCGGCCATGACGACGGGCCGACGCCGGTTGTCGGGCCGCGATCGTACCAACGCGCCGTTGCGGCACTGTTAATTTCCGTTCCCGCGCAACTTCGCCGGCGTTATCGCCACATTAACCACGCCACGCTGGACAGGACGGCGCGGCAGGGTGACAATCCCGGCAAGGCAACCGGCATTGCAGGGTCTGCACATGAGAAGCGCCAAGAAAACTGACGTGAGAACCGCCGTGGGAACCGCCATGAGAAACGCATCGGCTCCGATCGCCGCCGTCGTTCTGGCCGCGATCGCCATGTCCGTGCCCGAACCGGCGCACGCGCGCGTACTCTGGCCCGATGTGCCCTACGAGATCGGCGTGCGCCGGATCGGCAGCATCGGCGAGGTTCCCTTTCGCTGCAGCGACGGGCCCGCCTTTAACTATTACCACGGCGGCTTTTACGACGTGCCGCCGGCGCTCTATCGCGGCTACGTTTACCGGCCGTATTATCGCTACACCGCCTATCGCGTGATTCCGCGAAAATATTTCTGCACCGAGTGGTAGCGCCGGTCGCAGCAACCGCTGCCAACAGGTTTGCCCGATGCCTGCCGCCCGACTTGCCGATGCCGCCGATCTCGACGCGCTGCTGGCGCTGTTTGCGGCCTCCGACGTCAGCCGCGCCGCGGAGCCACGCGCGAAGGCCGAACGGATCTGG
This sequence comes from uncultured Alphaproteobacteria bacterium, assembly GCA_963836765.1. GTDB lineage: Bacteria > Pseudomonadota > Alphaproteobacteria > Rhizobiales > Xanthobacteraceae > Bradyrhizobium. The sequence continues at coordinate 195,319 of CAWILG010000033.1, forward strand.
CGGGAGACGCTGTCGCGCGAGGGCGTTGCGGTTTTTGTTTCGGCAGATGCAGCCATCGTCTCGACCTGTATGCTCATTACGGTGCCGAACCTGCTGCGCGGCGGCCGCCAGCATGGGATCATTGAAAACGTCGTCACGCATCCGGATTTTCAGGGACGCGGCCATGGCCGCGCGGTGATCGTGGCGGCCATGGCCGAAGCCTGGAAGCGGGATTGCCACCACGTCCTGCTGCAAAGCGGCCGGGCCGACCCGCGCGTCCATCGGTTCTACGAAGCATGCGGCTTTGTCCCGGGGCTGCGCACCGCCTACGCCGCGCGTCGTCCGGCCGATTAGGCCGCGCAGCGTGCCCGATCCGGCCCAAGACAAATGCCACCATCTGGCGTAAAAGGCTCTACGGCAGGCGGAAAACCATTCGATGGTGGCCCCGATGAAAAAGCCAGTTCTCTCAATCGACGAGCCGGAGCCCAGGAAGGCGCCACGCGCCGATCGCCCACCTACGGAAGGCTTCGTGGTGGTCGTCGACGGGCATTTCAAATCGGAATTCGACACGGTCGATGCTGCGGAGGCATCGGGCCGGAAACTGAAATCGGCCTATCCGATGCTTCAGATCGAAATCTATGACGCCGCCAAGATGGTCCGCACTTTGTTGAGCTAGCAAAGCCGAACAAGCAAAGTTTCGCCATCGTCATGACAAGGAGCGGAGCATGGCTCTCCTCAAACGGGAATTGCATCGTCGGGTCAAAGGGCCGGAAATCACCCATGCCGATCGCTGCACCCTGGTGTTCGATACCGACAGCAAGCAACTCTATGTCGAACGCGAGGTCGCGCATCTGGAAGCAAATCCCGGCGGCACGATCGAACTCCAGACCGTCACGATGGATATTGCGGATTACCTGACCCAGGGCGGACAGACCGCCGGCCACCGCGAGCTATGGCGCCTGCTCAGATCGCTGTTCGACGAGCGCGGCGATCCCGCATCCGAGGATTGACGTTACCTCTACTCGTCCTCGAATTCGTCTTCCTCGTTGACCCCGGCCTTGCGCCGATGCGGCATTTTGCTGCCGCCGAGCGATCCCGTCACATAGGGCTCACGCTGCGCATAGGGATTGCGGCCGCCGACCCTTGCTGCGATCTCCTCGCCCGACACCGCCGCCGGCTCGCAGATGATGCGGCGGCTGGAGCGGCGCATCAGGTCGACATGGATGTGATCGTAGTGATAGCGGTTGGAACCCGGCGCCAGCACGGTGTTGAACTGCTGGCAGGCCGCACCCTGCACGTCGCGCAGAAAGCCCTGCTCTTCCGGCAGGCCCTTCCAGCCGTCCTTGACCGAGATGCGCCTTCCGTCGGCGAGTGTGAAGGCGGCGATGTCGAGCGCATTGCCAAACGCGTGTTCGGAAATGTGCCCGTTCGGATTGCCGTTCATGCCGCGGCAGGAATAGGCGGATATCTGCTTGATCTCGACCACGCGCGCGCCGAACCAGCGCTGCGCGGCCGGCTGCACGGAATCGGCGAGCCAGCGGTCCAGCACCGAGACGATCGGACAGGCCAGCGTCGCCGTCGGCTTGACCGCCACTGGACCGACCGCATTGACGGGATCGCCGCGCGACGGTCCGAGCCGCGGCAAGGGTGCGGCAGCCGGCTGCTGCGGATAGGGCGCCGCTGCTGAATATGGCGCTCCGCTGCGCTCGCGCGGCGGATAGGCCGGCGCGTTCATGTAACGGCCAACCTGGTCGGGCGTGCCCTGGGCCGGCAGGTCGATTTCATCTTCCTGGGCGGCAACGCCCGGCGCCGTCAGCGAAATCGGTCCATTGGCGGGCGCCGCGTAATTCGGCTGGCGCAGCGCGTTGTCGGAATAGGGAGCCTGCGCCGGTGCCGGAGCCGGTGAGATCGGCCAGCGCGGCTGGTTGCCGATGCTGCCGGGCGGCCGCAGTTCGTCATTATACCCGAAGGTGCCGCTGCCCTCGCCGAGCGCCGCGACCTTGAGCGGGAATTCAGCGCCGCAGGCGCCGGGGCCGGAAATCGGATCGATCCGGACCAGTTCCGGGGTCTCCTTGACCGTGCCGGATTTCAGGCAAGCAACCTCGGCCTCGGCCCGCCACGGTTCGCGCTCCGCGGATTGGAAAAATCCGCGGCCGCAGCCCGCCAACGAAACAAGGACGAAGGAGCCGACCAGATACAAACGAACTCCGCGCGTCATCCGCGCAGGTTCGACGAATTTATTTAAGGACTCTTCAACGTGTTGATTTAACTATTTTTTAACCACGTTGCCGGAGACGGCGCGCTGTGGAGATCCGGGAACCGACAGCAACGCTGACTTTTTCCGCCGGGAACGCATTGCTAGCCTGAGCGTTATGTGCGGGCACGACGTGAACCAAGGGAGTTTTCCCATGCCACTCGTCAGCAAACTGAGCGTTGTAGCCGCGTACGTCGTGTTCGCCTTCGTCGGCGCCATCGTGCTCGGCGTGTTCTAGGCTTTCCGTCCAGAACTGGGCGTTGGCGCCCGGTGGTCCAGCCACCGGGCGTTTTTCATGGGCATCAAGCCCCCTTCGTGAGCGACCCCATTTCCTGCCAATTTTTGTCCGCGATTCAGGCGCCATGCAGATGCGCCCGCCAATGGACCAATTCGGACTTCGCTATGCGTTTGACCAGGGTGCAAGTTGCTACCAAGCTGAGCGCTTCCAGGTTGAGGCGGCCTGCGCCGCAATCGTCTGTTTGCAGGTTCGAGTCATGCCGGCCCCCCGAAGCATTGGTGAGAGACATGGCCAAATTCTCCGAACTCATGGATGGCATGCGACGGGAGGGCGACGCTTGGACCGCGGCCGTTAGCGAAGATTGGCTACAAGGTCGCACGCTGTTCGGCGGGCTATCAGGAGCGCTGTGTCTTGAAGCGGTGAAACGGGAGTTCAGCGATCTACCGCCGCTACGCTCGGCCCAATTCTCGCTTACCGGACCAGCCGCAGGGCCAATTACCATTCGGCCCACGCTACTTCGCCGGGGTAAATCAACGGCGTTTATCTGCGCCGACCTTTCCGGCGACTGCGGTCTAGCGATGCGGGCAACGTTCTGCTTCACCAATCCGCGAGCTTCCGCCTACAACCACGAAGCCATTCCGGCACCCGTGGTCAAACGACCCGACGAATGCCCCACCTTCGCAAGACAAGTGAATTTCGCGCAGCATTTCGATAACCGTCTAGCGCACGGCAATTCGCCATTCAGTGAGGCGGACGACCCCACGATGGTACTGTGGATGCGCCTGCGCGAGGATGTTCGCAGCACGTCGCAGACTGCACTCGTTGCGCTTGCCGATTCTCCGCCGCCTGCTGCGCAAGTCCTGTTCAAGCAACAAACGCCGATCAGCACGATGACATGGGCATTCGATTTGCTCTCTGATGATATTGAGACCGAAGGCGGCTGGTGGTTGATCCGTGCATCGGCTGAGAGCGTGCAAAATGGCTATTCCAGCCAGGCGATGACGGTTTGGAATTCCACTGGCAAGGCGGTGCTCGTGGGCCGTCAGAACATCGCGATCTTCGGCTGAACCCCAAAAGACTGACTATCAACCTATAAGATTGCACCGCGTTCTACTGACAAGGTGATCACGGTGCATGAGTCCGGTTACGGCACATCGCGTCATTTCGCTGCATGCGGAATTTGGTCGCCACCGGAGCACGGCGAACATTGGTCAAGCCGGCACCGATCAAGCTCGATTTACGAGTACGCGCCCCTAGTCGAAATTCGAACAGCTCGATCCGGTGATGCCGCCAACCACAAAATCCCTGCACATCAATCCGGGATTATCGGGATCGGGATAGCGATCGTCGCGCTTCACCCGCTCGCGGATCGTGTGGCTGAAGCGCCAGCCATGGCTGCGCATGCAGTTCTTGTAGGCCCGCGATGTCGGCACGCCGTTCTGCGGTGCGCCGAATTGCGCATCGCATGCCGCCGTGTCGGCGTGCAGCGCATCGTCGCCGCGCGGCTGCTTCAGCGCGTTGTTGTAGATGTCGTTGTCGGCATGGGCGTTGATCGCGCTGCCCAGCAACAATATGGCAATCAGGCTTAGACGTTTCATGGTCGGTCTCCATCTCAGGCGAAAAGCGTTACAGCTATCGGTCGCATCAGATGGAGGACGCGGTTCGAACCCAATCGATTACAAATTGGAAACGTCGGGCCGGCATGCGCTGGTCAACGGACCAATGCCGTGGACAGCTTCGCCGAGTCATGACTGCGTCCATGGTGACGCCATCAACCGGAAACGGTCGGTGGCGGAGCAGCAAATCCTCTGAATTTATTTCCGCTTTCGCCCTGCATAACGGACATTGCCAGTCTGCCTGCTGGCTCGACCCGGTCGCGAATGACCCGTTTCGGACAATGAGAAGAACATCTTGCTGTCTTTGCGACTGCCGCAGGATAGGATCGCCGTTGGTCGAACCTCGCGGAGGAATCGATGCAGGACGTGAGAAGAGTTCCCGTTCTCGTTGTCGGAGGTGGTCCGATCGGCCTTGCTCTTGCAGTCGCCCTTGAGCGTTTCCGCGTCGATTGCCTGATCGTCGAGCGTTCGCCGACGACAACCGATCACCCGAAATCCCGCGGCTGCCAGGTTCGCACGATGGAGATATTTCGCCAGTGGGGAGTAGAGGAGGCCATTCGTTCACGCGGCTTGCCCGACGATACGGACATTTGGCTGATGATGGAGCGTCTGGTCGGCCCGGAGTATGGCCGCACCAAGCCTGAACCGCGCAAGGGTGAAAGTCCGACTTGGAAGAGCCAGGCGCCCCAGGATGTGGTCGAGGAAAAACTATTGAAGGCCGTTTGCGTCGGCAAGCACGCGACCGTTCGCTATTCTACCGAGATGGTGGATTTCGAGGATCTTGGCGACGGCGTGAGCGTGCGGGTTCGCGATGTTCGCTCGGGTGAAATCGAGATATGGCAGGCCGAATGGCTTGTCGCTGCCGACGGGGCGGGGAGCGGGACCCGAAGGGCTGCAGGAATCGAGATGGTCGGGCCGCCCTGCCTCGGGGTCATGCTGAACGAATACATTCGTCTCGATTTGTCGAACCTACCAATCGCAAGACAAGCGGCGATTATCCGGGTGGTCCCACGCGATCCCGTTCGACCGGTCATCTCCCTGCTAAACACAAACGCTGCCGATCGCTGGCTTATGGTGATGCGCATCGGCGCAACCGAAGACGAAAGAACGCCTGAACAACGTGAGATGAATATCGACGAATTGCTCCGCCACTATGTCGGTCGAGATGACCTGGTTGCGACAAGCATCAACAGTTCAACCTGGAGAATGAGCAAGCAGGTGGCAGCGAGCTTCCGTAAGGGTCGTGTGCTGTTGGCCGGCGATGCCGCCCACCGTTTTCCGCCAACTGGCGGCTTCGGGCTCAATACGGGTGTACAGGATGCGCACAATCTCGCTTGGAAGCTGGCTTATGTATTGAACGGCCGGGCGACGGAAAAATTGATCGACACTTACGACGAGGAGCGTCGACCAATCGCGCAGGCAAATGCCGATTTTAGTCTTGGCAATTCGCTGCGGATACCGCACGTCGACCGGGCGATGCGCAGCAACAACCGGGAGCGCATCGACTTCTGGATCGAAGATCTAGATAACCACCTGCACGGCGTGGGCCAATCACTCGGATTCATTTACGAATCAAGTGCCGTGATCGCTGACGGTTCAACGCGCCCGTTGCACATTGCTCGCCACTATGTCCCGGTCGATCGCCCAGGCAGCCGCTTTCCACACCTTTGGCTTGACGCCGATCACACGAAATCGACCCTCGATTGGTTCGACAAGGATTTTGTGCTCGCGGTGGGGGATGAAGCTGACGAATGGATTGCGGCGGCAGGCGAGGTTTCTCGCCAATTGAATATGCCTCTGATTGCAAGGCGTCTACCGCGGAATGCACGTGACGCCGGATGCTTGATTGGCCGCAAGGGCGCGGCATTAGTGCGTCCCGATGGCCAGGTCGCCTGGCGTGTCGCATAACCTGATGCGACTAGCCAGCTGCCGAGTGCTGTCAAGAAGGTGGTTTCGGCCCCCGGCTGATGTTACCGCTCAAGCATCAGTAAAGTTCGAGATGGTCTAACCTGAAGACTGCAGGACCGTGGACCTCATCTGCCGCCAAGCTCGCCCGCGCCGACATCCAATGGCCCGCTCCACTTCCGGTTTTCTGAGATTAAATTGGGCGCCCGAGCAGATAGCCGGCTGGCTTAAAAGAGCCCATCTTGAAGGCGAGTGTTATCAGGTGTCCCACGAGACGATCTATCGCAGTCTATTTGTTCAAGCCCGCGGGGTGCTTAAGAAAGAGCTGCTTTGCCATCTTCGATCGAAGCGCACGATCCGGCGATCAAAACAGGCGGGTCTCAATGGCGATGGCCGGGGGCAAATCAAGGATCCCGTCTCGATCCGTCAGCGACCAGCAACGGTTGAAGATCGGGCGGTGCCTGGCCATTGGGAAGGCGATCTCCTGTCTGGGTCGAAGAACAGCTATATCGCGACCTTGGTCGAACGTCATACCCGCTACGTGATGCTGGCAAAGGTGGCCAACAAGGATACCCAGTCGGTCGTATCCGCGCTCATCAAGCAGGCAAGAAAGCTACCAAGCGAACTCTATAAGTCGCTGACCTGGGACCGTGGCAAGGAACTTGCGGATCATCGACAATTTACGTTGGCGACCAACATCGACGTTTATTTTTGCGATCCGCAAAGCCCGTGGCAGCGCGGTTCGAATGAAAACACCAATGGTCTCCTCAGACAGTACTTTCCCAGGGGCACCGACCTGTCGGTACACTCGCAAGCTTATCTGAACAAAGTGGCTCGTCAGCTCAACGAACGCCCCCGTGAGACCTTGCAATTTGAGACCCCAGCGGAGAGATTTAACGCCTGTGTTGCGTCGACCGGTTGAGCCGGCTGCACAACTCGGACATACCGCCGTGGTCGCTCTATGTCTGTTGTTGGGGGGCAGAGCGGAAAACATATGCTCACATTGAGCCTTTCAACTTTCGCCACCCCTATCGGACATTTGACCGAGATTCGAAAAAGGCGCATTGTGATGGGCGTTACTTAGGTCGCCTGGAAATCATCGATTTGGAATCTGGGAGCGCCAAGTGCATCGCAGAGCATTCTTGGCTGCCGGCGGCCGCACAGCCGTGGCGACGCTCGCGGCCGCGACCGGCGGTCCGAACCTGCTGTTTGCAAGAGATCGGACGCCATCGTCGGACGCGCTTGAGCAGCGGATCGCAGACGTAATCGCGGCTTTCGATGCCCAAGGAAATCACCGTACGGGGACGCCGGTTGATAATGCATCAGCAGAATGGCTGGCGAGACAGGTACAGCAGTTGGGCGCCGAGCCTGAGCTCGAACACTTCGCGCTCAACCGGGTTGATCCGCAATCGTCTTACTTGCGCATCGCGGATCGGCGCATCGACGGAGTGCCTCTATTCGACGCTACCTTCACCGACGGGGAAGGAGTGCGCGGTAGACTCGGACCGCTCGGTAGCGATGCTGAAATCGGGTTGGCAGAAACCGTGCCGGTTACGCTCGGGGATCCTCTCATAGGGCAGGCCGCACTCGCGGTAGTGCGGCGGAGCCGCCACAAGGCGGTCGTCCTGATCACCCGCGGCAGTCAACCCGGACTCTTCTTGCTCAACGCCGGATCGTTCTCGAAGCCTATCGGACCGCCCACCGTACAAGTCTCGAGCATCGAAAGCGAGTGGCTGAAGGAGCAAGCCCAGCAGCGCGCCGAGGCGACGCTCGTTGCTCATGTAAGCCGGACGGCCGCGCAAGCCTTCAACGTCGCGGTCAAAATCGCAGGCAGCAACCCGGCGCTGGCACCGCTCGTCCTCATGGCACCGCGCAGTGGCTGGTGGCAATGCGCGAGCGAGCAGGGGAGCCGTCTTGCGTGTTGGCTGGAAGCGATTCGCGTCCTAGCGACTGGCAGGCCGGCGCGCGACTCTTTCTTCGTTGCCCTGAGCGGTCATGAGCTCGGATTTCTAGGCATTGATGCGTATCTCAAACGCCGAGGAGACCTGGTGAAGCGCGCGCGCATGTGGATTTTCTTTGGCTCTGATATTGGTGCACCGGGACAGCCGAATCTGATCCACGCATCCGACGACGAGCTCGAACAGTGGGCCGTCCTAGCAATGGAGAAGGAGGGGCTGACCGTGAACGCGAAAGAGCGGCACGGCTCCGCGGCTCGCGGAGAGGCCCGTGCCGTCCAGCAAGGTGGCGGGCGGTTCGTGACGCTCGTGTGTGGCAGTGACCTCTATCACAACGTAACCGACCGCTGGCCGGAAGCGCTCGATGTTGCGACACTAGCTCGCTATGCCAGCGCGCTTGCGAACGGCGCCTTGGAGGTTGCAAAGCAACAAAGCTGACGGGGCCGAGGAGCGCTCCAACCCCATTGAGGCATGGGAACAGAGTCCACTGTTGGCACATCGCGTCATTTCGCTGCGTCGCGAAATTTGGTCGCTATCGAGGCATAGCGGACTCCGGCAAGCCGCCCGCCCGGCACATCTATGCGTTCACGCCCGGAATTGCGCTACGACCTCGACTCCGGCGATATCTGCCGCGACGATATCATCGGCCGGTTGCGGGCTATGATTCGGGTCCAGTTGTTGCCCGAGCAGTAAAACCGGCCGAGCGCGCAGGCTTCGACGCGGAGCCTGTCCGGTCCCCTGAAGTCCATCGTGCCGTAGTAAGTGTCGCCGCTGTCGTGGCTGTAGACGCTGCCGGTCCACTGCGTCTCCGTCTTCGGCTTCATGTTGATCAGCACCGCCTCGCCCCTGTCGTCCGACGAGCTATTGAGCACATAGCCGCACAGTGCCTGCCCGCATTTGACGATGCGAACCGATCCCTTGCCTTCGGTGCGCCAGTCGCCGACCGGCGTGTCGGCCGGCTCTTCTTCCACTTCATGCGAAACCTTCGAGATTTGCGGCACAGGGGCGGGCGCGGCCCGCACCGCCTCGGTCAGTTTCTCGACCGGTGGCGGCGGCGCGATCGCGGCCGGCTGAACCGGCGTTGGCGCTGGCGCCGCGACGATCTGGGTCGTGGTTGCGGCCGGTTTGAACACCGCCGGCGGCGGCGCAACGACGGCGGGCTGAGCGGGAACATTTTTGGCGGGCACGGTTGCGATGACCGGAGCCGTCGGCGTTGGCGCCGGCGAGGTTTTCACCGGATCGACGGTATCCCGATCGTCGTCATAGCGGTCACGATTGCGGCGCGATGAAGTGATGCCGGAGATCGAAATCGACGCGCAGGACGTCGAGCGACAATATCTCGACGATTCGATGTGGATCCGATGTCCACCGATCGAGAACGAGAACGAACCCGCATGAGCAGGCGGACTGAGCACCATCAGCAGCGCGAGAAATCCGAATCGTCGCATCGCAACCTCCCCGGTAGCGCAGGGAAACTAGGCCGATCGCGGCCGTCGTGGATGTGATTTGGGTCACCCGCCCTCCCCGTGACGCACATCACGGAACGGGCCGCTCGCGGGGCCTAGGGTTTTGGCAAGTTGACCGCCAACGCATTCACCAGCCGCCCAGGAGGCTCACATGAAGAAGCTCATTGTTCTCGCCGCGCTGTTCATGGCCACCACCTCAGCCCATGCCGGCAATGGCATTTCGTTCGAGATCGAAGGCCAGAAAATCCGCATCGAGGCGCCGCGCAACTGCAACTCGCTGTCCTGCATCAGGATTTCGGCGCCGGGCTTCAAGGGCTTCAAGTCCAACCACGCCGACGACGATGACGATGCCGTCTCCGGTCCGCCGCCGGCAAAATCCGCGCCCGCGCCTGCCCCCGTTCAGGCCACAGCGCCGGCGCCCGTCGCTCCCGTGGCGACGACCACTGCACCGGTCGCGGCCCAGACAACGGTTGCCACCGCCGCACCTGTTGCCAACGACGTTGCGCCCCGCGCTTCTGCGCCGGCTGTGGTTACGGCACCCGCGGCGCAGCCGGCCCCGATTGCCGCTGCACCCATTGCCGCGCCGACCACGCCGCTCGGCGTCTGGGCGACCGAAGAAAACAAGGGCAACGTTCGCATCGAGGAGTGCGGCGCCAGTCTCTGCGGCTATGCCATCAAATCCGGCGAGCGGATCCTGATCAACATGAAGCCGGAAGGCTCGAAATGGCGCGGCCGGATCCACGATCCCGACAGCGGCCGCGACTACGACTCGACGATCGCCTTGAAGGGCAGTAATTCGCTCCAGGTTCAGGGTTGCGCCTTCGGCGGCATGTTCTGCGGCGGCCAGACCTGGAAGCGCGTCAGCTGAACACGAGCATCATTTTGCGCCGCGCCCCTCGTCATTCCGGGTTCGATGCTTCGCATCGCTCCGGAATGACTCCTGTCCGGGACGTGGCGCTTGATCGTTTTGCCCCGGCCGTGACAACAAAACGGCCACGTTCATCCTGCATTCAGGCCGGCGAGGCTGATATCCCCCTCCGTTGTTCGTTCAATCCCTCGTTGCCCGGAATCTGTCGTGATGCGGCGCTGGCTTTCATTCGCGCTCCTGCTCATCGTCTTCTGTATCGGCGCGACGGATGGTTTCGCCGCACCTGATGACATCATGCAAGTAGCGCAGGCACAGCCGGCGCCGCCCGCAGCACCTGGAGTACCTGCTCCCGCCGCACCCAATGCCGCGGCACCTGGCGCCGATGCGCAGCCTGCGGTCGAGGAGCCGATCGGCAATGTCGCGACCCTGACCGGCACCGCCAGCGTCACCCGCAGCAACGAGACCACGCCGCTCAAGGTGAAGGACGATATCTATCTCAACGACGTGGTGCAGACCGCGGCGAGTTCGACGCTCGGCATCACCTTCAACGACGCCACCACCTTTAACCTCAAGGCCAACTCGCAGATCACGATCGACAATTACGTCTATGAGGATGGCGGCAAGAACAATTCGGGGATTTTCGACGTCGGCAAGGGCGCTGTGGCTTTCGTGGCCGCGGCAGTGGCAAAGACCGGCGACATGAAGATCACGACGCCGACCGCAACGCTCGGCATTCGCGGCACCACGGGCCTCGTCGAAGTGCCGCAAGGTGCTGCCGCCAACAATCCGAACAATGTCGCGATCAAGCTTTATCCCGACGCCGACGGCAAGGTCGGGCGGATCGAGGTCAACGACCGCGCCGGCGCGCGGCTCGGCTTCCTCACCCAGGGCGCCAGCGGCTTCACCATCCGGCCCGGTGTCGGCGGCGCGCGCGTCGCCGCGGTGCCGCTGACGATTTCGCCGCAACAGATCGCGCGCGATCAGGGCTTTGTGCGCCAGGTTCACACCGCGCAGACTGTCGGCCGCCAGGTCGTCGACGAGCAGCGCGCGTTCCGCCGCGCCAATCCCGGCGTGATCCGTGGCAACCCGCCGCGCCGATCCGGCCTGCAGCAGCCAAACGGAACACCAGGTCAGAACCGGACTGGACCGCAGCAGCCGGGTCAACAAAACCGTCCGGGACAACCGCAGCAGCCCGGTCAGCCGAATCGTCCCGGTCAGCCGCCGCAACCGGGCTCGCCGAACCGGCAGGGATCGACCCAGCCGCAGCAGGGAACGCAGCCGGGACAAGCGACGGTTCCGCCGCGATCAGGCCAGGCGTTGCCCGGTCAACCCGGCGGCACGCCGCTGCCGCGCACAACGGCGCCAGCCGGCGCGCAGCCTGGCGTTCAACAGCAAGGCGTTCAGCAACCCGGCACGCAGCAGCCGAATGTCCAGCGCCAGGGTGTGCAGCCAGGCGCTCGTCCGCCAGCCGCGCCGCAACCGGCTGCGCCACAGCAGGCCCAGCCGCATCCGCCCGGCGCGGCGCCTGCCGTGCCCGGCCTGCAGCGGCCCGGATTGCAGAACCGGCCGGCGCCGCCGCCGCGTCGGCTGCCGCCTCCGCCGAGGGGCAAGCCGCCGAAGGAAAGGCGTCACTGACGGTGTTGCGATGGTGGCCAGATCAGGCCGCGCGCCGCAGCCAGTCCCTGACTTTCTGAATCAGGCTTTTGCGCGGGGGATGCACCGCGCTTGTCGCAGCAACGCCGGGCTCTGGCGCAAATGACGGCGCGATCGCAGACGGCGTGGTCTCAACGGAAATTTCAGCTTCAACCCCATCGTCCGGCACGGCCACGTAATCGTCGGGCGCAACCGGCAAAGAAACCGGATCCGATGGCGGCAGAGCCGGTATTGGCGCGACGACCGAAGGCGGCGGCGCAACCGGCCGCCGGGCTCTGCGCTTTTCCGGCGCGGTCGGCTTTTCCGGCCGCCGCATTGCACTGCGCGACCGTGGCAAGCGCGATCGGTCCGACATTTTCAAGGAACGCGCGCTCATATCCGCGCGAGAGCCGCTCGACCGCATCCGCGAGCGGCAGCCAGTCCACCGCCCTGACGTCATGCATCAGTTCATGAACGGGCTCGCCCTCGGCTTCCATGCGCCAGTAGTGCACGACCTTGGAGCGTCCGCCGGACTCATAGACCAGCGTGCCCAGAAATTCGTGCACGGCAACGTCGTGCCCGGTTTCTTCGTTGACCTCGCGCTCGGCAGCGGCGCGCGGCGTCTCGCCCTCGTCGAGCTTGCCCTTCGGCAACACCCATTCATTGCGCTTGCGCAGGCGCACCACCGCGATCAGCGGCGTGTCCTCCTGCCGCAGCACAATGCCTCCCGCCGCCAGAACCGGCGTCCGCGCCATCTCTCTTCCTGTGTTTGCGATTTCGAAATCTTGCTTCGACCGCGACTATATAAGGGAAGCGCGCGGCAGAATCGAGATTACGCGGACGGTTTTCGCAACAACGGCTCGCCGGCGCGGATGCGCGCGCCTTCCACGACGTTGGCAGCAAAATTCAAAATGATCCGGCGTCAGCACGATGATGGTCGAGCCGTGCTCGAACCAGCCGAGTTCGTCGCCCTTGCGCACCTCTGCGTCGCAGGGAAAGTCGACCGGTCCCCTGCTCTGCGCGTTGAGCGTGACGTCGAGGAAATGCAGGCGGATGCTGGCGACCAAAATGGCGGCGACCGGCACCAGCGTCAGCGCCTCGCCGCTCGCGAGCTGCGTCTGCAGCACCGCGCGCTCGTTCTTGCAGAACAGCCGCTCGACCCGCTTCAGCGCGATCGGATTGACGTTCCAGACGTCGCCATGAATGAACGTAACCTTCTCGATCTTGCCGTCGCAGGGCGCATGAAAGCGGTGATACATGCTGGACGTCAGCCGCAGCGTGAGGAAGCGCCCGTTGCGGTGTTGTTCCACCAGCGCGGGATCGCCGAGCAGGTCGAGCAGCGAATAAGGCGCGCCCTTGATCTGGAACAGTTCCGTATCCGCGATCCGGCCGTGCGCGCCGATGATCCCGTCCGACGGGCTGGTCACGACAGCGGGATCGGGATCGACCGGCCGCAGGCCGGGGCGGAGTTCGCGGGTAAAGCAATCGTGCAGGCTCTTGAACTCGGTCTTTTTGGCTTCCGACAGGTCGAGGTCGGAAAACAGCCGCCAGCAGGCGATCGAGGCATCGCGCACCAGCGGATTCTCGATTTTGCTGAACCAGCCCATGAACCGGGTCAGCGCCGCCCGCGGGATGCGGTTGGTCAACAGGAAGTTGAGGTCCTCCTGCTGGGTCAGGCCCGCAATCAGGCCCCGGACTGTCATTAATTTGTTAGCTGGATTGGCTAGCGCTGGTGGCATGGATTCGCCCCTTTCGATTCTGTCGCTGTCCGCCGCCGCGATTGCCGGCGCCGCGGTGACCTTCCCCAAATTGCAGGCGCGGCTGGCGCTGTCGCGGGCCAAGCACCGCTCGCTGACCGGACATTCCAAGATGTCCAAGATGGTCGCGCGCCTGGTGCCGCATTACGAATTCGATATCGACGATTTCTTCCGCTCCGACGGCGCGCCGGCCGCAGTCGCCATGCAGCGCCAGGACGGCTTCTTCCGTCTCGCCGGTCTCTACGCCGATCGCTACGCCAAGGGCCGGCAGATGACGGCGGAAGCGGCGAGACGGATCTCGGACCTGCAATTCACCGAAGCCTACCGGGTGCCGTTCCAGTACAGCCGGTTGGTGCGCGAGCATCTTTCGACCAGCGCCTTCGTGCAGTCCTCGTCCGGCGTCACCGTCACCGATGTCGACGGCAATGTGTCCTACGACCTGACCGGCTCCTACGGCGTCAACATTTTCGGCAATGATTTCTACAGGGAATGCATCGACGAAGGCCGAGAAGCGCGCCCGCGCGCTCGGCCCGGTGCTCGGTTCCTATCATCCCGTCATCACCGACAATGTGCGGCGGCTGTGCGAGATCTCGGGGCTCGACGAAGTCTCGTTCCACATGTCCGGCACCGAGGCCGTGATGCAGGCGGTGCGGCTGGCGCGCTACCACACCCGCCGCACGCATCTGGTGCGGTTCGCCGGCAGCTATCACGGCTGGTGGGGCGACGTGCAGCCGGGCGTCGGCAATCCGGTTTCGCCGCACGAGACCTATACGCTGGCCGAGATGTCGGAACGGACGCTGCATGTCCTGAAAACGCGCCGCGACATCGCCTGCGTGCTGGTCAATCCGCTGCAGGCGCTGCATCCCAACGCCAACGCGCCCGGCAATTCCGCGCTGGTCGACAGTTCGCGAATCGGAAAGTTCGATCGCGAAGCCTACACGGCGAATGGTTGAAGAAGCTGCGTGAGGTCTGCACCGAGCGCGGCATCGTGCTGATCTTCGACGAGGTGTTTGTCGGCTTCCGTCTCGCCGCCGGCGGCGCGCAGGAATATTTCGGCGTCCGCGCCGACATGGTGACCTATGGCAAGAGCCTCGCGGGCGGATTGCCCGTCGGCATGGTCTGCGGTCGAAAGGATTTGATGCGCCGGTTCCGCGACGACCGGCCCGCCGACATCTGCTTTGCCCGCGGCACCTTCAATTCGCATCCCTACGTCATGACGGCGATGGACGAATTCCTCGGCCGGCTCGCCAGCCCGAATTTCCGCTCGGTCTATATCGGGCTCGACGAGACCTGGAACGGGCGCGCCAAACAATTGAACGACCGGCTGACCGGCGCGGACTGCCGGTGCGCGTCAGCAATCTGTCGTCGATCTGGATGGTGCATTACACCGAGCCGTCCCGTTACAACTGGATGCTTCAATATTACCTGCGCGCCGACGGGCTGGCGCTGAGCTGGGTCGGAAGCGGCCGGCTGATCTTCAGCCTGAACTATACCGATGCCGATTTTGCCGCGGTCGCCGACCGCTTCGTCGCCGCAGCTGAGAAGATGAAGCGGGACGGCTGGTGGTGGCACGACGCCGCTCTCACCAACAAAGGCATCAAGCGGCAGATCCTGAAAGAGATGCTGACGAGCGCCGTCTCCCGCAAAGCGAAAGCCGCCTAGAGCATAGCGGCTTTGACGATAAATCAGCGCCGGTGTTCTGTTCACCTCGCCCCGCTTGCGGGGAGAGGTCGGATTGCGAAGCAATCCGGGCTGAGGTGGACTCTCCGTAGACCGAGCTCGCGGAGAGTCCCCCTCACCCCAACCCTCTCCCCGCAAGCGGGGCGAGGGAGAAGTAAACCGGGCGGCCGTTCTCTGATCCGTCACTCGCTCAGGCGTGCTTGACGTGCTTCTCGAGGCCGGGATCGATCAGTTCGCCCTTCAACAGGAACAGCGGCGCCTTGTGGTAGAGTTTGAAATCGTTGAAGGGGTCGGTGATGATCTTCGTCATCCAGACCAGGCCGGTCTCGACATCGCGGATGAAGAACAGATGGAAGGTGCGGAACAGCAAGCCGCCGAGACCCACCGCGAGCCAGACCTTGGCCACCTGACGGGTGAAGTCGGCGAATGAGACCCAGGGCTTGAACAGGCCGAACAGCGTCGGATCGACATACAGCACCAGCGGCGACAGCGCCCAGATCGTCATCAGTACGACCTTGCGCTGCAAATTATAGCCGACCTTGATCTCTTCCTTGTGCTCATGGGTCGCGTGGTTGACGTGGTCGTAACCCTTGGGCTCGAAGAAGAAGTGGCCGGCCTGGCGCGAGGTCATAGAGACCAGCCAGCCCAGCAGCGCCGACACCATCGGATCCACGAACAGCATCACATAGGCAACCAGGAAGCTCACCGAACTGACGAAGTGCAGCGACTGGTTGATGCGGCTGTGATGATAATAGCGATGGTCGTCCCAGCGCTGGGTTCGCAGTTCCTGCAGGAAGTTCTTGATCATTGTCTCCCCCAAAATTCTTTCGGGATCATGGTTACAGGGATTCGATGTCCGGCGTGTGACATCATGATATTGACATATGACACGGTGCGGCGACGGCGAAGTCGCAGCCCCGCCGCGGAATCAAGCGGCTTTGGCGACGTCGATCTTGCGGAATCGCACCAGCGAGAAATGGCCGAGCGGCGGCACCAGGCGGCGCTCCGCCAGTTCGATGCCGCGCGCGCCGGCCAGCCATTTGCGCGTAGCGCGACCAGGCGAATTCGGCGGTCCGGAAGCCGAGCGGACGCACCACCGGCTGCAGCCGCTGCTCGATGAAGCGGCGCACGCCGGCGTCGGCGCTGACACGGGTCAGGATGATCAGTTCGCCGCCCGGCCGCAGCACGCGGGCGAATTCGTCGAGCGCGACTTCAGGGTTCGGCACCGCGGTCACGACATATTGCGCCATCACGACGTCGAACGAATTGTCGGGGAATTCGAGTTTCTCGGCGTCCATCACCGCGAGGCCCTCGACATTCTTGAGGCCGAGTTCGGTGACGCGCTTCTTGGCCTTCTCCAGCATCGCTTCGGAAATGTCGGTGCCGAAGATGCGCAGATGCGGCGCGTATTGCGGCAACGAGATGCCGGTGCCGACGCCGACCTCGAGCACGCGGCCGCCGATCTTGTTGGTTGCCTGGATCGCCGCCTTGCGGCCCTTGCTGAACACGCCGCCAAATACGAGATCGTAGATCGGCGCCCAGCGATCGTAGGCGGTCTCGACCATTGCACGGTCGAAGTAGGGCGGCCGAGCTTGATGATTTCTGCCATGATTGTCTTCTCGTCTCTTTCGTTCGATGAATTCTCGATTGGACTGCTGTTTTGACGCGTTTTTTACGCGAACCGGTATCCACTTCGCTCGAAACCGCTTTACCCCTGCACTGCACTGGTACCGGCGACGCGGCGGGCGGGCCGCAGCGAACGGCTCGGCTGCAACGCCGTCAGATTGCCGATGAACTGACGCGCACTGTTTTCCCAGGAACGCGCCAGCGCAAAATTCCGGCACGCCTCGCGCGACATGCCGAGCGCGCGGATGCAGGCGCTGCGCAAATCCCAATCCAGCGCGCCGATCGGATGGTCGGCGATCACGTCGAGCGGTCCGGTGACCGGGAACGCAGCAACCGGCGTGCCGCAGGCCAGCGCTTCGAGCTGCACGACGCCGAACGTGTCGGTGAGGCTCGGGAAGACGAACACGTCCGCGGCGGCGAGATGCGCGGTCAGATCCTGACCTTTCTTCTCACCGAGGAATTTCGCTTTCGGATATTTCAGCGCCAGCGCCGCCTTCTGCGGCCCGTCGCCGATCACGACCTTGGTTCCCGGCAAATCCAGCGCGAGGAACGCTTCGAGATTCTTTTCGACCGCAACCCGGCCCATGGTCATGAAGACCGGCCGCGGCAGATCGAGTTCGGCAGGCTGATCCGGCCTGAACAGATCGGTGTCGACGCCACGGGTCCAGAAGCCGAGCTTGCGGAAACCGCGCGCACTCAATTCCTGCCGCAACGATTCGGTCGCGACCATGATCATGCTCGATGCGGCGTGAAAGTATCGCAGCACCGCATAGCCGACGCTGGCCGGAATCATGGTGCGGACCGCGACATATTCAGGGAAGCGGGTCGTATAGGACGTAGTGAACGCGAGCTTGCGGCGGCGGCAATAGGCGCGCACCGCCCAGCCGACCGGTCCTTCGGTCGCAATGTGGATAGCATCGGGTGCGGCCGCCTCGATCCGGCGCGCAATCTCGCGCCGGTTCGGCAGCGCCACGCGCAGGCCCGGATAGGTCGGCACGCCGACCGACGGAAACCCGTCGGGCGTGAGAAAGTTAATTTCGGCGTCGAGCGCCGAGGCGCTGCGGGCCAGCGAGGTCAGCGTCCGCACCACGCCGTTAACCTGCGGATGCCAAGCGTCGGTCGCAATCAATATCCGCATCGTCGGGAACCCGGGGTTCGATGATTCTCGATTTACCAACGTTAAGGACATGGATATTTCAGGCGTGTGACGTCACCGATCTGTAAGAGATGTTTTTTAAGTCCGCTTGCACGCTTTTTCGTGTAACGTGACAGTACGATGTCAAACCCTGACCAAAACATTGCTCCAGCCCGCCCGCGACGGAAGCGAAAGAACTATTCGCTGCTGATCCTGGCCGCCGGCATGTTCCTGTTCGGCCTCGCCGCTGAGCACACTCTATTACGCGTTGCGGCCGGTCACCTTGCGGATCGCGGTCGGACCACCCGGCAGCGACGACCAGAAACTGGTCCAGCTGCTGGCGCAGACCTTTGCCAGTGAGCGAAGTCCGGTTCGGCTGGCGCCGATCACGACGGCAGGGGCGACCGAGAGCATCGCGTTGTTCTCCGCCGGCAAGACCGACCTTGCGGTTGCACGCGGCGATCTGAACCTGCCTGGCAACGCCGAATCCGTCGCCATCCTGCGCAAGAACGTCGTGGTGCTGTGGGCGCCGTCCGGCCTCGCGCCGAAAGGCTCGAAGAAAACGCCGGCACCCAAGATCAAGAGCCTCGACGAACTCGCCGGCCATCGCATCGGCGTCATCGGCCGCACCCAGGCCAATGTCACGCTGCTGCGCGTGATCCTGACCGAGTCCGGCGTCAATCCCGACAAGGTTGCGGTGACCCAGTTCGCCACCAACCAGATTGCCGAGATGGCGCGCGACCCGACCCTCGATGCGTTCATGGCGGTCGGCCCGCTCGACAGCAAGATCACCGCGGACGCCATCGCCGCGACCGCCACCGCGAAGGGCGAGCCGAAATTCCTCCCGGTCGATGTCTCGGAAACCATCGCCCAGAAGCACCCGCTCTATGAGGCCGAGGAAATTCCCGGCAGCATTTTCTGCCTCGTCGCCGGCGCGGCCGGAAGACAAGATCGATACCGTCAGCGTCAATCATCTGATCATCGCGCCGAAGTCCCTGTCCGATACCGCGGTCGGCGCCTTCGTCCGCCAGCTCTTCACGGTGCGCCACGAACTCGCCCGGGAATTGCCGAGTGCGGCCAAGATCGAGAAGCCGGATACTGACAAGGACGCAGCATTGCCGGCGCATCAGGGTGCTGCGGCCTATATCGACGGCACCGAGCGTACCTTCCTCGAAAAATATTCCGACTATATCTGGGGCGCCATCCTGCTGCTCTCGGGTCTGGGTTCAGCCGGCGCCTGGCTGCGGCACTCCTGGAAGCGCAACGAACGCGAGCAGTACATCGAGCATCGCGAAAATCTGCTCGACCTGATTTCGCGGGCGCGCCAGGCCGAAACGGCGGAAGAACTGGCGGAGATGCAGGGACGAGGCCGACGCCGTGCTGCGCGAAGCGCTCGATTGCTACGAAGACGGCGCCATCGAGGAAGGCGACCTGTCCGTGCTCGGGCTGGCGCTCGAGCAATTCCATCACGCCGTCACCGACCGCCGCCTCACGCTCGGCACCGCGCCACCGCCCGGCGTCGCCCGCGTGCGCGTGGGCTAGATTTACCTCGCCGCGCGTCCCCCGGGCGCGGCAAGACCGCCGCGGAGAGGCGGTGTTGAAGATCCACCCCGCGAAACCGTCCTGAAACAATCCTTAACCCGACGAAACCATTTTGGCGGTTTCGTGCAAACGTCCTGAAACGCCTCACCTGTACTCATTTGCCCAACGACGCACCGACACTGGTGTGCATGGGCGCTAAAACAGGGGACGACAATGTTCAACTCAATCAGGCTGAATACCCGCGTTGCTGCCTGCGCTTTGGGCGCGCTGGCCATCGGCACCGTCGCTTTTTCCGCTTCCGCCGCAGCCGCTCCGCTGCAGCTGTTTCCATTCTTCCTGGTACCGCAGACCGAAGCGGCGCCGCCGCCGGTTCAGGCCGCCCCGTCTCAGGACGAAGGCACCGTGGTCGAGATGCCGGCTCGGCTGAAGCGCCAGGTCGTCAACTACGCCACCCGCGAGGCGCCCGGCACGATCATCATCGATACCCCCAACACCTATCTTTATTATGTGCTCGGCAATGGCCAGGCGATCCGTTACGGCATCGGCGTCGGCCGCGAGGGCTTCACCTGGTCCGGCACCCAGACCATCACCAAGAAGGCGGAATGGCCGGATTGGACCCCTCCCCCGGAAATGATCGCCCGCCAGCCCTATCTGCCGCGCCATATGGCCGGCGGCCCCGGCAACCCGCTCGGCGCCCGCGCGATGTACCTCGGCGGCTCGGTCTATCGCATCCACGGCACCAACGCGCCGGAAACCATCGGCACCCGGGTTTCGTCGGGCTGCCTGCGCCTTACCAATGAAGACGTCGCTGACCTCTATTCCAGGGTCAATGTCGGCACCAAGGTGATCGTGCTGCCGATGACGGACCGCCGCGCCGACCTCGGTTCGACCATCCGCTAAGCCGACCGCCATTCGAACACCGCCAAGCGGCTCCGGCATTCGCCGGGGCCGTTTTCGTTTCGGCCGCGATCGCCTCAATGTGTCTGCCTGGAAATGTGAGCCTCAAGGCGGACACCAAATTGCCCTCACTGGCGCACCTTTGCCCTTCCCTGTAGAACCCGTTTTGGGCTCAATCGGTTCGGGGGGACGATGCGTCTGCCGATGCATCTGAAGGCAATTCTGATCGGGGTCGCGATAACAGCGGTCTCGTTCGGGATCAGCCTGAAGGCGATGGACTGGCTGGCGCCGCGCGGCACGGTCAGCGGCCCGGTGCTGGTCGAATTGCCGCCGCTGCCGCCGGCGCCGCGCAGCTCTGTCGTGATGGTGCCGGTCGCGGTGGCGCTGTCGGCGATCCGCGACGCCGCCGATCGCGGCGCGCCAAAAACCTTCAACGGCAAGGCCGAGAATCCGATCTCGCAGATCCTGCAGAACGCCGATATCGGCTGGACCGCCCAGCGCGGGCCGATCGCGGCGACCGGCGCGCAGGACGTGCTGTCGCTGGCAACGCCGCTGACCGGCACCCTCAACGTCACAGGCTCGCTGTCGGCGAAGGCGACGGGCGCGGTCGGCGATGCGCTCGGCAGCCTGCTCGGCGGCAATGTCGCCAAGCAGATCGGCAGCGTGAATATCAAGAACCTCAACGCCAGCGCCGAAATCAAGGGCAACGTCGTCATCACCGCGCGGCCGAAAATCGCCGCCGCCTGGCGCATCGAGCCTAATCTCGCCGCACAGGTCAATCTCGGCGACACCAGCCTTACGGTGGCGGGCGCGCACGTCAGCGTGCCGGCGCAGGTCAAGCCGCTGATCGACAAGACGGTCGCCGATCAACTCGCCCTGGTGCAGGCGCGGATGCGCAACGATACCGCGTTCGAGCAGAACGCACGGGTGCAATGGGCAAAAGCCTGCCGCTCGATCCCGCTGCAAGGCACCGGCGCCACATCCGTGCCGCCGCTTTGGCTGGAGCTGCGGCCGACGCGGGCGATCGCGGCACAGCCGCGTGTCGATGCGTCGGCGGTCACGCTGACGCTCGGCATCGAGGCCGAAACCCGCGTGACGGAGCTCGAGACCAAGCCCAATTGCCCGTTCCCGGCGACGATCGCCATCGTGCCGCCGACGCCGGGCCGGGTCTCGATCGGCATGCCGGTCGACATGTCCTTCACCGCGCTGAGCCAGCTCGTGGAAGCGCAGTTGGTCGGCAAGACGTTCCCCGAGGACGGCTCGGGGTCGGTCGACGTCACCGTCAAACATGCCAGCGTGGCTGCTTCCGGCGACCGCCTTTTGATTTCGCTGCTGGTCAAGGCCAAGGAGAAGAAGAGCTTCCTCGGCCTCGGCGGCGAGGCCACCGTCCATATCTGGGGCCGGCCCGCGCTCGATCAGGCGCAACAGACGCTGCGGCTGACCGATATCGAGCTGGCGGTCGAATCCGAGGCCGCGTTCGGCCTGCTGGGCACCGCAGCCCGCGCCGCCATGCCACATCTGCAGAAGGCGCTGGCGGACAAACTGATCGTCGACCTCAAGCCGTTCGCCAGCAATGCGCAGAAGAAGATAGCCGCCATCATCGCCGATTTCCAGACCAACGAGAACGGCCTCAGGGTAGCGGCCGAGATCAACAGCCTGCGGCTCGCGGGCATCGCCTTCAACTCCAAGACGCTGCGCGTGATCGTGGAGACCGAGGGCATCATCAACGCCACCGTCAGCGCGTTGCCGGCGCTGTAAGCGGGATTGACCGCGCGCGGGCCGGAAACCTCAAGCTCGCCCGCTGCGACCGATCGCCGATATCTCCGCGGTCCCATCTCGGTTATGCTGGCGCACGCGGAGAGGTTGATGAGGGCAATTTACCATGATCCGGCTATCGATCCGACGAAAGATCATGGGTATCGCCGTGATGCTGATCGCCCTGATGGCGATTACCGCGGTTATGACCGTGGTGCTGGTGATGCAGGTCGGTACGCGCATCGAAGAGCTGACCTACAGCTACGTGCCCGCCTATGGCGACCTGGCGCGCGCGAATATCCGCTCGCTCGAGCGGGCGCTTTCGATCCGCCGGATCATCATCGAAAAACTCCGGTCGCCGACCGACAACGGCCAGTATACGGCGCTGCGCAACCGGTACGATTCTCTGGGCGGACAAATCGAACTCGAAATCCTGGCCGCGCGCGCATTGATCCACGGACTGATCGAGAAAGGTGCTGCGTTCGGCGACGTGGTGACGCTCAGTCAGTTCGAGACCCGTACCGACGCAATCAACGACAATTCTCGCCGCAGGCTCAACGCAGAGAACGATCGGCTGCTGGCGGTACTCGACACCGGCGACTCGAAAGCGCTCGCCGAGGAGATGGAGCGCATCGACGAACTTCGCGACGAACTCAATCGGAAGCTGGACAGTATTCGAGCCGATATGTTGGTGCTGCTGCGCAAGGACGCCAACATTACGGTGCAAAAGCAGCACCAGGTGATGCTGATCTCGGTGGCGCTTACCGCGCTGGCCGCCATACTCGGTCTGGTGTTCGCGACCCTGGTCAGTGCCGGCGTGACGCGTCCGGTCCGGCGGTTGCTGGAAGGCGCCAAGGCGGTTGAAGCGGGCGATCTCGACGGAACGCTTGTCGCCACCTCGCGGGACGAAATCGGCCATCTGACCGCCGCGTTCAACCAGATGGTCGAGCAGTTGCGCCTCAAGGAGCGCCTGCGCGAGACCTTCGGCAAGTATGTCGATCCGCGAGTCGTCGAAGGGCTGATCGCAGGACCGGCGCTGGCGGCCGAAGGTCAGCGACGCGTCATGACCGTGCTGTTCTGCGACGTCAAGGGATTTACCTCTACCAGCGAAGGGATGACCCCGCAGGGGCTGGTCAAGGTGATGAACCGCTATTTCTCGACGATGTCGGCGCCGATCCGCCAACACCAGGGGGTCATCGACAAATATATCGGTGACGCCATCATGGCCTATTGGGGACCGCCCTTCGCCGCCGATGCCGAGCAGACGCGGCTCGCCAGTCTCGCCGCGCTCGAGATGTTGCAGCTCGTGCCGCAGTTGCGCGACGAGCTTCCCGAACTGCTCGGCGTTCGTACGCTTCCGAACACGTTCGACATCCGCATCGGCATCGCAACCGGCGAAGTGCTGGTCGGCAGCATCGGCTCGGAGCTGATGATGAGCTACACCGTGATGGGCGACACCGTGAACCTGGCATCGCGCTTGGAGGGTGCTAATAAAGAATATGGCGGCCGCATCCTGGTGTCCGAGGCTACCGTTACCGGCGCCTCCGACGCGATCGAGGCGCGCGAGATCGACCGCGTGGTCACGCTCGGCCAAACCCAGCCGCAGACGGTGTTCGAGATCATGGCACCGAAAGGCGAGTTGACGGCGGCGCAGCTCGATCTGCGCGCTCGCTTCTCGGAGGGACTTGCTGCCTATCGGGCGCAGCGCTGGGAGGATGCACGTCGCGCCTTCGAAGCCGCGCTGCTGGCAACTCCCGGCGACGGGCCGTCGATGACGTTCATCAAGCGCATCGACGGGCTGATGGCGGCTCCGCCCGGGGAGAACTGGGACGGCGCGTGGCATCTTGAACGGAAGTAGATCCGATTTGAGGCCAACAGGCGGATCGCTGTCCCGGCGGCGGACCATCGATATTTGCGCAGCGCCATGCTCAAAACTTAGCTTGGCGCGCGCCGCCCAAGCCGGATAGAAGGGGCCGCTGAAACGAAGCCCTCAACAAGAAGCCTGGGAGAAAAGACCATGAGATCATTCGCAGCCGCGGTCGCGGCCGTCCTCGCTACTGCCGTTTCCGGCGGCACGGCGCGCGCGCAGATTTCCGACGACGTCGTCAAGATCGGCGTGCTCACCGACATGTCCAGCCTCTATGCGGACGCGACCGGCAAGGGTTCGCTGGCCGCGGTGCAGATGGCGGTCGCCGACTACGGCGGCAAGGTCAAGGGCAAGCCGGTCGAAGTGGTCGCCGCCGACCATCAGAACAAGCCGGACGTCGGCGTCAGTATCGCCCGCAACTGGTATGACAATGAGAAGGTCGACGCGATCTTCGACGTGCCGACCTCCTCGGTCGCGCTGCCGGTCTCGGCGCTGACGCGCGAGAAGAACAAGATCAACATCAATTCCGGCGGCGGCTCATCCGATATTACCGGCGTCGCCTGTTCGCCCAATACCGTGCACTGGACCTACGACACCTACGCGCTGTCCAACGTCGCCGGCAAGGCGATGGTCAAGCGCGGCGAGGACACCTGGTTCTTCGTCACCGCCGACTACGCCTTCGGCATGGCGCTGGAGCGGGATGCCGCCAACGTTGTCAAGGAGAGCGGCGGCAAGGTGCTCGGCGACGTGCGCCATCCCCTCAACTCGTCGGACTTCTCCTCCTTCCTGCTGCAGGCGCAGGCTTCGAAGGCCAAGGTGATCGGTCTCGCCAATGCCGGCGGCGACACCACCAACGCGCTGAAACAGGCGGCCGAATTCGGTATCACCCAGGGCGGCCAGAAAATGATCGCGCTGCTGATGGAGATCACCGACACCCACGCGCTCGGCGTCAAGGCGACCGAGGGCCTGATCGTCACCGACGCATTCTACTGGGACATGAACGACGAGACCCGTGCGTTCTCAAAACGCTTCAACGAGAAGGTCGGCCACATGCCGACGATGATCCAGGCCGGGCTGTATTCGGCGACCATGCATTATCTGAAGGCGATCGAGGCGATCGGAACGGATGAAGCGCCGAAGGTGATGGAGCAGATGCGCGCGACCCCGGTCAACGACTTCTTCGCCAAGAACGGCAAGATCCGCATCGACGGCCGCATGGTCCACGACATGTATCTGTTCGAGGTGAAGAAGCCCTCGGAGTCGAAGGGCGAATGGGATCTCTACAAGCTGATCGCCACCGTGCCCGGCGACGAAGCGTTCCGTCCGCTCGACAAGGGCGGCTGCCCGCTGGTGAAGACGAATTGAGGGTTCTCCCTCTCCCGCTTGCGGGGAGAGGGTTGGGGTGAGGGGGACTCTCCACGCATTCGGACTCGCGGTGAGCCCCCCCACCCGAAATTCGCGCTTGCGCGAATTTCAACCTCTCCCCGCAAGCGGGGCGAGGTAAGAAAGAAATCGAACGTTTACGAACCCTCGAACTTGAACGAGACTCTCAACTTGGCGCGGTAGGCTTCGATCTTGCCCTTGGCGTCCAGTTGCAGATCGAGCTTGACACCTCGGCGACGCGAAGATCGCGCAGGGATTTTCCGGCCCGGCTGACGGCCGCCGCAGCCGCCTTCTCCCAGGAGTCCTTGCTGGTACCGATCAGCTCGATGACCTTGTAGACGCTATCAGCCATGTCGTCCTCCCGTTGCTGTCAGGCAGGACGCAGGGTGCTCCTGCCGCGCCGCAGCCTAACATCGGGATATCGGCGCTGATAGGATGCGGTGCAGCATTCCGATGCTTCTGTCGTCATTGCGAGCGAAGCGAAGCAATCCATCTCACCGAGCGAGCGGCGAGATGGATTGCTTCGTCGCTACGCTCCTCGCAATGACGGACAAAAAAACGCGCCCGGCGACCGGGCGCGTTTCGATTGTCAGTCAACTTATCTGTCAGTCAATTCGTCCGAATACTTGAACTCCGGCATCGCCTTCAGCTCATCCTTGGTGGCGTTGAACACGGCGTGGTCCGGA
The DNA here is from genome assembly GCA_963836765.1 of uncultured Alphaproteobacteria bacterium. Taxonomy (GTDB): domain Bacteria; phylum Pseudomonadota; class Alphaproteobacteria; order Rhizobiales; family Xanthobacteraceae; genus Bradyrhizobium. The sequence continues at coordinate 221,560 of CAWILG010000033.1, forward strand.
TACCAGGGATTTTGCTTCGGCATATTGCCGCGGCGGGCGAACGTTGTCGCCGCACCCGTGGTCGTGGTCGACGATCGGCCTGGCGCCGCCCGCGCGGCGTGTTGGCTGCGCCGGTATAGGCCACCGGCTCGTTGACGAACTTCACCTTGTCGAAGGGCACCGCGACCAGATGTTCGCCGACGCCGAGGAAGCCGCCGACGCCGATCACCACGGCCTTGATGTTACCGCTCTTGTCGGTCAGCAGATCGTTGATCGAGCCGACGCTTTCATTCTTGTCGTTGTAGACGCTGAGCCCGGCTAGCTTCGACGCGCGCCAGTCGCCCTGGAACGACGACGAGGTATCGGATGCGGCGGCGGGCGCCATGCTTGGTGCTGTCGGTGGTCGCGGTCGGCGTCTGCGCGAACGCGACACTTGCCAGCAACGCGGAACCAGCCAAAGCCGGCGATGGTATATTTGGCTAACATATCGGTTCTCCTCAGTTCGAAAAAACGATGCTGAGAAAACCCGTCAAGTCGGCCAACGTTCCGCAAATTCGGGAACAGCGGGAACACGTGCGATCAGAAAGCCGCCCCAGTACGGCGGCATGCCGTAATAGCGATGCAGCTCCGCTTCCTGCGAGCGATCGCCCCAGTCGAAATCCTTGTCGGCGCGGAACGACGGCGCGCGCTTCAACTCTTCATCGTCGATGTCGAGTTCGTAGGCTTCGAACCTCGTGCATTGTAGCGAAGCCGGCCCCAGGGCAACGGAAGCAGATTGGTTCCCATGCCGAGGAACCCGCCGAAACTCAGAACCGCGTAGGATACCTTGCCGGAGACCTTGTCGATCATCAGCCGTTCGATATGGCCGATCATGTCGCCGTTCGGCCGCCGCACCGCGGTGCCTTCGACGCGATCGCTCGCGATCAACTGATGCGGCTTGGTCATGACGTCGGATGCCATCGGACCCTCCACCAATCATGCAATGGCGAGAATAACGTCGCAATCGGCGGCCAGTTCCCGCTTCGCAAAATGCGACAACCATCCTTCCCTTTCGGAAAGGATGGTTGCCTGCACGATGGCTGTCGCGCGTCGCCGCGTCAGGCAGATGTCAGGTCTGGTAGTCGATCAGCAGCGCCGAGAAGCGACGAGCTGGTGCTGCTCGACGTGCCTGAGCTGCCGGTCGCGCTGTAGGAGTCGACGACGAGGCTGACAGCGATCCTGCAGCGATTGCAGGAACTGCTTCAGGATGTCGTCGGCGGAAGTCGTGCTCGACGAGCTGCTGATGCCGGACTGCTGTCGAGTCGACGACGACTTCATCCGCCGGCGGCGGACCGCCATGGCCGCCATGATGGCCGTGGGCGGCCACCGGCGCCGCCAGCGCCACCGGGACCGCCCGCACTGCGCCGTCGCGCCACCAGCCCCGCCGGGACCGTTGGCGAACGCCGCCTTGAACACGCCCTGCAATTCGGTGGCCTGGTCGCTGGTCAGCTTGCCGCTGGAAACTTCGCCGTTGATCAGGTCGTCGATCTTGGATTTGAGATCGCCGGGCGAAGGCTTGCGTGCCGCTGGCCTGGTCGCTGGCGCGGCTGGACTGCAGCGAGGAATCGATATCGGTCAGCGCCGACGACAACGCGTCCTGGTCGGACGAGCTGATGGCGCCGGAGGTTACTTCGGACTGCAACTCATCCTGCAGCTTCTGCAGGGGCGACTGGTAGGTGCTGGCGGAGGCCGCCGAGATCGAGGTCATGATAGCTCCAAGGATCTTGGGAGGTTCGGGGAGTGTGCAGAGTTCGTGTAAGACGCACCGACCGTAGGGTTAACGGTCTTAACGAGACCTTTTCGCCGGCGCCCCAGCCTGTTGCCCCGTGTTGCCCGCGTCATTCAGAAACATCCGGAAACAAAAATCCTTCGCCGCACGGCCCCGAATCACCGACAAAAGGTCGATATGGCCCAGGCAATGCCCAACATCCTTGTCGTTGAGGACGACCGCGAGACGCGGACGCTGATCGCGAAATATCTGCGCACCAACGCCTGCAACGTGACCACCGCGACCGACGGCCGCGAAATGGCGCGCGCCATGACCGACCATCGCGTCGATCTCTTGATCCTCGACGTCATGCTGCCCGGCGAGGACGGCCTCAGCCTGTGCCGCAAGGTGCGCGCGCGAATCGCAGACGCCGATCATCATGCTGACCGCGCGCGGCGAGGACGTCGACCGCATTCTCGGTCTCGAGATGGGCGCCGACGACTATCTGGCCAAACCGTTCAACCCGCGCGAATTGCTGGCCCGCATCAACGCGGTGCTGCGCCGGCAGGCGGCGGCCCACACCGCCAGCGCCACCGAGGGCGCGACCGCGCTGGCATTTGCGGGCTGGCGGATCGATTTCCGGCTGCGCGAGTTGCGCAATCCCGAAGGCGCGCGCGTCGCGATGACCAGCGCCGAATTCGACCTGCTGCGAACGTTTTGCGAGCGGCCCGGCCGCGTGCTGTCGCGCGACAGCCTGCTCGACCTCACCCAGGGCCGCAACGCCGGCTCGTTCGAGCGCTAGATCGACGTGCTGGTCAGCCGCATCCGCCGCAAGATCGAACCCGATCCGCAGGATGCCACCATGATCAAGACGGTGCGTTCCGGCGGCTACATGTTCACGCCGAGAGTTGAACCCGTCAAGAGTTGAGGCGGTGACCGCCGCCGGCAACTGATCATGAAGCTGATCGGCTTTCTGAACCTGCGCGGCATCAGCGGCCAGATCGCAGCACTGGTCGTCGTCTCGATCGTGGCGCTGCATCTGATCATCACCGCGAGTTTCCTGATCCACCGGCCGGACCAGCCGGATCCGTCGTTCGACCGCGGCCACGCCCAGCTCGCCGCGGCGGCGCAGTTGCTCGGCGCCGCGCCCGCGTCGGAACGGCCGCGGCTGTCGGCCGATATCGCGCGCGCGTTTCCGCAACTCGGCATCGAAATCCTGCCGCCGGGCCCTGCGCCCGCGGCCGGCGAACCCGAGGGCCCCAACCTGCGCGGCCTGCATCGCCGCCTCGGCAACGGCTATCGCATCTTCGCGCTGGCGCCGGACGGCGAGCACCGCAAGGCTCGGCATCGCGCTGCCGGACGGCGCGATGATTTCCGCCAACATCCTGCCGGAGCAGCGGCCGCGGCCGCCGTTCTGGGCGGGCCCTGGATGATGACGCTGCTGTTTGCCGTCATCAGCGTCACGCTGCTCGGCCTGTGGGCGGCGCGCGCGCTGACCGCGCCGCTGTCGTCATTCGCCAAGGCCGCCGAGAGTTTCAGCCTCAACGGCGCCGCTGCGCCGCTGCCCGAACGCGGGCCGGAGGAAATCCGCTCGGTGGCGCAAGGCGCTCAATCGGATGCGGGAGCGCATCACCGGCCTGATCGACGACCGCACCAAAATGCTCGCCGCGATCAGCCACGATCTGCGCACGCCGATCACGCGGATGCGGCTGCGCTCGGAATTCATCGAGGACGAGACCCATCGCAGCCGCATGCTCGGCGATCTCGACCAGATGCGCTCGATGCTGGAATCGGTGCTGTCGTTCCTGCGCAACGACCGCAGGCTCGAGGCGATGACGCTGGTCGATATCGCCAGCACGCTGCAGCTCATCACCGATCAGTTCGCCGACATGGGCCGCAAGGTCGCCTATGACGGCCCCGGCGCACGCCATGGCGACGGTGCGGCCGGACGATCTGCATCGCAGCGTCACCAACCTGGTGGAGAACGCGGTCAGGTTCGGCGCCGAAGCGGTGATCCGCCTCGCGTAGCTCGCCGGACAGCGTCACCATCGATGTCGAGGACGACGGCCCCGGCATTTCCGACGCGCAGAAGGAGCAACGTGCTGGAGCCGTTCGTGCGCGGCGACGACGCCCGCAACATGGACGAGGCCGCGGGCTTCGGCCTCGGCCTTTCGATCGCCAACGCCATCGTGCTCGCGCATGGCGGCACGCTGTCGCTGCACGACCGCCAGCCGCACGGACTGGTGGTGCGGATTCAATTGCCGGTGCATCAGCAGACGCAGAACGATCGGCGGCGTGAAGATCTCTTGAAGCGCCTTTAGGCCGCGAGCGCGTCGGGCTCGGCCTCATCGTAGATCGCGATCGCCTCGAAGCGATAATCGCAGGCGCGGCAGAACCAGAGGAAGGACGTGCGGCCCGGGCTGCTCTCGACCCAGTCCGGCCTCGCGATCGGCTTGCCGCATTGCGCACAGGGATTTCCGCGAGGCAAATAGCCGGAATTGAATCGGCCAATCCGATTGAGTCATGGCGCATCTCCCTTGATTTTATGATTTGTTTTGAATGTGACAGGTTTGCTGTCGGAACTCGAACCGCGCTGTCGCGCAGAGCTTCTAGACCTTCATTGAGTCATTTGCACGACAATCTGCGTGTCTGCATGCGAAATTGTCGTAGCGTGCAGCAAACCAGTCGTTAACGTCACGTTTAACGGAGTCGTCAACCGATGCCGCGGATTTCCGCCACGATTCGTCCGCTTTTCGCCACATCTGCCCAATTGGAGTACTAACGCGGAACCGCCAATCACGCGCACGCCGCCCGAGACCGTTTTGATGAAACGTTTGCCTGGCTTCCTTGGCTTCGCCGCCATGGCCGCGCTGTGGTTTGCCCGCGCGCCGAGGCGCAGAGCGCGCGCAATATGAAAACATGGTCGCCACCCACGCCAGGGCCAACAACGTGCCGGAAGCGCTGGTGCACCGGGTGATCGTGCGCGAGAGCAAATATCATCCCGACCTGGTCGGGCGCGGCGGCACCATCGGGCTGATGCAGATCAAGCTCGCGACCGCGCGCGGCCTTGGCTACACCGGCGACGCCGACGGCCTGCGCGATCCCGACACCAATCTGGCCTACGGCGTCAAATATCTCGCCGGCGCCTATCGCGCCGCCAACAGCGATCACGCCCGCGCCATGCATTATTATGCGAGCGGCTATTATCACGTCGCAAAGCGCCAGCGGCTGGAGCGACTGAAGCATCCCGAGCCGGTGGTCGCGAGTGCAGCGCCGAAAGAAGGGGCGAAGCCGGTGGAGGCCGAACAAGCCACTGTTGTGGCGCCTGCAGAGGCCAATGTCGCGCCGGACGAAGCCGAAAAAACCGGCGGAAGCGCCCGCAAAGTCCAAAGCGGCGGCCGCCAAGCCGAAAAAGCCTTCGAGGAAGCTCGCCGAGGCCAAACCGCTGGATCTCCGTCCGCCGGCCAGCATCCCCGGCGGTGCACACGCCGCAAAGCCGCGTTGACACTCCCGCCCATCGGCCTACATTAGCCCTGTTCCGAGGGGAGCTCCGATGAGGAGCTGAGATACCGCAAGCTTGGGCCGGTTCCAGTCGCCGAGACCGCGGTGACCCTTTGAACCTGATCCGGGTCATGCCGGCGAAGGGACAGGGATGTACCAGAGTTCTGAGCCGCGGGGGGATTCCCCCGTATCCATCATCGGCGCAGGCATTGCCGGCGCCTGGCAGGCGTTGCTGTTCGCGCAGGCCGGCCACGCCGTCACTCTGTATGAGCGCAGTGACGCCGCGATGACGCACTCCACCAGCCACTGGGCCGGCGGCATGCTGGCGCCGTGGTGCGAGGCCGAGACCTCGGAGCCCGTGATCGCGCCGGCTCGGCATCCGCTCGCTCGATCTGTGGCGCGAGCATTTTCCGCAAACACCCGTTCAACGGCTCGCTGGTGGTGGCGCATGCGCGCGACCGCGCCGATTTCGAACGCTTTGCCAAACTCACCACCGGCCACGCCAGGCTCGACGCGCGGGGCTTGGGCGATCTCGAACCGTCGCTGGAAGGCCGTTTTCGCGACGGGCTGTTTTATGCCGACGAAGGCCATGTCGAGCCGCGGCGGGTGCTGCCGGAACTGCACGCGCGCATCGCCGCCGCCGGCGGCACGGATCAAATTCAACAGCGATGCGGACGCCGACGATCTCGACGGCATCGTGATCGATTGCCGCGGACTTTCCGCGCGCGACGACCAGCCGGAACTGCGCGGCGTCAAGGGCGAGATGATCATCGTCGAGACATCCGAGGTCGAACTGTCGCGCCCGGTGCGGCTGATCCATCCGCGCTGGCCGCTCTATGTGATCCCGCGCGGCGACGGCCAGATTCATGCTCGGCGCGACCTCGATCGAGGCCGAGGATACCGGCGTCAGCGTGCGCTCGGCGCTGGAACTGCTGGGCGCCGCCTATGCCGTGCATCCGGCGTTTGCCGAGGCGCGCATCGTCGAATTCGGCTCCGGGCTTGCGGCCGGCCTTTCCCGACAATCTGCCGCGGATCGCGATCGACAAGAACAGGATCGCGGTCAACGGACTCTATCGCCACGGCTTTCTGCTGGCGCCGGCGCTGGCGGAACTGACGCTTGCGCTATGTCGCAGCGCGGCGTGATCGACAATGAGGTGATGCAATGCGCGTGACCGTCAACGGCGAGCAGCGGGAGATCAACGCGTCGCGCGTCGATGCGCTGCTCAGCGAGCTCGAATACGAGGGCACGCATTTCGCGATCGCGGTGAATTACGACGTGCTGCCGAAGAGCCGCTGGGCGGAGACGGCGTTGAAGACCGGCGACGAGATCGAGATCATCACGCCGCGGCAGGGAGGGTGAGGATGGTAGATTTACGAGCGGCGCTCTTGCTTACCTCGCCCCGCTTGCGGGGAGAGGTCGGATTTTACGCGCAGCGAAAATCCGGGTGAGGGGACTCGCCGCGAGTCTCTCGTTCACCGTCCTCGCGGGGCAGCCCCTCACCCCAACCCTCTCCCCGCAAGCGCGGGGTGAGGGAGCAGACCGCAACACGCGGAGACATCGATGCTGAACTTCTACGGCAAAACCTTCTCCTCCCGCCTGCTGATCGGCAGCGCGCTGTATCCGTCGCCCGCGATCATGCAGGGCGCGATCCGCGCCTCCGGCGCCAACATCGTCACGGTGTCGCTGCGGCGCGAAGCCGCCGGCGGCAAGACCGGCGATGCGTTCTGGTCGCTGATCCGCGAACTCGACGTCACGGTGCTGCCGAACACCGCCGGCTGCCGCAGCGTGCGCGAGGCGGTGACCACGGCAAAACTGGCGCGCGAATTGTTCGGCACGTCCTGGATCAAGCTGGAAGTGATCGCCGACAACGACACGCTGCAGCCCGACGTGGTCGGCCTGGTCGAAGCCGCCGCCATCCTGATCAAGGACGGCTTTGAGGTGTTCCCCTATTGCACCGAGGACCTTTCGCGTCGCGATGCGGCTGGTCGATGCCGGCTGCAAGGTCGTGATGCCGTGGGCGGCGCCGATCGGCAGCGCCAAGGGCATCATCAACCGCGATGCGCTGAAACTGATGCGCGACCGGCTGCCCGACATCACGCTGGTGGTCGATGCCGGCCTCGGCGCGCCCTCGCATGCCGCGCACGCGCTCGAACTCGGCTACGACGCCGTGCTGCTCAACACGGCCATCGCCAAAGCCGCCGACCCCGTCGCGATGGCCAACGCGTTCCGTCTCGGCGTCGAGGCCGGCCGCACCGCTTATGAGGCCGGGCTGATGGAAGCCCGCGACTTCGCCTCCCCTTCAACCCCTGTCATCGGGACACCGTTCTGGCATGCCGTATCCTGATCGATTTTATCCCGTCGTCGACAGCGTCGCCTGGGTCGAACGCCTGGCCAAGCTTGGCGTCGGCACCATCCAGCTGCGCGCCAAGGACCTCGATGACGGGCAGGCGCTGCAGATCGTCAGCGACGCGCTGGAGGTCACCAAGGGCACGCCGACCAAACTCGTGGTCAACGACTACTGGCGCGCGGCGATCGTCGCCGGCGCGCAGCATCTGCATCTCGGCCAGGAAGATCTGGTCGACGCCGACCTCGGCGAGATCAGCAAAGCCGGGCTGACGCTCGGCATCTCCACCCATGACGATGAGGAACTGGCGATCGCGCTCCGCGCCAACCCCGACTATATCGCGCTCGGGCCGATCTTTCCGACCACGCTGAAATCGATGCGCTTCGCGCCGCAGGGCATCCCGAAAATCACCGAGTGGAAAAAGCGCATCGGCAACATCCCGCTGGTCGCGATCGGCGGCATCAAGTTCGAACAGGCCGCCGAAATTTTCGCCGCCGGCGCCAACTCGATCGCCGTCGTCAGCGACGTCACCCAGAATGCCGACCCCGACGCGCGCGTGCGGCAATGGCTCGGCCAAAACGCGGAGGCCGCGTGATGAATCCTGACACCGTCCCAGCCGTCATTGCGAGGAGCGCAGCGACGAAGCAATCCATCTCTCTACTCGGCTCGCTGCCCTATGGATTGCTTCGCTGCGCTCGCAATGACGGAACACGCAATTAGAAATTCACAGGAGGATACACCATGAACATCCGCTCCAACCCCGACACCACGCTCCCCGCCGTCACCACCGGCCCGCTGCCGGCTTCGCGAAAAATCTGGGTCACGCCCGACGAGGCGCCCGATGTGCGCGTGCCCCTGCGCGAGATCATGCTGAGCGAAGGCGCCGGCGAGCCGAACCTGCCGGTCTATGACACCTCCGGCCCCTATACCGATCCGGCCGTGACCATCGACGTCAACGCCGGCCTGCCGCGCCCGCGCATCGCATGGGTCAAGGAGCGCGGCGGCGTCGAGGAATATGAGGGCCGCGACATCAAGCCGGAAGACAACGGCAATGTCGGCGCCTCGCATGCCGCAAAGGCCTTCACCGCGCATCACAAGCCGCTGCGCGGCATCGGCGACCACATGATCACGCAGCTCGAATTCGCCCGCGCCGGCATCATCACCAAGGAGATGATCTACGTCGCCACCCGCGAAAACCTCGGCCGCAAGGTGCAGCTCGAACGCGCCGAAGCCGCGATTGCCGACGGCGAAAGCTTTGGCGCCTCGGTGCCGGCCTTCGTCACGCCGGAATTCGTCCGCAGCGAGATCGCGCGCGGCCGCGCCATCATTCCCTGCAACATCAACCATGGCGAACTCGAGCCGATGATCATCGGCCGCAATTTTCTGACCAAGATCAACGCCAATATCGGCAACTCCGCGGTGACCTCGTCGGTCGAGGAGGAAGTCGACAAGATGGTGTGGGCGATCCGCTGGGGCGCCGACACCGTGATGGACCTCTCCACCGGCCGCAACATCCACACCACCCGCGAATGGATTCTGCGCAACGCGCCGATCCCGATCGGCACCGTGCCGATCTATCAGGCGCTGGAGAAGTGCGACGGCGATCCGGTCAAACTGACCTGGGAGCTCTACAAGGACACGCTGATCGAGCAGTGCGAACAGGGCGTCGATTACTTCACCATCCACGCCGGCGTGCGCCTGCCCTACATCCACCTCACCGCCAACCGCGTCACCGGCATCGTCTCGCGCGGCGGCTCGATCATGGCAAAGTGGTGCCTGGCGCATCACAAGGAAAGCTTCCTCTACACCCACTTCGAGGAAATCTGCGACCTGATGCGCAAATACGACGTGTCGTTCTCGCTCGGCGACGGCCTGCGTCCCGGCTCGATCGCGGACGCCAACGACCGCGCGCAATTCGCCGAACTGGAGACGCTCGGCGAATTGACGCAGATCGCATGGAAGAAGGGTTGCCAGGTCATGATCGAAGGCCCCGGCCATGTGCCGCTGCACAAGATCAAGATCAACATGGACAAGCAGCTCAAGGAATGCGGCGAGGCGCCGTTCTACACCCTGGGCCCGCTGACCACCGACATCGCGCCAGGCTACGACCACATCACCTCAGGCATCGGTGCTGCCATGATCGGCTGGTTCGGCTGCGCCATGCTGTGCTACGTGACGCCGAAGGAGCATCTCGGTCTCCCCAACCGCGACGACGTCAAGGTCGGCGTCATCACCTACAAGATCGCCGCCCACGCGTCCGATCTCGGCAAGGGCCACCCCGCCGCCCAGTTGCGCGACGACGCTTTGTCCCGCGCCCGCTTCGACTTCCGCTGGGAAGACCAGTTCAACCTCGGCCTCGACCCCGAAACCGCGCGCCTCTACCACGACGAGACGCTGCCGAAGGAAGCCCACAAGGTCGCGCATTTCTGCTCGATGTGCGGCCCGAAGTTCTGCTCGATGAAGATCACGCAGGACGTGCGGGATTATGCCGCGACGCTGAACGATCCGGCGAGTGTGGGGATGTCGGTGAGCGGGACGATCGAGGACGGCATGGCGACGATGAGTGCCAAGTTCAAGGAGATGGGGTCGAGCGTGTATCTGGATGCGGAGAAGGTGAAGGAGAGCAATCGGGTGCTGTAAAGATTCTTCCCGTCATGCCCGGGTCCAACGCGCCTTCGCATTTATGACCCGGGCATCTCGGCCTTCGGAGGCAACAATGAGCGGACTTACGTTCACTGAAGACACCGCACGAAAGCTGGAAAGGCTTTACCTTACAACGGATGTGGTCGCACAGCGATCGGAGACAATGAAGCAGCTCGCTCTCTCATCTGGTGAGCGCGTACTGGATGTCGGTTGCGGGCCGGGCTTTCTATGCGAAAGCATGGCGGTCATTGTTGGTCGCGGTGGCGGCGTTACCGGTATGGATATTTCGAGCGACCTGATCGCACTTTGCAGGACGCGAAATCCACCGGAATGGCTTTCATACGCAGTTGGCGATGCTGCTCAGATAGTTCAGCCCAACGCATCGTTCGACGTCGTTGCATGCACCCAGGTCGCCGAGTACGTTCCCGATGTCGATCGTGTTCTTACCGAGACGTTCCGCGTTCTGAGACCGGGTGGGCGCGCTGTGTTGGTCGCGACGGATTGGGACGCCATCGTGTGGCATTCTGAAAGACCGGAGCGAATGGCATTGGTCATGAAGTCCTGGGAATCGCACTGCGCTCACCCCCGTTTACCCAGATCGCTTTCGAGCCGTTTGGTCCGCGCAGGCTTTCGACTGGACGGTGCCGTTGTATTCCCAATCCTCAACCTTCAATGGCACGATGACACCTACAGCAAACTCCTTGCCGGTATGGTGCGCGATTTCGTGGGTCGCAAGAATGATCTTCCTTCCGACTACCCTAAGGAGTGGTACGATGAGTTCGCTCGACTGAGCGAATCCGGCCAATACTTCTTCAGTACAAATCGCTATATCTTTCGGGCGTCTAAATCGGTCGGGTAAAGCACCTGGAGCGCATCGGTCACGTATGATCCATCGCACGCTGTCTGAGAGGGCGGGTTTCGCCTTCGACTAACCCTCGCTACTATTTCAAGGTCCCCATGCCCCCCATCCAACACTTCCCTCCCCCACCCGGCGTCAAAGCGCCGCCGCTCTCCTTTGCCGCCCGCGTCGGCGACCTGCTCTTCATCTCCGGCATCCCAGGCTTTGACGAGAACCGCGGCCTGCCCGACAGCTTCGAGGCCCAGTTCACCAACGTCGTCACCAACATCAAGCGCGTGCTCGACGAGGCGGGTGCTACGTTTCGCGATCTCGTCAAGGTCAACGTGCTGCTGACGCGGGCCTCCGACGTCGCCGCGATGAATGCGCTGTATGCCGGCGCGTTCGGACCCCCGCCCTATCCCGCTCGCACCACCTGCGTGGTGCAGGCGCTGCCCGACCCAAAAATGCTGATCGAGATCGAGGGCGTGGCGTCGCTGAAATCGTAGGGTGGGTTAGCCGCAGGCGTAACCCACCATCTTCGCAAACGAAAAAATGGTGGGTTTCGCTGCGCTCTACCCACCCTACAAACCGTGGCGCTGCTGCAAGCGCAAGTGAGGCTCGAGATGGCCGGAACGGACACGTTCATCTTTCGAGCGGCGCTTCAAGGCAGCGCATCGATCTATCGTGACATTGAGTTCGACCCTGCAAAGTCGCTGCACCTGCTGGCCGAGGCCATCGTTTCCTCATTCGACTTCGATTTCGATCACGCCTTCGGCTTCTATACCGGACTCACTCCCGCCAAAATCCACAAGACATTTCCCAAATACGAGCTATTCGCGGATATGGGCGATGCCGATCCGCGGGTGCTCGGCGTCAAGAAGACCAGAATCTCGCAGGCTTTCCCCGAAGTTGGGCACACAATGCGGTTTCTGTTCGACTATGGCGACGGCTGGCTCTTCCGAGTCACCCTGCGCACAATCGGAAAGAAGAGCTCCAAGGTCCGGTATCCGCGCATCGTTGCGACTCGTGGCGAGGCTCCTGCGCAATACCCTGACAATGATGACGACCCCGACGACCAGCCGCGCTTTGGAATCAACCCCCTGACGGGCGAAAAAATATGGTTTGAAAAATAGAAATTGTAGGGTGGATTAGCCGCAAGGCGTAGCCCACCACTTCCGCGCAAGAAAAAAGGTGGGTTTCGCTGCGCTCTACCCACCCTACAAGTCACATTACTTTCCGAACATCGTCTCAAACAATTCCTTCGCCCGTTCCAGTCCCTCCGGCGTGAAGACCACCGACTTCACTTTGCCGACGGGGTCGTGGATCATGCCCTTGTCGTGCAGGCGGCCGAGCACGCCCCAGTCAAATCCTTTCCAGGCCCTGTAGTCGTCGTGCAGGGTCAAATAAAGCAGCGCGAGCGCTGCATCGTCGATCTTGTCGGTGTTAAGGGGCATCACGAACCTCATGCAGTTAACTCACGCCATCTTATTCAGGATCGCACGAGGCGCAATTGGTTCGAACTAGCCTGAGAACGGTGGGTTTCGCTGCGCTCTACCCACCCTACGAGGCCTGCGTCGCCTCGCGCGCAATGGAAATCTCGACGAGCCGCGTGCGACAAATCAACACGACGGGCAAATCAGCTAAACCTGTCCAACCCCCAGCTGAAAAATATTCCGCTTTGTCGATCGGGCAAATCAGTGGCTTGTCTCGGCCCGTCTCATCCGAATGAGGGGCGGGTCGCGATCGTCACGAACGTTGCGGTGGGATGCGGTGGACGCGAGGCGTGCGAGAGACGAGCGCGCGCGGAGCGGACGGCGAAGTCGTGTGGTTCCGGCGCCCCGATGCTGGCGTCAAGTTCGTGAGAAGCAAACGCTTCTTGCGCGCGACGGTGGCAAACAAGCCGGTCCCGAGGAGAGCGCGAAGTAAGCCGTAAAACCATTGCGCGGGGAAGGCCGGAGTGTTTCCGCTGAACCTGTATGCTCGTGTGCGTTTTTTTGTGCATGTTTGCACACGAGACCGCGGGTGCAGCGCGCACCCGGTCTTCCCTGCGCCCTCTGCTTTTCAGGAGGCGCGAAAGTGAAGCAAAGCTCGGGCGGATCGCGCCGCGAGAATGCGGGCGCGTATCCGCATCGCTGTTTGAAATGTGAATCTAAGGTCTTGCCCCGTCATTGCGAGCGAAGCGAAGCAATCCATGTCTCCGCAAGCCGTGAGATGGATTGCTTCGCTTCGCTCGCAATGACGTGGAGAGAGCGAACCACGCGGAAATCGTAGGATGGGTAGAGCGAAGCGAAACCCATCGATTTGGTGGCAAGCAATGCAGATGATGGGTTTCGCATCGCTCTACCCATCCTACGAACCCCGCCTACTTCATCGTGATCGCGAGCCCGCTCAGATCCGCATTCGCCATCAACCCAACCTGCTGGCCGGTCAGTTCCAGCACCGCGCCCTTCTGGTTGGTCAGCACGATCGCGCGGGCGCCGCGGCCGACCGCGAGGCCTGCGCCCGCCGCGCCGTAGACGCCGGCGACGTCCGAGGGCCTGACGATATTGCTGACCCGGCCGCGCAGCACCGTTTTCGAGCCGCCGAACACCAGGCCGTAGTCCAGCCCGCCGGCGGACAGCGCGTAGCTGCGGCCGCGAAAATTCAGCACGCCGCCGCCGCCGGAGCCGCCGATGATCCATCCGGCCTTGTAGATCGTCAGCGACACAAAACCTTCGTCGGCATGGGCGGCGGAGCACAGGCCGGCGAAAGCCGTCAGCGCGAGCAGCGCGGCACGAAAGGCGGATGACATCTTCATGGCTCGGATCTCCCGGAGATTGTTGCTGGTTTTTGCAGCACGGATCGAATCGCGCTCCGCGGACTTTAGCAAGTGTGGCCCGGATGGGCTAACGGGGATACGCCGCCCGTTTTGAACCTTCTCGCCCTCGCCGCTACTCACTTCATATTCGGGGCATCAACGCCCCGCGCTTCCCGCGTTTCATCGCGGTGCGCCGCTTCATGTTGTCCATCAGGAGACCATCCATGCGTCGTCTTTCCCTTCTCGTCGCCGCCGCCGGCATCGCCGTCACCGCGTTTGCCGCCACCAGCCCCGCCGAGGCCGCGTTCCATCTGATCCGCTGGCAGGATTCCGGCTTCTGCCAGATCTGGGACGAGAGCATCCCGACCAACCCGTGGCCGCCGAACTACATCGTCATCATCGGCAGCGAGGTGCCGACGTTTGGCGACGCGCTGGTGTTCAAGGACGGCATGCTGCGCAACGGCACCTGCGCGTTCTGAGCGGATGCTCACACTTTATTCCTACCCCACGCTGTTCGGCGTCGCCGACAATAATGGCTACGGGTTGAAGGTCTTCGCCTTCCTGCGGCTCGCCGGCGTGCCGTTCCGCCACGAGCACATTTTTGACGCGTCGAAAGCGCCGCGCGGCCAGTTGCCCTATATCGTCGACGGCATTGAGACCGTCGGCGACAGCGAGGCCATCCTTGGCTATGTCACCGCAAAATACCGGCCGCCGATCGATGCCGCACTCGCCGCCGCGCAGCGAACCACGAACCTGCTGGTCACGCGCATGCTCGACGACCTCTATTGGGTGATGTCGTATTCGCGTTGGAAGGACGAGCGCTACTGGTACGCATTCCGCGATGCGCTGTTGCGCGAGCATCCGGTGCTCACCGCGGAAGGCCTCGCCAAGGCGCAGGCCTACAATGCCCAGCGCTATTACTATCAGGGCATCGGCCGCTACGATCCCGATGCCGCGATGGCGCGCGGGCTCGCCGACCTCGGCGCGATCGCCGCGCTGATCCCGCCGCAGGGCTATGTCCATGGTGACAAGCCGACCAGCATCGATGCCGGCATCTATGGCTTCATCGCCAACATCTATTTTTACGACATCGATACCCCGCTCAAGCAATTCGTGACTGCGCACGACAACATCGTGCGGCACTGCCGCGCGATTCATGCGGCGGTCGGCGAGCGCTAGCTGTCATCGTTCCTTCATCAGCGCATCGCGCGCCGCCGACAGCTCGCGAAACTCGCGCTCGTTGCCGCCGCCATCCGGATGCATGGTCTTGGCCGCGTGCTTGTAGGCCTGGTGGATTTCCGTTGGTGCCAGACGGCGGCCGAGCGGCAGTCCGAGCATTTGGCGATAATGCTCTTCCGGCGTCGGCGTCCTTGGCGCAACGCCGCGCTTGCCGAACCGAGGCGCCGTCAGCGTGTGCAGGACATCCCTGACCACGCTCAGCCGCCGGTGCGCGACTTCCCTGGCGCGGCGATCCGCCGAACTGAGCGACGCGTTGCGCAGGCTCGGCAGCGCCTGGGCGGCCGCCTGCTGCAGCGTTTCGTCGGTACCGCCTGCCGCGATCTCAGCCGCCAGCCGCGCCACCTCGCGATAGTCGGGCGTCGTGGCCGACCAGAACCGCTCGATGGCTGATTTCCAAGTTGTGAGCTGCTGATCCATGACATCACCAGATTGGGCATCACCGAAAATGGATGACAGCAACGCGCCAGCATGGCTTGGCGTTTCAGTTTCGTCGGGTTTGAATTAGCTTGTAACCAACGCTCAAAAAACCAGAACAGAGGAAACCTCCATGCCCCTTCTCCAGAACCACATCGCGGTCGTCACCGGCGCGGGCTCCGGCATCGGGCGCGCGATCGCGAAGGGCTATGCCGGCGAGGGCGCGCGCGTGGTGCTACTTGACATGAACGAGCAGGCGGCGGCCGATGTAGCCAAAGAAATCCGCGACGCGGGCGGCAAGGCCGAGAGCTTCGCCCTCGATGTCACCAAGCGCAACGACTGCGTCGCGATGGCAGAGCAAGTCGCCGACAAGGTCGGAAAGGTCTCGATCCTCGTCAACAATGCCGGTATCGCCCGCCGCAACGGCATGCTGGGCGCGGCGGAAGCCGTGATCAACGACTGGGAAGACATCATCGCCATCAACCTGACCGGCGTCTTCAATGTCACGCATGCCTTCCTCGAGCCGTTGCGCGCCGCCAAGGGACGCATCGTCAATATCGGCTCGATCCAGTCGTTCGTGCATCTGCGGACGCCGAGTTCGCCGGCCTATACCGCCTCGAAGCACGGCGTGCTCGGCTTCACCAAGGCGCTCGCCGCCGAACTCGGCAAGGACGGCGTACGCGTCAACGCGATCGGCCCCGGCTTCATCGAAACCCCGCTGAACGAGAAGGTGCGCGCCAGCAATCCGGCGCTGGTGCAGGTCTTCATGGACCACACCCCGCTCGGCCGCCCCGGCAAGCCCGAGGACATCGTCGGTCCCGCGATCTTCCTCGCCTCCGATCTCTCCGCCTATGTCAGCGGCACGATCGTGATGGTGGATGGCGGCTACCGGACGATCTGAGGTCCGGCGGCGAGCGGCGATCGTGGCGAATTCTGGGTATTCCCGTGGTTTTACGGGCTCCTCAGCCCTGCGTTAAGGACTTGTTAACCAACTCCGCCCACCGTCGCCCGGGGGTAGTTGGTTCTCGATGTTTCCGCTTCAACGCAGAAGCGGGCGTTGATCGGGAGGTGTTATGTCGCACGTGTCCACGCCGCTCGCGCCGGAAATGCCGGCGCCTTCGCTGGCCCTCAATGAAGTCGTCCCATTGCTGATCGGATCCACCGTCGAGGAGATCGAGCGCGAGCTCGTGCTGCAAACGCTGGCGCGTTGCGACGGAAACCGGACGCGCGCCGCGCGCGTGCTCGGCCTGTCGGTGCGCACGCTGCGCAACAAGATCAGGCTGTATCTGGCCGACGGAATCGACGTGCCCGCGCATTGTGATTAGGGTGGTTCCAGCCGGGCGGTACGTCCCGGATGGAGCGAAACCCTGATGTCGAATGCGCCGCGTTACGAGATCGACGTCCAGAAGTTCTGGGCCGATCCCTATCCGGATCTGGCGCGGATGCGGAAGGAAACGCCGATCGCGTTCGTGCCGCAGCTCGGTTCCACGGTGTTCACGCGGCGCGACGACATCTTCAGCCAGGAGAAGCGCATCGACGTGTTCTCCTCGCATCAGCCCGCGGGGCTGATGAATCTGCTGATGGGCCACAACATGATGCGCAAGGATGGCGAGGCGCACATGTCGGAACGGGCGGCGATGTTTCCCGCGGTGTCGCCGCGCACGGTGCGCGATAGCTGGGTCCGGCAGTTCAAGGCCCATGCCGACCGCATCCTCGACGAACTGGCGCCGGCCGGAGCTGCCGATCTCTGCAAGGCGTTCGCGCTGCCGCTGTCGGCGGAATGCCTGAAGGACGTCACCGGGCTGACCAACATGCGCTTTGAGGACATGGACGCGTGGTCGCAGGCGATGATCGACGGCATCGCCAATTACACCGGCAACAAGGAAGTTGAGGCGCGCTGCCATGCCGCCACCGCCGGGATCGATGCGGCGATCGACGACATGATCCCGGTGGTGACGAAGCACCCGAACAGCTCGATCCTCAGCGTGCTGCTGGCCGCGGGCCAGCCGTTGCCGAGCATTCGCGCCAACGTCAAGCTCGCCATCTCGGGCGGGCAGAACGAGCCGCGCGACGCGATATCCGGCACGGTCTGGGCGCTGCTGACGCATCCGGACCAGCTCGCGCTGGCGCGCGCAGGCCAAGCGAAATGGCTCGACGTGTTCGAGGAATATGCGCGCTGGATCGCGCCGATCGGAATGTCGCCGCGCCGGGTCGCCAAACCCTGGGCCTATGGCGGCGTCGACTTCGAGCCTGAGGATCGCGTATTCTTCATGTTCGGCTCCGCCAATCGCGACGAAGCCTGCTTTGCCGACCCCGATCGTTTCGACATCACGCGCGATACCGCCAAGAGCATCGCCTTCGGCGCCGGCCCGCATTATTGCGCCGGCGCTTTTGCCTCCCGCGCCATGGTCGCCGACGTCGCCCTGCCCGGCATCTTCGCGCGGCTGAAGGGCTTGCGGCTCGACCTCCGCGAGCCGGTGCGGATCGGCGGCTGGGCGTTTCGCGGGCTGCTCAATTTGCCGGTGAAATGGGACGCGGACTGTTGATCCAGTGCAAAAGCGCCGCTTGCGTAATTGAACCCATCATCCAACGTCTGATAAACACGGATTCAGTTTTTCAGCGGAGCACCCAATTGGCCGACGACACATCAACCCGGCAGGGACGACAGGGACCGCCCGGCCTGCGCGGCAAGCCGGGCGAACCGGGACGCCCCGGCCCGCAAGGCCATCCGGGACGACCCGGCCCCGAAGGTCCGCGCGGCAAAGCAGGCCCGCCAGGCAAACCCGGTCCCCAGGGCAAGCGCGGCGAAGCGGGTGCGCAGGGCAAACCCGGCGCTCAGGGCGCGCGCGGCGAAGCCGGCCCCGACGGCAAGCCCGGTCCGCAAGGCCAGGCCGGTCCGCGCGGCGAAGCCGGTCCGCCCGGCCCATTGCCGTCGATCGAACAGATCATCCCGTGGCTGGAAGTGGTGTTCGATGCCTGGGAAGATCACCGGCGCATGCGCGAATTCGAAGCCGCCGAGCGCCAGGCTGCCGAACGCGAGGCGCTGGCGGCGACCGAGAATGTCGACGACGCCTCCGGCGATCCGGAGGAGGACGATGACGATCACAAGAAAAAGAAGAAGCACCGGCGCAAGGACAAGAAGTAACCGCGTTTCAAGGATGCGGTTGCGGACCCTGCCGAAATAATTGGCAAGGTACAGCGACATCACGAAAAACGCGCCGGCGAAAAACCAGCCGACATAGGTCGATGATCATAGTGGCGGGAATGGCATGAACCGCCACTACCGCCACGTGCCTAGCAGCGATGAGCGCGGCGCCATTGTGCCGGCTCAACGGGACGATCGTACCGCGGCAGCAGGCCGATCAATTGAAGGACCCAGCGCACGGCGTAGTACAACGCCGAGCCCGCGAGCGCGCCGCAAACGACCAGCATGACGACGTTGGCGCGATCGACCGGTTCATTCGCCCACAGCATCCAGCCGGTCCACATGACCGCGAAAACGAGCGAGCACAGTTTGAGCGGGGTTGTCGGGTTCATGGCGCTTCTCCCAATGGCTGCGACCTGGGGCCATCATGCGCGCTACCGCCGTGCCATACTGTGAGGTACGTCACGCTAGGCCTGAACAAATTCTGGAGCCCGACGCAGCCATTGTGCCGTCCGTAAATTCGCGACGCCGGCTTCGGTCCGGCAGCACGATCTGCGCACGTCATCCGAATCTCGCCCGCGACCGCTCCCTCGCCTTCTCGGCCTCCACTTCGCGGTCGCGCGCCGGCGCATTGGTCTGCAGCGACACCAGCAGACGGCGCGCGGAATCGGAGACCTCGGAAACGGCGCGGTTGAACGCTTCGGCATTGGCCTGGGACGGCGAATTGAACCCGGAAAGCTTGCGCACGAACTGCAACGCCGAGGCGTGGATTTCGGCCGGCGTCGCCGGCGGTTCGAAATTGAACAGCGTTTTGATGTTGCGGCACATGGTGTCCTCCTGAAGCGCGGACGGCGGGCGGATCGCTCGCCTGAGGACGATCGGCCAATGCAAATTGCGACATGCCGGCCTATTCTGTCATAGAATAGGACCCGCGTTCACCCCTGCCGCTGGCACCAGCAAGCGAGTTCCCGATGAGCCATATCACCTACAAGATCGTCGAACATGACGGCGGCTGGGCCTACACCGTCGATGGCGTATTTTCGGAACCGTTCGCGACGCATGCCGCAGCACTTGCGGCGGCGAGGCGAGCCGCCGCCGAGCAGCGCGTGCCCGGCCGCACCGAGGCGATCGAATACGAGACCGCGGACGGAAAATGGCACACCGAAACTGCCGCCGGCAACGACCGTCCGGAGACCGACGTCGAGGACAAGGCGTAGGCGTAATATTCCCCGCCCTGGTTGCGCCTTTCCAAAAATTTCCCTTGGGTCCGCCAATGCTTCGTTCTCGGCTGTGTTTTCCCAACATGATAGGCTCGTCCGCAACAGGCCCCGGCAAGGCGGCCGATGCGTTGGGAGAAAATTCATGGAATTGCTGCGAGCGGCGCTGTGCGCCGCGTTTGCCGTGACCTCGTTCGCCGCGGTTGCGGCCGATTATCCGGCGCCGAAGCAAGGCGACTGGATCGCAAAGGATTTCAAGTTCCACAGCGGCGAGACCATGCCGGAACTGCGGCTGCACTATACGACCGTGGGGGAGCCCTCCGGCCAGCCAGTGCTGGTGCTGCACGGCTCCGGCGGCGATGCATCGCGGATGCTGACGGCGGATTTCGCCGGCCAGTTGTTCGGGCCCAGCCAGCCGCTCGATGCGTCGAAATATTACATCATCATCCCGGACGGCATCGGCCACGGCAAATCGTCAAAGCCGTCCGACGGCATGAAGACGGCGTTTCCGAAATACGACTATAACGACATGGTCGACGCGCACTACCGGCTGGTCACCGAAGGCCTCGGAGTCAAGCATTTGCGGCTGGTGATCGGCAATTCGATGGGCGGCATGCACGCATGGACCTGGGGCGTGCGCTATCCGCAGATGATGGATGCGCTGGTGCCGATGGCGTCGCAGCCAACCGCGATGGCGGCCCGCAACTGGATGCTGCGGCGGATGATGATCGAGACCATCCGCAACGATCCCGACTACAATTCCGGCCAATACACCGCACAGCCGCGGATGATGAAATACGCCATCAACGCCTACGGCATTGCGACCGGCGGCGGCACGCTCGGCTACCAGACGCTGGCGCCGACCGCAGCCCAGGCCGACAAGATGGTCGACGAGCGGCTGGCGACGGCTGTCACCGCGGATGCCAACGACTACATCTACCAGTGGGAAGCCTCGCATGACTACGATCCGTCCGCGGGCCTTGAGAAGATCACGGCCACGCTGCTCGCGATCAATGCCGCCGATGACGAACGCAATCCGCCGGAAACCGGCGTCACCGAGGCTGCGATCAAGCGCATCAAGAACGGCAAGCTCTATCTGATCCCCGCCAGCACCGAGACGCGCGGCCATCTCACCACAGGCAACGCCAAATTCTATGCACGGCAACTGCAGGAACTGCTGCAGACCGCGCCGCAACGGACGATGTGAGCCGACGCGGCTATCTTCGCCACG
Source organism: uncultured Alphaproteobacteria bacterium (assembly GCA_963836765.1). Taxonomy (GTDB): domain Bacteria; phylum Pseudomonadota; class Alphaproteobacteria; order Rhizobiales; family Xanthobacteraceae; genus Bradyrhizobium. The sequence goes on from CAWILG010000033.1 coordinate 242,656, forward strand.
CTCAGTTATCCCGATGACGGTTGGGGCATGGTCAAGCTGACGCCGGAACAACAGTCGAGATGACGCCGGTGATGCCGGATGATAGTCTGCCCTGAACCTGACGGAGGCCTTCCTTGACCGATCTTGCGCCTTGCGACCTTGCCGCGATCTATCCAAAACCCTCCGAGCGCGTGATCGCAAAGGCGCGGCCGGAAATCGACGTCCATGCGAAAAACTTCATCGCGATGTCGCCGTTCTGCGTGCTCGCGACGTCGGGCTCCGACGGCAGCGTCGATGCTTCGCCGCGCGGCGGCAATCCCGGCTTTGTCCACGTCGCCGGACCGAACGCGCTATTGATGCCGGATCGTTCCGGCAACAACCGCATCGACAGTTTTCGCAACATCGTCCAGGGCTCGGGCTTCGTGCAGTTGATCTTCTTCGTGCCCGGAATCGACGAGACGCTTCGGGTCGGCGGCAAGGGCAAGGTGTCAGCGGATCCCGATCTGCTGGCATCGATGGTGGAATTCGGCAAGCCGCCGCGCGCGGTGCTGCGCATCGACGTGCAGGAGGCCTATTTCCACTGCGGCAAGGCGCTGATGCGCTCAAAATTGTGGTCGGCGGATCGGGTCGAACGCACGGTCATGCCCAGCATCAGCCAGGTGATCCACGACCAGACCAGTCTCGGCGAACCGGAAGAGCAGGCCGTGGTCGAGGCGCGTTACAAGACGCAGTTGTGAAGTGACGGAGTCGCTGATTTTCGCCATCATGGCCGGGCTTGTCCCGGCCATGACCAGTCTGCGGTGCCGCGTATCGCCTCAGCTCTCGCTCTCGAGCCCGCCGACGTGCTTCTGGGTGTACAATTCGAGCCCGATGCGCTGGATCAGGTCGAGCTGGGTTTCGAGGAAGTCGATGTGGTGCTCCTCGTCCTTCATCAGGCTCTCGAACAGGTCACGCGTCACGTAGTCCTTGACGCCATGGCAGTAAGTCGCGCCTTCCTGGTAGAGCGCGCGCGCGGCGATCTCCGAGTCCAGATCGCACTGGATGATTTCCTTGACGTTCTGGCCGATCCGCAGTGGATCGAGCACCTGCATGTTGGGAAATCCGTCGAGGAACAGGATCCGGTCGGTGAACTTGTCGGCGTGCTCCATCTCTTCGATGGATTCCTTGCGCCAGACCTTGGCCATTTCCAACAGGCCCCAATTGTTCAGGAGCCGGTAATGCAGCCAGTACTGGCTGATGGCGGTAAGCTCGCTGCGCAGGCCCTTGTTGAGATAATCGATGACTTTTGGGTCGCCCTGCATGGTGCACTCCGCGTTTTGAGGCCGAAACCGGCCTGAATCATTCTTTAGAATGCTTCTAAGTCAGTTGAGGGACAAGGGCAACCGTTCCCGAAACAAAGCTTCGGGAACCGTGAAATCCGCAGGATTCAGGGATTTTCAGTAGGCCGCGAGCGCGAAATCGTGAGAGGATTTGTCGTTCGCATGGCTATGCGGACAGCCGGAGCAGCAGGCCTTGGCGCAGGGACCGAGCGCCTCGTCGATTATGGTCTTGATGGTACGCGCGCACCGGCCGCATTCGGCGCTGCAGCCGAGGCAACCATAAATCTGCTTCGCATTGCGCGGCAGTTCGCCGGCGGCGACCACAGCATTGCGGACATCGTGGTCGCTGATGACGTTACAGGAACAAACAATCATAGAAACGGCAGGCCCATCGGTGATGCTGTACTGACAGATATTGAACGCCGCGACGGGATGCAAAAGGAAAAACCGCACTTTCAAGCAATTCCAAATTGATGGCTAAACCAGTTTGGAACGGGTCTAAAACCCTTGCGCCACAGGTATCAAACGCGGAACTGCGGATCTGGCCAAGGTGGGTTGCAGGTAGCGTTAATCGCCCCCGCCACCATCGCCGCCTCCACCACCGCCATCGCCGCCGCTATCTCCGCTGCCGGCGTCACCCGATGGGCCTGAATTGTCCGAAGTGGAATTGTCGCCGCCGAACCAGTTGGCGAAATGCCAGCCGCCGCTGCCGGAATCATAGCTCGCCCGGTCGCCCGAGCCATCGCCGGCCACGCGGCGTCTGGCGCTTCGGTTCTCCACCCGGGTCATCAGCAGATAGCAACTCAGCGCGGTGCCGCTGACCGCGATCATGAATACCGTCATCCCGCTCATCTGCATCCTCTCGGCGCACGGCCGAAACAGCGCCGCCTTGCGCCGCAATAGTGCCCGTTAATCACCGCCATTGGTCGCCAAATGAGGCACAGCCGTTCATTGATCATTCAAGCGAAATGTGGAACTTTCGCTGCGACAGACTGCTTATCCGCTGTCCTTTGCTCCCAAGAGAGAGGTGAGGCCATGAAGAAGACATTGGTGGCACTTGCTGCCGTCGCCACGCTGGCGGTTTCGGCCGTGGCGATCCCCGCCCCTGCCCATGCGCAACGTGGTGTTGCCGCGGGAGTCGCTGCAGGCTTGATCGGCGGCGCCATCGTCGGCGGCGCGATCGCATCGCAGAACGGCTATTACGGCCCCGGCTATTATGGTCCCGGCTACGGTTACTATGGCGGAGGTCCGGCCTACGTTGCCGATCCCGGTTACGGGCCGCCCTGCGTCTGGCAACGCCAGCGCTTCTGGGACGGCTATGGCTGGCGGGTTCGCAACGTCAGGGTTTGCGACTGATCCTGTTCACCTTCATTAAATCGACCGCAACGTCCCGGAAAACCATCGGTTTTCCGGGACGTATGCGCATTGTGGCCTGAAAAAACCGTTTTTTCGGCCCAACAGGCCACCACGTTTACTTTCGATTGACCGTTGTGCGCTTTTTAGTAGCGAGACGGCAGTTCGAGACCAGCGTGCGAGTTACCCTTAAACCCGGCGTCGGCTGAAGGCGCCATCTCCAGGAGAGCCCTAGACATGAAGAAGACATTTGCTGCCTTCGTCGCGGTCGCAACGATCGCCGCTTCGCTCGCCGCGACACCCGCCAGCGCCCAGCGTGGCGTTGCCGCAGGCGTGGCAGCCGGCCTGATCGGCGGCGCGATCGTCGGTGGCGCCATCGCCTCCAGCCGCCCGGCCTATGGCGGCCCGGTGTATGTGGAAGAAGCCCCCCCGCCCTGCCGCATGGTTCGCGAGCGCTATTGGGATGGTTACGGCTGGCGTTTCCGCCGCGTCGAGTACTGCAACTGATCTGACCGACCGGCGCGAAGCTTTCGCGTTCTGATCTTCAAAACCCGACCAGCGCGGCCGGTTTTTTTGTGCCGGTGTCAGGAAAGCTGCCGTCATTCAACCGACCCAGACCGTATCCTCCGTCCAGCCCAGTTCCGCAAATTCCGCGGCGCGCAACGGCGCCTCGCCTGCGGGGAAGAACTCGTCGAGCTGCGGCGGGCGGACGTCGGTGGCGCTCAACATCGCATGGGCCTGACCCCGATGATAAATCTGATGCTGAAACAAATGAAGCAGCAACCGGTCGATCCGCTCGCGTTGAATGCGATCACCGCGGTGGATGTCGACGATACGACCGAGACCGGCCGTATCCACGCGCTCGACGACGGCGATCAATCGCCGGTCCATTTCGCTCTGCGCATTCCGAAGCATGGTCGCCGTTCCGCAGGGCTCCCGGTCCGCCCAGGCTGCCGGCCCCAATGTGCCGCCCTCCATGGCGTCCACGTAAAAGCGATCGACAATCAGGATGTGGTTGAGCGTCGCGCGCAGGCTTGGAAAGAAACCGGTCCGCGGCGCCACGAAATCAGCCTGCGAAAGCCGCACGCAGGCCGCGAGCAGACGATGGTTGGCCCAGCCATTGTTGTAGGCCATCGCACGATAAGGAAGGACAGCATCCATCGGCACCTCCTTTGGTCCAAACCACTTGAAGTTCTTCGGCTTCGGCTTGCTCTACCGCGCCCGCCGCAAGCGTCAGCGCGCTGTGCCGAGCGAACGCAGCACCGCTTCGCTCGGCCAGCAATCGACCTTGAGGCCCGCGGACTTCTGGTAGGCCCCCAGGGCTGCGCGGGTCTGCATGCCCGCCTTGCCGTCCAGCTTGTCCTTGTAGAGACCGATCCGCGTCAGATGGCGCTGCATGGCCTCTACATCCTTGGTCCGCATCTGCGACGACGCCGACCACGGGGTGGCGAACGGCAGCGGACTCGTCATGCGATCGCTGAGATGACCGACGTACAACACATACAAATCCGAAAAATTATATTCCTTGATGACGAAGTAATTTTGCGTGGTCAGGAACGCCGGGCCGTAAACGCCCTCGGGCTGCAGCAGCGAGGCCGGCTGCGCCTGTTCGGCCGCGCTCAATTTCTGTTCGCGCACCGGCACGAAGCCCGCGCGCAGCCATTCGCCAAGCGGTTTTGTGACTTCCGGAACGCCCATCGTGCAGTCGACGTTGGCAGGCGCGCGTACTTCGTAGGCCCAGCGCACGTCCTTCTGCCATCCCTTGTTGACGAGCTGTTGCGCGGCGGAGGCCAGCGCATCCGGCACCGAATGCCAGATATCGACGCGGCCGTCGCCGTCGAGATCGACGCCGTGCTTGTAATATTCGGACGGCAGGAATTGCGTGTAGCCGGTGGCGCCGGCCCAGGAGGAGCGGAACTCCTTGCGAGTCACCGCGCCCTCGCCAAGGATTTTTAGCGCCAGGATGAATTCGGTGCGGTACTGATCCTTGCGGCGGCCGACAAAGGCCTGCGTCGCGACCACCCGCAGCGTGTCGTAGGGCAGCGTGTAACGGCCAAAGTCGGTCTCACGGCCCCAGATCGCGAGCACGACCGACGCCGGCACGCCGAAGCGGGATTCGATTTGGGTCAACGCCGGGCGGTATTTCGCCATCAGCTTTTGCCCCTCGCCGGCCAGCCGCGCGATCGAGGCTTCCTTGATGTAATCCGCCGGCACCTGCACGAACTCGGCCTGCGACGGCGCGCCCGTCGGCGGCCGCCCCGGCAGGATCAGGTCGGGCAGTTTGTAGTCCGGCTCGAGCCCGCGGGTCTCCGTATCGAAGGTCGCGCGCGACACCCCGGCCGCTTGCGCCTCCGGCCAGAGCGAGGCGATGAACTGGGTGAAGGCAGCGTCGGCGGCGCGGGCGGGTGAATGGAGCACCAACACGACCCCCAGGACGCCCAGCCCGTCTTTCAAACGCGAAAATCCATATTGCATCGGCACACCTTTTTGTATATATCTATCATATACACAATGATCGATTTTGACCAGATCACAGGCTTTGACTGGGACGATGGCAATAGCCGCAAGAGCGCGGACAAACACGGCGTCAGTCAGGCGGAAGCGGAGAGTATCTTCTTCAACGATCCTCTGATCGTTGTCGAGGATGCAAGGCATAGTGACGGCGAGCAACGTTTCAATGCCCTCGGGAAGACCACACTAAGCCGGCTGCTTCATATCACATTCACTCTCAGACAGAATGGAACCTTGATCCGCGTGATTTCGGCGCGAGACATGCACCGAAAGGAGAAGAAAGCGTATGAGCAAGCTTAAACCAATTCCCACCTTCAAAACAGAAGCCGAGGAACGGAAATTCTGGGAAACACACGACTCCACCGATTACGTCGACTGGAGCAAGGCCGAGCGCGCGCGCTTTCCGAACCTGAAGCCCTCGACGACTGCAATTTCAATTCGTTTGCCGCTCGGTTTGCTCGAGCAGATCAAAATCGCCGCTAACAAACGCGACGTCCCGTATCAGTCGCTGATCAAGATGTGGTTGGCGGAGAAGGTGGGGTGAAGGGCAAGCGGCTTTCCGGTTCGCGGAGAGAGCCAAATGGCGTCACGGAAGGTCACTGGAGCAAAAAAATGGATGAAGCCATGAGTTGGGCCAACAAGCAGGAAAAGCTTATAGAGGGTGACTACTATGATGGCTATTCGGCGCTTCGAAATCTCTTCAACCAGCTCGATCTAAAAAACGAACTGAACGTAATGGGAGCGGCCTATGCCGTTTACGGTTGGATGCCGACCATCCTAAAAAAGGAACCAGATGCCGCAGAGCTGGTAAAGTTTGCGCGGAACTGGAAAAACAGCACTCGGAAAAAAGACGCCTTAGGCCAACTAAGAAAGCGACCACATATTACGCAAGCTGTTAATGGCTCAACTGTCGGTACAAGCAAATTTCTGCATTTTGTTGCGCCGGAGATTTTCCCGATTTGGGATAGCAATATTGCGTTCGTGTTCAGGATCACTTCTAAAATCAACGACCCCGCCACATATCTTGACTATTGCGACGCGGTTCACCGTCGTCTCGACGATACAGCCAAGCCGATCAACTGGCCCTCGGAACTCCAAGATTCGGAACTCCGAGACCTTGTGAAAATCTCTAACGTCCGCAAGATGGAGTTCTGCTTATACGCGTACGGCAAGAGGAGCAGATCGTCCACATGAGCCTCACCTTGTCAGCTTCTTGTACTTCACCCGATGCGGGATGATGCTGTCCTGTCCGAGCCGGCGCATCTTGTCTTTCTCGTAGTCCTGGAAATTGCCCTCGAACCATTCGACATGGCTGTCGCCCTCGAAGGCCAGGATGTGGGTGGCGATGCGGTCGAGGAACCAGCGGTCATGGCTGATGATGACGGCGCAGCCGGCAAAATCCTCTAGCGCCTCTTCCAGCGCGCGCAGCGTGTCGACGTCGAGGTCGTTGGTCGGTTCGTCGAGCAGCAGCACGTTGGCTCCGGATTTCAGCATTTTGGCCAGATGGACGCGGTTGCGCTCGCCGCCTGACAGCGCGCCGACTTTCTTCTGCTGGTCGGCACCCTTGAAGTTGAACGATGAGCAATAGCCGCGCGAGTTGACTTCCCGCTTGCCAAGCAGGATCAGCTCGTTGCCGCCGGAGATTTCCTCCCACACGTTCTTGTTGCCGTCGAGATCGTCGCGCGACTGGTCGACGTAACCGAGATGCACGCTCTCGCCGACGGTGATCTCGCCCTTGTCTGGAGTTTCCTGCTTGGTGATCATGCGGAACAGCGTGGTCTTGCCGGCGCCGTTGGGGCCGATCACGCCGACGATGCCGCCGGGCGGCAGCTTGAAGGTCAGATTGTCGATCAGTTCGCGGTCGCCAAAGCCTTTGCTGAGGCCTTCGAAGTCGACGACGTTCTGGCCGAGGCGCTCGGCGACGGGAATCGTGATCTGCGCGGTCTGGGTCTGCTTCTCGCTGGCCTGCTTCAGCAGGTCCTCGTAGCGCTGGTAGCGCGCCTTGGACTTGGCCTGTCGCGCCTTGGGTGAGGACGCGATCCATTCCTGCTCGCGGATAAGCGTCTTTTGATGCGCGACGTCCTCGCGGCCTTCCTGCGCGAGGCGCTTCTGCTTCTGCACCAGCCAGGACGAATAATTGCCCTCGTAGGGTATGCCCTTGCCGCGATCGAGTTCGAGGATCCAGCTCGTGACATTGTCGAGGAAGTAGCGGTCATGGGTCACGATCAGGATCGCGCCGGGATAGTTGCGCAAATGGCCTTCCAGCCACGACACCGATTCGGCGTCGAGATGGTTGGTCGGCTCGTCCAGCAGCAGCAGTTCCGGCTGGTCGAGCAGCAATTTGCAGAGTGCGACCCGGCGGCGCTCGCCGCCTGAAAGTTTTGTCACGTCGGCATCGTCGGGCGGGCAGCGTAGCGCGTCCATCGCCTGGTCGACCTTGCTGTCGAGATCCCAGAGGCCCTGGGCCTCGATCTCGTCCTGCAGCTTGGTCATCTCGTCGGCGGTCTCGTCCGAATAGTTCATCGCCAGTTCGTTGTAGCGATCCAGGATCGCCTTCTGCTTGGCGACGCCCAGCATCACGTTCTCGCGGGCCGTCTTGGTGGCGTCGAGCTGCGGCTCCTGCTCGAGATAGCCGACCCGGGCGCCCTCGGCGACCCATGCCTCGCCGTTATATTCCTTGTCGAGGCCGGCCATGATCCGCAGCAGCGTCGATTTGCCGGAGCCGTTGACGCCGAGCACGCCGATCTTGGCATCGGGGTAGAACGAAAGATGGACGTTATCGAGCACCTTCCGGGTCGGGTAGCTCTTGGTCAAACCCTGCATGAAATAGACGAACTGGCGAGCCATCGCGATCCCTTGAAACCGGAGGATTTATGGAAATTTTGCTGCCGCTGATGTAGCGGCGCGGCCTCCAAAGGGCAACCGCGGGGGCGTGTTTTCCATCCGTTCACCACGGATGAATACGGGATGGACACCATGTGTGCGCCAAATCACGCTAATTGAAACTAACTTTTAATTAATGAGGCGAAAACTGGTTTTCACGACGTCCAACAGACGTCCAAGGCGGCAAAAGCCGCGGTGAAAACAGAGGTCTCGCGTCATGGCTACGATCACTTCGGCATCCGTTTCGCACCCGGCGACCGGCCGCGATGGACTGGTCAGGCAGTTCGCCGAGCTCCGCGCCTTCTGGCGACAGTTCTTCGCCCGGGCGTTCAACCCCTATCGGCCGGAACTGCACTACATGCGCGGCCCCGGCCCCGCCTGGCGCGCCAAGCACATGGCGTTGTCGCCTGCCGTCCGATCGATGGTCGTCGAAATCCGGGCCGCGAAGTCTCCGAGGCCGTTGGCGCCTCGATAACCGCAAGCTTTTTCAGCCGCCGGCGCTTGCGCGTGCAGGCGTTGCGCGCGACCATGGCCCTCCCCGACGGCGCGCTCCGGGCCGTCATCCTCGCCATGAACGGACCTCCCGATGACGCGGCTGCGCTGTGCAATTACCGACGACTATCTCAATGTGGCCCTGACGGTCGCGGACTGGTCGAGGATCTCCGACCGCGTCGATGTCACCGTGTTCAACCAGCCGTTTGCGAGCGCCGAGGCCGCGGCCAGCGCACTGCAGGATTTCGAGATCATCTGCGCCATGCGGGAGCGCACGCCGTTTCCGCGGACCCTGTTTGCGGCCCTGCCGAAGCTAAAACTGCTGATCACCTCGGGCATGCGCAATGCCGCGATCGATTTCGAGGCCGCCAAGGACCACAAGGTGACGCTGTGCGGGACGCAATGGGGACGCGATCCCACAGCACCCCTGGCGATGGGCCTGATCCTGGAACTGACCCGCAATATCGGGCGCGAGAGCGCGCGGATGCACGCCGGCGAGCCGTTGCAGAAGTTCGTCGGTATGGAAATCGAAGGCCGGACGCTGGGCGTGATCGGCCTCGGCAAGCTCGGCACCAAGGTCTCGAAGCTCGCCCAGGCCTTCGGCATGAATGTGATCGCCTGGAGCCCGAACCTGACGCCGGAGCGCTGCAAGGAAGTCGGCGTCGGCTACGCCAGCAAGGAGGAGTTGTTTGCGACCGCCGACGTCATCACCGTGCATGTGGTGCTGGGCCCGCGCTCGCGCGGGCTGGTCGGTGCTGCCGATCTCGCGCGGATGAAGCCGACCGCCTATCTCGTCAACACCGCGCGCGGGCCGATCGTCGATGAAGACGCGCTTTTGGAGGCGCTGAGACAGAAGAAGATCGCGGGCGCCGGCGTCGACGTGTTCTCGGTCGAGCCGCTGCCGGTCGATCATCCCTTCCGCAAACTCGACAACCTCGTCCTGACGCCGCATCTCGGCTACGTCACCGAGGACAGCTTTCGCAATCACTACATCCAGATGGTCGAGGGCATCGACGCCTGGTTCATGGGCGAACCGCTGCGGAAGCTGGCCTGAGCCTTTTCGCCCCCGCAATGAAAAAGGCGCGCTCTCGCGCGCCCCTTTTGGATGATGTCGCGGATGACCGGCGGCCTCAGCGCACCGTCACCGGTGCGGGCAGCGGCGGCACCACGGTCGGCTGCATGCCGGGAAGAGGCTGAGCCATCTGCGCGGACGGCGCCGCAGGTCCACCGGGCGGCGGCGCGGCCGACGCGGTGACGGCTCCGGGCGGCGGGCCGCCCGGCATCACCACCACGCGGGTACCGACCTTCACGCGCTCGAACAGATCGGAGACATCCTCGTTCAGCATGCCGATGCAGCCCGAGGAGACGAACTTGCCGATCGTCGAGGGCTGGTTGGTGCCGTGGATGCGGTAGACGGTCGAGCCGAGATACATCGCGCGGGCGCCCAGGGGATTGCCGGGGCCGCCGGCCATGAAGCGCGGCAGATAGGGCTGGCGCTCGATCATCTCGGTCGGCGGATGCCAATCCGGCCACTCGGCCTTGCGGGTGATCTTCTGCACGCCGGTCCAGGTGAAACCATCGCGGCCGACGCGGACGCCGTAGCGGATCGCACGGCCGCCACCGAGAACGTAATAGAGGTAGGTGTTCGGGGTATCGACGACCAGCGTGCCCGCAGGCTCCTTGGTCGCGAACGCCACTTCCTGGCGGCGCAGATTGGGCGCGAGTTGCGCCGGACCGGTTTCGGGCTGTTCATCTGGCGGCAGCGCCGACAGCACCATCGGCTTGCCATCGGCGCCCACCGGGGACTGCTGCGGCTGAACCGTTCCGGTGACGCCCGGCGCGGTGCCGATGGCCTCCGGCGGACGCAAGCCACGATCATCGTTCGGATACACCACGCTCGCGGCCGGAACGCGGCCGTCAGGACGGTCTGAATAGATCACCGGCGGCGGACCGGCGGGGCGGCCGTAGCGCGGATCATCGGGAGACATCACCGGGCCCGTCGGCATCGGTGCGCCGCGGTCGGTATAGACAGGGGCGCCCATCGGGCGGCCATAACGCGGGTCATCCGGCGACATCACCGGACCGGGCGGCGGCAGCGCGGTCGAACTCTGCGCGTTCGGCGCGTCGTCGTCTTCCAGCGCATCGAAATCAGGCGCGCCGGGGCCACGGCGTTCGTCGACGACATAGCCGCCGGGCGGATAGGGTCCCGGAGCCGTCGAATAAACCGGGCCGGGGGGTACCGGATAGCTCTGTTGCGCCTGGGCAAGCGACGTTCCCGCCGCGCAAGCAGCCAAGGAAGCGCCAAAGGCGGCAGAAATCGTCAGAATGCGATTGATCATCATCTTTTTTATATAGTCCCCAAGCCACACCGGACCGTTAACGGCAGATGGCCGAAGATAGCGGCGCATTCAAGACAAATCAGCGAAATTCGGCCCAAATCGGTCATTTTGTGATCAGCCGTGTAGCTGCGGTAAAGATGCCTCACCCCCGGAAAAACACGGCCCTGCCGCGGAATCGCGAGCGCCCGCCGCATATTTTGTAACGAACAGCGTCGAAGCGTTGAGATATTCTCGAATCGGCCTGATTCGCGGCACGCGAAGCGGGTCTTGTGGTCACCGCGTTCCCTTCAAGTCTCAATGGCCCAACTCAAGGCCCCCCCGCCAAAGGCGGAACCCGCGACCATGCTCCCCGGCTTTCGTTTTCTGTTCGCCGCTATCATCCTGTCGATGTCGGTCCTGGTCTTCGGGCTTGGCGCGGCGGCGCTGCTGCGGGCCGCGCATGAGCAATTCGCCAGCATGCCGTCGCGACGGGCACCGCCTGAAACCGTGTTCGCGCAGCCGAGCGAACCATCGGCGCCGACATTGGCGCTGCTGCGCGTCGAGCCAGTCGAGGAGAAGGCGCCGGACAATGGTCCCGTGGCCGCCGCACCAGCCGAGCAGAATGCCGATCCCGTCCCGCCGGCAGAGCCCGAAAAAATCGCGGCGCTGAAGCCGGAGGACACGCCCCAGCCTGAGGCAGCGAAGCCGGACATCCCGGCCGCAGAAACAACGCCAGCGATGCCGGCCGCGCCGGCTCAAACCGAGACGCCCGCACCCGCCGACGAGCCGAAGCTCGCAGCGATCGCCGAAACTCCGCCGCCGGTCATCGAGACGGCGCCGGTGGTCACCGAAGCGACGCCGGCAGCATCCGAGCAAGCGGCCGTCATGCCCTCGCCCGAGACCAGCATCGCAGCGACCCGGATCGCCACGCTGGGCGGCCCACCCGTGACGATCGAGCAAGCCGCAGCGGCAAAAGCCGACGCGACGCCGGACCACAGCGTCGCCGCAAAGCGAGCCCGCGAGCGCCGGCGTATCGCACGACGCGCGCGCGTGGCGCGACAGGCCGCGGCTCAGGCGCAAGCCAATTCGTTCGCGCAGCCGGCCGTCACGCCGAAAGCGCGCTAGCGAGGCGCGAGGCCAGCCTCGCGCTTCGCCCTACATTCCGTCGGCCCGGCACTACTGTTCGACGAACGAAATATTGCCGATGACCGGCTTCGCATCCGCCGCCGGTGCTTTCGCCGGAACGATCGTCACCGCGTGCTCGGCCTTCAACAGACCCGCGGCGTCGAGATTGGCGGCGATATCGGTGATGTCAAAACTGATCGAGCGGGCCACGTCCGCATGATCGTGGTCGTCGCCGTGCGGAACGGCGGCGAAGAAATTGAAGGATCCGACATAGTGGCTGTTGACCGGATCGGACGGCGGACTGTCGGGCAGATCGAGATAGACGCGGAACAGCGTCTCCGGCTGCGCATCGGCCTTGAAGTCGTTGATGACCAGGTAGATGCGGTGATTCTCGGGCAAGGCTGAAAGCTTGGCGGACAAGGGCGACGCCGCGGGCGACGGAGATGCCGCCGCCTGCAGGCTGACCCGAACCGGTGCTGCACCGAGCGCCACAGGGCCGCCTTGCGTCTTGGCCACCGTTATCGGAGCAACAGCCGCCGCAGGCGCAACCGCTTCGGCGACCGAGGCGACCAGTTTGGTAGTGCCGATCAGCTGATCGTATTGGTAATCGCACTTCTTGGTGGTGGTGTAGTCCTTGACGACCGCCTTGACCCCCTTGCCGTCGGGGCCGGCGAATATGAATACCTTGCCCAGCCAGGCCGCGGTGTTGGGATTGGCGTGACCGGCGTTGTTCCAGCTGGTCCAGATGCGGTCGATGTTGCAGTGATGCATCCAGAAGATCGGATCGTTCGCAGCCCAGGGTATCTGGCCCATGCCCTGGCTGTTGCCGGTGAAGACGTGGACGTTGCCGTGGAGGCCGAAGTCGAGCGTTTGGTTGAAGCCCTGGATCGCGCCGCTCGGCAGATATTGGGTTTCAGCCAACGCCGGCGCAGGACTCATATCGCTCGCCGAGCCGCCGGCGGCGAAGATCGGTTGTCCCGCATTGGACGTTGGATTGCGGTTCGGGCGATACAGCGGACCCCACAGCGGGTCATTTTGCAGGCGGAATTCCTTCGGCACGGCATAGCCGGCCGGCACCGTATAATTCCAGTAGGGCAACGTGAACTTGGGATCCTTCAGAACCGCGCGGATGATCTCCTCGAAGTAGCAGACGTACATCCGGTGCCATGGGCAAAAATACGGTTCGCCCGAGGCCGCGAAGTGGCCCTGGCAGGTGTTCCACATGTCGGTCGCAAGTGTCTTGTTGGTCGACGGGTTGGGCCCGAAGACCTGCGTCAGCGCCGCCGCCTTGGTCGTATTGGTCGGCACAGCGTGCGTGTACCACTGAAAGGTCCAGCTCAGCGGATTCGTCGGCGGCAGCGCCATCATCAGCTTCACGGCCTCGGCGTATTTCTTCAGCATCACCTGGCCGTTCGGCGAGGCCAGATTGTACCGGGTAAACGTTGCGGCATTCGCCTCTCTGATGGTGCCGGGCAATAAGCTCGCGCCGGCTCCGGCAAGTCCGCTGACGACGAGATGACGACGCGACAGCTCCGCCATGTCTACCTCCCTCTGTTGTGGTGATCGCGGTTGTGATGATCCGCACGATCGCGCGCAGCCTACTGCATCGAGGGTGTCGACACAACAAAATGCAATCTTTAATTGCTTGGCAAATCGAAGGGTTGCTGCGTCATTTCGCAGCAGTAGATGCGGCCTACTGCTCGACGAGCGCGACCTCGGCGATAATGGGCTTGGCGCCGGCGCGGGGCTTGCCGGCCGGAACGATTGTCACCGTCGCATTGTCGCCCAGCGAATGGCGCGACTGCAGCGTCTGTAGCAGCGCGGTCACGTCGAAACTGAGGAAGCGCGGATCGGACCGCGCCGCTCCCACCGCGTTGAAGAAATTCAGTGAGCCGACATAATAAATCGCATCCGGACTTGGCGCGACGCCCGGCGGCAGCCCGAGATAAATCTGGTAGATCGTCTCTGGCGGCTGGTCGGTGCCGAGGCCTCTGGCAACGAGATACACCTTGCGGCTCTCGCCGACACTTGCGACCCGCGCGGACAGCGCCTTGCCGGCAGCCGGAGGCGCAAGCGTCACCGCCACCGGTTCGGCGCCGAGCTTCACCGGCGTACCGGCCGATGTCGCGAGTGTTTCAAACGATTCAGCGGCCACCGCGTTGACACCCGTGGTCATGGCCGCGACCGCGGCCGGCAACAACAGCCAAAGGGCCGATCGACCTGTCCGCATGATCCGATACCTTGGGCAGCGCGCGTTCGGCTGCCTTGCGCCTCAGATGTAATACCGCATTTGCGATAGCACGCTTGCTTGCGACCACCGGTCGCAGCAATTTTCCGTGAGGCAGCCGGCGCGCGCCGTTCAGGCGGGGCCGGTCGCAACCGGCGGACCGCCGGGCAGACCCCATTCGGCCCACGAGCCGTCGTAGAGCGCGGTGCCGCGCACGCCGAGGCGATACAGCGCCAGCGTCAGCACCAGCGCCGAGACGCCGGAGCCGCAGGTGGTCACGATCGGTTTTGCCAGTTCGACGCCGGCGCCGGTGAAGGCCTTGCGTAACTCGTCGAGCGGCTTCATCGCACCGGTCCTGGCGTCGAACAATTCGGCGTAGGGCACGTTGCGGCTGCCGGGGATGTGGCCGGAGCGGGAGTCCGGCCGTGGCTCGGCAACGGTACCTTCGAAACGCCCGCGCGGGCGTGCATCGACCAGCTGCTCGGCGCGCGTTTCGATATTGGCCAACACTTGCTGCTGGCTGCGGATGGTGCCGGGATCGAGCGTGGCAGCGAACTGTCCGGGTTTTGGCGTGATCTGGCCGGATTGGGTCGCGCGGCCCTCGGCGGTCCATTTCTTCAAACCGCCATCCAGCACCTTCACGTTGCGATAGCCGAACGACAGGAACATCCACCACGCCCGCGGGGCTGCGACCCAGCTGCCGGAATCGTAGGCGACCACAGTATCGCCGGTGGAAATGCCGAGCGCAGCGATATCGCGCGCGAACTGCGCGGCGTCGGGATACATATGCGGCCGCGGGTCATTATGATCGGAGACCGCGTCGACATCGAAAAATGCCGCGCCCGGAATATGCGCGGCGAGATAATCATCCTTGGGCAACGGCAGCACGCCCGGCAATTTGAACGTGGCATCGATGATTTTGACACCGGGATCGCCGAGATGCGCGGCGAGCCAATCGGTGGAAACAAGCGGATCGTCGGTCGTGGTCATGTAGGTAACTCTCCTCGGTGTCATTCCGGGATGCGCCTCTTGGCGCAGGCCCGGAATGACGACGTAACTGGCTTTACGTGGCTATACGCACTCTAGCCCTTCTTCTTCGGTTCCCACTTTTCGATCGGCCCGCCGGCGTCGCGCCAGGCGGCAAAACCGCCGCCCATATGGGCGACGGGCTTCAGGCCCATGTCCTTGGCGGTCTTCGCCGCCAGCGCCGAGCGCATGCCGCCGGCGCAGTGGAAGATGAATTTCTTATCCTCCTGGAAGATCGGCTTCGCATAGGGGCTTTGCGGATCGATCCAGAACTCCAGCATGCCGCGGGTGCAGGAGAACGCGCCGGGAATCTTGCCGTCGCGCTCGATCTCGCGGGGGTCGCGGATGTCGACGATCACGACATCAGGACTTTGCGCCGCCTTGATCGCCTCCGCCGCGCTGACGGTCTCGATCTCGGCATTGGCTTCGTCGATCAGGGATTTGATACCGCGGTGAATGGTCTGGGGCATCGGTGTACCTTTGGTTCGATTTCGTGCGGCGAATCGGGTGTGCCCACCTCTCCCATCGGGAGAGGTGGGCGCGAAGCGCCGGGTGAGGGGTTAGGCTCTCACGATGGTGCTTAACCCCTCACCCGGATCGCTAGCGCGATCCGACCTCTCCCGATGGGAGAGGTGAAGAAAGCCTACCGCACCAGTTCCTTCATCGCACCCTCGAGGCCTTCGATCGTGATCGGATACATGCGCTCCGAGAACAGCCGGCGGATGATGGTAGTCGACTCCGAATAGTCCCAGTGCTTCTGCGCCACCGGATTGAGCCACACCGCATGCGGATAGGTGCGGGTGATGCGATCGAGCCAGACCGAGCCGGCCTCCTCATTGACGTGCTCGACCGAGCCGCCGGGGACCATGATCTCGTAAGGCGACATCGAGGCGTCGCCGACGAACACGATTTTGTAGTCGTGCGGATATTTATGCAGCACGTCCCAGGTCGGCGTGCGGTCGGTGAAGCGGCGCTTGTTCTGCTTCCAGACGCCTTCATAGAGGCAGTTGTGGAAGTAGAAATATTCCATGTGCTTGAATTCGGTCTTGGCCGCCGAGAACAATTCCTCGACCTGCTCGATATGCGAATCCATCGAGCCACCGATATCGAAGAACACCAATACCTTGACCGCGTTGCGCCGCTCCGGGCGCATGTGCACGTCGAGATAGCCGTGGTTGGCGGTTTCCTTGATCGTGGTGTCGAGATCGAGTTCGTCCGGCGCGCCGGTGCGGGCGAATTTGCGCAAACGTCGCAGCGCGATCTTGATGTTGCGGATGCCGAGTTCGACATTGCCGTCGAGATCCCTGAATTCGCGCTTGTCCCAGACCTTCACCGCGCGGTTGTTGCGGTTCTTCTCCTGGCCGATCCGGACCCCTTCGGGATTGTAGCCATGGGCGCCGAACGGCGAGGTCCCCGCCGTGCCGATCCATTTGTTGCCGCCCTGGTGGCGGCCCTGCTGTTCTTTCAGGCGCTGGCGCAGCGTCTCCATGAGCTTGTCCCAGCCCATCGCCTCGATCTGCTTTTTCTCTTCCTCGGTGAGGTATTTTTCCGCGAGCTTCTTCAGCCATTCGGCCGGAATGTCCGCCTTCTCCATCGCGTCCAGCAGGCTCTCCAGCCCCTTGAACACGGTGCCGAACACGCGATCGAACTTGTCGAGGTTGCGCTCGTCCTTCACCAAAGCGGCGCGAGAGAGGTAATAGAAATTCTCCACCGTCTGCTCGGCCAGGTCGGCGTCGAGCGCCTCCATCAGCGTCAGATATTCGCGTAAGGTCACCGGGACCTGGGCGTCGCGCAGCGATGTGAAGAATTGTAGGAACATGGCATACAGATTGCCCGTCGGGCCGGTGCCGTCAAGGGCCCCACCGCGAACATTCCGCGAGCCGGAAACAACATACGTGACTTGCACACGTCCATCGCTGCTCCGGATACCGTCCCTGGGCGGAATCCAAGCTAGACCCGCCCTGTTTTTCATTTAGAATTGGGCCAAGAAGGCTTTCAGCAGGGGCAGTCCAGATGGGAATCATAGCGGCTCTCGTGATCGGCGCGATCGCCGGCTGGCTTGCCGGGTTGATCGTGCGCGGCGCCGGTTTCGGGCTGATCGGCAACATCGTGATCGGCATCATCGGCGCGCTGGTCGCGAGCTGGCTGCTGCCGCAACTCGGCGTCAGCCTGGGCGGCAGCGCCTTTCGCGATATCGTCAACGCCACCATCGGCGCGGTGATCATTCTGGTCATCCTCTCGCTGATCAGACGCGCCTGACGAATATCTTCCAATTCCAATCGCGACCGCCGAACCGGCGGTCGTTTACTGTTCAGGCCGAAGCGGCCCGGGAACGAAACAGCAAGGCAAAAAACTAGATGAAATTTACCGGTACCAAGGACTATGTCGCCACCGATGACCTCAAGGTCGCCGTCAACGCCTCGATCGTGCTCGAGCGCCCGCTGCTGATCAAGGGCGAGCCCGGCACCGGCAAGACCGTGCTGGCCGAGGAGGTCGCCAAGGCGCTCGGCGCGCCGCTTTTGACCTGGCACATCAAGTCGACCACCAAGGCGCAGCAGGGGCTCTACGAATACGACGCGGTGTCGCGGCTGCGCGACAGCCAGCTCGGCGATGCCAGGGTCTCGGACATCTCCAACTACATCAAGCGCGGCAAATTGTGGGATGCCTTCACCCACGACAAGCGTCCGGTGCTCCTGATCGACGAAATCGACAAGGCCGACATCGAATTTCCCAACGACCTGCTGCTCGAACTCGATCGCATGGAGTTCTTCGTCTATGAGACCGGCGAGAACATCAAGGCGAGCCTGCGGCCGATCGTGATGATCACCTCGAACAACGAGAAGGAGCTGCCGGACGCGTTCCTGCGGCGTTGTTTCTTCCACTACATCAAGTTCCCCGACGCCGACACCATGACCCGGATCGTCGACGTGCATTTCCCGAACATCAAAAAACGCCTGGTGGAAGAAGCGCTGCGGATCTTCTTCGAGGTGCGCGAAGTGCCGGGCCTGAAGAAGAAGCCGTCGACCTCCGAGTTGCTCGACTGGCTCAAGCTGTTGCTGAACGAAGACATCACCCCGGAAATGCTCAGGGAGCGCGACCCGCGCAAATTGATCCCGCCGCTGCACGGCGCGCTGCTCAAGAACGAGCAGGACGTGCATCTGTTCGAACGGCTGGCGTTCCTCAGCCGCAGAGAAGTGTAATTCGCCACCGGGGGTGCCGGGGCTTAAGTCTCGGCACCTCGGTTATGCGGACGCAACCAACAAAAAGATCAGGGACTATGAACGTTCAAAGCCAAATTCGCGCCGGCTCGCCCGCCACGACAGAACATTTCGACGTCCTGATCGCGGGCGCCGGCATCTCCGGCGTCGGCGCCGCCTACCATCTCACCACGCAGTGCCCCGGCACCACGTTTGTCGCGCTCGAAACGCAAAAAACCTTTGGCGGCACCTGGAGCACGCATCGCTATCCCGGCATTCGCTCCGACAGCGATCTGCATACTTTCGGCTACCGCTTCAAGCCATGGACCAGCGCGCCGATCGCGAGCGCCGCCGAGATCCTCAAATATATGGGCGAGGTGATCGAGGAGAACGATCTTTCGCGCCACATCCGCTATCAGCACACCATCACCTCCGCAAAATGGTCGAGCGAGCAAAGCCTCTGGACCATCGAAGCCACCCGGGGAGACACCGGCGAGGCGGTTATTTTCACCACCAACTTCTTCTGGATGTGCCAGGGCTATTACCGCCACACCGAAGGCTACACGCCCGAGTGGAAGGACATGGCCGAGTTCAAGGGCCCGATCATCCATCCGCAGAAATGGCCTGAAGATCTCGACTACACGAACAAGCGCGTGGTGGTGATCGGCTCCGGTGCGACGGCCGCGACCCTGATCCCGGCGATGGCCAAGGATTGCGCGCATGTCACCATGCTGCAGCGCTCGCCGACCTATTTCCGCACCGGCCGCAACGCAATCGAGATCGCCGAACAGCTGCGCCTGTTGCAGGTCGACGAGCATTGGATCCACGAGATCACACGTCGAAAGATCCTGTTCGATCAGGACGCCTTCACGCGCAAGACCTTTGAGGAGCCCGAGGCGGCCAAGAAGGATCTGCTGTCCGCCGTGGAAGCCTATCTCGGCAAGGATTACGACATTGCCACCCACTTCACGCCAAAGTACCGGCCGTGGCGGCAGCGCATCGCCTTCATCCCCGACGGCGATCTGTTCCAGGGCATCAAGTCCGGCAAGGCCTCGGTCGTCACTGACGAGATCGACCGCTTCACCGAGAAGGGCATTCTGCTGAAATCCGGTAAGGAACTGGAAGCCGACATCATCATCACCGCGACCGGTTTTAATCTTTCCGCCAACGGCGACATCGAATTCGCGGTCGACGGCAAGAAGCTGGATTTCGCCGATACCGTGACCTATCGCGGCATGATGTTCACCGGCGTGCCCAATCTCGTCTGGGTGTTCGGCTATTTCCGCGCCAGCTGGACGCTGCGCGTCGATCTGGTCGCCGACTTCGTCTGCAAGCTGCTCAATCACATGAAGCAGACCGGCGCGAAGAAGGTGACGCCGGCGCTGCGGCCGGAAGACCACAACATGCCGCTGCTGCCCTGGATCGATCCGGAGAACTTTAACCCGGGATACATGATGCGCGGCATGCACCTGCTGCCCAAGCGCGGCGACAAGCCGGAATGGCAGCACAACCAGGATTACTGGGCCGAGAAGGACGAATTTCCGGCCATCGACATGAACGACCACGTGTTCGTGTACAAGTAAGCGCGGTCCGGATTCCAGGCCGACAAAATTTTCGGCGCGACATCGTTGGATGTGGCGCCGAAATGCCGCCGGCAGCAGGCGTCGCTGTATCAGCGCTCCGACCGGAGCGACGCCATCATTGATATGACCGCAAGCAGGATAATGACGCCGCCGTAGAGACAGGCGACGGTGGAGAGCCCGATCAGCGGGACCGACAGCCCGGCCGCGACCGCCGGCAGGCTGAAGGCCAGATAGGACTGCACGTAGAAGGCAAAAAGCAGCCCGGCCCGTTGATGCGGCCCGGCCGTGGGCAGTAATGCGCGCAATATTCCCGAGAAGTTTGCGCCGAAACCCGCTCCAGCGATCACCGTCCCGGCCAGCAGGGCTGCAACCTGCTGCTGCTGGATTCCGAACATCGAGACCGCAACCCCCAGCGATAGCGTACTGGTGCCCATCAGGATCAGACGCCGCGCCAGCCATTCCCTGAAAGCGGCTACTGCGATAGCCGCCGTTAGCATCAGCGCCGATACCACGACACCGCCTACCCAGGGCGAGGCGACACCCATCGCCGTCGCGACCACTGTCGGCATCAGCGAGAGGTAGAGTCCACCGAGCGCCCAGGAGGCCACATTGGCCGGTGTGAGCCTGACAAGAATCGACCTCGACTGGCGCGGCACGCTGACATGCGGCCGCAGCGATGCCACAGCCCCGGCCTTTCGTTGCGCGCTCTCGGGCATGATCCAGAGCAGCGCGATCATCAGCGTGGTCAGGCCGAGCAGAACTTCGTAGACCATGTGCAGCGGGTCGGGAGCGAATGTGATCAACGCCGCCGCGCCGAGCGCGCCGGTCGTCAATCCCAGAAACGCCGTGACGCTGTTGAGCAGCGGGCCGCGTGAACGGTTGGTGTCCAGGATCGCAGCACCCAGCGCGGTCGTGCCGGTGCCGACGGCAAGTCCCTGGACGGCCCGGGCCAGAATCAATTGCCCGACGTCCCGGGCTTCGGCGAAAAGAAGCATCGCCGCGGCATTCAGAAGGAGCGCCGCAAGGACCACCGGCCGCCGTCCGACATAGTCGGATAGTCCGCCGACCGTGAGCAGGGCGACGAGCAGGCTGGCGACGTAGGCGGCAAAGACGATCGTGATCCAGAACGGCGTGAGGTGCATGGACTGCTGATAGAGCCGATACAGCGGCGTCGCCGCGCTGCTGCTCGCAGCGATCAGGATCGCGCCTGCAAAGCTGAACAGCGTCATCGCGCCCGAGGGCAGCGAGCGGGTTTGGGATATCGACAGGAGAACCGCCGCGTTGCAGTTGCGCTGCGGACTCACCGGACGGACTTGCATTTCGGTCTCCTAAAGCTAATATTTGGCCTTAGCCATATAGGTGGTCGCGCCCTTAAAGCAAATTATTTGCATTAAGGAAGACCATCGTTTTGGCATGGCAAGGTTGCGTGGAGCAAAAGGGTGGCCGTCAAAGAACGCATTCGCGTCGGTGGACGCAGCGCTCGAATCCAGAGCGCCGTCCATGAGGCGGTGCGGCGGCTGGGCGCCAGGACCGATCGCGATGAACTGACGGTGCCCCAGATAGCCGCCGAGGCAGGGGTCACCCCGTCAACGATCTACCGGCGTTGGGGTGATCTGGCCGAACTGCTGGCGGATGTCGCCGTCCAGCGGCTGAGGCCGATTTCGGATCCCGAAGATACCGGCGCCATGGCGTCGGATCTGCGGCTGTTCATCGAACAGTTCATGGAAGAGATGTCGTCCCCGGTTGGCCGGGCGCTGATCAGGGATGTCTTTTCCACTTCAAAGGAGACCTATCCGGGCCAATGCGCGGGCTTTACCTGCGAACATCTGACGACCATCGCCAGGCGGGCAACAGCGCGCGGCGAAACGCCGTTCGATGTCGATGAGGTGATCGACCACGTCGTGGCCCCCATCGTCTATCGCATTCTGTTCAGCGATCGCGAACTGACGCCGGACTACTGCCACGCCCTGCTGGACCGGATTCAATCGCTGCCGCCGAGATCATCCGCGGCATGACGGAACGGCAGCAGGATTACTGAGCCGAGCGGCCGCGGCCTGAGCCGCGCGCTACCCAGGGAGCGGCTTTTTCATTGCCACGACGTGCATATTGGCCACGATTTGCATACCTGAACGGTATCATAAAACCTATATTTGGCGAATTTTGACCGATCTCGCTCAGTATTGTATACATACGGAATTCATCTTCATTGCACCGGGAGTTCAGCCATGCCCGCACCCTTTCCGCTCAATGCCTGGTACGCCGCCGCGTGGGATGTCGATCTCAAGCACGCGCTGTTTCCGCGCACGATCTGCGGCAAGCATGTCGTGATGTACCGCCAGTCCAACGGGCAGGTATCGGCGCTGGAAGACGCCTGCTGGCATCGGCTGGTGCCGCTGTCGAAGGGACGGCTCGACGGCGACACCGTCGTCTGCGGCTATCACGGGCTGAAATACAATGCGCAGGGCCGCTGCACCTACATGCCCTCGCAGGAAACCATCAATCCTTCCGCCTGTGTGCGCTCCTATCCCGTGGTCGAACGCCATCGCTTCATCTGGCTGTGGATGGGCGACCCGGCGCTGGCGGATCCGGCGCTGGTGCCGGACATGCACCGGAACGACGATCCGGAATGGGCCGGCGACGGCAAGACCATCCACGTGAAATGCGACTATCGCCTCGTGGTCGACAATCTGATGGACCTGACTCACGAGACTTTTGTGCACGGCTCCAGCATCGGCAACGAGCACGTCGCCGAAGCGCCGTTCGATGTCACCCATGGCGAGCGCACTGTGACCGTGACGCGCTGGATGCACGGCATCGAGGCGCCGCCGTTCTGGGCGGCGCAGCTACAAAAGCCCGGCCCGGTCGATCGCTGGCAGATCATCAATTTTCAGGCGCCCGGCACCGTCAACATCGACGTCGGTGTCGCCCCCGCCGGCAGCGGCGCGCCGCAAGGCGACTGCTCGCAGGGCGTCAACGGCTTTGTGCTCAACACCATGACGCCGGAGACCGACACCACCTGTCACTATTTCTGGGCCTTCGTCCGCAGTCACCGCCGCACCGAGCAAAAACTCACCACCGAGATCCGCGAAGGCGTCGCCAGCATCTTTCACGAAGACGAAATCATCCTCGAAGCGCAGCAGCGCGCGATGGACGAGAATCCGGACCGCACCTTCTACAATCTCAACATCGACGCGGGTGCGATGTGGGCGCGGCGCGTGATCGACCGGATGGTGGCGCGGGAGACTTCACCACCGAGCGCGCAGGCGGCGGAGTAGAATTATGAACGAGGGTTACTCCGAACGATCGGTCTCGCAAACCGTGCGCGCCCAGCTGGCGCTGCGCGACCTGATCCTGTCCGGACGGCTGCGGGCGAACGAACGCATTTCCGAACTGCAGGCGGTCGAAATCACCGGCGTGTCGCGGACGCCGGTGCGGCTGGCGCTGGTCCGGCTCGAAGACGAAGGCCTGTTGCAGGCGATTCCGTCCGGCGGCTTCATGGTGAAGGCGTTCACCGAACGAGATATTCTGGATTCAATCGAGCTGCGCGGCACGCTGGAGGGCCTCGCCGCCCGCTTCGCCGCCGAGCGCGGCGCCAGCGCGCGCAGCCTGGAGCCGCTGAAGGAATGCCTCGCCGATCTCGACCAGCTGGTCCGGCAGGACCGCGTGTCCGAAGAGGCCTTTTCCGCGTATGTGACCTTGAACGCGCGCTTTCACGCGCTGCTCACCGAGCTATCCGCCAGCGCGCCGCTGATCCGGGAGATCGACCGGGTCTCGGCGTTGCCGTTCGCCTCGCCGAGCGGTTTTGTGATGGCGCAATCGGCGTTGCCCGAGGCGCACCAGATCCTTTTGATCGGCCAGGATCATCATCGCATCGTGCTGGACGCGATCGAGAACCGCGAAGGCGGGCGCGCGGAAGCCGTGATGCGCGAGCATTCCCGCCTCGCCGCCCGCAATCTGCGGCTGGTGCTGCGCCATCGTACTCATCTCGATCTGCTCCCCGCGCTGGCGCTGCTCAAATCGGCGACCGCCGAATAGCGAGGGAAACATGCGTTTTGCCGAGCAATGGAACTGGTGCACGGTCGAGGCGACGCGCGACGTGACGCCCATGATCCGCGAGATCCGATTGCGTCCCGACGGCGGGCAAGTCGCGCCCTACCCGGTCGGCAGCCATATCGGTGTTTCCGTGCTGGTCGACGGACAACCGCAGCGGCGCTGCTATTCGCTGGTCGGCGATCGCGATCCGAACACCTACCGCATCGCGGTGCGGCTGGCGCCGGACGGCCGCGGCGGCTCGCGCGGGATGTGGAATTTGAAAGCGGGCGCGCGGATCGAGATTTCCAGTCCGGCCTCGCTGCTCGACATCGACTGGAATCGCAGAAGTTATTGCCGTCATTGGCGATGGATTGGCATTGGCAGCAGGTCAGGGTGTGTTCGTTATTCTGCAAGCGTCTTTGATCCGGACCAACAACACAATCACGGCCAACTTTGCGGTTGAGCTCAACATTTTTACATCTCCCCAAGTCCGTGCCGGCTTTGCCAATGCCAGCGTGTCCGGCACCTACAGCGGCGATCTCGATGATCTGCCGGGCGGCTCTACGACCTGACGAAGAGCCTGATGGACCGGATGAACGTCGAGTTCGAGTATCAGGTCCGCCGCTCGCTGGGTTCGTGGCTGCTGGCGGCGGGCGCCCCGCAGGCGCCGGTGGAGCAGCAGCCGCTGAGCCAGCAGCCGCTGTCGCCGCCGCCTTGACGCCCTGGCGGAATCCGCATACCCGAACACCCGCGAACCGATACGGAGGATACGGCCAGTGTCGCATTGGATTTCGCGGCGCGCGTTCGCGCGCGCATCGGTCCTGGCGCTGGGCAGTTTCGCCATCCTGCGCCACGCGCGCGGCGAGGCGCCGATGGAGCTGCGCTGCTCGCTCGACACCGCGCCGTCGCACCCGCGCAACGTCGCGTTCCGCGACTACCTGGGCAAGCTGGAAGAGGCGTCGGGCGGCCAGATCAAGACCAGGCTGTTCGAGAGCGGCTCGCTGTTCCCCGATCTTCAGGTGCTGAAGGCGCTGGTGCAGGGCCAGGTCGAAATGGCCTGTCCGGGCACCTGGACCCTCACGGGCTTCGTCGCCGATGCCGACTTCTCGCAGCTTCCCGCGTTTTACGGCCGGCCGATCGAGATGGTGCACAAGGCGACCGATGGCGCAGGCGGCAAATTCGTCAACGCCGAGACGCACGGCAAGCTGAAGGTCGAGGTGCTGGGGCCATGGTTCGACCTCGGCTTCAACGAATGGTACTCGACGCGAAAGCCGCTGAATTCGCTGGCCGACCTGAAGGGCATGAAGCTGCGCAGCCCGGGCGGCGTGCTGAACTCCTTCCGCATCCGCTTCTTCGGCGGCATCCCCAACGTCACCGCGTGGCCGGACGTGCCGCTGGCGATGTCGCAGGGCACGTTCGACGGGCTGATCAGCAGCAACGAGAGCGTCAATAGCGCGAAGCTGTTCGATTCCGGCCTGCGCCACTCGCTGCAGGACAACCAGGGCATGGGGCTCTACGTGCCGATGGTCAATCCGGAGTTCTGGCAGAAGCTCGGTCCCAAGCTGCAGGAGACAATGGACAGCTGTGGGCAGACAACATCGCCAGCTATCGCACCAACACGGCGAAGTCGCAGGCAGCGGCCGCGCGGCGGCTGGAAAAGCAGGGCGTCATCTTCGTCGACGTGCCGCAGGCCGAACTCGACTGCGACGCATGCCGAGATGCTGAAGGTGCAGGACAAGGCGGTGGCGGACGCGCACATCTCGCCCAAGCTGGTGGAACTGGTCATGGCGGATGTCGGCGCCTGAGCTGCCGGGCGCGCCAATCCATCTGGCGCGTAACCGCGGCC
Source organism: uncultured Alphaproteobacteria bacterium (assembly GCA_963836765.1). GTDB lineage: Bacteria > Pseudomonadota > Alphaproteobacteria > Rhizobiales > Xanthobacteraceae > Bradyrhizobium. The sequence goes on from CAWILG010000033.1 coordinate 268,547, forward strand.
TGGGATTGGGTCGAGCGGATCGTCGTCGGTCTGCTCGGCGCCTTCGCGCTGGTGATCGCCGTGCTGCAGGTGCTTCGGCCGCTACATCGATCCGGCGAACTCGATCACCTGGGCCGAGGAGGTGATCGTCTATATCGCCGTATGGGCGGTGATGATCGTCGCCAGCAACTGGTGCGCACCGACGGCCATGTGCGTCCCGATCTCGTGCTGCGCCTGCTGCCGCCGCGGCGCAGCGCTGGGTCGAAACGTTCAACTGCCTGGTCGCGATCGCCTTCTGCTTCGGCATGGTGTGGTACGGCTGGGAGGTCGTGAAGACCGCGGTGCTGCTCGATCAGACCAGCTCGTCGGACCTGCAGTTCCCGATCTGGATCTACTATCTGGCGCTGCCGGTTGGCGGCGGCTGATGTTGATCCGCTAATGGTGCGGCTGGTTCGCTACCTGTTCTGTTCGACCCGCAGACCATGACGGTCGGTCATGCGATCGCGCATGAGGCGCCGCCCGACCTCGCGCTGCCGGTCACGAATAGCGCGCGGGCCAGATCCTGATGTGGACCGCCGGCTTCCTGGTGATGTTCTTCGGCCTGCTGGCGGCGGGCATGCCGATCTTCCTGGTGCTGGGCACGTGTGCCGCGGTGCTGTTCTTCGTGTCTGGCCAGCCGATGGTCGGGGTGGCGCAGAACATGATCGACCAGCTCAATTCGACGACACTGATGGCGCTGCCGCTGTTCGTCATGGCGGCGGCATTCATGCGGCGCGGCGGCGTGGCACAGGCGCTGGTCGATCTGTCCACCGCCTGGCTCGGCGGAATCAAAGGGTCGCTCGGACTGGTCGCGGTCGTGTCGTGCGCGCTGTTCGCGGCGATCTCCGGCTCGTCGGTCGCGACCGCGCTGGCCATGGGGACGATCCTGCTGCCGGCGATGCTCGAGCGCGGCTACCCGCGCGGGTTCGCGCTCGGCGTGCTGGGCGCGTCGGGAACCATCGGCGTGGTGATTCCGCCGTCGCTGGCGCTGATCCTCTACGGCATCGTGACCGAGCAGTCGGTGCCGAGGCTGTTTCTCGCCGGCATCCTGCCGGGTCTGCTGCAGGCCGGCGCGTTCTTCCTCTGGGTGCTCTATTACGCGCGGCGCAAGAACTTTCCCGCCGAACCGCCCATGGCGATGCGCCAGCGCCTGCGCGTGACCTGGCGCGCGCTGCCGGCGATGGCGGTGCCGTTCGTCGTGCTGATGGGCATTTACGGCGGTTTCATGACGATCACCGAATTGGCGGCGCTGGCCGCGGTGACCGCGCTGATTGTCAGCGTCGGCGTCTATCGCGGCTTTCCGCTCAGCCGCACGCTCGACGTGATCGCCGAGGCGCTGCGTAGCGCCGGCGTCATCATGCTGATTATCGCGACCGCACTGGTGTTCGGCCACTGGATGACGGGTTCTGGTATTCCTGGGCGATTGGTTGACTTCGCCGCGCACCGGGGCTTCGCCACCTGGGAGTTCCTGCTGACCATCAATGTACTGCTGCTGATCATCGGCTGTTTTCTGGAAGTGGTCAGCACGTCTGCTGCTGGTGATGCCGATACTCGCACCGGTGCTTATTCCGCTCGGTGTCGATCCGGTGCACTTCGGGATCATCTTCACCCACAATATGGAGGTAGGCCTTGTCCATCCGCCCGTTGGGCTTAACCTGTATGTTCTTTCGACGATTTCGGACGCGCCGATCGGCGAGGTGATCCGCGGAATCCTGCCGTTCCTGATCATATTGCTGATCGTGCTGGGGATCATAACCTACGTGCCGGCACTGACCTTATGGTTGCCACAGATGGTGTATGGGTCGTGACACGACCGACCCCTGGCCGGGCGATTATGTTCGTGGCAGGTTGGACTGGTGAGACAGGGGAATGCCGATGTCTGATACGACGACCATTCCGGCGCGACGCGGCAAGGCCGCTCTGGTCGCTGCTGGCCAAGTCATCCGTGTGATCAATACCCATGGCGAGCAGGTTGTCGATACGTGGGCGTTCAATCGCTCAGACATGACCGAGTTCATGTCGATGGAACATAGCCGTGCCGGAATGCAGCGACTGATTCCGCGCGTCGGCGATGTACTGCTGACCAACCATCGGCGGCCCATACTCACCGTGTTGGAAGACACTTCCGGCGGTGTCCACGATACACTGATGGCGGCGTGCGATCGGTATCGCTACGTGGGTCTGGGTTGCAAGGATTACCACGACAATTGCACAGACAACCTGGCGCAGGGCATGGCCGACCTGGGCCTTACCCCGCCGGAGACGCCGAGTCCGCTCAATCTGTTCATGAACATACCGTGGACCATGGAGGGAGCGCTTTCATTTGATCCGCCGGTATCTACGCCAGGCTGTTACATTCGGCTGCGTGCGGAGATGGACCTCATCATAGCTTTCTCGGCTTGTCCGCAAGATATTCTGCCAATCAACGGGCGGGCTGGTAAGCCGACCGAGGCGCATTTCCACATTGAATAGGCAGGACCAGCCGGCACGGAGAATAACCTAAACTTCGCGCAGCCCGGCACGACGCAGGCCCTCGGCATAGAGGTCCAGATCCTGTTGACGCTGCATCGGCGACCGTTCGATCGCATCTCGGATTGAAAAGGCAGGTTCGAGCTCGAGCAATCGAGAAATACGCGGTTAGCCTCCTCGTGGTATGCGAGGTGACCGAGAATTGCCAGGTAACCCTTGTAAGTCGAAGTGAAGCCAGGATTGAGCTCGGCCGCACGGCGACCAATGATCAGGGCATTGTTGAAGTCGTGGCGCAGGAAGTGTGGCATCGCCAGCGCCATGTCAAAAAAGAAAGCATGAGGATCATAGGGTGAGAGATGATGCGCTCGATTGATGTGCTCGATGGCGTTGTCGTGGTGGCCGAGGTAACTGAGCGCCAGGCCGGAACAGCACCATGCCAGCGGTAGGTTCGGATTGAGCGCAAGCGCCCTTTCATGCAAGGCGCAGGACTGCTCGGGCTGTTTGTGGAGGAAAGCCCTTACGTGGCCGACCAGCGTAAGCGCGCGGGCATCCCCTGGATCCAGAGTTACAGCCCGCTCCGCCAGTTCACCGGCGCGGCATATTGCTGCCGGTGGATCCTTCGCCCATGCCTGTCCGACCAGCAAAAAGTACCAATACGCCGACCACGCATGCGCAGACGCGTTCGTGGGTTCCTTGGCGATCGCCGCTTCGAGCATCTCGCCGGCGGCATAAAAGCTGGTGGGCTCCAGTCGGTATATCGCGGGTATTGCACCAAGGGTGAGATCATAAGCGCTTGATGTCTGGGCCTCGCTGGCCGGGCGGCGTTCTCCCTCGCGAAGCAGCAGTTCCGGGTCGATTTGCGCAGCGGTCTCGGCCGCGATGTCTCCTTGCAACATCAATGCGTCGGCAACGCAGCGATCAATGCGGCGGGCCCACACGACGTTCCCACCT
>CAWILG010000034.1:0-43061 GCA_963836765.1 uncultured Alphaproteobacteria bacterium
CGTTCACTTACACAGTGCAAGCTGGCGATACTAGCTCTGGGTCATTTCGTTACCGAACTTTCAATTCCAGCGGCTTCTTTGAACTAGTGCAGGCTGACCTTTCGCCAACCACCTTGACAGTAACAGTGGCAAAATCGGTGCCCGAACCCTCCACATGGGCTATGATGATCCTCGGTTTCGCGGGCGTGGGCTTCATGGCGTATCGTCGGTCGCGCAAGGATCAAGGTCTTGCTCTCGCTGCGGCCTGATCGAACCCCATTAACGAACGTGATAGAAAGCCGCCTTCGGGCGGCTTTTTCGTGTGACGCTGGCGTGCGCGCCGTGGTGATGACGCGATGCCGCGCCTGTCCGCGCCGTGATGCTGGTGCCAGAGTTTATCGATGATGGATAAACCCTTCCGGTCGTCGTGATGCGCGACGGCTGGCGATGGTGACGCGGTGGCGCTGTCGTCGCCGTTAGCTAACGGTGACTGGCTGTGGCTGCCGGGATGTCCCGGCGACCTTGGCGCGTGGCGCTGGCGGTGACCGTCCCACGATGGTGGCCCTCCGCAATCGGTCGCCAAGGTACTGTGGAGGGCGAAAGGATGGGCAGGGATCGCGCGAGCGCATTTTATCGAGGGTATCTGGCGCAAGAAAATCCGTGGTTGCAGTTACGGCGGCGCAGCAAAATGACCCGATGTGCCAACAACCGACATCGGCATTTTATCGATGCTATCCAAATTCACACCGGATTTTGCTTTCCACTTCCACGGAGGGCTTGGGTCAATTCCCGGACATCCTTTAGCTCTTCGAGACCATCGACGAGTGACATGACGCGCTCTGCGCCGGCCTTGCCAACCACAGGGACCGCGAAGTTCATGAACTTGCGTTCGAGCGACGATCTCGAGAGCGGGCGTTCCGCGTCGCCTTCAGGAACTTCCACGGTCTCGCGCAAGGATTGACCATCTGCGAATACAATCTCGATGCTTGCGCCGCGCCCCTTGGGGAGTTTGGCGATCAGTGCCTCTCCGGGCTTCACCGACGTCTTTTCCACCAGCGCCATCACGTCCTGGGCCCGCCAGCGGTCTTTCTCGAATTGAGCGACCGTCACATCGCCGTCGAGAAGAGCCATGGCAAGGCAGACGGGAAGGCTGTGATCGGCGGTACCCTTTGTCTGCGGCTTGAATTTCGCAGGATCCGCGACGCGCTCGATTATTCCGGGATAGGTCTCAACCGTGATCGCCCGGATATTTTGTGCGCGATCCCTGATCTTCGCGGAGAGCGATGCGCCCGCCTCTGCCACGGCTTGCAACTCGATTTGAATGGGAAAGCGTTTGAATGCCACCCGCGGCAGCCGGTATCGCGCAAGCTCAAGGTCAACGGCAAACCCCTCCTTGATGGGCTTCATTTTCGACGCCAGCCATTCCAGCGTGCCGGACGGGCCGGTAAAACCCTGCGCGGCGAGCCGTGTTGCGAAAACGCCGTCAGCCGCAGTGGCGGCAAGTCCCATGGCTTTCATCATGCTGATCGCGCCACTATTGACGACAAAACTCGTGAAGCCACGGGCGCCGGAAATTCCAACCGCGTTGGCGATGGCTTCCTTGGGAAGTCCCCAGATCTTGCCCGCAATCAGAGGGATACCGTAGGCGGCCGCACACAAGGGATGGAAACCACGCTCGATGAAGGAGATGGCGTCATTGACGCGCATGCTGGCCTCATAGCCCGCGACCATCGCCTCGATGAGATCACGGCCGTTTCGTCCATTCTCCTCGCAAAGCGCAATGGCCGTCGGAAGCACCTCGCTCGGATGAAGTGGCTCGGTGCCGATATAGGTATCGTTCAGGTCGAGGGAGCGGACGAGGACGCCGTTGACGAACAATGCGCCTTCTACGGTAGCGGGTCGCGGATAGCCGATCACGGTGGCTGTATTGCCGTCTCCGAAAGTCTTGCGAATTGTCGTCTCGGCTATATTTGCGGGCTCGCTTCCTACGGATCCGAATGCGCATCCGAGCGTGTCGAGAAGCACCCGCTTGGCCGCGGCGATAACGTCCGCGGGCAGAGCTTCATACTTGATGGAAAGTGCAAATTCGGCGAATTTCTGCTCAAGGGTGGCTTTCTGCCGATCGCCCTCGCCAGCGGCAAGCGCTGAACCGACGAAACGATAACCGTCGGACCGAACGTTCCCCAGAAGGAGACTTGCGGAAACGCCAGCAGCGGTTCGCGCCAGAAAGTCACGACGTTTCATGAATGTCTCCGATATGAATTTGCTGCAACAATACCGATCAGGATGCGCCGGTTAGTAACCCGCCGACGCAAGCGATAGGGCTTTGAACGAAGTCGCGAAAAGTCTGATGGAAATAAGAACCAAAAATCGATAACGAAGCAGCGCCGGCAGTGAATAAGGGCGGCGGAAACGTGAAACCAAAGCGCTCCTCCATGCCCTTGGCAAATTCGAGTATGAGCGAGAGCCATGGCTTTGGAAAGCCCAATATGTCGGCTCCGGGTCATTCGCGACCAAGGTCGAGACACTTGGGCAGTCGGGTCATGTCCGCGTTGCCGCCGAAACCGGAAGTGAGCTATCCTACCGCGGACCTAAACGGAAATGATGTTTGTGACCGAGACCGTCTCCAAACCCGTCAGCGCGTCGGCACTGGCGCTGCACCTCGATTGCAGCCGGACCGACATCGGCAAGCTTGAAGCCGAAGGCGTGATCCAGCGGCAGGGTGACGGCTTCCCGCTCGACCAGAGCCGAGTTGCCTACCTGCGGCACTTGCGGCGCGAGCGACAGCAGTCGCCCCGCGCGGCGGCTGATGCCGAGTTCACGGCAGCGAAGGCAGAGTTGGTCAGGATCAGGATCATGGAAAAGAAAAAGGTGCATGATGGTCGCGGAGGAAGCCTACGCCCAGATGGAGCAACTGGTCGGGTTGTTTCTGACGGCCCTGTCGTCGATGCGCAGCGCAGTGTGCGCCAATCGGCGATTTGCAGACCAGACGCCGCCTTGAGGCACGGGTGTTCCACGACGCGGACCGCCATCGCTGACGCCGCGAACAAGCTGGCGGATCAAGCGGGCGAACCAGCGGATGCCGCCCATGATGGCCGATGCCGAGATGACCGATGTCGAAGTCGCGGATCAGATCGCGCGCGCGGATCACTTCATCGCAGACCTGCGTGTGATGATCGCTGAAGCTATCGCAAACCCGGTCAGCGTCATTGATCAGCATGACCAGTGCTTGGAGCGGATCGCTGCAACGCTGGACGCGGTGGATGCTTGTGGAAGCGTATGGAAGCCATAGAAGGCTAATTCTCCCCTTGCGGGAGAAGCGTGAGCCGCAAAATCCCAACAATATCAATAAGTCAGCGCGTCGGTGTACAGCCGGTGTAAAAAGTCGTGAGACGCGGCGACGCAACCCTAAACCAGCGGCTCGGCCACCGATAGGCTGGCGATTGGCTCTCGCCCGGCTGGCGGTTGTGCCCAAAGCTCCTGTGGCTGATGATCGCGACGACCGGCGCAGCGGTGGCGGCGGGCGCGACTACAGCCCGAAGGCGTTCAGCATCGGAAGGATTTTTTGCGTGAAGGCGAAGCAGATCACTGAACAAGACTTGTCGGCAGCGGAAATCGCGTTCATCAAACAACACGGCATTTTCATCGAGGAAATTATAGATGTCGGAGGCATGATACCAATCGGTCAAAAGCGCGCCATGGAGGCTAAAGGCGCTCGCCTTTGCATAACCAAACGTTCATGCGGCAAAGGCCACCGTTTAGAAACTCGCAGCAATCACTGTCCAGTCTGCGCACCGAAAAATCTGGCGTTCGAGAAACGACACAGTGAAAAAGCCTTCGTGTACGTTTGCAGATCCGGGACCGGACTGGTCAAGATTGGATATGCGGCAGATCCACAAGAGCGCAATAGCAAACTCAACAGGGAGGCGTTCGCGTCCTGTTCGAATTGGCAATTAGTTTTCAAAATTGAGACAGAAATGGAGTGGGCCCCTCGGGGCGGACAGGATCAGGCTACTGATTGACCGTCCGCCGGGCGTGTTGCTTTTCAAATTGTACAGGGCTGATGTAGCCGAGAGCTGAGTGTAGTCTTCGCGTATTGTAGACTTGGTCGATGAATTGGGGAAGATTTTCGACGACGTCGGCGAGTGTCTCGAACGCCATTGGATAGATGCCCTCAACCTTCAGCGTCTTCATGAAGCTTTCAGCCTTAGCGTTGTCGTACGGATTTCCTCGCCGACCCATGGACCCTTTGATCCCGTGCTCGGCAAGGTAGTCGCGGTACACCTTGGCAGCATATTGGGAACCTCTATCAGAATGATGGACGCAGCCAAGCGGCGGGTTTCTTCCCTCAATCGCGGCGGAAAGTGCAGCGAGTGTCAACCGCGCGTCGATGGAACGGCTGATGGCATAGCCCACGACGCGCCGGGACCAGGCATCCAGAATGACGGCAATATAGACGAAGCTGCCGACAACGGTGACGTAGGTGATGTCGGCGACCCAGAGCTGGTCCGGGCCGTCCAGGACGATGTTTTCAGCGAGGTTTGGAAAGATCGGCTGGTCGTGATTGCTGTCGGTCGTTGTCGTGAAGCGGCGCCGCATTCTGGGCTGAAGGTCATGCTCGCGCATAAGACGGCGGACCTTCTTGTGATTGACGACCATTCCTTGATGCCTGAGGGCGACCTGGACCCGTCGCCAGCCATAGTGCTCGAACTCATCGCAATTCCAGCCATCGCCGCTACGATGGCGGTGTCGTCAGCCTGACGGATCGGTTCATCGTAAAGCGTGGAGCGGGCTATTCCCATCAGCCTGCACCCTTCGGCAAGGCTGATGCCGCGGGGCCGACAATAGCGGATGTGGTCTCGCTTCTCGGCCGAGGTCTTGGCTGAAGAGCCCCCTTTAGGAACTCCAGTTCAAGAGCCTGCTTGCCCACCAATCGCTCGAGCGCCGCGATACGCGCTTCATACGTCTCGAGCAGATCGGCGGAAGCGACGTCCTCATCGAGCGCGCCTGCCTGAAACTTGTCGACCCAGATCCGGATCAAGTTGCGCGAGACATTGTGCCGCTTCGAAAGTCCGTGCAGCGTCTCGCCGCTCAGATACTCCTGTGACACCTGCCGTTTGAACTCGACGCTGTGGGTTCGATGCTTTGCCATGGGCCTTCATCCTCTGAAAGCCCGGCCGCCCGGTCAATTGCTGAAAGCCATCCTGTCCGCCCCGAGGGGCCCACTCCAAAAAGGCGGGCAAGGTCGAAACGGTCGCACAGGGTAAGTTGGTAAAAAAAGGCTCGGCTGAGACCTACATGAAAGGGCAGTACCAAATCACAACTCGTGAGGTCTTTAGGTGCTCGGAAGAGGAAGCTATTGCGGCGGTTAGACTAGCCATCACAGAGCTGCGCTTGTAGCCTGCCAAGCCTGCGGCCAGCGCGGCGCGGCGCGGAGGTGCGGCCGAAGTTTCCGCAGGCGCGCATGGGGACGACGGGTTGATCACAACGCACCTTTGACCGGCCGTAAGATCGGCAGCGGAGCCGACTGGCAGACTTCGCGGCCGGACACCCGCCAAGACACCGCCGGAAAAATTCCGCACCAGCGGGGCGCGCTCGCTTTTTACAGGACACCGAATGCTCGACCGATTGACTTAAGCACCCACTCTCCCAACGAAACCAAAATCCAAGCTCCGCCGAAAAACAGGGCAAGCAAGACATAACCGTAACTTGTCAGCCTCCATCCGCGGGATCGATCCCACCAAGTCGGCCGGGGGACCTGACGAAGAAAGCGTCTGAATTGGGCTTCGTCATCCAAATCGAAATCACACTCGCCCGTACTGTTGTCCTTCAAAGATAGGACACGTCCCGACGGATAAATGATCAACAGGTTATGCTTGAGCTTGTCGGAGGGATGCCGAAGCCAAAAGGCGTCGCCAACCTCTGGACTGTTATCAAGAAAGTAGCCCGCCTGTACAAGCGAATGCAGCCGCTCAAATATCTTGGTGGTCCGTTCCTCGCATCGAAAGCGAAAATCAAAATCGTCGTCTGAGGAATCCGTTGCCATAAATCATCCGCCGAACATCTTGATGAGCACTTGCGCCAACGCATGCCCTCCCACCTTGATGCCCACGTCGTTGCACATTTGGACGAGCCTGCTTCCCCAACGCTTTAGTTTGCCGGGGTCCGGATTTATCTTTGAGGCCTCGCCCTTGAGGACTTCGGCGGTGTCGAGAAAAGTCGCCTGCGTGTCAGCATCAAGGGCTTTGAACTCCTCGGACGCCAGCGCCTGTTCGATGGCGTTCACCAGCTCCGTGTTATTCTGCAAAAAAGCCGATTGAGAGAAGTCTCCAATACCGACTTGTTGGATCGTTCCGGGGCTGTTGTTGTTCACAACATTTACTAGTGGATCTCTTTTCAATCTTTCGCTCCCCTGTATTCCGTGCGCGAAATCATCGGTTAGACGCTTGTGCTTGTCCTCTAGCTTATGACGAATAACGTCGAGGTGTTGAGGCACTATCGGTCCTGCAATTCCCAATCTGTTTGCCCGCTCTGTAGCCAGCTCCATGATGGCTGCAATCATTTCTGACCCACACAGGTTCAGCTTATCGACCGTATCCTTCTCGTGACCACCAGTCGCGCTAAATGCAAACTGCAATGCATCTGCATACGCTTGCTGAAGAGTGGATATGGCTTCGTCGGCAAACATCTGGAGTGAAACGCCGCTAGCCAGCCGTCCAGCGGCAGCGTTTTGTCTCATAATCACTTCTAGTCGGCGCCCTATCAGCTCGCGCAAATCGCCTACGCGCGCGGCAAGGTGCCGTGTGAGATAGTCGGTGTCCATGCGTTGCCAGCCCCCAAGAAGCCCAGTCAATGCCGAGCAAACTACAGGTAGCAGATTTGCGGGGTAATTCGCGCGCCGCAGCGGGTCGGCCGCTCGGCGTGGTTCGCCGTCGCGGCGGCGGCGCCGACGATGCAGTGAGGCGCGATGCTTTCTGCATCTTTAGGTGTTAATGGCCCGACTTCCCTCCTTGTGTCCTGCACAACGAGTCCCCAGAGTTCAGCCCGGCAATTCACACGCTATATGCGGTTCTCTCGCAGAATCTGGTGATTAGGTCTCGCCGATCACGGTCGGCGGCTTCAGCGCGCGAAGAAGGGTCGTAAGATGTTTGGATGGACTGGCTTCAAGTACCGGACCCAAGTGATCGTCGATATCCATTCAATTCTGATGTTCGTCCCCGAACTTAAAAAGCTGCTCAAAACTTTTCCAAATCTAAGGCGATCAGCCGGTGAATTTAGAAAATTAGGAAAATCCGAGCTTGAAGCTGCCGCATATCTGAGTGTGGTGGTGCTTAAATCGGTGTTGGCGCACATGCCGGAAGATGGTCGCAACCAAGCACTCGCCGAGTTGACTCGATTTGAGAACGACCGTTTTCGCTGGTTTCGCGATCAATTGGCTTTCGAAAGCGGAATGCCCGTTACGGCTATCGACCGAGGGGCAACCCTCACCAAAGCAATGACCGAGGTGCTCCCGCTCACGTTCGCGCTAGGATCTGCCTTTTGGTACTTGGGTCATTCCGTCCGTGAAAACCGATTGCCGGAAATGGCCTATCGGGAATTTCTCACCGATGTAGTCGGAATGTTGCGAGGTAAGACAACGACGGCGAGGTGAACCGCCAGCGCGGCCCGCTGATGCGTCCGGCGTCTCGGGGCCGGCTTCGGACCCGGTGCCTGTGAATAGTTTGGACAAAGGGTCGCCCAATCCTCGTATCGCTACCCCGCATTGTGCCACCCTCAAGCCTCGCAAATCGGCGTTCGACACTACGTGCAGGCAACATCTGCGCGAGCGATCAAAGGTAAGCAAATGCGCAAACCGTTAATGCATACACGGACGTGGTGGCGATTCAGCACGATGCGCGTTGAGCGGTTCAAGGAAGCGCTCAGGCAAAGCAGCGATGTGTTAGATAAGGATTTCATCGAAGCCGTTCAAAAACGTCGGGCCACCACATGGTCACTCACGTTGAAACTCTGGGCGTTGCAGCTGCCCATTTTTATGTTCCTTGTTCTGGCGTTGATTCCAGTTCACGCTAGCGTGTCGATCTTTGGTGTCTCGCCGGAAGGCTCCAAAAACCTGCGCGAAGTTTTCGTCGTGGCATCGGCGCTGCTAGGAGTCGGCTCAACTTGCTTAAATCATTATCAAGATTTACTCCGAGAAATTATTTCCGGCTACGTGGATCGCCGCAGTAAAGGAAATAAAGAAGTCGCGGAGTATCTGGGGATGGGCTCAGGTACAATCTTTTGGTTGATGCCCAATGCAAAGTACGACGATGCCCAGCTAGGATGGGGATTTCTCGGGCTTGTCGGAATGATCGGAGCTATCGGCGCGCTGGTACTGGTAACTACATTGGTAGGGGCCGGTTACATTCACTTCCTCGTACTGAAAGATATATATTCCGATCCGAGCTTTTCCTCAGCAGCTAGTACACTTGTCATCGCATTTGTTTTGGCTTGTGATTGTTTTTCGATCCTCCTGAGCTTTCTAAGTGGTGGCGGATTTCCCCTCCAAGACTTTACAAACATGTATGTGGTCCAGAAGATAAATGATGGCAACCCAGAGAAGGGCACGAAAATTTTTGCTGCTATCGCGAAGCAAAACGTCGAACGTCCTTGGATAGCCCGCTTCCTGTTTGGTTTTCGAATGCCGACGAAACTTCCTCGAGTTCTGACCGCGCCAGCTCTCTGGCGACGTGATCATGATAGTTGCCTCGTTTCGACGCGCTCCAGCGCCGCCAGCGGATCTGGTTCGTACTTCGACAATCCGGCGGCGATCAGGCGACGCCGCAGCGCATGGCTCTCGGGCAAGTCGGTGTAGACGATGGTCGATTCCCACGGCTGCAAATGCATGAACTCGATCTGCGCGGAAAAGGCGCAGAAGCGGCCGACAGCTTCGAAGGGCTCCGTGCGCAACTTGGCATCGACCTGACGGCGGCGTGCGCGGCTTTCCTTGCGCGTGATCTCGATGGCGCGCGTTATCGCCTCGCGGTCAACGTCAGTTAGCTGCGTCGTCATCGTGGCGGCCCTCCAGCAGGCGTTGCCTCGCGTAGTAGCTCATCGGCGCTTCGGGCTCGGTCGGCTTCGTCGCCACGCGACCGGCCGGGTTGATGTTCAACCGTCGCGCAGTGTCGTGCAGGCGCGGAGCTGGCCTAGCCAAATCGGAAGCCATGGCGACGGCTTGTCGCCGGCCGGGGTGCTAACGACGGGCGCCGCGTGCAATTCACCCGCCGCACGTCGCTCGGCGACTACGGCGCGTGCATAGGCGGCAATGGTCGCGATGTCGGCGGGCCGGAAGTGGCTCGGCGGGAGCCCAGCCCGCGTTGACAAACTAGGCCTTTTCCCACTGTTGAGATCGCCTGGCGGCAGGATCTCCCTCACTGATCGCGATCTCACGGTCACCTTCATCACCGGAGGACGCTTGTCGACCTGTTGTGCGTGCTCGACGCGGATGCGGCCAGCTCGATTGTTGCGATCAATTCAAAAGTCACGCCCTCGGTTACACCGGTCAACTCATCTGGCCTAGTGTTTCGGTCTCAGGGAATGATCACTCCTACAAAGTGAGATTCGCAGACCCACGACTTTTCCGGCGTCATGTACATTTCCGCCGGGCTGGAGCACCCGGGCTGGGCGCACATGATCGTGGCCATGGTCGCAGCACGGGCGGGCATCGGTCAGACAAAAGGCGCCGGCATATAGGCTTGGATGCTGATGCTGCTCAAATGCCCCCGCACGTGGTCGGCTGCAGCGCGTCTTCCCTGAACGCGACCAGGGGCGGTGAGGCCCCGCTCCGTCCGCGGGTGCGGCAACTCTTGCCAGCCACTCGACGGAATTTTACTGGTGCACCCGCTCGGCATCGGCAGTGGCGGTGGTCATGTATTTCGAAGAGAAATGAGCAACTCGCTCGCGCCACATTCCGACGAACGCCTCCGACGTCAGCTTCTCCACCGATTTCCACGCCCCTTTGACGGCCGGAAGCGTATTGCCCCAAATCGCGCGCCTGCACCATTTTTCGCCCTTCTCTCTGCCTTCGCTGGTGGCGCACATCGATTTCCAGGCAATGCGATTGGGTTGACTGAGGTGCTCCGCGGCGCCTTCCCAGCCCTGCTGATGGATCAGGTAGAGATCGTTCAAGTCCGGCTTCCTGTGCGTCACCCACTCGAACAGAATGCCTTCAGTAATGATCTTGTAGGCTGCCGCAACAGCATTATCGCGGGGATTGAGAATGTCTCCGGAGCCGAATTTGCCGAACTCGTATTTGCTCAGTTGGAACAGCCCGATATATGACCCGGTGCGTTGTTTGGGGTCGAAACCGGACTCTACCTTGGCGACCGCCTTCATGAAAGTGAACTCCAGACCGAAAGCGTCGGACGCGCGCTTGATCTCTTCCATCGGCGTTCCGACCGGGATGTCCTTGAACGAACGCAGGACGATCGCAGCCACCTTCTCGGCAGGCGGCAGTTCGGACCAGACATAACAAATGAGGTACCTGAAATCCTGCGGCCCCGAGTTGGACACACCGCCGGATGCACCGCACGTTGTCGGCACCAGTTGCGCGGCGTCACGGTGGCCCGGGTCCGCGGTTTTCTGCACAGGCGGTAAATCGGCCGACAGCATCTGCGACGGATCGGGTAACGCGGCCACGACAATCGATTCCGACTTATCCGAGGCCACCATCGTGTCGGTGGCCCTCTCCGCCGCGGGTTTGGCGACCGTCGTCACTTCGGCGCGAGCGACAGCGGCGTTCGCGACAACGGTGTTAGCGACAACGGCGTTGTCCATTGCGATTGCCGGCGGTCCATCCGCGAGCTTGGCGGTGGCGGCGAGAGATGCTGCGCGGTCCTGGATTGTCACTGGGCGGGCGTTCTCGGTGCCGGCCGGACCGAAGCCAGCCAGCCAGCCAACGATCCACCCCGCGAGAACGACCGTTCCGCAAAACGTCGGCGCCACTATCGTAAATCGCCGCGGGTTCATGATGCCGTCGCTCCCATAGGCTCCACCGGAGCCGTGTAGAAAAGCCAAGCATGCGAAGAGGGTCATTCTTGGGATCAATGTGGGGTCGCGCAATGGCGCAAACGGCAGCTCATCAATTTTTCCGAAACGTGTTGCCCGATTGCAACGCGTCGACCAACGCATTGCGCCCGTCTCAGCGGCAACTCCCACGGTAATTGTAAGTACGGTCCAATTTTCGACCCACTGCGAGCAGATTTCGAGGAGAGGCTCGGTGCGCTGTCAGGATGACGCATCAGGCTTCGGCTTCGCGCATCGTCTGGAAACGATGGAATGGGCGTATGGTACCGGGCAACGTTCGTTAAGGAATTACCAGCAATGCAGCGCGCGATAACAACCGTTGTATTCGCCATTTTCATGCTTCCTGCGGGGATCGCACACGCTCAATTTCTGTTTGGACCCCAACACACGTTCTGGCGAAGCCAATACGCTCCGTACAAAGACAAGCACCACCACCGGCGGACAAACTCTGAAACGGCGAAGAGTGTTCGGCCCGAGCCCCTTCCGAAGGGCCCGCTCCAGATCATCATTTCGATAGCAGACCAGCGGGTCTCGCTTTTTGACAACGGGGCCCTGATTGCACGCTCTTCGGTGTCCACGGGAATGGAGGGGCATCCGACGCCCCTCGGCGTGTTCAGCGTCATCAGCAAACAACGATGGCACCGTTCAAATATTTATAGCGCCGCCCCCATGCCCTACATGCAACGCATCACCTGGTCAGGGATAGCGTTGCACGCCGGTGTCGTGCCTGGGCATCCAGCGTCACACGGCTGCATCCGTTTGAACAACGATTTCGCCGTTCAACTCTGGCACCTCACGAAGCGCGGCACGCGCGTGATCATTGCGCATGGTGATGTCCAACCGGTCGAGATAACCAATCCGCATCTTTTTCAACCGAAAGCCGCGTCCGGTTCGTCCGAACTCCAGAGTGCCACCGTCGCAACCAAGAGCATCGGTGCAGCCGCGGCAACGCAGGGAACACTGGTGTCAAACGCCGAGACTCCAGAAGCGGCCAGTCTCCAGGTGCCGGGCTCGGCTCCCGCCGCAAGCGCGCCTAAAAAGATTGTCCCGATCTCCATCTTCGTCAGTCGTAAGTTGAGCAAGCTGTTCGTGCGTCAGGGCTTCACGCCCTTGTTTGATGTCCCGGTCAAGATCGAAAATCCGGAGGAGCCGCTGGGAACGCACGTGTTTACCGCAATGGAATTCCAGAACGAGGGAACGGCTATTCGCTGGAGCGTCGTGTCGATTCCAGAGGAATTGCCCCGTATGTCCGAAGCTGCCACGAAAGGGCGAGAAGCGCCCGCGAAGCAAACCGGGCCGGGACCGTTACCCGACAAAGCCAACGCTGCGCTCAACCGTATCGAAATGCCCCAGGATACTGTTGAGAAGATCTCTGAACTCCTGACGCTGGCCTCTTCGTTGATTGTTTCCGACAACGGAATGAGCCAGGAAACGGGAAAAGACACGGATTTCATCGTGGTAACGCATTGATGCGGCGACGCAACCCGCCAAAAAGCGACGCCGCTGCGCAACGTTGAAATTGCTCGACCGCAATTCTGGTGCAACCTTGATGTCCGCACCTAAGCCGAAGGGGCGCGAGGTGCGTTCTGGGTCACAAGGCAAGATCGGACGCGAGGGCGGCGATCTCCTCGCAAATGGGCCGACAACCGGCTTGGCGGATAGCCTCAAACACCGATCTGGCTAGTGATACGCGCGGCGTTTTGGTGCAGGGTCGAGACAAGAGCGACGGTCTGGGTGACCAACCGTCCTTTACCGCCTCACCCCCACGCGATTGACGCCACCATTCATATTGCCACCAGCGTTGTGCCGGACGGCGGCGCGCGCGACCGGGCGAGGCCTGAGCACGACGCCTGCCCGGGCAACGCATCCCCCGGGATACCCGACGTAGGTGCAGTACACGATGGCGTTGGCAGGTGTTGGAGTGAGCGAGAGACCCGCCAACCCCAATAGGACGCTGGCGGCAATCCCGGCAACTGTCGCCGACTTGATAGAGAGATACTTCATCGGATGCATGGCGAACCTCCTCTAAGCGCTGCTGACAGCGGGAGCCGCTTCAGCTGCGGTTGCAACATTGCTGAGGGGGCGCGGGATCGACGCCGTTGACCTAGATCAAGGGCCTAGCTAGCTCTTTTCTGAATGGCCGTTGGCAGAGTGCGAGATTTATTCTTTTTGCAATACGCGGCGACCGCACTGGAATTTCTCTGTAGGCGGTCGTAATCCAGTACACTGCTATTCGCCGCTGCGTTGTAGTAGCCGCTCATGAAATATCTCACAAAATCCTGATCCTCTGGAGCGTACTTCAACCAAGTGCCGCAAGTGATCTTGTTAAAATCCAGTGTCGCGTCAGGCACCGCAGCTACGCCTATCGATTTTTCCAGACCCACCATCACACTGGCGCCCGGGTTGGACTGGCACCACCCTCTCACGCTTGTGACATTTGTTCGATGCAGGTCAAAATCTACAAACGTCCTCCGACTTTGATAACTAAACCAGCCGGTCATCCAAGCCGAGAACTTGCTCGACGGCCCAGCCGGCATGGCGAGATAGTCGCTACAAGTGATGTTGCGAATATCCACCGTCGTGGCAAGCGCCTCACTAGCGAACGCCGGGACAATGAAGCTCGCGAAAAGGATAATCCAACTGCGTCTCATTATGATGACCTCCCCAAACGACGCCACGCTCAATAGCACGGCGGATATGGATAGTAACCGCATTGCCGGCGATTGTAGTACGCTCCCGTCGCCGCTGCTCCGACGGCAGCTGCGCCTACAGCAGCTCCATAGTACCCGCGCCGATACGCGCGCCGATGCACTCGCCTGTTAACTCCGGCAACGCTGCCAGGTGTGAGCGGACGACCGACACGAGCGTCAGCTTTGTCGATGGAGATAACTACAGTCCCGGCTGGTGACCAGTGAAACGACACGGGCGCCAAACACAATATTGCTGCACCGAGGGCCGCTCCGAGCACCGTTGATCTTTTCATGTTCTTGCTCCTAACACGATTTTTCGTGGGTACTGGCCGACGCGCGGCTACTTTTTCTCTTCGGCTGCACCGTCGTGCCGCTCTTCGCGCCGCTCCGTGCGCCCCGTCCGTCGCGCTTGACGCCGTTCTGTTCGCCCCGTCCGTCGATCCTGACGCCGTTCTGTGCGCCCCGTGCGTCGTTCCTGACGCCGCTCCGTACCCGACTGCGGTGTCTCAGTGGAAGGCGCGGCGGGCGTGGTCGGTGCGGTTGAGGTCTGAGCGCCAGCATCTGACACCATCAGCATGGCAGGCGATGCCACGAGTCCGAACACGGCTGCGTATCCAAAAAGAGAAAGAGCGCTTCGACGGCTGACCAACTTCGATTCCGAACGTTCACCCATATCAAGCTCCCGGTTTGCTGCGCCTTGCACGTCGCCCGAATTCCAAAGAGTGGGTCTTGATCTACATCAACCTGAAGGCACGCGCCGGGCGACGATGGACAGGCAAACCGCTACGCGCCAGGCACAACGAGCCGGCAGACCACCAGCAGCGTTCCACCCGATTAGCGCTTGCCGCCCTTTTTCGCGCTCTCAAGGCCCATTTCAACGAGCCTGCGGATGGCCTCGGAAAGGTTCGGCAAATCAGGCTCGCGCCGTCTCCAATCGTCGATCTTCTTCACCCACGAGGTGGGTGCGACCAAGTTCAGTCGCTGAATTTCCTCGTCTAGTTTTGCGGGCATTTGCTGTCCGATTTATGTTGCGTATTTGACTATGATATGTATAATACATTTCATAGCTCAATACGTAAGACCAAGCAAGAGCTTGGGAACAGGAAGGAGGTATCGATGACCCCATTTTCCCTTAACGTCGCGCTCGGTGCCCCCGTGGATGCGGTCGCCCGGATGCTCGCCGACAAGGCCGAATCATTCGCGGAATATTATCTGCACGGCGCTGCGCCATCCCGGTCAAAAGATCCGGACCCGCGCGATTTCATTCGTCAGAAGGCGGACGACGCGCGCGAGATCGCGGCGGCGCTGAGCAAACCGGTCGGCTTCCTTGCGCTGTCCATGACCGCCAAGCGTCTCGCCAAACACTGCTTGGACGTTGGCGACATCAGGACGCATGGCGAAATGGTCGCGCTGGCAAATAGCCTCGTCGCACGAGCGGCGTAGGCGGCGCCCCTTCCCCCGGCACCTCTCGGTGACCGGGGGTGAGGTGTCAGTAAAAACTGACACCGGAGAGAGGCATGAAACCGAACACTGACGCCCACCATGATCACGATGACGGGGATATGACTATCGAACAGATCGTGGCGCGCATCCGCTGGCTCGATGCGATGCTGACGGACGTGCAACGCGAAATGGCGGCCGTAGTGAGCCGGGATGACCCTGGGCTGGATTCCAACCAGCGACCATCCGATTAACAGTCGGATTCTCTACCGCTGAGCTACCGCCCCTGGACGGGATCATCTCCCGTGATCTGACGGTGGACGAGCCGGAGGTCCATTTGAAGCCGCGCGGGGACTGATAGCCGTTGTTGTTGAGCCATTCCGCGATCTGGCGGGTGGTTTTGCAGCCGGCCTTCTTCGCCTTTTCGATCGGCGCCGTCATCTCGGCACGAAACTCCCTGGCCTTGCGGATCGTGGCTTCCTTGGGCCTTGACCCTGGCTTCCTTCAGGTTCTTGTTGCGCGGCACGTCCTTGTGATTGAGCGCCTTCTTGGCCTCGCGTTTTATCTTGCCGACCAGCTTCTCGATGCTGGCCGTGTCCGCGACGTCAAGATCCGCGATTCTTAGAAACTGCGAGAAAACGCTCGCGCCCAGCAGCCGGCCGGCGATGTCGCAACCCACTCCGTTCGGCATAATTGCGGCTTGAGATATTGGGCTGCCCGGTTGCGCCGGACATGGGGCGCCCGGTGATCAGCCGGCCACGTCGCAGAGCATCTGCGACCTGCCGCGGCAAACGCGCAAGCCGCGGCGAAAAAGATCGCGCCCTCTTTTGCCGGATATGGGCGGTTGCTTTCTTTGTGCCAACAAAGGGGGGAACGACGATGCGAAAGGCATCCAGCACCTGGAGCGACGACGAAACTTCGGTGCTGATCGAACTCTGGACAACGCACTCCGCAACGCAGATCGCGAGAAGACTCAACCGAACGCGCTCGCAGGTTTGCGCGAAGGCGCGCCGGCTGAAACTGGCCGGCATGCCGGCTCACCTGTATAAGAATTTCGCTGTCGATCCAATGCCGACACGTCGGTCATCTCGACATCGGTCATCTTGGCTCGTGCGGCTCGCCGCGCTGATCCGCCTGCGTGGTGCTGGCTTCGGCTATCTCGACGCGCAGCCTGCCCCCTGTGCCGCATCGGAATTATTTTCGGCCAGACCCACACAAATTCCCGCCGGCTGGTGAAAATTCCCGGGCCATTTGCGCGGGAATTCCTGCGACACAGGGTTAATTTGTCCTGAGCGAAGGCCTTTCGGCCCAAACGGAACTTAGTCGCGCCGAACGGGTTTTACGTTGAGGGGTCGTCGCACCTCATTGGTGGGAGATGAGATGTACAGCAACGTGGTGGTGCGGAAAAAGCCTCGCCTGATTGGAGAACTCGGTACTGCTTCCGGTCGGTTCAACGTGACTGACTTTAAATATCACAAAGGAGCCGAGATTTTCGGGGAAGCAGAACCGGCTGAATATATCTACCAAGTGATCGAAGGGGCCGTGCGCACACATAAGCTATTGCCAGATGGTCGCCGCCAGATCGGGGCGTTTCATCTTCCCGGAGATGTCTTCGGGCTGGAGAATGGCGAAACTCATCGGTTCACGGCGGAAGCCATTGTCGAGACCGCGGCGCATATCGTGAACCGAAATAGCTTGGACGAGGTTGCCCACGACGATCCTCTGATATTCCGCACCATCCTTGGCATGACCACGCGCAACCTTGCGCATGTGGAGAACCACATGTTGCTGCTGGGTCGCAAGAACTCACTCGAACGAGTGGCGGCTTTTCTGCTTGAGATGCAGGGTCGTTCGACAGCAACAGGCATCATACGTCTTCCTATGTCTCGCCGTGATATCGCAGATTACCTTGGGCTAACGCTCGAAACGGTATCAAGAGCGATCTCGGAGCAGCGCAGACGAAATATCCTCAAGATTGAAGGCACGACATGGAGACAGATCGTCGTTCTGGACGTTCAAGCTCTTGCGGCGCTGGCTGACGAGCCCCTTCCGATCTCATAGCCAGTCAGTCGTTCCGCTTCTTCTCCGTTTTTCTTGTCGTCTAGTCAGAGTAGTTCAGCTTTGCCAGGAAGCGGAACGGCTTGTCACCGTCGCGCGTGCCTAAACCCGGCGCGTTCCTTGCTGGTTTCTACACGGAGCTATCGCCAACGCGGTCAAGACTTCTGGGGAGGTTGACGGGGCTGCGCCGCCCCTAATGCGGCTTCCCGCGCAGCTTCCTGATCAGTTCGCACAGGTTGTCGATTTATTCTTGAATGACGCGACGTGCTTCCGCTTGACGCTTAGGCTCGGCGCGGACGGGTACTTCGTCCTGATCTTTCTCAGGCTCTTTCATGCCTTACCGTGGCAGGCGGTGCAGCGGAGCCGTTGATCTAAGTCAACCGACACCGATGGCCTGTCGTGCGGGACGAGGATTGCTCAAGTTCGTGGAGGTGGCGGTGGTGTGGACGGCGGCGTAGCGGGCTGCTGCGATGATGTACTGGGAGGTTGCTGCCGCGGCGCAGTGACTGGCTGCTGATCACCGCCACCATGCGGGACGCACGTCCCCACGTTGCTCAGCAGTCGTTTAGCCTCAACATCGCGGGCGTTCCTGTAGTCCCTGCGCCGGTCGATTCTTGCCGCAGCCGCGCGGTCCCACGCCTCGAACGCATCAGCGTAACGCTGTCGCACTTGCTCCTCGGCGGCGAGACAATCGCTGAACTTATCGAACACCAGATTGGTATTCACCGGCGAGATGCCGCCTACCATGACCACAAGCATCCATTTCATAGCTTCCGCCTAGCCGAGCCAGGTTTGGGCTGGACGCGGAAAGCGGCCCCGATGGGTTATAGAAAGGCTCGCATCCGGCCTAGCTCTTGGGGACTTGAGCATGGGGCGCGCACTGTCTGTCGCCATGCTCGAAGCGCACCTGCTTGGTGCTGAAAAACCGCCCAAGGCAAGTCACTAGGTTCGTTCTCGTTGAGTTCGGACCCTAGCGGAAGTCGGTGGACAGAGCAGAATATGCATCGTTCTTTGGAGGATAGAGTTCGAAACGGTCCCTCGTTAGTCGCGCAGTGGTCTTTCTACGAACTCTCGGACAATGGTGGCAGCGGTCGCCCGCTGCAATAATTTCACCAGGCATTGCGCGCCGGGAGTCGGTAGAGCATGATCAATACATGGAAGATGAGACAGACCCACTCGCCCAGTTTGGCCTGGATGCCATCGATCTGCGCTGGACGCTGAAGGACATTGCCGCCAAACGAAGTTCGATGATCAACAAGCAGCATTTGGCACAGCTAATCGAGCTGGGTCTCGTCGAGATGCGGGGAGATGTCCCGCAGCTTACCATTGACGGGCAGAACACCACCTGGAAGGCTTAAAGGCGACCATCAGTGCGCAGTCTGCGTGGCATCGTCACGGCGCTAATTCGGGCGGCCGCCGCTTTGGCGGATTGACGTCGAAATCCTGGGCAGGATTGTGCGGTAGCAGTCCCTCCTGGCACAGCCGCTCTGCCTTCCTGCATATCGCCGAGCGCCGGCGGTGCAACCGTTTGGCAATTTGCGAAGCGGAATTTGTCGGCCACAAGGTAACAAGTTCGCGGAGTTCGTCGTCGGTCCAGCGGGTCATGGCAGGCCTCGGTCATGCTGGCCCCAGCACCTGGTGCAATGGCGACCGATTCGTGCGACGCCATTTTGGCAGTTGTATATTTTCACGGCGCCACACGAGGGCGGGAGAAAAGTTAAAGCGGCCTCTCACCTCGGCCGGGCGGCAGAGGCAAACCCAATTCGCGAGCTCGTCGTCTAACGGAGGCGATGTGACGTCCAATCTCTCGCGCCATCGCCGGTACTCTTTCCTTCCGCTGCGCGAGTTCGATCAGCAGCTGGGTCTCTTCTTCGGTCCATTTGCGGGGTTTTGCAGGCTCCATTTTTGCTCCACGGATCGAATCCGGCATCAGTCTAAGCGGTAGATACTCGGCTCGAAGCAGCCACTGCGGTAAATCGACGCCCGCTAATGTTGAAATTGATCTGCAACGTTACATTGCCACATGACGTTATATCCCCACATAAACAGGGCAGCTTCGATTTCTCTCGAACTCGCGTGGCATTCTTTCGCGACTTGCCAGATTAGCTGCGACGCCCATCGCACCATCGTGGCATGGCGGAGGTCTCTGGTTTTGCCGAATAACGCCGGAAAACGAATGCGATTCGTGTCGGGGGTCCGTTTGGCCTCTCGGTCCACGGCGAAAAGCAACTGACCGGCAACGTCGTATTGGTGAATTTCTCGTTCCTCCGTAAATCGGGCAACGAAGTAGCCGAGTGCACCACCGAGCCGACCGTCGTAGGCCACAAGCTTCTGTTCGGGATCGGCGAGGCTCACGATCTTCGCCATCGTCGAGTTCATTATCAAATTTACACCGTCAAACGAATTTAGCGAGGCCCGTTCGTCTTTAATCAGATCGACGACATTCGAAAGCTTGGCAGAAATCTCATCCGCGTTTCGTTCGATCCAGTCAAAGGTCCCCTTCTGTCGATAACTATTATCTGCACCGCCCCAATGCATTATCGTCCGCAAGATGGTGCAAACGTCGCTATTGGAATTACATTGAACAGCGGACTGCAGATCGGCAGCTAATCGATCAAACTCGGCCTTGTTCTCAGTAAGGTTTTTTCCGTGCCACGTATATTTGGATGCCGCATCCGCCAGGCCAACCGCCGACCACTTACCATCAACCGTTCGGGACCAAGCCTGCGATTTTCCTCTGGAAGGAACGGCATAGGAATGCTGACGGTTTCCTCCCCATTCATGGGCAAGAAACTGGCAAAATTCGCGTATTTGCGCATGATTACGAGGTGCGTGTTTCTCCCGCTGCCCATACCGGGTTAGTGTAGATGCGAGCGGCCGCGAGGGCGCGGCGCATGCGCCCGCCAACACTGGCAACGGTTCTGCCATGATACTGCAACCGCGTTATCTTGTGTGAATGACGTTTTTGCAGATGAGGTTCGACAGCTGAACCACAAGCCCGCGAAGTCGGGCATTCTCCTCACGGAGCGAGCGAACGTCTTCGGTATGTTCATCATCCCGAAGTGAAGGTTCATCCTCTCGAAGGGCATTCTCAAGTAGCGAGAGAGAGTCGTCGGTCGGTTCGGCAACCCAAAGCGACGGTTTAGCGAGGTGGGCTTGTTTGTCGCGCGGCGGATGATCTGTTTCCATGGCAATACTCCAAATCAAATAGCCAATGCACCCCAGTTGCCCGATCCAAAGTGATTTGAGTTGGGAGTCAAATTTGAGTCCAAAAATTGAAGGGTGTGGGGCACGTCGCAATCGCACCGCGTTCACGCTCGGAATCTCCGCTGCATCAATAGGACACCGAGGTTGTCCTTCACGCCCACCGGTGCCCTCCAGGAGGGCACCGCACCGAGCCAATCTCTGAAACCTCGGTGACATGGAACCGGCCGTTGCAAGCGCATCATCGAGCACGAGAAGTTCCCTCTCCTCGAAGTGGATAGACCGATAGGCCGCGATGCTTCACCGGCTTACCAAGTGTTACAGCTGAGAAAAGGTCGTCGATCGTTTTCATATCGGTGTAAAATCGTAAGCGCTCAGCCGCTAATGTTGGCTTGATGTTTTTCGGAATCGCCAGGGCGGTCGCAGAGGGGGATTTGCCCCTTATTTATCCCACGAACTCGCCGTGCGGACAGGGCGAGGCCCCTTTGCGCCCGGGCCGATAGCCTTGGGGTTGCATGCCGTTTTTCGATCTTGGTGATGCAGTGCCCCTGCCGCCAAGCTAGGTCGCTGCGGTGCTTCAATTGCCCTAAAGGACAGGCTCGCGTCGAGCGCGTCTCGCTATAGAGTCCGATCAGTTGGTCGGGCGCCGATCCGAGCGAGAGTTCGACTTCGGATGCGTTATGCGGAGATGCTTTTTGCGATCTGTTCTTGCGCTTGGAATTTGCGCGCTGACATGTGGATTGATTCTCCCCACGTCAAGCCAATCCACAGAACTCGTTGCCGACCAGCCGAGTGCCCCCGATCTTGCAGCAGCCGGAAGCCGCGTTGCTGGAAACCCGGAAGCCGACTATTCATATTTTCTCACTCCGTTCAAATTGGCTACTCAACCCAATCTCAAGCAGTCGGTTTTTGGGTTTGCAGGTCGCACAAACTCCGGAAATCTCGGTGATACATTCGCCTTCGGCGTTGGCGCGCCACCGACGAAATTTTACGATAACTACATCGTAGGCGGAGCCTATCAACGCGACTTTTTTCAATTCAACAGTGGAGTCCTCATAGGCGCGGAGATCGGACTTGCAGACCGGTTCGGCAACTACAGGATTTGCTGTGATACCATTGCTTACTCAAACGGCGTGATGCATTCGGCGGAGCTGTGGGGCGGCGCCTCTTTTCGACACCCAGGCGTCTCATTGTTTGATATCGTGCGGATTTCGCCGGGCTTTGTGTTTGGACTGAGCGCCATATCGAGTCCGATTGGTCAAGAGGGCCTGCATCAGATCGACCATCATGGCAGCGCCCGCGTTCTTTTTTACTTGGGCTTTGACCTTGCGTTTAGCTTAGCGAGCCTTCCCAACACCGAATTAGTTTTCCGCATCCAGCACCGTTCCGGTGCATATGGCACGCTCGGTGGCATGAAGGAGGGGAACAACGCAAATGTAATCGGGATAAGGCAACGTTTTTGATTGGCGTGATAATCCCGGATAAGACGCATGTTTGTTAATGGGTGGCGGTCTCAACCGGTCGACGTGATGATGTGATGCCGGTCCCTATCGGTTCGCCTGTCGTCGCCGTGACGCTCGCCAGAGGTTGTTACCCAAGGTAAAGACCCGCCAGCCAAAGTCACCAGCTGAACCCGCTTGGGCAACGCATCGCCAGTGCGCTTCTGTGACTTCCAGTGTGTCCGCTGAGCTTGTCGATCTCGATCCTCTCGTACCGCGTCTTGGTGGTGCGGTCCGTGCCTCGTTTGCGGCCGATGATGGTCCGCACGGCTAAGGTGCCCGGAAGGGAGCGAGCGTTGCCTAATTTGACGTGCGCGCAGCGTCTCGAATGGGAAGCTATTGGCCTGACACAGTGCGCTCAAGCACGTTGCCTTCCAGGGTGTCGAATATGCTGCCGCCGCTGTGCTTGATTGGCGTCGCCTCCGGGATTGCCGACGGCGAACCTAGAACTTCGCTCAGGGATGGGCCGACCGGTCCGCGTTGTTGCATCTGTTGGGCCACGGCGCAGACTTTTGTTTTCATGCTTTCGGTGTTGTTGTGGCCCAGCTTTAGGTGGTTCGATATTTGCGGTGGAATCCCGCACTTCGCGGCGTGGCTTTCGACATATTTGATCATTTTTATCTCGGCCTGGCCGAAACTCTTGATCAGCTTGCAGGCTTCATCGGGGGAGGCGTGCCGATCGCTGGCCGCCTTGATCATCTTGCCACGCTTTTCCGCCTCCTCGCGCAGGGGCACGAATCCACTCATGCATTCGTCCGACGGACCTCCCTGCGATGGAGGCTCCGGTGGGCGCTCGAATGCGGATCCGGTGGCAGGCGCCGCGCCAGCAGAAGGGAAGGCGCTGGGACTGCCAATGACGGCCGCCGTAACCGCTCCGTTGACGGGCGGAAAGGCTGGGTCATTGGCCGGAGATGACGCGCCAGGCAGTGGTGCGGGAAACGCTCCCTGCGCTTTGATCTCAGCGACTTGAAGAGCAAGCGAAACCACCGTCAGGGGCACAATCAAATGGCGGGTAATCAAAAGAGGTTCCTCCGGCCAATTCTGATGTGAACCGAACTATTCCGCGATGGAGGGTGATCCTTTTGACTTTTATGATTCCTGCCAATCCTTAAAAAAGTGTGGAAATGGCTGCAGTGGACTGCTGGAGTTGAGCGTCCACGTGCGTTCTTGTCATTCTCGGAAAAACGGGGGGAGGCGTGAAAGGCCTCTAATCATTTTCTTCGGCGTGTCGCAGAAGCCCTGCATGCCCCTGACATTGAGGGAGTTTGCGGTTACTGACCCACTCGTCGATGGCCTCTGGCCCCTCCGGGATCTTCCACTGTTCGTATCTGGTGGACAACCGCCGCCCTTGCGCAATGGAGCGCGTTCCCTGCTTGCCCAGGCGGTAGAGGCCGAGGTTGCAGACTTTCTCGGCAAGCATGCCGATTTGAAGACCGAGGACGGCCACCAGCGCGTCGTCCGCCACGGTCACCTGCCGGAGCGCGAGGTGATGACCGGTATCGGTCCGGTCGCCGTCCGCCAACCGCGTGTGCGCGATCGCGATGCGGACGCTGCCGATCCCGGCCGCATCCGGTTCTCTCCGTCGATCCTGCCGCCCTATATGCGCCGGTCAAAGTCGATCGAGACGCTGCTGCCGATCCTATATCTGAAGGGGATCTCGACCGGCGACTTCTCCGAGGCGCTGGCGGCGCTGCTTGGCAAGGACGCTGCCGGGTTGTCGGCATCCGCCATCGGCCGCCTGAAGGACGGTTGGCTTGCCGAACACACCGCGTGGCAGAAGCGCGATCTGTCGGCGAAGCGCTACGTCTACATCTGGGCCGATGGCATCCATCTCCAGGCGCGGCTCGAGGACGAAAAGCAGTGCATCCTGGTGCTGATCGGTGCGACGCCGGAAGGCCGCAAGGAACTGGTCGGCTTCACCGATGGCGCCCGCGAGAGCGCGCAGGACTGGCGCGAGCTGCTGCTCGATCTGAAGCGGCGCGGGCTCGACGTGCCGCCGCGGCTCGCCATCGCCGATGGCGCACTCGGGTTCTGGAAGGCCGCCGGCGAGGTCTGGCCGAAAACGCGCGAGCAGCGTTGCTGGGTGCACAAGACTGCGAACGTGCTCGCCAAGTTGCCGAAGAGCCAGCAGCCCAAAGCCAAACGCGCGTTGCAGGAGATCTGGATGGCCGAAACCAAGGCCGCCGCCGAGCTGGCGTTCGACGCCTTCGTGGAGAGCTACGCGCTGAAATACGCGAAGGCAGCCGCCTGCCTGAGAAAGGATCGGGACACGCTACTGGCGTTCTACGACTTCCCGGCCGAGCACTGGAAACACCTGCGGACGACCAATCCCATTGAGAGCACCTTCGCCACCGTGCGCCACCGCACGATCCGATCGAAGGGCTGTCTGTCCAATAGGACCGCGCTCGCAATGGTCTTCAAATTGCTCGACGGTGCACAGAAAAGCTGGCGACGGCTCGACGGACACAACCAGTTGCCAAAACTCGTTCTCGGTGTGACATTCAACGACGGGATCGAGGTCATCGCCAAGCCGACCGACCGCCAACCCGCAACCGCCGCCGCCTGACCGGCCCGGCCGTCACCAAAAATTGGCGATAGCTCCCTGACACAGGCGGTAAAGCCTAGTGAAACCCGACATCATTGCCGGCGTTTTCCTCTGGTCGCGAAGTCTTCGGCGATCACGGTGAAATCCGGGCCGGTACGAGTTGTCGGGCCTGCCGAATAATCCGTAATTACCATCGTCGTTCCCGGGCGCAGTGTGTCTGCGATTCTGGTAACGGCCTCGCGGTCGAGATATTCGATCCGCGCGAGTTCCTTGTTTGACCAGATGTCGGCTGGCACTCCTGCGTCGGGATGACCGCTCAAACCGAATGCCGTCCATTTTAGTGTATGTCGGTCTTCCGAGGGCCCAATAAGCGAAAATAGATGCGTGCCGAGGGGGTGGGATGGATCAACAATATTGATGGCCGTTTCAAATGCGACTTCCCCGTCAGTCATCAGATAGGCCTTGCGGTCGGCAGCAGAGACCAAAATGGACATGACCGGTTCTTCGTTGGCAGGGCTCTTGGTCTTTTTGGAAGAGTTTGCGTTGCTTTTCGCGGTGTCTGCTCCCTTCGCGATATCGTCAGGCAATATCAGCCCCGCCTGCAGGGCAGAACTGTGCGGCGAGTCCTGATCTGCGATGATGACCGGTGAGCCGTGCTGGGTAACGGAAAATAGTAACTCCGAGAACCGAATTGGCAGCCTAATGCAGCCATGAGAGGCTGGATAGCCGGGCAAGTGTCCAGCGTGAAGCGCGATGCCGTGCCAAGTCAGCCGCTGCATATTGGGCATCGGAGCGTTGTTGTAGATGCTGGAATAATGTTCCTTGCGCTTCTGCAGGATTGTAAATACTCCGGTCGGAGTTTCATGTCCTTTGGCCCCGCTGGAGCAAGTCGAAGCGGCGATGGCAAGTCCATTGCGGAAGACGTGAACGATTTGATGCGGAAGAGACACCAAAACAACGACAGGCCCGCGCGGTGAGAGCTCGGGCCGCCATATGAATTCGCCTCGCTTGAGTTTGGTGATATCGGCGAGATCGAGTGCAAACGCTCGGGTTGCGGATAGCAGCAAAGGCCCGGTGAAAAGAGCGTGTATCGCTTGACGACGGTTCACTACTTCACTCGTCTGTTTCGAATGGTCCGACGCGCTTGCCCATCGCGCAAAATCTGGCCACAGAGTGGGATTAGTTGAAAGTAGGCAATGAATCAAGAATGTCCGCTAATGGGATGGTCCGGCCGCGCTCCTGCTCGCCAGCGAACAAAGCTGGCAAGGGGTGCCAAAGACAAGGAGCGCGCCATGTCTCAGACACCCAAACCGCAATCGCGTGAACGGCATCGATATAGTTCCCGTCATGGGCCACGGTGAGCATGGCGAGATTGCGTTGTGTCAGAAATGGTCGCGTGGCCAGGTCGACGCCCGCTTTGCCAACATGCCGTCGTGCCTGGTGGGCATGGAAGCCTCGCGTCGGTGCGCATCATCTCTGCCAAAAGCTAAACAGCCTTGGACAAAATCTTGCCTCGCAATGAAGCATTGCTTCGGCTCCAGATTGCCAGCTCCATCGGGGGGCGTACTTTTGTTTGATTTGCCCTGAAATTGGATTAGTCTCTTGCGAGAAAATTGGTCGGAGGGGAGCGCAATGATTTCAACCCTCAAGGTTAAAACGCTGGAAACAGGCTTGATTGAAAAAATCAAAGCCGCGATCAAGAAGCGTGCGGAGGCAAAGGCCAAGCGGATGTTTCTTAAAAGTCCGAAGAGGTTGGCAAAACACTAACCGACTAAACTGGTTGTCGGCCTTGTGTCGTATGCGCCGGCGCACGGCTTACGACCTTTGGGCTGTCCGCGTTGAGTGCTTCGCCCGCCCCGAGCGCACATTGGCGATGGAGCGGCATGCGGATGGCGGTGAGTGCATCTCTGATGAGCCCGCGGCTCCGGCATCAGCCTAACGCACATGATGAAGGCGGTAGCCTCAATTGCGCCAATCGCGAGGCGCGTTTCTTAATTGGGGTGCGGAATCATCTGATTTGGATCGGGAGCACCGGGCCACGCGCAGCAAGAGTTTCAAAGGTCTCGGGCTGATATTGGCGACCAATCGCGTCAGTTATGTACACGTCCCAACCAGCGTCGTGGAGCGCGAGCGCGCGCTCGACTGCTGCACGAGAACCAATTCTCAACGTCTGTTGGACGTTTCCGTCCTTTGACGAGTGGATCGTGAAGGTCAAGGCCACCTCCTCACTTCCCGGCAGATGAGCCCATCACATCGAGCAAACGACAACAAGAAAATTGCATCTCGCAATGCGGTAGCTGACTGAGGAGGCGCAAGACATGCTATTCTCGCTCAGAAAATAGTCGTTAGCCGCCAGGCTCTCCGTCGGCCCCCAGCTTAGGCTCGAGCTCGGCGCCGAGTGCGAGGAGATCGGCGTCCTCGGACCGCGAGACCGCGGTCGCCGCTCCAAGTAACGGCGCCATACGGGATCTTTGGCGACTTGTCTCCCCGATGCTCATTAAAGCGCACATCGCACTGCAGCATTGCAGTCGCTGCTTATGCTCAAAGTGACGACGGATCGTATAATGTGTGAAAAACTTTCGTCGTCTGACGATTGCCATGGTCCGAGAGATCGGGCGCTGGAGCCGAAGCTGCCAAGACCCAACCCGATGCCGCGCAATTCGTTATCCGTTACTGAGCCAAATAACAGCGGGGAGGCAAATCGATGACCACCGAGACGATGACCGTTGGCGGAACGACGCTGTATGATCGCGCGGATCGCCGCCGTCGAATTTGGGCTATTTTCGCAAGCTCGTCCGGCAACCTCGTCGAGTGGTTCGACTTCTATGCCTACGCTTTTACGGCGCTTTATTTTGCGCCGGCGTTCTTCCCCAAAGGCAATCAAACCACGCAACTTTTGCAGACTGCGGCGGTGTTCGCGATCGGCTTTCTGATGCGGCCAGTCGGTGGCTATGTTTTCGGCTTCGTCGCCGACAAATTTGGCCGGAAGAACTCGATGATGATCTCGGTTCTGATGATGTGCGCGGGGTCGCTCGCCATTGCCGTACTGCCAACCTATCAGACCATCGGAACGGCGGCACCTGTGTTGTTGCTGCTCGCACGCATGGTTCAGGGGCTTTCGGTCGGCGGCGAGTACGGGACCAGCGCGACCTACATGAGCGAAGTGGCGCTGCCGGGCAAGCGCGGCTTTTACGCTTCGTTTCAATATGTCACGCTGATCGGCGGCCAGTTGCTCGCCTCACTGGTGGTTTTGATTGTGCAGCTGATGCTGTCCGACGGCGAACTGAGAGCTTGGGGATGGCGTATCCCATTCCTTATCGGAGCTATCTTCGCGGTGGTCGCGTTGTTTCTGCGCACGACGCTCACCGAGACCTCTTCGGCCGAAACCCGTTCGCGAAAGGAAGCCGGCTCGTTGCGCGAAATCTTCAGGCATCATACCCGCGCGTTCCTGATTGTTCTCGGCTATACCGCCGGCGGCTCGCTGATCTTCTACACATTCACCACCTACATGCAGAAATATCTGATCAACACCGCGCATATGAACGACCGAACCGCCAATGTGGTGATGACCGCGGTGTTGTGCACCTACATGGTCATGCAGCCGCCGTTCGGTGCGTTTTCGGATCGCTTCGGTCGCAAAACATCGATGCTGCTGTTCGGCGGGCTGGCAACCGCTTTCACGGTTCCCCTCATGTACGCCATCGGCGACGTCAAGAGCCCCTACGCGGCGTATGGCTTGATCGTTCTGGCGCTTGCCATCGTGTCATTTTACACATCGATCAGCGGGCTGGTAAAAGCGGAAATGTTTCCGCCCGAAGTGCGCGCGATGAGCGTCGGCCTTGCCTATGCGATTGCCAACGCGATTTTCGGCGGCTCTGCCGAATATGTGGCCCTGTTGTTCAAGGATGCCGGAACTGAGTCCAATTTCTACTGGTATGTGACCATCATGTGCGCCATTGCCTTTGTGGCATCGATCACCATGCCAAATCCGAAACTGAAGGGCTATCTGCAAGGCCCCGGAACAGAAGTCTAGGTGCCGCGTTTTCCGAAAGTTCTTTTCATGACGTTGGTAACGGCGAGATGCTCCAGATCTAACGTCGCTGCGCGAGCCAAAGCACCCCGCCTGCTCTGAGGAGCAATTTGCGCGCTTGTGGGACACAGTGACCGACAAGAAAATATCTAGCCATTCACCTTTCAATTTGCTCAAGCTTGGGTCGCCGCGGATCGTGCGGCCACACGCAGCGGTGAACTTACCCCCTCTTCTTTGGGGGATGACTCGATGTCCTACTCCGAGCTGGCTCGCTTCTTCGACAACTTCCACATGCCCCTGCTGGCGCCCGAGGTCGACGAGCTATTTCTGCTCAAAAGCCTGGGGATGCATTAGGTCGCCGCAGACCTGGCCCAAGGGAAGACGACTGGCACAATGGACATTCGCTGCTGCCGGGTACCTTCGTTGCCGTCGTCCACATACCGACGCGGCTTATCCTCTGCCGCGCGCGGATCGCGTCAGGAGCCCCGTGGTGCGTCGCCGGCATTTCCGCTGGCTGGCGGCGAGCACGCAAGAGAGATCTCCGCCAATTTGATGCTCGCAGTGCGTCAGCGAGCCAGGGCATGGGGCGGTCGCGCGCCCCATGCAATAACAACATGCTCAATTCTTGGGGGTGAAGGCCGCTGTCGCTGCCTTCATGGCGGACTCGCCCATACCCTTGGCTTGATCGGTCATCATCCGCATTTGTTCCTGGAAGAACTCGGACTAAATCTTGAGCGCCTCCTGCATGTCTTTGGCCTGGCTCAGCTTGTCACCGAGATCAAACGTCGCAGTTACGTTGCGCTGCATGAAATTGCAGAACTGCTTGGCTTGATCGGCAATCGGCAGGGGCGAGGAACTCAGACCTTTTTCCAGCAGGCCAAAATATTCCTCACTGGCCTTTCGAAGGCGGCCGAGTGTCTCGGTCAGCATCGCCCGCACACTCTCGGTTGAAGGATTGATATCTGCCACTGCCTTACTCCTCTTGTAACGAACGATAGTTCGGAAAGCCCCGAACCAGGCACCGAAATAGCGGCATAGAGCGCCGGTACTTCGAGATTCGTTCTAACGGCCGACGTAAGGGCACAATCACGAGCGGGCAACCGTCATCTCCGCCGATAACGATCAGGAGATCGGCCGGCTTCATGCGAATTCCTCCTAACCATGATTTATTTTGATCGGAAGCTAGGCGGGGCGGCGATGCGTCCCTTGATCTAACTCAATGGTCTTCGCCACCCAAGCGAGGATGAGAAGACCTCGTGCACTGAAGTTCTCAGGATCAATAGTAAGACGAGGCACGGGCCTCATTGCCGATCAGTCCGGGGGGCACTTCTCACAGAACACGCTTTCACTTCGCGGCGGATGACCACCTAATCAGCGGCACCCACTTCCTGCGCGACAGGCGACGTCGGGATTGTCGTGACCGTCTGCAGGCTCGCTAATGGGCGGGAGCCTCAACAGCGTCGACACGCATGGCATTTAAATGCCGGTGGAGAAGCCGTCACAGCATCAATACCGGAAATGATCTGCTGATCACTTCACTTGCGCGGGCGGGCAGCGGCCGCCGCTATTGAGCGGCCATGGATTCGATTTTTTTTAAGGCTTCAACGCAACCGGCTGACGCTGTCGATTTGTTCGACAGCAGACAAGCCGCGATTCGACCCTCGCCCGGAATTATCTTTCCGCACGCTCCGCTTATCTCGGCCTTGCACGCAATCACTGCATCTTTCAGAGCGTCAGCCGCGGTTTGCACGCTTGTTGCGGCTTCCCCCAACTCGAACGCGCACTTGGCGCCAATCTTGTCCTCATGAGCTTCCATGCAGTAGATCATTCGGCCTTCACCGGGCGTCACCGTACTGCAATATTTCTGGATTTCTTCGGCGCAGGCGCTCTCAAGCTTGGTGACTCTGGCCGTCAGTTTCTCCAAAATCGTTTTTCCGAGATCCGTCTGCGCGGAACTCGAGCCAACTGACAAAATGGCCAGCAAGGGCAACAATCCAAGCTTGGCCAGCGATTTCAATGTGAATTTCATCGAACGTCCTCTGATGAGTGGCTCCGATTTTCGAAATCGGCCGCGGTGTCGCGATCGAGACTAAGGGATGCTTCTTGCACTATCCTCATTGGGCCAAGGAAAGCGTGAGACTTGAAACTCCAAGAGACAGATTGATACCAACCGAACCTTCGACAGAAAGCGGCTGCAAGGCGATCGAACGTCCCGTTCCGCCGAACAGGAGGTTGGCACCGACCCCAACGCCCACGCCAATCGCGCCGCTTGCACCCACATAAGTTCCGGCAAGAGCTCCGCGTTGCGGACCTGCGGTGGGTGCAAATACGCCCCACGCCATGACACCACCTGCCGTGATTCCGACATCGAGACCAATTGTGCCCATAACACCAACATATTCCTCAGGGGGATTGGAGCCATTGGGAGTGAACCGGCAGGCCATGCGCTGCCGCGACCCAAAGAGCAAGCCGATGGAAGGCGCCATCTTGCATGCGAGCGTACCGACGCTGGTTCCTGGCGGCTGTTGGGCAACTGCTGGCGCGACGAACGCCGCAGCGAGCCCAACAAGCACAAGCGCAATGAGATGCTTAAACATGACTGAACTTCTCGCTTTCTGGAACTGTTCGCTGGCGCCACTGATCCGGCATTCAGATAATCATGAAGCTCGACGGATGTCAGAACTTATATCCGACACGCGCTGTGACCTGGTTGCTGTTCAGCTCTTGCTTGAACCCAACAATGCCGAGATTCAGGATTGGTATCGGATACATAAAGGTCTTGGCCTCGTACTGCGAGTAGCGGTATTCGAGCCCTGTAAACCAGTTGTTCGTGAAGGCGTAGTCGAGACCCGCCCCGACCGTCCAACCCACGCGCGTATCATCGCCACCGATTGTGATGCCGGTAGAGGGGATGGAGGTCTCGTTCGAGAGGAACGCAGCGCCACCGGTCACATAAAGCAGGGCGTGATCGGCAGCATAGCCGAGTCGCCCACGGATCGAGCCGCCCCATTTGCTATGCGCCGTGAGGAAATCTCCGGTGATTGCGGTGTAGCGTATTTGACCAACCGTCCAGCCTTGGAAGTCGCCTTCGATGCCCAGCACTAACTGGCCCACCTGGTAATTATAACCAGCCAGAACTCCGTAGCTAAGGCCATTTTTGTTCGATCCCGACGTGACGACGAAAGGCGCCCCCAGCAAGAGGGCGCCAGTGGTGTACTGGGCATTCGTTTGTATCCACCCTAGTTCCCCCCCAAGGTAGAAGCCTGTCCATGAAAACGCAGGCGCATAGGCGACCGGCGCAACTGGCTCCATTCGCGCCGGGAGGTCGGCCGCAAGCGCGTATTCGCTAACTGCGCTCGCCGCGGAGGCGAGTAGAACGATGCGTGTCCAGCGCCACATGACTCGATCTCCTATCGGCTGGAGCGGCCGAATTCTCAAAGTAGCATTCGCAGAAACTCCAAAACGAACTTTCACCGGCACGCGCCACCTGTATTTTGCCATTGTGCCTATACGGCAACACACGCCAGGCATCGCATTCGACGCCCAACCACCCCAAGGATCCTTTGGGATGTCCATTGCGGGTCAAAACGCCGTTTTGACCTTACTGCCACCACTTCGGATCTACTTCGAACAACGGACGTCATCCGAACAGCCCGGCGCCGGTTCGGGCCAATACGCGACCCCGCAAGATCGGACAGGAACGGCTTCTCAACCCTTCGCCGCAGTCCGTGCGCCAATTGCTTCAGGTGCCCTGTGGTGCGTCGCCGGTATTTCCGCTGGTCTTGCGCAGGGGAGCGAAATCAACAGCGTCAGCGCAGACGGTTCTGATCAAAATGGCACACCGACCCGGAGATTGACCGCGAGCCTGCGTTCGGATGCGCTGGGGCGTCGCGACCAGCGGCAAGTTCAAATTACGAAAAATTTGGCGAGGGGCTATGCGTCCGCTGGCGTCGGCTCGATCGGGCGGTGCCAGGGGGCGGGTTCGTACTATGGTCTCCTCATGTCGAGCCGCCGATCCCAGGATCAGCCAAGGTACGCTTCGACTTCGGCTCTTCCGGAAAGAGCACAGCTAACGCTGTGAACGGCTCCGGCGGTTAGCGGGCACACGATCCATCGCCAACTTTCAAAACGTCTACTATTCGAATGGTTTTGATTGACGTTGAATCTTCGCATCTTTTAGACTCCGAAAAGTTGACTTTCAAAACGGGGCAATGATGCGTTACGGCTATGCGCGGGTAAGCTCGAAGACCCAAGACTATTCGGCCCAGGTTGACGCGTTGAAGGCCGCAGGCTGCGAGCGGATTTTCAGCGAGGAGCGATCAGGCAAGTCAGCGAAGGACCGCCCGGAGTTTAGCAAGCTGATGCGGGTGCTGGTGGCCGGCGATACCGTCGTCGTGAGCAAGCTGGATCGGTTGGCGCGATCAAGCCGGGATCTGCATAACATTCTGCATGAGCTTCAGGAGCGAGGCTGCGGCTTCGTGTCACTCGGCGAGAACTGGTGCAACAGCACCAGCGAGGTTGGCAGGTTAATGCTCACCATCATGGGCGGTATTGCCGAGTTTGAGCGCGGACTGATCCGGAAACGCTGCGAAGAAGGCATCGCGCGCGCCAAGGCCAACGGCAAGCAATTCGGCCGGCCAAAACTCGATCACGGTCAGCGCAGGCGCGTCGCGGAGCGTTACGCTGCCGGCGAGACAATGGCAGAGCTGGCGCGTGAGTACGATTGCGGGGAAGCGACGATCTGGCGGGCGCTGCAATAGCCCATTGCCAGCCTTAAGGCGTCGGAGCGGCGGTCGTCTCTCAGAGCGCCTGGCCAGCGAGAACATCCCAGCGGCTGCGGACAGTCGTGGCGGCCAATTTTCATGAATGTTTACGCGCTGCGCCCCAGTTCAATCGATGTTTTGTACAGGCGCCTCACCTGGCCCCTCGTACCGAGTTCCATATCGATGCCCGCTAACCTTTTCTGCGTTTCGGGCTGCATCGCTCTATAGCCCTCCGCCTCTTCATCCGAGCGACCGCGGCGTAGCCGCCATCGGCACCACAAACCGACAGCCCATAGCGGGTCATGGCCAGCATGCCGCACGGGGTGCCATCCCGCTT
Source organism: uncultured Alphaproteobacteria bacterium (assembly GCA_963836765.1). Classification (GTDB taxonomy): domain Bacteria; phylum Pseudomonadota; class Alphaproteobacteria; order Rhizobiales; family Xanthobacteraceae; genus Bradyrhizobium. The sequence continues at coordinate 33,607 of CAWILG010000034.1, forward strand.
GGTCGCGGTGCATCGCCGCCGATTAGTTCGCCCCTTAGTGAACTGCGCTTTCAGCATCGCCAAGCGCCAGTTGACGTTACCAGCTGTGACGGGATGTGGATTGGGCATGCCGCAGCTCCATGTTTGCGACGATTGATGATTTTAAGACTTGCGGGTTGCGAAGCAAGGTTCCGTCGGCTGACTAACGGATGCGCCTTGGGATGGGGTGTCGGCGTTCGCCAACTGCGGACGTGCCGTCGCAGCCTCGCGTCAGAAGTGCAGCCACGCTGCTCTTATCGAGTTGGTCATTTGGTTGAACCTTCGTGGGATTTCGGGGGCCTACTTCTGTGAGGGTTTGAACGGCGGTTGGCACTGCAAACGCCGAGGACGAAGATGTCTGTTTGAGTGTGCTGACAAAAGCGTTCTGCGACCTCGCGCTAAACCGGACATCATGCGGACAACCCAATTCGGTCGAGAATGACCCAACGGACACAAAACAATTGGTGCCTCTCAAATAGTCAGCCGAGAGCTTTTTTTGATCAGAGATGCGGCGGCAACGAGTGCTACGCTTCAAGCAGTTTTAATTGCTGACTGATTTTTCGAAGAGAGTTTCTGTCTCGAACAACCTCTGAGAAGGTTTTCATGTCAAAACAATTTCTCTTGCTCGCGGTCATAGCCTCGCTAACGTTAGCAGTTTCATCTAAAGCCCACTGTCGTGATCGATTAGAGCCCAGCGCGCCCATCGAGCCGCCTTCGGTTTCGTCGCGTGCCGACGCAACTCGAGCTGCGGAAGGCTTGTTGGATGAAATTGTGACTTGGCTCTCTTCAAATTTCGATCTGCCCGCGATCAAAGAACGTCCGGCCATCGAATTTGCGCCGAAGATGAAACTTGCGACGATGCGGGCCGCAGATGATGCCCCTTCGCGGGGTTTCACGGAGAACGACGAACTCGATAAAGATCAACGTCAGGTCGTCGCGTTTTATAACACCAAGTCGAAAACGATTGTGCTTGCTGATGGCTGGATTGGGACTTCACTAGCCGACCAATCGATTCTGGTACACGAAATGGTCCATCACCTCCAGAATCTGGGCAAACTCAAGTTTGACTGCCCGAGTGCGCGGGAGAAGTTGGCCTATCAGGCTCAGGGCGAATGGCTTGGGCGGTTCGGAATGAGCTTGGAGAACGAGTTTGACGTCGACATGTTCACAGTGCTGATTTCCTCAGCATGCATGAATTGACCATAACCGGCCGATCCTTGTCGGTTCAGCCGCGCCACAGTTGAATGATTGCTTTACCAAATAGTCCAGAATTGAGGTCTCCTCCGTACAAACACAATTCCAGCAGATCGGAATTTGATGGCCAGATCCTTGACGGTCGTTGCAATTTTATTGACGCTCTTGGTGATGGTACGGGGGCAGCAGCACCAGTTTATCCCGCTGCCAACGGGACCAATGCCGGCGGCGCTTATCCCCAGACGATCGATTCCATGAAACCTGCATCATGGAACCGATGGGTTGATGGCGGATTCCTTGTTTTGCGGTTGGCGAAACGAGGAGCGGCATCATGGCAGGATGGCGGCGAGCGGTCGAATTGGCAATGACCTGCGAAGAGATTGAAAGATTGACGACTTTTTCGCGGTCGCGAACCGAGCCGGCGAGCCGGGTATCGCGGGCGCAGATGCTGCTGGCCTATCGCGAGAATCCTTCGTTCTGTGCGGTGGGGCAAAGAGTTGGGGTTCACCATCAAACGGTTCAGCGCTGCGTGGAGCGGGCGCTGAGCTATGGGCCGCTGGCGGCGATCGAGGATCGGCCACGGCCGGGCAAAGAACCAGTCATCACGCCGGAGGCCAAAGCCTGGTTGGTGTCGCTGGCGTGCGACAAGGCCAAGGAGCACGGCTATCCGCATGAGCTGTGGACGACGCGGCTTTTGGCACGTCACGCACGCGAGCACGGCCCGACGGCGGGGCACGAATGTCTCGCCAGGCTGGTTCAAGGCACGGTGTGCAAGATCCTCGGCCAGGAGGAAATCAAGCCGCACAAGGTGCGCTACTATCTGGAACGTCGCGATGCCGAGTTCGAGCAGAAGATGGCCGAGGTTCTGTGCGTTTATCGCGAGGTCCAGGTTCTGAAGAGGGCCGCCGCCAAGTCGCGCAAAGCCATCAAGCGAGTGGCGATCGTTTCCTACGACGAAAAGCCGGGAATCCAGGCCATCGCAACGACAGCACCCGATTTGCCGCCCAAGCCCGGCGTCCACGCGAGCTTCGCGCGGGATTACGAGTACAAACGTCATGGCACGCTGAGCCTGTTGGCCGGAATCGACCTGCTTACCGGCAAGGTTCATGCGCTCGTCAAAGACCGCCACCGCAGCCGGGAGTTCATCGAATTCCTCAAGTGTCTCGACGCCGCTTATCCGGCCAGCACCGCGATCAAGCTGATCCTCGATAATCATTCCGCGCACATATCGAGAGAAACAACAGCCTGGCTTGACGCTCGACCGCCTGGACGCTTCGAGTTTACCTTCACGCCCAAGCATGGTTCGTGGCTCAATCTCATCGAGGGCTTCTTCTCCAAATTCGCGCGGTCGGTCCTGCGCCACATCCGGGTCACCTCAAAACACGAACTCAAAGAGCGCATTATGGCCGGCATTGACGACGTAAATCGCCACCCCGTCATCCACACTTGGTCATACAAACTCGCCGACGCCGCCTGATATGATTTCGAACCATGGAAACGCTGACCTAGGTCGACCGGGACAGCCAATCGAGGCTGCGACTTAATGTCGGTTCCGAGTTTTGGTTGAGTAGAAACGCACCGCCCTGCAAATTGCAGAGAAATGTATTCCTTCGGAAGCCTTCTCAGCGAGCGAGAGGAGCACATTGATCCGCAGCGCTGCTGCATATGAGATGCCGTCGTACACGTCCGGGGCAGCTAGGGCCAAAAGCGGAAATGCTCGCTTCCAACCTGCGGCGCGGAAAGCCAAATAAGGTATCCGTCACTTTGCAAGATTTTCGCGCAATACCTCAGTCAGTCGATCAGGATTAGTCTGGGGTGGCATGAACCCGAGATACTCGCCACTACGGCCCATCAAATAGATGACGCCGGCATGGTCGATCGAATACTCCCCGCTTCGCTCGTCCTGCACTTTTGCGTAAAATGCCTTGTAGGCATTGGCAATTTTTCGAATTTCGTCCTGCGAGCCGGAAAGGCCGATAAGGCTGCGATGAAAGGCAGAAACGTAGTCCGCCAGCACTTTCGTGTCCCGCTCGGGATCAATCGTAATAAAAATGGGCTGGACGCCTTCAGCGGCCGGACCGAGGGCGTCGAGCGCCTGCGTGATTGCCATCAGATCGGCCGGGCACACGTCGGGGCAATAGGTATAGCCGAAATACACGATCATCAGCTTCCCGCGGAATTCGGTGTCGCTGCGCTGCCTGCCGCCATGGTCGGTAAGCGTGAACGAACCGCCGATCGACCCGCGGCCGTACATCAGATCGTCCATCATCTGTGCGGCCGATGGCTGTTCTGCCGCAGCCGCCGGACCGCAACAGAACAAGGACGCGACGACAAAAAGCGCGCACGCCCTTGAACCAGCCATGGCCATGCTCCGAGTCAAATACCGAAGCTGATGCGGGTGCCGGTCGTCGTCGTCAGAACTTTGCCCGGCATCTGCCGCTGCGCTTCCTGGGTGAAATTCAGTCCGCTGCAATGCATGGGAATCAGCACGTCCGGGTTCAACTTGCCGATCTCGCTGACGACCTGAGCGAGGTAATCCGCCGGCGCTGGCCCGAGGTGAAAGCCCCCCATAATGGCGTGTATCTTCTCAACACCCGATACTTCCATCGCCTGGCGCACGGAATTCACGATACCGACATGGCCGCAGGAGCTGATGACAATAAGACCCTTGTCCTTCAAATTGAAACAGGTCGCGTGTTCATGGATGTGCTCATCGGGTACAATCTTGCCCTCCATCTCTACCGGCAGATAGTGGCTGGCGTTGCATCCGGCGCCGTCCTTGAGCTTGAACTCCACCATCGAGTTTGGAAGCACTTTTTCGATGCTGCTGCGCTTGATCTTGCCTGTCGTGAACGCTTGGCCGCCGATCACGACCGGTGACTTGCACAGGACGACCTTGACGTTCTGCTTAGCGAGGTCGCGACGATCGAGCATTCCGAAGTCACTCAGTTCGCTTTGGCCCGCGCGGACGTAACGCTGACAGAAGTTGTCCTCGCCACCGGCATACATCGTGAGATCGGCGGGCAGATCCTTGCGGTGCTTTTCCAGAAATCCGAGCAACCCGCCCCAATGATCGAAATGGCCGTGGCTCATGATGAGCGTGTCGATTTTAGATGGATCGACCTTCAACAAATTCATATTCCCGTTAATGGTTTCGGGGGTCCAGCCGAAATCCAGCAGGAAGGTGCGCTTTTCATCGCCGCGCTGGGGCTCCAACAGCAATGACAGTCCCCATTCGCTGTGCAGCGGGCGCGTTGAATCCGTCGGACGACCGGGCTCTGTCTTCACCCCGTTGGCTTGCTGCGGCTTGAAGAAGATATCGCTGGCGCTGTCGACCAACACGCGGACACTGAGCTTGTCGATCGCCGGCACGTCGATGGGACCCGCCTTCGCCATCTCGATGCAGGAAAATCCGCCGGCCGCAGCTGCCAGCGCGAAGCTGGCAGACATCTTCAAAGCGTCTCGTCGATTGGTCATGGGAAATTCCCTGGGGTACACGCTTGTAAAAGGCAACAGACATTATCTATGTAGATTACAAGGCCGATTTGACCATCGAGTTAACGAAAACTGTTTCCATATCCAGACCGACCAAACGTTCTGTGGTGCTGTTGCCCACCAAGTACGCTTGCCCGGTGGCGGCGCGGAGCGCGGTTTCGATATCGAGCGGGGTAGTTTCCGGGCTTGCCGCCATCACCTCTGTGACGACGGTGGTGATGGTGCGGACATCGCGAGTGCGGTCGGCAAGCAGCACGGCGTGACGGTGTTGGAGAGAAAGCGGCATGACGCGAGGCTAGCACCGCGCGCACTTGCACCGACAAAGGCGGGGAGGGCGAGCGCAACGCCGAGCGCAGCGGCCTGCGTGGCGTGGGGAATGACGGCGCGCGACATGGTCAGACCGTCCGTGCGTTCGGGCTGCCGAACACCAGCGATCCCGGCGAATTGGCCCAATCATCCATATGGGCGGCGGTGTCGGTTTGGCGAGCCTTTCTCAGCAGCACCTCGCGTTCGCGGCCCGCCGGAAGCTCCATCGCCTTCTCGCGGGCTTCTTTCGCGAAAGTGGCGAGCCTATCCTTGAGGGAAGTCGATTGCTTGATACGACGTCGTTTTGACATGCCACTTCTCCCTGTTCGAGAGGGCGGGAGCGCGACTGGCGTTCTCATCACCAATAGATGCCCTGGTGCTGTGCGATGACGCGACCGGTGTAGCCTTAGCCGGCGTGGTCGCCATAAGACAATTGGCATTCACAATCACTAGAACCAAGAGATTTTGGCACGTTCGCGCCCGCAGCAAGCGCCGCTGGGCTTCGCTCGGGCTCAAGGCTCACATTCCGGGCAAGTGTCGCCGATCGATCCGAGCACGTCACCGATCTTAGCGACGGCTTCCTCCGGCGAGATGCCGGACGGCGGATCCCGGCGGGCGATGTCAAAGGCGCGTTCTCGGGCATGAGGATCAGCGCGATCCTGCGCCCAGCCGTGCTCTTCGCATTCGTGGATTGCGCCGGCCTCTTGCAGCACGGCGAGCGCCCAGCCTCGCAGCGTTCGAATCCCCGGGCCTCTCTGTTTCGTCATCAGCATGGGGTCGCTCCTGCCGGGACGAGTTCTTCCGCCCCTCGGTCGTTCCGGCCGGTTAGCACGAGACGGGGATTTAGAATTGGCATGACCGCGGATTGTCCACCTGTTCCACCCGACTGTGCACAAGCCCAAGCGAGCAGCCCTTCCTCGGGCGGTCAGAGCCCCGTCCGGAAGCCGCCGATGTACGCCGCGGTTTCCCGGATTGGAGCGACAAACATCCGGATTTGCGCCGCTCTAGGAAGATTTGTCCGAACGTGCTGCGATCAGGAAGCCGAGCGTCAGGGTGAGGATCGCTCCCGCCACGCCGCCAGTCAGTATGTGGATGACCGCTGCGTCTCCATGAATTTGGCCTTGCCGTCTCGTTCGCGATCCTGCCTACCGACTCGTTCTACTGGCTGATCAGGAGCGATGCGCTCGCCGGGTGGAAGGAGCAAGAAGCGATCATCACGCTGGCGGGAGGAGCCGCCTTGCAAGCCGCGGTCGGCTTCCTGGCTTTGCTTGGCATGTACGTAGTTGGAATCATCTAGTTCGACCACTGCAGACGAAGCGTTGTCTGCCCGGAAAAGGAGATCAGATGCCGCCTATGCGCTGCTACTTCCGATTTAAGCTCGGAAGCTGACGTTTATGAGTGCACGCCCTACCTAAGCGGGCTTGGCGCCTATGCTCGATCCGAAGCCACCCGCCTGACCGCTCTAACAATGTCCATCGGATGATAAGGCTTCTGCAGCATCAGGCTTCCAGACACTGGGCAGGGTGTGACGGGAGAGAACCCGGTTGCATAAATCACGGGCAATCCGGGATCGCGCTCTCGGCAACGTTCGGCGATCTGCCATCCGTCAATTTCCCCAGGCAGATTGGCGTCTGTGATGAGAACGTCGGCGACCTGCCGCCCACACCATGCCCTTCTTCGCCATTGGACGCATGGATGACGTCGTATCCTTCCTCCCGCAAAGCCTCCACTACGAATTCGCGTATGAGGGCGTCGTCCTCGACGACGAGTATTCGCACTGGCGGCTCCTTAATTTCCTATACAGAGCGTTTCTGCGGGGCAGACGCCTCGACCGCGCGGCAAGCCCGCTCTTACCAGCGGGCTTGCCGGCAAGCGTCAGAAGCCGGAGTAGTAGTCGTTCACTGCTCTCGCGCGTCCAGGGTCGCTCCAATCCCAGGCATGGTCGTTGCCGTACTTCGGCGCACCCTGGAGCCTGTCTGCGGTGAGATTGGTCCGGTAGCCGCCAAGACCGGTGTCGTACTTCAGCGATTGCCATGGTAGCGGGTAGTGATCGTCCCCGATGCCCAGAAAGCCGCCGAAGCCAAGCACCGCGTACGAAACCTTCCCGCTCACCTTGTCGATCATGACGCGCTCGATTGAGCCAATTTTTTGGGCGTCGGCGCCATAGACGGCGGTGCCTTCGACCTTGTCGCTGCCGATGAGCGTGCCTGTTTCACGCATTTCCGTTTCCATCGTCGTTCTCCTTCTAGAAACATTGATGCACGACAACTGAGATCGGCAGAAGTTCGTTCCTCTGCGTTCTCTTGGCGCGTGTGCGGCCCTAAGCTCATCGCGCGAGCGCGAGGCGATATCGGGAAGGTCGTAGCTGCGGGCTTGAAACCGACCCACGACGAACTGAACAGGCGTACACGATCTAGCTTCCAGCAGCGCCCCGGCGTTGGAAACCTCTTGCTCGTCGGTGGGAACGAATTATCATTCTTCAAGATTGCATTTCCGGAGACGGAATCCGGAGAGGGACAGTCTCCAACGTGGCCATATGCCAAGAAGATCAAGCGCTACCCGTCTGACCTCACAGACGAGGAGTGGGAGCAGATCGCGCCGCTGATGCCCAAGCCGGGGCGCCGGGGGCGACCGCGAGAAGTCGATTTTCGCGAGGTGATCAATGCCGTGCGCTACCTGGTTCGTTCGGGCGGCGGCTGGCGGATGCTGCCGATCCATTTCGGCGCCTGGCAGACGGTCTATGGCTGGTTCCGGGAGCTAACCCGGCGGTTCCTGTTCCAGACGATCCACGACTTGGCGCTGATGGTGGACCGAGAAAAGGCCGGGCGTGAAGCTAGCCCTTCGGCAGCGGTGATCGACAGCCAGTCGGTCAAGGCTCCTCATGCCGAAACAAGGGGTTACGATGCCGGCAAGAAGATTGTCGGGCGCAAGCGCCACATCGCCGTGGACACGGACGGGCGGCTCTTGATGGTGAACCTCACCACCGCCGATATCTCCGACAGCGCAGGAGCTCAGCTCATCCTCGAAGGTATCCGCAAGCGCTGGCCGTGGGTGAAGCACCTGTTCGCCGACGGCGCCTATGACCGCCTGAAGCTGATGGACAAAGCCGCCTATCTCGACTTCGTCATCGAGATCATCCGACGCTGCGATGAGCAGAAGGGCTTCCAGGTCTTACCCCGCCGCTGGGTTGTGGAGCGCACTTTCGGATGGATGATGCGGATGTAACGCCCGTGTCGCAGAGTTTCCTCAGAGTGAGTGGACCCGATGCCCAACCCGACCGAAGACCAGATCCGAATCCGCGCGCATCAATTATGGGAAGTCGGCGGCCGGCCAAAAGACCGCGAAGACGAATTCTGGCACGATGCCGAGCGCGAATTGAAGGAAACAAGCAATCCCGACGAGAAGTCCAAGACGTTTCTCGAGTAACCGGCATGGCCGCAAAGCGCATCCCTAGCCAGTGCCCGCCCTTGTCGCAGTTAGCGAAGTGCGCGTGAGGCTGGGACCGCCCGTTGGAATTGCAACTTTCGGCCCCCCACAGCGTTCGTTCTAGGAGCATTTTTCCCGAGGTTTCGCATGCCCGATACATCTCAAGTCAAAGAGCACATAGCTGTCATTGACCGGAAGACCGTGGGAAAGGTCGACCACCTCGATGGGCCCGACAAAATCAAGCTCACCAAGCAAAGCTCGCCTGACGGGCAGCACCATCATTTCATTCCGGTGTCCTGGATCGACCGTTGATCAGCATGTGCATCTGAACAAAGCGGGCGCCGACGTCACAGCGCATTGGCAGCACGAAGGCCGCAGCTAGGCGTACCAACGGCTCAGTCCGTGAGGCGCGCTTTTCCGGAAAACGGCGGAGACTTCGTGATGTCGTCACGGTCTTCAGCATGTGGCAGCTCTGCTGATCGGATCAACCCGACGTCGAAAACGCTGCGCTCGCATGATTTCGTGGATATTTCAAGGGTGCGGGAGAACGGTTTCCCGGCGCCGCCCTTTGTTTCGTGGCATTAGGTACCAAATTCGGAAATGGCGACCTCACTCCCTTCAGGACAGCGGGACGAAGGGGCGGGGCGGCATAGTTATCGCTGGCTCAGTATAACACTTGCGGGAAACGCGTCGCTGCGGTCTATTTACCCCCTGGCAACCAAGACGACCTACGTATGCGATTGTTGCTTCCGCGAAGCGGGCAGCAACTTTGGCTGGGCAAAAATAAAGGTGAATGGCTCGGCCGAGGGCAGGCAGTTGATGCCGGACGTCGATCGAGACCTATGTGAGGTCTGCTGGAGCCCACTCCAAACCGTGCTGAAAGACGTGCAAGAAAAGGCGCGGGAGAAGCGGAGCGCCGAGGAAAAGCCAAGCTGTAATGCCGAAGACGATCGGCCACTGTAACCGATGCTGAAAAAGGGAACAGCGGCGATCCACCCCTTGCTGTAATTCCGCAA
>CAWILG010000035.1:0-31400 GCA_963836765.1 uncultured Alphaproteobacteria bacterium
GTAAACATCCATGGTGTTCGAAACCGTTCTGAAGTGTTTGCCTCTGTTCGCACAACACGTAGAACCCCTTGATAATCTGGCACTTTTGCGTACACACCTGTTTATCAGTGTTTGTTCTCGTTCGCGCCCAGCCGCATCATTTTGTTGGTATCGTGTTGGTATCGGGAGAACAGACGTTCACGCCAAACGCGGGAAACCCGAAATGACCGACATCGTCAAAAGACGGCCCAAGCTGCTAACCGATACCTTCTGTCGGGCCGCTCAACCGAGGATAGTGGACGGTGTCGAGAAGGAAGCTAAGTACTCCGATAGCGGAGGTCTCTATCTGTTGGTCAAGCCGGGTGGCTCCAAGCTCTGGCAGATGGCCTATCGCTTTCACGGCCGCCAAAAAACCTATTCCATCGGAGCATACGGCAACGGCAAAGACGGCGGCGCCTCGCTGGCCGCAGCCGTCCGAAGCGGGACGATGCAAAGGCCTTGCTCGCCCAAGAACCGCCGGAAGATCCCTGCCTCAAAAACAACTCGCAAAGCATCGTCAGGCTGCCGAACGCCCTTTCGGCGAGTGGATCGATGAATGGCTCGCAGCGAAGAAGACCGAAAAGATCAAGCGCGGCAAACTCGTCGCGGTGCGCAGCCCGAGACAGTGGCCCTGCACGGGCGTGGGCCGGTTATTTGAAGATGCGTTTCGGTAAACTCGCCGGAAAGACATCAAGCGTCCCGACGTAGTGGCCTATCTCCGGTCCATGCAAACCGAAGGCAGCCTGAAACCCGCAACCGGGTACGCAGTATCGGTGATCAGGTCTGTACCTACGCCGACCTCGAGGGTGATAGCTATAATCCGTTCCGCGCCTGCAAGAAGCAACTCACTGTCAACGTCTCGACGCCGCGCCCCGGCGTTACTGAAGCAGAGGACGTGGCTCGCATTTTCAGGCTAATCAGTCGGCGACGGGCGAACGGCCATATTCGGCGACGTCGTCGGTGATGCCCTCGCTCGAGGCGTTAACCGTCTCCCGCCCCGGCATGATCCATGGCATGGAGTGGCGTGAGGTTGACTGGGATGCCGAACGCTGGACCATTCCTGCCATCAAGATGAAGACCGGCTGGGAACACGTCGTGCCGCTGTCACGACAGGCAATCGCCATCCTTGAGCGTGTGCAAAAAATCACCGGCAATCGTCGTACGTGTTCTCGTGTGCCAACGATGAACCTCTATCAACCAAAACACTCAATGCCCGTCTGCGCGCACTCGGGATCGACACCAAGGGCGAACATTGTGCTCACGGTTTTCGCACCACGTTCTCAGCCCTTTGCCATCACGAGGAGCATAAGGAAGCCAAGTCCTGGGATGGCGATGTTATCGAGTTGCAATTGGCCCATCTCGAAAGTTCGACGGTGAAAGCGATCTACAAGCGGCATGGACCTCTGGCACTGATCGGCCCACGTATAAAGTTGATGCAGCATTGGGCGGACCGAGTCGATAGCTGGGTCAATCCTGAGAAGGTGGTCGACATGAAGCCCGGCTTGACCATTTCGTCGTGTTCCCCGTCAGCACCCATGAGACAAATTGAGGGTCTTCACAAAAGGAGGATTTCTGTTCATCGTAGCCGCAAGGAGCGAAGATGAAACAGAAATCCGGGCCGGATAAAGCGCCGGCAGAGCGAGTACTGAAAAACATTCGGCGTCAGACACGCTGGCAGTACTCTGCGGAAGAGAAGATTTGCATCGTGCTGGAATGGCTGCGCGGCGAGGAGAACATCTGGAGCTGCATCCGCTTCGCCAGCGAGCGCAGCCCCGGAAAGTGCACCTGGCACATCCAAGTCCATATCCCCGGCCCGCCGTTCGGCAGTGCTGCCAGCCTCGACGAGGCCAAGCAGGACTTCAAAACAGCGTGGCTGGCGTCAAAGCCAAGCACGGGCCGGACGCGCTGGCGGCGGCCTACCAGCGACATGAATAAACGCGAAGAGCGATAGGGACGGGCGGCCCCTGGGCGATGGGGCAGGACCGGGGCGCTAACCTTTGGAGTTGGCCGATGCGAGGCCGTGACCCGCTCGAATGGGACTCGACCGCACAAAAACGGCCCAGCGTGGGGGCTGCCCCACCAAAATTCTCGCGGGCGAGCGGCAGCAATCGCCGCGCGCTGCGGTCGATGCGGAGCATACCTTAGCGAAGACGGCATTGCTGCGCATCGGGATCGACGAGAAGCAGCGCAAGCGGGTGCGACAGGACGATGTCGATGAACTGATCGACCAGATCGCTGGCGTCATCCACCAAGCGAACGTCAGCTTGCTTCGGGCGCCTTTATTCGCTTTTGCCGGCGAGTACGCGGCTAGCGATGGTGACGTATTTGCGGCCGGCTTCCTGGGCCATGGCGATAGCCTCCGGCAGGGAATGCTCCTCGCGCACCTTGGCGAGCTTGACGAGCATTGGAAGATTGATCCCTGCGAGCACTTCCACCTTCGCGCTCATGCAGGAAATCGCAAGGTTGGAGGGCGTGCCGCCGAACATGTCGGTGAGAATGGCGACACCGTCGCCACTATCGACGCGATTTACCGCTTCGATGATATCACTGCGACACAACTCGGGGTCGTCCTCGGCTCCAATGGTGATGGCTTCAATCTGTTTTTGCGGACCCATGACGTGTTCGAGCGCCGCCCTGAACTCGTCGGCAAGGCGCCCATGGGTCACAAGCAATAGACCAATCATTGGAAACTCGCTGTTGAGTGATGTCGAGCGGCGTCCCCGTTGGCTCCGATGCGGACGGAGGTGTTTTTCAAGGAGAGCGCAAAAACCTGATGGCAGCGCCGAACAAAGCGACGAGGCAAATAAGCCATCAAATCGTATGGCGTCATGCAGGTCCCAGCCCTACAGGCCAGAGACCATCGACTAACAACGGCCTGTGGGGGCGGCGCATTTAATCGAACGCCGGCGGGCAAGTCTTGTGATTGAGCGCCAAAAATTGGGGATTTTACGCCAAACCTGCGAACGCGCTAAAGGCATCATCGCTGGTGATAGCGATGATGAGCCAGTGAGCCGCAGCAAATAAATCAGGTTAGCCGCAGCCTCCATGCATTCGGGAGGGCCGCCGGCAAACCAGAGGAGGAAATGCCCCCGCCGGGAGGACGGCGGGGGCGCTGGGAAAAATGGCGCGAGGCAAGCGCAGTGCTTGGTGTCGCCCCACGAACCCACGCAAAAATCAAACCGCGACGACCACGATCTCACAAAGCGATTTTATGAGCAGTCGCGTTCAACAACTGTGCACTTTACGGCGATGGCGGCGCCGACCTGGCGTCAAGAAGATGGCCGCCGGCAACCAGTCGGCACAGCAAAGCCGTCAGGAATTACCTGACGGCCCTCGCTGGTAATTAACCGAGCCCTAAGCGGAGTTAGAGCTGGGATGGCACCCACCTATTCGGCATCCGAACCTGGGCCTGGAAATAACCCATCAATAGCTTTTTCGTGGTTATGCCCGAAATCCCCTGCCTGAATTTTGGGCTTAACGCACAAAGGCCCGCTCTGTGCGGGCCCTTGCACTCCAAACACGCCGCTGGGACCAACGAAGGTGTGAGTTTCTGGCCGAAAGATAAAGGCCGACGCGACGCCGGAATTACTCGGAACGCTTGCATCTGAGTCGTGTTGGAAATGCGGCAACCGGCCTCGCTGGCCCTCACCCCTGCACTGGAGCGGTAGAACCGACGTCCCACTGGGTCGGCAAGTGAGAGGACCACCGCGTAACCATGCGGGCGCCGGAACAGGCCCGCAAATCCGCGCGTAGCTCGGCTCGTCTAACGGCTCGCGTGATCCGCCCCGGGCAGTTCACGGTCGAACAGCCCTTCCACCGAGACATTGCTGCGCTCGTTTGCCTGCGCGCATCGGTTTCCCCTTCGAGACAATGGCCCCGAGGGCAATAGTCCGGGGGGCGCGCCTGCGATACGGTTGTGATCGGGGCGTCCGGCACATGGTTTGGAAAATCGGAATTTGGTGGCGGATCAACTGTAAGGGTGACACCCATGCGACCCGAGTTCGACCGATTGCCCGAGATAGCGACGCTTGAGCCTGGGCTACGGAACGTCTTTATGGCCCGCTCGCCATCCCTAAATGCGCCAGTCCCCGAAGCAGCTAACGACAACGGGCCGGGTTGGCCCATTATTCCGTTTCCTGACGATTGGTACGCAACCTGCTGAATGAATTTCGCGGCGGGCGGTGATAACGCGAATGTGCCATTGACGACGTGATGCTGGCCACCCGTGCGCGGGTGACGTTGACGCAGTGAAGGTGCGCGCCGTTGTCCCACGCGCCGTGGTGATGCTGCGTTGTTGTGGTCGCCGGCCGCAATGGCCGCATTGTGCCAGCGCAGCGATCTGCTCTTTTCTTCCGGGCGCAACTCTTCCTTTCGGACCGTTAGGTCGATGAGCCTTCGTCGAGCAGCTGGGGGGTTGTTGGAAGCTTGACGCAAAAACTCGATCCATTGGGTCTGCGCGCCGAGACCGAAAGGAGGCCGCCGTGAGATTCGACGATTGAGCGGCAAATCGACAACCCCATCCCCATGCCGAGAGCTTTCGTTGTGAAGAACGCCTCAAAAATACGGTCTACAAGGCTCGGGTCAATTCCACTGCCAGTATCTTCCACTGTGATTTGCACGTTACCGGATTCTCCAATTTCGGATTTCACGATTAACACGCGTTCTCGAGTGGTGACTGAACTCATAGCCTCGATGGCATTCATGACGAGGTTGAGAAGCACCTGCTGAAGTTGCGTCGGTGCGGCCAATACAGTTGGGAGACCGTCACTTAACTCGCTCCGCAGCGATACCTGATGAGCGTCCAGTTCCCCACGAACGACCGCGAGAACCTCGCCGATGAGGTCGTTCACCGTCACAGTGGTCCTTGCTCCATGATCGTTTCGGAACATTGAGCGGATACCGTCGAGCACCGCACGGGCACGTTGTCCGTCATCGACAATATCTTTCAATACCGCACGCACATCGTCCATATCGGGCTTTGCTTTGGCGAGTAATTGCAAGCCGGTCATCTGCGTTCAGTATAATTGCCGCCAGCGGTTGGCTGACCTCATGCGCGATTGAGGCAACCATCGCTGCCATTGTCAGGTGCCGACCTATCTCGGAAATTTCTCGGCGTGCAGCGTCCCAGATGCGGACCCGCTCCTGCGCCTCTGCCACGACGCGCTGCTCCAGTAATTCATTCAAATTGCGCAAACTGTCGGCGAGTTCGCGAGACTTGGCTTCGCTTGCAGCAAGTGCCGCTTCCATTCGTTTACGTTCGGTAATCTCCTCGGATGCGACGTTGATACCGAGGATGCTGCCGTCTGTCGCAATAAGAGGATACCAGTTGGTAATCCAAACGCGGTCTGCGTTTCCGCCGTCCGGTCGCTGGCCGCTGACTTCTATGCCTGTGATTGAATTTCCAGTCCGTAAAATCGTCTGAACGATATTTTCGACCTGTTCGGCAACTTGCGGAACCGTCTCGCGCACCGACCGGCCAATATGATCATCGACAGAAAGGCCGCAAATTTCGCACAAATGCCGATTGATCAGCTGATAGCGGCAATCAGGGGTGAGAAATGCGAGACCGACAGGAGCTGTCTCATAGAGCAGCCGAAACTCGGGCGTCCGGGCCCCGCTCCCCGCGCCAGCCGAAGAATTAGCTAGCGCTTGTCGATCATTAAGCCCCATTGTCCGTACAAAGTCCTGCCTCACCGACCAAACACTAAACCGCATTGCAGTCCCCCACAACACCGAGGAATTGTCGCCGCCTCATGTCTGTTCCCCTCGATGGGCATCATATCGGCATATACAATGAGCAGAAATCGGTGACGCAACAGGAACGAACAGAGTGACTGAGACCGTCACCATTGATCGCTCGCCGTCCCTAACTAAGCCTGTCGCTCGACGGCGATCCACCAAGCCCGCGACCGTCAGCATTGGCGCAGCATCCGGCAAGTCATCGCGGTCACGCTGAAGCTTGCTGCAGTTGAGCTGATGCCGGTCAGGATCGGGGAGCGGCTATCGCAAAAGCCACGACCAGATTGCAAAGTCGGCAGTGGCGAAGACGGCGGTGAGGCCACTGGAAATGAGCAACGCGAGTGCAGCTAGGCCTGATCCAGTCAGTCACTGTTCGCAATTTCCAGTCGGCTTGATTGCTGCGTGTCCCAGTTGTGGTTCACCATGTGGCGAATGTCGGGCTCGGTCGCTGACGTTCATCGCGGCGGTCATCATCGCGGTCGCGATCATGCTGCGGGCCTAATCGTTGACCAGCAGCGGAGCGGCGCGCCGCTCCATTGGAGCGTCTGGACGCTCCAGCGACCGTGCAGATTTGTCACACAGGCTGGAAATGTGCGGTTGTTCCCCGTCTTCGGTAGACTGTCATAATTAGGGCGATCACGGAGACCTACGATTTCGGTTCCGGGACGTAGTTGGGGATCGTGGAAGTGCCGAAATCAAAAACACAAGTGCCAGCCGATCTGCGGACCGAAGCTGACAGGATTAGACGATCTTGTGCATGCGCTGGCGGATCACTTCGGTCGCAAGGTCGTGCTGGTGTGGCCAGACGACAAGGAAGTAGTGGTTGAGCCCCGCCCTGAGCTAAGGCTAGACGGCTAAAGGCCGCCGCCACGCTCCAACGCAGCGAGCGCACAGTAGCAGCCACCATGGTCTCGCCGCGCGGCGGCGTCCTTCCCGCTTCATCGAACCGTGCCAGCCGTCGGATACGTGGGAGCGCTACGCCAACCCCGTCGCCGCCCTATGCAGCGGCTCCATCAACGACTTCGCCGAGAATGGCTTTGTCAGATAGGCGAGGCACCCGGATTGATGCGCAGCCTCGCGAACGGCGGGGCTGTCGTTCCCGGTGATGTAGATGACCGGCACAGAAATGTTTGCTTCTTTGAGACGGTGCCTCAACTCGATACCCGAAACATCGCCCAAGTCGATGTCGAGAAGGACGCAAATCACCCCGTCGAAATCGCTGTGATTTGCGAAGGCTTCCGCCGAAGGAAACAGCACGCTTGCGTAGCCCAACTGCCGCAGCAGTCGCGCTACGCTCTTCAACATCATGGCGTCGTCATCGACGACAAAAACAAGGTTCCGCTCTGGCAAGCAGGCCACCTCGATGTTGGAAATCCGTCTTGGGTCAAATGCAATGCGCCATCGTTGGCGGCAGTCGGACGATGTGCCTTGATCCATGTCAAGCGAGGCGGCAATGGTCCAATTCGGAACATCTCGACCTGCCCGTTAGCGGCCTGTGCTGCGCGATTTCTTGACCTGCTGCTTGATCTGCCAGAGCCGGTAGGCGGCACGCCATCCACCGCAATCTGTAGCGGCTTGCCTGCTGCGCGCGGCCCGGCGATCCTCCCGCTGCCATGACGACCTACCCGCAAAAGATCACCTTCGCCGAACTCCGCGAGATGGGCGTGGACGAGGTCCTGATCTATTGCGCCGATTACCGCTGCGGCCATCACATCGAGATCAATGCCGACCTCTGGGCGGACCATGTCCGCCTGTCCGACATCGAGCCGAAGTTCATCTGTACCAAGTTGGCCAGCGCGGCGCCGACATCCGGCCGAAGTTCGGCCAGGCCACATAGGGACCGCGGATAGATGCGGCTCCCCTCCGGCTTCATCGAACCATGCCTGCCGTCGAAGGTGGAGCGACCGCCGTCCGGCTCCGACTGGGTCCATGAGGTCAAACACGACGGCTATCGGCTGATGGTGCGCTGGGACGGCCAGCGGGTCCGCTGCTTCACCAAGAACGGCCACGACTGGGCCGACCGCTTCCCCTCCATCGTGGAAGCCGCACGCGGCATGACGAACACGACCTTCCTGATCGACGGCGAGGCCGTGATCCTCAACGAGGATGGCGCGTCGGACTTCCAAGCGCTGCGCGGGCGCGGCCGGGGCAGCGAGGTGGTGCTGGTCGCGTTCGACCTGCTGGAACACGTCGGCAGCGACCTGCGCGACATGCCGCTGATCGAGCGCAAGCGGCGGCTCAGGACGATGCTGCTCGGCAAGACCAAGAAGTGGCGCGCAATCCAGTACGGCGAGCACCTGACCGGAGACGGTCCGGCGATCTTCAAGCACGTCTGCCAGATGGGGCTGGAAGGCATCGTCTCAAAGCGGACGGATGCGCCATACCGCAGCGGGCCGTCGAAGACGTGGCTGAAGACCACGCAGCGGTGCGCCGGGAGAGCGAGGAAGACTGACGCTGATTTGCGGGCCGCACGTTTGATTTAGCTCAATGCACCCTCGTGTCGTACAGCGACCCTTTGCGGCATGAAACCACCACCCGTCAAAAAACGCGTGGGTAAAAGGCGCCAGCTGTCGCGCACGGAGCTGGCGCGCCGGATCATTACCGACTACGCCGACCAGCTACGGGCGATCATCAGGCCGCGACAGTCCGTAGCTACGCCGCTATCAACTGTTCCGAGGGTGCAAACGGCAAACCCCGAACGCTCGCGCCAGATTTATTATGGGTTCCCGCCAGTCGCTGCATGGCGCATGGTTGCGGGCTGTTGTCTGGCCTCGGGGGCAGACCTTCGTTGTTGTATGGCTGTTGTTGGCTGGTCATTTCGTTATGACGGCTTGGCCTGGCTGGCGACATTGCCAGGGGCGCGGCACCCTTAACCCGAACGACCGCTCCCGAGCAAGCCCGTGACACTCCCTAAGATCGCATTTGGCGGCTGATACTAAATGTTTGGCGTGAGTTCACATGCGGCGGAACCTCGCGCGCGGCCTTGAGCTGCGCCTGTCTAGGCTAACCGGTCTCGACGAACGTCCGCACGTCGTCACCAATATGACCCGAGCGAGACGCTACGCTAGCGCCATCGCTGGCACTCTTTCCTTCCGCTGGCGAGTTCAATCACAGCTTGGTTTCTCCTCATCGGTCCGTTTGTGGGTTTTTGCAGGCTCCATTGCTGGCTGCGATATTGGCCCGATCATCGATCATGCACCTTGGTACAATGATCGCTCGGCTATGGAGCACGGTATCTTGATGTGATTCGATTGGTTGCGGGTTCTTCTCAGAGGTTCTCGCTATGCTTGTTTTCGGCGCAGTCGTTGCCATCGTTTTCACTCTTTTGTTTTTCGCATTCGAAGGCAGCGATTGGAATTAGAGCACCACATTGATTGCGGCGGCGTTGGCGTGCACACGCTCCACGCGTGTGCCCGGGGAAGAGCGCTGATCTTGATAAGGATCATCAACACAACTGACGATTTCGGCTGGTACATGAAAGCGGCGAGAGTGCGCTCCGTGCAAAGGAAGCAATGCAATGATCATAAAAAGGTTCATCGTGTGCTGCGGGATCATCGCACTTGCAGGACCCGCGTGCGCACAAGTCCAACTTAAGACCTATACCGATAGCGACGGCTATATCGACGTTCAGGCGCTAACCTGCGCCCAATTGGCCAACACATATCAGGAAGACGCAGATTATCTGACGACTTGGTATAGTGGTTGGTACAACGGTCTGGCCAAGAAGCATATGATGAAGGTTGACCGAGCCAAAACCCTTGAGCACGAACTCATCGTCTATTGTAAGGCCAATCCGAGCAAAAAAGTCATTCAAGCTATCGACGTGGTCTTCCAGGCCTTTAGGGCCGAGAAGGGTATTAAAATGAAAGAGTGAGACGGGAGCTCTGTTACCGTGGTGATTAATGACCGCGGCCCATTCACGCGCGGAGTTACACAGATCTCTCTCGTGGCGCCGCTCTTGCGATTGGCATGCACGGAACACAGTGGCTGCGCATCCTCTGAGAGAGAATGGCCTTCACGGACCGTGACGACAATGGCGGCACCTGAGGGTACAACGGACGTGGCCGTGCCGGCAGGAACACTTCCGATTATGGCCGCGCCCACACCGGTCTTCGGGTTGATCGCCGGAGATGTTTTGGTACAGTTCTTCGATCCGTCATCATCCGGCGAGCTTGGGGGGCTATGACAAAGAACAGCAAATCTGCTCTGCATCAAAAATCCGTGCGGCGCGACGCCAAGGAGGCTGCAGCGGTCGAACAGTATTGGCATGCAGCCGGCCGGCCAAAATCGCACAAACCTCCGAAGGATTATAAATACGTCGATGAGCTCGCACATCTGCAGTTTGAACTCATCAAGTTGCAGGAATGGGTTCGGCTGCATGGCCTTAAGGTGGTCGTCATTTTTGAAGGCCGCGACGCCGCAGGAAAAGGCGGCGTCATCAAGCGCATCACCCAGAGCCTAAATCCTCGCATCTGCCGTGTCGTTGCGCTCGGCACGCCGACGGATCGTGAACGAGGCCAATGGTATTTTCAACGCTACGTCGCTGAACTCCCGACGCGTGGCGAAATCGTTCTGTTTGATCGAAGTTGGTACAATCGCGCCGGAGTCGAGCGCGTAATGGAGTTCTGCAAGGAGGACGAATATCAGGAGTTCCTTCGTTCCTGCCCAATATTTGAGGAGATGTTGGTGCGCTCGGGCATCTATCTCATCAAGTATTGGTTCTCGGTGAACGACGAAGAGCAAGAGCGGCGGTTTCAGGAGCGCATCGAAAATCCAATTAAGCGTTGGAAGCTGAGCCCGATGGACGTGGAATCGCGCAAGCGTTGGGTGGACTATTCTAAGGCCAAGGACGTGATGTTCGAGCACACTGACCGCAAGAAAACTCCGTGGCACGTCGTCAACGCCGATAACAAGAAACAAGCCCGCCTCAACTGCATTCGGCATCTGCTTGATCAAATTCCCTATCAGGAAATGAGACCGGTCCAGATCGAGCTTCCTCCCCGCCAGCCGGATACCGACTATAAGCGACCCAAGAAGTCGACCCAGCGTTTCGTCCCGCAGCTCTATTGAGCCTAGTCGTTAAAGGCTGAAAGGCTTGCTACCGTATCGATCATTGGTTGCTGACTGATGGTAACGAAGCCAACATTTGGACGGTCAAGGTCAAGTATTACAAATATGACGCTACAAACCAGAAAAGCGGTAATGAAGACAGGCAATCGAGACCGGAGCGGGTCAAGCCCGCTCGCATAACCCGCAAAGCCGCAGACAACGGCAGCTATCCCGAAAAGCGATACCAACACAAGCTCGGAATATAGTTTCGCAGTGCTGAAAGACGCTTTCCTTGGTCGTCGATCATCTCGTTAAGCGCTTGGATAAATAAGCCAGTTGGCACCATATTATTATCCTTAGCCGAAAGTGCTTTCACCTGCTGCCATAGCGCTTCTTGGATATTGTTCGAATGATCAATAAGAGCCGGTAGTTCCGCAAAAGACTTGCCCGTCGGGAGGTAATCGATCCGTATCTGGGCATATTCCCGAAGTAGCTTCAGTGATTCCGTCCGATGAGGTTCTGGCAGCAGGCGTGCGCGCAAAGCCGTCGTGCCAATCGCGTTTGCTTCATTGAGAACCGCTTCGCGCCGCGTTTCGAAACGCGTAAGCGCCATCAAAAAAGTGAACCCAACAATCAAAGCAAGCAATCCTAGGAGCGATTGCTCCAGTGCGGAAATGTTGCCGCTCACACCGTGATCCTCGGTCCGTGTGCCCAGTCGCCATCCAAATTCGCTCGCTAAAAAGACAATGGCGATGCCAATAAGAAAAACGGTAAGATAGAAGTAGTTGTACTGGTGTCCCACGACCCTACCTCTGCTGCCAACGAGTTTGCCTGAATCACCGAACGATAACAATATCGGCATTTTCGGACATGTCGCGGCAAGCTGACGATGTCCGTTGACAGGCAAAGCGGACCTCGCTGACCCGCAAGGGAGCGTGAGCTAGTGTAGCGTCTCGCAAATCAGTTTAAATAACCTTGGGTGCTTCGGGCAAACAGGAGCTACGGGATTGTTTGCTGCACTCGATGCAATGAAGGGCAAGTTGATCGCGCGCACTGAGGCGCGCCACACTCATGTCGAATGGTTGAGATTCCTGAAGCAGATCGACCGCGAAACGCCCGAGGAACTCGACGTCCATCTGATCCAGGACAACTATGCCACTCATAAGCATCCGAGGGTCAAGGCCTGGCTCGCCCGCCACCCACGCTTCAAGTCGCACTTCACGCCGACATCTTCGTCCTGGATGAACCTCGTCGAACGCTTCTTTGCCGATTTGACAGCCGACGTGATCCGCTCCGGCAGCTTCGCCTCCATCGGTGAACTCGTCCGTAACATCGAAGCCTATCTCTCCGATCGCAATGCGGCCCCGAAACCATACACTTGGAAGGCCGAAGGCGCCGCAATCCTCGAAAAAATCAACCGCGCCCGCGCCGCTCTCGATAAAGTCGAGGCAGCATGAGTTATTACAGGGCAATTGAGAGTCAGGACACTAGGGGCGTGGACTATATAAAAGCGCAGCCAAACCCGAATGGCAGCGAGCTTTATGAAGGCAAGGTAGTTTGCAGCGAGTTTGTCATACCGGGTAGCGACGCGCCGGCATTGCTTGATCCTGTTGAAGAAGCGCTCCGGTCTAGAACAGCTACAACGGCAACGATCAGCAGGCACGCCGATGCATTCTTCAGTGTGCCACCTCGGACATGGCACCTTGAATACAAAAATTCGGGCGGTTCATCGCGGCACCGCACTCCGTGCCCGGT
The DNA here is from genome assembly GCA_963836765.1 of uncultured Alphaproteobacteria bacterium. Classification (GTDB taxonomy): domain Bacteria; phylum Pseudomonadota; class Alphaproteobacteria; order Rhizobiales; family Xanthobacteraceae; genus Bradyrhizobium. Next base: position 12,562 of record CAWILG010000035.1, read on the forward strand.
TGGTTTCAATGTCTCTTGGCCGGCCTGGGTGCAATCTTTGCGAGCGAAAACTGTCCCAGATTACTGACGTTTCGGCAGAGCATCTGATGGACCGTCATGCAGGCGGATCTCCAGCCCGGCGTCGCTCAACGCTGCAATAATGCATTTCGCCATTTGTTTGGCTTGCTCCGGAGCAATCATGTGATCCGGATGCTCTACGCTACACTCGCGAATTGCAGTTGCAATTATCGAATTCACCTGATGAGGGTCATCCATTGTGTCACTCCTCCGCTAATGTTTAGGTACTTTGCGGTGGTGCGCACGAAGCCGCCGCCCGCGCGGACTATAACTGCCGCTCCAACTGAATTCGGCGCCCTCTCTGGTCTCCTCCCAATGCAAACGCCAACGGGCGAACTTGTAAAGCGTTCCCGAATGAAAGCGGCTGAACGTTAGGTCGAGCGGCCGGTTGTTTTGCGGATTTTGGAGAGCCTCAAATGACCACAAGCGAAAGTCGACAACTTCGAGGCGACGTGGCGCATTCGTCGGAACAGCAGCGTCGGCCTTATCCTAAGGTCCATCCGAAATACCAGAATCCCGACGATCCCTCGAAGACCTGGGCGGGCCGCGGAAAAACACCCCGTTGGATTAGTGAGATGCTGACGGCGGGCAAAAGCATTGACGATCTGCGCCTAGCGCCAGCGTATCGCGCTTGATCAAGCAGCCGCTGGTGAGGCCGGTCATCGCTTCAGATAGCTGATGGCCGATGCATCTGCAGTATCCGCAAGGTCCGCGACTTCCGGTTCTGACCCACCTCGCACTTAGGGCCGGTTGCTGCTTGTGGCTGATGCTTGTCCATTGCATCATCTCAGCGCGCGCCGCGCGGGTCAGTATCCGCTGTCGCGCTTCGGCTGTTGAGCGGCCAGTCTGGCCATGACGAGGGCATCCTCCGCCGCATGACGAACGTCTCGGGCGGCCTTCAAAGGACGCCGAATATTGGGATCTTCCGAGCCACTATCAAAGGTAATCAGCCTCATGCAATTCGGGCACTGAACCTGATAACCGTTCTTGAGCCGATTGGCTCGATCAGAAAAAAGCTTCCGGCAATTGGAGCAGATGATCTTGATCCGATCGGTCATAGGTGTCCTTTTTCTACCTGGGGCCGTATTCCAGTTGCTGCCCCTGAGGGCCCTCAGGACTCAGCGTTTTCCTTGCCCCAAATGGATTTCAGAGACGGTATAGAATTTGGTCGGTCCAGAACCGCTCGATCCGGTATAACGATTTGTTCAGGGCCGCGAACTCCTCGTCCGAGATGCCGCCGACCTGCTCCACGGTCTTGACGTGCTTCTGATAGAGCGCGTCGATAATCTTGCGGATTTCCTGACCCTGCGCGGTCAGGCGGATGCGGACCGAGCGGCGATCGACGCGCGAGCGCTGATAATCGATGAAGCCGAGTTCGACAAGTTTCTTGAGGTTGTAGGAGACGTTGGAACCGAGGTAATAGCCGCGCGTGCGCAGTTCGCCCGCGGTCAATTCCTTGTCGCCGATGTTGTAGAGCAACAGTGCCTGTACCGAATTGATATCGGCGAGGCCGCGGCGATCGAATTCATCCTTGATGACGTCGAGCAGGCGCCGATGCAGCCGCTCCACCAAAGTCAACGCTTCGAGATAGAGCGCCTGCACCGGAGCATGGCCCGCAGTGCGACCAGCGGTTTCCGCCGCCGTTGCAACGGTTTTGATCATGACACTTCCCTGTTGTCGTTTTTTTACCGACTTATTCGACGAAACTTTCGTCCCGCCGGATAACCACAACATAAAGCGCCGATTTGAAGATCAGCCTAAATAAGACAATAAAGAGATTGTGAATTTAATACAGTAAATCGTCGATTAAGCCTATGGCAAAGGCTTTCTCGCTTCTTGTTGACGATGCGCCCCCCTGTTCCGACTTCGTCTGCCCCACACACTCGAGTGCATGCAGATGGACGGGGACTTCTTCCGATACACTTCTTAGTCGTCCGTGAAGAACGCTTCTGAGCGCCGTTTTACGCAAGGTGTGGTTGCGACAGGTGGCGACAGAGTATCCATAACAGGCCGCATAAAAGTTCGGTGAGCCAGCGGCGGAGCAGGCTGAAGTTGTAGCCGGCGGCGGCGAGCACGGCGTTGATGCGGTCGCCCTCGCGGCCCTTGAGATGGTTACGGCGCATTCGGTGGTCGTCCTTGAGATGGCCGATCACAGGCTCGACGGCGGCGCGACGCCGCATCTCGCGACGGATGGCTTTGGTGACACGGCGAACCTGGCCGCTGATCCAGACCTTGAACCGGTCGGGATAGTTGTGGCCGCGGTAGCCCTTGTCGCCGTGGATGCGGCGCACTTCAACACCTGTGAGCTTTTCGAGGTCGGCGATGACGGGACCGAGCGTGTGGCCGTCATAGGGATTGCCGTGCAGGGCCTTGGCATGCAGCACGAACTGCCCGCCTTTGGGCGCGGTGGCAGGCGTGGCAATCGAGACTTTGCAGCCAAATTCGTAAGGTGCCCGGGCCTTGCCTTTGCCGATTCACTCCACCTCGGGGGCGTGCAACGAGTAGACCTTGGGACCGCGCTGACGCTGCTCTTGATGGCGAACCCGGTGGGCGAGATCGAGCAGCGGACCAAGGCGATCCTCAAGCGCAGGGTCACCCTCGATCTCGCGTCTGATGTCGCGGATGATGCGGCCAAGCCGGGTGCGCAGGAATTTGAGCTCTCGCCGGGCACGCTTGAATTGGTGGGCATGCGTGTAGCGTCCCACCATGATGGCGGCGCGCCTGGCCACGCGCAGATAGCTCTGGCGCAGTTCGACGCTCTCGCGTTTGGCCAAATCCACCAGCTTCTCGATCGCCCGGTGCATGAGCCGCGCATCGCTCGGATGCTCCGATCCTCGAATGGCTCGGTATCAAAACGTCAAAATCACTGTGACGAACCACTAGTTTGCAATACGTTCCGTGGGCGCAAATACTGCGGGAAATATTGATCGCAGCCGCGCGGCGGCTTTTTGATGCTGGTCGAGGGAGGCTGAAGGCGAAATGAGCGACGAAGACGAAAGCACTCCTTCCGGCTTCATCGTCGCCGCAGAGCGCGCGATCCTCAAGTTTCTTAGCGACCGCAAGACGAACGCGGCCAGCCCGGAAGACCCGGGAACGTCCACCGTCAACCAAATGGCGGACGATTCGGTACGCGCAATTTTTGTCAAACAAACAAAGACCGTCGAAGAACTGGCGGCAATGATCCACCAAGACTTGAGCAAGATCGAGGGTTGCCCGGAGACCGGCGTCAAGGTGACCGTCTACGGTTCCAACCCATGGAATTGTCTGCTGACATTTGGCGCTGATGCCGGCCCTGTCCGCAATAGGGCAGAGCTAAAGGCCTTTTGTGATATAATCACCGAGCGATTAAAGCGGCTGTACGATGTTCGGGACGCGCGCTGAATATCTCGGCGCATCATCTTCAGGTCTGACATTCTGCCTTGTGTTCACTCTTGGCCCGACGGAACCAAAACCTGGCAGTAAGTATAAATGGGGGCAGTTTCGAGTCCGAGAAATTGCCAATGAAGAGGACTTTGCTAAGTGCGGTGGCTTGCCGCATTCGCGTCTTCGACGCCGGCTAGCGCTGCGCTCCACGGTTATTGCTTAGCAGGCTGCGCTGACAACGGGACTAATACCCCGATCACATCAAACCCGCCGGTCAATTTCGGGTTCTCGCCGGCGGCGAGCGGCGACCTTGTTCTGGATTTCCTGATCCCAGACAACATCACAATTCCCGCTGGATTTGCGGGCATCCACGTCACTGGCACGTCGACTGCTACCGCCACCTTGGTCTCGGCCACGCCTTGGACAAGCGGGCAGCTCGATGCTTATCTCGGCCTCAATGCCAGCCCCAGCAACCCTATCGGAGCCTATCTGCCGGCAACGCAGGCTCTACTGGGTAATCCCGCCGGGCTGACCGGGTTCTACGTGTTTCAGGCGGACGTCGGGAATTACAGCCTGCTGACACCGGGCAGTGTGCAGCCCGACTTGTTCTCAATCGATAAATTCGCTCAGGGCGGCTACATCGTCGGTTTCTTGGGGGGTACCGATGCCACTGCGAACAGCGGCGCGCTGTTCGAGACCACGTCGGGCAATACCATCAATCCGACGGTTGGTGGGGTTCCTGAACCTTCGACGTGGGCGATGTTGCTCCTGGGCTTCGCTGGCGTGGGTTTCATGTCCTATCGCCGGTCCCGCAAGGATCAAGGTCTCGCGCTTGCAGCGGCCTGATCAAGCTCACACACATGACGAAGAGCCGCCTTCGGGGCGGCTTTTTCTTTTTGCATCGCGCCCCGCAGGGCCATTACCCTATCCTCCGCCTATGACCGTGCCGCAGCCTTCCGGCTTCATCCCGCCATGCCTTCCCTCCAAGACCGACCGGCCACCGACAGGCCCGCTGTGGGTTCACGAGGTCAAACACGACGGCTATCGCCTGATGGTGCGCTGGGACGGCGACCGCGTCCGCTGCTTCGGACCCGCGAGCTCCACTCCACCGGCATAAGGTATCCTGACGAGCCGACTTGGAAGGCGGTCAGGGATTTGCGGCAATTATATTCGACGTTGTCGATGTTGCCGGTCCGGATCAGGGCGCGTGCGCCCTTGTCGGCAAGCTTGGCCTCTTCGATCTCTTCAGAGGTCGATACATGTTCGTGAGCTACAGTGAGATCGCGGCGCGGCGTGCAAATCATGTGGCGCTGCTCAAGCAACGCGATGGCCTGCGTGCGGGTGTCATCGAGATCGAGCCCACCGCCACCGGGGCGGCCCATCTTGGCGCTCAGCGCGTTGATGGCGACGTCCTGCTTTTCAACGCGCTTGGCAAGCGCGGCGTTCGACGCATTGAGCCCGGTGATCTCGGCATTGCGTGCAGTCACGATTTCGGTTGCAGACTTGATCTGATCCATCAGGTCGCCAAAATTTTCTCCACCCATGGCGAAAGTCCTCTTCGGAACCAATTGTTCGAATAGGACGATATTCCAGTCATGGTCGGATGGCCAGCCCGGCCCGGGTGTTCCCCGGCTTGGACCGTGGCAGATCGGCCACATCGGGAGGGCAATGCGATGCAGATCGTCAGTTGGAAGCGCAGCAACGATGTCTACAGTCTCGCCACCGTGGAAGGCGAAGGGCAAGCGTTCAAGATGGCGGTGAAGAACGCCGACGGTGCCATCGAGGAAATGTACGAGCGGATCGGCGACGAATGGCTGGTGTCGCTGGAGCGGCCGATGCATCTGTGCCGGTTGATCTGCGTTCGCTGTGCTGATGAAATGTGGAAGCGCAACGAGGTGAAGGTGCCCACGGTGGTGATAACGAGTGCGCCATGAAGCAGCTGAGGTTGAGCGACTATCTCGACGATCCGCGACGTGCGGTCGCGTTGTTCAACCGGGTCGTCGCCAGCGGCGGCGATCTTGAGGCCGTCGAGCATGCGCTGATCGTGGTGGCGGTGGCGCTTCGGAAGGCCGGGTATGGGAGGGCGGACGACCACGGCTGCATTCGCAATCCGAATTGAACCATCTGCTTGACCTAAATCAATACCGACACCTCGGAACGGCAGCCGCATAGGCCTTCACCAGCCCCGAGGAGCCTTTGGCCATGAGCGAAACCATCAAAACAGAAACCATCTCTCGTCGAAGTGCCTTTTCTCTCTTCGGAAAAGCTGCTGCTCTCGTAATCGCAGCGACTGCCACCGGGCTGGTAACGTCGGATGCCGAAGCTCAGACCGTTGGCATGGAGCGACGTCAGGAACGGCGCACTGGACGGCACGAGCGCCGTGAGGGGCGGCGAACGGGCCGCCACGAACGACGCGAACACCGGCGTACAGGTACAGTTGCCACCCCGCAGTAGCTTCTTTGCTCAGGCCTGCCGCGCGGGCGTGGAAGTCCAAGACGAAGGCAGTGTCTTGCGGGCATAACCACGAAAAAGCCGTCGATGGGCTTTTCCCTGCCCGGTTCTGGGATCGCAATGCGGTTGCGTACCAGCCCGGCTTATACTCTCAGAGCCGGAATTCCAGCGAGGCCGTCAGGGGCTAGCATACCTGACGGCTTTGCTGCGTTCCTAAAGGATTATCCGACTATCCGGGAGGTCTTGAGGCGGCACCGGCTGCGAGGGTTTGCGTGACATCCGGTGGCGTCAATTATTCGTGCCGCCAGACTTTGACCGCTGACGCCAACAACAGCGCGGTGAATTCGGCACCAGCCCCAGCATCCGGCCACCGATGAAGGTGCCAACGATTGATCCCGCTGCCATCACCAGCAGGAACAGCTTGTTGCGGCCGGCTGGCAGCGTTGAGTGATCTTGGGTGATCCCCATCCCGATGCCCCAGATCATGCCTGTCACGACTATCACGACCGCCGCGCGGAAGCTCGGTACGGAAGCGGTCATTTCAATTTCCCCCAATGTTTCTAAGTCGTCACGGTAGTGAGGGAGACCCGTGCGGTGCAAGACGCGACAATGAAAATCCCGCGGGAGCGAAGCGGCTGGGGCTCGCCATCACCGGGGTTCGCGCTCGCTCAGCTCTCAAAAAAAGACGGCCCCGGTCTCGTTGGGGCTCAACCGGGGCCGCCTCGTCAGGAGTTGCCGGGTGCCCCAAGAGGGACCTCTGGGCACCGAGCATGGCTATAAAATCCCGGCGATCACGTCGGCCACAATTGTCCTATGATGCGTTGTCCCCAAGTAAAGCGCCTCATGACCTCCTACCCCGTCAAAATCACCTTCGGCGACATGCGCGAGATGGGCGTGCGTGACGTGCTGATCTACTGCCGCGATCATCGCTGCTCAGGTCGCGGCGAAATGAATGCCGATCTCTGGCCGGACCATGTCCGCCTGTCCGACTGCACCAAGTGCGGCGCCGAGATCAGGCCGAAGTTCGGGGAGGCGAAGATGGGCACTGGTTAAGTGCATTGGTCCGCTCGGTTCGGATGCGATCCGTTACGTCCATTGGGCTGCGCCTCGTTTCATCATTTCAGCGGTCTTGGCGTGGAATTCAAGGAGCGCGTCAAACACGTCCGGCTTCAGCGCAACCCAATGATCACCGCCATCTCGCGATGCCCGCAGGTTGATCTGGTGGCCGTCGAAACTGGCGTAGAGTCCGTCGCCGAGGTGGGTCTCTGTTTTCATTTATTGCATTGCCCCTTTTATTGTCGCCGTTCGGCGCGGCCAAATGGCCCGCGCTATCCCACCTGCTCCATCACCGGCTGAAAGCGCGATGGCTCCGGTTCTTGACCTTGACACCATGCGGCGACCGGCCGCCTAGCGGCTCCGCCGCTTCGCCATATCAAAGATGCGAGCGCCGCGATGGCCAGCGCGGTTGTCGCCCAAACGAGTGCAAGGTAAATCCAAAGTCACGGCAAGTCATTGATGCCCCCCTCTAAAATAGAAAGGGAGGCGCTCGACGGCAGCGAAGCCGGTTGAGCTAAATCAATGAATGTGTCTGGATCACATCTTGAAGATTAGCAAGGTGAGCAGCACCACCGGAAACATACCAAATACAACGACTGCGATACGAAACTTCAGCTCACTGCCCATCGTGTTGGTAGTAGCGAGTGGTGGTCGGAGACACCATTGCAGCTTGTACCAAAACAGTAGCGGAATCCGGCAAAGATCGCGTGCCGCCGACGTCATCCGCGGCTTAACGTGATTGATTTGACCAGTCGTTAACGCGCTGACGGATACATAGCTGCGGGGGCCCAGACAGGTCAGGTACGACCCGATGTGGCTTATTTCGGACACCACGGCCAAGATTTTCATTCTCGTCACGCTCACATTGGGGCTGATGACCATGATGATGTGACTTTTCGCAAACACTACGCACATGATCACGCCCCAGCCCCCAGGCTTCATCCCGCCATGCCTGTCGTCGAAGGCTCCGGCCACCGACAGGCCCGCTGTGGGTGCACGAGATCAAGCATGAGACTACCGCAGGGGTGCGCCGGGAATACGAGGAGGAGCGGCGCGCCACTAACTGCGACTGGCCTCGTATCCGTGTCGCGAGCGACGCCCATCGATGCCGAGTAGTTTTTCGGAATTCGTGATTGCCTCTTTGAGGGCGCGCCGGATCGTGCTGACATCCGCCTTGCGCTTGTGATCAACCCAATACTTGGGATGTTCGAGAGCGAGTCCAGCAAGATCAATCGAGGCCAACAGCGCAAGTCTGAGATCGGCCCCTTTCAATATGGCTGTCAGCCGCTGCACCTGCATTTCGTAGTCCTCGCGGATCGAAACGTGCCTAATCCAGCATCTGCCGTCGCAGCGAGTCTTCGAAGGTTTTGCTCAAGTCGGAAACTACCGGGCGATGCGGTGCAACAAGTACAAGAAGCCGAATAGTGATAGCGTTGCAAGGTTGCTTGGATGTGTGCGGACTGCGGTGAGCTCCTGTTTCCATCCGCGCGCGCAAAGCTTTTGCGGTCCAGCAGCTCAACGCCCAGCACCGGCATCTTCGGGATATTGCGCGCCTTTTGTGTTAAGAGTATTCGCGTGATCGTCGCCGCGCCGGACGCGGGTTCGGTGATTTCGCCAACAGGAGGGGGACGCTTCCCCGCAAACCATTGCCCCGAAAGAAAATCCCATCCGATTTGCGGTCGCTGGCGCGGGGACACACCGAGCTATGCATCAAGGTGCTTGCCGGGATCGTCAGCCAAGAGGCCGTGCCACGGCGGCGCGCGTGTCGGCGGCAGGCATCCTGCTGGATCGTGGATGGGGTCGAGCGGCCCAGGTCCATAACGACCCCGATGGCGGTCCAATCCGCGTGATCATCCGCCAACTCGTTGACGTTGTTCCGGAGGACCAAGACGAGCCGCTGGTGCTTGAACACGAAGCACTGAAAAAATAGGCTCCTTCGATCATCCTGGCAATCGAAGTAATTAGCTCACAGGGCATTCTGCCCTATGCAGCGGGCGGAATGGTGGCCTGCGCATCAGGCCAAGCGCATCTCAAGCCGCTGGAGCCTGTCCAGAAGGCCATTTGCCGTGCCCCCTGCGACCGCCCATGAGTTATTTCGGCAGACCCGGCCGGGTGTAGCCCCAACCCAAACGCCTCTCTGTGAGTCTCAGGCCGATGGCCCGTGGCGCGGCGACAATTCCTCGTCAGGGTTCATTGCAAAACACCAATACGTTCGATATGGTGTTTTGCAAACGGGGCGGGACATGGTCAGACACGACGGCAAGTATGTGAGTTACCTCAGAGTTTCGACCGGCAAGCAGGCTCGATCCGGCTTGGGCCTCGAAGCGCAGCGCGCAGCGGTCACCACTTGGCTGAACGGCGGCCGCTGGAAACTGGTCGATGAAGTCGTCGAGATCAAATCCGGCAAGAGCGACAAGAACCGCCCGGCATTGCAGCGGGCGCTGGATGCCTGCCGTCGCTACAAGGCTAGACTGATCATTTCGCGGCTCGATCGCCTGTCGCGTGATCCGGTGTTCCTGCTGAGCCTACGCGATGCCGGTATCGATTTCGTCGCGCTCGACATGCCGGAAGCCAACCGCATGATGGTCGGCATCATGGCTATGGTCGCCGAACAGGAGCGCGAGGCACTCAGCCAGCGCACCAAAGACGCGCTGGCCGCCAAGAAGGCGCAAGGCATCAAACTCGGCAATCCGCGCCCGGAAACGCTGACCTTCAACGATCCCGCCATCGCCGCCGCCGCCGCCGTCAAGGCCGGTGCTGCGTCCGTGAACAGGCAGACCAGTTCGCCGAACTGATCCGTCCGATGCTGCAAGGAGAACTCGCTGGGCTTAGCGCCAACGCTAGCGCACATGAACTTAATCGTCGCGGCGTTCGCACCGCTCGCGGCGGCAAGTGGACGGCGCGCGCGGTCATCAACGTGCGTGCTCGCCTCGCGGATTAAGGCCACCTCCCGCGAACGGATCGGAATTGTTCAGCCGGGGGTGGGGAGACACCGGGTATATGTCGGGATTTGATCGGGCTGGGACTCCAGTACCGGTTATCGCCCCACATTCCCGCGCTCCACCGAGAAGTTCAAATTCCACATTCCCGCACGACCGCAGCGCGAGTGTAGCGCCGTAAGAATAGTGAAGGCAACAGCTCCCGGCCTACTTCCAGGCCCGCGAAGACTGAGCGGTGCCATGGTTCGTCACATCGTATTGCCGGCCCCCGTCAGTCAGACCAAATGTAAGGTGCAACAATCCTTGAAGTAGTCGCGGACAAGTATCGCCGCAACCAGGTAGCCGGGTTCGTCCAGACACTCGTTCAGTCTTCGAACTCGGCGGCAGCAAGCTCTACGCCTGCGCGCATGGTGGCGATGTCGACGCGACCAAACAGCTCCTCGACCAAAGTGCGAACTTGTGGCCCGGTCGTCGTCATGGGGTTGTTGTTTGCAACGAGGATGTAGCAGACTTGCTCTGCGGTCATCATGGCCATTCTCCCTTTGTTTGCCGGGGTTCGGCCCGTGCGGTTCTTGCAGGGCACCCACCCAACCCACAGCGGCAATTGCGGAAACTGCGGAAATGCTGTTCGGATTGAATTTCCGCATTTCCCGCAATTTCCGCCTTAGAGAGGGACTGCGAAAAGACGCGGATTGACCTCCCATCTTCGAGGCGGCCTTCCCGGTCCCGACACTTTCACAGGGGCCTCGCGAAGCCAGCCGGCGCGCACCAGCATGTCGAGCAGCGCCTGCGTCTCGCCAGCGTCAAGCCGCTGTGCGAGCGCCTCGCGGCGCACCTCCTCGCGCGACACTGTTGCCTTGTTGCCGGCGTGGAGCCAGCGCAGCACGGTGCGAGCATGGCTGTGCTTGTCGGTAAGCCCCACAAGGCGCAGGGCGGCGCGCCCGTGCTGCCACAGGTAGCCCTTCCATAACAGCACCGCGCTCTCGACATGACGCGCGTCGATCGCCTGTGGCTCGGCACCGCCGGTCCATGCCCATTCGAGAAAACACAGAGAGCCTGACAGGCGCAGCACATGCCCCGTTCCCTTGCACCAGTATTCGCGGTCGCGCCCGTCGAGCAATTGCCTTTCCTGATGCGCGAATTGCGCAAATTGCGCAAATACCCGTCTAGCGTCCGGCGTCAGTGGAACGCTGCGCGGCGCGAACGCGTCGTCGTCACCAGCCTGCAGGCTCGCCAACCGGGCGAAGGCGTTGATAATTTCAGGATCGACCTCATCAGCATCGTCGGTGGGCTCCCGGAACGGTGCTTCGGGTGGCCACGCATAGAGGAAACGGGAATAGATGCCGTCACTGTCGCCGGCAAAACTGCGCGCCAGCAAGTCCGGCTGGAAACCGCCAACAACGCCGACGAGAAGGTGAGGCAACATCACCGGCGGGCGGCCGAGGCGTTCCACGACGAAGCTATTGCCGTCCCAGGCCTCGAGCCAGAATGCGCGATCAGATCCGCCGCTGTAGCGTTCCAGGTTCATGAAACAGTCGGGCTAATTCGTCGGCCACATAGATCACGCCACGCGGCCGCGCCTCAAGCAATGGCGCCAGTCTCTCGATTGTGCAATCGGAGACGTAGAGCGCGGCATCACGAACGGACGCACGTCCTGCGCTTCGGCCGGCTTGACCGGCGGCGTTTGCCCGGCATCGACGGCTGCTGCAACGTCCTCCTTCCATTTCTTGAGCGCCGCTTTGGCGCGCTCGACGCGCGTCTCGTGCGCCAGTTGGCGCGCGGTATTGTCCTGTTGCCGGCTACGCTCCACCACCGACAGTGCGCGCTTGACCACGTCGAGCGACGGCGTCTTGCCCGAACCTGACACCCCGACCAGGCAGGTCCAGCACGTCATCGGCTGTTGCCACGAACGGGTGGCCTGCACTCGGCGCGCCACGCCGATCAGACCTGAAGCTATGCCGATCAGTGGCAGCGCGATGTGCCCGACAGTAACGCCGGCGCCGCGCGATGCGTCGAGCATCCAGCGGTGCATGCTCCGCGGAAATACCTCGATCGGCAGGTCCGGCAGTTCGCCCCGGCGGTCGTCCAGGATCGACATATCCGGGTCGTCCCATTCGCCGGTGGTGCGCTGCACGCTGCGGGGGGTCCTTTTGCTTTTCTGCTGTTGCTGGTAGCCCGCGCTATTGCCACGGTTCGCATGTGCGGCACTATCGTCGCGGTCCTCGAGGTCGTCGTGCGGCACGATGAGCCCTTCACGCAGCCCGCTCTCGATCGTTTTTATCGTCGCGCGGTGACCGTGCTCACGCAGGTACTCGTTGCCTTCGCAGGCGCGCACCAGCGTCTCGATAATATCGCTTTCCATCAGCCAGCCCCGCGCGGCCATGGTCGCGAGCCGGAATGCGGTCTTGTAAAGACGTTCGTTGCGCTCGCCGACCGGCGAAGCGGCGAGTTCGGCTTCAACTCGATCGAGAGCCGCCATTGCATAGGCGCGGCCACGAACGTCGCTGGTATCGGTATTGTTCGGCTCGCGGGCTTCCTCGCGCTGCGCCGGGCGCAGCATGGCGACGAGCCATTGCGGCAGTGGCGGCGCGTCATGGATCGGTGAGCGTCCTGCCCTCGCAGTCCAGCCGCGGCCGTCAGGCAGGCGTGCGCCGGGACCGACAACGAAACCGCCGGCGCCGCGCACGTCGATGCCGGGAGGCAGTGAGCCGCGGCCGTTGCCCAGCGCTTCCCCATTCGGCTGCCTGAAATATACATGCAGGCCGCCGTTGGGCGTCTTCACCAGCGGCACCTGGCGCGGCAGCGCGCCATGGGCGGCGACGAGAGACTTGAACGCGGCGACACCGTCTGCGCCGCCGTCGTGGCGGTCACAGTCGATCACCAAGAGGTTGTTCTGCCCACACGGGATCGCCGGTATCGCGGCTGTACTCTTCCCACCAAGCACGGATGGTGTCTGGATCGGATGTTGCGGTGTCCTGCCAGCCCTTCAGCAGCGGACGCTTGTCGGCGCCAGCGGGAAAGATCTTGATGGCGGCGGATGCAAGCGCCAGCGCGGCGGTGAGGTTTTCCTGATGCATCGCCATGGTGGGATCCCGACGCGCTGGAACATGAAAACGGGAGATGAGGGCGGGAGAAAAGCCTCCCGCCGATCGTTGTTGCTCAGAACGGGATGTCGTCGTCCATGTCGTCCAGCTTGACGACGGCCGTCGGGGCGGCGGGCGTCGGGGCGGCGGGCGTCGCAGCCGACGCGTTGCCCTCCGAGAAGTCGTACCCGGCGAGCGCCGCCATCTCGTTAAACTTCGATGCGGGCACCCACCCGGTCACCTCAAACAACGGCGTCTTGATGTAACCCAGTTCGCGACGTGAATGCTGATAACCGCTGTTGCTGAGGGTGACAACCGGCAACTGCCCGGGCGCACTCCGCCGGTGCGCGGCATAGACGCGCGAGAGCTTGCCGAGCGCCTCAAGTCCACCCTTAGAGGAAGCGGCGAAGGTGAAAACCTCCCCATCATTGTTGGATACCATCGGCAAGTAGCTCGTGGGCTGCCAGGGATCGCGCTTGTCGCCACGGTCATCGGTCTCCCAGGTCGATGGATCGTTGTGGCCGAGTTCCTCACGGCGCGGCGGCAGCAAGCGGCTGCAGACGCTGACCATGGCGTGTTCGACAGGCTTGAACTCGTGCCAGCGAACCCACCCCGTCATCAGGGCAGGCATGCCAACGATAAACGATGCCGTCTTGTCGACAGGTTCACCGTTTTCACCAGCGACCCAATCCCCCTTGGCGAATTTCAACAGCTTGCCGAGGATGTGCTGGGGCGCCACCGCGTCGGCAAAAGCCTGAAAGGGATCGGTGTCGTCGGTAATCGCGATAGCGGCGCTGGTTTTCTTCACAAGTTCCTGGGTCATGTTAGCTCTCCGGTTTTCAATTATGTTTGCCACCGTGTATGCAGAAATCCGCGAACGCCCGGCGGCATACCAGCGGGCGCGGATGACGATCAGCGAGAGTTTGGGCGGCTACTCCGCGCTCGGCAGCGCCTGCAGGAACTTGCGCAAGTCGTCGCGCAGGATCAGCGTGCGCTTGCCCAACTTGCGCGCCTTCAGGCGGCCATCCGAAATAGCTTCGTACAGCTTGGTCCGGCCGATGCCGGCGACGTGGCTCGCCTCAGCAACGGTGAGGCCCTGCTTTTCAATGGTGGCTTCGGCCATCGTTTTCTCCATCATCATACGCGAACACTGTCGCGGACGATGGAAGCTGCCTGCAGGCCTACTACGTTTCAAGAATTCGTAGGGTCCCGGCGCTATTTCTTTGTTCGCTTCGGCCGGGTTAACGAGGGTGGATCTGGCGGGGATTGAGCAAGGATGATGTTTGCCATCTGGTCTCGTTGTGCTTCTCGCACGGATTTTTTCGCCTCGTAATACCGAGTTACTTGGCTTTTTAGGTTGCCGGGAAAGCGTTTGTTGAGAGCTTTGAGCGCGCTTTCAACGGTGGCACCGTCAGCCATCTTTTTCCTGACGCTTTCAACCAAATCTTTGTTCTCGCTGGCTGTCCAGCGATGGGGTTTCGTTTCATTGCCTTTGGCTGCCGGCATCCGCGCGATCAAAAAAAGCTTTTCGAAGGCGAACGCATAGCTCATCAACCGCCAGAAATTCTTGCTATCTGGGTCAAGCTTGAAGACAGCACACCGCTCTGCAAAGAGGTTCCGCACTTTTTCAGTCACGGCTTGGATAGCGGGATCGGATCGGTCGCTAGGCAAATCCCGAGTAACGCGGCGTTTCGGCATTGGATCGCATCCGGCGCGCAAGTTCACAGTGCGTGCCTACGCTAACCAATACGCAGGAGTGTGGCAACACATGCGGACAATAGAGGCCGAGGGCGGCTAGAGGTGAGCACAATGCAAGGAGACTGGCGGGACAAAATCACGATGCACTTTCAGAAATGAACGCCACTTCCTTACGGCGCGGCGTTTTGCTTTAGGCATATGTTTTACTAGTCAGCACTGGCAAATCTCGGTTAGCGGCCGATCGCAACCACATTGTTGCCAATCTGCGGCTCGCGTTGCAGCAGCGCCTTGCGAGAAATGTCGTCGCTGTGCTCCGTAATGAAACGGCTATAGGTTCGCTCGATCATCGTGGTCGATGTATTGTGCAACGAGGCCACGAGCCTGATTGGAATATTTTGCAGCAACATGCGGACAATGCTGGAATGTCGGAGCGCGTACATCGTCGCATCGGCAGGATCAAGCCCGATAGCGGTGACGACTTTGTCCACTTGGCGATGATAATTCTGCCCCGGATTGTCAGCCCACGAGCTGCCATCGCTCTGTAACAGCAGCGGCGCATTGTCGGCACGGCCCTTTGCGGCGTCCCTCAATCGTGCGGCCAATTGCAGCGTAATTGGCACGCTGTAGCGCTCGGCTTTCTTCTGCGCGCGGTTACGTCCGCCGCCTTTACCCGATTTCGGCATCATCAGTTTTGGCCTAACCGGATGATCGCGCAGATCCTCGATGCGGAGCCGCACGGCCTGGCTCGGGCGTGCGCCAGTGATCGCCAACACGTCGGTCAACAGTCCTAACTTGTCATCGAGGCCGTAGGCGGTGGCGACGAACTCCCGCACCTTGTCGTCGGAGAGAATGACATTGCGGGATTTCTGCGCATTCGGCAGACCGGCGAGTCCGATCTCCCAAGCCTCCCGATTCTGAATGCGCTTATCGTGCTGAGCTGCCTGTTCCAGCGCCGCGCACAGGCAAGCGCACAGGCGATTGATGGTCGAAGGCGCCATTGTGCCGAGCAGGCCGTCTCGCCATTTCTTCAACTCGGTAGCCGCGAGCACGGCCACCGGCTTCGCCAGCAGGGCGATGGAGAGATGAATCCGCGGCCAGTCGGCGTTGTAGGGATTGGCGCCGCGCGCTTCCAGATCGGTCTTGTAGGCCGTCAGGGCGCCATCCACGGTGATCGGTGCGCTCTCGGCGCTGCCGTCGTCGCCGCGCGCCACCTTCTTCGCGGCGTCCTGCGCCTGATAGAACGTGAGCACGTTCTTGGCGTCGGCGTCCTCGAAGTCGTCGGCGAGCGCGAAGCCTTTGGTCCAATAGGCACCGTGGCCGTTGCTCGCCTTGATGACCCAGGTGCCGTTGGTAACGTTGCGGCGATACATCAGCGAGATGCCGCGGGCGAGCGATGGGCCGCTATACGGCCTGCGGCGGACTTTCAATCGAAGCCGTGCGCTGCGGCTTTCCAATGCGCTGAAGCTAACTTTGCGCGCCATGATTGTGTCCCCGTTCTCGCGAAGTGTCGCGATGATGTCTGCGAATGCCTACGGAGGCATACGGCATCTTATGGGCACATTTCTCGGCCAATCAATGGCTTACGGAGTCCGCGCGTGTCCATAGAAGTCCATGCGGCTTCATTATTTTCCCTGCGCAATGGTTTGACGGCTTATGTCGTGCTCTCCCCGGGGAGCGATGCACTATTGCCCCCGTCGCCTCGCGGATGACTGATGTGAAGGCCCGGTTGGGGTTGGGCCACACGCATCACCACGAGCCTTGACGCACAGACCCCGGGCGTCAGGACCACACGATTTCGCCGTACGCGGATCACACCGGTCGTGTGCGCGAGGTTTTTGCTCACGGTTGCCCGCCCTGCAAAACCCTTCGCGCCGATATGGCCCACGTCCACCGCCGCCCGGCCCGCGTTCGTGACGATCGCGATACGCCCCTCTTCCTTGGGCCGGAGTGGGACGACGCATACGCCGTTTCCGAATTTCGGTAAAGTGGAATATTTTCACCGAGCCGCATTGACCCACCGCTCGCGTGTTTTGCCTGACGGGCAACGCAAGGGCTTGTAGATGAGGCAACGGCGCCGACCAACCAAGCCGCCCTCTCTCCACGGCGCGCCGCTCCTTACAATCTCCCAAATCATCGGGCAGTTTTGCAAACCAATTCTCGCACCGGCAATTAGTTAGGACGCGAACTCATTCGCACGCAGCCAAATTCGGATCGATGCGAGTTTGATGAACGGCAGATAGTTGGCTGCGAGCTTGTCATATCGGGTCGCGACAGGCCGGCATTGCTTGATCTTGTCGAAGAACCGGAATGGCGTCCGATCTCGGACATCCCGTGGCGTGACGAGTACCCAGCCGCCTCTCAATATGCTAATTGAGATGAGACGATAGGTCGTCTCTGGGCTTGGCAGAGCGCGGAGCATCCAGCGCCGCGAGAGACAGAGCGCGAGAGACAGAGATTGAGCGCCGCTTTGTCGTATCGAATTGGTCCGTATTGACGAGTGCACAAACGTGTTTCTCTTCGTCTCCTCGGAGGTTGCAGATGAAATCGATGTTCCGAACCTTAGTCTTGTCGACGACCTTTCTCTTCTTCGCGGCGGCAACAGCCACGCAGTCTGCTATGGCTCGGCGTTTAAACTCGAGGCGCGGCGCAGGCGATCGAAGATGGCTTCACTCTTGCGGTGTTGCTGGAAGGCGCGAAACGGCGTGACATACCAAAGCGGCTCAGGGCTTACGAGAGAGTTCGAATTGAGCGGACGAGCCGGATACAGGCGGTCGCGCGAGAGACCGGAAGATTTTTTCGTGCCGAGTATGACGATGCGGCGGAACGAGATCGGCTCATGGCGAAGTGGATATCAGCGAATGTGTGGATACGCGGGCACGATGCGGAACAGGCTGGCCGACAAGCTCTCGTGCTTGCCGGGATCGAATGACGGGGGCGACGTCTGAAATTGGGCCCTTTTCGGAAGTGCTGCGCTGTCCGCTGTCCAGTCGCTATCGGGGGCAAACCGGACATGCCGAGGAAGGCCCATTTCGGTAGCGATTGACCCATTTCGGAACTAACGCGGTTGAATAGTGAAATTCCAGGGTCTTGGGGCTTCAGCAGTGGTCGTGTACGGACGCGACAAAAAACCTTGGGCCGATGTCGGCAGGCGTTAGGTGACTTCGTCCTTAGGGCTTAAGCCAGCCCGCCGGGCTCGGGTCAAAGTGGGAAGATCTGCAATGGCAAAGAACACTATTTGTCTATGGTACGATGGGGACGCTGAGGCCGCCGCTCGTTTTTATGCCGAAACCTTTCCTGACAGCACCGTAGGTGCCGTCCGCCGTGCACCGGGTGACTACCCATCCGGTAAAACGGGAGATGTGCTTACGGTCGAATTCAATGTTGCCGGCGTCTCGTGTATCGGCATCAACGGCGGTCCGATGTTCAAACACAACGAAGCGTTCTCGTTCCAGATCGCCACTGACGATCAAGCTGAGACCGACCGCTATTGGAACGCCATCGTCGGCAATGGCGGCCAGGAGAGCGCCTGCGGCTGGTGCAACGATAAATGGGGCGTTTCGTGGCAAATTACGCCCCGCGTGCTGACCGCGCAATGGCGGCAGGTGGCGACGAAGCCAAGCGCGCGTTTGATGCGATGATGAAAATGAGGAAAATAGACGTCGCTGTAATCGAGGCGGCGCGCAGCGGCTGAGTTGAGGCAGGGAGTCCGTGATGGCCGCTATTGTGAAGGTTTGCGGATGCCGGCCCCATGACGGTGGCGCGGGGTACACCGGGGCCGGCGTACGCAAACCTCCAAGGGAGATGCTATGGGGCGGCGGCGAGGATATTGCATCCATCGTTGCTGATGTGAACCGATGGAGCACCCCATGCAGAAGTGTAACGATCTGAGCCGATCGCTAAATCCCCTCGATCCGGACGCCACGCTGATCGTCGTTGTCGAATTGAGCCTGTCGAGCTGGCTCGTCGCTGGCATTGTGCCTGGCGTCGAGCGCCAGCCGTTGAAGAAACTCGCGGCGGACGAGAGCGCATTGCTGAAGTTGCTGCATCGATGGCGAGAGGAAGCGGTGAAGGCAGGGCATCGGATCAAACGCACTGCTGTCGCTTTCGAGGCCGGCCGTGACGGCTTCTGGCTGGCGCGTTGGCTCAAGGCGCGCGACATCGAGGCCCATATCATCCACGCATGAGCGTAGCC
>CAWILG010000036.1:0-520000 GCA_963836765.1 uncultured Alphaproteobacteria bacterium
GCCAGGCTAACGCCGCCACACCGCCGAGCACGGCCAGCAACAGGAGCACGTTGAATACCCGTCCGGCCAGATTCCGGCCGATCAGCGGCATGGCGAATAACAAAAGCACGGTCACTCCGGGAATAAGCATGATCGAGACGATTTCGGGATAGGCGGCAAGTTTTTTCATGGAGCTCGTAAAGGCCGCGGAATGACCACTCCGGCCGCGCCGTGCCGGGGTCATCGACCGTGTTGGCCGGCACCACGAGTTCGATGCCCGCATGTGGCCTATGGACGCCGTTGCGAAGCGAGAGCCCGACTATTATAGCCAGCACGATCAGGCAGGCGGCCGCGTCGCGGCAAGCCTGCTGTGGCCAGTAGGGGACTGTCCCGATTTTTGCTCTAACATAGCTCCCCTCGCCCTCTGGGAGAGGGGCAGGGGGTGAGGGCTTAGCAAAAACGGGACTGTCCCCCTTGCCCGGACGATTCTCCTGCGTTGTGCAGCGCGGCCAGCCAAGCGTGCAGCCAAATCAGTCCCAGCATTGCCGCCGTCAGCACGCCGGCGTGCAATGCCAGGAAGCGGGTGATGGTGAACGTACCAAACTGCGCCCACCCCCGCAAGCTTAGCGAGCCACGGGCCGGCGACCGGCGTATGGGCGAGATACGGTATGCGAATGCCCGAGGCCCAATAGCTGTTCTGTTCCTAGGAGAGCGCGTCGCCGGTAAGGTTCAGCCCGAGCGTCACGAGCGCCATCAAGAGGACGGTCCAGTAGAGCACGGTCCGCCCGCGATGTAGGTGCCGAGGAGGACCATTTGCAGGACGTAAAGGCCGATCAGCACGAGCATCGCCTGGCCGGCATAAAAGTGGATAGGCCGGAGCAGCCAGCCGCCGAGAACGTGGTATTGCAGATAGTAAACGCTTTCCCACGAGCTTTGTGTCCCGGGGCTGTAGTACATCCAGATCACCAGCCCAGTGATGGCCTGGACGAGAAACGTGAAGGCGACCGTCACGGGCCAGACGAAGCACCACGCCGGGCCGCCGGCAACGGGCCGCTGGAACCAGTTGCCTAAGGCGGTGACGAGTCCGGTTTGCTGATCGAGCCAAGGGAGCAGGGAGGGCATGGTATCGTGCGTCGTTTCGAGTGCGAATCAAACCATCCTAACCCGCAGCGGAGCGAGGGAAATAGGCGGTTGGGAAGTGGGAAGTGGATAGTGGGGAGTAAAACGTAGGGTGTGGTCGAGTTCCGCGAGACCCACAATTCGTCGTAATTCGGTGGGTCTTCGCTGCGCTCGACACCACCCTACGAGTTCCGTGCTCCCACCCACCCTACATCTATAGGCCGATTTTCGTGCGTTAATTGCCGGCCAAATGCACCGCCCCGCATGTTTGCACCGCGCGGTGCACCGGAACATTGTTGGCGTAAGTTGTTATGCGATAACATATTGCGTCCTGAAGCGACGGCACCCGCTGTGTTAAACTGGGTAAGACTGGTGCGTGTGGAGCGAGGAGCGGGGAGCAGGGAGCAGGGAGCGGGGAGTTTCGAACGCGGCGGGCACGTTTGCGCACCGCCTCGCGAATTTGCCGTGCGTGGTGTGCAGGAATGCCAAGTCGTAAGTCCATGCCGGGCAAGACTTTCGGCAATGGATTCTTTGCCGCGACCGGATAGTATGATGTGGGGTTCGTGCCAAACGCATTCGGACGCGTAAGATGCAATCGAAAATGCGCAGCGGCAAACGAAATGAAAGGAAAATCGGCGAAAGGAAGATGCACGCTGGAAGTGACATGCAACCGCCGAATCAACGGTCTTTCGAATATATTCATAAATCCCGTACGCACTTTTTGCGTTCTCTGCGTTCTTTCGCGGCAAATGCCGTTCACAATCTTGGGCAAAGGGAAACACTAATTACCGCTAATAACCACTAATCCGAACTTATTAGTGTTAATTAGTGTTCTGCTCCTAATCTGGGCTTTGACTTTCCGTCTCCATCATCGGCAACTGCCATTTCCGTTGGTAAGTCTCCCGTTGTCCTCATCACCGTTTCCGAGAAATTCCCGAAGAATCGGTCGTTTTCGGCGTTTTTTCCGCCTTTTCGCCCGCATTTGCCCTGCAAAGGCCGGAGCGGGCCTTTTTTCGCATGGGCGAATTCAGCGGCGAAACGGCTGCGTGTCGCAATCTGTCGTGATTTGTCCGCGGAAAGTGTTTTTTGGGCTTCGTCCCCTCGCCTTCGGAAGGGGGCGAGGGCAGGTCCCTCTTCGCTGCCTGCCATTTTGGCAGCCGGGCATCTCTTCGGATTTGACCCGCTTCCCGCAATGCGCCCCGCCCCCGCGATAATCGGCCGCTGGGCGCATCGCGGAGCGTCGCCGTAAGTCTAATGCGTACCATAGTTTACATCTACTAACATGACGGCTGTTGTGCGACCCTCCGCAGGAAGGGTATGGGCGCATCTCACGACCGGCACGGCCGACCGCCTGCCAATTCTTGCGCGTCAACGCCAGTACACAGTAGATAGCAACTATCGTGCCGATCGCACGGAATCCGTTTGGGGCGTCCCCGGAAAGCCGTGTGGCGGCCAAGCTTGGCGGCGGTCGAGCCGCTCGCGAGGCAACCGAGGGATACAAGATTAGGAGCAAAACGTAAGCCGGAAACTGACCGCACTCGCAGTTTACTACTTGCCGCGTTTTCGCCGTGGCCGACGAAATATCGCGGGCAAGTTCACTGGCCGGCGATGAATCTCAAAGAGCGTCGTTTGAGCGTCGGGTACTCCGCAGGCGAGCAAATCCTCAAAGAGCGACAGGCCGTCTTCCCGATGCTTGCCTCCCAGACGTTGAAGCGTGATGGCAATATTCGTAATCGACGCAGGCTCAAGGCCCACGAAGTTCTGAAATCCGACAAATCCCTTCCATGCCGGACAACAAGCTCTCTGGATATTCGATGAACGAGGTCGGGGAAGGCCGTTACTACGTCTTCCAATAGGTCAACCAAGTTGTTTCTCGACTCACGGCCAGCAACGAGGGGTTGTCGGCAATCGCCCAGAATCTGCCGCGAATCGTCATCGGCGTAGAGAGCGTCCGTAAATGTGAAGACGGACATAATCTCGTCGGCAAGAGATTTGTCAGCTCCTGAATCAGCTTCAGAATGAGCGCCGTTGCTCGCGACCTCGAGGGGCTTTCGCCCCAAAGGTGCGCCGAAGTCATCGCCAGCCCGTGTTTCACTTCCTGGACCGAACTGTGAATAGCCTCGTCAACTTCGTCGCCAACCCAAAGCTCATTTGGCTTCGTCAAGTGGCACAGACCAAGCAACTCGCCATATGCCTGGCGGCCGTCGCGCCAAACGCTGTCACGCATCGCATGGACGTAACATTGAAAGTCCGCATTAGGCAGAAAGACGCGGAGTTTCGCGAGCAGCCACGCTCCAAGTTGATGGTCACGGACCTCTGGGTACTTTTCAAAGAGCCGATTCAAGAACAGCACGACCTTCGCGGGGACGCATAAGGGAAGATTGCTGAGGTCCGCGGACAAGGCCCGCCACGTTTCAGGGGCTTCACTGCCTCGAGGTGTCTGGTTAGGCTTTTCAGCCACTCGTCGACACGGCACGGGTCGTGCAGGAGATACGCCCAAGTTAGAGTGTGCAGGACTTGATAAGCCCCTTCCGGGATCGTAAAGCTCGTCTGGGGAACCCAAAGCACCGTCTTTGGAATTCGTGCCGTCGTCAGCTCCGACTGCTGCGTTTTAGTCAGTTCCGATTATTCTGCACGGCCGCTCTAGCCATCGCTCAAAAAGCTCGCAGATTTCGCCGGGCAGGCCGACCGGCTCTTTGGCTCGTACGCCACATGCCGCCGCAGCTTCACGTCGAAACCCGTCACCACAAAAGCCTTGTGCATCCAACTCAATAATCAGAATGGAAGAAATCTTCTGACGGAATGGTCGATTGCGCGAGCGGACGGAGGGCGTGTGTGACCGGGCGTTCCTGTTCTTGCGGCCGAAACCGCTTAAGCAAACTCGCCGCGCGGAGCGGCTCAGACTGGCAAACTCCGCGAATTGATACGCGGCCTGCAGGCTTCCGCCAAGCATCCAGTTGCGTGGATGATGTTCCGCGCTGTCGGGTAGTTCGTCGAAAAGGCTTACAATATCATCGTCACTGCCAGTTACCATCTGATCGACGGACATTGGGCTTTCAATCAGTTCCATCCTGGCGGCACGTGGCGATTCGTGACTCTGGCAAGCCTCTCCTGGTTCTCCGTCGCCGCCAAAACAGCTTGAATTCCGGAGACACTTGACCAGTCGGAATCGCTGCCAAGAGTTGCAGGGAATTCGTGATCCTGTTCCGCGCGGAACCGTGCGTCATCGCGTACATCATCAAGAGTGCTGGCCCTGAAGGCCGTGAATAAGTCAATACTTCGTTCCAGCAAGTCGACTTGCACAGCCGAGAGACTAGGGGCAATCGCTGCGATCAGTGCGACGGTATCTCGAGAACCGTAAAGTGGATCTCCGAGAGTGAGCCGGCGTGGTCCTCCAGAAGGAACTCCAGCGCGGCGTTTGGATCGCGGCGCTATCCAAATCATCCCTTGTGCGAGAATGCCTGGATGAGCATTGAGTCCGTCGACCCCCACTGATTGACAAATTGAGGAATTCGCCGGAGTGCTGCGCCGCGAAAAGTTGCACTGCTTGCTTCATCGCGGTAGTGGGATTCGAAGTGTGGTCCTCCAGATCGAGGTCCGCGGACAGGCCGCAGCCCCGGCGGTATTGCAGCAGATAGCGATGCGGGTCATCCAGCGTATTTAGAACCACGCGAACATAAAGCGGCCATAGGTTGGTCAAAAGGACTTTTGGCGCGGCCTTCGCCATCTCCTCGAGTTCGTAGGCGTTCTTCGAGCTTTCGAGAAACCGGGCGGACTCGTGGCACGCGTTATACCGGGTCGACCACGTTTCTGCTTTCGGTTCATCATCGGCGTCACCATTCGCAGTCCGCTCTCGCAGCCCCTTCAAGCTCCGCAAGCTTTCTTCCCAGTTAACGGCGACGAGTTGAGGTGCAAAGTCAGGAGCCGCCTCCCTAATACAATGCGCAAGCCAGTAAAGTCCGTCGGCCTGAGAAAAGGATCGCCGAGCGACGCGGCAAACGATATTGATTGCTTCTTGGTCCGATTCCTTTAGATCAAGGAAGCAGTTCCATGTGAACAGATCCCGCGACTTGTCAGGGAGCCAATTCGAAGTCAGTAGTGCAAGGCATCTTCGGCGAGCGAAACCCCACGCCGCACCAATCACCCAAACCATCTGCCAAGCCTTGTGGTCCGAAGGTTCATCAGGGCGGGTAAGTGCGTGTCTCCAATCGCTCGAACCACGCTTGATTGCCGCGGATCGAACTTAGCGCGCGATCGCGATACTCGTCGTCCTGAAGATAACGTATGAGCCACGTTCTTCTCGGTCGGTTGGGCTTGCGACTTGCCCGAGAAAGTCGATTAGTAGTTGCTGGATATGCCGTCGTGGAGAAATCGCGAGAGTGTTCGTCATCTCCCGCTCGTACGCTTCGTTCGATGTCTCGCGGAGGTAACGGAGTGTTGCCCAAATCGTTGGTCGCACAAATAGGCCATCTTGTCGGTCGCGAATGTGCTCTGCGAGACTTGAAACGCCGCGGGCGAAAGCCCTCGCTTGCGCGTGCTCAATAAAAGTTTGGTGTTGAAACCCAACCTTACACCTTGTCCGGCCATGCAAGATTTTCGGCAGCGACAAGATAGCGAATAAGACCTTCGCGATCCCCGAAACGTGCTACTGGCAGCCAATGTGTTTCTTCCTCCGTCACCATTCTCGCCATTTCCAAGAGCAATTCCGACCGGCCCGGCGGGCCATCGCGATTGGTTATCCTCAGCGCCAAAGGTCGTCCTGCATATCTTGGTACGAACGAAATGCGAGGACTTCGGAAGTGCCGCGATAACGCTGTAGAATACCTTAAGACACTGCGGTCGCTGCAACATCTCGCGAAACGCTGTAGGCCAGTTCGAATCGGCGATGCGAAAGTCAGACAAGACCTTCTGCACGTCCTGCCACGACGGGAGCGAAAGCTCAACGCGGTTCGCGTCAATGGTCGCCAAGCGCGCAGTCGTGCCCGAACTCAAATTGACGGCATGAACAAATGACATGCACATTTGGAGTCCCGCTAATGCTCTTCGTGAAGTCCAAAACGGCACTCAATCGCTCGGAACGAAGATCGACTAGGTCCGCAGCGCATCCAACTGATCGACGAGTACTACGGTTTTCTTTTGTGTCGCGACGATTCGCACACACTCGGCCGGGATGGTCGGAAGGCGTAAGTCCTGCGCGAGCCGCGACTGCGAGTTCACTGATAATGATAACGTGTCCGACTTGATCGCCAGCAATGAATATGCTGCATCTTTCGCTTTGGCACCCAGGACGGCGAGCGCGGCCGACTTGCCGCTGCCGGGTACGCCAAGCAAGACCGTCGTCGACGAGTCGCTCTTCTCAATAATGTCGAATAACTCGCTAATCTCATTTCGCGGTATGAAAGTCCCGTTGCTTACGGTTGTCGGCCAACCCAAAAGACGCGCGACGCGTTTTGTAAAGACTTTGCGATATCGGCTATATCATCGTCCGCCAAGCGAAAATGACGGCTCAAGTCAGCCTCTCGCGGTCGCCGGGACTCCGCGACTAGCGGCAAGTTCCTTCCTAACAACAAGTTGGACGTCGTCCAGCGTCGCGTCTATCACCTTCCGCGTAGCGAAAAACTCATCTTGCAATTCGGGAAATCTCTTGCACCGCTCTGTCAAGCAAAGCCCGGTCTCCCTCCCGAGAGTCGGCCACCAATCCTCCGAAAAGACGAGCAGGTCGTCTCTCGGCTCGCGCCAAGGTGTTTTGAAAGCGATTCCCGGGCTATGAATTTCCATTTGCGCCGGTCATCGAGAAGGTCAGCGCGTCCGAGGTTAAGTCTGATGCGACGTAGAAAACCACTTCGTCTGGCGATTCCGGATAGACCCCGTGAAAGACATTACAGCAAATCTTTGCCAACTCGCCACGGATAACGGCAACGTCGACGTTGCGGCCATAACGCTTACATTGAATCAAGCGAAACTTGCCGTCCGGGAGCCTATGCATTACGTCTCGCCCTTTGTCACCGGTCTTACCGTAGTACCATATCCGGTCGTCGGGGCATTCCCCAGCAAGAGCAGGTAACAGAAGACCTCGAACTCATCGTCCGATAGTTCAAAAGGGCAGGCAGCGTGAGCGTTCCATCCACGTCGGTCTAGACCGTTCTTTTCCAAGGTCCGCGCGTCCGCCTCGGTCGTGACTCTGATTCGCTCCATTTCGGTTGTCCCAATTCTTAAAAGGACCAGAATAGCGGAAGCAGCGGCAACTTGGCAATGGCCCGGGGTTCGGCTAACTACGTTCGGTATCGACAGGAGCTCAGATCTTGACGACCTTCTGTGACGTGCCGTCATGGAACTTCCCGAACTTCACCCAGACCTCGCCCTCGCGGATTTCGAATTCAAGAGAGTCCACGTCGCTAGGGCTGACGCTCGGCGCGTCGGGGCGGCGGTCTTGGACATCGAACTTGGCGCCGTGTACCGGGCTGGCGTAGCGGTTTTTCTCGGCATCAAAGTTGGTGCCGCCGTTGTGCGGGCAGATGCCCTGCAAGGCGAGGTCCGTTGAACGAGAAACAGATGCTCCGTGACGTGCGTGTCGCGGCCATGAAGGTTGCGGCTGCCGCGGAAGGCGTTGTACTGGGTATCCATCCGGCTGACCTTCCCGATTTTGGCGAGCATCCGCTCCATGTCCTCGGGAGTAATGAATCCTTCGTCGTTGAAGGAAATCAATAGAAACCGCGTCGAGGGCGCTGAGCAAGTCGTCCATAAGGGGCATCGACTGGGTTTTAACGTTGAAGCCGGACCTTCGCCAGTCGGTCGGGATCCCTGAGACGCGGCTTACTTCGTTTGGTCGCTGGTAATTGACGAAGAGGTTCAGCATGAAATAGTTCGATCCGTAGGGATGCTGGTTGTACGGCGGATCGAGATAGGCGAGTGGAATATCGTGCACCGCTCGCGCCGCGGCGTTGGCATCCTCCTGCGTGACCCGAACGTGGCCCGTCGAAGCGGCTGTAAAGGGCGCGGCCGCCGCCAAGAAGTGCGCCGCCTGCCACACCTTCGAAAAGGGCGGTCCCAACCGCGTCGGCCCGAACCTGTTCGGCATCGTCGGCGACCACAAGGGCGAGGGACGCGGGTTCAATTTCTCGGCGGCCATGAAGGCCAAGGGCGGCACCTGGGGCTATGACGACCTCAACCAGTTCATCTCCAACCCGAAGGGCTACGTTCCTGGCACCGCGATGGGCTTTGCCGGTATCCAGAAGGACTCCGAGCGCGCCGACGTGATCGCCTATCTGCGGACGCTGGCCGACAGCCCGGTTCCGCTGCCGACGGCGGCGAAATAAGATTTCGACGGTCCCGCATGGACGTCGATGTAGCGGCCAGGCATTGCCTGGCCGTTTCCATATCGGGATCGCGTTGTTGTTATCGGGACGTTTCGCCGCACCGGCGCGGCTTCCAGGCTATCAACATGGGGAAAAAGCAACGTAATTTGTCGAACCGTTGCCTTATATTGGGTCCTCATTAGCGGGCGTCAGCAACAGGAATCCTTCAATTGGCGATCACCCGACGACATCTTCTGCAAGGCGGCGCCGTGGCCGCAATGACCCCGGTGCTGGGGCTTACAGGCGTTCCCACGATTTCGCCGGCCCACGCGCAATCAGCACCGGATGGCCTGGTCTGGCGGCACGCGATGTCGCTGTTCGACGACGTCAAATATCCGGCCGGCTTCAAGCGCTTCGATTACGTCAATCCAGACGCCCCGAAGGGCGGCACCGTGCGCCAGCTTGAAATCGGCACTTTCGACAATTTCAATCAGGTGATCGCCGGCCTGAAGGGATCGATTGCCAGCGGCGTCGGCCTGATCAACCAGAGCCTGACCAGCCAATCGCTCGATGAAGTGGCGACGTCTTATGGCTTGCTTGCGGAAGCCGCCGCCCATCCCGACGATTTCTCCTATGTGATCTACCGGCTGCGCGCCAATGCACGCTGGCACGATGGAAAGCCGGTGATTCCGGCCGACGTCATCTTCTCGTTCGACTCGCTGAAGAAAAACAGCCCGATGTACAGCGCCTACTACATCCACATCACGAAATGCGAGCAGGTGGGCGACCGCGACGTGAAATTCACCTTCGACGGCCCCGGTAATCGCGAGCTGCCGCTGATCGCGGGCGAAGTGACGGTATTTCCGAAACATTGGTGGGAAGGAACCGACGCGCAGGGCCGCCAGCGCGACATCAGCGCGACCACGCTGGAGCCCCCGCTCGGGTCGGGTTCCTATCGCATCAAGGAATTCGTGGCGGCGCGCTCGCTGGTGCTCGAACGCGTGCCGGATTACTGGGGCAAGGACCTGCCGCAAAGCGTCGGACAGGATAATTTCGATTTGATCCGCTATGAGTTCTTCCGCGACGACACGGTTTCGCGTGAAGCCTTCAAGGCCGACCAACTCGACTGGATTCTGGAGCGCAGCGCCAAGGAATGGGCGACGAACTATGATTTTCCCGCCGTGCGCGATGGTCGCGTCATCAAGGAAAAATTCCCGATCCGCAGCGTCGGACGTATGCAGGGCTACGCGCTCAATATGCGCCGGCCCCTGTTCCAGGACGTCAGGGTGCGCCGCGCCTTCAACTATGCCTATGATTTCGAGGAGATGAACCGGCAACTCTCGAGCGGAGAATACAGCCGGGACAACAGCTACTTCGACGGCAACGAACTGGCTTCGTCTGGTCTTCCCGAGGGCCTCGAACTGCAAATCCTCGAGCCGCTGCGCGATCAGATTCCAGCCGAGATTTTCACCACGCCCTATCAAAATCCTGTCAGCGGAAATCCGGAATTTGTGCGCAACAATCTGCGCGAGGCAACGCGGCTGCTCAAGGAAGCCGGATTCGACGTCAAGGATCGCAAGCTCGTCGATCCCTCGGGGCAACCGGTCAGCGTCGAAATCCTTTGCCGCGATCCGGGCGACGAGCGGATTGCGCTGTTCTACAAGCCGTCGCTGGAGCGGCTTGGCATGACGGCGAGCGTGCGGACCGTCGACGACGTCCAGTATCAAAACCGGCTGCGCAGTTTCGATTTCGACCTCACCACCGCGCTCTGGGCACAGTCGCTGTCGCCGGGCAATGAACAGCGCGAATATTTCGGCTCGCAATCGGCAGACCGTCCCGGCAGCCGCAATATCCCGGGCATCAAGAACCCCGCCGTCGACGCCCTGATCGACAAGATCATTTTCGCAAAAAACCGTGCCGAACTGGTCGCGGCCACCAAGGCGATGGATCGCGTGCTGCTGTGGAATTTCTACGTCGTTCCGCAATTCACCTACGGATTTCAGCGCTATGCACGCTGGGATCGCTTCAGCCATCCCGATCCGTTGCCCAAATACGGCGTTTCCGGATTCCCGAGTGTGTGGTGGTGGGATGCCGACAAGGCCGCCAAGCTCGGCAAGCGCAGTTGAAGGGAAAGCGGATGGCGCACCTCACCCGTCGGCATGCGCTCGCTCTTGGCATCGGTGCGCTCGGCGCCGCGCGACTTCGACCGACATGGGCCGCGGCCGAGGACGGCGCCGAGACCCACGGGATATCGGTGTTCGGCGATCTGAAATATCCGGCCGACTTCCGCAATTTCGACTATGTGAACGTCGCCGCGCCGAAGGGTGGATTGTTTTCGCTGATCCCCTCGGTCCGCGCCTTCAACCAGTCGTTCTTCACGTTCAATTCGCTCAACGCCTACATCTTGAAGGGCGAGGGCGCGCAGGGTATGGACATGACGTTCGCGACGCTGATGTCGCGCGCGAACGACGAGCCCGACGCGCTGTACGGTTACGCGGCAAAATCGGTGCGGATTTCACCCGACAAGCTCACCTACAGTTTTTCGACCCGGCCCGAGGCGCGGTTTCATGACGGCTCGAAGCTGACGGCGCAGGACGTCGCCTTCTCGCTGAATACGCTGAAGGAAAAAGGCCATCCGCTGATCCTGGTTCAGCTGCGCGACTTCGTGAAGGCCGAGGCGCCCGACGATGCGACCGTGGTCGTCACCTTTGCGCCGAAGCGCGCGCGCGATGTACCGCTGTTCGTCGCCAGCCTGCCGATCTTCTCCAAGGCCTATTACGCGACGCGGCCGTTCGATGAATCCACTCTCGATACCCCGCTCGGCTCCGGGCCATACAAGGTCGGCAAGTACGAGGTCAACCGCTACATCGAATACGATCGGGTCAAGGACTTTTGGGCGGCCGACCTTCCCGTCAACCGCGGCAGCTATAATTTCGATACCGTACGCTACGAGTTCTATCGCGATCGCGATGTCGCGTTCGAGGGCTTTTCGGGCAAGAGCTATCTGTTCCGCGAGGAGTTCACCGCGCGGATCTGGGCCACGCGCTACGACTTTGCCGCCGTCAAGGACGGCCGGGTCAAGCAAGAGACCCTGCCGGATGAAACGCCGTCCGGCGGACAGGCCTGGTTCTTCAATACCCGTCGCGACAAGTTCAGGGATCCGCGCGTCCGCGAAGCCCTGGGCTATGCGTTCGATTTCGAATGGACCAACAAGACCGTCATGTATGGCGCCTATGCGCGCACCGTTTCACCGTTCCAGAATTCGGACATGGTGGCGAGCGGACCGCCGTCGCCGGAAGAGTTGAAGCTGCTCGAGCCGTTCCGCGGCCAGGTGCCGGACGAGGTGTTCGGCGAGCCCTTCGTGCCACCGGTGTCGGATGGATCGGGACAGGACCGGACGCTGTTGCGCAAAGCCGTGCAATTGCTCAACGAGGCGGGATGCGTCGTCAAGGACGGCAAGCGGCTGTTGCCGAACGGCGAGGTCTTCAAGGTCGAATTCCTGCTCGACGAGCCGTCGTTTCAGCCCCATCACGCGACCTTCATCAAGAATCTCGGCCAGCTCGGGCTCGAGGCCGGCATCCGGCTGATCGACGCCGTGCAATACCGCGCCCGCGTTGAGGATTTCGATTTCGAGATAACGACCGAACGCATGAATTTCTCGGCGACGCCGGGCGACAGCCTGCGGCCGTATTTTTCGTCTCAGGCGGCGGCCACCAAGGGCTCCTATAATCTGGCAGGCGTAGCCAGCCCCGCGATCGATGCGCTGATCGAAAAGGCGATCGGCGCGGAAACCCGGGTGGATTTGACCTTCGCATGCCGGGCGCTCGACCGGGTATTTCGGGCCGGCCGTTATTGGGTGCCGCAATGGTACCGCTCGACGCACCCGATCGCCTATTGGGACCTGTTCAGTCATCCGGAAAAGCCGGCGAAGTATGCGCAAGGCGTCGGCGCGCCGGAAAACTGGTGGTTCGATCCAGCCAAGGCCGCCAAGCTCGAGCAGGCGAAATAGCCCATGAGCGCCTACATCGCCCGCCGCATTCTCCTGATGTTCCCGACGCTGTTGGGAATCCTGTTCGTCTCCTTCGTGGTGGTGCAGTTCGCGCCGGGCGGTCCGGTCGAGCGCGTGATCGCGCAGCTTTCAGGCGCCGACACCGGCGGGACGTCGCGCATTTCCGGCGGCGGCGGCGATCTCGGCCCGCGCGGCCAGGCGATGGCGCCGGGAAGTGCCGTCAATTCGAAATACCGCGGCGCGCAGGGCCTCGATCCGGACTTCATCAAGAAACTGGAAGTGCAGTTCGGCTTCGACAAGCCGGCGCCTGAGCGTTTTGCACTGATGGTGTGGAATTTTTCGCGGTTCGATTTCGGCAAGAGCTATTTTCGCGACGTCAGCGTGCTCCAGCTGGTCAAGGAGAAGCTGCCGGTCTCGATGTCGCTGGGCATCTGGATGACGCTGCTGACCTATCTGATTTCGATTCCGCTCGGCATCCGCAAGGCGGTGCAGGACGGCTCGAAGTTCGATACCTGGACCTCCGCCGTGATCATCGTCGGATTTGCGATTCCCGGATTCCTGTTCGCGATCCTTTTGATCATCCTGTTCGCCGGCGGTTCGTTCCTCAACATTTTCCCGTTGCGCGGACTGACCTCGGACGGCTGGTCGCAATTCCCCTGGTACTGGAAGATCATCGACTATTTCTGGCACATCACGCTGCCGCTGATCGCGATGGCGCTCTCCGCCTTCGCCACCATGACGCTGTTGACCAAGAACTCGTTCCTCGACGAAATCCGCAAGCAATATGTGATGACCGCGCGCGCCAAGGGCTGCAGCGAGCGGCAGGTGCTGTACAATCACATCTTCCGCAACGCGATGCTGATCGTGATCGCGGGATTCCCCGGCGCGTTCATTCACGCCTTCTTCTCCGGCTCGCTTTTGATAGAAACCATCTTCTCGCTCGATGGCCTAGGCCTGCTCGGTTTCGAGAGCGTGCTCAATCGTGATTACCCCGTCGTGTTCGGCACGCTGTTCATCTTTTCGCTGGTCGGCCTCGTGGTCAATCTGATCTCCGATCTCGCTTACATGTGGATCGATCCGCGGATTGATTTCGAGGCGCGTGAGGTCTGATGACGATCATCGCACCCCCACCGGTCGAGACCACGACGCAAACCCCGCTCGGCGAAGCCGTGCCGATGACGCGGCATCGCTTCAGTCCATCGCCGCTCAACCGCCGCCGCTGGCAGAACTTCAAGGCCAACCGGCGCGGTTACTGGTCGTTCTGGATCTTCCTGATCCTGTTCTTCGTCTCGCTGTTCGCGGAGTTGATCGCCAACGACCGTCCCTTCCTGATCAAATATGACGGCCATCTCTATTGGCCGGCCTTTGTCAGTTATTCCGAGACCACCTTCGGTGGCGACTTCGAGACCGCGGCCGACTATCGCGATCCCTATTTGCAGAAGCAGATCGCGGCCAAGGGCGGCACGATCGTATGGCCGCTGATCCGCTATTCCTACGACACCCACAACCTCGACCTGCCGACGCCGGCGCCGTCGAAGCCGACCTGGATGCTGACGGAGGACCAGTGCAAGGAGGTGGTGCAGAAGAAGCACCTCAGCGGCTGCCGCGACCTCGAATACAACTGGCTCGGAACTGACGATCAGGGCCGCGACGTGGTCGCGCGCCTGATCTACGGCTTCCGCATCTCGGTGCTGTTCGGACTGACGCTGACCATCATCTCGTCGATCATCGGCGTCGCCGCCGGCGGCATCCAGGGCTATTTCGGCGGCTGGATCGATCTCGGCTTCCAGCGCTTCATCGAAGTCTGGACCGCGATACCGTCGCTGTATCTGCTGCTGATCATATCGGCGGTGCTGCCGCCGGGCTTCTTCGTCCTGCTCGGCATTCTGCTGTTGTTCTCATGGGTGTCGCTGGTCGGACTGGTGCGCGCGGAATTTTTGCGCGGGCGCAATTTCGAATACATCCAGGCGGCGCGGGCGCTCGGCGTCTCCAACCCCGTGATCATGTTCCGCCATCTGCTGCCGAACGCGATGGTGGCGACCATGACCTTCCTGCCCTTCATCGTGTCGTCGTCGGTGATGACGCTGACGGCGCTGGATTTCCTCGGCTTCGGCCTGCCGCCCGGTTCGCCCTCGCTGGGTGAATTGCTGTCGCAAGCGAAAGCAAATGTGCAGGCGCCATGGCTCGGCTTCACCGGCTTCTTCTCGGTCGCAATCATGCTGTCGCTTTTGATTTTCATCGGCGAAGGCGCGCGCGACGCCTTCGATCCGCGCAAGACGTTCCGGTAGCATCATGGACGCCATCAACCAGCCTCTGCTCGACGTCCGCGACCTCTCGGTGGCGTTCGGCACTTCGGTCGCGGTCGATCATGTTTCCTTCTCGATCAAACGCGGCGAGTGCGTGGCGCTGGTCGGCAAGTCCGGTTCCGGCAAGTCCGTCAGCGCGCTGTCGATTCTCAGGCTGTTGCCATATCCGATCGCGTCGCATCCCTCCGGCGGCATCCGGTTCAAGGGCCGCGATCTCCTGACCTCGTCGGAGCGCGAGATGCGCGGAATTCGCGGCAACGACATCTCGATCATCTTCCAGGAGCCGATGACGTCGCTCAATCCGCTGCATACGATCAAGTCGCAGATCGGCGAGATCCTCTCGCTCCACAACGGCATCAGCGGCGCGATGGCGCGGGCGCGGACGCTCGAACTGCTGACACAAGTCGGCATTCCCGATCCGGAAACGCGGCTGCAAAGCTATCCGCACCAATTGTCCGGCGGCCAGCGCCAGCGCGTCATGATCGCGATGGCGCTCGCCAACGAGCCGGATCTTCTAATCGCGGACGAGCCGACCACCGCGCTCGACGTCACTGTGCAGGCGCAAATCCTGGCGCTGCTGGCCGAAATCCGCACCCGGCTCGGCATGAGCTTGCTGTTCATCACCCACGATCTCGGCATCGTGCGCCGCATTGCCGACGTCGTCTGCGTGATGAAGAATGGCAAGATCGTCGAACAGGGCCCGGTCGAGCAGGTCTTTACCGCGCCGAAACATCCTTACACGCGCGACCTCTTGGCGGCGGAGCCGAAGCCCGATCCGGCGCCGCCGCGGCCGGACCAGCCGGTGGTGATGTCGGCGGACGATCTGAAGGTCTGGTTTCCGGTCAAGCGCGGCCTGCTGCGCAAGACCGTCGGACACATCAAGGCGGTCGACGGCGTCACTCTCGCTGTGCGCAAGGGCGAGACGCTCGGCGTGGTCGGCAAATCCGGCTCCGGCAAAACCACGCTCGGCCTTGCCCTGCTGCGGCTGATCTCCTCGAACGGCCCGATCGTGTTTCTGGGCAAGAACATCCAGGGCCTGCGCTTCAAGGACATGCTGCCGTTCCGCCGCGACATGCAGATCGTGTTCCAGGATCCGTTCGGCGCGCTGAGCCCGCGAATGTCGGTCGGCGACATCGTCGCTGAAGGACTGAGCGTCCACCAGCGCGCGCTATCCTACGAAGAACGCGAGACGCGCGTCATCAAGGCGCTGAAAGACGTCGGGCTCGATCCGGCGACCCGGTTCCGCTATCCGCATGAGTTCTCGGGCGGCCAGCGCCAGCGCATCTCGATTGCGCGCGCGGTGGTGCTGGAGCCGAATTTCGTCGTGCTCGACGAGCCGACCAGCGCGCTCGACATGCTGTTCCAGGCCCAGATGGTCGATCTGCTGCGCGAGCTGCAGCGCAAGCGCGACTTGACCTACATGTTCATCTCGCACGATTTGCGCGTGGTGGCCTCATTGGCCAGCCATCTGATCGTGATGCGGCTCGGCAAGGTGGTCGAGGAAGGCCCGGCCGCCGAACTGTTCAAGAATCCGAAGAGCGACTACACCCGCGCGCTGTTCGCCGCCGCGTTCCGGATGGAAGCCGCACCCAGCGGCGAAGTCGGGGTTTAGGGCGCGCGGCGGGCTCGGTCACACCTCTCCCGATGGAGAGGTGAAGAAAGAGACTGATGCCGCTGGTTGCTCAAAAAGTGCCTCGGACGCTTCATGCCATCCGCTTGATCGCCGTCACCTCGCTGCCCGCGGCCTTGATGCGCGCGATCGCATCACGGGTGTTCTCGACCGCGGTCGCCATGTGATGCGCGTTGGCGTGGACGATGGTTGAGCCGTCACGCGCAATCGCGACATGGCCCTCCCAGAAGATCAGGTCGCCGCGCTGCAGCCGTTTCGTTTCCGCCGGGCTCAGTTCCCGGCCAAGCCCGTCCTGCTGCATGTCGCTGTCGCGCGGGCAGCCGATGCCTGCGGCATTCAGCGAAATTTGCACCAGGCCGGAGCAGTCGATGCCCAGACTGCTCTTGCCGCCCCACAGATAGGGCGTGCCGACGAATTTTTCGGCCACGGCGACGAAATCATCTTGCATGGCCTGCAGGCCGCCGAGGTGCGGCTGCGGTAGATACCAGCCTTCGCGGGTGACGGCGAACGCGCCATCGTTCCGCGTCACCGTCACGCTTGCGCCCATCGACAGCGTCTCGACCGGCGGCAGTTTGAACGAGGCGGCGGGAAACGCAAACGTCCGCAACGCCGTGACCTTGTGCGTCGGCGCGGCGTCGGGCTTTGCCAGCGCGGCGTCGGGCAGCCAGCCGACATAGCCGTCGCTGTTGAGCTGGCCCCAGGCAAAACCTTCGCCATTGCGATCATAGATCGTGACGCGCTCGCCCTTCAGCGCCTGCGTCTTCAGTTCGGCATCGGGCGACGGCGCCTCGCGCAGCGGCGCCAGGGCCGCCGTGATTTCGCATGCCTCGCCGGCGACGAAACGTGCGGCCTTGACCTTGCCTTCGAGATATTTCGCGGCGAGGTCGGGCCGTGCCGGCGTCAGCCGCGGATCATCCATAGCGTTCGCTCAGGAGTTTATAGATCGCTCGCGCCGCCTGGCATTCGCCACCCTCGGGGCGCGCGGGCTTGGCCGATAGCGTCCAGCCGTAGATATCGACATGCAGCCAGGGAGTGGCCTCGGTGACGAAACGCTGCAGAAACAGCGCGCAGATGATCGAGCCGGCAAAGCCGCCGGAAGGCGCGTTGCTGATGTCGGCGGTCTTCGAATCCAGCCAGGAATCATAAGGCGGCCACAGCGGCATTCGCCACAACGGATCGTTCTCTCCTTTGGCGCAGCGCGCGACGTCCCCGGCCAGCGTCTCATCATTGGTGTAAAAGGGCGGCAAATCCGGCCCCAGCGCCACCCTCGCAGCACCGGTCAGGGTTCCCAGATCGACCAGCAGATCGGGCTTCTCCTCGCAGGCCAGCGCCAGCGCATCGGCCAGCACCAGCCGTCCCTCGGCATCGGTATTGCCGATCTCGACCGTGACCCCCTTGCGCGACTTGAAGATGTCGAGCGGGCGGAAGGCGTTGCCGGCAACCGCGTTCTCGACCGCCGGGATCAGGACCCGAAGCCGAATTTTCAACTTCGCGTCCATCACCATCTGCGCCAGCGCCAGTACATTGGCGGCGCCGCCCATGTCTTTCTTCATGATCAGCATGCCGCTCGATGGCTTCAGATCGAGCCCGCCGGTATCGAAACACACGCCTTTGCCGACCAGCGTCACCTTGGGATGCGCGGGGTCGCCCCAGCTGAAATCGATCAGGCGCGCCGCGCGCGGCGAGGCCATCCCGACCGCATGGATCAGCGGAAAATTCTGTCGAACCAGCTCGTCGCCGGTGATGCAGCCAAAGCTGGCGCCGAAACGGGTGGCGAGCGCCTGCGCGGCCTGCGCCAGTTCCTCCGGCCCCATGTCGTTCGACGGCGTGTTGATGAGATCGCGCGCGAGCGCCGCTGCGTCCGCCATCCGCATTATGTCGGCGGTATCGATGCCTTCGGATGGCACCAGCCGGACGTCGGGCGCCTCGGTCTTGCGATAGCGACCGAAGCGGTAGCTGCCGAGCGCAAAGGCGAGCGTGGCCAGCCGGAGGTCGTGCGGCGCATTGGCGAACCGGTAGAGGCCGGGCGGCAGCAGGCCCGGCAACGCACCGGGCCGAAACAGGTCGCGCGATGCGGCGGTTTCGTCCTCGAGGCCGAACAACACCTGCGCGATCCGGCCATCGGCCGCAGGCAGCGCCAGATATTTTCCCGGCTTTGCCGCAAAGCCGTTGGCGAGCGCGAATTGCCGTCCCTCGGCGGGAAGCTCGCCGCGGATCGCCTCCCAGCTTGTCTGAGTGACGAAGCTAATCGGTATGGCTGAAGCGGCGGGCGCGGTCTCGAACACGGATGGCATGGGTTTCTCGGTCGGTGCAGGGGGGGCGTCGGGAAGGCCGATTAACCAGCCGTTAGGGTTAACAGTCTATTGCTGGCGTGTTCGGCTGATCCTTTTCGCCCGATATCGTGAGTTAAAGTGCCATGCGTCGACAGTCCAGCCACCCAAAGAATCTTGCAAGGCATCTTGCCCGGTATCTCGCCTCCGCGGCGCTGACCGCGCTATTGGCCGCGGGCCTTGGCGGCTGCCAGACCATGTCCGACGTGACCGGATCGATCACCTCCAGGGGCGAAACCAGGGCGGAAGCCGTGCCGGACGATCCGCACCGCGCGGTCGAGGTCTATGGCGATCGTTATCGCGCCAACCCCAAGGATGCCGACGCCGCACTTGCCTACGGCCAGGCGCTGCGCGCCACCGGGCAGCGCGCCCAGGCGGCGGCGGTGCTCGAACAGGCCACCATCAACCATCCCGGCAACAAGGCGCTGCTCGCCGGCTACGGCCGCGCGCTCGCCGACAACGGCAATTCGCAGGCGGCCTTCGATGTGCTCAGCCGTGCTCATTCGCCCGACAATCCCGACTGGCGCATCCTGTCGGTGCAGGGCACGGCGCTCGACAAGCTCGGCAAGCACGACGAGGCGCGCCGTTATTACGCGAGCGCGTTGCGGATCGTGCCGGAAGAGCCGTCGGTGCTGTCCAATCTCGGCCTTTCCTACATGCTGACCCGGGAACTGCCGAAAGCAGAAGAAACCTTGCGCCGCGCCTACGCCAACGCCCGGGCCGACGCGCGGGTGCGGCAAAACCTGGCGCTGGTGGTAGGCCTGCAGGGCCGCTTCGCCGAGGCGGAGACCATCGTGAAGGCCGATCTGCCCGCGGACGAGGCGGAGGCGAATGTCGGCTATCTCAAGGAAATGCTGAACCGCAAGGACAATCCGCGCAGCGGTGCCCGCACGGTGCCGGTGGCCGCGCTCAGCCAGCCCGACTGATCGGGCAACCTTACTGATCCGGAAGGCGCGCCACCCGCGAACGCGGGTGATCCGTCAGCACGTCATCAAATGTCTGTTGAATAGGGAGCTCGCCTGCTCACGCTGGCCGGTGACGGAATTCCAATCGGTTTGCCGCCACGCCGACGCGTTACTGGAACGCCATGACCTTGATGTAGCTCGGCCCGAGAATGACGATGAACAGGCAGGGCAGGAAGAACAGGATCATCGGCACCGTGAGCTTCGGCGGCAGCGCCGCCGCCTTCTTCTCGGCCTCGTTCATGCGCATGTCGCGATTTTCCTGCGCCATCACGCGCAGGCTCTGCCCGAGCGGCGTGCCGTATCGTTCCGACTGCTGCAAGGCGAGACAGACCGACTTGACGCCGTCGAGGCCGGTGCGCTTCGCCAGGTTCTCGTAAGCCATCTTGCGGTCCTGCAGATAGGACAGTTCGGCGGTGGTCAGCGCGAACTCCTCCGACAGCGCCACCGATTGCGTGACGATCTCGGTGGCGACCTTGCGGAAGGCGACTTCGACCGACATGCCGGATTCGATACAGATCAGCAGCAGGTCGAGCGCATCGGGAAAGGCGCGCTTGATGGAGAGCTGGCGCTTGCTGATCGCGTTCTTCAGGAACAGCATCGGCGCCTGCAGTCCGAAATAGGCCGCGCCGACGCAGATGCCGATCTTGACCGGCAGCGATTTCTGCATATGCGTGATCACGAAGACGTACAGGATCGCGCCGATAAACAGCACGATCGGCGCCACCGCGCGGGCGAACAGGAACGTGATATAGGGCGCCTGGCCGCGGTAGCCGGCCATCGTCAGCTTGTCGCGCGCGGCTTCCTGCGCCAGCCATTTGGACAGGTTGAAGTCTTCCACCACCTTGGAGACGATCTGCTTCGGCGTCTGGCGCAGCGATACCTTTTCCGTCTTGCTGAGACGCTCACGCTCGCGCTGCCGGATCCGTTCGCGCTCGGAGGCTACGGCCTTCATGCGCTTGGCGAGGCCTTCGCCCGCGAACAGCGGCATCACCAGCGTATAGGCGGTTGCGGCCGCGGCAATGGCGGCCAGCAGCATCGTCATGAACCTGGCGTCGTGAAGTTTTGTGACGAGAAAATCAATCATGTTGCACCGTCAGAAATCGAAGTTGATCATTTTCTTCATCACCAGGCAGCCGCAGGTCATCCAGAGCACGCAGGCTACCAGCATCAACTGGCCGGTCGGATGGGTCCACAGCAGCGCGATATAGTCGGGGGTCGTCATCCAGACCAGCAGCATCACGATCGGCGGCAACGAGCCGATGATGCCCGCGGAGGCCTTGGCTTCCATCGACATCGCCTGAATCTTTTCCGCCATCTTCTTGCGGTCGCGCAGCACCTTGGACAGGTTGCCGAGCGCTTCGGACAAATTGCCGCCCGACTTCTGCTGGATCGCGATCACGATGCCGAAGAAATTCGCCTCCGGCAGCGGCATTCGCTCGAACAGCCGCGTGCACGCTTCGCCTAGCGGGATGCCGATGGTCTGGGTTTCGATGATGGCCAGGAACTCGCCCTTCAGCGGCTCCGGCGCGTCGGCCGCGACCACCTTGATGGATTCAAACAGCGGCAGTCCGGCCTTGATGCCGCGAACGATCACGTCGACGGCGTCGGGCAGCGCTTTGAGAAAGGCCTTTTCCCGCCGCTTCTTCAGAAAGCCCAGGACCCAGCGCGGCAGGCCGAAGCCGGCGGCGAACGCCAGGCCTGCGGAACCGAGCGGGCCACCGCCGCCCATGAAGGTGAGCACGAAGGCTGCGCCGGCAAGGATGGCGGAGATGATCCAGAATTTCTGGGTCGACCAGGTCAGCCCGGCCTGGGTGATGCGGGTGCTCAGCGCGACCTTCTTGTCCTTCTGGCGGCGCGCATCGAGCTCCTTCAGCGTACCTTCGACCTGTTCGCGGCGGGAGCGCTGGTTCTTGTCGGCCTGGCGCGCCGCGGGTTCGGGCCGCGCGACCGATGAACGGCGCGCCTCGGCCTTTTTCTCTCCCGAGAGCATTGGATAGACGAAGACCCACGCCACGCCGCCGAGCGCGGTAGCGGCGAGGAAGGCCAGTGCAAGCGCCTGAGTGTTCATCGCCCGCTCCCTCAGCTCTTTCCGGCAACTTCGGCGGCATCGAGCGCGGCCGCGAGCCGCTTCTCTTCGCCGTAATATCGCGCGCGATCCCAGAAGCGCGGGCGCCCGATCCCGGTCGAACGATGCTGACCGATGATCTTGCCGTTGGCGTCCTCGCCGACCAGGTCGTAGACGAACAGGTCCTGGGTAATGATGGTGTCGCCTTCCATGCCCATCACCTCGGTGATGTGGGTGATGCGCCGCGAGCCGTCGCGCAGACGCGCCGCCTGCACGACGACGTCGATCGAGGCGCAGATCATCTCGCGAATGGTCCGCGACGGCAGCGAAAATCCGCCCATCGTGATCATCGATTCGCAGCGCGACAGGGCTTCGCGCGGATTGTTGGCGTGCAGCGTTCCCATCGAGCCGTCGTGGCCGGTGTTCATGGCCTGCAGCAGATCGAACGCTTCGGGTCCGCGGACTTCGCCGACGATGATGCGTTCAGGCCGCATACGCAGGCAGTTGCGGACCAGTTCGCGCATGGTGACCTGGCCTTCGCCTTCGATGTTGGGGGGACGGGTTTCCAGCCGCACCACATGCGGCTGCTGCAGCTGAAGTTCGGCGGCGTCTTCGCAGGTGATGACGCGCTCGTCATGCTCGATGAACTGGGTCAGGCAATTTAGCAGCGTGGTCTTGCCGGAGCCGGTACCGCCGGAGATCAGCACGTTGCAGCGGACGCGGCCGATGATCTGGAGAATTTCGGCGCCTTCCGGCGAGATGGCGCCGAACTTGACCAGCTGGTCGAGCGTCAGCTTGTCCTTTTTGAATTTGCGGATGGTGAGCGCGGGGCCGTCGATCGCCAGCGGCGGCACGATGGCGTTGACGCGGCTGCCGTCGGCGAGGCGGGCGTCGCAGATCGGCGAGGATTCGTCGACGCGGCGGCCGACCTGGCTGACGATGCGCTGGCAGATATTGAGCAGCTGCTGATTGTCGCGGAAGCGGATGCCGGTCTTCTGGATCTTGCCGGCGACTTCGATGAATACCGTGCCGGCGCCGTTGACCATGATGTCGGCGATATCGTCGCGCGACAACAGCGGCTCCAGCGGGCCGTATCCGAGCACGTCGTTGCAGATGTCGTCGAGCAGCTCTTCCTGCTCGGCGATCGACATCACGATGTTCTTGATCGCGATGATCTCGTTGACGATGTCGCGGATTTCCTCGCGCGCCGACTCGCCGTCGAGCTTGGCGAGCTGGGCAAGGTCGATCGCCTCGATCAGGGCGCCGAAGATGGTCGCCTTGACCTGGTAATAATTGTCGGACCGCCGGTTATCCATCGGGGGCGGAGGCGCCTTGGCGGGCGCGAGCGGAGGCGATGCGACAGCCGGCGGCGGCGCCTCGCGCGCAACGACGGGCGCGACGGAAGCGGGTTCCGGCGCCTGGATGGCGGGCCTGGGTGCCCGCGTGTCGCTCTCGTTTCCGCTACGCTTACCAAACACGACGGTACTCCATGCGGGCGCCCTACTTGGCCCGCAACTTCTCGATCAGGGGCGACAGGAACGACATCCCCCGGGGCTTCTTGGTCTCGCCGCGGCCGGTCAGCCGCTGCGCAATCTGCAGGAACATTTCGGTGGTGCGATGCGTGGCGGAGATTTCCGCGATCATCTGGCCGTTATTCGCCGCTGCGCCGAACATCTGCGGGTCGAACGGGATCGACGCGATCGGCTGGCTTTCGATCGCCTTGGCGAACTCGCTGGCGTTGATCTCGGGGCGTTTCGGCACGCCGACCTGATTGAGACAATACAGCGGCGCGCGATCGTTCGGCCGCGAGGCCTTCAGCAGATCGAAGATGTTCTTGGTATTGCGCAGATTGGCGAGATCGGGCGCGGCGACGATCAGA
The DNA here is from genome assembly GCA_963836765.1 of uncultured Alphaproteobacteria bacterium. Taxonomy (GTDB): domain Bacteria; phylum Pseudomonadota; class Alphaproteobacteria; order Rhizobiales; family Xanthobacteraceae; genus Bradyrhizobium. The sequence goes on from CAWILG010000036.1 coordinate 23,578, forward strand.
ATGTCGTCGGCGGCGATCAGGGCGCGCTTGGTCCATCCCGACCATTGATGGGGAACGTCGAGCACGATGCAAGGCATCGTGGTGCGAAGCGTATCGAAGATCGAGTCGAAGGCGTCGGCGCCGAAATCATAGACCTTGTCGAGCGTCGCCGGTGCGGCCAGCAGGCTGAGATGGTCGGTGCATTTCGACAGCAGGCGATCCATGAACGCGGTATCGATCCGGTCGGGCGAGAATACCGCGTCGGCGATGCCCTGCGGCGGATCCTGATTGTAGTCGAGGCCGGCGGTGCCGAACGCGAGGTCGAGGTCGGCAACCACGGAATCCAGTGCAAGGTCGCGGGCGATCGCCCAGGCGACGTTATGGGCGATCGTCGATGCGCCGACGCCGCCCTTGGCGCCGACGACGGCGATGATGCGGCCGACCGCCTTGGCCTCCGGCGCCGAGAACAGGTTGCAGACCGAGCGCACGATGTCGATGGTGCTGACCGGCGCGATGACATAGTCGCTGACGCCGCGGCGCACCAGTTCGCGATACAGCGCGACGTCGTTGAGGCGTCCGATCACGATCACGCGGGTTCCGGAGTCGCAAACGGTCGCGAGCTGGTCGAGACCGGCAAGGATGTCGTTGCGGCCTTCAGTCTCCAGGATGATCACGTTCGGCGTCGGCGCCGAACGATAGGCCTCCACCGCGGCGGCCATGCCGCCCATCTGGATCTTGAGATGCGCCTTGCCGAGCCGGCGGTCTTCGCCGGCCGATTGCACGGCGCCCGCCGTTTCCACGGTTTCGCAAAACGCCTGAACCGACACGCGCGGTGCGGGCGCGATATGGTCTTCGGCGGGCGGCGAGCCGTCCGGCTGCTGTTCTGAGGTCTGGCGCGCGTAGCTGATCATTTGCCTGTATCGCTGAGTTTGGCCTTCTCGGCCTCGGGATAGGTGGTCGTGGTCGTTGTACCCTTGCGATATTTCTCGAAGGCTTCGGTACGTCGGGCGGTATAGGCAGGCGTCTCGTCACGCGGCTGCACGAGGTCCGATGGGTTGTCGATCATCGCCGCCAGGTTGCGCTGGTTGGCGCAGCCGAAATTGTAATACGTCTTGTTTTCGGAGTAGTTCTTGTTGTTGACCGACGGTCCGAGGTCCTCGGGCCACAGGCCGCAGGGGCCGGCAACCGCCGAGATCTTCGGATAATTCAGCCGGATCGCCGCCATGTGGCGCGGGTCTTCCGGATGATACTGGCGAACGGTGACCGCGCGCGGCGGCACGCCGGCGGCGGCGAAGGTCGCCTGGATCTCGCGCAGTGAATCGGTCGCCGCCCGCGCATTCGGGGTATCGACGGGCATATCGACGGTGATGGCCCCGGTGCCTTCGCGGAGCCAGCTCTGGGCCAGCCCCATCACGTCGGCGCGCTGGGGAGCGGACAACCCGCCGCGGCCCTGACCGACGAACACGACGATCGAGCGGTTCGCTTCCTGGATGGCGATCGGGTGACGCTGGCGATAATCGGGGGAGTAGCTCACCGGCGACAGTTCCTCATCGGTGTGCTTGCAGGCGCCCAGCACCACGGCAAGGCCGATCAGCACGCCGGCGATGCGCAGCGTAGGGCCGCGGCCGGCGGGTATTCTGGATGTCATCTGTCGTGTCATCGTCCCGCCTCAGTCCGTAATAAAGCCGTAGGTGCCGCGATAATTCCGTGCCGGCTCGACGCGGCCCGGAACGCCGTAGACCTTGTTGATGCTGCCCAAGAGATCGGCCTGCGGATCCGAGGCATTGGCAAAGCCGTCATCCGGGCGCGACAGGTCCTTCTGCGCGACTGCGCGGACCACGTAGGGCGTGACCAGGACCATCAGCTCGGTCTGGCTGTTGGCGAAGTCGCGGCTGCGGAACAGCGTGCCGAGAACCGGCAATTGCTGCAGACCCGGAAAGCCGTTGATCGCCTGCTTGGTCTGTTCCTGGATCAGCCCCGCCATCGCCATCGAGCCGCCCGAGGGAATCTCCAGCGTGGTTTCCGCACGGCGAGTCTTGATCGAGGGAATCGTCGTTCCGCCGACACCGCCTTGCAAGGCGTTTTCGGTCGAAACCTCCGACACTTCGGTCATCACGCGCAGGCTGATCCGCCCTTCGGTCAGCACCACCGGCGTGAAGTTGAGGGAGATACCGAATTTCTTGAAGGCAACCGTTTGGACGCAATTGCCGATAGCGCCCGCCGTCGTCGTTTGGCAGGTCACGCCGGTCGGAATCGGGAATTCGCCGCCTGAGATGAATGTCGCGGACTCGCCCGAGATCGCCGTCAGATTGGGTTCGGCGAGCGTCCGCACCACACCGGCGCTTTCCATCGCGCGCAGCGTGGCCGAGACCGACGGGATCGAGCCGAACGACGTGGTGAGGGCGTTGGAGCCAACGAGCGGCGCGTTGTTGGCGGTGAACGGGTTGGTATTGCTGAACTTAACGACGGCCGTGCCGTAATTCATGTTGGCCGTGAGGTCGATGCCCAGCTGCTTGATGATCGAGCGCTGGACCTCGGCGACGGTCACTTTCAGCATCACCTGGTCGCGGCCGCGGACCGTGATCGAATTGACGACCTTGTCCAGGCCGCCGGCGAGACGCGCGGCGAGATCGCCGGCCTGCTGCGCCTCGATCGGGGTTGCCGCCGTGCCGGTCAGCACCACGCTGTCGCCGACGCCGTCGATCTGGATATCCGAGTTCGGCAACGTCGCCTTCAGCATGGCGCGCACGCCGTTGAGGTCGCGCTTGACGGCGATGTCATAGGCCGCGATCTGCTGGCCCGCGGAATCGAAGAATACGATGTTGGTCTGGCCGACCGCCGCGCCGATGATATAGGCGCGCTGGGCGGAGCGGACCACGGCGTTGGCGATCTTCGGATCGGCGACCAGCACATCCTTGATGTCGCGCGGCAGGTCGATCACCAGGGATTTGCCGACACCGAGCGAGAGAAAGCGCGCGTTCATCTGGCCGTCGGCAACAGGCGCGGGGGCGCGATAGTCGCTCGCCGCCACCGGCGTCAATGCCGGATTGAGCGTGAGTGCGGCGACGGCCGAAAACGACAGGGCGCGGACGACAAACGCCCGAAGCATCGGCTGATTTCCCCTGCACTTCATATCATGCGTCCCTTCGGTCACTTCTGCATCGTCTGCGGGCTCACCACGCCGTACCGGACGACGTTGATGCTTTCGCCGCGTTTGTTGGCTTGATCGCTCGAACTGACCTCGACCGCGTTGACGTCGGCGATGCTGCGCAGCGCCAGTGACAGCGTGCCGCTCTGGCGCGCGCGGGCCAGCGTCTCCGACTGCTCCGGCTTCAGCTCGAGGGTGACGGTCTTGCCGACCAGCGCGTTGGTGCCGTCTTTCTCCTTCGGCGCCTGATCGATCGCGAGAACGCGGACGTTGTTCAGGATGATCTCGGAAACGGCGACGTCCGGCGCGCCGGACTGCGGGCTCTTCTCGCGCTTGGAGAGAATGACGTCGACCCGGTCGTTCGGCAGGATGAAGCCGCCGGCGCCGGTTTCCGGCGAGATTTCAGTCGAGATCGCGCGCATTCCGGTGGGCAGGATGGCGGCCATGAAACCGCTGCCGTCCGCCTTCACCAGCTTCTGGTCCCGAATCGGCTCGCCGGCGATGAATGGCGCGCGCGCGATCGAGCCGGCGACTTCGGCCGTCGCGTTGGGCTTGTCGTTGCGGCGCATGAAGACGTTGCTCGCGGTCGCGGCCGGCCAAGTCTGCCATTGCAGATCCTCGGCCTTCACGGTCTGGCCGAGCCCGATGTCGGATTTCGCGACCAGGACGTCCACCGTCTGCAGCTGCGCGACCGGCGCGGCCGTCTCGGCCGGCTTGTCGGACCCGCTGGCCAGATATGCGGCAATGCCGCCAGCGCCGATGGCGATGGTCAGGACGACAATGCGTGCGGTATTCATACGCTTCACTTTCCACAAAACGCCGCGACGCTTCCGCCGCCGTGATGGGAGTTGACCAGTTATTCGTCAAAGCATGGTTAATGAGGCGTATCTAAATCGCCTTAACGAGAGGTTACCCGCCGCTTGTCAGCGCATCGCGAAGTGGGAGAGGTCGACCGTCTTGATCCACTCGGTTTCCGGATAGACCATCAGCGCACCGATCGCGAGCGCGATGCCGTAGGGGATTCCGCTCTGCTTGTCGTGCAGCCGGAGCAGCCAGGCCTGGCCCGTCAGCAGGTAGGGCAGGGGCCATTGCCGGAACTGGAGCAGCAACAGCGTCAGCGCGCCGCCGAACAGCGACGCGTAGATCAGGAAGTTGAGGAGATGGTCGAAGCCGAACCAGAGCGCGACCGCCGCCGCCACCTTGGCGTCGCCGCCGCCCATCCAGCCCATCGCGAAACAGGCAAAGGCCGCGGTAAGGACAGCCGCTCCCGCGCCGAGATGCAACAGGATGTCCTGCAGGCCCATGCCGCCCAGCGCCGCCAGGACCAGAAAGCCCGCCAGCAGCGCCAGCGACACCCGGTTCGAAATCGTCATGGTGAACAGGTCGCTCGCCGCCGCGAACGCCATCAGGGCCGGAAACAGCAACAGGCGCGCGATGTCGAGGATCATGGATTTACAGTCATGCTGCTAACGCGGGTTCCGGGCACCGCGGGAGCCTATCCCGCAGTGGTGAACAATCAGAAAACGGCCGGGGAAGACGACCCGGGCAGGGGCCGGCTGGAAACGACAAAGGCCCCGGATCGCCGGGGCCTTTGAAGCAGTTTCGCAACGACGCTTATTTCAGCGAGGTCGAGATGGTCGTGAAGGTGCCGGTCAGCTTGGTGCCGACGCCCTGAACTGCGGTGATGATCGCGATGGCGATACCGGCGGCAATCAGGCCGTATTCGATGGCGGTCGCGCCCGATTCATCCTTCAAGAAACGCGAAACGAGATTCTTCATTGATAAACTCCATGTGTACACGTGGCTGGTCGAACTAACGTTTGGTCTCGCCGGCGTTCTCAGCACCGTGACCATGGCATGACCCTAAGGTGCGACAATTTCAGCGCAGTTAATTCGATCGCGTAAAAACGGCGGGAACCGGCTCTTCTTCAGCAGAGTAAACGTGGAATTAAGGCATTCGGTAAAACCCGATATTGGCGCTGAAGCTCTTTATAATACGTGCGATGCGAGCGGGCTGGCTGGTCCAGATTTATGGCTCCTTAAGCGCGAAGGGATACCCGTAAAGACCTCAGATCAAACGAGGCGGCCATGTCCAACCTGCCCCTGGAAGTTATCGAAATGCTCGGCCAGACCATGGCCAAGGTGGCGCCGGTCACGCTCGGGCTGGCCACCGTCTTCACCGTGCTGTCGTATTTCTGGGCCTGCAATCCCGGCGCGCCATGGTGGCGCAAGCGCGAGCTCGTGACCGACATCTGCTACTGGTTCTTCGTGCCGGTATTCGCCCGGGTGTTCCGGATCGGCTTGCTGGTGCTCGGCGCGGGCGTCCTCTTCAATATTCACGACGCCGACGGGCTGGTCGCGTTCTACGACAATGGACATGGTCCGTTGTCGCAGCTTCCGCTCTGGGTCCAGGCGGTGCTGTTCCTGGTCGCGTCCGACTTCATGCTCTACTGGCTGCACCGCATGTTCCACGGCGGCGGCTTCTGGAAATACCACGCGATCCATCATTCTTCCGAAGACCTCGAATGGATTTCCGCGGCGCGATTCCATCCCGTCAACCTGTTCATCGGAACCATCCTGGTCGACGTCATCCTGCTGATCGCGGGCATTTCCCCGAACATCATGCTGTGGGTCGGGCCGTTCACGACGTTTCATTCGGCCTTCGTCCACGCCAATCTGAACTGGACGCTCGGGCCGTTCAAATATGTGCTGGCCACGCCGGTGTTCCACCGCTGGCACCACACCTCGCTGGAAGAGGGCGGCAATACCAACTTCGCCGGGACGTTTCCGGTCTGGGACATCCTGTTCGGCACCTTCCGGATGCCGGAGAACGTGCTGCCCCAGGACTATGGCGTGGCCGAGGATCAGGCCGTGCCCACCGCGATCGGCGGCCAGCTCGCCTATCCATTTCGCCACTAGGGCTGCGGTTCGCTTTCCCCTCCTGACGCACGGCGGCAGCGTGCTGGCGGGCGTGCCGGGATTTTGCTGGGCGCAATCCGGGATGCCCGGACGCAGGCGGGTCATGCGGCGCGGGGTCTGATCAACAGAGGCGGATATGTCACTGTCCGTGGAAGTCGTCGAGATGCTCGGCCAGACGCTTGCCAAGGTGGTGCCGGTCACCATCGTGCTGGCGGCCCTGTTCTCGGTGCTGAGCCATTTCTGGGCCTGCAATCCCGGCAGGCCGTGGTGGCGCAAGCGCGAACTGGCCACCGATGTCTGCTACTGGTTCCTGGCCCCGCTGTTCGCGCGCGTGTTCCGGATCGGGCTGCTGGTGGTTCTCGCCGCCGCGGTGTTCGGTATTCAGGACGCCGACGAGCTGATCGCGTTCTATGACAACGGCCACGGGCCGCTAGCGACGCTGCCGCTGTGGCTGCAGGCGGTGCTGTTCCTGGGCCTGGCCGATGTCATGATGTACTGGCTGCACCGCATGTTCCACGGCGGCGGCTTCTGGAAATACCACGCCATCCATCATTCGTCCGAGGATGTGGACTGGATTTCGGCGGCGCGTTTTCACCCGGTGAACCTGCTGCTCGGGACCATCGGGGTCGACGTCGTCCTGCTGCTGGCGGGCATTTCGCCCAGCGTGATGCTCTGGCTCGGGCCCTTCAATATTTTCCATTCGGCGTTCGTCCACGCCAATCTGAACTGGACGCTCGGTCCGTTCAAATATGTAATCGCAACCCCGGTGTTCCACCGCTGGCATCACACCACGCAGGACGAGGGCCGCAACACCAATTTCGCCGGCACCTTCCCGGTCCTCGACATCCTGTTCGGGACCTTCCGGTTGCCGGAAAGCCGGCTGCCGGACCATTACGGTGTCGACGATCAATCGACTTTTCCGAGCGAAATTACCGGCCAGTTAGCCTATCCGTTCCGTAAGTAGCCGGGGGTCGGGGAATTAGCCGCCGCCATTTGCACTTCGTTCACGAATTGTCGTCAGTTTAGCTTCGTCGGGCGCCGGCTCCGCTGCGTATCGCTTTTGCCGGCTTGTCATGCCCCGGGGTACAGTATGTCGTTCAAGTCCCAGCGTATTCGCGCGCGCGCGCGTTTTGGATTCGCGTGCCCTTGCCGTGGCCGTCCTGGCGTGGCCGGCGATCTCGCTTGCCGCAGCCGATCCCGACCGGATCTCGGTCAATGTGGACCAGGCCAAGCTGGTCAAGCTTCCTTCCCGCGTCGCCACCATCGTGGTCGGCAACCCGATGATCGCCGACGTCACCCTGCAGAGCGGCGGTGTCGTCGTGGTGACCGGCAAAGGCTACGGCGCAACCAATTTCATCGCGATCGACCGCGGCGGCGAAGTGCTGGTGGATCGCCAGATCCAGGTCGACGGCCCGAGCGATCAACTCGTCACCGTCTATCGCGGCGTCGACCGCGAGTCCTATAGCTGCATGCCGATCTGCCAGCGCCGGGTCACGCTCGGCGACGCCGAGGTCTATTTCCGGTCGACGATCGGCCAGGCCGGCGCACTCAACGACCAGGCCAGTGGCGTCGCGGCCTCCGCGGCCAAAACCACGAACTGACGTCTCCATTGAAGCCGATCTGACCGGCGGCCGTTTGATCGGCCGCCAACCGGCGTGGCGCGCCGGCGATTCCCCAAAATGGTTAACATTTGCCTCACGGAACGGGCCGCTCTGTTTCGATCGCGCGAAACACTTCCACAATCAGTTTCAGGTAACTCTTGCGGCAATTGCTCTCGCATCCCGGGGTTCGTTCGATGCCGCATCCGCTGACCTTCGTCGCAGCATTGCGCCGGTTCCGCCGCAACCGCCGCGGTTCGGCCGCCGTCGAATTCGCGATGATCGCGCCGATGTTCATCGCGCTGCTGTTTGCCATCCTCGAGAGCGCAATGGTTTTCATGGCCAGCCAGGTGCTCGAGACCGCTACCCAGGATGCCGCGCGTATGATCATGACCGGTCAGGAGCAGACCGCCGGCAAATCCCAGGCGCAGTTCAAGAGCGATCTTTGTGCGAAGGTCAATGTGATGTTCGATTGCACGAACGGGATAGTCATCGACGTGGAGAGCTTTCCCCAGTTCAGCACTGTCTCCTTGTCCAACCCGATAGACGCCAACGGCAACTACACGCCGCCCAACAATTACGTCCCCGGCGGTCCCGGCGATATCGTCGTGGTGCGGGCATTCTATCAGTGGCCGATATTCGTCACCGGGCTCGGCTTCAACCTCTCAGACGTGACCGCCAACAAGCGGCTCCTGACGGCGACCGCCGCGTTCCAGAACGAGCCCTACTAGAGCAAGGCTGTGCAACGATGACCTCAATCTGGCTTCGCCTACGGGGCTTGGCACGCGATTTCCGCAGCGATCGCAGCGGTGTTGCCGCGCTCGAATTCGCTATCATCGCGCCGGTGATGCTGGTGATGTTCCTTGGCACGGTCGAGTTTTCGTCCGGCATCGCGGTGAACCGCAAGGTAACGCAGATAGCAAGAACGCTGTCCGATCTGACATCGCAATCGGCGGTGCAGGCGGTGACCGATCCCTATCTGCAGAATGTCTTCACCGCCAGCATATTGATTGTGAGGCCGTATTCGGCGACACCCGTGAAGGGAACGATTTCGGAAATCTATGTCGACTCCAACAGCAAGGCGACGATTATTTGGAGCAAGGCTGCGACCGTCGCGAGCGGTGCCACGGTGGCAACGCTGACGGCGTCGAGCCGCAGCGCGGGCGATGTAGTGACAAGCCTGGTGCCGACGGCGCTGCTGGTCAAGCAGACCTACGTGATCCTCAGCGAGGTGAACTATCTCTATACGCCCGCGATCGGTTACGTGATGTCCAAGACCGGCGTCGACGCTGAGCGATTTCGCCTATACCAGGACGCGCCAGTACGCCTGCGTGACGTATAACAACGTTCCCGTCATCACGCCGCCCTCCACCTGTCCGACGCCTTGACGGCGGTCGCCCAAGGCCTCGAACAAAAGAGGCTTCGAATAAAAGGGGCTTCGAACAAAAGAGGCTTCGCCAAATAAAAAAGGCCGCGCGATCAGCACGGCCTTTCATGTTTGTTCGAAGGAATTTCCCGCCCCGTGCTCTCGCGAACCGGACCGGACGAAATCCGCTTTATCCGGCGGCGCGCAGATTGTCGGCCGAAGATTTGCCAGAGCGACGATCGGCCACGATTTCGTAGGAGATCTTCTGGCCTTCACGCAACGTCCCGAGGCCGGCACGTTCGACAGCGCTGATGTGCACGAACACGTCATTGCCGCCGTCATCCGGCTGGATGAAGCCATAGCCCTTGGTTGCGTTAAACCACTTCACGGTTCCCATGCTCACGGGGGTAGTCCCTTCTCAGATATACAAGTCGTAGCCCACCTCTCGACGGGCTGGTGAGATCGAATTTTTGGAAGGGTCGTCAGCGTCTAAACCGGCTGTACCGGTGGATAGCTAATGTCGTCCGGCCGAAAATCGATGGGCAATAATATGCGATGGCAGGGTCCAAAACAATCCTGACGTGCACGATTTTTTGATTCGACGGCAGTTCCTCGCGCACGACATGGCCGTGTCGTGCGCGATTTCTCGGCAGGGAAGAGCGCCTACCGGCGGCGGAACTGGCCGCCGCGCGGCGGTGCACCACGCGGGGCACCGGTCGATCGGACGCTCGTCCTTGTGACGGAATATCAGCCGGCCTTTTTCCAGGTCGTACGGCGACATTTCGATCGTGACCCGATCGCCTGCCAGTGTCTTGATCCGGTTCTTCTTCATCTTGCCGGCGGTGTAGGCAACGATCTCGTGCCCGGCATCGAGCTGCACGCGGTAGCGTGCGTCGGGGAGGATTTCGGTCACCAGTCCTTCGAACTGGATCAGCTCTTCTTTAGCCATGGTTGTCTCCAGATCGATCTAGGCTAGCGCTGCGGTCGATGGGTGCGGTTGGGTTGGGTATTCGGGCGGCTTTCGCGATGCAAGAAGGCGACGCCTTGAATGCTTTCGCTCTTGCCGCCCGGCGCGGGACGCGGCGACTCGTGCCGGGGTGCCTGCGGCGCGGCATTATTACCACCTCCGCGGCCGTGACGGCGAGGGCCTTTTGATCCCGGTGCCGATTCATGGAGCGGGATTCATGAGACCTGGATTCATGGGACCGGGGCTCGTGGGAGCGGGATTCCTGGGAACGGGAATCCTGACCCCTGACATTGTGGGCACGCGGCGCGGACCGTCCGCCCCGGTGTTGCCGGGGCGCTGCCGCCGGCGCGGCGTCGCGGCTGCCGGGCGTGCGGCGGTCTTCCCGCGGCAGCGCAATACGGATCAGCTTTTCGATGTCGCGCAGGTAGCCCATTTCCTCGGCGCCCGCGATCAGCGAGATGGCGACGCCGTCAGCGCCGGCGCGCGCGGTGCGGCCGATGCGGTGGACATAGGTTTCCGGCACGTTCGGCAGATCGAAATTCACCACATGGCTGATGCCATCGACGTCGATGCCGCGGGCGGCGATGTCGGTTGCGACCAGGGTGCGGATCTCGCCGGTGCGGAACGCCGCCAGCACGCGCTCGCGATGGTTCTGCGACTTGTTGCCGTGGATGGCGTTGGCGCGGATGCCGGCCCGTTCGAGGCCCTTCACCACCTTGTCCGCGCCATGCTTGGTGCGGGTGAAGATCAGGGCGCGGTTGACCGGCTCCTGCTTCAGGAGCTGCGCCAGGATGGCCGGCTTGGCCGAGAAATCGACCTGGAGGATGCGCTGGACGATGCGTTCCACCGTCGAGGCCACCGGCGTCACCGCGACCCGGGCGGGATCGCGCAGCATCGCCTCGGCGAGTTCAGCGATATCCTTGGGCATGGTGGCCGAGAAGAACAGCGTCTGCCGCTTGGTCGGCAATTTGCCGACGATCTTCCGGATGTCGTTGATGAAGCCCATGTCGAGCATGCGGTCGGCTTCGTCAAGCACGAGGAACTCGACCTGGTTGAGCTTGAGGCCGTTGCTCTGCACGAGGTCGAGCAGGCGGCCGGGGGTCGCCACCATGACTTCGACGCCCTGCATCACCGAACGGACCTGGCGGCCCATCGGCACGCCGCCGATCGCCAGCGCCGAGGTCAGGCGGATATGGCGGCCATAGGCGTTGAAACTGTCGAGGATCTGGCCCGACAATTCGCGGGTCGGCGACAGCACCAGCACGCGGCAGGCCTTCGGCTGCGGCTTGATACGGTTCTCCAGAATGCGGTGCAGGATCGGCAGCGCGAACGCTGCGGTCTTGCCGGTGCCGGTCTGGGCGATGCCGACCACGTCACGGCCGGTCAATGCGATGGGGATGGTCTGGGCCTGGATTGGCGTGGGTGTGAGGTAATTTTCTTCTTTGAGGGCACGCGAAATTGGATCGGCGAGGCCGAAATCCTGAAAGGAGGTCAAAAGAGGGTTCTTTCCATTATAAAAGGCAGGCGCCCGGCGGTTTTGGCCAGGAGCGCGCGAGGGGGTGTCAGAGACACCCGCGTGTTTGGGGCGTCGGTTTTGGTTAGCTGAAGGGGCAAGCCAGAAACCGTTGGACGGGCTCAGAACACGCGGCTCGCAAGGACCTGATGATTTTCTAGGTCACAGCGTTCATATGGAACACGAACACGGCGCTTTCAAGGTAAATCGGGAAATCAAGGCGTTACCGGTTAATTGAGCCCGAGCCTGTCCTGTTGGACGCGTCGGGATCGCGGTTTTGGCCCACTGCAAAGCAAAAAATTCCATGCCGGAATTTTAGCCAAATCGTCTCGTTTGCCTACAATATAGACAGATTGCCTTTTGCGCATACATTTTTTTGGCTCAACAATTGAGCAATTTCGTCGGACAGGACCACCGAAAGAACGAAATACAGAAACAAATGTAATGGGTTAGATGTGCCTCACGCCGTGGCACGGTTCTTGCGATTCCATTAACGCAGGCGGCCGTTGGGGCCGTTTCGCAGCGTTTCACGCCTGCGTCAGGGAGATGACATTTCATGCTTACACAACTTACTCACGATATAGCGACGCTGAGCCGCCGCGGCCTGCTCGCCGCGTCCGCCGGGCTGGTTTTGGGCCTGGCCGCGTTCGGCCCCGCCAAGGCGGCCGACGACACCATCAAGGTCGGCGTGCTGCACTCGCTCTCCGGCACCATGGCCATCAGCGAAACCACGCTGAAGGACACCATCCTCTTCCTGATCGACGAGCAGAACAAGAAGGGCGGCGTACTCGGCAAGAAGCTCGAGGCTGTCGTGGTCGATCCCGCATCGAACTGGCCGCTGTTCGCCGAAAAGGCCCGCGAGCTGATCACCAAGGACAAGGTCGCCGTCGTGTTCGGCTGCTGGACCTCGGTGTCGCGCAAATCCGTGCTCCCCGTGTTCAAGGAACTGAACAACATCCTGTTCTACCCCGTGCAGTACGAGGGTGAAGAGAGCGAGCGCAACGTGTTCTACGCGGGTGCTGCGCCGAACCAGCAGGCGATCCCCGCGGTCGACTATCTGATGAAGGACGAAAAGGTGAAGCGCTGGGTGCTGGCCGGCACCGACTACGTCTATCCCCGCACCACCAACAAGATTCTCGAAGCCTACTTGAAGTCGAAGGGCGTCAAGCAGGAAGACATCATGATCAACTACACGCCGTTCGGTCATAGCGACTGGCAGACGATCGTGGCCGACATCAAGAAGTTCGGCTCGGCCGGCAAGAAAACCGCCGTGGTCTCCACCATCAACGGCGACGCCAACGTTCCCTTCTACAAGGAGCTCGGCAACCAGGGCATCAAGGCGACCGACATTCCGGTGGTCGCGTTCTCGGTCGGTGAAGAAGAACTCGCCGGCATCGACACCAAGCCGCTGCTCGGCCATCTCGCCGCCTGGAACTACTTCGAATCGATCAAGACCCCGGCCAACGAGAAGTTCATCAAGGATTGGCAGGCCTACACCAAGAACCCGAAGCGCACCACCAACGATCCGATGGAAGCGCACGTCATCGGCTTCAACATGTGGGTCAAGGCGGTCGAGAAGGTGAAGTCGACCGACGCCGATAAGGTGATCGACGCACTGCCCGGCATCGAAACGCCGAACCTGACCGGCGGGGTCTCCAAGATGCTGCCCAACCATCACATCACCAAGCCGGTGTTCATTGGCGAAATCAAGGGCAACGGCCAGTTCGACGTGGTGTGGAAGACCCCGGGCCTGGTGGCCGGCGATGCATGGTCGAAGGAGCTCGAGGGCTCCAAGGACCTGATCGGCGACTGGGTCGGCAAGAAGTGCGGCAACTACAACACCAAGACCAACAAGTGCGGTGGTCAGGGTTCCTGATCCCGATCGACAGCTAGATTCATGCGAACGAAGGAGGCGGCGATTTTGCCGCCTCCTTCCACCTCCTGCCGGGGTCGTCCAGTGGTTGCCAATGTCTTTGATCGTCTTCGCACGCTCGTTCTTTCCATTTTTTTGATCGCCGCTTTCGCGCTGCCGGCATTCGCGGGCCCGTTCGAGGATGCGGTCGCCAAATTCGCCAATGACGAGTTTTCCGATACCGAGGAAGCGATCGGTACCATCGCGACGTCGGGCAATCCGCTCGCCTTTCCGATTATCAGCGCACTTGGCGAGGACCGGCTGTCGGCCGATCCCGACACCAAGAAGGTTTTCATCACCCAGGCCGATGGCAAGATCATCGATGCCGCAACCGGCGCCGCCGTCGACAAGCTGCCGGACAATGCCGCCGCCGTGCGCCTCAACAACCGCCTGCGCCGCACCGTCGAGGCAGCGCTCGGCGGCCTGACCCTGCTGTCGCCCGACCCCGCCAAACGCATCGCGGCCGCGCAATCGGTCTTCAAGACCCACGACGAGACCATGCTGCCGGTGGTCGACGGCGCGCTGGCAAAGGAAACCAACAGGGCGGCCAAGCAGGCCTTTGCCGAGGCGCGTGCCGCGATCCTGCTCTACAAACAAGATGCCACCGACGTCGAGAAGCTGGAAGCGATCGCCGCCGTCAAGGCGCGCGGCGACCAGGAAGCGATGGCGCTGCTCACCGGGCTCGGCAGCGATCAGTCGCCGGCGGTCGCGGGCGCCGCGGCGAACGCAACGGCTTCCATCCAGCGTACGCTGGCGCTGTGGTCCACCGTGCAGAACGCCTGGTACGGTCTCTCGCTCGGCTCGGTGTTGCTGCTGGCCGCCATTGGGCTGGCGATCACCTTCGGCGTGATGGGCGTCATCAACATGGCCCATGGCGAGATGGTGATGATCGGCGCCTACACCACCTTCGTGGTGCAGGAGACGATCCGCACCAGCTATCCCGGACTGTTCGACTACTCGCTCCTGATCGCCGTGCCGCTGGCCTTCATCGTCGCCGGCGCGATCGGCGTGCTGATCGAACGCACCATCATCCGCTTTCTCTACGGCCGTCCGCTGGAAACGCTGCTGGCGACCTGGGGCCTGTCGCTGGTGCTGCAGCAGGCGGTGCGCACCATGTTCGGTCCGACCAACCGCGAGGTCGGCAATCCCTCCTGGATGAGCGGCGCGTTCGAGCTCGGGCAGATCACCATCACCTATAATCGGCTCTGGATCCTCTGCTTCACCATGGCGGTATTCGTCATCCTGCTCGCGATGCTGCGCTATACGGCGCTCGGTCTCGAGATGCGCGCGGTCACGCAAAACCGCCGCATGGCGGCGTCGATGGGGATCGCGACCTCGCGCGTCGACGCGCTGACCTTCGGTCTCGGCTCCGGCATCGCCGGGATCGCCGGCGTGGCGCTGTCGCAGATCGACAATGTCAGTCCCAATCTCGGCCAGAGCTACATTATCGACAGCTTCATGGTGGTCGTGTTCGGCGGCGTCGGTAATCTCTGGGGCACGCTGGTCGGCGCCTTCACGCTCGGCATCGCCAACAAGTTCCTGGAGCCGGTGGCCGGCGCCGTGCTGGCCAAGATCGCCATCCTGGTTCTCATCATCCTGTTCATCCAGAAGCGGCCGCGCGGTCTGTTCGCACTCAAGGGCCGGGCGGTGGAAGCATGATGCCGCACGTGCTCACCCGCTCGCTGGACCGCAGCGCGACCATATTCCTGCTCGTGGTCGCAGGCCTCGGCGTGCTGATCCCGCTGTCCAATCTGCTGCTGCCGGTCGGCTCCATCTTCCAGGTGCCGACCTATCTGGTTGCGCTGTTTGGAAAATATGTCTGCTACGCCATCCTGGCGCTCTCGATCGACCTGATCTGGGGCTATTGCGGCATTCTCTCGCTCGGCCACGGCGCATTCTTCGCGCTCGGCGGCTACGCCATGGGCATGTATCTGATGCGCCAGATCGGCAGCCGCGGCGTTTACGGCAATCCGATCCTGCCCGACTTCATGGTGTTCCTGAACTATCCGAAACTGCCGTGGTACTGGAACGGTTTCGATATGTTCTGGTTTGCGGCTGTGATGGTGCTCGTGGTCCCGGGCCTGCTGGCCTTCTGCTTCGGCTGGCTCGCGTTCCGCTCGCGCGTCACCGGCGTCTATCTCTCGATCATCACGCAGGCGATGACCTACGCGCTGCTGCTGGCCTTTTTCCGCAACGATTTTGGTTTCGGCGGCAACAACGGCCTGACCGACTTCAAGGACATTCTGGGCTTCAACGTGCAGGCCGAGGGCACCCGCGCAGCCTTGTTCCTCTTGAGTTGTCTGGCGCTGATCATCGCCTTCCTGATCTGCCGGGCAGTGGTGACCTCGAAGCTCGGCAAGGTGCTGATCGCGGTTCGCGACGCCGAATCCCGCACGCGATTTCTGGGCTACCGCGTCGAATCCTACAAGCTGTTCGTCTTTACATTGTCGGCCTGCATGGCCGGCGTCGCTGGCGCGCTCTATGTGCCGCAGGTTGGCATCATCAATCCCGGCGAGTTCGCACCGGGCAATTCGATCGAGGCCGTGATCTGGGTCGCGGTCGGCGGCCGCGGCACGCTGATCGGGGCGGCGCTCGGCGCCATCGTCGTCAACTACGCCAAAACCTACTTCACGTCGGGCCCGTTGGCGCCGTACTGGCTGTTCATGCTGGGCGCGCTGTTCATCCTGGTCACGCTGCTGTTGCCGAAGGGGATCGTCGGCACCTTCAATGCGTGGTGGGAGCCTTACAAGGTCAAACGCCTGTCGGATGCCGCCGAGAGTGCGGCGCGCGAAGACGGCGTCAGCGAACCGAACCCGGCGGAGTGAGCGCATGAATATCATGGATACCCGCGCCACCTCCGCCTTGCTCTATCTCGACGGCGTGCACGTCTCGTTCGACGGCTTTCACGCCATCAACAATCTGTCGCTGACGCTGGCGCCCGGCGAGATGCGCGCCATCATCGGCCCCAACGGCGCCGGCAAGACCACGATGATGGACATCATCACCGGCAAGACCAAGCCGGATGCGGGCTCGGTGCTGTTCGACGGTGTCACCGACCTCACGCGGCTCGACGAAACCCGCATTGCCGAACTCGGCATCGGCCGCAAATTCCAGAAGCCGACGGTGTTCGAGAGCCAGACCATCGAGGACAATCTGTTGCTGGCGCTCAACGTCGATCACAGCGTCAAGGGCACGCTGTTCTGGCGCGAGACCAAGCCGGAGACCGAGCGCATCGAGCGGGTGCTGGAAACCATCCGCCTGAAAGACGCGCGCAACCGCCTCGCCGGAAGCTTGTCGCACGGCCAGAAGCAGTGGCTCGAGATCGGCATGCTGCTGGCGCAGGATCCGAAATTGCTGCTGGTCGACGAGCCGGTCGCCGGGATGACCGATGTCGAGACCCATCAGACCGCGGAACTACTGAAAGAGATCAACAAAGACAAGACCATCATGGTCGTCGAACACGACATGACGTTTGTCCGCGAACTCGGCGTCAAGGTGACGTGCCTGCACGAAGGCACGGTGCTGGCCGAAGGGACCATCGACCAGGTATCGTCGAATGACCGGGTCGTCGAAGTGTATCTGGGGCGGTGATCCATGCTGAAGGTCGATAACATCAGCCTCTATTACGGCGCGGCGCAGGCGCTGCGCGGCGTCTCGATCGCGGCCGAACCCGGCAAGGTGACGTGCGTGCTCGGCCGCAACGGCGTCGGCAAAACCTCGCTGCTGCGCGCGATGGTCGGCCAATACCCGATCGCCTCGGGCTCGATCACGCTCAATGGCGACGACATCACCGGGCTGAAACCCTACGAGCGGGCGCGCAAGGGCATCGGCTTCGTGCCGCAGGGCCGCGAGATCTTTCCGCTGCTGACGGTGGAAGAGAATCTGAAGACCGGCTTCGGGCCGCTGAAGCGCGACGACCGCAACATTCCCGACGACGTGTTCTCGCTGTTTCCGGTGCTGAACTCGATGCTGGGGCGGCGCGG
Organism: uncultured Alphaproteobacteria bacterium; assembly: GCA_963836765.1. Classification (GTDB taxonomy): domain Bacteria; phylum Pseudomonadota; class Alphaproteobacteria; order Rhizobiales; family Xanthobacteraceae; genus Bradyrhizobium. The sequence goes on from CAWILG010000036.1 coordinate 40,963, forward strand.
CGGCGACCTCTCCGGCGGCCAGCAGCAGCAGCTCGCGATCGGCCGCGCGCTGGTGATGCGGCCGAAATTGCTGCTGCTCGACGAGCCGACCGAGGGCATCCAGCCCTCGATCATCAAGGACATCGGGCGCGCGATCTCCTATCTGCGCAGCCTCGGCAATATGGCGATTGTGCTGGTCGAACAATATCTCGACTTTGCCTGCGAGCTCGGCGACAATTTCGCTGTCATGGACCGGGGCGCGGTCAAATATGCCTGTGACCGCTCAAACCTCGATCCCGCCGAAATCAGCCGCCAGATGGCGCTGTAGAATTTTTCGCGCGACCTCTTGGGTCGCACCCCTGAGGGACATATGCGGACTCACACCACGCGCGCGACTTCCGCAACATTTGCGGCCAACCGCGCCCAGGGTGCGGTCAAATTCGACGTAAAGTTTGAAGACGGCCTCACCCGCCGCGGCCGGTTGCATGAATCAGGCTCGTTGCGGGTGCGGTTTCCTTCGCCCGAGGGCAACGGCCTGTCCGGGGTGTTCGTCAACACCGCGGGCGGCATTGCCGGCGGCGACCGCTTCGACATCGACATTTCGACCGGCGAGGGATCGCGGCTGACCCTGACCACGGCGGCCGCGGAAAAAGTCTACCGTGCGGCGGGGCCGGCGGCGCAGCTCAACATCACGCTGAAGGCCGAGGCGCGCTCGCACCTTGGCTGGCTGCCGCAGGAGACCATCCTGTTCGACCGGGGGCGGATTATCAGGCGTATCGATATCGATCTGGCGGAGGACGCCTCGCTCCTGCTGTGCGAGATCGTGGTGTTCGGCCGCTCCGCGATGGGGGAGAAGATGCTGCACGGCGAATTCGTCGACCGCTGGCGGATGCGCCGCGGCGGCCGGCTGGTGTTCGCGGAGACCATCCGACTCGACGGCGATATCGGCGAAAAACTGCAGCACCCGGCAATTGCAAAAGGCGGCGTCGCGATCGGCACCGCGCTGATCGTGCCCGGCGACGAGGCGTTGGTGGAGCGGATCCGCGAAGCCTCGGAATCGTTCGGCGGCGAGGTCGGCATCTCCTGCTGGAATGGATTTGCAATGGCGCGCTTCTGTGCCCAAGATGCGGCCCGGCTCCGCGCCGACATGATGGCCGTGCTCGGCCGTGCCTCAGGTGCGGCGTTGCCAAGGCTTTGGCTTAATTAAAGACTTTGGCTTAATTAACCGGTCCCAATTCAGAGTGCTCGCATGAATCTCTCCCCCGCGAAAAGGACAAGCTCTTGATCTCGATGGCGGCCATGGTGGCGCGCCGCCGGCTGGAGCGCGGCGTCAAGCTCAACCATCCCGAGGCCATCGCCATCATCTCGGATTTCATCGTCGAGGGCGCCCGCGACGGCCGCACCGTCGCGGACCTGATGCAGGCCGGCGCCCAGGTGATTACGCGGTCGCAATGCATGGACGGGATTGCCGAGATGATCCACGACATCCAGGTCGAGGCGACATTCCCCGACGGGACCAAGCTCGTCACCGTGCATGAGCCGATCCGATGACGGAGGAGAAAAAATGATCCCCGGTGAACTCTTCATCAAGGACGGCGAAATTGAACTCAACGCCGGCCGCAAGACGGTGACGCTCACCGTCGCCAATTCAGGCGACCGCCCGATCCAGGTCGGCTCGCACTACCATTTCTTCGAGACCAATCCGGCGCTGAAATTCGACCGCAAGAGAGCGCGCGGCATGCGCCTCGATATCGCCGCCGGCACCGCGGTTCGGTTCGAGCCGGGACAAACCCGCGACGTGCAACTGGTCGCGCTCGCCGGCAAACGCGTGATCTATGGTTTCCGCGGCGAGGTCCAGGGCAAGCTGTGATCGTGTCAGACACAAGCGTTGCTCTATCGCTCTCTGCGCTCTTGCGGAGGAGGGCCGTGGACAGAGGAGGCTACGAGTCGCGATGGCTGCGATTGGTAAGAAAGTCGACGCGCGGGGGCTGTTTGCGTTCGTTGTTGGGGTACACGGAGCAGTGCACGCAGAGGAAGGCGAGGTTCGCTGGCGCGTCTCCGATCTGGGCGATAGCGCTCTTCTTGCAACCGCTGACAGCGAGGGAACCGACAATTTTGGACCGCTGCTCTTCCATTGCAAAAAAGGCTCGGGAATGGCGATCGCCGAGGGTGACATGAGCGATGATCTGCGAAGCACCATCGCGGCGATGATCCTTCACGACGAGGAGCCGGCTGTTGCAATGGTGCCGGACGACCCCAGTGCCATGGGTGTTGAGGCCTTCACCGGCATGACCGGATGGCACTACCGCTTTCGACTGGCCGTAACGGGGCCGGCATTTCAACAATTCGAGCGCACGGGCAGCTTTCGATTCAAGCTTGGTGACAGCTCTGTCAGCAGCGAATTCAAGGTGGGCCTGGAGAACGTCCGGAAATTCCAGGACCTCTGCAAGCAGCCATACACATGAGTCAAACAATCCAGGTGGGATTCCGGAATCGGAGCACAACGACATGTCCGTAAAAATCAAACGTTCCGTCTATGCCGACATGTTCGGGCCGACCACCGGCGACCGGGTGCGGCTGGCCGATACCGATCTTATCATCGAGGTCGAAAAGGATTTTACGGTTTACGGCGAAGAGGTGAAATTCGGTGGCGGCAAGGTGATCCGCGACGGCATGGGGCAATCCCAGGTGACCAACAAGCAGGGTGCGGCCGATACCGTCATCACCAATGCGCTGATTGTCGACCATTGGGGCATCGTCAAGGCCGATGTCGCGATCAAGGAAGGGTACATCAGTGCGATCGGCAAGGCCGGCAACCCCGATATCCAGCCCGGCGTGACCATCGTGATCGGGCCCGGCACCGACGTGATCGCGGGCGAAGGAAAAATCCTTACCGCCGGCGGCTTCGACAGCCACATCCATTTCATCTGCCCGCAGCAGATCGAACACGCCTTGATGAGTGGCGTCACCTCGATGCTGGGCGGCGGCACCGGGCCGTCGCACGGCACCTTCGCCACCACCTGCACGCCGGGCCCATGGCACATGGGGCGGATGATCCAGTCGTTCGACGCCTTTCCGGTCAATCTCGGCATTTCCGGCAAGGGCAACGCTTCGCGTCCGGCAGCATTGGTGGAGATGATCAAGGCCGGCGCCTGCGCGCTGAAACTGCATGAGGACTGGGGCACCACGCCGGCGGCGATCGACAACTGCCTCTCGGTCGCCGACGATTACGACGTCCAGGTGATGATCCATTCGGACACGCTGAACGAATCCGGCTTCGTCGAAGACACCGTGAAGGCTTTTAAAGGCCGCACCATCCATGCTTTCCACACCGAAGGCGCCGGCGGCGGCCACGCGCCGGATATCATCAAAATTGCCGGGCTGAAGAACGTGCTGCCGTCCTCGACCAATCCGACCAGGCCGTTCACCCGCAACACCATCGACGAGCATCTGGACATGCTGATGGTATGCCATCATCTCGATCCCTCGATCGCGGAGGATCTCGCCTTCGCCGAAAGCCGCATCCGCAAGGAAACAATTGCGGCTGAGGACATTTTGCACGATCTCGGCGCGCTCTCGATGATGTCGTCGGACTCGCAGGCGATGGGGCGCCTGGGCGAAGTCATCATCCGGACGTGGCAGACCGCCGACAAGATGAAGAAGCAGCGCGGCTCGCTGCCGGAAGACAAAGGCAACAACGACAATTTTCGCGTCAAGCGCTACATTTCGAAATACACCATCAACCCCGCGATCGCGCACGGCGTGTCGAAGCTGATCGGCTCGGTGGAGAAGGGCAAGATGGCCGACCTCGTGCTGTGGTCGCCGGCGTTCTTTGGCGTGAAGCCGGATTGCATCATCAAGGGCGGCTCGATCGTGGCCGCGCCGATGGGCGATCCCAATGCGTCGATCCCGACGCCGCAGCCCGTGCATTACCAGCCGATGTTCGCGGCCTACGGAAAATCGCTGACGGCGTCTTCGGTGGTTTTCACGTCCAAGGCCGCCATCACCGGCGGGCTGGCGCGAAAACTCGGCATCGAGAAAAAGCTCTATGCGGTGCAAAATACCCGCGACAAGATCTCCAAGAAGAGCATGATCCACAACGGCGCCACCCCCAAAATCGAGGTCGACGCCGAGACCTATGAGGTACGCGCAGACGGCGAGCTTCTGACCTGCGCGCCGGCCGAGGTGCTGCCCATGGCGCAGCGCTATTTCATGTTCTAAGGTCCCGCCCGGCAAGATAAGCCAGAACAAAGCCGGGAGGATTTTTCGTGATCTACGTCGTCGCCACACTGACCGTAAAGCCTGAAACGCGCGCCGAATTCATCGCGGCGGCCACCGCCTGCATCAAGGAAACCCGGAAAGAGCCGGGCAACATCGCCTATGATCTGCATGAAAGCGTTACCGACCACACCAAGATGGTGTTCGTCGAGCAGTGGGAAAATGCCGAGGCGCTGGTGCCGCACCGCGGCATGGAACACATGAAGACCTTTGGCCGCGTCGCCGTGAAATGCATGAGCGCGCCGCCGAAGATCGAAGTGATCACACCGGAAAAAGTCGACGTCCGCTAATCAAGAAAAGAAGCCAAGGGAGAATCTCATGATCTATGTCGTCGCAACCACGCCGATGAAGCCGGAAAACAAGGACGACTTCATCAAGGGGCACAAGGCCTGCACCGCCGAAACGCTCAAGGAGAAGGGCTGCATCTCCTATGATGGCCATGTCAGCGTCAACAATCCCAATCTGTATGTGGTGGTGGAGCGCTGGGAGACCCGCGACGACCTCAATGCGCATGGCAAGGCGCCGCACATGAAGGTGTGGCGGGAGTATTCGTCGCAGATGAAGACGGCGCCGACGGTGATCGAGATCATCAGCGACGCCAAGGTCGAGAAGTTCTAAACCATGATCCGCGCCACCCGAGTTGAGGGCCAACATCGTTGGACGCAGGCAGCAGCCGATACTGTCGTGCTCGATTTCGACGACCGGCACCGGCGGCGGATGGCGATGACTGGTACGCGCGGACTGGAATTCCTGCTTGATCTCGAAAACGCGGTCGCCTTGCGCGGTGGCGACGCGCTGGTGCTGGAGGACGGCCGGCTGGTCGAGGTGGTTGCGGCGGCTGAGCCGCTGGTCGAGATCAGGGGCGCCGATCCGTTGCATCTGGTCCGGGTCGCCTGGCATCTTGGCAACCGGCATCTGCCGACGCAAATCATGCCAAAAGGCCTGCGAATCCGGCGCGATCACGTCATCGAGGCGATGGTGCAGGGACTCGGCGCTCGCATCATCGAGATCGAGGCGCCGTTCGATCCCGAAGGCGGCGCCTATGCGAGCGCCCACGCCCATGCGCCCGAGCCTGCCGCGCACGCGCACGATCACCCGTCGCATGACCATGGTCATCGCCACGATCATGATCACCATGACCACGGCCACGATCAGCATCACCACGACGAGCATTGCGATCACGACCACCACGATCATTCCCATGCTCATGACCACAAGTGAACCCGCCCCGCTCGACGACCGGAGCGGGATGACGGCAGACGAGGGCGCGGCGCTGTACCGGCTGATGACCTTTCTGTCGCCGGCATTTCCGGTCGGCGCGTTCTCCTATTCCAGCGGCATCGAATGGGCGGTGGAGGCCGGCGATATTGCCGATGCCGCCAGCTTGCGCGGCTGGCTGGCGGCGATGCTGGCGGACGGGTCTGGTTTTTGCGACGGCGTGTTTCTGGCGCAGGCGCATCGGGCGGTTTTCGCGCGGGATGACGCGCTGTTGCGCGACATCGCCGAGCTCGCCGCCGCGTTCGTGCCCTCGCGCGAGCGCCAGCTCGAAACCACCACGCAGGGCCGCGCCTTCATCGAGATCGCGCGCGCGGTTTGGAGCTGCGACGGGCTGGATGAATTGATTGCCGCCTGCGGCGGTCCGATCGTTTATCCGATCGCGGTCGGTCTCGTCAGCGCTGCACACGCGATTCCCTTGCCAGCCACGATGCACGCGTTCCTGCATGCGCTGGTGTCGAACTGGATTTCCGCCGGCGCGCGCCTGGTGCCGCTCGGGCAAACCGACAGCCAGCGCGTGCTCGCAGCGCTCGAGCCGGTGGTCGTCGCAACCGCCCAGCGCGCGCTGGAGGCTTCGCTGGACGACCTCGGCAGCACGACCTTCCGCGCCGATCTGGCGAGCCTGCGCCACGAGACGCAGTACACGCGGCTGTTCCGGTCGTGAGAAGCGCGACGCGTTCTCAACCCGTCGTCCCAGACCTAGTGAGCAATTGCGCACGGGGGGCCGGGACCCATGACCAGCGGCGGTGGCTGTTGCAGAAGGGCGTCGACCAGTCTGCCTTATTGAGAGATCACGCGGTATGGGTCCCGGCTTTCGCCGGGACGACGATGGAAGGGCACTGCCATGTCTAATTCTCACGGTCCGCTTCGGATCGGCGTCGGCGGTCCCGTCGGCTCCGGCAAGACCGCGCTGATGGACCTGCTGTGCAAGTCGATGCGCGACACCTACGACATCGCCGCGATCACCAACGACATCTACACCAAATGGGATGCCGAATTCCTGGTGCGATCGGGCTCGTTGACGGCCGATCGCATCGCCGGCGTCGAGACCGGCGGCTGCCCGCACACCGCGATCCGCGAGGACGCCTCGATGAATCTGGCAGCAGTTGCCGACATGCGCGCAAAATTTCCCAACCTCGACCTGGTGCTGATCGAGTCCGGCGGCGACAATCTCGCCGCCACCTTCTCGCCGGAGCTGGCTGATCTGACGATCTACGTCATCGACGTCGCCGCCGGCGACAAGATCCCCTCCAAGGGCGGGCCGGGCATCACCCGCTCGGACTTGCTGGTGATCAACAAGATCGATCTTGCACCCCATGTCGGCGCGTCGCTGGAAAAGATGGACACCGATGCGAAGCGGATGCGCGGCGAGCGGCCGTTCGTGATGACCAATCTGAAGAAGAGCGAGGGGCTGGATCGCATCATCGCCTTCATCGAGGCCAAGGGCGGCCTGCGCCCGGCGGCAAAGGCCAAGGCGGGCTAACGCGGGTGTTAACACCTGTGGCGCGCGCCTTTGGGGGCCGAGAACCTCTCAGCCGTCATCCTTCGAGGCTCGCCGGAAGAGGCTCGCACCTCCAGCAATAACGGCGAAGCCGTTATGCGGGAATGACGATGGAACAAAATCCTCCCCGTCCGATTAACCCTCTCTGGCGCCGCCACAGCCCGGCCCGCGGCTCCCTGCCGTTCATGCTTGCTGCCAACCGTAGTTGCGTACCGATGATCGCTCCGTCATTATCTCCCGCGGTTGGCCTTTGTTCTGTTTCAATTCGTTTTCGCCTCGACTGATCCAAAATGCTTCGTTTGCCTCTCCGCCAACCCGACATGCCCGAGTAAGCGAGTGGTTCGGCTGGGTTTCATCATCGGCTTTCTCGCGCTGATCGGGGTTCTGCTCTCCGGGCTGGCGGCGTGGCGCGTCCATGATCAGGAATTGACGCTGGACGGCATCGCGCTGGCGCGCGCGATCGACGTCCACGCCAGCCTGGTGCAGGACCGGCTGACCGAGCGCGAGCTGCTCGCACGCGTCGCAAGCGGCCTGTTTCGCGCGCCCTCGGTGGTCAAGGCCAACATGCTGCAGCCGCTGCGCTCCTCGATCTACGCCTTCAAGACCGATTTCGTCATCGCCTCCTGGATCGCGCGGCTCAAACCTTCTGAACTCGGCGCGGCGCAGACTGAGCTCAAGAGCGCCGGCTTCGCCAATCCGACCATCCGCGATTTCGACGACCAGCCGCTGGATCTCAAGGCCATCGACAAGCCGATCAACGTGCTGATGGACGTCGAGCCGCGCACGCCGGATACGCAGGGGCTTCCGGGCCGCGCCTATGACCGCCACTCGATCGTCGGGCCGATGCTGGCGCAGGCGATGGCGACCGGCAAGCCGGTGGCGTCGGACCCGATCCCGCTGTTGCGCCAGGACGGGCCGGTAGGCCTCGTGCTCGCCGCGCCGGTGCAGCAGGAAGGCGCCAGCGAGGCCGCGGGCTTCGTCACCTTCTCCTATGAGCTGGCGCCGCTGATGCTGGCCAATGACGACCGGTCGCTGTTCTCGGTGGTGCTGAAGGATCCGCGCGATTCCAGCGACGAGTTCATCGCCAACGATTCCGCTGTCGTCACCTTGCGCGCGGTGACGCCGGACGCCCCGGCCCCGTCGATGGTCCGAACCGTGACGTTCGGGGGCCGCGACTGGTCGCTCGGCTATTATGCCAAGACCAGCGCGCTGCTAAGGGCGCAGCAGACCGCCGCGATCGTGGCCGCGATTGGCCTCGCGCTCACCGGGATCATCTGCGGCCTGTTCGGCTATGTCGCCTACAACAATCTGCGGCTGAGCCGCGAGATCCAGGTACGGATCGGCTTCGAGCGCCGGCTCACCGCCGTGATCGACGAGCTCAACCACCGGGTCAAGAACATCCTGGCGGTGATCCAGTCGATCGTGACGCGGACCCTGCGCCACGGTTCGGACATCGACGTCTCGCGCGAGCTTTTGATCGGCCGCATTCACGCGATGTCGAACGTGGTGACGCTGCTCAGCGAAAGCCAGTGGCAGGGCGTCAAGCTGAAGGGGCTGTTCGAGGCGCGTGCTATTCCGCACGCCGAGCGGATCGCGGTGAACGGCCCGGATATCGCGGTCAGCGCCCGCGCCGCGCAGTCGCTGTCGCTGCTGTTCTTCGAACTGGCGTCGCATTCCGACGAGGGCCTGTCGCTGGTCGGCAAACATCCCCACATCGTCGCCAATTGGGAAATCACCGGCGACGATCCGGATACGATTTTCCATTTCCGCTGGGAAGAGTTCAACACCAGTGCGGCCACGCGGCGGGAAGATTCCGATTTCGGCCTGATCCTGCTCGATCGCGTGGCGCCGGAAGCGCTCGGCGGCACGGCAAAACGCTACTTCACCGATGTGAGCTATGTCTACGAACTCACCGCGCCGATGGTGACGGTGGTCGACATGTCGGAACGCGACCGCACCGAACAATTGTCAGCGCCGGTGCGGCCGGCGCGGTAGCGGGGCAAAGGAAATTCCGCCCGTCATTCCGGGACGCGCCTCTTGGCGCGGGCCCGGAATGACGGATGGACAAAACAAAAAAGGCGGCCCCTGCGGGCCGCCTTTCTCAATTCAATTCCGGGTATGCATCACCCGCCATTGCCGCCGATGACGGCGCGCACCGTGTTGTCGGGGCCGAAATCGTCGGCGCCGTCGACATAGAGCAGGGCGGAAAGTTTCGAGCGCGCGCGGTTGACGCGGCTCTTGATGGTGCCGACCGCGCAGCCGCAGATCGCCGCGGCGTCTTCATATGAGAAGCCGGAGGCGCCGACCAGGATCAACGCTTCGCGCTGGTCCTGCGGCAGCCTGTCGAGCGCGACGCGAAACTCCTCGAACTCCAGATGCGCGTTTTGCGCCGGCTGGGTCTTCAGGGTTTTGGCATAATTGCCCTCGGCGTCCTCGACCTCGCGCCGCCGCTTGCGATAGTCGGAGCGGAACAGGTTGCGCAGGATTGTGAACAGCCAAGCCGGCAGGTTCGAGCCGGGCTGGAACGAGTCGATATTGGCGATCGCCCGCAGCAGCGTTTCCTGAACCAGATCGTCGGCACGGTCGCCATTACCAGAGAGCGAGATCGCGAACGCGCGCAAGCTAGGTACCGACGCCAAGATGTCGTCGCGAAGAGAGTCCGTGAGAGGCATTAGTCCCTCCCGTCATTTTTTGCGGTTTGATCCGTTTGGCCTGCCACCTGGGCCGCCGCTTCCGGCCCGTCGAGCTTTTTGATGAGCTCCGCGAAGCGGTCCGGCACGCCCTGCCGAACCACGTCGTCATACATGGCGCGGAGTTGATGGCCGATTCTGGACTGGATCTCGGCGTTGAGACCGCCCTGCTTCTTTACTTCTTTCATGATCTGATCCACGCTTCCCCGAGAGTTAAGTCCCTGCATTTCAAGCATTTTTTCTCGAAAACGGGTCTTCGCCCCGCTGCTGTCGGTCAGAGCCTAATGCGAAGGTTCGAGGAAAGTTCCGAATTTGGGGAACTTTTTGTTGGAACTTTTTGCTCCGTCAGGCGTAGTCGACCTTAACAGGGGAACCGGGTCACCCCGTTCAAAGGAAACGATGTCTTGAGGACAGGCGTTCCAGGCCGCGTCGACCCAGGACTATGTCGGCTTTAAAGAAGGATGGAGTGGGGATGTCTCGATCACAGGTCGTTGCTGAACATTTGCCGCTGTTGCGGCGCTATGCCCGTGCGCTGACCGGAAACCAGGCGTCGGGCGACGCCTATGTCGGGGCCTTGCTGGAGGCCCTGCTGCAGGACCCCTCTTTGCTGGATGAACAGCATGGCGCCCGTGCCGGGCTGTTCCGGCTGTTCACCCAGATCTGGAATTCGGTCTCGCTCAACGGCAGCCCCGATCTGGCGCCGCAGTCGATGCCGTCGGAACGCCGGCTCTCGAACATCACCCCATTGCCGCGCCAGGCCTTCCTGCTGCTGTCGCTGGAAGGTTTCTCGGAGGAGGAAGTGGCATTCATTCTCGCCACCGGCGTCGCCGAGACCCGCAAGCTCGCCGACGCCGCCGGCCGCGAAATGGCCGCCGAGATCGCCACCGACGTGCTGATCATCGAGGACGAGACGTTCATCGCGATGGACCTCGAAAGCCTGGTGAAGAGCCTCGGTCACAACGTGATCGGCGTCGCCCGCACCCATTCGGACGCGGTGGCGCTGGCCAAGAACAAGAAGCCCGGCCTGATCCTCGCCGACATCCAGCTCGCCGACGGCTCCTCCGGCCTCGACGCCGTCAACGAACTGCTCCGCGTGTTCGAGGTCCCGGTGGTTTTCATCACCGCCTACCCCGAACGCTTCCTGACCGGCGAACGCCCCGAGCCGGCGTTCCTGATCTCAAAACCGTTCCAGCCCGCGATGGTCTCCGCGGTCGCGAGCCAGGCGCTGTTCTTCCAGCGCAACTCGAAGAACCGCGTGCCGAGAGCGGCGACTGGCTAGGCTGAGCTGTTTGGGTTGAATTGATCCGGCGCGCTGAAGAGCGTGCCGGATTTTTTTCGCCGGGACGACGTGAGATCCTGGCGCAGCGAATAAACAAAAAGCAGGGCGCGACCGGCATCACCACGGTCGCGCCCTACATCGCCGGTCAATGGGGCAGGGGGAATAACCGGCTGCCGGGATGACTCCCAAGCCCCCGGAGTTCGTTCCCGCCCCTGTCAAATTTTTTCGTACACGGTTAAGTGATCGCGCAACTTGCGACCCCAAACGGTTCGTTCGCGTTGTGCTTGTGATCGACTTCCCGATACGCCCTGGGGCGGGGAACACACATGTCACAGATTCATAAGGGAATTCTCGCTGCATTAGCGCTCGCGCTGACGCTCGGCGCCGCTCAGTTCGCCTCGGGCCATGACTTACCCGGCCTGCAGGCCGGGTTCGTCGCTCCCGAAACCGGCGTCAACCGTGCCGCCAAGGCCGACCGCGCCGCATTGGTGCCGGCGCGTGGCCAGACCCAGACGATTGCGCTGCGGGTCGATGGCGTCGCCGACACCTCGGTTCTGGTCCGCGTGCCCGTGGCCTCGGAAACCCGCGCCCGCCCGGCCGCGCCCGCCCTGATGAAGCCGGGCAAGACGGCGGTGGCCTGCGAGCCCGTGGTCAGCGTGCTGACCGAGGTCGCAAAACTGCTGCAGCCAGGGCGTTGCGTGACCTGAGGGGCGCGTTGCTCCCGTCATAGACTCTCTCAATTCGTCATTCCGGGACGCGCCTCTTGGCGCGGGCCCGGAATCCAAACTCACGATCGTGGTTATGGATTCTCTGATGTGCAATTGCACATCAAGGCTCGCGCTACGCGCGCCCCGGAATGACGGCGGAGATGATTACATCACTCCGCCGGGGCTTCGGTGCTGGACGCGGCGCCGCGGCTGGCCAAAAATCCCAAGGCCAGACCGCCGATGGCGAGGATCGGGATCAGCCGCTTGACACCGATGGCGCGGACGATCTGGAGGCCGGCGGCGACCACCATGGGGTCGGCCAGCATGCTGTGCGCGGCGGATTTCGCGGCAGCTTCCGCGCGCGCCTGGATCCGCTTCTTGCGCACCAGGTAGCTGCCGGCGGCGATCAGAGTGACCACGAAGAAGATCGCCGCACCGGTGAAGCAGGCCTGCACCGGGCCGTAATTCTGCAGCACCAGCACGAACGCCGCCGCGCACAGAAACGCAGTGGTGATGAACAGCGCCACTGCCGCGGCTGCGGCGAGCGAGGTCAGCCGCAACGCGGACCCGGTCGAATCCTTGAAATCATCGATCAGTCGCTGAAACATGGCCCCGCCTTGCTTGGTAGAGAGCGTCAACGAACGAAGCGGCGGCCCACCAGCGCCGCCATCTCGACCAGAAATTTGGCTTGTGACGGACGGCCATCGCCGTTACCTGCGCCAGATCGCGCCCATCAGGAAACCGATGCCGAGCGCAAGGCCGACGGTCGCCAGCGGACGCTGGGTGATGACGTCCTCGAGCGATTCCTCGATCGAATAGGCGGCGTCCTGTGCGGCGCCCATCATGGCGCCGCCGCGCTCCGACATGTCGTCCATGGTCTGCTCGGCGTTGGCGCGGGCCTGCTGGTAGCCGCGCCGCGCCTGCTTGCCGGCGGTGCCGGCAAAGCTGTTGAGCGCGTCGGTGATCTGCTCGGTCAGGGCTGCGATATCGTTCTTCACGGCGGTTACATCCTTTTCCAGGCGTTCATAGGTCGCTTTATCCGTCAGATTTTTCACTGCGGCTTCGCCAGGGGTCATCGACATCAAAAGCTCCGGGGTACTGAATTCATCCCAGGACAAACGTTTCGCCGGTTGGGAAGTTCCTGCGATGAAACCGGCTTAGTCCTCGGGAAGCTGCGGCGAATCGACCGGCATCAGATGTTCTTTCAGGATCAGCGCCACGATCAGCAACGGCGACGACAGGAAGGCGCCCATCGGGCCCCACAGCCAGGTCCAGAATGCCAGCGCCAGGAACACGGCGAGCGCATTGAGCGAAAGCCTTCGGCCGATGATGGTCGGCGTGATGAAATGTCCCTCCAGGAAGGCAATTCCGACAAAGGCAAGCGGCGCAACGAGGCCACCGGCGAGCGTCGGCATGGCAACGATGCCGACGCCGATCAACACCATGAACATCGCGACCGGGCCGATGATCGGAATGAAATTCAGCGTTGCCGCCAGTGCGCCCAATCCCGCCGGGTTCGGCATGCCGGTGACGGCGCAGATCAGGCCGGTGGCGATACCGACCCCGGCATTGATCATCGTTACCGTCAGCAGATAATTGCCGAGATGCTCCTCGATCTCGTTGATGATGCGCAGCGTCCTGAGCCGCGCCGTGCGGTCGCCGAAGGTCATGATCAGGGCGCGGCGCAAATCCTTCCAGCTTGCGATGAAGAGGATCAGGGTGGCGATGAACAGCAGGAATTCGGTGAAGGTCGGCGACAGGAATTCAAGCGTCGGCTGCACCCACTCGACTTTCGGGATCTGGATCGATGATGTCAGTGGATCGGTGGAGCCGCCCAGCATGCCCTGCAACTCATGCCAGAGCGACAGCGGCCGGTCGAACACGTGCATCTTGTCCTTGAAGCGCGCGCCAAGCTCGGGGAGCTTGTTGCTCCACTCCACCAAGGGAGAGGAGATCAGGCCGACCATGAAGGTGATGCCGGCGCCGGCCGCGGCCACGATCAGGACCGCCGCCGCCGAACGCGGAATCCGGTATCGCCCGAGCAAGCTCGCCGCCGGCGACAGCATGGTGCCGACAATGAACGCCATGGTGATGGGGAGGAAAAACGCCTTGGCGGCGTAGAGCACGGCGACGGCGCTGATGAGCAGCAGCGAGACCAGCGCGAACGCCACGACCTCCGCGCGGCGGATCACCGGCGGCAGTTCGGCCTTGCTGTCGGGCACTGGGGTGCCCTGCGGGGCATTGGAAAGCAGGCGTTCACTGGGAAGGACACGCACAATGGTTCTCCCCCGCGCCAAGGCGGCGATGACACAATAGCCGCGACAGCGCGAACCGGTCTCAAACGAGCAAACCGCCGGTGGCGACAAAGGTTCCATCGCACGATCGTGAGCGGGGGCGTGGTTGACAGCGCACCGTTCGGGCTGAGTCGGACGGAACCGCAAAGGCATGACCGCGTTTGTTGTGCAGAGCATCCTGGGGGATGCGCATCCAACGGGGCAGCACATGACACAATCGTTCGCAGCCATTCGCCGATCATCGTCGCGCGCGACCCGCGCGTTTGCTTTCGTCAGCGCCGTGATGCTGGCGTCCGCCGTCTTCCCTTGCGCGGCCCGCGCGCAATTGTTCAGCCAGCCGCTTGGATATGCTTCGACCGACGAGGCCGTGATCGCGCCCGCGCCGGCCGACGAGAGCGTGGTGCCGGAGCGGCTGCGGCGCGCCATCATTGCCTTCAATACCGCGGAGGCGCCCGGCACCGTCATCATCGATACCGGCAACACCGCGCTCTACTACGTGCTGGGTCAGGGCCGCGCCATCCGCTATGGCGTCGGCGTCGGCCGCGAGGGCTTTACCTGGTCCGGAGTGCAGACCATCAGTCGCAAGGCGGAATGGCCGGATTGGCATCCGCCGGCGGAGATGATCGCGCGCCAGCCCTACCTGCCGCGTTTCATGGCCGGTGGGCCCGGCAATCCGCTCGGCGCGCGCGCGATGTATCTCGGCACCAGCCAGTACCGTATCCACGGCACCAACGATCCCTCGACCATCGGCAAATTCGTCTCCTCGGGCTGCATCCGCCTGACCAATGAGGACGTCACCGACCTGTTTGGCCGGGTCGATGTCGGCACCAGGGTCGTGGTGCTGCCGAAGCGTGCGCCTGTTGTCGCCAGGGGATACTGAGGAAGTATCGATGGTCAGTAGATCAACGAAGCGATGGGTATGGGGGGCAGCGGCCTTGGCGGCTGTCTCCGCGCTGGCGCCGGCCGCGCAGGCCGAGGATTTCCTCTCGGCGCTGTTCGGCGCGTTCGGCGGCCGGGGGCGTGCGCCATCGGCCTACATCTCGCTGCCGTTCTCCGAGGGCGGACCTGTTGCTGCGCCCGGTGAGATACATCCGCGCTATGCCGGCGGCGGCCAAGCCTATTGCGTGCGAACCTGCGACGGGCGCTATTTCCCGCTGGCCGCGTCCGACAATGCAAGCCGCGCGGCGTCCTGCAATGGCTTATGTCCGGCGAGTGAAACCAAAATCGTCTATGGCGGCGGCATCGACAACGCCGTGGGCGAAGACGGAAAGCCCTATTCGACGCTGCCGAATGCGTTCCGTTATCGCAGCGAGATCGTGGCCGGCTGCACCTGCAACGGCCGCGACCAGTTCGGACTGGCGCCGGTCAAGATCGAGGACGACCCGACACTGCGCAGGGGCGATATCGTCGCTGGCGAAAATGGCCTCGTGGTCGCCGGCCGCAGCGCCGACCGCCGCGGCGCCGCGCTGAATTTCTCACCGGCCCCGGATCGGCTGCGGGCGAAGTATGGCCGTGTGCCGGTAGTGGCGCAGGAGTGACGGCTTGGTGCTTCTCCCTCGCCCCGCTTGCGGGGAGAGGGTTGGGGTGAGGGGGACTCTCCGCGCATTCGAACTCGCGGAGAGTCCCCCTCACCCAAAGCCTTCGGCTTCGACCTCTCCCCGCAAGCGGGGCGAGGTGACCGCGGCTACGGCGAGGAAATTACGCCGCGCGGATCTTGCCGAGGAACTGCGTCACCTGATTGCCGAGTTGCTGGCTCTGCGTTTCCAGTGTCTGCGAGGCGTGCTTGACGTCGTCGGCGGCGGCCGCGGATTTGTCGGCGTCCGCCTTGACGCCCATGATGTTCTCGGAGACGTTTTTGGTGCCCTGCGCGGCATATTGCGTGCTGCGTGTGATCTCCTGCGTCGCCGCGCCCTGTTCCTGCACGGCGGCGGCAATCGCGGTGGCGACCTCGTTGACCTCGCCGATGATGCTGCCGATGCCCTTGATGGCGTCGATGGCTTCGCGCGCTACCTTCTGGATGTCGGAGATCTGTTCGGAAATTTCCTCGGTCGCTTTCGCGGTCTGGCTGGCCAGTGATTTGACTTCGGAGGCGACCACGGCGAACCCGCGGCCCGCCTCGCCGGCGCGCGCGGCTTCGATGGTGGCGTTCAGCGCCAGCAGGTTGGTTTGGGCTGCGATGGTGTTGATCAGGCCGACAACTTCGCCGATCCGGCCCGCCGATTTCGCCAGCCCCTGCACGGTGCCGTCGGTTTCGCGGGCCTGCCCGACCGCGCGGCTGGCGATGCCGGCCGCATGCGCCGCCTGCTGGCTGATGTCGTTGATCGAGGCGCTGAGTTCTTCGGACGCCGCAGCGACGCTGTCGACGCTCATCGAGGCCTCGCCGGAGGCCTTTTCGGCGACCTGCACGCGCGCATTGGTCTGGCGCGAAACCGTCGACAGTTCGGTCGAGGTGGTGCGCATCTGGCCCGACGCATCGCTCAACTGGTCCAGCGTCTGCCGCACCACGCTCTCGAACTCGCCGACATAGCTTTCGATCGCCTTCTGGCGCGCCATCGCGCCGGCATTGCGCTCGCGCTCCTGGGCCTCGATGCGGACCTTGTCGGTGGCCTGCTGCTTGAAGGTTTCGAGCGCGCCGGCCAGCGCACCGATCTCGTCCTTGCGCGCGGTGTAGCCGGTATCGATGGCCAGATCGCCGGCGGCGACCTTGAGCATGGCGTCGCTCATATTATGCAGCGGCTTGATGACGCGGCGGGTGACCAGGATCATGGCGCCGACCGTCAAGGCGAGCGCGGCGGCCAGCAGGGCGAGCTGGAGCGTCAGCGAAGTGCGGGCCGAGCCATATTGGCTAAGCGAATGCGCCTTCGCCGCGTCGAGGGCCGCTTCGGCCACCGTGACCGCGGCGCCGAGACGACCCACCGTCAGCGGGGTCCATTGGTTCGCGCTCAGTTCGGGCTTTTCGCCGTTCGCTACCGCCGTGAGCAGGCGATCGCGCAACTGCATGTATTGCGGCTCGAAATAGGCGGTCTTGATCGCGGGGATCGCGCTTGCCAGTGCCGCGGGCAACTGCATGCCGGAAGCGGCCAGTTCCAGCGCGTTCCAGGCGATCTCGGTGCCGCCGACATTTTTGGTGTAGGCGAGCTTGGCCTCGGGCGATACCTTTCCGCTGGACAATCCTAGTGAAATGGCCAGCGAGGCTTCGCCGGCCGTGTTGCGCAGCAGCCAGGCGGTCTGCTTGATCGCGAGCAACTGGTCGATCGTCGCATCCTTGTGGTTGACGTCGGCGGCGAGCGTGCCGGACAGCTTTTCGAGCACGTCGAGCAGTGCGTTCACCGTGTCCGGGTATTCCTTGACAAGCGCCGGGCGGCGCTGCGCCTTGGGCTGGCCCATCGCTTGCCAGAATTCCTTCTGCAGGCTGCTGATCGTCTTGAGCTGACGATCGAACTCCGCGACCTGGGTCTTCTGCTGGGCGAAGTCCGCGGTGTCGAGCGTTGCAAGCGCGTTGGCCATGGCGGGCATTTCGGTGTCGCGGATATTGCGCAGGTATTTCTCGATCTCGCCGTCCAGCGGGGCGTCGGAAAGCAGCAGCCGGGTGGTGGTCGACCGGTCGGTGCGCAGATTGTGCATCGCCTTGAACAGGTTCGCCGACGTGTCCGCGATCACCGAAATCCGGCCCGCCACCTGCAGGCGCCCCCAGGAATCCCAGGCGTTGAGCGAGATCGCGACGACGACGCAGAAGGAGGTCGCAAGGATGACGGTTCTCAGCAGCGCAGATACGGTCAGACGATTCAGCATGATGGCCCCCAGAGCTCAGGCCATTTGGCATACAAAGGGTAAAGACTTAGGCAGCGTTACTGCCGTATAAATACGGGAAGATTGAAATGATTGGGTTATTTACGGATTGTTCCGCATGCGGAACCCGAGCGGCCCCGACACGTTAACGAAGCGCTAACAGCGCCAATCAACCGTGCATTCAGGGGGCCCGCATGCTCGTCAGCGTACTCATCACATTCCTGGTCGTTATTCTCATCCTCTATCTCATCAACATGCTTCCGCTCGACGGCCGCGCCAAGCAGATCGCCCGCGTCGTCGTGATCGTGCTCGGCGTGATCTCGCTGCTGAAATACATTGCGGTGTTTTGAGAGCGGTCGGAAGTATCTACCCGTCATTGCGAGGAGCGATAGCGACGAAGCAATCCATCTGTCAGTGATGCCGCGATATGGATTGCTTCGCGGAGCCTGTCATCGGGCGCGCATTCGCGCGACCCGTTGGCTCGCAATGACGAAATACGTTACCCCGCCGCCTTCGCCTCGCGGCGGCGCGCGGTGAGGATGTATTCGGTGTAGCCGTTCGGCTGCTCGCGGCCCTTGAAGACGAGGTCGCAGGCGGCCTTGAAGGCCACGCCATCGAAGGAGGGGGCCATCGGCTTGTACAGCGCATCGCCCTCGTTCTGGCCGTCGACCACCACCGCCATGCGCTTGAGCGACTCCGTCACCTGGTCTTTGGTGATGACGCCCTGATGCAGCCAGTTCGCCAGATGCTGGCTCGAGATGCGCAAGGTGGCGCGGTCTTCCATCAGGCCGACATCGTGGATGTCCGGCACCTTGGAGCAGCCGACGCCCTGGTCGATCCAGCGCACGACGTAACCCAAAATGCCCTGGCAGTTGTTGTCGATCTCCTGCTTCACGTCGTCGGGCGCCCAGTTCGATTGCGACACCGGAATGGTGAGGATGTCGGACAGCTTTGCGCGCGGGCCGCCCTTGGTCAGTTCCTGCTGGCGCGCGATCACGTTGACCTGGTGGTAGTGCAGCGCGTGCAACGTCGCCGCGGTCGGCGACGGCACCCAGGCGGTGGTGGCGCCGGCCTTGGGATGGCCGAGCTTCTGCGTCAGCATGTCCGCCATCTTGTCGGGGGCGGCCCACATGCCCTTGCCGATCTGGGCATGGCCGGGCAGGCCGTCGACCAGGCCGGTATCGACGTTCCAGTCCTCATAGGCCTTGATCCAGGGCTGCGCCTTCATGTCGTTCTTGCGGATCATGGGACCGGCTTCCATCGAAGTATGGATCTCGTCGCCGGTGCGGTCGAGGAAGCCGGTGTTGATGAAGCAGATGCGCTTCGAGGCGTTCTGAATGCAGGCCTCGAGGTTGACCGTGGTGCGGCGTTCCTCGTCCATGATGCCGACCTTCATGGTGTTTTCCGGCAAGCCGAGCATCTTCTCGACCTCAGCGAATAATTCGCAAGTAAGTGTCACCTCGTCGGGGCCATGCATCTTCGGCTTGACGATATAGACCGAACCGGTGCGGCTGTTTTTGGTCTTGTGGGAGCCCTTGAGATCGTGGATCGCGAGCAGGCCGGCGACTGCGGCATCGAGCAGTCCTTCCGGAATTTCCTCGCCCTTGGCGTCTAGCACGGCGTCGGTGAACATGTGGTGGCCGACATTGCGCATCAAAAGAAGACTGCGCCCGTGCAGCGTGAGCTGCTTGCCGTCCGGCGTCTTGTAGACGCGGTCGGGATTGAGCGCGCGCTTGAGCGTCTTGCCGCCCTTTTCGAAATCGGCGGACAGCGAGCCGTCCATCAGGCCGAGCGTGTTGCGATAGACCAGAACCTTGTCTTCGGCATCGACTGCCGCGACGCTGTCTTCCATGTCGAGGATGGTGGAGACTGCCAATTCCAGGATCATGTCGGCGACGCCGGCCGGATCGTCCTTGCCGATGATGTGGCTGCGATCGATTTTGACTTCGATATGCATGCCGTTGTTGACCAGAAGGATGATGGTCGGCGCCGCGGCGTCGCCCTGGTAACCCGCGAACTGCTCGGCCGACTTCAGCGCGGTGGCGTTGCCGCTCTTCAGCTTGACCGCGAGCTGGCCGGCGATGACGCTGTAGGAGGTCACGTCGGTGTGGCTGCCGGTCGCGAGCGGCGCGGCCGCATCGAGGAACGCCTTGGCCTTGGCGATCACCTTGTCGCCACGCGCCTTGTTGTAGCCGCGACCAGCTTCGCTCGGATCATGGGGAATCGCGTCGGTGCCGTAGAAGGCGTCGTACAGGCTGCCCCAGCGCGCGTTCGCCGCGTTCAGCGCATAACGGGCATTGGTGAGGGGGACGACGAGCTGCGGGCCGCAGATCTTGCCGATCTCTTCATCGACGTTTGCGGTCTCGACCTTGTGCGTCGCGGGCTCCGGCAGCAGATAGCCGATTTGCTTCAGGAACGCCGTATAGGCGTTCATGTCGAACGGCTTGCCCTTGTTGGCGCGATGCCAGCCGTCGATCTTGGCCTGCAAGGCGTCACGGACGGCGAGCAATTTCCGGTTTTTCGGACCCAGCTTCCCGATGATGGCAGAAAGTCCGGCCCAGAATGCGTCGGGCGAAATCCCTGTCTTGGGCGTCGCCTCCCTGGCGATGAAATCGAACAGAACAGGGGCGATCTTCAATCCGTGGGCATCGACACGATTCATGATGGGCTTTCTCAAGGGAAACGGCGTTTAGAGGCTGTTTTCAGAAGAAAAGCAGCAAAAAATACGCCAAAGGTCAGCGTTGACGGCCCTTTTAGCCTTAAAGCCACGGTCATGAGAAGCCCCGGACGGGGCTGGTTGGCCCATCAAAAAGGTGGGGGACACCTCAAATATTCGCGGCGAGGTCCACGAGTTCGTCGAACAGGATGCCGGTCCGCGCCAGCATCCGCTCGATCTCCTCAGTCGCGTCCGCGATCGGCCGGGTCGAGGTGTCGATCGTCAGTTCGCATTCAGTCGGCGGCTGGTAGTCATTACCAATCCCGGTGAACCCGTGCAGCGCACCCGCGCGCGCCTTGGCGTAATGGCCTTTCGGGTCGCGGCTCTCGCAGACTTCCGCCGGGGTCGCGACATAGATTTCGCGGAACGAATTATCGGCGATGCGGCGCGCCGCGGCGCGATCTTCGGCCGACGGCGAGACTGCGGCGACGATGGCGATGTGCCCGTTGCGCGCAAGATGGGTCGCGACTTCGGCGAGGCGGCGGATGTTTTCGGTGCGGTCCTGCGCCGAGAACCCGAGATCGCCATTGAGGCCGGCGCGCAGCGTATCGCCGTCGAGCAGAATCGGCGAGCCGCCCTGGCCGAACAGCCGGCGCTCCAGCGCGCGGGCCAGCGTCGATTTTCCGGAGCCGGGCAGGCCTGTCAGCCAGATCACCGCGCCATTATGGCGATAGCGCGCCGAGCGTTCGTCGGGGCGAAGTGCGGATTCCACCGGCACGATGTCGATCGGGACCGCGCGCTGGCCAGCGTCGACCGACAGCACCAGGCCGCCACCGGCGATGCGGCCGTTGACTTCGATCACCAGCCGTCCGGTTCGCGGATTTTCGGAATAGGGGTCGGCGGCGACCGGCTGCGCCAGCGAAATGTCGATTTCGCCGACGTGATTGCGCGCGATCGATTTGGTTTCCTCGTTAGAGAGTTCGCCGGGATCGACCGCCTTCTCGATCGCGACCACCGTGGCGCGGGCCTCGCGGGTGCCGAGCCGGATCAGGATCGCGTCGCCCTTCGACAGAGCCTTGTCGTGTAGCCAGAAAATCCGCGCGCGAATCCGCCGCGTGTCGCGCGGGCTCTGTCCGGTGTGGCTGATCACGTCGCCGCGCTCGAGAAACAATTCGCGGTCGAGCGTGATGCCGACCGAGCGGCCGGCGCCTTGCGCGCCGCCGAGCGGCGTCACCGGCCAGCTTTCGACGGACTTGATCTTCGCGATCTTGCCGGCCGGCATGATGACGATCTCGTCGCCGGCGGCAAGCTGGCCCGAACTCGATACGGCCGGCGACGATGCGGCGGTCGTCGAATTTGTAGATCGCCTGCACCGGCAGCCGCAACGCCAGTTGCTCCAGCGGGCGGGCCGGTTCGAGCGCATCGAGCGCCTCGACCACGCTCGGTCCCTGATACCAACCGATCCGCGGCGTGTGTTCGGCGACGCCGTCGCCGTCGCGCGCGGAAATCGGAATGACGGCCGAGGGCGTCACGCCGAGGCCGATCAGATGCGCGGAAATTTCGTCGCTGATCTCCTTGAAGCGATCGGCGCTGAAATCGACCCGGTCCATCTTGTTGACGACCACGGCGACCTGTCTGATGCCGAGCAAATGCAGCAGATAGCCATGACGCCTGGTTTGGTCGCGCACGCCTTCCAGCGCGTCGATGATCAGGACCGCGCCGTCGGCCTGCGAAGCGCCGGTGATCATGTTGCGCAGGAATTCGGCGTGGCCGGGGGCGTCGATCAGCACCACGTCGCGGGAGCGGGTGCGGAAGCGGATCTGCGTGGTGTCGATGGTGATGCCCTGGTCGCGCTCGGTCTGCAGCGCATCCAGAAGGAACGACCATTCGAACGGCATGCCGCGCCGGGCGCTGACGGCCTTGAGCATTTCCAGCTTGCCGTCGGGCAGGCTGCCGGTCTCGTGCAGCAGCCGTCCGACCAGGGTGGATTTGCCATGATCGACATGGCCGACGATGACGATGCGGACCTGCGGACGGGTGGTGCCGTTGGGCGTCGCCGAGGTCGCGGATTTTTGGAGGATCATGTTCATCGCAACGCTCACAGCAAAATGATGGGGTCAGAGATAGCCGGCGACGCGTAGCCGCTCGAACGCGTCTTCGGTTTCATGATCGAGCGCGCGGCCGGCGCGTTCCGGCACCTTGGTGCCGTCGAGCTCGGTCAGGATCTCGTCGATGTTGGACGCCGTCGACGCCACCGGATTGGTGATGTCCTGGTCGCCGAGCGAGCGGTAGCGCTTGCCGTTCTGCGACAGGTAAAGCGGGATGATCGGAATGTTCTCGCGCTTGGTGTAGGCCCAGATGTCGGCCTCGGTCCAATGCAGGATCGGGTGGATGCGCAAATGCGCGCCCTGCGGCGGCGAAGCGTTGAAATGGTCCCAGAATTCCGGTGGCTGATCGCGCACATCCCATCCGCCTTCGAGGCCGCGCGGCGAGAACACGCGCTCCTTGGCGCGGGTGGCCTCTTCGTCACGGCGAATGCCGGCGATCAATCCATCAAAACCATATTTGGTGAGCGCCCATTTGAGTCCTTCGGTCTTGCGCGCGGCGGAGCGCGCGGCCGGCGGCAAGGTCGGATCGACGGCGTCGATCGGCGGACAAGGCTCGATCTTGAGATCGAGCTCCCATTCCTTGCCGAAGCGGTCGCGGAACGCATACATCTCCGGAAATTTCTTGCCGGTGTCGACGTGCAGGGCCGGGAACGGCACCCGGCCGAAGAAGGCCTTGCGCGCCAGCCAGATCATCACGTTGGAATCCTTGCCCAGCGACCACAACAGCGCCAGCTTCTTCAGCCGCGCGAAGGCTTCGCGCAGGATGTAGATGCTTTGCGCCTCGAGTTCGTCGAGGTGGTCCATCGACGGCGGCAGCAGACGTCCGTTGCGCAAAATTTGTGCGGCGGCGGATCCGTTTTTCAGGTCCACACCGTGCAGCCGGTCTTTGGCGGAATCGTTGTCGAGAAGATGCATCTCTGGGCCTTGGCCTTTAGGGGCGAAAATTCTAGAGTTGCGCTGCAGTAGAGAAGAAATAATTTTCTCTTTGCGGCACTTGAACGAGACATATATAGAAAATAATTCCAGTCAACCCCGGAGGTTGGGGAAGCGAGTGTCGCATGCGATTCCTGCCCGTGTTCCTCGATCTGCAAAGCGGCAAGGTGCTGCTCGTCGGCGCCGGCGACCTCGCGCGGGCGAAGCTGCGCTTGCTGGCGGCCGCGGGCGCCAGGATTCGCTGGTTTGCGACCGACGGTCACCATGATGTAAGCGGCCTCGATGACGCCGATGTGGCGCGGATCGAACGGGCTCACGGCGATCCGCTTGCGGCCGATCTCTCAGGCGTGATTGCAATCCTCTGTGCGGGCGCCGGCGACATCGGCGTTGCGATGTCGGTGCGCGCGAAGGCGGTCGGACTTCCGGTCAATGTGATGGACGATCTCGTCCATTCGACCTTCATCTTTCCCGCCATTGTCGATCGCGGTGACGTCGTCGTTGCCGTCGGGACCGGTGGCGCGTCGCCCGTGGTCGCGCGCCGCGTGCGCGAACGCATCGAGGCGATGTTGCCGGCGAGGATTGGCGATCTCGCCAGCTTGATCGGCGACTTCCGCAAATCGATCAGCGCGCGCATTCCCGAATTTGCGCTGCGCCGCCGGTTTTGGGAGCGCGTGATCGATGGCCCGATCGGAGCGCTGGTGCTGGACGGGCGTAAGGCCGAGGCTGCAACGGCACTGCAGGACATAGCCGATCCCTCCGCTTTTGCCGGCGCGCAGGCGCCGGGCCAGGTCGAAGGCAGGGTCACGCTGGTTGGAGCAGGGCCGGGCGATCCGGATCTTCTCACCATCAAGGCGCTGCGCGCGCTGCAGGACGCCGACATTGTCTTCTACGATGAACTGGTTTCATCCGAAGTTCTCGATCGCGCGCGCCGCGATGCTGCGCGCGTTGCGGTCGGCCGCCGCGTCGGCAAGCCCGGCATCGGCCTCGACGCGGTCAACAAATTGCTGATCGACGCTGCCAGGTCCGGGCAGCGCGCGGTGCGGCTCAAGGGCGGCGACCCCTTCATCTTCGGCCGCGGCGGCGAGGAAATCGAAGCGCTGCGCAAGGCCGGAATCGCCTATTCCGTGGTGCCGGGCATTACCGCCGGCCTCGGCGCTGCCGCGCAATTCGAAGCGCCGTTGACCTATCGGCACGAAGCGCTGCGCATCACCTTCCTCACCGCGCACAAGGCCAGGGATGCCGAAACCGTCGACTGGTCGGCGCTGACCGACACCAAGATGACCGTTGTCGTCTACATGGGCATGACCGCGGCGCCATCGGTCCGCGCCGGGCTGTTGGCCGCGGGCCGTTCGCCGCAGACCCCCGTCGGCGTATTCGCCCGCGTGACGCGGCCGGATGCGCAGGCCGTTGTCGGCACGCTGGAGCAACTGCCCGACCTGGTCAAAAAGATCGACGGCGGTCCCGCCATTCTCATCATCGGCGACGTGGTCGCGCATTCCGCGCCATGGCGCCAGTCGAACCCAAGTCAAATAATCTCCAAACTGGTGGATGCCGCCGAATGACCTCTCCGCTCGAACAGAAGAAAATCAAAATAACCAAGCCGTCGATGGTGACCGCCAACCGTACCTGGGATGGCGCCGTGATCTATCGCACCGCCGCCAAGGGCTGGTCGACCGAGTTGTCGGATGCCGCGATCGTCCGCACCGCCGACGAAGCGCGCGTGCTGCTCGCCGAATCCGTCGCCGATGACGTCGGCGCTATCGGCGCCTATATCGCGCCGGTCGAGGTCAATGACAGCGGCAAGGTCGAACCCGGCAATCTCCGCGAACAAATCCGGTCGGAAGGTCTCACCATCGATCTCACCGTTCCGGCGTAAGGCGATCCATCATGTACGCATATGACGAACTCGACCGCACCCTGATCAATGAACGCGTCGCCGAATTTCGCGATCAGGTGAAGCGGCGCCTGTCCGGCGAACTCACCGAAGACGAATTCAAGATGCTGCGGCTGCAGAACGGCGTCTATCTGCAACTGCACGCCTACATGTTCCGCGTCGCGATTCCATACGGCACGCTGTCGTCGAAGCAGTTGCGGCGGCTGGCGCATGTCGCGCGCCGCTACGACCGCGGCTACGGCCATTTCACCACACGGCAGAACATCCAGTACAACTGGATCAAGCTCGCCGAACTGCCGGACGCGCTGTCCGATCTGGCCGAAGTCGGCATCCACGCGATGCAGACCTCGGGCAACAACACCCGCAACGTTACCTCGGACCAGTGGGCCGGCGTGGCGCCGGGCGAGATCGAGGATCCCCGGATCTGGTCGGAACTGCTCCGGCAGTACACGACGCTGCATCCGGAATTCTCGTTCCTGCCGCGCAAGTTCAAATTCGCGATCACCGCCTCCGAGCACGATCGCGCCGCGATCAAGATCCACGATATCGGCCTGCGTCTGATCAAGAACGCCGACGGCGAGACCGGCTTCGAGGTGCTGGTCGGCGGCGGGCTCGGCCGCACACCGTTCATCGGCAAGACCATCAAGCCGTTCGTGCGCGGCCGCGATCTCCTGAGCTATGTCGAGGCGATCCTGCGCGTTTACAACCAATACGGCCGCCGCGACAACATCTACAAGGCGCGCATCAAGATCCTGGTGCACGAACTCGGCATCGAAAAATTCGCCAAGGAGGTCGAGGAGGAGTGGCAGCAGCTGCGCGACAGCGCGCTGACGCTTTCTCACGCCGACATCGAGGAAATCCGTTCGCGCTTTTCCTACCCCGCCTATGAGAAGCTGCCGCACATGCCGGACGAGCTGAAGCAGGCGGCGCACGACCCGCTGTTCGAGCGCTGGCGCAAGAATTCGGTGGCTCCGCACAAGGTACAGGGGTATTCGATCGTGACGCTGTCGCTGAAGCCGGTGGGCGGCCCGCCGGGCGACGCCACCGCCGACCAGATGGACGCGATCGCCGATCTCGCCGACCGGTACTCGTTTGGCGAAATCCGCGTCGGCCACGAGCAGAATCTGGCGCTGCCGCATGTCGCCAAGCGCGATCTGCCGGTGCTCTGGAAGGCGCTCGACAAGATCGGCGTCGCGACGCCCAACGTCAATCTGGTCACCGACATCATCGCCTGCCCGGGGCTGGACTATTGCTCGCTGGCCAATGCGCGCTCGATCCCGATCGCTCAGGAGCTGACCCGCCGCTTTGCCAATCACGACACCGCCAATCTGATCGGCCGGCTGCACATCAATATCTCCGGCTGCATCAATGCCTGCGGCCATCACCATGTCGGCCACATCGGCATTCTCGGCGTCGAAAAGAACGGCGAGGAATTTTACCAGATCACGATCGGCGGCCGCGCCGACGAAAACGCGGAAATGGGCACCTTGATCGGGCCTGCGGTGCCCTATGCCGAGGTTGCCGACGTGATCGAAGACATTGTTGAAGCCTATCTGGCGCTGCGCGACCGTGCGGAGGAACTCTTCGTCGACACGGTGAAGCGGCTCGGCGTCGAACCATTCAGGGAGCGGGTCTATGCCACTCGTTAAGCAGGGTAAAATCACCACCGACGCGTTCGTGCACGTGCCCGATGGCGCCGAGTTGCCGGGCGATGGCGCGATCCTGATTTCGGCGGCGCGGTTTCTCGAGGATGCCGAGGCGCTGTCGCGGCGCGCGGGAAAAACCGGCGTGATCTGGCCGAACAACCGCGATCTCGACGATCTCGTGCCGTATCTGGACCGATTGGCTGTGGTCGCGCTGGTGTTTCCGAGTTTTCGCGATGGCCGCGCCTACAGCCAGGCACGCTTGCTGCGCGAGCGCCATGGCTATGACGGCGAACTCCGCGCCACCGGCCAGGTGCTGCGCGACCAGTTCGTCTTCATGCAGCGCGCCGGCTTCGACGCGTTCGAGGTCAAGAAAGAAAGCGACGCGGAAGCGTTCGCCGCCACCGTGAAGCGCTATTCGGTGTTCTACCAGCCGACCGGCGACGGCCGTGTCACCGCGCTGAACCGGCGGATGCAGTCGCGTCATTCGGAGAGCGCCGGCCAGTGAGTGTTGTCGCAGCAGAAGCTTTATTGGAACCGGCCGGCCAGTTGCCTTCAGCCGAGGTGCTCGATCGCGCCTTGCGCGCGGCCTCGCCCGCGGAAGTCATCGAGACGGCCCTGAAGACGGTTGGCCGCGAGCGTCTGGCGCTGGTCTCGTCGTTCGGCACCGAGTTGGCGGCGCTGCTCAAGGTGATGGCGGACGTCGATCCCGCGATCCCCGTGGTGTTTCTCGATACGGGCTGGCTGTTCGAGGAGACGCTGGCCTACCGCGACACACTGATCGCCACGCTCGGCTTGCGCGACGTGCGCTCGATCAAGCCGCTGGAAGAAACGCTGACGCGCGAGGATCCCGACCGCGAATTGTGGTTCTCCGATCCCGATGCCTGCTGCCGGATCCGCAAAGTGGAGCCGCTGGCGCGGGCGCTGAAACCGTTCACCGGATGGATCAACGGGCGCAAGCGCTTTCAGGGCGGCGCCCGCGCCGAGATCCCCGTCGTCGAGGAGGATGGCGCGCGGCTCAAGTTCAATCCGTTCGCGAATGTTTCGCGCGAGCAGATCGAGGCGATTTACCGGCTCGCAAAATTGCCGCAGCATCCACTTGTCGCATCGGGTTATCTCTCGGTTGGGTGTATGCCTTGCAGCAGCCGGACCGCGCTCGGCGAGGACGAGCGCGCCGGACGCTGGCGCGGCAGAGCCAAGACAGAATGCGGCATCCACACGACCAAGACTTCGTAGCACAGTGACGCTGCCACGCCGCGAACAATGAAATGCGGTTTCGTTGACTAAAGGCCGCATCAATCCGAGTTATATCGTTCAGCCTTTCGATGACGATGTTGTCGCCGGGGCGAATGGAGACCGGAATGTTCCGTCGTATTCTGCCCATCATCGCAGGCCTCATCTGGGCCGGCTCGTCGTTCGCCGCCGACGTGACGCTGCTCAACGTGTCCTACGACCCGACGCGCGAACTCTATGTCGATTTCAACAAGGCCTTCGCCGCCGCCTTCCAGAAGGAGACCGGCAAGAGCGTCGAGATCAAGCAGTCGCATGGCGGTTCCGGTTCGCAGGCGCGCGCGGTGATCGACGGGCTGCCGGCGGACATCGTCACGCTGGCGCTGGCCTATGATATCGACGCCATTGCGGCAAAAGGTCTCATCGCCGCCGACTGGCAGAAACGGCTGCCGCTCAACGCCTCGCCCTATACGTCGACGATCGTGTTCCTGGTGCGCAAGGGCAATCCCAAGGCCATCAAGGACTGGGACGATTTGATCAAACCCGGTGTCGAGGTGATCACGCCGAACCCGAAGACCTCGGGCGGCGCGCGCTGGAATTATCTGGCGGCGTGGGGCTATGCGCTGAAGAAATTCGGCTCCGCCGACAAGGCCAAACAATTCGTCGGCGACCTCTACAAGAACGTGCCGGTGCTCGATACCGGCGCGCGCGGCTCGACGGTGACCTTCGTCGAGCGCGGCGTCGGCGACGTGCTGCTGGCATGGGAGAACGAGGCGTTCCTGGCGCAGCGCGAATTCGGCAAGGACAAATTCGAGATCGTGTCGCCGCCGCTGTCGATCCTTGCCGAACCGCCGCTGGCGGTGGTCGACAAGGTTGCCGATAAAAAAGGCACCCGTGAAGTCGCCGAGGCGTACCTGAGGTATTGGTACACCAAGGAAGGCCAGGAAATCGCCGCGCGCAATTCCTACCGGCCGCGTGATCCCGAGATTGGCAAGGAATACGAAAAATCTTTCGCCAAGGTCGAACTTTTCACCATCGACGACGTTTTCGGCGGTTGGGCCAAGGCGCAGAAGGACCATTTCGGCGAAGGCGGCATTTTCGACCAGATCTACAAGAACTGATCCGTCGATCGGGCCGAAGCGCGAGCAGGGGGACAGGTGAGCACAGCGGTCGTACGGCGCAGCACTCTGCCGGGGTTTGGTCTCACCATGGGACTGACCCTGACATGGCTCTCCATCATCATCCTGATTCCGCTGGCCGGTCTGTTCCTCAAGACGTTCGAACTGAGTTTCGACCAGTTCTGGACCATCGTCACCAGCCGTCGCACGCTGAACGCGCTGAAGATTTCGTTCGGCCTGTCCTTTGCGGCAGCATTGGTCAATCTGGTGATGGGAACGGTCATCGTCTGGGCGCTGGTGCGCTATCGCTTTCCCGGCCGGCGGCTGTTCGATGCGATCGTCGATATCCCCTTTGCATTGCCGACTGCGGTGGCCGGTGTCGCGCTGACCTCGCTGTTTGCGCAGAAGGGCTGCCTCGGAGCGCCGCTGGCCGAACTCGGCATCAAGGTGGCGTTCACGCCGATCGGGATTTTCATCGCGATGATCTTCATCGGTATCCCCTTCGTGGTGCGCACGGTGCAGCCGGTGCTGCTCGACCTCGACGTTGAAATCGAGGAAGCCGCCGCCAGCCTCGGCGCCAATCGCTGGCACACCGTGTTCCGGGTAATCCTGCCGAGCCTGATCCCGGCGCTGTTGACCGGATTTGCGCTGGCGTTCGCGCGCGCCGTCGGCGAATACGGCTCGGTCATCTTCATCGCCGGCAATCTGCCCAACGTTTCGGAGATCGCGCCGCTGCTCATCGTGATCCGGCTGTCCGAATTCCGCTATGCCGACGCCACCTCGATCGCCGTCGTCATGCTGGTCGCGTCGTTCCTGATCATCTTCGCGGTCAATCGCCTGCAGCGATGGGCGCAAACCCGAATCCCCGCGCATTAGAGATCCATTCATGAGCCTTGGCGATGATGTAGCGACGAGTTGGGTTCACCTCTCCCCTTGGGACAGGTCGGATCGCGTCAGCGATCCGGGTGAGGGGTTACGGACTATCGATGGACCGTACCCCCTCACCCCAACCCTCTGCCCACGGGAGAGGGCGCGCACCGCCGGTGTGGCGACGGTTGCGATTCCAATTGATAAGCGACAAAGGGCATTCAACGCGGCACGGGCTAACTCGCGGACCGAGCCCGGTCCGGTCCGCATTGTCATCATCGCGCTCGCGGTGACTTTTCTCACCGTGTTCGTCGTGCTGCCGCTGGTGGTCGTGTTCGCGCAGGCCTTCTCCAAGGGCATCTCGTCGTACGTTGCCGCACTGGCAGAGCCGGAAGCGCTTTCGGCGATCCGATTGACGCTGCTGGTAGCGGCGATTTCGGTCGGCCTCAACCTGATATTCGGCGTGATCGCGGCCTGGGCAATTGCCAAATTCGACTTTCGCGGCAAGACCTTTCTGATCACGCTGATCGACCTGCCGTTCTCGGTCAGCCCGGTGATATCGGGTCTCGTCTTCGTGCTGCTGTTCGGCGCGCAGGGCTATTTCGGGCCATGGCTGCAGGCACGCGACATCCATGTGCTGTTCGCGGTGCCCGGCATTGCGCTGGCGACCGTCTTCGTCACGTTCCCGTTCGTCGCCCGCGCGCTGATCCCCCTGATGCAGGAGCAGGGCACGCAGGAGGAGGAAGCGGCGATTTCGCTCGGTGCGTCCGGCTTGCAGACCTTCTTCCGCGTCACGCTGCCCAACATCAAATGGGGCCTGCTGTATGGCGTCTTGCTGTGCAATGCGCGCGCGATGGGCGAGTTCGGCGCGGTGTCCGTGGTGTCGGGGCATATCCGCGGCGAAACCAACACCATGCCGCTGTTGGTGGAGATCCTCTACAATGAATATCAATTCGTGGCGTCGTTTGCGATCGCATCCTTGCTGGCGATGCTGGCGCTGATCACGCTGGTGGTGAAGACCGTCCTCGAGCGGCGTCTCGACGAAGGCCAAATCCCGAGGGACTATGCAAGTGACGATTGAAGTCAAAAACATCGTAAAGAAATTCGGCGCCTTCACGGCCCTCGATAATGTCGACCTGAAAGTCGGCGATGGCGAATTGCTGGCGCTGCTCGGTCCGTCCGGCTCGGGCAAGACCACGCTGCTGCGGATCATCGCGGGGCTGGACTGGCCGGATTCCGGCGAGGTGTCGATCGGCGGCGAGGACGCGCTGGCGCGTGGCGCGAGCGAGCGCCAGGTCGGCTTCGTGTTCCAGCATTACGCGCTGTTTCGCCACATGACGGTGTTCGAAAACGTCGCCTTTGGCCTGCGGGTACAGCCGCGCGCCATCCGCAAGGACGAGGCGTTCATTCGCGCGCGCGTCAAGGAACTGCTTGATCTCGTGCAACTCGACTGGCTGGCCAATCGCTACCCGAGCCAATTGTCCGGTGGCCAGCGCCAGCGTATCGCGTTGGCGCGCGCGCTCGCGATCGAGCCGCGCATCCTTTTGCTCGACGAGCCTTTCGGCGCGCTCGACGCCAAGGTGCGCAAGGAGTTGCGGCAGTGGCTGCGTTCGCTGCATTCCGAAATCCATGTCACCTCGATCTTCGTCACCCATGACCAGGAGGAGGCGCTCGAGGTCGCCAACCGCGTCGTGGTGATGGACAAGGGCCGCATCGAGCAGATCGGCACGCCCGGCGACGTCTACGACAATCCGGCCACCGCCTTCGTGCACGGCTTCATCGGCGAATCCATCGTGCTGCCGGTCGATGTCAGCGGCGGTTCGGTGCGGCTCGGCGGCAGGCCCCTGAACATCGCCGCCAATGGGGCGGCCTCCGGCGCCTCAAAACTGTTCGTCCGCCGCCATGACATGCAGATCGGCCCGGCCGGGTCCGGCGCGCTGGAGGGCGCGGTGCGCCATGTCCGTTCGTTCGGGCCGATCCAGCGGGCGGAAGTCGCACTTTCGGGCGGCGAAGGCAGGACGGTGATCGAGATCGACGCCCCCCGGGACCGGGAACTGCAAGCCGGCGAAATCGTCAGCCTGCAACCCCGCCGCTACCGAATTTTTGCCGCGCAGGACTAGGCGTATTCGCGGGAACCGGCACCACAAACACGGTTGTCATACCCGCCACCGGGTCTCGCCTTCGGCGAGCCCGATGACAGGCTCCAGCGGGTATCCAGTAATCACCGCGGTGCGAGATTCTGACCTTCCCGGCGTACTGGATCGCCCGCCTGCGCGGGCGATGACATTCTTCGTGGGCTCAAAAATCGGCCCCTCTTCACCATTCAGCCACGGTTGGTATGCAACAACTCCCTCTCAAATTTGGGGAATTTCGAATCATGCGCGCCGCGGCCGCGATTTTTGGACTTTTGTTGCTGGGTGGGTGCGCGGCAGACACCAAGATTCCGGACCAGCCGGCCATGTATCTCGACATGGCCCAGGCCGGCGCGGTGCTCGATCCGCAGGCCGCGGCCATCATGATCTCCCAATACCGCCAGAATAACGGTCTTGGCTCCGTGGTGGTCGACCCAGACCTGATGAAGCTTGCCGAACAGCAGTCCCAGGCGATGGCGAGCCGCAACAAGATGGATCATGACGTGAAGGCCCCGCTGGACAGGCGGCTGGCGGCGTCCGGCTATCCGGCGACACGGGCGGTCGAAAATGTGTCCGCCGGATATCACACCATGGCGGAGGCGTTTTCCGGCTGGCGCGACTCCCCGCCGCACAAGGCCAATATGCTCAAAAGCGGTGTCACAAAATTGGGCATTGCGGCGAGTTATGCTCCAAACACCAAATACAAGGTGTTTTGGACGCTCATTCTTGCATCAACGTAAATTCGATAAACTTGGCGTGATCCTGGTTTCCGTCTGGCTGATTGACGCCGTCGCGAACTGCCGCCACGGTGCGGTGGCTATTGTCCTCTAATTGATGGTCACAATGGATAATTCCGATCCCGCGCCAGCGAAAACGCCCGCCACTGCGCAGCGCGTGCTCGTCCTGCAGGGCGGCGGAGCGCTCGGTTCCTATCAGGCCGGCGCGTTTCAGGCACTGTGCCGCGCGGGGTTCGAACCGGAATGGATCGCCGGCATTTCGATCGGCGCGATCAATTCCGCGATCATTGCCGGAAACGCGCCCGAGAAACGCGTCGACCGGCTGAAAGAATTCTGGGAGATGGTGTCGGCCCCGGTGCCCTGGCATCCCGGCAACAACGGCGATCGCGCGCGCTCGTTTTTCAACGAGACCAGCGCCGCGTTGATCGCCACTTTCGGCGTTCCCGGATTTTTCACGCCGCGTTTGCCGCCGGCGCCATTGTGGCCGCCCGGCAGCCCGCAATCGCAGAGCTATTACGACACCTCGCCGCTGAAGAAGACGCTGGAGCGGCTGGTCGACTTCGACCGCATCAACGATCTGAAGACCCGGCTCAGCGTCGGCGCGGTCGGCGTGACCTCGGGCAATTTCAGGTATTTCGACAATTACGAGTTCAAGAAAATCGGCAAGAAGATCGGTCCCGAGCACATCATGGCGTCCGGTGCGCTGCCGCCGGGTTTTCCGTCCGTCGAGATCGAAGGCGAGCATTATTGGGACGGCGGCATTTCTTCGAACACGCCGCTGGATTACGTGCTCGACGAGGAAGTCAGTCGCGACCTCCTGATCTTCCAGGTCGATCTGTTCTCGGCCCGCGGGCACATGCCGGTGTCGCTGCTCGAGGCCGCGGAGCGCGAGAAGGATATTCGCTTCTCCAGCCGCACCCGCATGAACACCGATAAGAACAAGCAGATTCACAACGCGCGCGTGGCGCTGCGCGAGTTGCTTGGAAAGTTGCCGGACGATCTCAGGAACGATCCTTCGGTCAAAATTCTGTGCCAGGCTTCCAAGGAAAACACCGTCACGGTGGTGCACCTGATCTACAAGAGCAAGAACTACGAAACTTCGTCCAAGGACTACGACTTTTCGCATGTCGGCATGGTCGAGCACTGGAACTCCGGCGTCCGCGACGTTCATCTGTCGATGCGTCACAAGGAGTGGCTGGAACGGCCGCAGTCCGGTGAAACCATGGTGACTTACGATCTCACGGGGGATGTGACCCTGCCCCCCGAAGCCAAAAAGGAGTGAATGCAATGGGTACGTTGACAGGCAAGACCGCCGTAGTGACCGGATCGACCAGCGGCATCGGATTGGCTTATGCACGCGCCTTCGCCGGCGCCGGCGCCAACATCGTTCTCAACGGCATGGGCGTACCGGCCGATATCGAGAAGGAACGCTCCGGCATCGAGACCGACTTCAAGGTCAAGGCGGTGCACTCGCCCGCCGACATGACCAAGCCCGCCGAGATCGCCGAAATGATCGCGCTCGGCGAAAAGACCTTCGGTTCGGTCGATATCCTCGTCAACAATGCCGGCATCCAGTTCGTGTCGCCGATCGAGGAGTTCCCGCCCGAGAAATGGGAAATGATCATCGCGATCAATCTGTCGTCGGCGTTCTACGGCATCCGCGCCGCGGTGCCCGGCATGAAGAAGCGCGGTTGGGGCCGCATCATAAACACGGCTTCCGCCCATTCGCTGGTCGCTTCGCCGTTCAAGTCGGCCTATGTGTCGGCCAAGCACGGCATCGCCGGCCTGACCAAGACGGCGGCGCTGGAGCTTGCGACCTTCAAGATCACCTGCAACTGCATCAGTCCCGGCTACGTCTGGACACCGCTGGTCGAACACCAGATTCCCGAGACCATGAAAGCGCGCAATCTGACCAAGGAGCAGGTCATCCACGACGTGCTGCTGGAGGCGCAGCCGACCAAGGAGTTCGTGACCTCCGAGCAGGTCGCAGCGCTGGCGCTGTTCCTGTGCGGCGACGATGCCGCTCAGATCACCGGCGCCAACCTCTCGATCGACGGCGGCTGGACCGCGGAGTAGGGGGCGGCGGTCCCTGGGAGCAACCTCTGCTCGTCATGCCCCGCGAAAGCGGGGCATCCAGTACGCCGCGGCTTATCGATTGAATCGCTGACGTCTCTGGAATACTGGGTCACCCGCGTTCGCGGGTGATGACAGCCGGGCTACTTCCCGAACGCCAGCACGTGCAGGCCGAGCCGCTGCCGCACGATCCAGAACAGCAGCACGGTCTCGAACGTCAAGGAGATCGAGGTCGCCGCCGCGGCGCCATGGCCGCCGAAGCGCGGCACCAGCACGACGCACAGCACCACGTTCATGACAAAGGCCAGCGCATAGGCCAGCGCGCAGATGTGCTGATGGCCGAGCATATTCAACAATCGTTCCACCGGTCCGATCGCCGAGCGCACCACAAGGCCGATCGCGGCGATGAACATGATGTCGTAGCCGACCACGAATTGCGGGCCGAACAGCCACAGCAACGGCTTGCCCAGCGCCAGCAGCGCAACGGTCGCAGCGAGCGAGGGCCAGAAAGTCCAGTTGATCGCGTGCGCCACATAGGCTTCGAGCCGCGGCTTGTCGCCGAGCGCGTGGTATTCGGCAAAGCGGTGCGCGGTCGTTGCCGCCATCGCGTAGTGGATGAAAGACACCAGCGCCAGCGTTTTGACGACCGCGAAATAGACGCCGACCTCTTCCGACGAGCGGAATTGCTGCAGCACCAGCACGTCGGTGTAGGACAGCAATAGATAGAAGCCTTCGACCAGCAGGATCGGCAGCGAGACCGCGAGCCAGCCGCGGAAATCGTAGGCCTTCTCGCCCGGCTCGATTTGGCCGGCGAGTTTGCGGTTCAGCACCACCATCTGCCCGAGCATGGCGATCCAGACCGCCGCCGCGCTCGCCAGCATGCCGACCGTAGCGCCGAGATGGAGGCCGAGGGCAAAGGCGCCGGCGGTGAGGCCGATGATCAGCGATTGGCGGACGATGAATTGCGGCATCAGGCCGAGCCGCATCCAGTCATGCGAACGCGCGATGCCGTCCTGGGTGTTGGCGACCACGAAGGCCGGCAGCGTCAGGCAGCCGATATAGAGCGGAACGACCGCATTGGCGTCGATCCAGGGCGACAGCGCCTTGACGAGGCCCGCCAGCAGCAGCGAGACGATCGAGGACACCGCAAAAGTCATCCAGCGGCTGCCGGACAGGAAGCCCCGCAGCAACGCGTGCTCGCCGCGGGCGCGGTATTCCGGGATGAGCTTTTGCGCGGAGGCCGAGATGCCGAAATCCATCATGCTGCCGAGCAGCAGCACCCAGGTCCAGACATAGACATAGACGCCGTAATCCGAGCCGCCCATCCAGCGCGCCAGCAGGATCTGCGAGGCATAAGCCATCGCCGCGCTGAAGACGCGGATGATGAAGATCGTGCCGGCCAGCCGCTTGGTCACGGATGCTTCGCTCGAGCCGCCCAGGAAGCGGCCCGCCATCGATCGCAGGCGGGCGGTCATGCCGGCAGACCAAACGGTTGTGGATCGAGTGTCCATCACGGCCAAGGCGGAAATTCCCTAGAGCGCGGCGAGAAAGCGGCGATGGTCCGATCTATCAACAATTCGTTAAGATTGGGTTGGGTGCGGGCCTGTCGTCTCTGCCTAGTGCGTAATTGCGCAAGGGAGCAGGGACTCATAATCAAAGGGCGTTGTTGTTTGAAGACCGTGTCTGCCAGTTCGTCCAACTACGACGGCCGCGGCGTATGGGTCCCTGCTCCCGTGCGCAATTGCGCACTAGGCAGGGACGACGTGGAGAACTAATTCAAATTGATATTGAATTCATACGCCTTGTCGCCGCCGACCAGCGTCAGTTTGAGCGCGGCGCCGTCGGGGCTGGTACCGGGCGGCAGGCCGTCGAGTTCGAAGGCGAATCGCTTCACCCCGGGCGGGCTGTTCTCGACCAGCTTTGGAACCGGCAACGCCCAGTCGGGCGTCGGCCCCTCGACGAACAGGCTGAGGTCCTTCGCCTCGGGCGCGGTGACGTCGACCAGCACGTTCGCCTTGCCGTCGCGCTTGACGTCACGGATGGTGAGCGGGTTGGGATCGCCGATATTGGCGGGCTTGGGGACGGTGTCCAGCGCCGCGGACAGTTCCGCATCCGAAGTGCTGGCGACGCTGGCGAAGGCAAGCTCGGCGCTGGCCTCGACGGGAATGCAGAGCTTTTCGCAGACCGCGTAATTGATGTCGGCGCGCAACGTCACCGGCTTGTCGGCGTTCTTGGCGACGATCCGCAGCGGCAGCACGATCTGATGCAAATAGCCCAGCGACGTGCCGCCTGCGCCGTCGTCGAACCTGGTCGGCGCCGGCCACAGCACCGTCACGGCTTCGACATTTTCCGATTTGGAGAAATCGAACCGCGGCGGAACTCCGGAATCGCCGGGCGTCCGCCAATAGGTATGCCACCCCGGTTGCAGCTTGACCGCGATACCGCCGAGCAATACCGCGCCGCTGCGCGATCCCGCCAGCAGCCGGATGGCGGAATGGGTATCGCGTTGCCACGGCGAGGCATCCTCGGCGCGGACCTCGATTGCGGCGCATGCGACAGACAATGTCGCGGCAAAACCGAGTGCGGCGCGGATGGGAACTATAACGGTCATGACTGGTCTTTACAGGCAAGTTTCACCGCGAACCATTGAATTGCTTGTGATGCGATGCACTTTGCGCCGCGAACTTGATTTGACAGAACCGCCGTCCAATATCAGGATATGAGTCGACATGAGAGGGGTTTGCGGATGAGCCCTGTAGGCAAGACACCGAAGCCCGTTGGCGGCAAGGATCCTGGGGTCAAGGCTGCCGGGATCAAGGCTGCAGGCATTGGTCAACATTCGTCCGACGACGGTTATCTCGACGGCCAGTTGCTGATCGCCATGCCGGTCATGGGCGATCCGCGTTTCGAACGTTCAGTCATTTACATGTGCGCGCATTCCTCCGAAGGCGCCATGGGCATCATCGTCAACCGTCCCGCGGGCAGCATCGATTTCCCGGGATTGCTGGTGCAACTCGATATCATCAAGACCGCCGACCAGATCGCGCTGCCGGAAAATGCCGAGTGCATGAAGGTGCTCAAGGGCGGTCCGGTCGATACCGGACGCGGCTTCGTGCTGCATTCCAGCGACTTTTATATCAAGGATGCCACCCTCAACATCGACGAGGGCATCTGCCTGACCGCGACCGTCGACATCCTCAAAGCGATCGCAAAAGGTTCCGGACCGAAGCACGCGATCCTGGCGCTGGGCTATGCCGGCTGGGCGCCGGGGCAACTGGAAAGCGAAATCCAGCACAATGGCTGGCTGCATTGCGACGCCGATCCGGATTTGATCTTCGGCGACGACATCGAGGAAAAATACCAGCGCGCGCTGCGCAAGATCGGGATCGATCTTGGCATGCTGTCGAACGAAGCGGGGCACGCGTAGTCGATTTCGCGGCGGCAGCCACAACTTCTCCGTCGTCCCGGCCTTGAGCCGGGACGACGATCTACTCCGCAGCTTGCTGCGCCACCGTCGGCTGTGTGCCTGCCACCGTGGCGCGGCGCATGTCGCGGGGTTGCGACTGGTCGTAGCGGCGGACGCGGTGCATGGTCTGGCGGTTGTCCCACATGACGAGGTCATGCACGGTCCATTTGTGGACGTGGACGAATTCCGGCTGTGTCGCGTGCTCGGTGAGATCGCGCAGCAGCACCCGGGCTTCGGGCACGCTCATGCCGAGAATCGCGCCGGCATGCGACGACAGATACAGCGACTTGCGGCCATGCACCGGATGCGTGCGCACCAGCCGCTGCCGCACCGGCTTGAACATCTCTTTCTCTTCATCGGTGTAGTCGAGGAAGCCGAGCGAGCCGCGCGAATACATCAGCGAGTGTTCGCAGATCATGTCCTCGATTTCGGCCTTGGCGTCGTCGTCGAGCTCGTCATAGGCCGCGCGCATGTCGGCGAATTCGGTGTTGCCGCCCTTGGGGTTCACCACCCGCGCCGACAGCAGCGAGAATTTTGCCGGGATCGGGCGGAACGAACTGTCGGAATGCCAGAGGCAATTGCCGAGGTTGAACAGATGGGCACGACTGTCACGCGGCAGCGGTTTGCCGTCCCGGTCGAGATTGGAAACGTCGTTGAGTCCGGTCGAGGCCAGCCGCAACTCATGCGGCTTGACGACATTGCCGCCGCGCGGATTTTCGCGCTCGCCGAAATTCAGCGAGAAGGCCATTTGCTGCGCGTCGGTAATGTCCTGCCCGCGAAACAGCAGCACGGCATATTTGTCCATGCCGGCCTCGATATCGGCCGCCGCCTGCGGCGTCAGCGGCTGGCGCAGATCGACGCCGGAAACCTCGCCGAAAAAATGCTTGCCCAGCTGCCGGATCGTGACCGTCATGGCGTTTCTCTCCTCAAGCGGCGGGCGGTTGTCCCGCTTCGTTTGGATGAAAAACTACTCCCGGACGGCCTTAAGTCAACGCTTCGCGAGCATACCCGTCACGCGTTCCGCGCCATCAGTCCACCGTCCACCGGAATCACCGCGCCGGTCAGGAACGAGGCCGCCGGCAGGCACAGGCTCAAGGTCATGTGGGCGACCTCCTCGGGGTCGCCATAGCGGCCGAGTGCGGTGCGGCGTTTGGCATAGATGGTCTTGTGCTCCTCCGAAATCCGCTCGGTGATCGCGGTCCGGATCGGGCCCGGACAGATGCAGTTCACGGTGATGCCGTCGCGGCCGAGTTCGACCGCGAGCGAGCGCGTCAGCCCGGCGACGCCGGCCTTGGCGGCGGAGTAGGGGCTGTGCAACGCCGTAGCGCCGAGCGCTTCGGTGGAAGCGATGTTGACGATCCGCGGCGATTTCGATTTTCGCAGATAGGGCAACGCGGCGCGAATGATGCGCGGATGCGCTGTCAGCATGACGGCCAATCCCTTTGCCCACGCTTCGTCGTAAGCGTCATCGTCGATCGCGACGCGCACGGAGATGCCGGCATTGTTGATGAGGATATCGAGCCCGCCGAAATGCGCGGCGGCGTCGTTGACGACCTTGACGATGTCGTCCGCCTTCGCGACGTCGAGCGTCCAGGCTTTTGCTGCGCCGCCTGTTGCGGTGATCTCGCCAGCCACCGCCTGCGTGGCGTCGGCGTTGATGTCGGTGACGGCGACGTTGGCGCCTTCGGCCGCGAACACCCGCGCGGTGGCGCGGCCCATGCCGCTGGCGGCACCGGTGACGAGAACGGTCAGGCCCTTGACCGAGCGGCTGAGCTGTTTGAATTCTGACATGGAATGCTCGCGGGAAATGATGCGTGGCGCTGAAAAGCTACAGAAACCCAACAAAATCAATGGGTGGGACACTAAATCGGCGCTAAAAAGCCCCGCGAAATCCCCGGGAAACCCGTGCGAGTGTCCCACTTCTAGGCCCAAATTCGGCATCCACGACGCCCAGTTTCTGACCCCCATACCCGCTCCTGACGGTATCGCTCTCGGTTGGCCATCTCACTCCGTCCAGAAACTTTTAAATCGTTCGGGCGATAGCTCTGTATAGCGGACAGTGTGCTGAATGTTTCGGTGCCCGAGGTAATCCTGAATGGACCGGGTGTCGTGTCCATCCGAGGCGAGCTTGTACCCGCAAGCGTGCCGAAGCATGTGGGCGTGGGCTTGGAATTGAAGCCCGGCCTTTCTCCCCGCGCGCTTGATCATCCAATTAAAGCCATCGGTCGTGAAAGGCGCTCCGCGCTCGCTAACGAAGACAAACGAGGAAATTTGACTATCACGTTCTAGTCTCCGCAGTGCTCGCAGTTCGTCGCCGCGAATGGGATGCGTGCTGGGCTTTCCGTTTTTGACTCGACGGACGTGCAGGGTGGCCGAACGGAAGTCAATCTGCTCCCACCGCAGATCGCATAGTTCTGAAGCTCGCAAACCGTGCCGATACGCAATGAGGACCATGGTCCCGTCACGATGGCCATGCCGGTTATCCTTAGCGGCCTCGATCAACTTCTTGACCTCGGTCTCGGTGAGATGCTCTCGGCTGCGAAACTCACTGTTCATCCGCCGCAATGGTGTAACTGCTCGTTTTAGGGTCCTTGCACCTCTCACCGGGAAACTCAATTTTGTTGCCATTCTCGCTCCTGAAACCGAGAGCTGCTCGTATAACAGTTCTTTTCCGAGCAGTTGCCCGTCTCACATCGGCGTGTCGGGCAGTGCCGGAGTCCGGCTGATGTCGCCGGCGCAAGGACCTGCGGTGCCATCACGCCGCCCTCTCAGCGGGCTGGGCAAGGGCCAAGCCGCGCAGGTAGTCCGCGGCCTTGGAGGCATGGCTGCACGCTGTAAAGAACGCCCGCTTGTCAGCGTTCAGAAGCTCAATCCAGTTGCCGATATAGCCTGCACTGCGAACGTCACCGTCGAAACCAAATTCCGCACACATGAACGCGGCGCCCAATTCTGCAACCAGTTCCTCGGCCGCGTAGCTCCCCGAGCCGAACCGGTTCTTCAGGCACCGATCGAGGCGCGACCTGTGGCCCGTCCAGTGCGTCAATTCATGGAATGCCACGTTGTAGAAGTGATCGGCGCCCTTGAACCCTGCGAACGCCGGCATCGAAATAAAATCTTGGCTCGGCACATAGTAGGCTTCCCCGTGGCCCTCGCGGACGTCCGCGCCAGTTGAGTGCAAGAATGCATCGGCCAGTTCGTCCCGCATGTCGGGATTGCGAACGCGGATGGGCTTCCCAGTGCTAATGCTGTCGGGCAGGTTCTCGCACTGATCGACATTGAAAACCGTGTACTCGCGCATCATCGAGACCACGCGCGTTCCGGAACTATCGTCTGCGCCGTCGCCCCGAACTTGGAGTTGCTTCACGAAATAGACCTTCGTGCCGCGCTCGCCTTTGCGCACGTTGCCGCCTAACTCCAAGGCCTGCTT
The DNA here is from genome assembly GCA_963836765.1 of uncultured Alphaproteobacteria bacterium. Classification (GTDB taxonomy): domain Bacteria; phylum Pseudomonadota; class Alphaproteobacteria; order Rhizobiales; family Xanthobacteraceae; genus Bradyrhizobium. The sequence goes on from CAWILG010000036.1 coordinate 83,039, forward strand.
GAACGTCAGAAAACGCGGGGTGCGATAGCCGGCCGCTTGTGCCATCCACAACAGTACGACGTTGCAGCCTGAGTAGGGTCGGTTGCTCACGGCGTTGCACGGTGTATTCGCGCCGGGGGTTGCCGACCATGGCTTAACCCAGGGGGCAGCGCCGGCTTCGTCCAATGCGGCCGTGGACATTTTCTCAGCGGCGAACAACAGTTTCGTCGGACGAATTGGCGGAACCGCGATTGGCGGAGGCAACCTGTTCTCCGGGGAACAAGCTACGACAAGCACCTCCGGGCCCAACGGAGTTCAGGTGATAAACTTGCCCGGCCAGCATCAAGTGTACGCCGGGAATGGCAATAGCAGTGTACTGGGGTTCAACATCGTCGCGCCCACGAACAACCCTCAAATAATTCCCAACGTGAACACTGGGGGCTCCTTTCGAGCCGACCACATGTCGTTCGATCCGAATACCGGCCATCTTCTTGTCGCCAACAATGCCGATAGCCCCGCGTTTGCGACATTGATCGACACAAAAACCAACTCAATCGTCGCAAAAATAACTTTGAACGGTCCCCAATTCTTCCAGTTCGGGGGCGCTGAAGCCTCCGCGTACAACCCGACGACGGGTAAGTTTTATATGGCAATTCCAGCGTTAGCCGGTTCGAATAGCGCGGGTGGAGTTGTCGAAATCGACCCCGCAACTGGCGCGATCCTGCGAGTGCTTGATCTTTCCACCATGGGCATCACCAATTATACCCCAACTGGTCTCGCCGTTGCCGCTAACGGTCAAATTTTGCTCGGTAACGGCAATGCTACTGGTGGAACTCTCGTGATCGATCCGACCGGCGCTAATATGAAGATAGTGACATCGTTCGCTGTCCTGAGCGGAGAAGATCAAGTGTGGTACGACCCGACCACAGGTCGGTGGTTTGTTTCTGCGTCGCGGAATAGTCTGGGCGGACCAGTCCTAGGAGTAATTGATAGCAACACGGACACAATATTGCAGCTTATCAACACGGACATCACCGCCCACTCGGTGTCAGTGGACCCCATCTCTGGGGAAATCTTTGTTCCGTTTGGTGCGTCGACTGCATTCAACACAGACACAGTTTGCCCAAATGGGTGCATCGCCATATTTGCCGACAACGCTGGAGCCGTCCCGGAAACATCAACATGGGCCATGATGATCCTCGGTTTCGCAGGCGTCGGCTTCATGGCGTATTGTCGGAAGTCGAAGCCAAGATTGACGACCGCATGATCCATCATCAGGATTGAATTGAGAATCCGCCTTCGGGCGGCTTTTTGTTCTCGCTTCACCGTTGATATTACCGCAAACCTTCCGCGATAGGGCGCGTCCGTCCGCTTTGACGCGACGCCCTCCCAGCCCCATCCGACAGACATGGTCGAAGATCGTCGGGCCGTCACCCGTCAGATTCTCGCTTAGCCGGTTGGCTCGCCGCTTGGCCCCGGGGCAGGCGATCGAAAAGTAAACGGTGATCCAGCACGCGGCTGAAGGCGGGATGCTGGCGGTTCCCTTCTATGTCACAGCAGCGTGCTTCCGAAAAATTTTGGTGGTTGCGGAATAACAAGCCGTCGAGGTTGTCTGGTACTACCGAGACGGGAACCATGCTTTGGATTAAACCAGAACGGTGGGAGAATAGTCATGTACGGACTTTACCCAAGCTCGTTACTCAAGATCACGATGTTCCTGTCGGCGACGCTAGGCAGCTTTGCGGCTCAAGCCGACTACGTTCAAACCAACCTCGTCTCGGATATTTCGGGGTTTGCGACGATCACCGACCCCGAACTGAAAAACCCGTGGGGCTCGTCGTCAAGTAGCACAAGTCCAATTTGGATATCCAACCAGGGCACGAACTCGGCCACTCTCTACACGGTGACCGGAAGCACGAGCGTCAGTAAGGTGAATATCAATCCGCCGAGCGGATTTGTCGGCATTCCAACCACGGCAGCCGGACCTCAAGGGCCCACCGGCCAAGTCAGCAATAGCAACACCACATCATTCCTGGTGGATAATGGCGGAAACGGTGCTGCCGCTCACTTCATCTTCGCCAATCTCAACGGCACGATTTCGGCTTGGAGCACGGGCGCGACATCGTTCATTCAAGCGACAACGCCGGGGGCGGTCTATACCGGTCTGGCCATCAACAGTGCGGGGACCCGGCTCTATGCCGCGAACGACGCTGGGTCTGGGGGAATCAATGTCTTCAACAGTTCCTTTGCACCCGTCCTCCCCGGTAGTTTCACCGACCCCAATCTTCCGGCTGGATTCGTTCCATTCAATGTTAGCGACATTGGCGGCAAAGTTTATGTGACGTACGCGCCCGGCGGGCGACCGGCTCAGACCGCGGCGACAGCGGGACAGGGTGTCGTGGATGTCTACGACGAAAACGGAGCCAATCTGCAAAGGCTGATCACAGGCAGCCAGCTCGCATCGCCCTGGGGTCTCGCTCTCGCCCCTAAAGGTTTCGGCCAATTCGGCGGCGACCTCCTTGTCGGCAACTTCAGTTTTGGTCTCAGCGAGATTAATGCCTTCGACCCCACCACCGGTGCTTTTCTGGGCTCAATCCCAATTGACACGGGCACGAACAGCCCAGGCGGCCTTTGGTCGCTTATTTTCGGGAATGGGGGCAATGGTGGCGATCCCAACACTCTCTTCTTTACTGATGGTATCAATGGGGAGGTGGACGGATTGTTCGGGTCGCTCAGCGCTGTCCCCGAACTCTCGACATGGGCGATGATGTTGCTCGGTTTCGCTGGCGTTGGGTTCATGGCGTATCGTCGGAAATCGAAACCAGCAGTGATGGCGGCGATCTGATCCAACATCAGAATTGAACAGAGAGCCGCCCTCGGGCGGCTTTTTCTCTAACTAGAACTGATCCCACACCCGACTGAACGTCGGATGCTGCCGGTTCTTGACTTTGACCCAATGTGGCGATTGGCATACGGCCGGTCCTTGAGCTTCGATACCAGGACCTCGAACAGGCGCCTATTGCGTCGGCGAATCTCTGTTTGTGGCACGGAACGGACCTCCCGCGATGTCCGCAGTTTGGTAACTATCGGGGAAAGCGGACATGCCGGTTACGAGCGCCGACTTCCGTTTTTACCCAAAGATGGTGTAATCGGCCGGCCCAGCTTGTGGATAGCTGAAGATTTTGGGTGCTGCGCTTCAGGCTGATGGTGAAAAACGAGGTCCTTGGTGACGACCTCAAGCATCAGAAGGAGAAGCGCAGCATGGACCATTTTGGTGGATTGGACGTATCGGTCAAGGAAACCAGCATCTGCATTGTGGATGACACGGGCAGGATCGTGAAGGAAGTGAAGGTAGCGAGCGAACCTGCAGCCCTGCTGAAGGTTCTGGGGAACCCCACCTACCGCTTCAAGCGGATCGGACTGGAAGCCGGGCCGCTGTCGCAATGGCTCTTCAGCGCTCTCGCCGAAGCCGAGTTACCGGTGATCTGTGTCGAGACGCGGCACATGCGGGCGGTGCTGAAGGCGCAGATCAACAAGACCGACCGCAACGACGCGCGCGGCATCGCTCAGATGATCCGGGTGGGACTGTACCGTCCGGTGCATGAAGACGCTCCGCAGTCAGAAACTGCGTATGCTGCTGACCCATCGCAAGCTTCTGCAGTCGAAGGCCATCGCCATCGAGAACGATCTGCGAGGTACGTTGCGCAACTTCGGCCTCAAGGTCGGAATGGTTGGCAAGGTGAGGTTCGAGGCCCGCATCCAGGAGCTTGTCGAGAATATCCCCGACTTGGCGGTACTGGTGGAGCCGCTGCTCATCGTCCGGCGGGTGCTCCGTGAACAGATCGTCATCCTGCACCGTCGCTTGCTGGCGATCGTCCGGGAGGATGAGGTCTGCCGGCGCCTGATGACGACCCCGGGTGTCGGCCCCGTGGTGGCGCTGACCTATCGCGCCACCGTCGATGTGCCAGCCCGGTTCCGCAAATCCAAGTCAGTCGGGGCGGTATTTGGACTGACGTGCGCCAGGTATCAATCGGGTGAGATCGATTGGAGCGGTAAAATATCGCGCTGCGGCGACGAGATGATGCGCACGATGCTCTACGAAGCAGCTCAAAGCATGATGCATTCAAAAAAATGGTCATGGCTCAAAGCGTGGGCCATGCAGATCGCGAGGCGCCGCGGGATGAAAAAGGCGATCGTGGCTCTGGCTCGCCGGCTGGCCGTGATCATGCACCGCATCTGGGTTGACGGCACCGAGTTCCGGTGGACCCGGGAGCAAGCCGCGGCAGCAGCATGAAAACCGTTCAGCATCAAACCCGATAGGAGAAAACTAGAGCTCCGCCAACCGGTGGAAGGATGTCCCTCGCGGGACGATGGATGAGGTGAGTTCGTATGTCCGCTTGGACCTGCCGTCACACTGACGGCAAGGTCGTCCAAAAGATTGTTCCGCCTCGTCCTCGGATCCCATGGTGGAAGGGCCCAGGTGCCGATTCCGAAGAGAAGCAAGAGCCCGCGAGCGACATCAACACCGCATTGGCGGATAGTCTGAAAGTGCTTGACCCCGAAGGGCCGATTAGAGAAGCGGACATGGCGTGACTACCGACAAAATCGTCTCGGCGGGACGGCCCCATAAAAGCACCATCAGGCTGGTGGAAGGCTGCGTGCTCAACGCTTCGGGTTGCGCCCGCGGATGTGGTCAAAGCCTTGCTTGATTGCGGCGAAGCGCGCTTCGATCATCGGCTCAAATTCGAGGTCGGTGAAGATATATGGCAAGTCCTTTTCGACGCCCTCGCGGACGAGTTCACCGACATAGTTGGGCTCGATGCCCTGAGAGATGCGTTCCCGGAGCATATTGATCCGCTCGGCGCGTGGGCCCGAAGTCGGCAAGGCACGGACCGCCCCCTCGAAGCGCTTGGGGAGATTGCGCCTTGAGTTCCACGATTTGAGTGCGGATGAGCCCGGGACACAGCACCGATACGCCAATCCCTCGGGGCGCGAGTTCACGCCGCAGGCCCTCGGACAGCGCGACAACGCCATACTTGGAGACGTTGTATGCATTGCTCTCCCCTGAAATAAGGCCAGCGATCGAGGCTGTGGAGACGATGTGTCCACCCTCGCCATGCTCCTCGATCAACGGGCCGAAAATCTCGACTCCCAAATGGTCGCCATCAGGTTGACGCCCATGGTCCAATCCCACGCCGCGTCGGTCCAGGCGCCATAAGGCCCACCGCCGCCGACGCCCGCGTTGTTGACGAGGATATGCACCTTGCCATAGCGGGCAGTCGTGGCTTCGGCGGCCGCCACGAGTTCGGCTTTGAGTGAAACGTCCGCTTTCACGCCGTCGACATCGACGTTGGTGAGCCTCAGTTGCTTGAGCGCTGCGGACAGAGCCGCTTCTTCAATGTCGCAAAGCATGACTTTCACCCCCGCCTGGGCGAAGACGCTCGCGATCCCCAGTCCAATGCCTGACGCTGCACCGGTCACGAACGCGGTCTTTCCAGCGAGTTCCTCCACGCGCGTTCTCCTCCGTGCAAGGACACCCTCGCCCCAAAACGCCAAGTGTCCCCGACGGCATATGACCGCACTTTCGAGCGATTGGGAAGCGTGCCGGAGGTCGGCGTCTGGCACTTTTGCGACATGCCGACCGCCGCGATCAAATGTCCGCTTCCGGTGGAAGACCGGAAAACATCTGCTCTGGTTGAGTATTTCGCATTTGACCCAAGGCGGACATCTCAGAGACGGAAAATTGATGGGCGATCCTGACGCAGCGGAAAGCTCCTTTAGACTACAGGCGATGAAGGCGGCGCCACCGACCCGGGCTGTAGCCCTCGCTCCTGGAAAATACACGCGTGAAATGGCTTTGGTCGGCGAAGCCACAAAGCAGGGCAATATCGGCGAGCTCGCTGCGTGGGTCCTTCAAGAGTTCTTTGGCGCGCTCGACGCGCATTTTGGTCAGCCACTGGCAGGGCGGAACGCCCGTCGACCGCTTGAACGCCCGCGCAAAATAGCCACTCGACAGTCCGCACTCATGCGCAATCTCTGCGACCGAAGGATCGTGCGCCAGATTGACATTGACGAGGTCACGGGCGCGTTGGAGTTGCCACGCAGACAGCCCGCCGCGAGCGTTCCTTCTCTCGATCGAACCGTTGCCGTAAGCGCGCACAATGTGAGCGAAAAAAGCGAGCGCGATACAGTCGGAAAACATCGCGGTTAAGTCGCCCGATTGCTCCATCGCGCCAGCGAGCGCTTGGGCCAGACCAAACATGATCAAATCGCGGGCACCAAAATTCGACGCGTAAAGTCCTTTTACCCGGCGAATTCCGGCTTCATTGGCCATCTCATCAAGCGCAACCTGCGTGATGTAAAAGCGAATTGAATCGAAAGGGATGTCCAGACTGACGACCGGGTGGTCGCCGAGGTCAACCAGCTGTACATCGCCGAGACGCAGTTCGGGCACTTCCCTGCGCCGTCCTGCCGTCCATAAGTTCGAGAAAAACGGCACCGATAACGGAACCCAGAATGCAAAGGCTTCTTCCGGTGGCTTGGCTATCGAATAGCCATGCGCCGGACGGCTGCTCCGCAGCCGCGAAAAACCAACACGCGCTTTCGAAGATTTCGAGCCAAAAGTGTCGGCGGACGATCTATTCGGAAGCGTCTGGCAAGGTCGTCCTCAATCGCATCCGCAGCCATCATTGCCTCCCTAACAATTGCTAAAGCGACAAATATTCTCCCGCGCTCTCAACGCGTCCGGGCAGGATAAACCTCCCATAATCATAAAAACAGCGGCAAGTGGCAGCGGCGTTGTCCGTCGCGGCAATTTTTCGGCCGAATCCTGCAATGCGGTCAAATCCGTACAATTTTGCAAGCGTGCCCATCGATATCGTAAGCGCGGGTACTGCAGCAAATCGGGCAGCCAACGACAAGGGCGGTTCGGAGCTAAGGGCGTTGGGCATCGAAAATCGGCTGATCCGGATGGATCTTTTATTGCAAAGGAGAACAGTCGTGAAACAACTCATCAAGAATGTGGTTCTGGTGCATGGAGCTTTCGCGGATGGCTCCGGCTGGAAGAGGGTCGCTGACATCCTCAAGAATGAAGGCTACAGGGTGTCGGTGGCGCAGCCTCCCGAGACTTCGTACGCCGACGACCAAAAATACACGAAGGCCGCTATCGACGCCATGGGTGGCCCGGTGGTTCTGGTTGGCCACAGCTACGGCGGGTCCATCATCACCGAGGCCGGCAATCATCCAAACGTTGCAGCGCTTGTCTTTATTGCCGCCTTTGCCCTTGATGAAGGTGAGAGCTGTGCGTCGATCGAACAGGCCATGCCGCAAGCATCAACGGCGTTCAAGCCGGATAGCAACGGGCTTTGGTGGATTGACGAGGCGCATTTCGCGGCCGACTTCGCGGCCGACATTCCACGAGATGAGGCGGAGTTCATGGCTATTTCGCAGGTGCCGATCTCTACCGACTCCTTCACCCACAAGGTTACGAATCCTGCTTGGAAGCACAAGCCGACCTGGTACATGGTGGCCACCGAAGACCGATCGATCAATCCGGATCAGGAGCGCATGATGGCAAAGCGCGCCAAGGCCAGGACGGTCGAAGTGAAGGCGAGCCACGTGGCCTACATGTCATTCCCAAAGGAAACAGCCAAACTCATCGAAGAGGCTGCCGCTCACGCGTTAGTCAGTCAGTGAAGCTGACGACGCGGCCCGAAGGCAGGTCGATCACTTTTCTGGCACAATCAGCGCCGTGAGTGAGAGCAATTTGCATCCCAACTCATGGCTCGACCAATCGGCAACGGTTCGTTTCAGAGAAATTCATCGGGAGCGAAACATGGAAAATCAGATCGTCATCGAATCCCCGGATGGAACGTTCGGCGCCTATATTTTGCGGCACGCCACCTTGCCCGCACCCGTGGTGGTCGTTCTCCAGGAATTGGTTGGCGTTAACGCCGACATTCGAGCGACTTGCGACGAGTTGGCGGCCCAGGGATATATCGCGATCGCGCCTGACCTGTTCTGGCGGCAGGAGTTTGGCGTGGATCTTGACGTAAGGTCGGAAGCCGACTGGCAGCACGGTCTGCGGCTTTACGGGGCGTATGATCGCGACGCTGGTGCGCGCGATATCGCGCAAACAATCCGCACTGCTGTCAAGCTACCCGAGTCGACGGGGAAAGTTGCACTGCAAGGCTACTGCCTCGGCGCATTGATGGCCTTTATCACGGCCGCTCGCCATGACGTCGCCGCCGCCGTTGCCTACCATGGCGGCGATACAGAAAAATACCTCGGTGAAGTCAGCAGCTTGCGCGCCCCCTTGCTGATGCACCTTGGCGAGGAGGACGAATTCATTCCAAAAACGGCGCAAGCCCAGATCAAAGCGGCGCTGAAAAAAAAGCCGAACGCAACAGTTTACAGTTACCCCGGTCAGCGTCACGCGTTTTCCCGGCACAATGGAGCGCACTACAATGCCGCCGCGGCAGTACTGGCGAACGGACGAACACGCGAATTTCTCCGCCAACACTTGAGGTGACCTATGGTCGCGACAGCGCGAATGTCGGCTTCTGTTGAGGGTTTCGGATGCCGGCCGATCGCGGCGCTGCGGCTTGGACCGAGGCCGGCGTCCGAAAGCCGCCAAGGAAGGAACCCGCGGGAAATGTCAGGCGGTGGCGCGGCGAGCGCTGCGCTATGGATTTTTGTGTACGACGGAAGTGCGTGCTGGCAACCGACACTGATGAGTGTGCTGGCTGACGACGTAGCGGCGCATGATGGGTCGGTCGCAGGTAGGTGAATCTGGGATAAGCCAGCAAGATCGATGGCGAGTGTGACTTCGTAAAAGCATATTTGCGCAAACACCGCCGTTACGGATCGAGGGCCGGCGATCAAGAACGGGATTTTCAATCTGTGAGGTTGGCCATGTGATCATGACGTATCGATCCTGATCACGGTTGGCGGCGGCGGTCTGTATTGAGGTGTCGAACCGCGGTTGAAGGTCTCGATGATGTTCATGCGCCCGCCGCAACACGGGCACGGATGGGTGGTCTGGTCGTTTGCCGTGGCGCTATCGGGAGCCTGCTGCTTCTGCGCTTTTTGCGCAGGGCGTACCGCATCGATCAGTTCACGCGCTCGCGCGATGGTCTCGGCCTTGGTCCCACTCGCCAACAGCCCGCAGTGCCTGATGCGGTGGAAACCGTTCGGCAAGACGTGGATGAGAAATCGGCGGATGAACTCGCCCGGGTTAAGCGTCATGCTCTTGTAGCGGCCGGGTCCCTCGATCCGATAGTCTTTGTAGCTGAACGTGACGCCGGTCGCGTTGGCGGCGATAAGGCGGCTGCTGGAGATCGCGACCCGGTGGGTGTAGCGGGACAGATAGGCGAGTACCTGCTCGGGTCCGGCGAATGGCCTTTTGCTATAGACGAACCACTTGGTCCGATGCAGCGGCGCGAGATAGGCCTTGAACGCGGCTTTGCAAGCGAGTTGGGCGTGGTCGGCGAAGAACTGCAAGCGGCCGGTCTCGTGTGCGGCGAGCAGCATCTGAAGCATCAAGCGGCGGAACAGTCGGGACAGGACCTTTACCGGCAAGAGAAAGTTTGGGCGGCAGCCGACCCAGCGGGTGCCGTCGAGCGATATCCCACCACCCGGCACGATCATGTGGACGTGTGGATGATGGGTCATCGCGGAGCCCCAGGTGTGGAGCACCGAGGTGAAGCCGATCTTGGCGCCGAGGTGCTTGGGATCGTCTGCAATCGTGCGCATTGTCTGTGAGGAAGCTTTGAACAGTAGATTGTAGACGACGGCCTTGTTCTGGTAGGCGATTGCGGCAATCCGCGCCGGCAGCGTGAACACGACGTGAAAGTAAGGGACGTCCAGCAGTTCTGACTTGCGCTGCTTCATCCATGCCAGCGCCTGCGAGCCCTGGCACTTGGGGCAATGTCTATTACGGCAGCTGTTATAGGCGATCTGCGTGTGAGCACAGTCCTCGCAGCGCATGACATGGCCGCCGAGAGCCACCGTGCGGCAGCTCTCGATCGCCGACATCACCTTCAACTGGCCAAGGCTGACGTGACCTGCATTAGCTTTACGCCAGGCGGGCCCGTAGTCGCGAAAGATATCCGCGATCTGAAGGGCGGGGCGAGCCATGATCGCCGTGGCTTATGCCGGCGGCTTGTCCTCCGGTGTCAGCGGCGTGAGCCGATCCAACGGGCTCATGACCGCGCGGATCACGTTGGTGGCCACCTGTGCGTAAAGCGCGGTGGTGTCCACCCTGGCATGCCCGAGTAAAACCTGAATCAAACGGACATCGGTCTTCTCTTCGAGCAGGTGGGTGGCAAAGCTGTGTCGCAATGTATGAGGCGACACTCGCTTTTTGATCCCCGCCCGATCGGCCGCGACATGAACGACGCGATTGAATTGCCGCGTCGTCAGCGGCAGCAGCGGATCACGGCCCGGAAACAGCCAGACCGTGGGCCGGGCGATACGATACCAATCGCGCAGTAGCTCCAATAGCAGCGGGGAAAGCATTGCAAAACGATCCTTGCGCCCCTTGCCCTGCTCGATGCGCAGCAGCATCCGCTCGGAATCGATGTCCGACACCTTCAGCGCCACGACTTCGGAAACCCGCAGTCCAGCGCCATAAGCGGCGCTCAGCGCGGCCTTGTACTTCGGCCCGGGGGCCGCCTCCAGCAGCCGTGCGATCTCCTCCAGGCTCAAGATTACCGGGATCCTGCGCGGCTCCCGCACGAAGGTGAGGTACCTTGCCAGCTCGGGGCGGTCGAGCGTTACGGTGAAGAAGAAACGCAACGCCACAACCGAGCCATTGATGCTTGGTGCCCGGGCGCCGGTCTGTGTCTGGTGTAGCTGGAAAAGGCGAAGATCTTCAGGCGTGGCCGTATCTGGCGCGCGGCCGAGAAAGGCTGTGAAAGTCCTGACGCGTCGGATATAGTCATTGCGCGTCTTCTCGACGAAGTTGCGCACCGTCATGTCTTCGATCATGCGCCGGCGCAGCGGGTTGATGGGCTTCTCGCTCATTGGGAGCTCCTGTCTTGAGGTTGGAGTTTGTGAACCCCTCGATCCTCAAGACGGAGCGACCGCCCGTCACCTGTGCTCGTTCAAATAGTTACCGCCGAAGACGTACCCCCCGACCGCGCCGCCAGCACCTCCCGCGTGAGCGGGTTCGTTCTTTGGCACGAACCGGACCTCCAGCGATGTCCGCTATTCGGTCGCTATTGGGGGAAGATCGGACATGGCGCAGACAGCCCAAATCGGTCGAGAATGACCCACAAGAGAAGTAAACCGGATTGACATTTACGCTATTTCGGTACGAAATATGTCTCTGGGGATTACCGCGATGACCCCGTGAGGCGGCAGCTAAATATCGCGTCCACGCCCTCGACGAAGAGGCGGACGCCATGCCGTCACCAACCGAAATATCGGTAGAACAGTTATCCCGTATCATTGGCCTGCCCGGCGCACCGACGCTGATTGATGTTCGTCCAAGCGACGGTGGCGGCAGCGACACTGACCGGAGCTTGCTGCCGACCGCGCGCCGAATGGATTCCCAGACGATATCGAGTTGGGCGCACAACTTTTCTGGCCGACACGTAGTTGTCTATTGTCGGAATGGCGGGAATGTCGGCCAAGGGACTGCCGCTTGGCTCCCGCAAGCAGGCATCCGCGCCGAGACGCTTGCGGGCGGCTTCGACGCATGGTGCAAAGCCAACCAACTGCAATTGAGCACGAACCGGCTGCCAGACCGCGACGAAGCCGGTCGGACAACTTGGGTTACGCGAGCGCGGCCAAAGATCGTTCGAATAGCCTGCCCGTGGTTGATCCGTCGCTTTATCGATCCGACAGCGATATTCCTGTTCGTTGCTCCTTCGGAGGTCGGTTCTGTTGCCGATCGGTTCGCAGCGACTCCCTTCGACACCGGGCATGGTATTTGGAATGATCGAGGTGACGCCTGTACTTTTGACGTGATGCTTGAGGAGTTCAATCTCAGGACCGAACCGTTGTCGCGACTCGCAGCCGTCATTCGTGGCGCTGACACGGGGCAACCCGATCTAACATCCCAGTCGGGCGGACTGCTGGCGATCTCGCTGGGCTATTCCCGGATGTACAGAGACGATGTGCTCCAGCTTGAAGCTGCGATGTCAGTCTATGACGCGCTGTATCGCTGGTGTCGCGACGGAACCGAAGAGACGCACGGCTGACTGCCTGCGTCATCACTTCCTCCAAAATCAATCCACTTCGCAAACAAGAGGCATCGTCATGAGCTTTGCTGTTCCGTTTGATCTCGCCATCTTCCTAGTAGGTACCTTCGCCGCCGCATTCGTAACCGGGCTTGCAGGCTTTGCTTTTGGCATGGTCGCTGCTGGTATCTGGCTTTTTGCCCTGACGCCCGTGCAGACGACGACATTGATTGTCGCTTACGCGCTACTGGTACAGGGCTATTCCACCTGGAGGCTGCGACGCATAATAATCCCTTTACGGCTTTTACCTTTTGTCATTGGAAGCGCCGTCGGAATACCGGCAGGCATCGCCATTCTCGAATTGGCATCGGCTGTGCACTTGAGGACAGGTGTCGGAATATTGCTGATCGCATTCAGCCTTTACAATCTGCTGCGACCAAAAATGCCGGACTTGAAAAGCGTGGGACGGACCGGGATGCTGGAATTGGTTTTCTCAATGGAGTGCTTGGCGGTGCTACCGGACTTGGTGGCATCCTTCCGACTTTGTGGTGTGTGTTGCGCGGTTGGCCCCGCGATGAGCATCGCGCGGTATCGCAGCCGACCGCCGTTGCAACCTTCGCATTGTCGCTACTGGCTTTTGGCGGTATGGGGTTGGTTACACCGGAAACGACCCGGTTCTTTTTGATCGGCCTGCCGGTGCTTGTCGCAGGGACGCTTCTTGGTTGGTCACTCTACGGCAAACTAGATGAGGTCGCATTCCGCAAGGTGGTGCTAGGTCTTCTCTTGGTTTCCGGGGCGACCATCGTCATCACGGGGCGCTGACTTCCGCTTTTGGCGTGCCGGGGCGACCCTTAGTTAAATACTACCAGCAATATATTCTGGCATTTTCCACAATTATCGCTTGTGGTTGTCCATCAAGCCCTTAAGTTCAGGAGAATTTTCCGGCAATTTTTGTAAATGGAGGCGAATCATTGGCCCGCATTTATCTGGCTCTGGTGAGTGCCGTACTGTTCCTTACTTGCCAAGAAGCGTCTGCGCAAATTTGCAAACCGGTTGCTGAGCGCACAGGCGAAGTAGGGTGTTGGATCATTGCCAATCAGTCTGTCGGACAACTCAACAAGCCAGAGACCTTTTGGCACCTGGATGTCTACGCGACCCGGGCCGAGGCTGAAGCAGCAAAAACTGTTGGCAGCGCCGTCGTCGAGTCTCTAGGAAAGATGTGGCTGCTGACGATTGCAGACAAAGGTTGGCGGTCGTCCGGGGGCGAACGCATTGCTGAGATCGGTCCGCTTCCGATAAGCGCAGGTCAAACCTATTCTGCTCAGTACATGGAGGCGATCTTTACGCCGGGGATGGTAGCACCGGCGCATACGCATGCGGGGCCGGAGGCCTGGTACACGCTGGCGGGAGAGACCTGTCTGGAGACTCCCAGCGGTAAGCAGATTGGGCGGGCGGGTGGCGCACCGGTGATCATCCCGGGCGGACCACCGATGCACCTTACGGCCACTGGAACGGAGCAGCGCCGCGCTTTGGTCCTCATTCTTCACGATTCATCAATGCACGCGACTACACCAGAACACGAATGGGTCCCCAAAGGTTTGTGCAAGACTTAGTGTTGGGTCCTACTTCGCGCTTCATCGCGCGTTCCAGGAACGCGTCGAGGGTAGCCCGCGTCACTCCCGATTTTGGCACCAAACGGACCTGCCGCTGCATCGGCGAGGTTTTGGGTTGGGCCGAAGCGGGCGGCTTCCGCAAGCCGCAACCGCTGCCAACGCGGTGGAAGAACCATCTCGACTGTAGTCCCCACACGTCCGTTATCGGGAGATGAACGGACCTTGGTCAAACGCGCCCCGAGGGCCGGTTTTGACCCAGGCTGTGTGAAAACGCGCCTCCGCGACGGATGCGCAGAATTGTTTTCTCAATTGCCTTCTTCCGAAAGAAGCTGCCAGTGCAATCGATTCCGATGTCGACGAAATAGAGATGGAAATTCTACGCGCTAGTTGCTCGGAGTTTTCACACAGTCTGGACCCAAGGCAGACATGACTGACGCCGCGTCAGTCCCCTTCTGATGAGCTCATCCGGTTCGTTCGCGGCAGACGTGGAGGCTGCTGCCATGGCAGCAGCCGAGACTCGGCTGACGAGCGCGCGCTTGCGTCAAGCTGCTTGCACCAGCACGCCAGTCAGCCACTCAGGCTCCATCACCATCGCGGCATGTAGTGATGTAGTGTTCACGATGGTCGTCCAAGACTTATCGGCTTTGCACTCCTCCAACGCCTTGTCCAAGAAGGCTGCGGGAAACTTGGGCAGGCGGATGTAAGTCTTCTTGGCGACCTTCTCGCGCGCACCCGTGAGCTTGATAGGCTGCAACCACGGGCCTAGCGGTTGAGGAGTCATCTTCGACACCATCCACGCAGCGTCCTTCGGGTCCGGCAAGGGGCTCGATTTTGGAGATGGGATGCTGATCACCCCCTCTGGGAGCTTATTGGGTAGGTCATCAGCAAACTTCTGCCCATCGGCGGGCTTCAGTGCGTCAACCCAAACAATGGACGACACGCGGTCGCCGATGCGTTCGAGCGCGCCAGAGGCCGGATAGCCCGCATAGGAATGGGCGACCAGGCAAATGTCCTTGAGGTCTTCCCACTCGACGGCATTCACGATATCCGCGATGTGAGTATCCAGGTTGATGTCCTTGCTCATGAGGTGGGATCGGTCGCCCAGGCCCGTAAGCGTGAGTGGATAGGTTTTGTGACCCTGCTGTTCGAGGCGGTCTGTAACGCGACGCCAAGTCCAAGCCCCGAAGAAAGCACCGCCGATCAACACGAAAGTCTTCCGAGCGGACTGAGCGCGCGCGCTGTAGATGATCTTGTCGGACGCGGCCAACCCGGCCGCGCCTACTCCAGCCGAAACGCCGGCGACCATTCTACGACGAGTGATGTTTATCGAAGTCATGCAAATTCCCCCTACTGCAAAAAGCAAGACAAAAGGATCGGCGAGCAACCGCCCAAATCAACACGCAAATACCGACGCTACAGGCAGAGCTTGGCCGGGGCGTTTAGACTGCGCCTCGTCATAGGGGTTGTCAAAGCCTGGTGAGAAACCGCAAGACCTTCAGAGAGCTTGGTGTGACCATCCCAGGCTCCGTACTTGCCGTCGCAGATGCGGTGATCGATTGAAGCGTTGCGACTTCTGCTGTTGGCACTGAACGGACATGGCCAACTCGGCGGCCGATGTCCGGTTTCAGGGGGCGGGGGGCGCCCGAAGGCCACCCCTCCTGGAATTACCAACGCGGCTCCGGCTTGGGTCGTCACGCTTGCCGTCGGAAGCGTTCCAGTGGCTCCGGTAACCCGAACAAGAAGGTCGTCTGTATCGACAACCCCGGCAGCAACACCGGATATTGCGTTGGGCTTGTCGCAGCAACCAATCGCGGGCAGACTAAAGCTATTGACAGATGACGGGAACAAACCATGCAGCGCAGGCTAGCGGCAATTTTGGCCGCTGACGTGGTGGGTTACAGCCGACTGATGGGTGCGGATGAGGTCGGGACAATAACGTCCCTTAAGTCGCACCGTCGCGAGTTGGTCGATTCTGGTATCGTGGAACACCATGGTCGCATCGTGAAGACCACAGGCGACGGCATGCTGGTAGAGTTTGCGAGCGTGGTCGATGCGGTAAGTTGCGCGGTGCACATTCAGCGCAGGATGGTCCAGCGAAATGTGACTGTTCCAGTGAACAAGCGGATCATCTTCCGGATTGGCATCAACGTCGGCGATATCATCATTGACGGTGACGATATTTACGGCGACGGCGTCAATATTGCCGCGCGGCTGGAAACGCTGTGCGAGCCCGGTGGATTATGTATCTCCAGGGCGGCGAACGAGCAAATTCGGGACAAACTGTCGATCGCTTTCGCCGATTTGGGCGAGCAGGCGGTGAAAAACATCGCGCGTGCGGTAGGAGTATTCGGGCTTGCGGCAAGTGATATCGAGGCCCTTCCGGAATCCGCCGCCTCGGCATCTGATGCGGGCGGCCCGGTCACCGGTGGCGATGCATATGAACAGGAAATTCACTTCTGTCAGGCCAAAGACGGGGTGCAACTAGCTTACGCGCGAATAGGCCAGGGGTTTCCGTTGGTTAAAACTGGCCACTGGATGACGCATATCGAACATGATTTCGACAGTGCGATCTGGCGGCCGGTTTTTCGGGGATTGTCACGGAACAACACCTTCATTCGATATGATGCCCGCGGTAACGGGTTATCAGATCGCGAGGTTCCGGATGTTTGCTTTGAAGATTTCGTCAGCGATCTCGAAACGGTCGTCGATGCGGCGGGCCTCGATCGCTTTGCACTTCACGGTCTGTCGCAAGGTTGTGCCGTTTCGATCGCATATGCGGTCCGGCACCCCGAACGCGTTTCGCATCTGATTCTTCTCGGAGGCTACGCTGTCGGCTGGAAGAAACGCGCCAGGACACAGGCGGAGAAGGAAGCCGGAGAAGCGGTCGTGACACTAGTGAGAGTCGGGTGGGGTCAAGAAAACCCAGCATTCCGGCAAATGTTCACGTCCCAGTTCATTCCAGATGCAAGCAAAGAGCAGGCCGACTGGTTCAATGAGTTCCAACGAATTTCGAGTTCGCCCGCCGATGCCGCTCGCAATCTTGTCGCGAATGGCGATGCTGACGTGACCTCGCTGCTCCCTCAAGTTCGCGTGCCGACGCTTGTGATGCACGCTCGACACGATGCGCGGGTACCCTTCGAATCCGGCCGACGGATGGCCGCGGGAATCCCGGGAGCTCGCTTCGTTCCGCTTGAAAGCCAAAACCACGTTATCCTTCCAGGCGAGCCCGCATTTGATCGCTTCCTTGAAGAGGTAAGATCATTCCTTGGTGTTGATGTCAGGCACTAACCTCACGCGTGCGCGCGACGAGGTCCGTTGCTGATGCTGCGGACGGCTCCTCCGCCGGCACATCGGTGCCATGGATGTGGGCGCTGTTGAGGCTCCCACGATTCAGAGGAGCGAGCCATGCAGATGAACAGCAGGATGAATGTGCAGCATTTTCTGACAAACGCGCCGGAGGACAAAAAAGA
This sequence comes from uncultured Alphaproteobacteria bacterium, assembly GCA_963836765.1. GTDB lineage: Bacteria > Pseudomonadota > Alphaproteobacteria > Rhizobiales > Xanthobacteraceae > Bradyrhizobium. The sequence continues at coordinate 100,286 of CAWILG010000036.1, forward strand.
CAGCTACTCGTCCGTGGTATGCCCGGCGTGCACCAAGATGCACTTCGTTCATGCCACGACCGGCAAGGTTCTTGGTGAAAAGTAAGGCCGCCCACTAGCCGTCTCCTTCACCCGAAGCAACGCTCGACAAATCAGGTGCCTCGCCATCGCAATGGGTTTACCATGAGAGCAAGAGTATCGAAAGGCGGGAGGCGACGATGATCGCGACGAGGTTCACAGAACTCGTTGGCTGCGCGGTACCGATCCAGCAGGCGGGCATGGGGGCGGGCTCACCACCGGAATTGGTGGCGGCAGTGTCGGAGGCCGGTGCCCTCGGGATGCTGGGCACCGCCCGGCCCGGACTTACTCCCGCCACGCTCGCCGATCTTCTCGAGCGGACACGCTTGCTCACTGATAAGCCGTTTGGAGTCAACTTCATCGTGGCCCCGATATTCCTCAATGGTTCAGCGATGCGCCCGCCCCTTGATCTGATGTGCATTGAGATCGCTGCGCGCGCCGCGAAAGTCGTCGAGTTCTTCTATGGCGAGCCGGAAACTCGATTTGTAGAAATGGCGCACACAGGCGGTGCGCTGGCCTGCTGGCAAGTTGGGTCACGGGAGGAGGCAGTCGCGGCCGCCCGGGCGGGATGCGACTTCGTCGTCGCGCAGGGCATCGAGGCAGGCGGGCATGTGCGTGGGACTATTCCTATGACAACACTGCTCCGCGAAGTGATCTCGGCGGTCGACGTCCCGGTGCTGGCGGCGGGTGGTATCGGCACGGGGCAAGCGATGGCAGCGGCGCTCGCGGCCGGAGCGGACGGCGTGCGCGTCGGGACCAGATTCGTCGCCGCGGCGGAAGCGGCCGTGCATCCGGAGTACGTTGCTGCCCTGATTGGCGCGGAGGCACAGGACACCGCCTACACCGAGGTGTATTCCGCCACCTGGCCCGACGCGCCGCACCGCGTTCTACGCTCGTGCATCGCTACAGCCGAAGCCTTCCAGGGCGATATAGTCGGCGAGACGAGCCGCCTTGACGGGACGCGAATGCCTATCCTTCGCTTCGCGAGTGGCGTCCCCGATAAGACGACGACAGGAGCGATCGGGGCGATGGCGCTCTGGGCGGGAGAGTCTGTGGGCGCGGTAAAGCGTATCCAACCCGCGGCCGAAATTGTGCAGGAGCTGGTTGAGCAAGCGGAACGGTCCGGGCTGTATGAAAAGCGGGCCGTCACGGGTGGCTCCCGTTAGCGCCAATTGACGTTGCCGTCGTCCATTGCTGAGGCCGCGAGTAAGCTGATGCGCGGCTCTCACGGCCGACGTCATCGGCCTTTGTCGGTAAACCCTCTGAAGCGCGAGCACAAGCAGCCCCCTAAAAGGTGAAAAATGTTTGACAAATCAAGGTTTTTCGCGAGCACGGCCTCGATCGCATCGACATACCCCGAAAGACACTGGCACGTAGCAATGCTACTGTCGCTGGTCGCGCCTATTCGCGGAGCTTCGCTTTGCGTACCTCGTTTAGGGGGCATTGATGAGCGAAATTTGGCAACTCTCAGCCACTGAACTTGCGCAGCGTATTGCGCGTCGGCAGCTAAGCTCGGTGGAAGTGGTGGATGCGCATCTGGCTCGCATCGATGAGGTGAACCCGGCGCTGAATGCCCTGGTGCGAGTGCTTGCTGACGAGGCCCGCGCCGGCGCGGCCTTGGCCGACAAGAAGTTGGCCGCGGGCGAGGCAGTTGGCCCCCTGCATGGCGTGCCCTTTACGGTGAAGGAAAACATCGACATGGCGGGCCTGCCGACCACCTGGGGCGTGCCGGCGCTGGCGCAGACGGTGGCGCCGGCGGATGCACCGGTGGTCGAACGCATGCGCGCGGCCGGCGCGATACCGATCGGCCGCACCAATCTGCCCGACATGGGGCTGCGCGTGCACACCCATAGCTCGCTGCACGGTCTCACACGAAATCCCTGGCATCCCGGTCGCACTGCCGGCGGCTCTAGCGGCGGCGAAGCTGCGGCGTTGGCTAGCGGCATGTCTCCGATCGGACTGGGCAATGACATCGGCGGCTCGTTGCGCAATCCGGCCAATGCCTGTGGCATTTCGTCGATCCGGCCGTCTGCCGGCCGCGTACCCGATGCGGGTTATGTGCCCGCCGAAGATCGGTTGCTGGCGGTGCAGTTGATGCATGCGCAGGGGCCGATGGCCCGCCGCGTGACCGATGTGCGCCTCGGATTGCTCATATTGATGGGCGCGCATCCGCGCGACCCCTGGTCCATTGACGCCCCGTTTGATGGCCCATCGCTGGCCCGGCCAATCCGCGTGGCCGTGCTACCCGAGCCGCCGGGCGGCAGCACCGATCCGAAAGTGGCGGCTACGGTGCGACATGCCGCGCAGGCGCTGACTGAGGCCGGTTATCTTGTCGAAGAAGCCAGCCCGCCGCGGTACGCAGACGCGATCAGCTGTTGGACCCGCTTGATTTTGGGCGACTTCGGGTCGGTGCTCAGCATGTTGGCGCCGATGATGGGACCCGACGCAATCGCCTTCGTGAACAACTTCAACGAGACCGTGCCGCCACTGGCCGACGTGGCGGCGTGGTCGCATCTGATGGTCGAGCGCGATGGCATCGCACGGGCATGGTCGACCTTCATGGCGGACCGCCCGCTGCTGCTGTCACCGACCTGGACGCAGTTGCCGTTCGAGCATGGCTTCGATTCGGCGACGCCGGAAGGAACGGCTGCGACGATGGAACTGATGCGCCCCGTGGTCCCCGCCAATCTGTTGGGGCTACCTTCGGCATGCGTGCCGGCCGGACGCGACGAGGCGACGGGATTGCCGATCGGTGTGCTGATCACCGGGCGACGGCTGCGCGAAGACCTCTGCCTCGAAGCGGCCGAGGCCATCGAGGCTCGCCTCGGCCTGGCGACGCCGATCGATCCGATGCGCTGAATACGCCGCGATTCGATTTGTCGCGCAGGAGGGCATTTTACCTATGTACCTATCGATGTGCGACGATCTGTCGAAGGTGGCACGGTCGCCGATCGGGAAAATTTAGCGCGGACAGTCTCTCGGCGTTGCGCGGCGTGCAGAAAGAGCAGCGCTGGGCTCCGCTGCGATGTGAGATCGTTGATTTTGACACCGTTTCACCCCTCTAGGCACGCCGGGCTGGTGCGGCCTTTTGGGGTCTGCGGCATTGCAGCTAAGGCAACCAACGCGATGCAACCCGCTGAAAGTCAGCCCGTGCTTCAACGCGATGAGGGCATGATCGCCAGTCGATTTCCGGATCGGGCTCCCACGAAAGGCCATCGTCGATGATCTCAACGCCAGGGTAATAATCGAGCAGGTGGGCGTCGGAAGCGCTCTGGGCTTCGCTGCACGTAGCAAAAAACGCTGGCTCGCCGTTACGTAGCAACGGATAGTCGTCGCGTTTCGCCAGCCAATGCCCGCCTTCATCTTGCTCAACGCGCAGCAAAGCGAACTGAGTAAACTTCACATACCGCGTCGCGGTTTCGCGCTGCCACCTTGGTGGATTTCGTTCGTAGTAGGCAGCAAGTGCCGGTATGGCATCGTCAAGCGATTGAACGACGGCGACTTCGTCGCACTCGCAATCAGATGGCAGGTCGGCTGACACCCGAAATCCTTGGCCGTCGAGCGGATAAACGCGGCCGACGATGAAATCGGCGTCATCGTTGACGATAGCGTAGTGGTCGTAGTTTTTTAGGATCACGTAGTTCATGGGACCATCCCCCGTTGGTTGAGACCGGAAGCGCCGGTGTTCTTCATCGTTGGGGATGATTTGGTTTCGCGCAGAGGCCGGGCCCAGCCGCGTACAACGGTATTTCCGCACCGTCCGCCGGGCATTAATCTGCGAGATTTTATCGGAATGAAATTCAGGCTGCGCATCACAACGGCGAGGCGGCGTGCGGTGCCCGTGGTAGGTGGCACGCGAAGCAGGTCGAGCAGTGCCGCGGTACTAATGGCGTCCTTACCGCGCACGGCGGCTTCCACCTTGCTGTACCAAGGGTCCCGGTGATGTGTTTCCAGCTTGGCGCTGGCCTCTGCCAATTGTTTAAGAAACGCCATTTGAAAAGGCCAGCGATCATCAATCCGTCGAGGATCTATCCGCTACATGTTCTTGCTCCCATCGAGTTGGTAATGATTTGGTAAATGGGTGGCAAATTGGCGCTGAGGCCTTCGATGGTATGAAGACGTCACGGTGGGACGCCAGCACCGGGATGTCGTGGAGTTGTCGTGCGCCATGGCGGAGGGCGGCGCTGTCTGGTTCTCAGAGGTGGCGGTAGTGGCGGTCGACATGCCGATTCCATGAGTTTTCCCACATCAAGCTCACAAGGAATATTCTGCAGAATGGGTGATCGACCGCCACTACCGCCACCACGGCCACCGCTGCCGGCGACCGGGCACCACCGCCACCTTACTCGACACGGTCGTCGTAGACGGTCCGGCCATCATCGGTCGTGCCGACGGGTTCCCCAAGGCCCGTGGCTCCCCCTCCAATAGACCTGAGACGCAGGCCGCCGATAAGCCTCACGCCCTGGTTTCCCTTTATTGCCTTGAAGCCGCGGTCGGTGAGGTGCCGCCGAAAGGTTAGTTTCTTCATGGCCCAGCCGACTTCCTCGTTAGCCCAATAGCTGTAGTCTGCGTATGCTGTGCTAGTGGTCAGGCTGGCCTGCGCATCCTGCTCGCAACGCTCAGATATCCATTGGCCCACAACATCCATATCGGCGCGATACTCCTGTGTGGATGCCAGTACTTGGTCGGGGGGATCGAGCCCGTCCCTGAGATAGGCTACCAATCCAACAAGTGCCCAGTTCAAGATACCTGATAGCTCGGGCAGCAGATATCGTTCACGAAAATCCTTCTCGACCGCCGCAGCCGGGATGGCGGTCGTGAAGGGTATGAGGTTGACACGCCGCCAGATTCCCTCGTCGGTGCCGCGCACGATCGGCTTGTGATTGGTCGTTACAAAGGTCTTGTGAGTGGGGTAAAAATCGAACAGATGACCGTATAACGGACGTGCTGTGATCATGTCCTGACTAGTCACGAACTTAACGCGAGATTCGTTCAACTGATCGCTCTCTGACGTCTCATTGACAGCGACGAATCGTCGCCCCTTAAGTCGCGCAACTTCCTCCGTGGCGCCGCCGGGCGTTTTACGCTCAACCAAGAGATTGGCGTCGGCTGCCGGTGCGTAGGTGCCCATCAGGGCGTGGATGGTTTCCCGGTATGTCGACTTCCCGTTCCGCCCCGTACCATAGAGCATGAACATGACCTCCTCCCGAACCGATCCTGTCAGGACGTAGCCGGCCACGCGCTGCAGGTAGGCTTGGAGTCCGGGATCGTTGTCCGTCACGGTCTGAAGAAACCGTTCCCAATTCGGACAGGCAGCAACGGGATCGAAGCTCGTGCCGGCGCATCTGGTGATCAGCTGCTCACGGAGAGGCTGAAGAAAACTTCCCTTCCTCAGGTCGACGACACCATTTTGAACTCCTAAGAGCCACGGATCGCCATCAAGCACTTCGGCCGAGATCGTGATACCCAACTCCGCACGCGCTAGGTTCACCATCGCCTTGAGCCGCGGTTCAGATTGGCTCCTCATGGCGTGCTTCAAGAGCGCGTCGCGGTCGGCTTGATTGTTCAGCGTCAGCGCCTCGTGGAGGATTCCAAGAATTGTTTCCTCAGCGAGGCGTATCACTGCGCCATCGTTGTCAACTTCCCATCGGCCTAACGTGTCATTCCAAACCAGCCATTTTCCCCACTCGTCGATGTAGCGAACGTCGGCGCCGTGTTGATCCACGAAACGGCGAGCATTGCCCCAGTCGGTACGAAAGTCCATCGACACACTGATCGTCGGCTGTGGCGTAGTCAGATTAGCGAACTGTTTCATTTTCGGTGCCTCGTAAACTCTTTCTGCCATGATGTGCAGAACCAGACGTCCTTGAAGTTGTTGGTTGTTCGCATCCAAGCGGCGCGTTCAAGAAACGAAAGGATTGTTTGGAACAGCCAGCCCATGCCTTTGATCACGGGTTCTTGTTCCGGCTCGCCAGCCCGTGGGTTGACCATGGAATAGTGCAGGTTGAGGTGGCCCACCCCATCAGTCGGCCACGGAACCACGCTCAACATAAAGTCCGCTGGTGTCGGAGCAGGCAGGGTGCGGGGGTGAGCGGCGTCCGGGCTTGCCGTGGAGGTAACGTTGCCGTTGTCTTTTATCGCGGCGGCAATCACGATGTGGCCCCGGGGTGAGCGTCCGAGGTGGACCGCATCGGCCCGCTCAGCTTGGAAGCGACATAATCATCGAGGTCAACTGGCGTATAGACAGGAAAACGGCCCATGCGATGAAAGACTGGCCCGCCGCCAATCACGGCGTCCTTCGCCAGAGTGCTTGGCGCACGGACTATGCCGTGAACATCAAACAGGTATTTTGAGGCCGCCTTCCGGCCAAGAAACTTATAAGATTCCATAACGTCATCCTTTGCTCGAAGTGCGTAGCGATCGCCCAGCACGGATGTCGTTAGTCTCAGGTGCCGCCTTAATATAATATTTATTGCGAAAGCTAAGGTGCCGGGCGAGGCGAGATCGCTACGTGGAGTAGGTGAGTTTTCTGTTCAACGCGCGCGCGCGGCCGGCGTGAAGCCGAAGCCGCCGCCATCCGTCACATGCCCGCGATGCGAAGGCGTGAAGGAAGCCGGCAAGGCCTACTGCCGCCCCTGCAAACTTCAGATCGACAAAGAGTACCGCGCCGCCCGCCATTAATAAAATTTTAGCTCGGAGCAAAACAAACCCTAACGCGGGCCTAGCCCACGAGGTGTTCCGTATGGGACCGGCCGATTGTTCTGTCGACGATCGGTTTCGAGACTGACCGGGGCGTCTTGCCTCAGATTAAAGGTGAGACGCCCAATCATGACAAAGCCGATCTCCTTCACAGAAGCATCGCTCGCTCGCGCCATCCGAGGCGTCGAACGCGCTGGCCGCTTCGTGATCGGCGTCAAGCCTGACGGCACTCTGATCGTCGGCGACAAGCCGATAGAAACTGCTGACTTTGTTGCCCCGGCCGTTCAAGATGAGCCCAACTCCAAATGGGAGGATCAGAGGGCCGCATGAACATGAAAGCCGATCTCCCGTATCTTCTCTTCGATTGCGACCGTCACGGTAACCCGCGCGCCTACGTCCGGCGCAACCGCAAGAAGGTCCGCATCCGCGCCGCCATGGGCACCGTGGAGTTCGCGCGAGCGTATGCCGACGCCGTCGAGAAACTCGGCGTGCGCTCCGGTAAAAAGAATGTGACCTTGGGACCGTCACACCCCCCGGGCTCGCTCGGCTGGCTGGGCTCGCTCTACTTCCAATCCAAGAGCGACTTCCTGGCGCTCGCCAAGGACAGTCAGAGCAACCGCCGCAGCGAGTTGGAGAAGTGCTTCGCCGAACCGTTCAGCGATACCGATCCTGATCCCATGGGCAATTGCCCCCTAAAATATTTCACCGCGCAGAAGGCCAGACGCCTCTTGGAGGGCAAGGCAACCGCCGGTGCCGCCACCAACCGCCGCAAGCATCTGTCGGCCCTGTGCGCATGGGGCGCGGACAACGGCCACCTCAACAGCAACCCCGTCCGCGACATCAAAGCGGGCAGCGCCAAGAAGTGCAGCGCGACAATGAAGCTGAGAAGTCTCATCAAGATTGTCGCGCTACAAAGAAGGGTAACGGCTACTACACGTGGCTGATCCCGGACGTCGAACAGTTCATTGCCCACCACCCGAGAGGCACCAAGGCGCATCTGGCGCTGGCGCTGCTACTCTTCTCCGGCGCGAGGCGCCAAGACATGGTGACATTGGGCAAGCAGCACGTCCGCGGCGGCTGGCTGCGCTACGTCCCGAAGAAGACCATGCACAAGCGCCGCGACATCTCGCAGAAGCCGTGGCTACCGATCCTCGCCGACATCGTGGGCTGCAGTCCGTGTGGCTCGATGACGTTTCTTGAGACGAAGTTCGGCAAGCCGTTCACCCCGTCGGGGTTCGGCAACTGGTTCCGCGATCGTTGCGACGAGGCCGGGCTGAAGCAATGCACCGCCCACGGACTGAAGAAAGCCGGTGCAACGATCGCCGCCGAGAACGGAGCCACTACACGACAACTGATGGCGATGTTCGACTGGTCGACCATAAGCCAAGCCGAGATTTATACGCGCGCTGCCGATCAGAAGCGACTGGCCGGGGAGGGCATGGGCCTGATCTCGTTGGACCGTAGCGAGAACGAAAATTGTCCCACCATGCCAGCCGACAGTGTCCCACCGGACCGTTTCATAAGCTAAATCAAATAGATAGAAGAGGCGTGTCAGCCTTGACAAGGCTGGCACCGATCCGCAGACAGGTCAAACCAGGCAAGAACAAGCAAGAAAAGGGATGGCGGCGATGAACGAACTCGATTTCTCAGGCCGGCAGGTGCTGGTGGTCGGCGGCTCCAGCGGCATCGGCAACGGCATCGCGCAGGCGTTCCGCGCCAAGGGCGCGCGCGTCGCCGTCTGCGGCACCCGCGCCAAGGCTGGCGATTATTCAGCCGATGAAGGATCGCATCTCGAAGGCCTGGAATATGCGCAGCTCGATGTCAGCAATCCGCAGGCGATCGAGAAATTCGCGCCATCGTTTGCAAAACTCGACGTGCTAGTGCTGGCGCAGGGTGCTGTGATTTACCGCCGCGGCGAATTCGAGATGGACGGCTTTCGCAAGGTGCTGGAAGTCAATCTGATGAGCCTGATGGCGTGCGCGACCAAATTTCACGCGATGCTGACGGCGAGCCAAGGCGCGCTCATCATCGTCAGTTCGACCGCGGCCTATCATTCGACGATGGGCAATCCCGCCTACAACGCCTCGAAGACCGGCGCGGTCGGATTGACGCGAACGCTCGGCGAAGCCTGGGCCGAGAACGGCATTCGCGTCAACGGCATCGCGCCCGGCCTGGTCGACACCAAGATGACCAAGGCGACCACGGCCAATCCGAAGCGGCTCGAAGGCGCGCTGGAACGGATCCCGTTGAAGCGGCTCGGCACGCCGGCCGACATGGCCGGCGCCGCGCTGTTCCTGGCTTCGCCATTGTCGTCCTACATCATCGGCCAGACGCTGGTGGTCGATGGCGGGCTGATACTTTAGCTTCAGGAACCCCAACGGTTCTCACCGGTTACCTCCCCGAAAATCAGGGAGTAGACGCGATGGACAAGGATCGAATTGCCGGTTCGGCAAAGGATTTCGCCGGTAAGGTCGAAGGCGCCGTCGGCGACATGACGGACGATGCGAAGACGCAGGCTACCGGCCGCGCGCGCGAAGCGGCAGGCACGGTGCAGAATCTGTACGGCCAGGCCAAGGATGCCGCGCGCGACGCCACCGATGCCGCCGTGAATTATGCCAAGGACGCCTACGACAATCGCGGCGACGCGATTCGTGGTGGTCAGGAGGCCGTCGCCAAAACCGTGCAGGACAATCCGCTTGGCGCGTTGCTGGTCGCGGGCGGAATTGGATTTGCACTGGCGCTGCTGCTGACGCGCCCGCCGCGCCGCCCGCCGCCGCGCTGGCGCTATTACGGCTGAGCGGTTTCGGCAGGCTGGGCTCCGTCGCACCTCTCCCATTGGGAGAGGTGACCTGACTCGCGGCTCGAACCAATTGCTATCTCGTGAAATTGCCCGGCGGCACTTCTGCCGACCGTCCGACATTGCCCGGCGGACGCGGCACGTTGTTGGTCGGCGGGCGCGGCGCGGCGGGCGGAGCCGCCGGGCGCGCGCCAAAGCCACCGAAGAAATCCCGCAGCGAGGGCGAGGTGTTCTGGGCCGGCCGGAAAACCCTCTTCTGCGCCGGCTTCGGCGGCGGCGCAGGCGCCGTGACCGACACCGTTCCATCTGGCGCGGTGGAGGCGACCGGCGTATCGCCCTTGGCCTGCTCGCGGCCGATCTCGCGGCGCGGCCAGGCGAAATCATCGGCGCGGCCGGCGGGCGGCGCCAGCGGCTCGCCCTTCACCAGCGTCCGCGCAGCCAGCGCGTCGACCGCGGCCGGGCGTGAGCCGGGCCCGCCGAGCAATTGATCGGTGCCGACGGAGGAAGCCACCAGCGGCAGGATCGGTCCGGCCAGCGGACGCGGCGCCGGCTGGCCGGGCACTGCATTGGCGTCGGGGGTCGCAGGTTCGGTCGGAAGCGCGATCGGCCCGGAACGCGCGGCCAACAGCCGCGTCACCTCGCGCTCGACATAATGCGCGAGCTTGAGCGCGCCGTATTTGTTGAAATAGACACCGTCCTTGGAGCGCAGCAGGCGCGGCTGGCCTTCGAAGTCCGGGCCCTTGAGCACGAAGCGGCCGGCTTCGTCGACGAAGCCGTCCCAGACGTCGACATAGGTGATGCCGGCCTTGCGGGCGGCATCGCGATACAGCGCGTCGAGGAACAGCATGTCCGCCGTTCCCCGCTGCCCAAAGATCGCGGGCAGGCCGACCCACAGCACCGGCACGCCCTTGGATTTCAGGACGCCGATCATCTCCTCGATCTTCTTGGAGTAGAGTTCGACCCAGCGCTCTTCGCGGAATTCATAGAGGCCGTTGGGCGAACGCGCGCTCTTTTCCGGCGCGATGATCGGCGGCGCATCGGCGTTGTCGGCGGCATCGTCCGGCGGCAGTTCGGTATCGACCGGCTTGTCGTCGGGCTTGGCTGCTGTATCGGGCGAGCCGTCCGGCTTGGTCGCCGGGCTTGGCGCGGGCGTCCTTCTTGTCGTCCTTCTTGTCGCCCTTTTTGTCGGCCGACTTGTCAGCCGCCGGCTCGCGCAGCGCGACGCGGTCGTTGAGGCCGAGCATGACCACGATGGCGTCGGGCTTTTCGGTCGCGAGGATGCCCCGGGCCGCGGCGGCCCAATCGGCCGGATCGCCCTTGGGCTGATATTTGATCAGGCCGGACACGGTCTTGTGCTTGCGGATCACGCCCATTTCGGGCTGCTCGGCGTAGGCGTCCTCCAGGCCGTAGGCGAGCCAGTCCGCCATCGCGTCGCCGAGTACCAGCACGTTGCGCTCCGGAATGGTGTCGCGCTTGGCCGGCGCCGGCGCCCTGGAAAAATCCTCGCGAGGACGTTGCTGGGTCTGCTGCTGAGAAGGGCGCAAAGAAGTCGCCACCGAACCAGCCGCCGCCGCCGCTGCGAGGCGGCGGTGCCGGCCGCGCCGGTCCGCCGAAATTGAAATTGAAGAACTGCGCGGAAGCGGGGCCTGCGATCCCGACCAACAGCGCGATCGCAACCGCCAGCGCGACCAAAGGGCCGGTGTCGGTGAACACGCGCAAAAAGGATTTGGGCTTCGGCATCCGGCTCGGTCGCAATGGGTCGTGGAGGCGTCAGCTATAATAGCGGAATCAGGCCGCAAGCGGGCAGATTTTCCACCATAAACCGGGCATCGGCCGCCGCCGTCAAGGCGTCCGCTAAAATACTGGCTTTCACGGTTACTTTTGGGGCGGAACGCAGCGTTTTCGAGCGAAAGCCTGCCCGCATTTGGATAGCGGGTGGAGGCCGGTTCGCGTCAAGAAAACGCGTCAAAACAGAAGCCTATCGCCCCCTCAGCCGCTCCAGCACGTCGGCGGAGGCAAATCCGTCGGCCGGCGCGCCGATCGAGGCCTGAAAACTGCGCAGTGCCTCCCGGGTCTGGCCGCCGAACTGGCCGTCCGGCGTGCCCCGGTAAAAGCCGCGCTGGGCCAGCAATTGCTGCAGTTCCAGCCGTTCGGCCCGCGACAGCACCCGTTCCTGCCGCGGCCAGGGCTGCACAAATGGCTGCCCGCCGCGCAGGCGGTCGGCGAAGTGCCCGATCGCCAGCGCATAGGCCTCCGCCGGATTGTATTTCATGATCACCCGGAAATTCTGCAGCATCAGGAAACCCGGGCCCTCGGCGCCGGCTGGCGCCAGCAGATAGGCGTTTTCGGCCGCGTTCGGGAACGGCTTGCCGCCGGCGCGCTTCAGCCCCTGCTGCTGCCATTGCGCGATCGTCATCGCCTTGGCGCTTGTCGGCCAGCATGAAGTTGAAGCCTTGCGGCAGCACGACCTCATAGCCCCAGGTCTGGCCCGCCTGCCAGCCATCCTTCTTAAGGTTGTTGGCGGTGGAGGCGATCAGGTCCGACGGGATTATCGACGACGTCGCGGCGGCCGTCGCCGTCGCCGTCGACGGCATAGCGCTTGAACGCGGTCGGCATGAACTGCGTCGGCCCGAACGCGCCGGCCCAGGAGCCGCGCATCTGTTCGGGCCTGAGGTCGCCGCGGTTGAGGATTTCCAGCGCGGAGAGGAACTCGTCCTTGAAATAGGCCTGGCGGCGGCCGATGCAGGCCAAAGTCGCGGTGGAATTGAGCACGCTGCGATCGCCCATCTGGGTCGAGTAGTTCGACTCGATGCCCCAGATCGCCGCCACCGCATAGCGGTCGACGCCGTAGGTCTTTTCCGCCGCGTCGAACTGCGGCTTGTATTTGGCGAGGATCTCGCGGCCCTTGGCGAGGCGGTTGTCGTTCACGAGGATGTCGAGATAGTCCCAGATCGCCTTGGTGAATTCGGGCTGCGAATCCATCAGGTCCATGATGCGCAGGTCGGGCTCCAGCCCGGCGGTGAAGCGTTCGAAATTTTGCTGGGTGATGTTGCGGCGTGCGGCATCGGGCCACATCGAGGCGACGCAGTTCGGAAAATTCGCCGCCGCCTGGCGGATCGCGCTCGCGGTCATCAGCGGATGGCCGGAGGCGCCGTCCTCGCCGCTCCAGGGCGGCGGCGCGCCGTCGGGGCCGGGCGCGGCCTGCGGCGCCGCGCCGGGGCCGGATTTTGGCCCCGAGAAGATGTTGCCGAAAAAGTTCGAAACCCCGTTGCCGCCCTGCGATTGCGCATGCGCCTGGCCGGAAAACAGCAGCACCGCCACGATGATCGCGCCGGCCCGATGGGTGATCGATGTTGCCGTCAAACGCATATCGTGCCCGTCCGGCCTGAAAATCCCGTTTCAGAAGGCCTTGTCGCGGTTTCCAACAGCTTAACAAAGGCGAGATTTTGTTGCTGCCCCCTTCCGCCGCAAGGGGGCGGTGAAACAATCGGCATCACACATCCGCCTTTGTTCCCGGGTGCAAAGCGGTTACCAACGTGCGATCGATAACGTTTCCCACCCTCGCAAGGCCCCCGACATCCCCATGAAAATCCGCAAAGCCGTCTTCCCGGTCGCCGGTCTCGGCACCCGCGTCCTGCCCGCCACCAAGGCGATGCCGAAGGAAATGCTGACCATCGTCGACAAGCCGCTGATCCAGTACGTGTACGACGAGGCCAGGGAGGCCGGCATCGAGCACTTCATCTTCGTCACCGGGCGCAACAAGGGCGTGATCGAGGATCATTTCGACAAGATGTTCGAACTCGACACCACGCTGGCCGCGCGCGGCAACAAGAAGGCCGAGCAGGACATCCTGGCGCGCGACCAGCCGCGCCGCCGGCGCCACCAGTTTCACCCGGCAGCAGGCGCCGCTCGGCCTTGGCCATGCGGTGTGGTGCGCGCGCGACATCGTCGGCGACGAGCCCTTTGCAGTGGTGCTGCCGGACGAACTGGTGCTGAACACGCCGGGCTGCCTTGCGCAGATGATCGAGGCCGCAGGCAAGCTCGGCGAAAAATCCAACCTGATCGCGGTCGAAGCCGGTGCCCGACCATCTCACCCATCAATACGGCATCTGCGGCGTCGGCAAACGCACGACGGCAAGATGTTCGAGGTCGACGGCATGGTGGAGAAGCCGCCGAAGGGAACCGCGCCATCGAACCTGTCGATCACCGGGCGCTACATCCTGCAGCCGGAAATCTTCAAGATTCTGGAGACCCAGGAGCGCGGCGCCGGCGGCGAAATCCAGCTCACCGATGCGATGATCGGCCTGGCCAAATCGCAGAAGTTCTACGGCGTCGAATTCGAAGGCGAGCGGCACGATTGCGGCTCGAAGCCGGGTTTTCTGCGCGCCAACATCGCCTTCGGCATGGCCCGCCCCGATCTGCGCGACGGCCTGCGCGCGGAGATGAAGAAGTATCTGGAGAAGTGACGGCGAGGGACGCGTGCTTTTGCCGACATTGCGCGCGAAGCGAAGCAATCCATCTGCGCCGCGAAAAGAAAGAATGGATTGCTTCGTCGCAAGCGCTCCTCGCAATGACGTGGTTGGCGCGGCCCGCTCAGGCCACCAGCGACAGCTGCGGCATGCTCGCGAGCACCGTCTGGTTGCGGCCGTTGGCCTTGGCCGCGTAGAGCGCCTTGTCGGCGGCTTCGATGAGGTCGGACCAATGCATCCCGGCCGCGGGCGTCATGCTCGCGACGCCGATGCTGACGGTCGTGACACTGGGATCCTCCGACCAGCGCTCGACCTTGAGCCGGATGGTTTCGGCGACCCCGACCGCTTCGATCGCCGACAGCCCCGGCAACAGCACCGCGAATTCCTCGCCGCCGAAACGCGCCGGGCAATCGCCGGCCCGGCGCACCGAGTCCGAAATGCAGATGGCGATGCCGACCAGCACCTGGTCGCCGGCCTGGTGGCCATAGGTGTCGTTGTAGGATTTGAAATGATCGGCATCGATCATCAACAGCGCGACCGGCGTGTTGTGGCGCGCGGCGCGCCGCCACTCATTGTCGATCTCGATGATCGAACTTGCGCCGGTTCTTCAGCCCGGTCAGCGCGTCGGTGGTGGCGAGCTCCTCGAGCTTGTCTTCGGCCTGGGCGCGGCGGCCGATCTCGCGCGCCAGGAACAGCGTGGTGCCGAGCACGAACAGGATCAGCGCGGTCATGATCGCGCCGATCCGGATCGCCTCGGTGCGCCAGAGGCTGAAGATGCCGTCGAGTGGCTTTCCGACTACGGTGAAGAGCGGACTGGTACCGCTGCGCCGCACATATAACCGCGGCAATCCCGTCGACCGGGCCGACGCCGGCGTAGGACCCGTTACTCTGCAGATTGTCCGGATTCCAGCTTGTCCGTTCCGCGAGATTCTTGCCGATGACGTCGAGATCGAACGGCGTTCGCATGATGATGGTTCGGTCGCGACGCAGCACGGTGATGATATCGCCGGGACTGAGGCTCAGCCGCCCGAACAGATCATGGAAATAGCTGAAAACCGGATCGAGCCCGCGACCACGCCGAGAAAGCTGCCGTCGGCGCCGGTGATGCGCCGGCTCAGCACGATCGCATAGGCGCTCCGGTGCAGCATCGGCTTGCTGATGAAGAGGCCGATGTCGGGATGCTCGCGATGAACCGAAAAATATTCTTCGTCGCTGCGATTTTCCGGCACCGGGTCGAGGCTCGAAGCATCGTTGGTCAGCTTGCCGCTCGCGTCGAACACCTGGATCGCGCCGAAATGCTTGGCGGTCGCGGCATGATCGAACAGGATCAGGTGCCGGATCTCCTTGCTGACCTGCTTGATCTCCGGCATCACCAGATTGCTGGCGACGGCGCGCAGCGACAGGTCGTACAATTCGATATCGCGGCTGATATCGGCGTCGATGCCGGAGGCCGAGATTTTCGAGCGTCTGCCGCGCCAGCTCTTCCTCGCCGTGGCGCATGTCGAGCATGACGAAGGCGCAAATCGCCGAAAAGCCGATCACGGTTGCAACCGACGAGGCGATCAGCAGCTTTGCCGATAGCCGCCAGTTCCTCCTTGTTCCAGCCGTGTCTTTTCGCCGTCCGAATAGCATCGTCCACTCCCAACCTCCTTGAAAGCACGGCAAACCTTGTCGCTGCCTTAAATCGCGACAGCGACGCGGTAATGCGTTAACGATTGGTTGCCGGATTCGTACGGGCGCGCGTAAGCGGCGTTCGTTTCCCGCCGAATTGCCACCCGCACCAATTACCTCAAGAGCCCGCTGTGAACGATTACGACCTGTTACGGGACTATCTCAAGAAGCAAAAACTTCCCGAATTCGTACTGAGCTTCGAGCAGATCGAGGAGATCATCGACGCCGCCCTGCCGCGCGCGGCGCATCGCGCCTCGTGGTGGGAGACCGAGCGTAGCCCGCAGGAGAAGATGCCGCAGCGCGAAGCCTGCCTCGCAGGCGGCTACATCGCGACAAGAATGGCGGACGGCAAAAGCGTGCGGTTCAAGAAGAAGAAGTGAGGGGAGCAGGGTTGTCTCACAACCGGCGTGCCGTTCCACGGCTCGTTTCCTTGAACCCGCCAGGCGAGCAGCCATAAATCGGGAGGCGTTGGCCGACGCGTGTTCCGCCATGTCGAACCGGCTCTTGACAGCGCGGCGACGGTCGACCGCAATGGCCTGCCAACCTGAGGTGGCGCATGGACATCCAGACCCGTCCAGACCCGGTCGCCCGCGCCCGCGAGCTCGGCGCGGAGATCGTTGCTGCGGCCGACGAGATCGAGCGCACGCGGCGCATCCCCGAGGCGCTGCTGGGACGGCTCCATGACTCGCGGCTGTTCCGCATGCTGCTGCCGCGCTCGGCCGGCGGCGACGAGACCGAGCCTGCGCTCTACGTGGCGGCGATCGAGGAACTCGGCCGGCACGACGCCTCGGTCGCGTGGAACGCATTCGTTGCCAACAGTTCCTCCCTGATCGCCGCCTACCTGGAGCCTGCGGTCAATCGCGCCGTGTTCGCCGATCCGCGCAGCACCGTGGCCTGGGGACCGCCGAACGCTTCGCGCGCGACTGCGGTCGACGGAGGTTATCGCCTGACCGGCAGGTGGGATTTCGCCAGCGGCTGCCGGCACGCCAGCTGGATGGGCGCGCACTGCCATGTGCTCGAAGCGGACGGCGCGCTGCGGCTCAACCGCTCCGGCCGGCCGACGGTCCGCACACTGCTGTTTCCGGCTGGAGACGCGACCCTGATTGACACCTGGCGGACGATCGGGCTGTGCGGCACGGCGTCGGACTCCTATCGCGTCGACGAATTGTTCGTGTCCGAGGCGTTCAGCACCACACGCGAGGACCCGACGCTGCGCCGCGAGCGCGGCCCGCTCTATGCTTTTACCATGCAGGGCCTCTACGCGACCGGGGTCGCCGCCGTGGCGTTCGGCATCGCGCGCGCGATGCTGTCCGAGTTCATCGCGCTGGCGTCCCGCAAGGCGCCGCGCAACCTGGCCCGGCTCGCTGACGACGCGGTCGTGCAGGCCGACGTGGCGCGCGCCGAGGCGCGTCTTGGTTCGGCACGCGCCTATCTGATCGAGACGCTGACCACGACCTATGCGCATGCCGACGACGTGGTGCCGATCGAGGTCGCCGATCGGGCCCGCGTGCGGCTCGCCTGTACCAACGCGATCCACGGCGCGGCCGAGGTGGCAGACCTTGCCTACAAGGCAGCGGGCGTCGACGCGATCTTCCCGGGCAGCCCGTTCGAGCGCCGTTTCCGCGACATGCACACGCTCTCTCAGCAAATTCAGGCACGCAGCGCCCATTTCGAGCAGGTCGGGCAGATCCTTCTCGGCGTGCCGCCCGAGGTGTTTCTTTGAGAAGCGGCGAAGGTTTCGCCATGCGCCGATTTGCAGTTCGCATTGGCAGATATGTGATGATGGTGACGGCGTGAAAGTCAATTTAGTGCACTGTCACCGTAGTCCCCCCGTAATCCCAGACGCTCAGACGTTCAGACGGTCCTGTGCCGGCGTGCAGGCTCACTGGGAGGGCGTCTACACCAAAAAGAGCGAAAACGAAGTCAGTTGGTTTCAGGAAAACCCTGCCCCTTCGCTCGAGCTGATTGCGCAGGTCGGTGCGACTGCCGCTTCAGCTATCATCGACATTGGCGGCGGCGCTTCACGTCAGAGCGTGAAGGCGGGGAAATAGTTCGGCGCAGCCGACGTCGTTTTGGTCTTGGTCTATGTGCCCGTCACCGCGTCAGTCGGGGAGACCGGCCAACCGCAATCCCTTCAGCACTCTTTCCATCTTGCTATTGAATGCGGCCGTCCCGATCGTTGGCCCGAAATTGTTCGAGGCCGTCTTCGGCCACAACTTCATGTAATGGTCCAGCGTGTCGCGTGCTTCCTGCTCGCGGCCAGCCAAAGCATAGGCCGAAGCCAGATAGGCTGCCGGGTGTCCCGCATTGGGCGCCTGTAGCGCCGCGCGCGACAACTGGTCGATGGCCTTCTGGTCCTGCCCCTGCATGAGATAGATCAGGCCTATCCCCTGATCCCAGCTCCAGCGCAGCGGCGAATTGGGCGCTATTCGATCGGCCTGGAGGAATTCGGCAAGAGCTTCATCGAGCTGACCCAGCATGAGCCTGTCATATCCGATCTCCTTGCGAAGAAACGGGTACTCCGGAAAGCTCTGAGCGGCTTCGCTGCATACCTTGATCGCAGCTTCGAATTGTCGCATCGCGCGAAGGATATGACACTGGGCGCCACGCACAGCCATGCTCTCCGGTGCAATACGGACGGCATCCTGCAGCGCCAGATCAGCCGCGTGAAGGTCGCCAATATTATCATTCGACCAGTGGTTCAGCACGCCGGTCACGATTGCAAAAGTCAAACGAGCCAGAGCCGCAGCGTTTTGGGGTTCGAGGTCCACCGCCCATTGCCGGAGTGCGCGGACGGCTTCGTAATCCTCGTGAGAAGTCATATTGATCTGGTCGGAGATTCGGATCAGCTTTGCTGCGGTCTCGATATTCGCTCTGATCCGTCCGGATTGGGCGGATCGAACGAAATAGCCCCCGATCAGACCGCCGAGACATAAAACGATGATTGCCGAAATGGCTCCGGCCGTCGCGCCTCGAACAAAAAAATGACGCGGCTTGAGCGGCGCCGGCATTGCCGCGGATATCGCCTCGGAATGGTCGCCGATGAGTTCCGTGCCCGGCACGCGCCGCGCAGGCAGGCCCCCAGTGGCCTGAGGCACGTCAATGGCTCCCACGGCGGGGCGTTCCAATCCCACGGACGTCGCCTCGAACGGCGTCCACTCCTCCCGCACTTCGCCAACAAAACGGACACCCTTGCGCGGCAGGGTTTTGATCAGACGCTGCTCAGCTCCGCAGTCACCGACGGCGCTGCGCACGGCGTTGATGCGCGTGCTCAGCGCCAATTCGGACACGATGCGGCCGCCCCAGATCGCCGCGATCAGTTCGTCTCGGCTGACGACATGCTCGCGGTGACGAATCAGGTGCACCAAGAGATCGAAGACCTGCGGCTCCATGGCGACCGCGGTTGCGCCAGAGCGCAGTTCGCGCCGGTCCGGATCAAGGGCGTAATCGTCGAAAATATAAAGCAAATTCAAGGCTCCCATCGCCTGAACAGCAATCTATCGCGCCTTAAGCGCCGCGTCGCAAAACAAAAATAATGAACTTCGTAAGCAAAAAATAAGGTGTCCTGAAGGCACCGCGCGAGCGCTTCGGGCACGCTCGGGTGCGCTCTTCAGTAGAGCCAAATCGCCGTCGCCTTTTGTAGTCTTCGATGTGGAGGAGGTTGTTATAATGACCGCCATTGCACACGCATTGTCACGCGCCTTTCTATCGACCCGTGAACGTGAATTCGACACTCTCAAGCTAATCGCCGTTTTTTGCGGGGTCGGCCTTCTGGTGTGTCTGGTTGGCGCGACCTATGGCCTGGACCTTAGCCCGGGCTTCTTCTGAAACCAATCGGTCGACCGGCCCACTTCTTCCGGACCTGAAGTCTTCCGACCGTCGATTTTGGACAGTCACACTGTCGCATTCCAATCCCGAATTGCGTTTGCAACATCAAATTTTTTCGAGGGAGCCATTTCATGACCGAACACCCACGCATTGCCAGGACGTATCCTGCAATCCTCAGGATTCTAAAAGCTTCCACCGGTGCAGCGATTCTGGTTTGCATCGCGAGCGGCGTGTCGCAGCTTGCGATCGCTCAACAAGCCGGCACCCCGGCTTCGCCGCCTGCGCCGGCCTTCGCCCCCGGCATGATCGATCACATGCAGGCGATGCGGCGTTTTGGGGATCCGGATCGAGGCGTGCAGCCAACCCCGGCCGTCATCCCGCGATTTGAAATCGACCGGGACCCAAACGGCGCAATCGCGACGTTCCAGCCCGGTGGTGCGACGTTCCCGGTCAACAACGCGTTCTTCCAGGATCTTGGAACCAACGGGAGGACCTGTTTCACCTGCCATCAGCCGCAGTCGGGCTGGACCGTCGGCGCGGCTGATGTTGGCGCCCGGTTTGCGGCCAGCGGCGGCGCTGACCCGATTTTCCGTCTGGTCGACGGCGCCACCTGTCCGAGTGCCGACGTCTCGACCTATGGAGCCAAGCGGCGCGCCTACACGCTGTTGATCAACAAGGGCCTGATCCGGATCGGCCTGCCGATGCCGGCCGCGCCGCATTTCCAGGTGGTGTCGGTCAACGATCCCTATAACTGCACGACGAACCCCGTCACCGGCCTCACGAGTCCGACGACGGGCATCGTGTCGGTGTACCGGCGGCCGCTGCCATCCACCAATCTTGGGTTCCTCAGCACGATCATGTGGGATGGACGCGAGCCCACTTTCGCCAGCCAGGCGATCGACGCCACCCTCGGCCATGCGCAGGGCAATGCCGCGCCGAGCGACGCGCAGCAGGCCCAGATCGTCGCATTCGAGAGCGGCCTGTTCACGTCGCAGGAAATCGACCGGCAGGCGGGGGCGCTGCACGACGACGGCGCGACCGGCGGAGCCGTGGCCCTGTCGCTGCAGCTCCCGAACTTCTTCATCGGCGTGAACGATCCGCTCGGACAAAATCCTCACAATGTGCCGTTCACCCCTAACATTTTCGATCTGTTCAAACCGTGGCTGAGCCTCGGTGGACGCGGCGACGAGGTGCAGCAACGGCTGTCGATCGCGCGCGGCGAAGAGATCTTCAACACGACGAAGATCAACATTACGGGAGTCGGAGGGCTCAACGACGCCCTCAACATGACCAGCATTCCCGGATTTTGCGGCACCTGTCACGATACGCCCAACGTCGGCAATCATTCAGTCAAGGCGCCGTTGAACATCGGCGTGGCCAATGCCGGAGCCAACAGCCCGCCGGCACTCGACATATCAGGACTGCCCGTGTTCACGTTGAGGTGCAGCGACGGTCCGCTGGCCGGAAATATCTTCACCGTCACCGATCCCGGTCGCGCGCTGATCACCGGAAATTGCCAGGACATCGGCAAGCTGAAAGGCCCCATTCTGCGCGGGCTGGCCGCGCGGGCTCCCTACTTCCACAACGGCTCGGCCTCGACCTTGGTGGACGTCGTCAATTTCTACGACCAGCGGTTCAGCATCGGCTTTAGCGCGCAACAGAAGAGTGACTTGGTCAATTTCCTGAACGCGCTGTAGGAATCGCCTGACATGTCGTCGGCAGCAACAGCCGGGCGTTGGGCGCGGCGCTGGCGCGCTCTGGCCTATCCAGCCGTGCCATGGCTGCGGCAAATTAACGCGACGGGCAAAATTTCGCTTAACCTGTCGGGCAAATCAGGGCTACCAGCTCGCCCCGTCCTTTCCCGGCAAGAGGGGCGGTCGCGCGTCGTCACGAACGTGGGATGAGGATGCGGTGGACGCGGCAGCGTCGGCGCGAGGCGGTGTCGCAGGGCGAGTTTCTCGTGAGCGGTGACCGGCGCGCAGGACGAACGGCGCCAAAGCGTACGGCAAAACCGTGTGGTTCCGACACCCGTTGCTGGTGTCAAGTTGAGCGGAGGCGAAGTCAACTCAACCGAGCTTGATCAGCCTTGATCCGCCAACGACGGTGACAAGACGAATTCGTCGCCGAGGAGAGCACGGCATAAGCCGTAAAGCCATTGCGCAGGGAATGCCGGAGTGTTTCCGCTGAACCTGTATGCTCGTGTGCGCCTTTTTCGCACAGCTTTGCACACGAGACCGCGGGTGCAGCGTGCACCCGGCATTCCCTGCTCCCTCTTCTTTCGGGGGACAGATCGTTCCAGCAAAGCTCGGGCAAACCATGTCGCGAGAATGCGAATGCGCATCTGCTGTTTGAAAACTGAATCACGATCCCACCACGTCATTGCGAGGAGTTCTTGCGACGAAGCAATCCATTCTTCCTTTGCGCGGTGAAATGGATTGCTTCGCTACGCTCGCAATGACGTCGATAGGCCGCGGCGTATAGGTCCCGGCGTTCGTCGGGACGACGGAGAGAGTCGTCCGCTTCGCCGGGACGACGGGAGAAATCAGCTCGCCGCTTCGAGCCGCTCTTCCGTCAGCAGCCGCATTGCGGCATCGGCGTCCATCGGTTCGCCGAAGGCAAAGCCTTGCGCGTATTCGCAGCCCAATTGATAGAGCTCGACCGCGTCCGAGTCGGTCTCCGCGCCTTCGGCGACCACGTCCATGCCGAGGTCGTGGGCGAGCGCGATGATCGATTTGAGGATCACCGGCCGCGTGCCGCGGCTGGTGGTGCGTACAAAGGACTGGTCGATCTTGATGGTGTCGAACGGAAAACGCTGCAGGTAGGCCAGCGAGGAATGGCCGGTGCCGAAATCGTCGAGCGACAATCCGGTGCCGAGTTCGCGAATCCGCGTCAGCATCTGCGCGGCGTGTTCGGGATTTTCCATCACCAGCGATTCCGTCAGTTCCAGCTTCAGCGTGCCGCGCGCCACCGAGGAGCGCGACAGCACGGTGCGGATATCGTGGATCAGATCGTGGCGCAGCAACTGCCGCGAGGAGACGTTGACGCTGGCAAAAATCGGCTCGCGCGAACGCATCGCGCGCTGCCAGATCGCCAGCTGTTTGGCGGTCTGGTCCATCACGAACATGCCGAGATCGACGATCAGGCCGATCTCCTCCGCAATGGAGATGAATTCCGACGGCGACATCCGTCCGAGTTTGGGATGATCCCAGCGCGCCAGCGCTTCGAAGCCGGCAATCGAACGATCTTCCAGCCGCACGATCGGCTGATAGAGAATGGTGATCTCCTGGCGCTCGATGGCGCGGCGCAATTCCGATTCCAGCGTCAGCCGGTCGGTTTTGCGCGCGCGCATCGCCGGCTTGTAGACGTCGATGCGGTCGCCGCCGATGCGCTTGGAGTGATACATCGCGAGTTCCGCGTCCTTGATGATCTCGTCGGACAATTGCGTCTGCGGATCGGACAGCGCGAGGCCAATCGAGGCGGTCAGGAATATCTCGCGGTCGTTGAAGGCGATCGGCGCGCGGATGGTTTTTCGGATGGTCTCGGCAAAGGCGGTGATGCGCGCCGAATCCTGTTCCGACATCAGGATCAGGCCGAACTGGTCGCCGGCGAGACGAGCCAGCGTATCCTGCGGTTTCAGGATCCGCGTCAGCCGCCGCGCCAGTGTCAGCAGAATGGAGTCGCCGACCGCAATGCCGACGGAATCGTTGACCTGCTTGAAGCGGTCGAGGTCGATCACCATCAGCGTCGGCCGCAGGTTCGGCATGGTCTTGGCGAAATTGGCCACCGCGCCCAAGCGATCGATGAACAATTTGCGGTTCGGCAGGCCGGTCAGATTGTCATGCACGGAATCATGCAGCATGCGCTCTTCGGCATTCTTCTGCTCGGTGACGTCGGTCAGCGTACCGACCACGCGCGAAACCTCGCCGTCGGAGCCGACCACGGGGCGCGCTTTCAGCGCAAACCACATGAAGTGGCCGTCGGGCGTGCGCAGCCGGAAATCCTGCACCAGCCGTCCGCGCCGCTGGTCGAGCACGCTGTCGAGCGCGGCACGAAAACGGTCCTGGTCGAGGGGATGCAGCACTTCGAGCCATTTGGCGGCCGGGCCTTCCAGCGTGCCGCGCTTGAGGCCGAGCAGGCTTTCGGTCTCGGGGCTGGTGAACACCTTGTCGGCGGAGACGTCCCAGTCCCAGATCAGGTCACCCGAGCCGGTCAGCGCCAGCGCGCGGCGCTCGACATCGGAGACGACGCCGGTGGTGGCGCCGCCGCCCGCGAAGGCGTGCTGCATCACCGTAAATCCGATCAACATCACGATCAGCACGAGGCCGCCGAGCAGGGCCGGGCCGACGATGTCGTTGGTGACGGAACCTGCCACCGCCATGCCGGCCGCGACCACCCAGACCACGAGCAGGAACCAGGTCGGGATCAGCAGCACCGCGCGGTCGAAACCATGGGTGGAGAGATAGACGATGAGGGCAAAACCGGCGAAGGCAATCAGCACCAGCGACATTCGCGCGATACCCGAAGCGACCGCCGGATCGAACAGCGCCAGCGCCACCAGCGAGCCCAGGAAGGTCAGCCAACCGACCGTGATGTGGGAATAGCGCACATGCCAGCGGCTCAAATTGAGATAGGCGAACAAAAACACCAACAGCGTCGCCGCCAGGATCGCCTCGCCCGCCGCGCGCCAGACGCGCTCGGCGTTGTTCGACATGTCGAGCACCTTGCCCCAGAAGCCGAAATCGACGCCGATATAGACCAGCACCGCCCAGGCCAAGGCCGCGGCGGCCGGGAACATGATGCTGCCCTTGACCACGAACAGAATCGTGAGCACGAGCGCCAAAAGTCCGGAAATGCCAATCACGATGCCCTGGTAGAGCGTGAACGAGTTGACCTTGTCCTTGTAGGCGTCGGGCTCCCACAGGTAGAGCTGCGGCAATTTATCGGTGCGCAATTCGGCGACGAAGGTGATGACGGCGCCGGGATCGAGCGTGATGCGGAAGATGTCGGCGGTCGCGCTTTCCTGGCGCTCGGGCCGGTCGCCGGTCGACGGCGTAATGGTGGCGATGCGCGACAGGCCAAGGTCAGGCCACAGCAGCCCCGACGACACGATACGATAATGCGGGGCTACGATCAGGCGGTCGAGCTGGTCGTCGGTGTTGTTGGCGAGCGCGAACACCACCCAGTACTGGCCGCCTTCACGGGCGCGGACTTCGATGCGGCGGACGATGCCGTCGGTGCCGGGCGCGGTGGAAACCTGGATACGGTCGGTATCGCTGCGCTGATGATCGAGCACCGCTGTCAGATCGATCGCAGGCGCGTCACTGCGGACGCTGACTGCGTCGATGGCGCGCGCGGGCGGCGCGGCGGCAAAAATCATGAGGCCCAGCGCAAGCGGCGCAAGGCACCTGATCAGACGCAATGTCAGTACTCCGCGATCAACATCGTTCCGGGCGCAGCGAATGGCCCTTCGTTGCCGCGATAAATGACATGAATGCGAAGGAAATCAAAGGGTTTCCGCCTCCGCTTCGGCTCGCGATCGTTAAACCGCCAACACAATTTTGCCAATATGTTCGCTGGTCTCCATCCGCCGGTGCGCGTCGGCGGCCTTTTCCAGCGGGAATGTGCTGTCCATCAGGGGTTTAATGCGCCCGTCGCGCACCAGCGGCATCACCTTGGCCTCAATGGCCGCGACCATCGCCGCCTTGTCCGCATTACTACGGGGACGCAAGGTCGAGCCGGTGTGGTGCAGCCGCTTGACCATCAGCTTGGCGAAATTGGCCGACGCCTTGGGGGTTCCGGCGAGGAACGCGATCTGGACGATGCGGCCTTCGACCGCCGCGGCGTCGTAATTGCGGTCGATGTAATCGCCGCCGACCATGTCGAGGATGACATTGGCGCCGGCGCCCGATGTCGCGGTCTTCACCGCCTCGACGAAATCCGCGGTCTTGTAGTTAACCGCGTGATCGGCGCCGAGCTTGAGGCAGGCGTCGGCCTTGTCCTGCGAGCCGACGGTAACGATGACTTTGGAACCGAGCGCCTTGGCAATCTGGATCGCCATGGTGCCGATGCCGGAGGAGCCGCCATGGATCAAGAGCGTCTCGCCCGGCTGCAGGGCGCCGCGCTCGAACACATTGTGCCAGACCGTCATCAGCGTTTCCGGGACCGCGCCGGCTTCCAGCATCGAGAGAATCGGCGGCACCGCCATCGCCTGCCCATCCTGCGCGATGCAATATTGGGCGTAGCCGCCACCGGCCACCAGCGACATCACCTTGTCGCCAAGCTTGTGCCGCGTGGAGCCGGCGCCGAGTGCTGCCACTTCGCCTGCGATTTCAAGGCCGGGCAGATCGCTGGCGCCGGGCGGCGGCGGATAGGCGCCGGAGCGCTGTGCGACATCAGGGCGGTTGACGCCCGCGGCCAAAACCTTGACCAGGATTTCGCCGGGACCGGGCACCGGCACGCTGCGGGTTTCCGGCAACAGCACCTCGGGGCCGCCCGGCTTGCTGATGCCGATGACGGTCATTTGCGCGGGCAGCTTTTCCATGGTTTTTCCTTGCGAAATGCGGGAGATTTTGAAAGCGGCCCTGCATTAGCCAGCCGCGCTTCGGCTGGCAACTGTGAAGGAGATCGCCGCGCAGGGAGCAAACGCATGGCCGCCGAGGATGACGACAAGCCGAGGAAGAAGGTCACCCACGAGATCGGACAGGACCTGTCGCTGTTGTCGGTCGAGGAACTGACCGAGCGCATCGCATTGATGAATGCGGAAATCGAACGGTTGCAGCAGGCGTCGGCAAAAAAGCGCGCGTCGAAGGATGCGGCGAACAGTTTTTTCAAGTCGTAGAAGAATCGAATGCGATCTCACAACGTCGTCCCGGCTCAAGGCCGGGACGACGTGTTGAGATATCGGCGCATGTCCCAAACTAGGCCAATGGCCGACATGGCAAACAAACCTTAAAGAAAATCGTTCGTTTACGATCGGTTAAGCTTTCTCGTTTATGACTTTAATCGTCCTCGTTTGGACACCGAGTGGCTCCTGTCACTCTGTTTGACGCCTCCCTGTTATCAACTTCAAAGCCGCCGGAAACGGCGGCTCTTTTTTGGCGGGGCTCAGGTTCTGCCCTTTCGCCAGTCCCGTCACCTCGCTGGAAACCATAAATCCGGTTGCGGCTGGACTCTCGCACGCACAAGCGCAATGATTTGTTCATCATAAGCCGGCGGCTTTCCAAGCCGGCAGCGTAGCAGTGGCGTGAGGGCGTTAACCATGGCGGACCGTTTGCAAAGCGAATCCGCGCTCGTTCAGTTCAGCGAGCGGCTGACTAATTCGGCGGCGTTCGGAACCCTGTTCCGGGAAGGCATGGACCTGGTCGAGGAGACCGCCGCCTATCTCGATGGCGACGGCCGCACCGAGGCCAAGGCGCTGGAACGTTCTGTCAGCCTCACCTATGCGACCGAAAGCATGCGGCTGACCACGCGGCTGATGCAGCTGGCGTCATGGCTGCTGCTGCACCGCGCGGTCAAGGAAGGCGAGATGACGCTCTCCCAGGCCAACCGTGAAAAGACCAAGGTCAAGCTCTCGGCCGCCGATCCCGGCCCCGAAGACATGATCGCAAAACTGCCGCAGCAACTGCAGGACCTGATTTCGCGTTCGATGAACCTGCAATCGCGGGTGCGCCGGCTCGATGTCTCGATCCATGCGCCCGCGATCGAACGCGCGCCGATCGGCAATCCGCTGGTGCCGCAGCTTAACCGGCTGAAGGCCGCATTCGAGCGGTAATGCTATTTTCGTCATTGCGAGCGCAGCGAAGCAATCCATAGGGCGGAAAAGCAAGTATGGATTGCTTCGTCGCTTTGCACCTCGCAATGACGGGATTGGGCTTCGCGCTCAACAAAAAACGCCCCTGAACAGGGGCGTTTTGCATTTCTGGGCCAGAACAGCCGGGCTTGAAAACCCTCAGTCCTTCTTGAGAAAGCCCGAAAACTTCTTCTGGAACCGGGATACGCGGCCGCCGCGGTCGAGCATCTGCTGGGTGCCGCCGGTCCAGGCCGGGTGCGACTTGGAGTCGATGTCGAGGTTCAGCTTGTCGCCTTCCTTGCCCCAGGTGGAGCGGGTCAGGTACTCGGTCCCGTCGGTCATCACGACCGTAATCGTATGATAATTCGGGTGAATTTCGGCTTTCATGACATATCCTTCGGCGCGCCGGCGCCCGTCTCAAAGTGTCTAGGGTTGCGGATTTCGCCGGGTCTATAACGCAAGCCAGCCGTCAAAACAAGCTATGTATCCCACCGGATTGGGAATCTCCCGGATTTGCCAGAGGGGGCGGCGAAGCCTATCTGGGGGCGGCATAACCGGTCGGATTTCATGAGCGCAGCAGAACAGCTTGAAGACATCAATGGCGGCGCGCCGCCACGGCGCGATGCGCTGCTGGAGGAAGAAGCCTTCATCGAAACCCAGCTGACGCAGTCGCCGGCCAAGACCGGCGCCAAGCTCCGTCCGCTGCTGGCGCTGGCGCCTTACGTGGCGCGCTACCGCGGCCGCGCGGTGCTCGCCTTTGTCTCGCTCACCATCGCTGCGATCACGACCCTGGTGGTGCCGGTCGCGGTCAGGCGGATGATCGACTTCGGCTTCACGCCCGAAGGCATCGCCATGATCAACAGCTATTTCAGCGTCATGGTCGCTGTCGTCGCGATGCTGGCCGGCGCCAGCGCGTCGCGGTACTATCTGGTCATGACCATCGGCGAGCGCATCGTCGCCGATCTCCGGCGCGACGTGTTCGCGCATCTGATCTCGCTGTCGCCCGCCTTCTTCGATTCCGCGCGCAGCGGCGAACTGGTCTCGCGGCTGACGGCCGATACCACCCAGATCAAGTCCGCGGTCGGCGCATCGGTATCGATCGCGCTGCGCAATGTGATGCTGTTCTTCGGCGCCGCCACCATGATGGTGATCACGAGCCCAAGGCTCTCGGGCTTCGTGCTGCTGGCGATCCCGGTGATCGTGATCCCGCTGGTGGCGTTCGGGCGCTGGGTGCGGCGGCTGTCGCGCGGTGCCCAGGATACGCTGGCCGACGCGACCTCCTATGCATCCGAACTGCTCGGCGCCATCAGGACCGTGCAGGCCTTTACCAGCGAGCAACTGGCCAATGCGCGGTTCGGCCGCAATGTCGAACAGGCCTATGACGCGGCGCGCAATTCGACCCGGGCCCGCGCGGTGCTGACCTTCATCATCATCTTCATCGTGTTCTCCAGCGTGGTCGCGATCCTGTGGGTCGGCTCGCACGACGTGCTGACCGGCGCGATCAGTCCGGGCCGGCTCGGCCAGTTCGTGCTGTACGCGGCGTTCGCCGCAAGCGGCCTCGGCCAGCTCAGCGAGGTCTGGGGCGAAGTCTCGGCGGCCTCGGGCGCCTCCGAACGTCTGTTCGAGATTTTGCGCGTGAAGCCTCAGATTACGGCTCCGGCTGCACCGATCGCCCTGCCGGTGCCGGCGCGTGGCGATGTCGGCTTCGACAAGGTCTCCTTCGCTTATCCGGCGCGGCCGGACGTGTTGGCGATCGACGGCGTTACGCTGTCGGTGAAGGCGGGCGAGAAGGTCGCGATCGTCGGGCCATCTGGTGCGGGAAAAAGCACTCTGTTTCATCTGCTGCTGCGGTTCTACGACCCGGCGTCGGGGGCGATCGCGCTCGACGGCGTGCCGATCAAATCGGCCGATCCGGTTGACGTGCGCGCGCGCATCGCGCTGGTGCCGCAGGATTTTGTGGTGTTCGCAGCTTCCGCGCGCGAAAACATCCGCTTCGGCCGGCCCGACGCCAGCGATGCCGAAGTCGAACGCGCCGCCGATCTGGCGCATGCCACCGAATTCCTGCGCCGCCTGCCCGGCGGATTCGAGGCGCAGCTCGGCGAGCGTGGCGTGACGCTGTCCGGCGGCCAGCGCCAGCGCATCGCGATCGCGCGCGCGATCCTGCGCGACGCGCCGCTATTGCTGCTCGACGAGGCGACCTCGGCGCTGGACGCGGAAAGCGAAACGCTGGTGCAGACCGCGCTGGAAGAATTGATGCGCCACCGCACCACGCTCGTGATCGCGCACCGGCTGGCCACCGTGCTGTCCTGCGACCGCATCATGGTGATGGACCAGGGCAAGATCGTCGAGCAGGGCACGCATACGGCGCTGGTGGCGGCGGGCGGACTCTATGCGCGGCTGGCGCGGTTGCAGTTCGAGGGGATTTGAGACTCTTCCCCTCTCCCCTTGTGGGAGAGGGTGGACGCGATGCGCAGCATCGCGGACGGGTGAGGGGTCTGTCTCCGCGGATAGAGACCCCTCTTCCGGCGCGCTTTGCGCGCCACCTTCTCCCACAAGGGGAGAAGGGAAGAAGCCTACCGTTCCGTCAGCTTCAACTCGATGCGGCGGTTGCGCTTGTAGGCGTCTTCAGTTTGCGCGGTGTCGAGAGGCTGGAATTCGGCAAAGCCGGCCGCGACCAGCCGCTGCGCGGGCACGCCGAGCGAGACCAGATATTGCACCACCGAGATCGCGCGCGCCGATGACAATTCCCAGTTCGATTTGAACAGCGGGCTGTTGATCGGGCGCACGTCGGTGTGGCCGTCGACCCGCAGCACCCAGGCGATTTCGGTCGGGATCTGCTTGTCGAGGTCGATCAGGGCGCTCGCGAGCTTGTCGAGTTCGGCGCGGCCTTCGGGCAACAGCACGGCCTGTCCGGTGTCGAAAAACACCTCCGACTGAAACACAAACCGGTCGCCGACGATGCGAATGTCGGGACGGTTGCCGAGAATGGTGCGCAGGCGGCCGAAGAATTCCGAGCGGTAGCGCGTCAGCTCCTGCACCCGCTGCGCCAGCGCGACGTTGAGGCGCTGGCCGAGATCGGCGATGCGGCCCTGCGATTCCTTGTCGCGTTTTTCCGAGGCGTCGAGCGCTTCCTCCAGTGCGGCGAGCTGACGGCGCAGCGCGCTGATCTGCTGGTTCAGCACCTCGATCTGCGCCAGCGCACGCGACGTCACGGCCTTTTCGGAATCGAGCGCCTTGTTCAGTTCGGTGGCGCGGCCCTGGGCGTCGCTGCCGGCACCGGCGAGGCCTTCATAAAGCCCCTTGACGCGATCGCGGTCCGCTTCCACCGACGCCAATCCCGCGCGTGCCTGCGACAGCTGGTCGTTGAGGCTGAGCCCGGTGAGTTTTTCCAGCGACAGCAAATCGTTCAACTGCGCAATCTTGGCGTTGAGCTGCTCCAGCGCCTTGTCCTTGCCGGTCACCTCCTGCGACAGGAAGAACTGCACCACCAAAAACACCGAGAGCAGGAACACGATCGACAGCACCAGCGTCGATAGCGCATCGACGAAGCCCGGCCAGTAATTGAAGCCGGATTCGCTGCGGCGTGTACGGGCGAGGGCCATTCATGGTTCTCCGATCTAGTTCTTCACCTCTCCCATTGGGAGAGCATAGGCCGCCTTCAGCGGCCGTTCTTAAGAATACGCCGAAGCATAGCTTCGGCTACGGCGTAGCGCCGGGTGAGGAGTTACGCTCTATCGATAGACCGTACCCCCTCGCCCCAGCCCTCTCCCCATGGGAGAGGGGGCGCACCTTCGTCGCTTCGATATTTCTCACCTAACTCTTCTCGGGCTGCCGCGCGATCCGCTCCAGCAGCTTCTTGATCTCGCGGTTTTGCTCGCCCTGGCCGTCGGCCCATTCGCGGATCATCTGCTGCTCGGTGCGCATATGCGCGACCAGTCCCTGTATCGCCTCGGCGAGATTGGCCATCGCAGCCGTTGTGTTGCGGTTGCCGCCGCCGCCTTCCTCGACCACCGTCCGCAGCCGTTCCATCGCATGCTGCAATTCGCCGCTGACGCCCGCCGCGGCGCCCTCGCCGGAATATTCGCGCACCGTCGAGGCCAGCCAGTCCTCCAGATCGGTATAGAAGCGGTTCTGGGCCTGGCTCGATTGCAAATCGAGGAAGCCGAGGATCAGCGAGCCGGCGAGACCGAACAGCGAAGACGAGAACGAAATGCCCATGCCGCCGAGCGGCGCGGCGAGGCCCTCCTTCAAGGTGTCGAACAGCGCGCCGGCGTCGCCGCCGACTTTGAGCCCGTCGATCACCTTTCCGACCGAACCCACGGTCTCGATCAGGCCCCAGAAGGTGCCGAGCAGGCCGAGGAACACCAAGAGCCCCGTCATGTAGCGGGAGATGTCGCGGGCTTCATCGAGCCTTGTTGCGATCGAATCCAGCAAATGCCGCATGGTTTGCTGCGAGATCGACATCCGCCCGGTGCGCTCGCCGCCGAGGATCGCCGCCATCGGCGCCAGCAGCGTCGGGCGCCGGTCGATCGCGAGGCCCGGATCGGCGATGCGGAAATTGTTGACCCAGGCGACTTCCGGATAGAGCCGGATCACCTGCCGGAACGACAGGATGGTGCCGATCAGCAGCACCAGCCCGATCAGCGCGTTGAGGCCGGGATTGGCGAAGAAGGCGTTGATGATCTGCTTGTAGAGCACGACCATCACCAGCGCGCACAGCACCAGAAACACCAGCATCCGCACCAGAAAGATCCGCGGCGAGGACAATTTGCTCAGTTCGATCTCGATGTCGGAGCGGGTGGCGGGGCTGGCGGGCATTGCGGGCATATCCGTTGCGAAGAGCCGGTTTCGGGCACCAATATGGCACAGCGGCGGGGGGAAAAAAGATCAGAAAGCCCCGATTTCAGACCGTTGGACGGGGAACTTCAGGCTGAAACCCGACTTTGTCTGGGGCGTATTTTGTGAAGTTTGAATTCTTAGCCCACTTAATCGGGATTTTGCATGACCATTTTGTACCTCGAAGCGCTGGGCGCCATTGCCGTCTCGCTGTCGATCCTGATGGCGGGCGCCTTCGTGGTGCAGCAATACACCGGCAATTCCGGTTGGGTCGACACCATCTGGACCTTCTCGCTCGGCCTCACCGGCGCCGGCAGCGGGCTTTGGCCGGTCGCGGGCGCCGCGCCCAATGCCAGGCAATGCCTGGTGGCAGCCCTAGTGGCGCTCTGGCCGTTGCGGTTGGGGGACACATCGCCGCACGTAGCGCCGGGATAACCGATGATCCCCGTTACGCCGTCTTCGCCAGGGAGTGGGGCGTCGATTCCCGCCGAAAAATGTTCATCTTTCTGCAGAACCAGGGGTTTGGATCGATACTGCTGGTGTTTGCGATCTTCATGCTCAAAATGAAGGGAGTGGCGACATGAGCTTCATCTCGACCATCATCGGCACCGCCGAACGGGTGCCGCTGCCGGATGTCGTCATCCGCGCCGCGATCAACCGGCTCTGCTCGCGTACTGCCACCAAACTCGCGACCGGCAACGCCGAAAGCGACGCCTGGTTTGCCGACGAGATGGCGGCCCGTGCGATTGCCGAACATGCCGGCGAAGCCAATACCCGGCATTACGAAGTGCCGGCTGCGTTCTTCGCCGAAGTGCTCGGCCCCAACCGCAAATATTCGTCGTGCTTCTACAAGGAGCCCGCTTCTACGCTGCGGGAGGCCGAGGAAGAATCGCTGCGCCAGACTGTCGAGCATGCTGATCTGGCCGACGGGCAATCGATCCTCGAACTCGGCTGCGGCTGGGGCTCGCTGTCGCTATGGATGGCGCGGCAATTTCCGCGCTCGGAAGTGACGGCGGTGTCGAATTCGAATTCGCAGCGCGAACATATCGAGCGCGAGGCGGCGAAACGCGGCCTGAAAAATCTGCGCATCATCACGTCGGACATGGACGTGTTCGATCCGAACGCGCAGTTCGACCGCATCGTGTCGGTCGAGATGTTCGAGCACATGATGAACTGGCGCGAATTGATGACGCGCGTCCGCTCCTGGCTGCAGCCCGACGGCCGTTTCTTCATGCACATCTTCACCCATCGTTCCGGCGCCTATCTGTTCGACCGCACCGATCATGAGGACTGGATCGCGCAACATTTCTTCACCGGCGGGGTGATGCCGAGCCATCATCTGGTCCGGCAATATGCCGATCTGTTCGGAATCGAAAAGGAATGGCGCTGGAGCGGCACACATTACCAGCGCACCGCGCAGGACTGGCTGGCCAATTTCGATGCGCATC
Organism: uncultured Alphaproteobacteria bacterium; assembly: GCA_963836765.1. GTDB lineage: Bacteria > Pseudomonadota > Alphaproteobacteria > Rhizobiales > Xanthobacteraceae > Bradyrhizobium. The sequence goes on from CAWILG010000036.1 coordinate 133,880, forward strand.
GCGACGAGGTCGAGGGCGTGCTGCGCAAGGTGTACGGCGACGACACCGTGCTATGGATGCGGCGCTGGCGCTGGTTCTTCCTCGCCACTGCGGGCCTGTTCGGCTACGCCGACGGCAGCGAATGGGGCGTCAGCCATTACCGGATGAAGGCGGCGTAGAAAGCGAACCTGTTCCTATTCACCGATTTCGCATTCCATTCCCGCAGATCGCAATGGAGCCGGCTCACAATCCGGTGAGTCCCTAAAAGCTGTCGCGAATTCAGTGCGATAGCCCTGTGTGACATCAAGCCGCCGCGAAACGCATTGCATCGCAGCACGGCCGATCTATTTTCAGATCACGACAGCGCGATCGTTATCAACGATGCCGCTGGTCTGTTCGCATTCAAAACTCCAACTCGGGGCGATCGTTTCAATGTCTGGATTTCGCGCGCGATCGGCCTGCATTGTATTGGTGCTCGCCGCGACGGCGCCGCTGCTCGGTGGCTGCGATGAACCGAATGTCGCCTCCGCCGCAGCACCAACGTCCGAGCCAGACGTCAGTGTCGTCACCGTAAAACCGCAGGCGCGCGCGATGGTGCGCGAATTGCCCGGACGCATCGCGCCGACGCGTGTGTCCGACGTGCGTCCGCGCGTCTCCGGCATCGTGGTCGAGCGCTCGTTCAGCCAGGGCAGCGAAGTGAGGGCCGGCGATCCCCTCTACAGGATCGACCCGCGGCCGTTTGACGTGGAATTGCAATCGAACGAAGCAGCGCTGGCGCGGGCGAAGGCCGCGCTCGAACAGGCGTCGCTGCAGGCGCGGCGCGTGGCGACGCTGTTCGGCCAGCGCGCGATGCCGGAAGCCGAGAACGAAAAGGCGATTGCGGCGCTGAAACAGGCGGAGGCCGACGTCGAGGGCCGCAAGGCCGACGTCGCCCGCGCCAAACTCAATCTGGATTATGCGACCATCCGCGCCCCGATCGACGGCATCGTCGGCGCAGCGCTGGTCAGCGAAGGCGCGCTGGTGGTGCAGAACGAGGCCGCGAGCCTGGCGACCATCCAGCAACTCGATCCGATCTATGCCGACTTCACCCAATCGGTGAACGAACTCAATCAGCTGCGCCGCGCGTTCGAGAGCGGCGACCTCGACCGCATCGCGCCGGACGCGATGAAGGTCCGCCTGGTGCTTGACGATGGCGCGGTCTATCCGCAGCCCGGCAAGTTGCTGTTCTCGGACGCCAAGGTCGATGCCCATACCGGCCAGGTGACGTTGCGCGGCGAGTTTCCCAATCCGAAGCGCGAATTGCTGCCGGGCATGTATGTCCGCGTCCGGATCGAGCAGGGCATCGATAGCGACGCCATCGCGGTGCCGCAGCAGGCGATCCAGCGCAATGTCGGCGGCGGCAGTGAAGTGTTCGTGGTCAAGGACGACAACCGCGTCGCGGTTCAATCCGTGCGCACCGGCTCGCTGCAGGACGGCCAGTGGTTCGTCAGCGAAGGCCTGAAGGGCGGCGACAAGGTGGTGGTCGAAGGTTTCCAGAAGTTTGCCGCGGGCGACAAGGTCAAGCCGCAGGCCTGGGCCGAGGCGGATGCGTCCGCGAGCCCGGATGCCACGCAGACCGCGCAAGCGCGGCGGTAATATTCCATGCCGAGCTTCTTCATTGACAGGCCGATCTTCGCCTGGGTCGTCGCCCTTTTCATCTGCCTGATCGGCGCGATTGCGATTCCGCTGCTCGCGGTCGCGCAGTATCCTGTGATTGCACCGCCCTCGATCTCGATTGCGACCAGCTATCCCGGCGCGTCGCCGGAAAATCTTTACAACAGCGTCACGCGGCTGATCGAGGAGGAACTGAACGGCGCCTCGGGCATCCTCAATTTCGAATCGACCAGCGATTCGCTGGGCCAGGTCGACATCATCGCGAACTTCAAGCCGGGCACCGATACCGGGGCGGCGTCGGTCGAAGTGCAGAACCGTCTCAAGCGCGTCGAGGCGCGGTTGCCGCGCGCGGTGATCCAGCAGGGCATTCTGGTCGAGGAAGCCTCTAGCGCCGTACTGCAGATCATCACGCTACGCTCCACCGACGGCAGCCTCGACGAAATCGGGCTCGGCGATTTCATGATCCGCAACGTGCTCGGCGAGATCAGGCGGATTCCAGGCGTCGGTCGCGCCACGCTGTATTCCACCGAACGAAGTTTGCGGATCTGGATCGATCCAGCCAAGCTGGTCGGCTACGGCCTGACCTCCGACGACGTCAACAAGGCGATCACGGCGCAGAACGCGCAGGTGGCGTCCGGCAGCGTCGGCGCTGAGCCGAGCACGGCCGACCAAAAGGTTTCCGCGCTGGTGCTGGTCAAGGGCCAACTCGCCTCGCCCGACGAATTCGGCTCGATCATCCTGCGCGCCAACCCGGACGGTTCGACGGTGCGGCTGCGCGACGTCGCCCGGCTCGAGATCGGGGGCTTGAGCTATCAGTTCGGCACAAGGCTCAACGGTGCGCCGACCGCCGGTCTGTCAGTGCTGCTGTCGCCGACCGGCAACGCGCTGGCGTCCGCCAGCGCCGTCGAAGCCAAGATGAAGGAGCTGTCGAGATTCTTCCCGGCCAATATCGCTTATGACATCCCCTACAACATCACCCCGGTGGTCAAGGCATCCATTGAAAAGGTACTGATGACGCTGGTCGAGGCGGTGGCGCTGGTCTTCATCGTGATGTTCCTGTTCCTGCAGAACATCCGCTACACCATCATCCCGACCATCGTTGTTCCCGTTGCCCTGCTTGGCACCTGCGCCACGCTGCTGCTCGCGGGCTATTCCATCAACATGCTGACCATGTTCGGCATGGTGCTGGCGGTCGGCATTCTCGTCGACGACGCCATTGTCGTGGTCGAAAACGTCGAACGCATCATGGCCGAGGAGGGCCTGCCGCCGAAGGAAGCCACCCGCAAGGCGATGTCGCAGATCACGTCCGCCATCATCGGCATCACGCTGGTGCTGATTGCGGTGTTCGTGCCGATGGCGTTCTTTCCGGGTTCGGTCGGCATCATCTATCGCCAGTTCTCGGTAACCATGGTGGCCGCGATCGCGTTTTCCGCACTGCTGGCGATGTCGCTAACGCCGGCGCTGTGCGCGACGTTGCTCAAGCCGGTGACCGCAGGCCATGGCCATGCCCGCAACGGCGTGTTCGGCTGGTTCAACCGGATTCTCGATTCCAGCCGCGATGGCTATTCGCGCGTGGTGAAGGGTTTTCTCAATCGCTCCGGCCGGTTGATGCTGATCTATGTCGCATTGCTGATCGGGCTCGGCTGGGCGTTCGTCCGCTTGCCCGGCGGCTTCCTGCCGGTCGACGACCAGGGCTTTATCACCACCGACGTGCAGACGCCGTCGGACTCGTCCTACGGCCGCACCGAGGCCGCGGTCGAGAAGGTGGAAAAATACCTGAGCGAACGCGCCGGCGTCGAGAACGTGACGTTTCTCACCGGCTTCAGCTTCCTTGGCCAGGGCATGAACACCGCGCAGGCTTTTATCTCGCTGAAGGACTGGTCGGATCGCCCGGCGAAGGACTCCGCGGCTGCGATCGTCGAGAACATCAACCGCGATCTCGCGTCGATCCGCGACGCCAAGGTGACCGCGCTGCAGCCGCCGCCGATCGACAATCTCGGCAATTCCTCCGGCTTCTCGTTCCGCCTGCAGGACCGCGGCCAAAAGGGCTATCCGGCGCTGGTCGCCGCATCCGACCGGCTGATCGCGGAAGCCAATGCGAGCCCGGTGCTGCAGAAGGTCTACGTCGAGGGCCTGCCGCCGGCGCCGCAGGTCAATCTTATGATTGACCGCGAAAAGGCCGGTGCGTTCGGCGTCACCTTCGAGGACATCAACAACACGATCTCGACCAATCTCGGCTCCAACTACATCAACGATTTTCCGAACCGCGGCCGGATGCAGCGCGTGATCGTGCAGGCGCGACCGCGCAAGCCGCATGAACGCGGAAGACATTTTGAATTACAACGTCAAGAACAGCCGCGGACAATTGGTGCCGTTCTCCGCCTTCGCGTCGATCGAATGGTCGAAGGGGCCGACGCAGATCGCCGGATTCAACTTCTATCCTGCGGTGCGCATCAGCGGCGAGGCAAAGCCTGGCTTCACCTCCGGCGATGCGATTGCCGAGATGGAGCGGCTGGCGAACAAACTGCCGCGCGGCTTCGGCTTTGAATGGACCGGCCAATCGCTGCAGGAAAAGCTGTCCGGATCGCAGGCGCCGTTGCTGCTCGGCTTATCGGTGCTGGTGGTGTTCCTGCTGCTCGCAGCACTCTATGAAAGCTGGACCATTCCGCTCGCGGTGTTGCTGACGGTGCCGCTCGGGATTTTCGGCGCGGTGGTCGCCGCGACGCTGCGCGGCCTGCCCAACGACGTCTATTTCACCGTCGGCCTGATCACCATCATCGGGCTCGCGGCGAAAGACGCCATCCTCATCATCGAGTTTGCAAAAGATTTGCGCGCAGAGGGCAAGCCGCTGGTCGAAGCGACGGTGGAGGCCTGCTCGCTGCGCTTCCGCCCGATCCTGATGACGGGTCTCGCCTTCGTCTGCGGCGTGCTGCCGATAGTAATCGCCACCGGCGCCGGCGGCGCCAGCCAGCAGGCGCTCGGTACCGGCGTGATGGGCGGGATGATCGCGGTGGTGATCCTGGCGCTGTTGATGGTGCCGGTGTTTTTCGTGACCGTACAGCGGGTGCTGGCGGGGGATCGGGAGAAGGTGGAGGCGGCGACGGAGGCATATGGTCCGCCGGCGCCTGTCCGATAAACTCGTCATTGCCGGGCTTGTCCTGGCTTGTCCCGGCAATCCATCAAAAAAGACTCTTGCGAAGATTGATGGATGCGCGGGTCAAGCCCGCGCATCACAGCTGTGGCCTACTTCCCCACGGCCTTCAACACCTTCACCAATTCGCCGTGCACGAACTCGTTGCCGCAGATCACATGCCCCGTCTTCAGCGGGTCGTCATCGCCTTCGAAGCCGGAGACGACGCCTCCGGCTTCGCGGATCATGATTTGGCCCGCCGCCATGTCCCAGGGCTGCAGATTGCGTTCCCAGTAGCCGTCGAGGCGGCCGGCGGCGACGAAGGCCATGTCGAGGGAGGCTGCGCCGAAGCGGCGGAAGCCTGCGACCTTGTTCTGGAGGGCAGCCATTTCGCGCAGCGCCAGTGCATGATCGCCGCGGCCGATATGCGGCAGGCCGCAGGCGACCACGCATTCGTCAAGCTTGCGGCGGCCGGCGACGCGCAGCCGCTGGTCGTTGAGGAAGGCGCCCTTGCCGCGTTCGGCGATGTAGAGCTCGTCATTGGCGGGATTGTAGATCACGCCGGCGATGATGGTGCCCTCGCGCTGCAGGCCGATCGAGATCGCAAATTGCGGAATGCCGTGCAGGAAGTTGGTGGTGCCGTCCAAGGGATCAACGATCCAGGTGTGGCTCTTGTCGGCGCCTTCGCGCATTCCCCCTTCCTCGCCGATGAAGCCGTAGCCCGGCCGCGCCTTGGCGAGGTCGGTGTAGAGCATTTCCTCGGCGCGCTTGTCGGCGAGCGAAACGAAATTCGCCGGTCCCTTCAGCGACACCTGCAGATTCTCGATTTCGCCGAGGTCGCGACTGAGGCTGCGGCCGGCGCGGCGCGCGGCCTTGACCATGACGTTGATAAGGGCGGAAGAGAGCATGATTTGAGGCTTGCGAGGTAAGAGGGAAACGGGCCGATGCCGTCAGGTTACGGACTGGGTGCCCTGCTGATGTGCCGCCGTCAAGGCGTCATTTCTTGTCGTTGCCGATCCATTTGCGCGCGGCTTCCTCCACCTTGGCGCGATCCTCGGTGCTGAGGCTCTGCAGCGCCTCGTCCAGTTCCGGGTCGCCTTTCCCGGCGGTTTTGGCGACGATGTGCCATTTCAGGCCCTCGATCTTGTCCATCGGCGCGCCCTGTCCGCTGATCAGCACGCGGGCGAGGCGGTTCTGCGCGATCGGGCTGTTTTGCCGGGCGGCCTTGCGCAGCAGCGCGACGGCTGCGGGCTGGTTCTTCGGCGTGCCGGTGCCGTTGTAGAGCGCAATGGCATATTCGACCTCGGCATCGACATTGTCGGCGAGCGAGGCGGCCTGCAGCAGCCGCACCGATTTCTCGACGTCCTTCGGCACGCCGGTGCCCTCCTTGTAGAAGGTCGCGAGCGCATATTGCGCCTCGGGGCTGCCGGCGTCGGCGGCGACGCGCAGCAGTTCGGCGGCGCGCCTCAGGTCCTGCGGCAGGGTCTGGCCGTCGAGATAAAGCAGCGCAAGGTTATACGCCGCCTTCGGGTTGCCGAGCTTGGCCGACGACGCCAGAAGTTTGACCGCCGCCTCGCGGTTGACCGGACCGCCACGGCCGGCGAGCCGCATCATGGCCAGCGCGAACATGCCCTCGCGGTCGCCGCCATCGGCGGCGCGTTGATACCAGTCGGCCGCCTTCGCATAGTCGCGCTTGACGCCGAGCGCGTTGGCGTAGAGCTCGCCCAGCATGGTCATCGCCTTCGGATCGCCCGCGTATTGCGCGCGCGTGGTCGCGAGATCGAACGCGGTCTTGTAGAGGCCGCGCTGATAGGCGCCGTAGACCAGATCGACATTGGGATCTTCGAAGGCGGGCGTCGGCGTCGGAGCAGGGGTCGGGCTCGCCGCCGGCTTGGGCGCTGCCGCGGGCTTTTTGGCGGCCACCGCCTTTGCCGGTTGCTTTTTTGCCGCCGGCTTGCCCGGCGGCGGCTGGGATGCGGACGGTGTCAGCTGGATTTGTGCGGATGCGCCGGTCGCCAGCATCAGGCAACCCGCGAGGATCGATATCGGACGCAGGAGTTTCATGTCCGGCGTTATCCCTGCTCCGACTTGATATTTCCGTTGATGTTTTCCTTGGCTTTTGCCGTCGTCGCGGCGTGCGCCTCCTGGATCGCCTGCTCGACCTCGATCAGCGCTGTCTCGGCGCCGCGCGGATCGGCCCAGATGAAATCGCCGACCAGGACGAAATCCGCTCCGGACGCGGCGAATTCGGCGGCCTCTTCGCGCGAGGCTGCAAAGCCGACGCAGGGCGGCTCGAATAGTTCGGCCCACCATTGCAAGCGCTCGGCGATCGCCTCCACCGCGGGCCGCTGCCCGCGGGCATCTGGTTCGCCGAACAGCACATAGTCGGCGCCGGCTTCGCCCGCGGCCATCGAATCGTGCCGCGTGGCGAGACCGCCGACGCCGGCGATGCGGTCCGGCTTCAGCGACGGCAGCGCGTCTTCCATCGCGGCAATTCCGCTCAGATGCGCGCCGTCGGCGCCGGCCCGCGCCACCAGTTCGACATGGCCGTCGAGCAGCAGCGCGGCACCACCGTCCTGCACCACCGGCGCCAGTACCTTGATGCGCGAGATCAGGGTGCGCTGGTCGGTCTGCTTCAGCCGCAGCAGCACGGCGGCGACATCGGCGGCGGCGAGCAGGCCGGGAAGGCCGGCCGCCAGCTGCGACGGATCGTCTGTTTCAGGCGTTGCGAGATAGAGCCGCGGCACGGGGCGCGGCGGAACAGGTTTGGCGGCCAACGCTATGCCACCTTCTTTTCAAGGCCGGTTTCCCACTCACCCTTGCTCGCCAGCGCATTCATCCGCGCACGGTGGATAAAAGCGCGCTGGCCGGCCGCGACGTTTTCGGATTTGCCCGACCACGCCTTTTGCGGCGCGGCTTGCAGCGCGCGGCCGTAGGAGAAGGTCAGCCGCCAGGGCAGGCCGCCGATCCGGTTCATGGCGTTAAGGTGCGCGGTCGCTTCCTCGTCGGATTGTCCGCCCGACAAAAACGCGATGCCGGGCACGGCGGCGGGAACGCACGCCTTGAGTAACCGGATGGTTTTCTCCGCGACCTCTTCGACCGGCGAAGGCTTTGGGCTTTTTTTGCCTGCGATCGCCATGTTGGGTTTCAGGATCATGCCCTCCAGCGCGACACGCTGGACCCGCAATTCCTGGAACGTCTTGTTCAGGACACGCTGCGTCACCTCACAGCAGCGGTCGATGTCGTGATCGCCGTCCATCAGCACTTCGGGTTCCACGATCGGCACGATCTGGGCTGCCTGGCACAACGCGGCGTAACGGGCCAGCGCATGCGCGTTGACATGGATCGCGGTCATCGAGGGAATGCCGTTGCCGATGTCGATCACCGCCCGCCATTTGGCGAACCGCGCGCCGCGCTCGTAATATTTCTTCAAACGCTCGGCGAGCTTGTCGAGGCCGGCGGTGATCAGTTCGCCGGGACAGTTCGGCAACGCTTGCGTTCCCTCGTCGACCTTGATGCCGGGGATGGCGCCGGATTGCTCGATCAGTTTCACCAGCGGCGTGCCGTCCTTGGCGTTCTGCCAGATGGTTTCGTCATAGAGGATGACACCCGAGATGTATCTGCTCATCGCCTCCTGGGAACGGAACAGCATTTCCCGGTAGTCGCGGCGCGTCTCCTCGGTCAATTCGACCCCGATGGCGTCGAAACGTTTCTTGATGGTGCCTCCGGATTCGTCGGCAGCGAGCACGCCCTTGCCCGGTGTGACCATGGCAAGCGCAACCTTGTTGAGGTCAGCGAGATTCATTGAACCGTCTCCAGATCACCTGCCCTTGCAAGCCAAAATAGGCGGTTCTCGGGCAATTGCCTAGAAAACGTTCGTCGCGGCCGGCGGCCTCCCGCGGCGCAATGGCGCGGGGTCAGGCTACCCGCGGGTCGAGTTCGCCCTTGCTGTAGCGTTTGGCCATTTCGGCGGTCGTCAGAACCTTCTTGATCTTGCTGGCCTGTCCTGCAGTGTTGAATTCCTGCAGGCGCTGCTTGCACAGTTTCGCCATCGCTTCCATCGCCGGCTTGAGATATTTGCGCGGGTCGAACTCTTCCGGATTGTCGTGCAGCACCTTGCGGATCTGTCCGGTCATCGCCATCCGGTTGTCGGTGTCGATGTTGATCTTGCGGACGCCGTGCTTGATGCCGCGCTGGATCTCCGACACCGGCACGCCCCAGGTCGGCTTCATCTTGCCGCCATTGGCGTTGATGATCTCCTGCAGGTCCTGCGGTACGGAGGAGGAGCCGTGCATCACCAGATGCGTGTTCGGCAGCTTGCGGTGGATCTCCTCGATCACGTTCATGGCGAGGATATCGCCGTCCGGCTTGCGGGTGAACTTGTAGGCGCCGTGCGAGGTGCCCATCGCGATCGCCAGCGCGTCGACTTTCGTTTCCTGGACGAATTTCACGGCTTCGTCCGGATCGGTCAACAACTGGTCGTGGGACAATTTGCCTTCCGCGCCGTGGCCGTCTTCCTTGTCGCCCATGCCGGTCTCGAGCGAGCCGAGCACGCCGAGTTCGCCTTCCACCGAAATGCCGCCGAGATGGGCCATGTCGGTGACGGTCTTGGTGACGCCGACATTGTAGGTCCAGTCGGCCGGGCTCTTGCCGTCGGCCTTCAGCGAGCCGTCCATCATGACCGAGGTGAAGCCGGCCTGGATCGCGGTCATGCAGGTGTCCGGCCCGTTGCCGTGGTCGAGATGCACGCAGACCGGAATCTGCGGATAGATCTCGGTGACCGCGTCCATCATGTGCTTGAGCATGATGTCGTTGGCGTAGGAACGCGCGCCGCGCGAGGCCTGGATGATGACGGGGGCGTCGAGCGAGGAGGCGGCTTCCATGATGGCGAGCGCCTGTTCCATATTGTTGATGTTGAAGGCCGGCACGCCGTAATCGTGCTCTGCCGCATGGTCGAGCAATTGCCGCAACGTGATCCGAGCCATCCGAATTCTCCCTGTCTTTACAGCGCCCTAGGCGCTCGATCTGGTCAAGTCTCTTGGTTTTGACGTTTTTTCCTGCCGCCTAGCGCAATTTCAAAACCTCGACGCCGGGCAACGGTTTGCCTTCCATCCATTCAAGAAACGCACCACCTGCGGTCGAAACGTAGGAAAAATCGCCGGCAACGCCTGCCTGGTTCAGCGCCGCGACGGTGTCGCCGCCGCCGGCGACCGAAACCAGCTTTTTGGCCTTGGTCCGCTCCGCCGCATGCCTGGCCGACACCATGGTGCCGCGGTCGAACGGGGTCATCTCGAACGCTCCGAGCGGGCCGTTCCAGACCAGCGTCGCCGCATCGCCGATCGCGGCATGGATCCGCGCGATCGATTGCGGGCCGACATCGAGGATCATGCCGTCGGCCGGAATGGCGTCTAGCCCATAGGCATGCGAGGGCGAGTTGGCCGCGAAATGATAGGCGACCACCGCATCCACCGGCAGGATGATCGCGCAGTTCGCAGCCTCGGCCTTTTCCATGATCCGCAGCGCGGTCGCCGCCAGATCCTTCTCCGCCAGCGACTTGCCGACGCCGACGCCCTGGGCGTGCAGAAAAGTGTTGGCCATGCCGCCGCCGATCACCAGCGCATCGACCTTGCTGACGAGGTTTTCCAACAGATCGATCTTGGTGGAGACTTTCGCGCCGCCAATGATTGCGATCACCGGCTTGGTCGGCGCCTCCAGCGCCTTGGCCAGCGCGTCGAGTTCGGCCTGCATGGTGCGGCCGGCATAGGCCGGCAGCTTGTGGCCGAGGCCTTCGGTCGAGGCGTGGGCGCGGTGCGCCGCCGAGAACGCGTCATTGACCCAGATGTCGCCGAGCTTTGCCAATTCGCTGACGAAGGCCGAATCGTTCTTTTCTTCCTCTTTGTGGAAACGGGTGTTTTCGAGACAAAGGATGTCGCCATCCTTCATCGCCGCGACGGCCTTGGCCGCGACGTCGCCGATGCACTCGTCGGCGAACGCGACCGGCTGCTTGATGACTTGCGCCAGCGCTTCCGCAACAGGCTTCAGCGATTCCTTGGCATCGCGTCCCTTGGGCCGGCCGAAATGCGCCAGCAGGATGACCTTGCCGCCCTTGCCGGAGATTTCGGTGATGGTCGGTGCGACGCGTTCGAGCCGGGTGGCGTCGGTGACGCGGCCGGCTTCCATGGGAACGTTGAGGTCGACGCGCAACAGCACGCGTTTGCCCTTTACGTCGACGTCATCGAGGGTGCGGAATTTGCTCATGTTGGGATCACAGGTCAGGAGGGAATGTCGCGCTCGGGCGGATCCCCTTCCGGCCTGGTCGTTACCTTCGTGCCCTGGCGAATGCCGTACACGATAAACGCGATCAACAGAACCGCGCCGGGAATGCCGATCCAGGCCGGAAGGGCCATCAGGTCTCCTTCAGAGCAACTTCCCCATCGCCACGGCGGTATCCGCCATGCGGTTGGAAAAGCCCCATTCATTGTCGTACCAGGCCATCACCCGCACCAGCGTGCCGCCCTGCACCTTGGTCTGGTCCATGTGGAAGGTGGCCGAGTGCGGATCGTGGTTGAAGTCGATCGAGACGTTGGGCGCGGTGGTGTAGCCCAGAATGCCCTTGAGCCGCTGCTCGGAGGCGCGCTTCATCGCCTCGTTGATTTCCTTCGGCTCGGTCGCGCGCTTGGCGACGATCTTGAGATCGATCACCGAGACGTTCGGGGTCGGCACGCGGATCGAAACGCCGTCGAGCTTGCCCTTCAACTCCGGCAGCACCAGGCCGATCGCCTTGGCCGCACCGGTCGAGGTCGGGATCATCGACATCGCCGCCGCGCGGCCGCGATAGAGATCCTTGTGCAGGGTGTCGAGCGTCGGCTGGTCGCCGGTATAGGCATGGATCGTGGTCATGAAGCCGGTCTCGATGCCGACGGTGTCGTTCAGCACCTTGGCCACCGGCGCCAGGCAGTTGGTGGTGCAGGAGCCGTTGGAGACGACCAGATGATCCTTGGTCAGAACGTCGTGGTTGACGCCGTAGACGATGGTCGCGTCGGCGCCATCGGCGGGCGCCGAGACCAGCACGCGCTTGGCGCCGGCGGTCAGATGGGCGGCGGCCTTGTCCTTGGCGGTGAAGATGCCGGTGCATTCCAGCGCGATATCGACGCCGAGATCCTTCCACGGAAGTTTGGTCGGGTCGCGCTCGGCGGAGACCTTGATCTTGCCGTTGCCGAGGCTGATCGAGTCGCCGTCGATCGTCACGGTTCCCGGGAACCGGCCATGCACGGAATCGAAGCGCAGCAGATGGGCATTGGTCTCGACCGGGCCGAGATCGTTGATACCGACCACTTCGATATCCGTGCGGCCGGACTCGGCGATGGCGCGCAGTACATTGCGGCCGATACGGCCAAACCCGTTGATCGCGACGCGGATTGCCATGCTCGTTTCTCCCTTAATAGCTAATGCCGCCCCCGCGGAGGTGCGCTCCGGAGGTGCTGAAGGCGGATCGCCCGGTTCAGCCGGGCGAGAACGGACAAGATGGAAATTACCTAGTCCTTTTTCCCGGCAAGCTCAACCGTCAGCCGAGGCGCTTCAGGGCCGCGTTAACCGCAGCCTCGGCGGTAATGCCGAAGTGCTTGTAAAGGTCCTTGGCAGGCGCGCTGGCGCCGAAACCGTGCATGCCCACGAATTCGCCATCCTGGCCGATCACGGCGTCCCAGCCCCAGCGCACGGCGGCCTCGATCGCGATCTTGACCGGCGCATTGCCGATGATCGACTTCCGCCGCTCGGCCGGCTGCGCCAGCAGCAATTCGAGCGAGGGCACCGACACCACCCGCGACGCGATGCCGCGTTCGGCCAGCTGCTTCTGGGCGGCGACCGCGATCTCGACTTCGGAACCCGACGCGAACAATGACACTTTTGCGTCACCCTGGGCGGCGACCAGTTCGTAGCCGCCGTGGCTGCAGGGATTTTCGTTCGGCGCGGTGGTGCGTAGCTGCGGCAGGTTCTGGCGGGTCAGCGCCAGCACCGTCGGACCGTCGATCCGGTTGAGCGCGAGTTCCCAGCACTCCGTTGTTTCCACGGCGTCGCAGGGGCGGAACACGCGCATGTTGGGAATCGCGCGCAGCGCCGCCAGATGTTCGACCGGCTGGTGGGTCGGACCATCTTCGCCGAGCCCGATCGAATCGTGGGTCATCACATAGACGACGCCCGTGCCCATCAGCGCCGCCAGCCGCATCGCCGGCCGCGCATAGTCGGTGAACACCAGGAAGGTGGCGCCGTTCGGCGCAAAGCCGCCATGCAGGAAGATGCCGTTCATCGCCGCACACATGCCGTGCTCGCGGATGCCGTAATGGATGAAGCGGCCCTTCGGCGTCTTGGCCGAAAACGCCACCGCCGATTTCGCCTTGTTGTTGTTGGAGCCGGTGAGGTCGGCGGAGCCCGCCAAAAACTCCATCGGCATCGCGGCTGCAATCGCCTCGATCGCCGATTCCGACGATTTGCGGGTGGCGATATTCTGCGGCGTCTCCAGCAGCGCCTTCTTGTGGGCGCGCAGCGCCTTTGCCAGCGAGGCCGGCCGCTCATGGCGCAACCGGCGCTCGAATTCGGCGCGCTTGCGGTTGCCCAATTGTTCGAACTGCGCCTGCCAATCCTTGCGGGCCGCGGCACCCTGGCTGCCGGCTTCGCGCCAGGCCTTCAGCACATCGTCCGGCACCGAGAAGGCTTCCTGCGAAATGGCGAGCTTTTCCTTGGCGCCCTTGAGTTCGTCGGCGCCGAGCGCCTCGCCATGGGCTTTTGCAGTGCCGGCCCGGGTCGGGGCGCCGTAACCGATCGTGGTCTTGCACGCGATCAATGTCGGCTTGCTGGATTTCTGCGCGCGGGTGATCGCCGCCGCGATCGCCTTCTGATCCTGGCCGTCGATCAGCTCGGCGGCCCAGCCGGCCGACTTGAAACGCTTCACCTGGTCGACGGAATCGGCGATCGAGGTCGGGCCGTCGATCGAAATGCCGTTGTCGTCATAGAGCACGATCAGCTTGTTGAGCTTCCAGTGGCCGGCCATCGCGATCGCTTCCTGCGACACGCCCTCCATCAGGTCGCCGTCGGAGGCGAGCACATAGGTGTGGTGGGCGACGACCTTCTTGCCGAACTCGGCAGCCAGCATCTTTTCCGCCAGCGCCATGCCGACCGATGTCGCGATGCCCTGGCCGAGCGGTCCGGTCGTGGTCTCGATGCCCTTGGTGTGGAAGTTTTCCGGATGCCCGGGGGTCAACGATCCCAGCTGGCGGAAATGCTTGAGCTGGTCGAGCGTCATGTCCTTGTTGCCGGTGAGATAAAGCAACGCGTAGAGCAGCATCGAGCCGTGCCCGGCCGAGAGCACGAAACGGTCGCGGTTCGGCCAGTTCGGCTCGGCGGCATCGTATTTCAGGAACTGGGTGAAAAGGACGGTTGCGATATCGGCGGCGCCCATCGGCAAGCCGGGATGGCCGGATTTCGCCTTCTCGACGGCATCCATGGCAAGGCCACGGATCGCATTGGCCATACGGGTATGATCGACCTGCGTCATGATGAAAATCCGCCTGAAATGAGGTGCTTGGTTGCGGTACGTACCGGCCGGGAGGCCGCAATACGGGCGTTATGGCTCCGGGAAGTCAGCGCTGGATAGCACTTCAATCCCTTAAGTCCAAGGCGAGGAAACGCGCTTCTGGTGGGAAAAGTTGCCAAAACCATGATCCGGGAAAGTCGATTCCGATCTACCGGTGCATAGCTTTGCGGCGGCGTTGCGCTGGCCTCGCTTGCCACGTAAATTTCACCGTCTAACCGCTTGCCGAACCGCGGATTTTGCTGTGCGGCTGGCTTGACCCGAGGTCCGCGCTGTCACCCATGAGCGATCGCCCCGCCAACGGCTCCGGCAATGCCAAGTCCGCTTTTGCCGACATCGACGCCGCGACGCGGCGGCTGATGGCCGCACTCGATGCGCTGGAAAGTGCGGCAGAGCGGCGCCGCGAGGCCGACCGCGATGAGAACGAGCTGGCGAGCCGGATCCAGGCGCTCGGCGCCGATCGCTCGCGGCTCGCCGACGAACTCGACGGCTCGCTGGTGAAATCGCGGCGGCTGGAGCGCACCAATCGCGAGATCGCCGAAAAACTGGATGCGGCGATCGGCACCATCCGCGCCGTTCTCGATGCCGGAGAGGGTTCATGAGTCACATCAACGTCACCATCAATGGCCGGCAATACCGCATGGCCTGCGAGGAAGGCCAGGAGGTGCGGCTGCTCAAGCTGGCCGAGAGTCTGGAGTCGCGCATCGACAGCCTGCGCGGCAAATTCGGCGAAATCGGCGATGCGCGGCTGGTGGTGATGGCGGCGTTGACGGTCTGCGATGAACTGCTCGACGCCAGCCATCGCATCCGCAGCCTCGAGGAAGAACTCGATGCCCTGCGCAATGTCCGCGTCGCCGCCGCCGATCGCGCCCGGGCCACCCAGACAGCGGTCGCCAACGCGCTCAATGCAGCCGCCGACCGCATCGAAAAGACCACGCAGGTGCTGAACCGCACCATCGGCGGCGGCGTCGCGATCGGGTGATGCAGCTCTTACCTTCCCCTGGAGGGGGAGGGTCGGCTCGCAATGAGCGAAGCGAAATGCGAGACGGGGTGGGGTGAAAGTCCCTCAACTCGGGCACTGTTCGAAACGAGAGACCGTCACCCCACCCCGCCGCTCCTTTCAGTCGCGTCGACCCTGCCCCTCCAGGGGAGGGTGAAGAAGATCCTCTCGCTCTGTATCAAGCCTTACCGCTGGCGTACCGCCCCCATCGTAGCTACATTGATCCGGCGAAGCTGCGTTGCGCGTCAGGAGCCATATATCCCCGGGGCCTTATCGATCCTTTAGGGAACTGTCCCTGGCCGGGTCCGTGGATCCGGTCATATGGTGCCCACCTACTTTCGTAGGGAACTCCGGGATCGAGTGCTTCAACGGCCTCTGCGGCTTCGCACTTTTGTTTCTGTCGATTTTTGCGTCGAGCCGTCCACTACCGGCATCGCAATCCGAATACGAACGAACCTGCAATACGGGATCGCCCACCTTCGCGGGCGACGACGGCGGAATAGAACGCTGCATGTCGGGAAGTTCATCCAAAGCAGAGCTCCGCGCCATCGCGCTGGCAAAGCGCGATGCATTGAGTGACGAGCAACGCGCGGCCGCGGCCGCGGCCATCGCCAAGCGCAACCTGCCGTTCGAAATCGCTCCGGGGATGATCGTCTCCGGCTACTCGCCGATCCGCAGCGAGATCGATCCGGCGCCGTTGATGCGAAAACTCGCCGAACAGGGTGTGAAGCTGGCGCTGCCGGCGGTCATGGCGCGCGGCAAGTCGCTGGCGTTTCGTGCGTGGTCGCCCGACGACCGGCTGATGATGGGGCCGCTCGGCATTCTCGAGCCATCGCCGGCCGCCGCCGAGGTCGTGCCCGACATCATGCTGGTGCCGCTGGCGGCGTTCGATCCGCTGGGGCACCGCATCGGTTATGGCGCCGGACATTACGACTACACGCTCGCGCATTTGCGCAAGATGAAGGCCATCACGGCCATCGGCATCGGATTTGCCGCACAGCAAATAAAGGCCGTTCCGGCGCTGCCGCACGACGTGGCGCTGGATTATGTGCTAACGGAAAAGAAAGTGTTCGATTTCCGGAGCTGAATTTTGCGAATTCTCTTTATCGGTGACGTCGTCGGCAAGACCGGCCGCACCGCTATCTCGGAGCACCTGCCCGGCATGGTCCGTGACTGGTCGCTCGATCTCGTCATCGTCAATGGCGAAAATTCCGCCGGCGGGTTCGGCATCACCGAGGCGATCTACCAGGATTTCATCGACGCAGGCGCCGATGCCATCACGCTCGGTAACCACGCCTGGAACCAGAAGGAGGCGCTGGTCTTCATCGAGCGGGCGCCGCGCCTGATCCGGCCGCTGAATTTTCCGCGCCACACGCCGGGCCGCGGTTCCGCCCTGATCGACACCAAGCACGGCAAACGCGCGCTGGTGATCAACGCCATGGGCCGCGTCTTCATGGAGCCGCTCAACGATCCCTTCAACGCGGTCGGCCGCGAGCTCGAGGCCTGTCCGCTGCGCGAGGCCGCCGACGCCATCGTGGTCGATTTCCATGGCGAGGCGTCCAGCGAGAAGCAGGGCATGGGATTTTTCTGCGACGGCCGCGCCAGCCTCGTGGTCGGCACCCATACCCATGTCCCGACCGCGGATCATCAGGTGCTGCCCGGCGGCACCGCCTACATGACCGATGCCGGCATGACCGGCGATTACAATTCGATCATCGGCATGCAGAAGGAAGAGCCGCTGCACCGCTTCACGACCGGCATTCCATCGGGGCGTTTCGAGCCGGCCTTCGGCGTCGCAACACTGAGCGGCGTCGCGGTCGAAACTGACGACGCCACCGGGCTGGCGCTGCGCATCGCGCCGGTGCGGGCCGGCGGCAGGCTGGAGCCGGCAACACCGGGCTTTTGGTCGAGCTAGCCTCTATCCCGTCGCCATGCTTTGATGAGGCGGGGAAGATCGTTCGATCGAGGAACTTGTGGCCAGCGAGCGCGTGGAACGACGATTGGCGGCAGTGGTAGCGGCGGACGTCGCCGACTACGCGCGTTTGATGCGCTTTGATGCGGAGCGGGCGCGGGCCGATCTCAAGCGGCTCCAGCGAACATTGATCGGTCCCGCCGTCGCCACGCATCGTGGCCGCATCGTCAAGACCTCCGGTGATGAAATGCTGGTCGAGTTCCCGAGCGCCGTCGACGCCGCGCGCTGCGCGATAGAAGTACAGCGCAGTATGGCGGAACAGAACGCCGCACTGCCGAATGTCAGAATCGAATTCCGCATCGGCATTCATCTCGGCGACATCATGATCGAAGCCGACGATATCTTCGGCGACGGCGTCAATATCGCCGCGCGCCTTCAGCAGATCGCCGAGCCCGGCGGCATCTGCATTTCCGACGACACGCAACGCCAGGTCCGCGGCAAGGTCCATGTCACCTTCGACGACATGGGTTCGCAAAATCTGAAGAACATCGCCGAGCCGATGCGGCTATGGCAGATCCGGATTGGTGAGAAGCGCACATCCGCGCCTGCGATAAATTCTGAAGCGCCCGGCCTGCCGCTGCCGCTTCCGGATCGGCCATCGATCGCGGTGCTGCCGTTCGAGAACATGAGCGGCGACCCCGAGCAGGAATATTTCGCCGACGGCATGGTCGAGGAGATCATCACCGCGCTGTCGCGGTTCAAGTCGCTGTTCGTGATCGCGCGCAATTCGAGTTTTGCCTACAAGGGCAAAGCCGTCGATATCAAGCAGGTCGGACGCGAACTCGGGGTGCGCTACGTGCTCGAGGGCAGCGTCCGCCGGGTCGGCAGCCGGGTTCGCATTTCCGGCCAGCTGATCGAGGCTGCGACCGGCACGCATATCTGGGCGGACAGGTTCGAAGGCGGGTTCGAGGACGTGTTCGGCCTGCAGGACCAGGTCGCCGCCAGTGTCGTGGGATTGACCGCTCCCAGGCTCGAGCAGGCCGAGTTCGAACGGGCGCGACAAAAGCCCACCGGGAAGCTCGACAGCTACGATTGCTACCTGCGCGGTACGGCGATGCTGCATCAGCGGTCCTCACTGATCGAAGCGCACGAGTTCTTCAGGAAAGCGATCGAGCTGGACCCGGAATATGCCATGGCCCACGCCATGGTGGCCTGGATGTGGATGGCGCGGCAAGCGATCTATGGCATGCCGCTGAAAGCCGATGCCCGCGCCGAGGCGATCCGGCATGCACGGCTGGCGGCGCGACTGGCCGAGGAGGATCCGTTTGTGCTGGCGACAGCCGGCCACGTCCTGACCTACCTGGGACTCGAGTACGAACGCGGGGTCGCCATGGTGGAACAGGCGGTCGCGCTCAATCCAAACCTTGCCATCGCATGGTATTCGCGCGGTTTCGTCTATGTGCTGTGCGACGAGGCCGAACGCGCGATCGAGAGTTTTGAGCGGATGATCAGGCTCAGTCCGCTGGACCCGCTGCGGATAAGCGCCTGGAACGGTTCGTCGCACGCCTTTTTCAGTCTCGCGCGCCACGAGGATGGCTGCGCGGCGGCGATGAAATCGATGCAGTTCGGTGCCAACGCGCATTCGCTGCTGACCTTCGCCATGAACGCCGTCCGCATCGGGCGCGAGGAGGAGGCCAACAAGGCGATCAGCCGTGTTTTGAAGCTGCAGCCCGGCTTTCGCACCTCTCACGTCGGCGAGGCCTTTCCCGCTCGCTCGCCCGAGCTGCGGGCTCAAATCGCTGCCGCCCTGCGCGATGCGGGCTTGCCGGATTAGGCGGGGCTGGCCAATTCTTGCCGGACCGGCGAACGCCCCGTTGCAAGCGAGGCAAGTAACATTACTTCGGCAGCCCTGCTTTGCGGAGACCCTTGACGAACGTTGCGAAGTCCTCCGCTCGGCGAAATGGTGCTAAATCTCTCAGATTGGAGGCGCGCAAATCGGGATTACATTCGAGCGCCCGTGCCATGGCTTTCTGTGCTGGCTCAAGCCGGCCAGCAAGCGCGTTGCTGGCTGCGGATATGCAGATTGCCAGCAGGAAGGCCGGATTGTCGCGCATCGACTTTTCGGCGAATGACGACGCCATGTCATAGCGGCTCGCGAGGAAATGGGCATAGGCTATGGCTCCGTGCATGCTGGGCATGGACGGATCGAGCGGGCTCAGGCGCATGGCATGCGCAATGTGATCAAGTGCGAGGTCCGGCTCACCTCTCCAAACTCTCACCCAGGCACTAAGATTCCAAGCTTGCGCCAAGTTCGGATTGACCGCCAGTCCACGGTCCACGAAAGCCATAGCGTCGTCGAACTCATGGGCTACAAAGGCGAGTGCATATCCACCCATACACAGCGCTACCGGGTCATTTCCACCGAGATGGACTGCTTTCCTGGCCAGCTGCGTAGCTTCGGCACTCTCCTGCACATGCTCGATCATCCAGCCACGCCCCTTGCGCTGCGTGTAGCACCACGCGGCCATGCCATAGGCGCAGGCCAGACCTGGGTCGAGATCGATCGCCTTGCGAAAGAGCTGGAGCGTCTCGCTGTTAGCGTCCTTGGTCCACCGACGGGCGCTCGCCAGCCCACGCAGGTAATAGTCGTATGCATCGAGATTTTCGGTTGGTTTGTGCTTGGCTCGCTTCATCTCCGCATACAGAAGCTTCGGGGCGATTGCACCCACGACGCCGGAAGTCACTTGGTCCTGCAGATCGAACATGTCTTCGAGCGCACCATCAAAACGGTCTGCCCAGAGATGTGCTCCGGTTTCAGCATCGATAAGCTGACCGGCGATACGAATACGGTTTCCGGCCTTGCGCACGCTACCTTCGAGCACGTAGCGCACCCCGAGCTCGCGGCCGACCTGCTTTACGTCCACGGCCCGGCCCTTGTAAGTAAAACTTGAATTACGTGCGATTACAAACAGCCAGTGAAAACGTGACAGCGCCATCGTGATGTCCTCCACGACGCCATCGGCGAAATACTCCTGCTCCGGGTCGGCACTAAGGTTCTGGAAAGGTAGCACGGCAATCGAGGGTTTGTCCGGGAGCGCCAACGTTGGTCTTTGGCTTGCGGCCGCACCACGATCTCTCACCCTGAAAACGCGGACCGCTCGTCGAATGTTCTTAAGGTTCTGCTCGCCGGCATCATCAAACACAATATCGAGTTTATCGCGGAGTTGTCGGTGGGCATCATCGGAGACACAAATGCCGCCCGGCTCCGCAATGGCTTCGAGGCGTGCTGCTACGTTGACCCCGTCGCCGAATATGTCCCCGTTGTCTTCGATAACATCACCGATATTGATACCGATCCGGAACTCAATTCGATTGTTCGGCGGTACGTCTGAATTGCATTCCGCCATGCCGCGCTGAACATCGATCGCACAGCGCACCGCGTCCACAACGCTATTGAACTCGGCCAGGAGCCCATCGCCGGTATTCTTGACGACGTGTCCGCGATGGGCGGCAATCTTTGGATCCATCAAGACCCGCAAATGTTCCTTCAGCCGGACGTGCGTCCCCTCCTCGTCGATGCCTGTCAAACGGCTATAACCGGCGACATCGGCGGCGAATATGGCTGTAAGCCGT
This sequence comes from uncultured Alphaproteobacteria bacterium, assembly GCA_963836765.1. GTDB lineage: Bacteria > Pseudomonadota > Alphaproteobacteria > Rhizobiales > Xanthobacteraceae > Bradyrhizobium. Next base: position 154,773 of record CAWILG010000036.1, read on the forward strand.
CGCACTAAGTGTTCGCGGGTCAAGGGTATTCTCCCGCCAAGGCGTGAAGCGTTTAACCCCCACCGGTGTGAACCGGCACCGGTTCGAAAATGTTAGCGACAATCGGCGTCAAATACTACCACAGCCATCTAACCAAGGTGCGCCCGCGCGCCGACGAGGTGATCGAATAGGGCGCTATGTCTGTTCTTGGCGATTTTGGACCCTCCGCGATGTCCGACATGAGTTCGGAATGCGCACACGGCCGCCAACCACTCTGGATTTATGGATTCACGCTCTGGCTGAAACCGGCAGCCTTGTGTTACTGCGCGCCGAACGGGATCGAGGCGCAGGCGCGATAGGTCCACAGGCTAAAGCCTCCGCAATGGCGGAGCATTCGCGATGCCGCCTCCAATGCCCGTGGCTTGTCAAATTGATCGCGAGTTGTTGCGGATGAGCCACACGCAGAACTCAGCAAAACGTCAGCGCAAGGCGGCCACGTCGGCGAGACCTTTCCCGCTCGCTCGCCCGAGCTGCGGGCTCAAATCGCTGCCGCCCTTCGCGATGCGGGCTTGCCGGACTAGGCGGGGCTGGCCGATTCTTGCCGGACCGGTGAACGCCCCGTTGCAAGCAAAAACCACGCGCCCTGCGCTGCCGCTCCAAGCCCGGTTTGGGCGCGTGAATCACGTCCAGGCTGATGCCTTCAACCTGCAAAATCAGACAACCGGCATTTCCGAGATTACCCCCTAAACCTGACACGCCGCGGACATGCCAAAATCGACGCGAATGACCCAAAGCCGACCAACGGCAGAGTCGGTTAGCTTAATGTGGCATGACTTAGCGGCAATCAGCGCTGTGGGTGGGTTAGCCGGCCCTCGAACTCCGGCATTTGGTACCTGTGTCAAGAATCTCGCGCAGCAGGGAGCCTCGATACGGACGCGCTTGCGATTAGTTCAGAAACTGGACTACCCTGCTGACCCTCGTGATGGTAAAACTCTCGCATGAAAGGCTATGGATCATTTTGCCCCGTAGCCAAAGCTGCGGAAATTCTCACGGAGCGGTGGACTCCGCTGCTGCTCCGCGAGCTGTTGCTAGGTTCCCACCACTTCAACCAGCTTCGTCGCGGCATCCCACAGATGTCGCCGACCCTCCTCTCCAAGCGCCTGCAAACGCTGGAAGAAGCAGGGCTAATCTCACGCGAACCAGGCGACATGGGGCATTGGGAGTACCATCCAACCCAGGCGGCCAGGGAAGCCTGGCCAATTATCGATGCAATGGGCTATTGGGGCCACAAATGGGCGCACAGCCAGCTCACACCCAGCGAACTCCACGCGGGCCGGCTCATGTGGAATATGCGCCGTTCGTTCGATCTGAAGCAAATTCCATGCGACTTTGTACTGTACATCGAGATTGCGGACGCCCGGCAGAAGTCCTGGTGGTTTGTTGTGAAGAAGGAGGAAGTCGATCTTTGCTGGACTGATCCCGGCTTCGAAGTCGATATCAGCCTCTATGCAAGCCTGCTGACGCTTGTGCAGATTTTCATAGGCGACCAGCCGCTGCTACGGGCGTGTGAGCTTGGCAAGATCGAGATGGACGGTCCTAACCATCTTGTGAAGAGCATGCCGGCTTGGTTCCCACGCAGCAAATATGCCATGAGGCGCCTGCGAGCCGCAGATCAAGTCTTAGCCAGCTGAGAGTACCCTCTTCAGTCCACTTTTTGGACTAGCGCTTCCCCCAGTAGCAGCTGTGAATGCGCTCACGCGCTAAACATCTCAGCTAAAGGAGGCAAAGATGACTCGCATTTCACGTTTATCATTCGCCCTTCTTCTGATCGTCAGCCATGCCAGTCAAGCATTGGCGGATCCGCTCGCAGATAAGGTGACGTCGATGAACGCCCAATGGGATGCCGCCATTAACAACGCAGACTTCGATGCCCTATTATCATTGTATGCCGCTGACGGCAGATTGATGCCGCCTGGCGCGCAGCCCGTCACCGGCCCTCTGGCAATCCGTGATTTCTTTGCTGGGCGGGGACGAAGCGTCAGAAATCACAAGCTTGAGCTGGTGGATGTGCTAACTGTCGGGAACTATGCCTATACCACGTCCCATTTCACGGCGACGTTAATGGTGAATGAGAAGGCGGCGCCAATTTCCGGCAGCACTGTGAGACTCCTTGAACGCCAACCCGACGGACAGTGGAAAATAAAGTCTCATATCTTTGTTAAAGAATAAATTCGCGGCTGCCGCAGCCATCCGGTCAGGCACCCTTGTCGCGCTTTGATCTTTGGACTGTCGTTCACCAATCGTGTTGTACCCACTTTTAAGCAGGGGAGTATTTCATGACTATCTCAAACGTCAGCCGCCGCGAAATGATCGGCGGACTTGCGGCCGGAGTAAGCGCGGGTTCGGTAATCTCATCAGACACGTTCATCGGCAGTGCGCGCGCTCAATCCGCGCAAAAGACCTTTGTTTTGGTACCCGGCACCTTCTTTGGGGCTTGGACTTGGCGCCGTGTTTCGGACAGGCTCGAAAAGCAGGGTCATAAGGTGTATCCGATGTCACTGACCGGGGTGGCAGACCGATCGCATCTCCTGAGCAAGGACATCAACCTCGATACTCACATCGCGGACATAGCCAATCTCTTGGAATGGGAAGATTTGACCGACATTTGCCTTGTCGCCCATTCCTACGCGGGCTATCCGGCATCAGGCGCGCTCGAACGCATTGGAAACCGTGTATCGTCCATCGTCTGGGTCGATGCATCGAAGCCCGCCGATGGTCAGAGATTTTTTGACGAGTTAACCGAGGCCGCCAAGGAGATAACGGCGGTCAAGGATATCCTCAAGGTGGAAGATGGCGCGATCAGTATTCCACCTCCTAAAAAGGTCCCTTTGACCGACGCCAAGGACGCGGCCTGGGTCCTGTCGAAGGTGACCCCGCAACCGATCGGTCCGTGGTTGCAACCAGTGAAGCTCTCAGGGGCGCGCGAAAGGGTCGCGAAAAAGACCTACATCCGCTTACCCAAGTTTCCGTTTCCCGGCTTGGACAAGGCATATGCGGAGTGCAAGGCCGACAAGTCTTGGACGACATTAGAAAATACCACGTCGGTCCACCTTGTTATGGTTGCGGAGCCTGAGTGGTTGACTGGCGTTTTGTTGCAGGCTGCTTGACCTTGGAACACCGGCTTCCTCGCATTGAAACTCGGAGCGTTTTACGTTGCGGCGTGCGGGCATCTGACTTCCGTTGTTGGCACTTTTCGGACCTTACGCGACGTCCGACGTGAGTCCGGAATGCACACCAAAGCGGACGTCCGCCAACCACTCTGGATTTATGGATTCACGCCCTGGCTAAAACCGGCCGGGGCGCATGGACCACGCGCAAGCGCTGATCGCTTCGCCGTCAGGAAGCGGCGGTGACCATCCCGGCGCGGGGAATCGCTACTGCGACGTCTGGCTGCGCAACTCCGCCACGTCTTTTGCCGTGAGTTTCGATCCCTTGGCGCCGAAACGCGCGGTGACGTAGTTGGCGACCGCCGCGATCTCGTCATCGGAATAGGCGTTGCCGAATGCGGGCATCGACAGCGCGCCTTCCGGCGTATGCCGTTTAGTTCCGGAGATCACGATCTGGGCGACATTGGTCGCGCCGGGATCGTTGACGGCCCCTGCGCCGGTCAGGGTCGCCATCGGCGAGACCGCGCTCTCGCCGGTCCAGCCGTGGCAGCTCACGCACGCGCCCTCGAACACCATCTTGCCGCGCGCGTCGGCGGTGACGCCGTCCTTGTGCGAGGCGGGCGCGGGCGGCGCCGGCGTCGCCGGCAGATCGGGCGAAGCCGTCGGCGGCACGCTGCGCAGATAGGCCACGACGGCGCGGATGTCTTCCGGCGCCATCTGCGAAAAACTGTGGTCGACCGCTTCGCCCATTGGGCCCGATGCGGTGCCGTGACCGGCCGCATGTCCGATCGAGAGATAGGAGATCAGATCGTCGTCGCGCCAGCCGCCGACGCCGGTCGCCTTGTCCGACGAGATATTGAAGGCGCGCCAGCCGGCCGTGACCGCGCCCGCGAACTTTTTGCGGTTGTTCAGCGCGAATGCAAAATTGCGCGGCGTGTGGCACTCGCCGCAATGCGCCAGTGCTTCGGCGAGATAGGCGCCGCGGTTCCATTCCGCACTCTTGGAAAGATCCGGCTCGAACCGCGTGTCCGGATTGAACAGTTCGGACCAGAAGGCCATCGCCCAGCGCTGGTTGAACGGAAATGCCAGCGTATTGGCGGGCGCCTCCGCGCGCACCGGCGGCAGGCTGAACAGATAGGCCTTGATCGCCAGCGCGTCGGCGTCGGTGATGTAGGTGTAGGACGTGTACGGCATCGCCGGATAAAGCCGTGCGCCGTCACGGCGGACGCCGCGATGCACGGCGTTGAGGAAATCCTGATCGCTGTAATTGCCGATGCCGGTTTCCTTGTCGGGCGTGATGTTGGTCGAATACAGCGTGCCGAACGGCAGCTTGAATCCGAGCCCGCCGGCATACTCCTTGCCGCCTTGGGTGGTGTGGCAGACCATGCAGTCGGCGGCCTTCGCCAGATATTCGCCGCGCTCGACCACGCTCGCGTTGGCGAGGGCTGCGGGCACGCCGGTCGGATTGGCGTCCTTGTACTCCTTCAGTTCGACATTCGGGCCGGTCCCGAAGGCCAGCGGACCGGGACCGCGGATGATCCAGACGCTGACGATAAACGCGACCGCCGCGATCGCGGCGACGATTGGAAGGATACGGCGCGCGGCGCTCATGCTTTTTTCCCCGCGATCAAAGCGCGGTCGATTGGCAGCCGGCGCAGCGCGACGCCGGTTGCGGCATAGATCGCGTTGCGCAGCGCCGGCGGCCCCGCCGTCACGCCGGTCTCGCCGATGCCGCCCGGCGCCTCGCCGCTCTTGATGACGTGCACCTCGATCTTCGGCGCCTGGTCGATGCGCAGCATCCGGTAATCATGGAAGTTCGACTGCTGCACCCGTCCCTTGTCGATGGTGATCTCGCCATAGAGCGCTGCGGTCAGGCCGAAGATCAAGCCGCCTTCGAGCTGCGCCATGATCGTATCGGGGTTGATGGCGATACCGGTATCGACCGCGGAGATGACCCGGCGCAGATGCACTTCGCCCTGTTCGTCGACTTCCGCTTCCACCACGGTGGCGATGAAACTGCCGAATGACGGCTGCACGCTGACGCCGCGTCCGACGCGCGCGGGTAGCGGCTGGCCCCAGCCGGATTTCTCCGCGACGTAATCGAGCGCGGCAAGCAGGCGCGGATTTTTACCGAGCATGCCGCGGCGAAACGCGATCGGATCCTTGCCGGCCTTGCGGGCCAGCTCGTCCATGAAGCATTCGGTGGCAAAGACATTGTTGTTGGGGCCGACGCCGCGCCAGAACCCGGTCGGCACCGCCGGCGGTTCGGCCCGGACATATTCGACATGGAAATTGGGAATGTCGTAGGGCCCATCGACCGCGCTGTCGACGGCGTCGATGTCGATGCCTTTCTGGAACGCCGGCGGCAGCCAGCGCGCCAGGATGGCGGAGCCGCTGATGCGATATTTCCAGCCGACGATCTTGCCGTCGGACAGGCTCGCGGCAATCGTGTCGCGATAGACCGGACGATAGACGTCGTGCTGGATGTCTTCTTCGCGGGTCCACACCACCTTGACCGGTCCGTCCACCTGCTTGGCGATGCGAACGGCGGCGACCACCATGTCCGGCTCGAGCTTGCGGCCGAAACCGCCGCCGAGCAGGTGATTGTTGACGATGACCTTGTCGAGCGGCAGCCCGGCCGCTTTCGCCGCCTCCGCCTGCACCCGGCTCACGATCTGCGTGCCGGTCCAGATTTCGCAGGAGTCGGGCTTGAGATGAACGGTGGCGTTGAGCGGCTCCATGGTCGCATGCGCGAGGAATGGCAGCTCGTAGGACGCGTCGAGCCGGTCGCCGCTGGCGAGGCCCTTTACGATATCGCCTTCGGACTTGGCGACCACGCCGTCTTTTTCGCTGGCCGCGCGCAGATCCTGCCAGATGTCTTTTGAGCTGATGCGCGCGTTCGCGCCTTCGTCCCACTCGATCTTGAGCGCCTCGAGTCCCTTCTTGGCCGCCCACATGTGATCGCCGACCACGGCAACCAGATCGTCGAGCACGACGATCTTGCGCACGCCCGGAATCTTCTTGGCCGCGCCGTCGTCGACCTTGCCGACCTTGCCGCCGAACACCGGGCATGAAGCCAGCGTCGCGAACTTCATGCCGGGCAGCATCGCGTCGATGCCGTAGACCGCCTTGCCGTTGACCTTGTCCGGCGTGTCGAACCGCTTCAGCGGCTGACCGATATAGACGAAATCCTTCGGGTCCTTGAGCACGACCGCTTTCGGCGGCGTCTGGCTGCTCGCAGCAAGCGCCAGTTCGCCATAGGACAACTTGCGTCCGCTCTCGCTATGCGTGACTTCGCCCTTCGATGTCCTGCAGCTCGCGGGTTCGACCTGCCATTGCTGGGCGGCAGCCTGCACCAGCATGGCGCGCGCGCCGGCGCCGGCGTTGCGCAGCGGTTTCCAGAACGCGCGGATCGAATTGGAGTTTCCGGTGACCTGCAGGCCGAAAGTCGGATTGCCGTAAAGCTTGTCGTTCGGCGGTGCGTGCTGCAGCGCGACCTGCGCCAGATCAGCGTCGAGCTCTTCGGCCAGAATCATCGCAACCGCGGTGTAGACGCCCTGGCCCATCTCGACCTGGGGCATCACCAGCGTGGTCTTGCCGGCGGGGTCGATGCGGATGAAGGCATTGGGGGCGAATTTGCCCTCGGTCACATCAGGCGGCTGCACCGGCTCGTTGCCGGCGCGCAGCGGAAGGTGGAACGCGAACAGGAAACCGGCGGCGAGACCGCCGGTCAACAGCGCGCGGCGTGAAACGCCATCGGCTGTTTCGGTGGCGATGTCTTTGGCAATCGTCATGGCGCGCTCCTACGATTGCTTGCCGGATGCGGCCTGCTTGATCGCAGCCCGAATCCGCACATAGGTGCCGCAACGGCAGATGTTCCCCGCCATCGCGGCGTCGATGTCGGAATCGTCAGGGGAGGGCGTCGACGCCAGCAGCGCTGCGGCCGACATGATCTGGCCCGACTGGCAGTAGCCGCACTGGATCACTTCGAGATCGAGCCAGGCCTTTTGCACCTTGGCGCCGGCAGGCGAAGCGCCGATGCCTTCGATGGTGGTGATGGCGCGGTCGCGCACCGCGCTGACCGGCAAGACGCAGGACCGCACCGGCTTGCCGTCGATATGCACCGTGCAGGCGCCGCATTGGGCGATGCCGCAGCCGAATTTCGTTCCGGTCATCCCGAGAATGTCGCGCAGCACCCAGAGCAGCGGCATATCGGCGGGTGCATCGAATGATTTTGCCTCGCCGTTGATCGTCAGCGTCGTTGCCATAAGCAGCCTCCAGTTCAACGGCCGCGGGCAGCGGACACGTCGGCGGGATCGTCGAAGATTATCACGCTGCGATCAGTTAGGACGCGACGATATTTTTCGCAACGCAGACTTGCACCATCGTCGAAGCAGACGCCGCGAGATCACGCAGTCGTGTTCCACCGAAGGCGACAGCAGCGGATTTGGGCGAATGAGAATGATGACCATCATCCATCCTGCGCTTTCGGTCGGCAATTGCTGATCCGAGGCGCGGCCGGTTCGTGGACCATGCGCAAGCGCTGATCGCTTCGCCGTCAGAAGCGGCAGCGATCATTTGGGAGGGGCGAGGGTGCTCAGGACTGCCGAAAGCCCATGCGGAAGGCGCCCCAATGGCGGCCGCGGACGACGATCGGCGACGAGAGATCCTTCATCAGCACGAAATTGCCGCCACCCATGTCGCGCCGGTAGGTTTGCAGCAGGAACGGCCGGGTGTTACCAGCCACTTTCTTGACCGCACGATCGTTGAACAGCCGCCGGTTGCGGCAATTGGCGTTGTTCCAGACCGGGTCCGGTCCCTGCGGATTGCGATAATTCGGATTATGGGTCGGCAGATAGCCGCCTTTCGCCCACGCGACGCAAAACACGATCCGCGGATCGCATTTTTGCACGGGATCCTGGATCGCCGGCAGGATGCGATCGGTGAAGCTGACATAGTCGGTCATGTATTGCTTCGGATCGGTGCCTGATATTTCGCGGTATTTCTCGTCCATCAACTGATCGAGGCTGATCTCGCCGCGCGCGATCGCGCTTTCGAAGGCGGCCGCGATCTGCTTTGCGGTATCGATCACGACACGGATCAATGGCGCGTCCGAGGTCTCGACCCCGCTGTCGGCAATGAGGGCGATCAGCCCTTCCGAGATTTCGAGCAGCTTGGCGACCCGGTCGTCGGCATGCTTCAGTTCGGTCGATGACAGATCGACGCCTTTGGCGAGGTTGCCGAGCTCGTCGATCACCTTGTCGCAGTGTGCGAGGTTGGAGGTCGCCGCCTTGGCGACGCCGTCGATCTCGCTCCCGACCGCGGTAAAGCCGTTCTGGACGCGGGCGATGATGCTCTGGATCTGCGCGGCGCCTTCGCCGGCATTCTTGGCCCGCAGCGAGGCTTCGCCGCTTTCGCCGATCAGGCTGTTGACCTGGCCATCGAGGCCGCGAACGGTATCGCCGATCAGATGGGTCGCCTGGCGCGTTGCTTCGGCGAGGTTCTTCACCTCGCTGGCGACGACGGCAAATCCTCTTCCCGCTGCACCTGCGCGCGCGGCCTCGATCGTGGCGTTGAGCGCCAGCAAATTGGTTTGGCGCGCGATCGCCTCGATCGATCCGGATACTTTTGCGACGTCGGACAGCGCGCTGCCGACCGAACTCAGGCGATGCTCGATACGGCCGACGGCTTCGATCAGTTCGGCGATATGCTGGACCGCGGTCTCGACCACGGCACGCGACTGGGTGATTTCTCCGACGGCGGCCGTAGCCGCGGACTGCACCGCCTGCGACGCGCTGGCGATGCCGTGATTGGCGAAGACCATGGTCTCGGCGGTTTTCTGCAGCTGGCCGAACCGGCCGGATTGGCCGGAGACCCGGCCCGCGACCTCCTGAAGGTTGCCGGCGACGTCAGCGAGTTCGACACCCAAGCCGCCGATCCGGTTGGCCAACTGGTCGACCAGCCGATCGCTGGCCGAGGGTGCCGCCTGGACGTTACTCAGTTCCGAATTTTGAGCTGCCGGCATCACGGCATCCCCTTGGTGGAAATGCGGGTCACAGTCTGTACGCGGTGCGGAAGCCGCCCCAGTGACGGCCGTTGACGCGGACCGGGACGCCGATCTCGCGCATCATGACGGTTTTGCCGTTACCCATGTCGCGGGCATAGCTCTGGATCAGATAGGTGCGCTGGTTGCGTCCGGCGGCAAGCCCGGCCGCGTCGTTGAAGATGCGGCGGTTGCGGCTGTTGGCGGTATTGTAGGCGACGTCGCCCGAACGTTGTGGATGCGAATAGATCTTGTTGTGCACCGGCAGATAGCCGTTGCGATCGATCATCACGCAGAACGCCATGCGCGGATCCCTGGCGAGGAAGGCTTCCTGGAACGCCGGCAGTGCGCGATCCGCCCAGTCCAGGATTTTGCTGCGGTGCTGGAGCGGGTTGGAGCCTGCGATCTCGACATAGTCGGTGTCGAACATATCCTCGATGGCGACGGCGCCGCTTGCCACAGCACTTTCGAAAATCCTGGTCAGCGCGGCGCCGGCTTCCATGGCGCGCGTGACGAATTCGGTGTTCTCGTCGCGGATCGCCCACAATTTGTCTTCGATCTTTTCATTGAGCTCGGCATTGACGGCCTCGAACCGCGCCTGGGCGCCGGCATTGGAACGCTCGCCGATCCGGACCCTGCAGGCGCCGATGTCCTGCAGCGTCGCGTTGAGGGTCTGGTGTTGCGGCAGGCGCTCGGCATCGGGTCCGCAGATCAGGATGCCTTCCATGGAAATTTCATAGACCGGCGCGCTGATCGGGCCGCGCGCGGTCTGGATGTCGATCTTGAGATTGCAGGGCAGCTTTTCGCCCTTGCGGTGATCCACGCGCTCGCCCTGGCGCAGCAGCACGGCGCAGCGCGATTTGAGCTTCTGCGCGAACGTCGTGACCGCCTGGCCCGCCTTGGCGACACTCTCGCCATGCGCCTCGGCTTCCTTGGTCGCGCTGCCGATCTCGCTGGCGCTGTCGCCGACCGAGACGATGAAATGGGAAGCGGAGGCAGCGTTCTCGGATATCTCGCCGGTGGTCTGGTTCTGCTCGGCCACCGCGCCGTTGACGTTCTCGAATACCGGCCGGATCGCCTCGATCGCCTGCGAAATCCGATGCACCGCATCGACCGAACCCGCGGCATCCTTCTGCAGCGCTTCGATCTTCTTGGAGATCTCCTCGGTGGCGTGCTGGGTCTGCACCGCGAGCGCCTTGACCTCGGTGGCGACCACGGCAAAGCCGCGGCCGGCGTCACCGGCGCGCGCCGCCTCGATGGTGGAGTTGAGCGCCAACAGCGTGGTTTGCCGCGCGATCTGGGCAATCAGATTGACGACGTTGCCGATAGCGGCCGAGGATTCCCTTAAGCGATCCACATTGGCGCTGGCTTCGCGGGCGGCGTCGCTGGCGAGATCGGCGAGCTTGCTGGCGTCGCGGACCTGCTCTCCAATGCCCTGTGCCGAATGGGTGAACTTGTCGGCGGCCTGCGAGAATGTCGTCGCCGTGCTCTGCGCGGCGCTGGTGCGGCCGGTGAGGGCGTCGGTGCGCTGGCGGATGGTGGACAGGGTGGCCGCGGTCGCTTCCGCGCCGCTGGCGACGGAACCGGCCGCCCGTTCGAGCTGCCGGATCATGGCGCCGAGTTCGAGTTCCAGCAGTTCCAGGACTTCCTTGGCGGAATCACCCTCGGGGGAGGCGGCTACGGCAGCTTCCGCCGGAACCTTGGGCTCGACGGCGGGCGCCACCGGTTCCGGCACTCGCTTTCGAAACAAACCGAACGCCATGGAGGCTCTTAAAAGTTGAAATTGGGTGGGCCATCCTCTCATCCGGGCATGAAGTCATGGTTAACAGCTGCCTCATATTCCGGCAGGCGGCACCATTTTCAGATCCAAAACGGTGCCAAATCTTTGATTTCGGCCGGTCACAGGCTTATAAGGCCGCGCTTTCACCCCCCAATTCCCCTGGCGAATCCAAGAGACCCCGCATGGCCGGCCATTCCCAATTCAAGAACATCATGCACCGCAAGGGCCGGCAGGATGCCCAGAAGTCGAAGCTTTTCGGCAAACTGGCGCGGGAAATCACCGTCGCGGCCAAGATGGGCCAGCCCGATCCGGCGATGAACGCGCGGCTGCGCGCGGCGATCATCTCCGCCCGCCAGGAAAACATGTCAAAGGACTCGATCGAGCGCGCCATCAAGAAGGCGACCGGCACCGGCGGCGAGCACTATGACGAAATGCGCTACGAGGGCTATGGCCCCGGCGGCGTCGCCGTGATCGTCGAGGCCCTGACCGACAACCGCAACCGCGCCGCCTCCGATATCCGCTCCTACTTCACCAAATCCGGCGGCAATCTCGGCGAAACCGGGTCGGTGGCCTTCATGTTCGATCACACCGGCATCATCGAATATGATGCAAAGGTGGCCTCCGACGACGCGATGCTGGATGCGGCGATCGAAGCCGGCGCCGACGACGTGATTTCGGGCGAGCACGGCCATGAGATTTACGCCTCCAAGGACACTTTCCGCGAGGTGGCCAAGGCGCTGGAGGGGAAATTCGGCGAAGCCCGCAAAGCGGCGCTGACCTGGAAGCCGCAAAACACCATCGCGGTCGATGATGAGACCGGCGAGAAGCTGCTGAAGCTGATCGACCTGTTGAACGAGCATGACGACGTGCAGAACGTCTACGCCAATTTCGAAGTGTCGGACGCGCTGGTCGCCAAGATGGGCGGCTGAGCCCGGTCGTCGCGGTCGTACGAGAAGCAGGAAGCGAGAACAAGATGACCGAGCGCGCAGGCCGACCCGACGCACCATCAAGCCAAAAAACCAGCCTGATGTTCGTGAACCACGCGAGCCTGCTGATCAGGAAAGGCGACCGCTATCTGTTGACCGACCCGTGGCATCTGCGTCCCGGCTTCGGCAGCTGGCTTCCGACGTTCCAGCAATATGTTCACCCGACCTATCTGGCGGCACTGGGCGACAAGCTCACGATCCTCATCTCGCATGGCCACGACGACCATTGCGACGACGACATGCTGCGCATCTTCGACAAAAATATCGAGATCGTCACCGCCAGCTTCAACGCCCCGTCCGTCCTGAACCGGCTCAAGAAACTGGGCTTCGGCAATCTCAAGACCGCCGACAGCGACGCGGGGACGGTGCTGGCGAACGGCTTCGCCGTGAAGAGCTATGTCGATCCGACGCGGTCGCTCGATGACGCCACCTACACCATCGACACCGGCAGCGGCTTCGTCGTGCACTGCAACGACAACTGGTTCGAGTTCGAGCCCAAGGCGTTGTCGAGCATCGCCAAAGACCGCGCGAAATATTCCAACCAGAACATCGCGTTCTTCAGCCAGACCAACAGCGCCTCCGGTCACCCGCTCAGCTACAAATGTTTCGACGACCAGCAGAAGGTTTCGATCCTGCGATCCAAGGTCAAGGGAATGGTGGTGCAGGGCATGAAGAATGCCGACGCGCTGGGGCTCGATTCATTTTATTCCTATGCCGGCTTTGCGTCGATCTTCGTCAAGGAATCCCCGTCCTATCTCGACCTTGCCCTGGTCCCGACCGCCAAGTTCATCCGCGATGAACTGCTCGACGATGCCGACTCCAGGGCGCTATTGGCCCGGGTGAATGTCAGAACCTGTATCCCGGCGATGTGCTCGATCTGTCCGACGGCGACATCCAGAAGGCGTTCATTTCCAATACGGACTACAGCGACAAGCAGCTCAAGGACGCCACCGTGCGCTACTACGACGCGTACGGGATCATCAATCAGTGCGACACTTACAAGCCGGCGGCGGCGAGCGCCGCATTCGACCAGGACAGATTCCTGTACTTCCTGGACAATTTGAACAAGTTTGCCGTCCGCAAGATCCAGGGCGACGCCAAATTCTTCGATACCATCGTCGGCAAGTCGCTTGAAATCGTCGTGCCCGATGCCAATGTCGCCGGCACGGTGGTCTTCGGCGGCGACGTGCACATCGGCGCCCACAAGAACGGGCTGCCGAACAAGCGAATAACGGTCGAATCTTCGCTGATGTCACAGATCCTGAGCGGTGAGATATTGTTCGAGAATCTCTACCCCGGCTACGAAGCGCAATGGGAGAGGTTTCCAACCGACGTCTACAACAGGGACATCGTCATGTTCGTCGTGATGTATTCCTATGTTTATCTAAATCGCCTGGCCAAGATGGCGCCGCCATCGGGTGTCCAGGGATAGGCCGTCAGCTCATGCTGCCGTGGCGTGCGTCGCATCGGCGACGCCGCCACGCTTCGAGCCGCAGACCGGATTGGATCAGTCCCCGAAGACGGCCCAGGCGCAGTAGGGCTGATGCGGAAAGTGCCGCAGTCTGAGATTATTGATTTTCAGAACCTCGTCTACCGCACGCGTTTCGCCGGGAAACGACGGGCAATTGAGTTCATCGAATACCAGCAACGAGCCTTTGGTGAGCCGGGGAAGGATCGCTTCCAGCACGTCCCTTGTCGGCTTGTAGACATCCATGTCGAAGATCGCCACGCCGATAATCGCCGACGGATTGTCCGTGAGCCATTGCTTGACGGTGACGGAAGCATCGCCCTTGATGAGGCTGAATTTTTTCTTGTGCGACACCGGACAGAAGGCTTCGTGAATGTCGAGCAATTTCTCCAGAACCTGCTGATAGCCCGCGTCGGTCGCGTAGTCGCCAACGTCGCTGAAGCCCCCGTCTTTCTGATCGACGGATGCGAAGCCGGAGAACGTATCAAAGCCGTAGATCAGCCGGCTGATATTATAGGGTTCGTAAATGCCCCTGAGATTGATCAGTTGCGCCAGCGAGGCGCCCCATTGAACGCCGAACTCGCAGATCACGCCGGGCTTTTCGAGGATTTGCCGATATAAATGGTCCCAATACAGCAGTCGCGACAGTGTCTGCCGCTTGAGCGTGACGGCCAGATGATTGTTCCATTCCCCGGTAAAGCGCCCCAGGCACTCAGCGGTCAGAACCTTCAGTTCTTCGCCAAGTTCGGTTGCGCTGCGGCTGGACAGTTCTTTTTTCAATTTCGTGCTCCGTTTGATCGGCCCCGGCGAGCCGGCCTGGAGGAATTGTTTAGTTTAGACGCTGCCGTCGCGCCATCGGTTTTGAGCGGGGCGCGTGCCAAACAGCCCCGGGCCTTTCGGGGTGCGGCCACCCGGTCCATACCGCGCGGGGTCGCCTCGATCTTTGGAGCACTCCGTGGCGCGGCTTCGCGGTTGACGACGGCCGGTTTCTGTTTCGATTGGACGGTACCCACGGTATCACTACGCCATGACACCTCCTCCAATTCGCCAACCCGTCCGTATCATCGGCATCGACCCCGGCTTGCGCCGCACCGGCTGGGGCGTGATCGAGACCGAGGGCAACCGGCTGGTCTTCATCGGCTGCGGCTCGGTGGAGCCGCCCGATGACCTGCCGCTGGCCAGCCGGCTGTTGGCGATCCATGAGGGACTGGCAGCGGTGCTCGGCGATTTCAGGCCGGCGGAGGCTGCGGTCGAACAGACGTTTGTCAACAAGGACGGCGTCGCCACGCTCAAACTCGGCCAGGCGCGCGGGGTCGCGATGCTGGCGCCGGCGATGTTCGGCATATCGGTTGCGGAATACGCGCCCAACCAGGTCAAGAAGACCGTGGTCGGCGCCGGTCACGCCGACAAGAACCAGATCGCGGTGATGCTGAAGCTATTGCTGCCGAAGGCCGAGCCGAAATCCGCCGACGCCGCCGACGCGCTGGCGATCGCCATCACGCATGCGCATCATCGCCAGAGCGCGGCGCTGCGGCTGAAGGTGGCCGGGACATGATTGGAAAACTCAAGGGCCTGATCGACAGCTATGGCGAGGATTATGTGATCCTCGATGTCGGCGGCGTCGGCTACCAGGTGCATTGCTCGTCGCGCACGCTGCAGGCGCTGCCCTCGCCCGGCGAGGCGGCGGTGCTCTCGATCGAGACCTATGTGCGCGAGGATCAGATCAAACTGTTCGGCTTTCGCGGCGACATCGAGCGCGAATGGTTCCGGCTGCTGCAGACCGTGCAGGGCGTCGGCGCCAAGGTCGCGCTCGCCGTGCTCTCGACGCTGCCGCCCGCGGACCTTGCCAATGCGATCGCGCTGCGCGACAAGGCTGCGGTAACGCGTACGCCGGGCGTCGGTCCCAAAGTGGCCGAGCGCATCGTCACCGAATTGAAGGACAAGGCGCCGGCGTTCGCCAGCGTCGACCCGGCACTGGTGCATCTTAGTGGCGCGCTCGACAATGACCGCGCGCCGCGTCCGGTCACCGATGCAATCTCGGCGCTGGTTAATCTCGGCTACGGCCAGCCGCAGGCCGCCGCCGCCATCGCAGCCGCCTCGCGCAGTGCGGGTGAGAAGGCGGAGACGGCGCAACTGATAAGGTTGGGGCTGAAGGAATTGTCGAAGTGAGTATGGCGCGAACGAGTGATGCTGTCCTCTTCATCTCGCCCCGCTTGCGGGGAGAGGTCGGATTTTACGCGCAGCGAAAAATCCGGGTGAGGGGGAGTCTCGGCGAGCGAGTATGCGGAGGCTCCCCCTCACCCTACCCTCTCCCCGCAAGCGGGGCGAGGGAGATCAACCAGCGCGGGCTCATCGCATGAACCCGCCCCCCCGCATCGTCACCCCCGAGCGCCGCAGCGACGATGTCGGCGACACTGCGCTGCGCCCGCAATTGCTGTCCGAATTCGTCGGCCAGGCGCAGGCGCGGGCCAATCTTTCGATCTTCATCGAGGCCGCGCGCAAACGCGGCGAGGCGCTGGATCACGTGCTGTTCGTCGGGCCCCCAGGCCTCGGCAAGACCACGCTGGCGCAGATCGTCGCGCGCGAACTCGGCGTCGGCTTCCGCGCCACCTCCGGCCCCGTGATCGCCAAGGCCGGCGATCTCGCGGCATTGCTGACCAATCTCGAAGAGCGCGACGTGCTGTTCATCGATGAAATCCACCGCCTCAGCCCGGCGGTCGAGGAAGTGCTGTATCCCGCGATGGAGGATTTCCAGCTCGACCTCATCATCGGCGAAGGACCGGCGGCGCGCTCGGTCAAAATCGATCTGGCGAAATTCACGCTGGTCGGTGCCACCACGCGCGCGGGCCTCTTGACCAATCCGTTGCGCGACCGCTTTGGCATTCCGGTGCGGCTGAATTTCTATACCGAGGAAGAGCTCGAGAGGATCGTTACCCGCGGCGCCCGCGTGCTCACTATCGGCATGACCCCTGATGGCGCCAACGAGATCGCGCGCCGCGCCCGCGGCACGCCGCGCATCGCCGGCCGCCTGCTGCGCCGGGTGCGGGATTTTGCTTCGGCTGCGGACGCGAACTCAATCGACCGCGCCATCGCCGACCACGCGCTGAGCGCGCTCGAGGTCGACGCCGCCGGCCTCGATGCCATGGACCGGCGCTACCTCACCACCATCGCGATGAACTATGGCGGCGGCCCGGTCGGCGTCGAAACCATGGCCGCGGCGCTGTCCGAGCCACGCGACGCGATCGAGGACATCATCGAGCCGTTTTTGATCCAGTGCGGCTATCTGCAGCGCACGCCGCGCGGCCGGCTGCTGACCTCGCATGCGTTCCGCCATCTCGGCCTCGCCGAGCCCGCGCGCGATCCGGCGCAGTTCGGATTATTCGGGCAAACCGAAGAGGAGTGATGATGTCGGGCACGATCGAGATCGTCGCAGCCCTGATCCGCGATCGGGCAGGACGGGTGTTGCTGGTGCGCAAGCGCGGAACGACGGCGTTCATGCAGCCGGGAGGAAAGCGCGATTCCGGCGAAGACGACGTCACCGCGCTGGCCCGCGAAATCGACGAGGAGCTTGGATGCCATCTTGTCCCGGATTCGATCCGGCGTCTCGGCGAGTTCGACGCGATCTCGGCAAACGAGCCCGGCTTTCGGGTCCGCGCATCTCTGTACGAGATCGATGTCACCGGCGACATTGTGCCGAAAGCCGAGATCGATGAACTGGTCTGGATCGATCCGGCGGCGCCCGCCGATATTCCGCTGGCGCCGTTGACCCGCGATCATGTGTTGCCGCTGGCGTCGCGGACGAGGGCTACCGGCGCCGTCTGACGAACCAAGAACACGCCGCCACCATCGTCGTTGCTAGCCATGCCACCCCCCTCAACACCAAGGATAGCATGGTCTAGAATAGACACTCAAGCAAACGGCAGCCGATCCCGCCCAATCCTCGCCCAAAGGGAGACTCGGCGATACGCTCGGGTAGCCGTCGCCCGGGCTGTGTTCATGACGGCCGCGACGGACGGCACGGCCCGTTTGGGTGTTATGCTTCGTCAACGCGGTAAACTCACCGTCGTTGCCGTCTAAAATGGCCGTCTGTGTTCGAGTATGCGCAATGGTTAAGCCGCAAATGCCGGGCTTCATTAAGCCCCAACTAGCCACCCTGAAAACCAAAGCCCCATCCGGGACCCAATGGTTTCACGAAATCAAATACGACGGCTACCGGGTTCAAGTTCACCTGAACAACGGAAAGAAGAAGGTCTACACCCGCAATGGGCTGGATTGGACCAAGCGGTTTTCCGCGATTGCCGGTGCCCTTGATATTCCGGGGCAAGCCATCATCGATGGTGAAGTCGTTGTCGTTCATGAAGGACGAACGAACTTCTCCGAACTTCAAGCCGAACTCGCCGCAGGCCGTCAGGATCGACTTCAGTTCTACGCCTTCGACCCGTTATGGCGCGACGGTGATCTACGAAAACTTCCACAAGTAGACCGTAAGCAGGCGTTGCTAGAGTTGCTTGGAGAGAACGGCATCGAACTGCCGATTCTGTTCTCAGAGCACCTTACTGGCAGCGCTCAAGAAATATTCGAGCGCGCTGCCAAGCTCAACTTTGAAGGCATGGTTTCCAAGCGAGCCGATGCGCCGTACCGATCGGATCGAAATAACGCGTGGATCAAAATCAAAACCGTTCAGAAGGGCAAATTCCCGGTGATCGGATTCGTAAAGGACCCGACCGGTGTAGCCGCGCTGTATCTTGGCAAGCGCGAGGGCAGGGACCTTGTCTACATGGGCAAGGTCGGCACCGGCTGGTCACGAACTGTTTCGAGTCAAATCCGAAAACAATTGGACACAGTTGTCAGTCCCAAGTCGAAGCTAACTAAGCCAGTCCGCAAGCCGAAGGCGACGTGGGTTGAGCCGTCGTTTTTCGCGGACATTGAGTTTCGCGATATTACCTCGGAAGGACTTCTTCGCCAAAGTGCGTTCAAGGGGCTTACGAAAGGCTAATCGCAACTCATCATTCGACGATCGGCTCGGGCCGTCTCATGCTGGGATTCCAATAAAGCAAGTCGTGATCGCCGCGCTTAGTCCAGAGCGACTGCTTTTCATCGGCTGAGTAATAGTTGTGGACGAAGTAACTGGACCGGCCGTATTCATCGTGAGTTTCACTACGCAACCATGCGTCTTCACTGGCCCTCAACTCTTCACGCTTGATCGGTAACATCATGTCCCGCCGATAAAACATCGCGGTAGTATCGCCGTGTTCGTCCCACAAGGCTTCTAGTTCGTCATCGGGTTTACGAGCAAATCAAGAAGCTTGCCGTCTTCAATGATCGGGATGGCAAGTTCGGCAGGGTGCTTAGGTCCAATGTGGTCAGGCTCGTAAATCGCGAACTGATACCGGCCGGTTTCTGGATTCCAGATGGTGCCGTATTAAATCAACGCAGCGTTGGGAACTGGAATATCAATGCCGTGATCTTCGAGCCATATTGCGGCGTTCATGCCGTCACCGTCATTTTTGAATACGCGCTCAACGTCGGCAGGTAGGGGCAGGGAGTCGTCATAAGTAAATTCCATAATAAAATTTCGTTTTCTAATCACGCAGCAATCGACTCGGATTGCGACAACACTTCGAGGAGATGAACAACGTACGAATGAAGGTCAGTTATCTTATTCTGAAATCCCACGCTTCTCGCGGCCTGTGTGATTGCATTGCGAAAACGTTCGCTGGCCCATCCCGCGTGGGGCTTGAGTAACAGCCAGTCGGAATCGGTCAGTGTGCTGACATCAGCGGCCAGCTTCGCAAGGCAATCTGCCGCCCGCGTATTGCGGTTATCAGACGGATATTTGACTGCCGTCCTTTGACGCCAACTGCGAGTGCGGTTAAGTCCAAAAGTGATCGCATCGATTGCATCGCACTTTTCGTTTTCAATCATGATTCTGTTTTCTGTTAGGAATTAAGTTCGGTGATCAGGAGCGCAACATATTCGTTGAAGTCAGCCGGGGACGATTGGCCATTCACGATTGCGGTATTCACGGCGACCACGGCTGACATAAAGCGGGGAGTCAATGGATCGTAAAACGGCTCAAGCTTGGCGTAGTGCCCGGACAGGGATTTCATTGGCAGTCGAAATTAGCCGATGAAAATTTCGGGCAGCCGGTAGATTGGTCGTTAAATTCGCTTCTGTATAAGAGAGCAAAGCCTTCAGGGATGTGAAGCAGTTATCGATAAGCATAGTGGTCCTTTGATTTGCTCACGCTAAAATGCCCGGCGTAAGCGTTGCGGGTTGGGTGGACTTAGAAAATTGGATTACGATACCGGCTCGTCTGGTGGCCCTGTTACATACGTGGGAAGTCTGTAAAAAGCGGCGTCACCGGACGGATACCTAGAACTGAGACTTGCCTGATCGCAAGCGTTCGGCTCTACTAGAGCAGCCGAAAGGCATTCGCCTTCGGCCAGAAGGGGAATTTCAATGACGATTAAATTATTTCTTTCGATTATCGGAGCGCTCGGAGTCATTCACGGCGTCGCTTTTATCGCAGCCCCAAGTCCAGTTGCTTTACTCTATGGACTAGAGCCAACGGTCGCTGTCGCGTTGATGAGCAGATTATTCGGTGGCGCACTAATCGCTTGGGGCGCAATCCTTTGGTCAACCAAAGACTGCCGTGACGAGGCTACAGTGCGAAGCATGCTCGTTGCCACTGCCGTCGCGGAGGCGATAAGCCTCGTCTTCGTCGTCCAAAGCACCTTGGGCGGTACCATGAACGGCATGGGCTGGGTTGCCGCGTTTATCTACCTTTTCGGAGCAGCCGGTTGCGCGTACTTTTTAACGGGGCAAAAGCGGCTCGCAGCGGTTTGACTGATTAATTCCGGGAGTGGCTAGGGGCCTAGAACATGAAACGCGATTGGCTTGTCTACGCTCTGTTCGCGTTCGTCACGGCTGGCACCGCAATTGTTATCTTGCGTTGGCTCGGCTGGATTTAGGCAGCCACCAAAATCAATTCGTCGGCGCGGCTTACTCCGGCGACCTGAGTTCGGGCGACCTTAGCCAATCGTGCATGTGCGCGGCGGTGTCTAGCTGCCTGATCTTCTTTACCAGTGCGTCCCGGGCGGGACCGTGCGGCATGTTGGCTAGCTGTTCGGTGCAGCGGACTTTCTCGGCTGCAATGTTTTCGTCAAAGGAGTGGGGAGCGGATCGGCGACGCTGCATGACACCACCTCTTCGTTTTGCGGGTCCTAACCGCAGGGTTTGCTGAAGTTCCGATCCTTATATGCCGCCGCGCGGTTGTCAGTTCCCTAGTATACACAGGCCACATGATTTTTTTTAACCGGCCATTCTTCGCATCTGCGAAATAGCCGGGCCTTACAAGGTCAGGAACAAGTGGCAAAGACCGGAGTTATTGCGCATGTCTGAAGGAGCAACATGGACATATCACACGGCCCTAGCGCGCTTCCCCCGACGGCAGTAGGGCTTTTTTTAGAGCACGTCTACCCACAAGCTAGCCGTTGGCTCGGAAAAAGATTCACCCGTTCTCATCCTTGGCAAAAGTCACAGGATGTCTTTTGTCCCTAGCGTCAATGTTGAGTCTTACCATTCTGGATTTCTTATCTTCCGCCGAAATAACCGCAATCAATATCCATCGTGAAGGTGTGTCTGGCAGCGTGCCTAGAGCGAAATGGAAGTTGCCACTACCCCCGCTAACGTGAAAACTTACTGCACCGAGAGTGTCGTTATGTTCAAAAGATTTGAGAGAATTGTCATCGATAGTAACAGAGCCTTTGAACACACCGATATTATTTCCAGATACGATCCGGCCAATTACAAAGAATGCACCGTTGCCATGTTTTATGTCTATCTCAGTTGACGCTAAATCCTTTATCTCGGCGGCACGAGGGGCGTCATAGCCTCTATATTCCACTTGCGCTTTTCTAAGCGTCTTTCCGTCGTCAGATAAATTAGCGACTACCAGATAAAATATATATTTTCGTAGAGGTTTGTTTCTCGCCCATCAGGCGCTTTTACTGACCGAGACTCACTATAAATGTTGGGCTCAACGAAGAACGGTCCCATTTGGCTCAGTGTCTTAGAGCCGGACTGAAAAAGAAGCTGAGTGATTTCAGCCAGTTGTGATTCCTTCGGATTTGCGAAGATTCGAGGGAGAGCACGATGGTTTGGACTGAAATCACTCGTCGACAATATAGACGCAAGGGCCTGCGGTATGAAAGCGATACGACGGATGCGGAGTGGTTAGTGATGGAGTCGCTTCTGCCGCCTGCTTCAGCCCTCGGGCGTCCGCGTGCAACAGACATGCGAACGGTGATAGATGCGATCCTCTACATTGCGTCCACCGGTTGCCAATGGCGGCAGTTGCCCAAGGACTTCCCACCCTACTCGACGGTGCAGGGGTATTTTTACGCGTGGTCGCGCGGTGGAATCTTCGCCTCGCTCAACTACACTCTGGTCATGGCGTCGCGCGAGGCGGCTGGCCGAGAGGCGAGCCCGACGGCCGGAGTGATTGACAGCCAGTCGGTAAAAACCACGGAAAGCGGTGGCCCACGTGGCTATGACGCAGGCAAGAAAATCAAGGGCCGCAAGCGCCACATCGTCACCGACACCCAAGGCAACCTGGTCGGGCTCGTCGTGCACGAAGCCAGCATTCAGGATCGCGATGGCGCCCCGTGCGTCCTGGCTTCGATCCGCTCGCGCTATCCCTGGCTGCGCCACATCTTTGCCGATGGTGGTTATGCCGGAGATAAATTGCGCAAGGCTTTGAAGCGCATCGGCGAATGGACGATAGAAATCATCAAACGTTCCGACACGGCGCAGGGCTTCGAAGTTCTGCCCCGCAGATGGGTCGTCGAACGAACTTTCGCATGGCTCGGCCGCTGTCGCAGACTGGCAAAGGACTTCGAAGCCACCATCGCCAGCGCCGTCGCTTGGGCGCTCGTCGCCCACATCCGCACCCTCACGCGACGGCTCGCAAGATCTTGAGATTAAATGCAATCATTATGAGTCAGACACTTAGGCTTCTCCCCAGCCGCAATAATCGAAAGCCCAAAGATTCCTATTCCCACGCCGCAACATAGAATCAAAATTCCTGCAATCATGCGTCTTTGCCTAGATGCACCTTTCCGGTACGGCCAACCGAACCATAGGAGAGCAACACACACCAATATCACTGTTGCCAAGTCGAGTTGGCTCACGGAAATACCCGGAAGGCAGCTTTCTGGGATCGTTGGCACAACCCATCGCGGCCATTTGCAAATGTTCAAAATCGCATCGTCTGGGCCGACTTGCATCATGGTCGGGACTACGACTACGAGTGCAGCCGGTAGAAGTCGCCAAATTCCCATACCCCGCCGTTGCCCCCGAAGCCCATTATGGCGTTAGACTATGTATCCGATTCAGCAAAAGAGCATCAAGGAAAATGCCCGTACTTCAAGCAAACTCGACGCTGACTGTGAGCATCTTTCGGAAGGACCCACCGTGACGAACTCAATTCTTGACGGCGATATCCGCGACGGGCGGCACCACATGGCGGTCCGTGTCTACTATGAAGATACCGATTTTTCGGGCGTCACTTACCATGCGAGCTACCTGCGATTTATGGAGCGCGGCAGAACGAACTTCCTGCGGCTTATCGGTGCCAACCATCGCGCCCTGTTTGAAGAGGCCAGCAACGAAGCTCCGGGCTTCGCATTCGTGGTGCGATCGATGCAGATCGACTTCTTCAAGCCAGCGCTCATGGACCACTTGCTCGAAGTAGTGACATGGCCGGTTGTAGTGAAGGGCGCTTCGATCACGGTGATGCAGGAAGTGCGACGCGGCGCGGAATTGCTTGTCGCGGCGCGTGTCCGGGTCGCGTTTGTGTCCGGGGGGAAGGTTCAACGCATCCCCAAAACATTGCGGCTGGCGATGGAAGTTGACCATTTGCCCAGCGAAACAACAGCCCGGCTATAATACGATAACGCTGTCCCGGATTTTTCCAGCATCGTCTATCACGCCAATTATCTGCGCTTCATGGAGCGCGGCCGCACCAATCATCTGCGGCTGATGGGCGCCGAGCAATGCGTGTTGTTCGAGCAGGCGCAGCAGGAAACGCCGGGCTTTGCCTTTGTGGTGCGTTCGATGGCGATCGATTATCTGCGGCCGGCGCGGATGGACGACGTGCTCGACGTCGTGACCTGGCCGGTGGTGGTGAAGGGCGCCTCGATCACGCTGGCGCAGGAGGTGCGGCGCGGCGCGGAGGTGCTGGTCGAGGCGCAGGTGCGCGTCGCCTTCATCTCCGAGGGAAAGGCCCATCCGATCCCGAAATCGCTGCGGCTGTTGATGAAGGCCGATGTGATCTAGCTATTGGGCGATAGGCAAACGCCTATCAACTCCGCACAACGGGGCGGTAGAGTTGCGGCCAAACCCAACGGCCGAGGCCAAAAATGTCGCGTCCGCCGCTGCCGCCGTTCACCCGGGAAACTGCGGCCCAAAAGGCCCGTATGGCCGAAGACGCCTGGAATTCGCGCGATCCCGAACAGGTGGCGCTGGCCTATACCGAGGACAGCCGCTGGCGTAACCGTTCCGAATTTTTCCAAGGCCGCGCCGCCATCGTCACCTTCCTCACCCGCAAATGGGAGAAGGAGAAAGACTATCGCCTGATCAAGGATCTCTGGGGCTTCGACCAGAACCGCATCGCGGTGCGGTTTCAATATGAGTGGCACGACGATGCCGGGCAGTGGCACCGTTCCTACGGTAACGAGCAATGGGAATTCGACGAGCACGGCCTGATGCGCCGCCGCGAAGCCAGCATCAACGATATCGAGATCGCGGAAAAAGACCGCCGCTTTCACTGGGCAGCGCCCGGGCCGCGGCCGGCGGATGTGCCGGGGTTGGGGGAGAGTCCGTTTTAGTCGCGTCGTCCCCACCTAGTGCGCAATTGCGCACGGGAGCGGGGACCCAAACGCCGCGGCCCATCGATTGAAAGGCGGTGCTCAACGACTGCCTTAAATCATGAACGCCTGTGGTTATGGGTCCCGGCTCCTGATGCGCAATTGCGCATATCGGCCGGGACGACTCGTGGATGGATATTGCCCCGTTACGCCGCCGCCTTGTGGCGCGCGAGTTCAGCCTTGTACAGTTCAAATTCCTCGGCGACCGCCTTGGCGATAGAGGGGCGCGCGCGCAGCCGTTCGTAATAGGCTTTCACGACAGGCCATTTCGCCAGTTCGATCGGCGGCGTCGCCATCGTCCAGTTGATGACGGTGACGAGATAGGCATCGGCGACGCTGAAATGGTCGAGCAGGAATTCGCGGCCTTTCAGGTAATTCTCGAGATAGTCGAGCCGCGAAAGACCCTTGCCGAGGATGTAGGTCTTGACCTCCGGCGACGCCGTCTTGTCGAGCACCGGCACGAACAATCCCTTGTGCAGTTCGGTGCCGATGAAGCAGAGCCATTGATGCAGCTGGCTGCGTTCCATGCCGGGACCGGTGGCGATGCCGGCCTGCGGAAAGCGGTCGGCGACATATTGCAGGATCGCGGCGTTCTCGGTCAGCACGAGCCCGTCGTCGGTGCGCAGGGTCGGCACCAGCCCGAGCGGATTCACTTTTCGGAAATCCGAGCCGTCGTTCTGCACAACCTTGGTCTTGGGATCGACCTCGAGATAGTTGGCGGTAGCACCGGCTTCGTACAGCGCGATCCGTGTCGCCAGCGAGCAGGCGAGCGGCGAAAAATACAGGTCCATGGGTGCCTCCTTGGCGACTTGGCTCCAATTGCGTTAGCCGGGTTGATTTTTATACTGTCTCGCATAATATAAATCGCGTCAAGGAATTTATTGCGAAATGGTACAAAAAACAAAAAAGCCGCCAGCTGCCGCCAAAACGGCTGTCACGGCCGAGCCGAAGCGCCGCGGACGTCCGCGCGCCTATCAGCCGGAAATCGCGCTCGGCAAGGCGCTCGATCTGTTCCGGAAAGACGGGTTTGCGGCGACGTCGCTGGACGATCTCAGCGCCGCCACCGGGATGAACCGGCCGAGCCTCTATGGCGCGTTCGGCGACAAGCGCGAGCTCTATATCAAGAGCTACCAGCGCTACCGCGACGACGCGCGCGCCGCGATGCTCGACATTTTTCGCGACGATGCTCCCTTGCGGGATCGCCTGCAGCGCATCTACGCCATCGCGCTCGACATCTATCTCTCCGGCGAACTCGGCCCGCGCGGCTGCTTCACGGTGATGACGGCGGCCTCCGAAGCGGTCGCCGATCCCGAAATCCGCGGCATGGTGCTGGAGGGATTCGTCGAACTCGACAAGGCTTTTGCAGCCTGTTTCCGCCGCGCGAAAGAGCAGGGCGAATTGCCCGACAGCGCCGACGCCACCGTGCTCGCGCATCTTGCTTCCGCCACCGTCCACACCATCGCGATCCGCGCCCGCGCCCGCGTGCCGCGCAAGGAGCTGGAAGCGATCGTGAGAGGCGCCATCGACGTGATGTGCGGGGCGAAATAGCCCGGCATTACGCGAGCGCCCAGCCAAAATATTTCCAGCATCAATTGTCGGCTCGCCGCTTACCCGTTCGTCCCCGGAAGTGGTTCACGAGGAAAGAGAGACACAATGGGAAAAGTAAGGGCTTCCGCGTTCTCGGTATCGCTCGACGGATTCGGGGCGGGTCCAAATCAGGACCTGCAACATCCCTTTGGCGTTGGCGGCATGGAGTTGCCAAACTGGATACTGAAGACGCGGATGTTTCATGAAATGATCGGCCAGCAGGGAGGAACGACCGACATCGACGATACCTTCGCCCGAAAGTCGATGGAAAATGTGGGCGCATGGATCATGGGACGGAACATGTTCGGCCCGATCCGCGGCCAATGGCCCGATCATTCATGGAAGGGTTGGTGGGGACCCAATCCGCCCTACCACGTGCCGGTGTTCGTCCTGACGCATCATCCGCGCCCTCCGATCGAGATGGAGGGCGGCACCGTCTTTCACTTCGTGACCGATGGCGTCGAGGCGGCGCTGGAGCGGGCGACGGAAGTCGCCGGCGGCAAGGACGTTCGCATCGGCGGCGGCGTCTCCGTTGTCAGGCAATATCTGCAGGCAGGCCTGCTCGACGAACTTCGTCTGGCGGTTTCCCCGGTCCTTCTGGGGCAAGGCGAGAACCTGTTCGCAGGCCTCGACCTGCCGGCGCTGGGCTTTGTCTGTACCGAAAGCGTCCCGGGGACGAACGCGACCCACGTGACGGTGTTGCGGCGGCCGACGTAAGGCGCGACGCCAATTTTCACTGTCGTCCCGGCCTTGAGCCGGGACGACAGTGAAGATGTCCGGTTGACAAGCGCAATGCGGCGCTGCATTTGACCTCAAGGTTATTTAACTTATAGGCTAAATACAAATGCCGATCGACCCTCTCAGCACCACCTTCGCAGCACTTGCCGATCCGACCCGCCGGGCGATCCTGTCGCGGCTGGCGCTCGGCGAGACGTCGGTGATGGAACTGGCCGAACCGTTCGACATCAGCCTGCCGGCGATTTCGAAACATCTGAAGGTGCTGGAACATGCCGGTCTGATTTCGCGAGGGCGCGAGGCGCAGTGGCGGCCGTGCCGGATCGCGCCGGTGTCGCTCCGGCAGGTCGACGGCTGGCTCGGGAATTTTCGACAATTCTGGGATGAGAATTTCAATCGTCTCGACGGCCTGCTGGAAGAAATGAAGGCGGAAGAGAAGGCGAGGCGGCCCGTCCAGGCCGCATCGCGGAGAAAACCCAAAGTCAGAGTGAGCAAGGAGAAGCAACGTGGACGCAAAGGTAACTAAGACGCTGAGGATCACCACCCCGTCCGATCTCGAGATCGCGATGACGCGCGAATTCGACGCGCCGCGCCGCCTCGTGTTCGAGGCGATGACGAAGCCGGAACATGTCCGGCGCTGGTTCGGCTGCGACGCGTTTGCGCTGCCGGTCTGCGAGATCGACCTGCGGGTCGGCGGCGCCTATCGCTTCACGATGCGCACGCCCGACGGCGTCGACAGCACCCTGCAGGGCATCTATCGCGATGTCGCGCGGCCGGAGCGCATCGTGTTCACCGAGCGCTTTTCGATGCCGGGTTTCACCAGCGACGAATACCAGGTGACGTCAACCTTCGTCGAAGCCAATGGCAAGACCACGCTGACGACGACAATTCTGCACACCAGCAAGGAAAATCGCGACGGCCATCTCAATTCGGGTATCGAGAAGGGGGTCGAGCCGGCCTATGATCGCCTGGCCGAGGTTGTTGCGACGATGGCGTGAGGGCTTTGAACTAAGATCGACGCCGGCGTTCGGGTTACCTCGCCCCGCTTGCGGGGAGGCATAGGCCGCCTGCGGCGGCCGTTCTTAAAACGCCGAAGCAAAGCTTCGGCTATGGCCGAAGGCTTCGGGTGAGGGGGACTCTCCACGAGTCCGAGTGCGTGGAGAGTCCCCCTCATCCGACCTTCTTCCCGCAAGCGGGGAGAAGGAGAAGTGGTCCACTCTGCTTCAACCCATCGCCGCTAATACCCCCGCTTGCGATCGACGATGTTGTCCAGCGCGCCGCCGGCTTCGAAACGTTCGATCTGCTGGGCGACATATTTCGAGATTTCGTCCGCGTCGGTGTCGGCCGCATTGTGCGGCGTCAGCACCACCTTCGGATGGCTCCAGAAAGCGCTCTCTTGCGGCAGCGGCTCGGTGACGTAGACGTCGAGCGAGGCGGCGCCCAGCGTGCCGTCGTCGAGGCATTGCAGGATATCGGCCTCGTTCTGCAGGCCGCCGCGGCCGGCGTTGATCAGGACCGGCGCGCCCATCGGGCTCGTGCGGTTGAGCTTTGCGAACAGGCTGCGATTGAGCACGTGCTGCGTTTGCGGCGTCAGTGGCAGCAGGCAGACCAGGATGTCGGTCTGGCGCAGGAACGGATCCAGCTGCGGTTCGCCGTGAAAACATTCGACGCCGTCGATCTCTTTGGGGCTCCGGCTCCAGCCGGCGACGCGAAAACCGATCCGGCGCAGCACCTCGGCCGCATCCGCCCCGAGCGTGCCCAGCCCCATGACGCCGACCATGACGGCGCCGGCCGCCCATTGCGTTTTCGGCGCCCAACGTTTTTCGCGCTGCGACTCCCGCAAGTAGAGTTCCTGCCGGTGATGCATCAGCACATGCAGCACGACATATTCCGTCATCCGCGCGGTAAGATCGGTGACCGCGACCCGCACCAGCGGCACATCGGGCAGCGACGTGTCGGCCATCAGCGCATCGACGCCCGCGCCCAGATTGAAGATGACGCGCAGGTTGGGGAACGCCGCCAGTTCGCCCGGGCGCGGCTTCCACACCGCGGCGTAATGCACGTCGGCCGGATCGAACGAGGCATCCGCCAGCTGCAAGACGGGCCGGTCCCGGCAGACGTCGTCGAAGCGGGTCTTCCACCGCCGCGGCGACCAGTTTTCCGTCCCGCTGTTGATCAGCAGTGCGAGCGCACCTTTGCTCACTTTCGAACCTCCGCACTCAGCGTGACCTGCGTCACATAACGAATTGAACCGTTGCTTTAGCCTCCTTTCATCAACCAGGGGAGACCTCCGATGCGCAAATTGATCCTGATATCCGCTTTCGTGCTGGCTTCCGTGTCGGCTCACGCCGGCGAGGGCCGCAACATGACGCTGGCCGCCAACGACGAGACCAAGGCCGTCGAGACCGCCAAGCCGGAGGAGACCAAGGTCCAAGACACCAAGGCTCAAGACACCAAGGCTCAAGACGACCAAGGCCCAGGAAACCACCGCCCAGCCGACCAGCGCTGACGTGAAGACGGACGCTGCGAAGCCGGAAGGCACCAAGCACCACGCCAACAGGCAGCCCAAATACCATGTGCGCGGCTATGAAGCCGACGAAGCCAAGGCCCGCCGGATCGCCGCCCGCTACGGTGTCTACTGGTAGTCGCCATAGGCGTCTGGACACATTTCTCCGTCATGGCCGGGCATAGCCGTCCGAAGGACGGCGCCGCTCCCGCTCGCCTATGCCCGGCCATCCACGTCTTTTGTGCGGATAGAAAGACGTGGATGCCCGGCATCGCAGACAAGTTTACGCAGTCTGCGCAAGGCAGGCTGCTATGGCCGGGCATGACGAGCAAGGAACCCGCCTTAAAATTCCTTTCGCTGGCCTGTCGGCTGCGGGCATAATCGTTCGTCCTAGAGACAACGGAGATCCCGCCTCCCATGCTGTACGCCATCCTTTGCTATCACGACGAAGATTTCACCGGCTCCTGGACCAAGGAACAGGACGCCGCGGTGATGCAAAAGCTCTCCGTCGTGCAGGACAAACTAGCCAAACAGGGCCGGCTCGGCCCGGTGGCGCGGCTGTTGCCGACGACATCGGCGACGACCTTGCGCAAGGACGACCCGCCGATCGTGCTCGACGGCCCGTTTGCCGAAACCAAAGAACAACTGCTCGGCTTCTACGTCGTCGACTGCAAGAACCTCGACGAGGCGCTCGACGTCGCCCGTGATCTCGGCGCGGCCAATCCCGGCGGCGCCTATGAGATCCGCCCGGTCGGGCTGCTGAACCCCGGGAGTCTGGCGACGTGACCGACACCGCCTGGATCGAAGCCGCGCTGACCTCGGCGCGTCCCCAGGCAGTCGGTGCGCTGTTGCGCTATTTCCGCAATCTCGATACCGCCGAGGAAGCGTTTCAGAACGCCTGCCTGCGCGCGCTCAAAAGCTGGCCGCAAAATGGCCCGCCGCGCGATCCCGCCGGCTGGCTGATCATGGTCGGGCGCAATGTCGCGATCGACGACATCAGGCGCGGCCGCAAGCAGCAGCCGCTGCCCGAGGACGACCAGGCGATCTCCGACACCGGCGACGCCGAGGAAGCGCTGGCCGAACGGCTCGACGGCTCGCATTATCGCGACGATATCCTGCGGCTGCTGTTCATCTGCTGCCATCCGGATTTGCCGGCGACGCAACAGATAGCGCTGGCGCTGCGCATCGTCTCCGGCCTGACGGTCAAGCAGATCGCGCGCGCCTTCCTGGTTTCGGAAGTCGCGATGGAGCA
The DNA here is from genome assembly GCA_963836765.1 of uncultured Alphaproteobacteria bacterium. Classification (GTDB taxonomy): domain Bacteria; phylum Pseudomonadota; class Alphaproteobacteria; order Rhizobiales; family Xanthobacteraceae; genus Bradyrhizobium. The sequence continues at coordinate 185,207 of CAWILG010000036.1, forward strand.
GCGCATCACCCGCGCCAAGGCCCGCGTCGCCGACGCCAGCGTGCCGTTCGAGACGCCGGGGCCGGTGGAGCGCAGCGAGCGGCTGTCGGCGGTGGCCGCGATGATCTATCTGATCTTCAACGAGGGCTACTCGGCCAGCGGCGATACCGCCGAGATACGCAGCCCCCTGTGCGAGGAGGCGATCCGGCTGGCGCGGCTGTTGCTGCGGCTGTTCCAGAGCGAGGCCGAGATCATGGGGCTGACCGCGTTGTTGCTGCTGCAGCATGCGCGTGCCGCGGCGCGGTTTGATACGGATGGCGCGGTGATCCTGCTCGACGACCAGGATCGCAGCCGGTGGAACCAGAAGATGATCGCCGAGGGGCTGGCGCTGATCGACAAGGCGATGCGCCATCGCCGCAGCGGGCCCTATCAGGTGCAGGCCGCGATCGCGGCCCTGCACGCCCGCGCCGAGAAGCCCGAGGATACCGACTGGACCCAGATCGATCTGCTCTATGGCGCGCTCGAACTGATGCAGCCGTCGCCGGTGGTCACACTCAACCGCGCGGTCGCGGTGTCCAAGGTGCGGGGAGCGGAGGCGGCGCTTGAGATGATCGAGCCGCTGGCGCCGCGGCTGTCGAATTATTTTCATTTCTTCGGCGTGCGCGGCGCGTTCCTGATGCAGCTCGGCCGCAATGACGAAGCCCGCGTCGCCTTCGACCGCGCCATCGCGCTGGCCAACACGTCAGCCGAAGCCGCCCATATCCGGATGCATCTCGACCGCCTGATGCGCGACAGCCAGCCGCGTGGCGGCAAGATTTCAAAAAAATAATTCGCACCCCCTGTCGGATTTCGTTCAGCCCATTCGTCCAATGGGCAGAGCATCACAATCCCTCACGGAGCGAGCCATGTCCGATATCGCCGAGACCGTGCCGGTCTCAAGATCTGTACGCTTGCTGGGCCGCATTCTCAGCGGCCTGGTGATCGTCTTCCTGCTGGTCGACGGCGCCATCAAGCTGGTGCCGTGGCCGGTCGTCACGGATACGATGGACAAGATGGGCTATGGGTCGAGCGAAAGCCTGGCGCGAAGCCTTGGGATCATCACCGTGGTCTGCACCGTGCTTTATTCGATACCGCCGACGTCGATCCTCGGCGCCATCCTGCTCACCGGCTATCTCGGTGGCGCGGTCGCTTCGCATCTGCGGATCGGCAGCCCCTTGTTCAGCCACACCCTGTTCGGGCTCTATCTCGGCCTGATGGTATGGGGCGGGCTTTGGCTGCGCGACCGCAATCTGCGCGCGCTGCTGCCGTTTCGCCGCTAATTTATCTTATCGATATTCAACGCCCGGAGCCTGCCATGTTCGAAACCATGATCATCATCGCCATCATCCTCGCGATTGCCGTTGCCGCCGTGCTGGTGCTTGCGCTCACCAAGCCCAATAGTTTCACCGTGCAACGCGCGATCAGCATCAAGGCCCCGGCGGACAAAATCTTCCCCTTGATCAATGATTTTCATCAGTGGGTCGCCTGGTCACCCTACGAGAACAAGGATCCGGCGATGAAGCGCACCTATAGCGGTGCGGAAAGCGGCAGGGGCGCCGTCTATGCGTGGGACGGCAACAACAATGTCGGTTCCGGCCGGATGGAGATCCTCGACACGTCAGTGCCGTCGAAGATCGCGATCAAGCTCGATTTCTTCAAACCGTTCGAGGGCCACAACACCGCCGAATTCACAATGCTGCCGCAGGGCGATGCCACCAATCTCACCTGGGTCATGCACGGACCCGCCGTCTTCATATCCAAGGTGATGCAGGTGTTCATCAGCCTCGACAAGATGATCGGCAAGGATTTCGAAGCCGGTCTCGCCAATCTGAAGAAGCTGACCGAGAAATAATCCGAAGTTCAAGATCGCCGGTTCGCCGGTAAAGTGCAGCAAGGAGCAAACGATGCTTAATCCCTACCTGTTCTTCGACAGCAATTGCGAGGCGGCGTTCAAGTTCTATGAAAAGGCGCTCGGCGGCAAGATCGAGATGCTGCTGCGAAATGAAGACGGCCCGCCCGAGATGGGCTCGCCGCCGGAGCGCAAGCAGAAGGTCATGCATGCGCGGATGTCGATCGGCAGTCAGGTGCTGATGGCGTCGGACGCGCCGCCCGATCATTTTCAAAAGCCGCAGGGCTTTTCGGTCTCGCTGACGTTCAACGATCCCGCCGAGGCCGAGCGCAAGTTCAAGGCGCTATCGGAAGGCGGCAGCGTCAACATGCCGTTCGGCAAGACCTTCTTCTCCAAGGGCTTCGGCATGTGCAGCGACCAGTTCGGCATACCCTGGATGGTGAATTGCCCGCTGGAAGGGATGTGATCTATCTGCACGTCGGATAAATCGCGGCGAGTTCCCGCCCGCGCAACAGCAACAGCCGCGACGTCAAACCGCCGCGGCGGCTGATCCAGCCGCGCACTGGCGCCGGATAGGCCGCAAGCACCTCGCGCGACGCTTCCGGCTCGGCATACATCCTGCCGCGCCCGTCGATCGACCGCGCGGCGTGAAATCCGAGCACCGCGCGCCGCGTGACGCAGATGCGGTTGTCCGGCACGATCGACAGCACCAGCGTGCAGGCCGACAGGCAGGGACCGTCGATCACGACGCGTTCTCCCGAAGCGCGCACCTGTTCGAACAGGTCGAGGAACGGGCCGACCTGTCCGCCGGGGCTGGCGAGAATGCGCACCTCGGCCTTGGTGGGCGCAATCGCCGCGCACAGCGCCGCGATCACAACAGCCAATTTGATGACGGCTTTTCGCATCAGCGGTTCCTCGGCGTCTGATGATCGTTTGAGTTAATCAGGGTTGGCGCGCGCGGCAAGGCCCTTTCAGTCGCCGGCGCCGGAAACCCCGGCCTCGGCAAACGTCGCCATTCCGGCGTGACAGGCGAGTGCTGCGCGCGCCAGCAGGATCGCAACCGTGGCGCCGGAGGCCTCGCCGAGCCGCATGCCGAGATCGAGCAGCGGGTCGAGCGCGAGTTCGCGCAGCAATTCACGATGGCCGGATTCGGCGGAGACGTGCCCGGCGCGGCAATGATCCAGCGCGCCTGGCGCGAGGCGCGCGAACGGCAGCACCGCGGCGGTCGCCACGAAACCATCGAGCAGCACCGGGATCCCGTGACGCCGCGCCGCCAGCACGGCGCCCGCGATCGCTGCCAGTTCGCGGCCGCCGAGGGCTGCCGCGACCCTCAAGGGATCGCCGAGAATGCCGCGATGAAAATCCAGCCCGGCATCGATCACCGCGCGCTTGCGCGACAGCCCGCTCTCGTCGACGCCGGTGCCGCGGCCGGCCCAGCGCGCGCCGCCGCCGCCGAGCAGCGCCGCGCACAGCATCGCCGCGGTCGTGGTGTTCGCAATGCCCATCTCGCCGACGGCGAGCAGGTCGCAATCGCCGGGTACGGTGCGGTAGCCGGTATCGATTGCGGCGAGAAACTCGTCCGTCTCCATTGCTGGCGCGACGGTGAAATCACGCGTCGGCCGGTCGAGTTCGATCGGCACCACCCGCAATTCGGCGCCGGCCGATTGCGCGATCTGGTTGATGGCAGCACCCCCTGCGGCGAAATTCGCCACCATCTGTGCGGTGACCGCCTGCGGATAGGCGGAGACACCGCGCGCGACGACGCCGTGATTGCCGGCAAACACCGCAATCGTGACGCGTTCGAGCTGCGGCAATACGCGCCCCTGCCACCGCGCCAGCCAGATCGCCAGTTCTTCGAGCCGGCCGAGGCTTCCCGGCGGTTTTGTCAGATTTTGCTGCCGGAGCGTCGCAGCGTCCGCTGCACGCATATCGCCCGGGGGCAGGTCGCGACAGAAGGCGCGGATGTCGTCTAGAGTGTCGAACTGCATGCGATTCCTTGAACAAGTCGAGCGGGTCGCACGCTAAAACAATTCTCCGGGCACCACCATGAACGAATGGCTCGACGATTTCAAAACCGCGGTGGGCTTCCTGACCCGGCTGCCGATGCCGCATCCGGAAGGCGCTGTGCCGCCCAATTTCGTGCGCGCGCAGCGGATGTTTCCGGTGGTTGGCGCGCTGATCGGCGCCGCCGCCGGCTTGCTCTGCCTCGGCTTGCGCTCCATCGGCGTGCCTGATCTCGCGGCGGCGGCATTGGCGCTCGGCGCCGGCGCCATCCTGACCGGCGCGCTGCATGAGGATGGGCTGGCCGACGTCGCCGACGGGTTCGGCGGCGGCCGCGATGTCGCGGCGAAACTGGAGATCATGCGCGACAGCCGGCTCGGCACCTATGGCGCGCTGGTGCTGCTGGTGAGTTTTGCCGCAAAACTTTCGGCGCTGGCCGCCATCCCGGACGGCACTATCGTGCAAAGCCTGATCGCGGCCCATGCGCTGGCGCGCGGCGTGCTGCCCTGGATGGCGATGAACCTGCCTTATGCGCGCAAAGACGGGCTCGCCGCCAATGCCGGCCGGCCCGATGCGGCGACGGCGGCGCTGGCCGCGGCGTTTGCCGTTGCGATCGCATGGCTGTCGCTGTCGTTTGCCAACGCGCTGCTCGCCGCCATCATGGCCGCCGCCGGCGCGCTCGGCATGGCGTGGCTCGCCAGGCGCCAGATCGGCGGCCAGACTGGTGATGTGCTTGGCTGTGCCGAGCAGGTTGCCGAAACCGCGATCCTCGTGTTGCTCGCCGCGCGGCTGGCCTGACCGCGATGAGCCTTGAGACAAAGAGTCTTGCGACAAATCTCTGGCTGATCCGGCACGCACCGGTCGATGGTCCCGGCGGGGTCATTCATGGCCCGGACGTGCCGGCGGATCTCAGCGACGAGACGGCTTTTGCCGCGCTCAAAGCCAAATTGCCGCTGAATGCGTTTGCCGTCTGCAGCCCGGCGCGGCGGACGCGGGAAACCGCGCGCAGGCTGGGGCTCGATGCGGTCGACAACCCGGCCTTTCGCGAACAGGATTTCGGCGCCTGGACCGGGCGGCGTCACGACGATCTCACCGCCGAACTCGGCGAGGCCTATCGCGAATTCTGGAAATCGCCGGCCGGCAGCCGCCCTCCCGGCGGCGAAAGCTTTGTCGACCAGATCGCGCGCGCGGGGGCAGGGCTGGCGTCGCTGCCCGCGGGCGATGCCGTGCTGGTGGTGCATTCCGGCACCATCCGCGCCGCGCTCGCGATCGCGCTCGACCTTGCGCCCGATCATGCGCTGCGGTTTGTGATCGATCCGCTGTCGCTGACCCGGATCGATCGCCTCGATGGCGGCTGGCGCGTCGTCGCGGTCAATCAGCGCGGGTGGATTTGAGCTAGCTAGCTAGTCTTACTGAGTCAGAAAGCCGCAGGGCAATGGCGCGGCAACTCGTTGTAGCGTTGGGGGATTCGGTTTTCAGCAAGCGAGGGCTGAGATGGATCTTCAAGAGAAGAGCAGTGAGGTGCGGTTTTCGGCCTATGTCGAGGAACTCGTGGGGGTGATTGGTCACGCCGACCGGGCAAAGCCACTGCGGGATTATTGCCAGGGCCTGATGCTGCCGTGCGAGCGCAAGAGCGTGGAACCGATGGCTGCGGTGACGGCACCCGAGCGAACTGCGGCGCAGCACCAGTCTCTGTTGCATTTTGTCGGCGAGGGGCGTTGGTCGGACGAGCGGGTCCTAGCCAAAGTTCGCGAGATGGTTCTGCCCGCGATCGAGCGGCATGGGCCGATCGAGGCCTGGATCATCGACGACACGGGCTTTCCCAAGAAGGGCACGCATTCGGTTGGAGTGGCTCGGCAGTATTGCGGCCAACTCGGCAAGCAGGACAATTGCCAGGTCGCGGTGTCGCTGTCGCTGTCCAATGCACATGCGAGTCTTCCGGTGGCCTACCGCTTGTATCTGCCGGAGAGTTGGGCCTCTGACCCTGCCCGCCGCAAGAAGGCAGGCGTGCCTGAGGAGATCGGCTTTCAAACCAAGCCTGAGATCGCGCTCGATCAGATCCGCGCGGCCTGCGCAGCGGGCTTGCCGCGCGGAGTAGTTCTGATGGATGCGGGCTATGGCACTCACATCGATCTGCGCAGGGCCGTTACGGCGCTTGGGTTGCCTTATATTGCCGGCATTCTCTCGAACACAACGGTCTGGGCGCCTGGCACGGGGCCCTTGCCGCCTAAGCCTTACGTCCCGGGCCGCGGCCGGCCGACCAAACAGCTGCGCCGCGATGCCGAGCACCAACCGGTCAAAGTCAAGGATCTTGCCTTCAGCCTTCCGGCCAAGCTCTGGCGGACGATCACTTGGCGCGAGGGAACCAATGTGCCCCTCAAATCGCGTTTTGCGCGGCTGCGCATTCGCATCGCCCATCGCGACTTCAACCGCAGCGAACCTTGGCCGGAAGAATGGCTTTTGATCGAATGGCCGAAGGGAGAAGAGGAGCCGACAAAGTATTGGCTTTCAACTCTGCCGGAGAATATTGGCTTCGCCCGTCTGGTCGATCTCGCCAAATTGCGCTGGCGCATCGAGCGCGATTATCAGGAGCTGAAGCAGGAGGTCGGGCTCGGTCACTTTGAAGGGCGCGGCTGGCGCGGCTTCCATCATCACGCCACGCTCTGCGTCGCGGCCTACGGATTCCTGATCTCCGAACGGGAGACGATTCCCCCCTCAGGACCTCGCTCGACCGTTCTCTTCCCGCAACTTGCCGTTCCCGACGGTTATCGACCCAGAGGATCCGCCCTTGCGGCCTGAACGCCACATTCCAAATTCGATCGCAACCATGCGCAGGCGGCTGGCCGACGCGATCATCAGAACCTTGCAACGATGTCCGTGTTGCAGACGCCGGGCACAAAATGTCGATCAATCAACGTTTATGACGCAGTAAGACTAGAGCGTGATGAGATTAGGTTGAATTGGAACGGCCGTGTGAGTTTTACCTCTCCCGTAGGGAGAGGTCGGATCGCATCGTAAGATGCGATCCGGGTGGGGTTACGCTCTATGATGAGAGCAAAGAACCCTCACCCGGATTGCTTCGCAATCCGACCTCTCCCCGGAGGGGAGAGGTGAAGAGAGCTCGCGGACAACTCGATTCAACCAAAATTCATCCTGCTTTTAGCCGTTTCGCCGGTCGCCGCGCAGCGTCGGCAGGCCGATGCCGGCGGCATCGAAACCGCCATCGACGGCGAGGATCTGCCCGGTGATGTAGCTCGAACGGTCGCTGCACAGGAAGAACACCGCTTCCGCCAGCTCCTCCTCGAGGCCGTAGCGATTGAGCGGTATAGCGTCGTGATAGTCGGCGCGGATTTCCGGCGTATGCACGGCCTTGGCCATCGCAGTCTCGACCGGGCCGGGCGCCACGCCGTTGACGCGGATGCCGAGGGAAGCGAGTTCGACCGCGAGCTGCTTGGTCAGATGCGCAAGGCCGGCCTTGCTGGTGCCGTAGGCCGAGCGCAGCGTCGAGGCGCGCACCGCCGAAATGGAGGTGATGTTGACCACCGCGCCGCCGCCATGCTCGCGCATCAGGGGGGCGGCCGCCTTGGTGCAGATGAACGGCCCGGTGAGATTGACCGCAAGAATCCGGTTCCAGTCTTCGTCCGACGTCTCCAGCAGCGGCGCGAACACCGCGACGCCGGCATTGTTGACCAGCGCGTCGAGCCGGCCGAAGCGCTGACTGACCGTGGCCATTGCGCTGGCTACCGCAGCGGCGTCGCTGACGTCGCAATGCAGCGCCAGCGTATGGTCCGGATTGGCCAGCGCTGCGAGCGCGCCGCGCAACAATTCGCCCTCGATATCCAGCAGCGCCACGCGCCAGCCCTCCGCCAGAAACCGTTTGGCGGTCGCAAGCCCGATGCCGCGCGCGGCGCCGGTGACGAGTGCGACTTTTTGTGGGGCGGGGGCCATGGCTTTATCCGTCGTTTTGATGATTCCTTGTTCTCCTAGCATGGAAGCCGTGAGCCCGCGCCAGAGCGTTTTTGAGCGAAGTGGGTACCGGTTCGCGTGAAGAAAACGCGTCAAAACAACCGAAGCGAAAGGATGGATCCCGTGAAGATCATCGATCCCAGGGACATGATCCCGGAACAATGGCGGCCGGGCGTCGAAACCCGCATGGTTGTTTCGGCCGCCGGAGGTGCTGTGCAATTGTGTATCTTCGAGCAATGGGTCGCGCCGGGCGCCGGCGCGCCGACCCATTCGCATCCGGTCGAGGAGGTGCTGACGGTGCGCGAGGGCGAAGCCGAAATGTGGATCGGCGAAGACCGCGCCGTGCTGACATCAGGACAGTCGCTGCTGGTGCCGGCCGGCCGCTTGCACGGCTTTCGCAATTCCGGCACCGCGACGCTGCACGTCCACGCCGTGCTGGCCTCGCCGGTGTTCGAAATGATGACGGAGGGGGCGGCGGAGATGACGCGAAGGTGGGACTCGTAACCCGCCGTCAGTTCCAAATTAATTTCGTCCGACATGTCGGTAATGCATGATCCGGCGCGTCTTGTCCTCGGGTGCCGCTTTGGCAAGCCCGCGGGGCCATACAAGGAGAATTCATGTCGCTGACGCTGCATTTCCATCCGCTTTCGTCGTTCTGCTGGAAGGCGCTGGTCGCGCTCTATGAGAACGACACGCCGTTCACCGCCAATTCGGTCGATCTCCGCGATCCGGCCGAGCGCGCGGCGCTGCAGAAATTATCGCCGATCGGCAAATTTCCGGTGCTGCGCGACGACGCGCGGGACCAGACCGTTCCGGAGTCGAGCGTCATCATCGAATATCTCGACCGGCATTATCCGGGCCGGACAAAATTCATCCCGGCCGATCCGGATTTGGCCTTGCAGACCCGGCTGCGTGACCGCTTCTACGATCTCTATGTGCAGCTGCAGATGCAGAAGGTCATGGGTGACCGGCTTCGCCCGGCGTCAGCCAGGGATCCGCATGGCGTCGACCATGCGCGGGCGCAGTTGCGGACGTCCTATGACATGATCGAGCAGCAGATGTCCGGCGCCGGGTGGGCGATGGGCGATCAGTTCAGCCTCGCCGATTGCGCCGCGCTGCCGGCGCTGTTCTACGGCAACATGGCGGAGCCGTTCGGCAGCAATAACAAAAACGTGACGGCCTATCTCGAACGCCTGAAGGCGCGGCCCTCGGTCGCGCGCGTGATGAAGGAGGCGGAACCGTATTTCAGCATGGTGCCGAAATGAGCCGAAATTTTTTCGGCTGGCGTGTCGATCTGGCGGGAGTTCGTTCGTCTTAATCTCGGATAGCTGTCCAGGACATGCGTTCCGCGGAACCACGGATCCGCGGGATTGGATGCTTGCGTATCGGCGCGGATGGAGCACGGCAGATGCCCTCTTCACGCAAGGCGGAGATCATCCGCGCCCTGTTCGCCGCCTACCGGGCGAACGATCGCGCGGCCGTCGAAGCATCCTTTACCGACGATTTCCGTTTCACCAGTCCCTATGACGACCGCATCGACAGGGCGACCAATTTCGCGCGGTGCTGGAAATCCAGCGACTGGATCGAACGGCAGGATCTTGAAACGATCCTGGTCGAAGGCGATGCGGCCTTTGTGACCTATCAATGCGTGGCCAAAGACGGAAAGAGCTTTCGCAATACCGAGTTTTTCGGCTTCGAAGGCGACAGGATCAAGCACATCGATGTCTATTTCGGCGCGACGTACCAAAAGGGTGTGTTTGCAAAACTGCAGTCTTGAACCCGCCGCATGGGCCGGGCAGCGCCCTTTGGCCCGTCATACCGAACGAGCACAATTGGATATCTTCAATGGAACGGAAAATAACCGGTAACGGCGGACTTTCGAACGCGCGGCTCGGCCGCATGCACGACATCATGGCGCGGCATGTCGAAAGCGGCGAGGTCCCCGGCGTGGTGACGCTGGTGAGCCGGCATGGCGAGATCAATGTCGACGCCATCGGCAAACTGGCGATCGACGGTGCGCCGATGCGGCGCGACAGCATCTTTCGCATCACCTCGATGACCAAGCCAGTGACGGCGGTGGCCGCGATGCTGCTGGTCGAGGAATGCAGGCTGCGGCTCGACGATCCGGTCGATCGCTGGCTGCCGGAACTGGCCGATCGCAGGGTGCTGCGCGCCATCGATGCTAAAGTCGAGGACACCGTGCCCGCCAAACGCGCGATCACGCTGCGCGATCTGATGAGTTTCCGGCTGGGCCTTGGCATGATCCCGGTATTTCCCGACCGCTATCCGATCCAGAAAGCGATCGCCGACGCCGGTTTTGCGCCGGGCCCGGTATTTCCATCGTTTCCGCCGGACGAATTGATGCGGCGCTATGGCAGCCTGCCGTTGGCCTACCAGCCCGGCGAGCGCTGGCTCTACAATTCAGGCACCGAAATCCTCGGTGTGCTGATCGCGCGCGTCGCCGGCACTTCGTTCGCGACATTCCTGTACGAGCGCATCTTTGCACCGCTCGGCATGAAGGACACCGCTTTCTTCGTTCCGCCGGACAAGCTCGACCGCCTGGCGACCGTCTACACGCGCGACCACGCGACCGGAGCGATGAAAGTGTCCGACGATCCCGCCACCGGCAAATTCGCCCAGCCGCCGCGCTTCGAGAACGGCAGTGCCGGACTGGTCTCGACCGCCGACGATTTCAACGCCTTCGCGCAGATGATGCTGAACGGCGGTCGGTTGGGCAGCGAGCGCATCCTGTCGCGGCCATCGGTCGAACTGATGACGACCGACCAGCTCACGCCGGAACAGAAACAGGGCTCGGAATTGTTCCTGGGCGACAACCGGGGCTGGGGCTTTGGCCTCTCGGTTTTCACAGGGCGTGACGATCTCTGCAGCGTGCCCGGCCGGTACGGCTGGGACGGCGGCTACGGTACCTCCTGGTATTCCGACCCCGCGGAAAATCTCACCGGGATCCTTCTGACCCAACGCATGATGGATTCGCCGCTGCCGCTAGCGGTATTCGGAGATTTCTGGACCTGCGCCTATCAGGCGATCGACGATTGATCTGGCGCGCCGCCGCGGCACGGCGGCCGGGCTGGCCGGGAACATGCTTAGCAAGCTCTAAAAAGCGGCAGGCCCGGGCAACCGTCCCCTTGACGCCGCCGTCAGCCCGGTCAGACTGGACGGCTACCGCACCTGGGAGTCGCAAATGAAGTTCTACATTACCGCGCTCGATACGTCCGGGACCGTCACGCTGAACCGCGACTCCGTGCCCGCGGCGATCAAAAAGGCCAGCGAACTGATTTCCGATGGCTGCCTGAACGTGGAAATCATCATGCCGGACGGCGCCGCCTATCGGCCCGGCGAGTTCGAGCAGTTGAAGGAACGGGTCGGCGCGTAGAGCCGAGCGGTCACCGCTTCGACATTGATTCATTTTCCGTCTTGGCCGGGCATGACGATAGAGCCCTAATCTATTGATGGCTTTTCAAGTCAAACTCTCGGGACGACACACCTAGCCACATGGTCGGTTGCGCTCTGCGCCTGGAATGTTGGCAATTACCTCCAAAATAATTCCCCAGGACGTGTCGGTGACGCAAAACCCGGTTCGTCTTGTTGATGGGCGTGCGGTTGGCCGCGCGAAGCAATAATGATCGAACGGAGCGAGACGATGCGATTTATGGTGATTGTGAAAGCCAGCAAGGACAGCGAGGCGGGCGTGATGCCGAGCACGGAATTGTTGACCGCGATGGGCAAGTTCAACGAGGAAATGGCGAAGGCCGGCGTCATTCAGGCCGGCGAGGGGCTGCACCCGACGTCAAAGGGTGCGCGTGTAAAGTATTCCGGCGGAAAAGGCGCGGTGACCCGCGGCCCGTTCGGCCTGACCAACGATCTGGTGTCCGGCTTCTGGCTGATCCAGACCAAATCGCTCGACGAAGCCATCGGCTGGATGAAGCGCGCCCCGTTCGACGGCGGCGCCGAGATCGAAATCCGGCAAGTCTTTTCAGCCGAGGATTTTGGCGAGGCGCTGACGCCCGAGTTGCGCGAGCAGGAAGAACGGCTGCGCGCGCAGGTTAAGACGAAGTAGACATCTCCGCTCGTCATTCCGGGGCATCGCAAAGCGGTGAGCTATGATGTGCAATTGCACATCAGAGAATCCATAACCACGATAATGAGTATGGATTCCGGGCCTGCGCCAAGTGGCGCATCCCGGAATGACGAGGGGGAGAGTTTCCAGCCTTTCTCCAACAGGAACACCCACCATGCGATTCATGATGCTGATGATCCCCCTGGGCTATGAGACCGCGAAGCCGGACGTCCAGCTCGATCCCGAGCGGATGGCCGCGATGATGAAGTACAATGAGGCGCTGAAGGACGCCGGCATCCTGATCACGCTCGACGGCTTGCATCCGCCGTCGATGGGCGCGCGGGTCTCGTTCGCCACCGGCAAGCCGGTCGTGACCGACGGCCCCTTCACGGAGTTTAAGGAAGTGCTCGGCGGCTACTGGATGATCGAGGTGGCCTCGCGGGACGAAGCGATCGGCTGGGCGAAAAAGTGCCCGGGTGCCACGAACGAAATCATCGAAATCCGCCAGGTGCACGAGATGGCGGATTTCTCCGAGGAATTGCAGCGGGTCGCGGCCGGGTTCACGGAACTGCAGGGCAAAACGATCCGGCGTTAATCTTTGTGAACGCCGCCCTTACTTACCTCTCCCGCTTGCGGGGGAGCATAGGCCGCCTTCGGCGGCCGTATTTAGACACGAACGCCGAAGCGAAGCTTCGGCTATGGCGCTCGAAGAGCGCGGCGGGTGGGGGAACTCTCTCTACTTGAACAGTGGGCCTCACTTGAACAGTGCGTCTCGCGTGTTCAACCGGAATGATTGTCGACATTTTGGACCGGCATGATTCCCGACAGGTTAGGTTGAGTGGCCTGTTCACCCGGGGCGCGGGAGAGGGAGCTCAGCTAGTGACCTTTACCGCCGGCTCATGTAAAAGCCTTTCACATGAGTTGGCGCAAGGAAGAGCGCCGCGCCGAGCGCGGCTACCATCACGGCAATCTGAAAGAGGCGCTGCTGCAGGCGGCGCTCAATCTGATCGCGCAGAAGGGCGCGGCCGGCTTTACCTTCGCCGATGCGGCGCGGATGGCCGGCGTCAGCCCGGCGGCGCCCTACCGGCATTTTCGCGACCGTGAGGAACTGCTTTCCAGCATCGCGCAGCGCGGTTTTGAGCAGTTCGAGGCGCTGCTGACGCAGGCCTGGGACGATGGCCGTCCCGACACCGTCACCGCGTTCCAGCGCGTCGGCAACGCGTATCTCGCCTTTGCCCGCGAGGAGCCCGCGTTCTATTCGGCGATGTTCGAATCGGGCGTCCCCGTCGACCTCAATCCGACGCTGATGGCCGCCAGCGAGCGGGCTTTCGCCATTATCCGCGCCGCCGCCGAGCGCCTCGCCGCACTGGCGCCCCCGGGCATGCCGCGCCCGCCCGCGCTGATGATGGCGCTGCACATCTGGTCAATGTCGCACGGCGTAGCGTCGCTGTTCGGCCGCGGCGACGCCGCCCGGCGCAAGCTGCCGATGTCGCCGGAAGATCTGCTGGAAGCCGAAGTGCTGATCTATCTGCGCGGTCTCGGTTTCCCGACCGATCACCGGCCTTCAAAAAATTCGGCAGACCAGAAGCCGTCGGGCTCGCCGCCGGGTCCACCGCCCGTTCCGCCGGGTGTTGCTCCAGGTGGGCCTTGGGGTAAGCCGAAATAAAATTGCGCAAATAATTTGGCGCGCGCCATTGGCGCCCGGCTTGACAAAACCGGGGGATGGTTTAGGTATGTAAATGTTATTTACATTCACAACGGCGTGATTGCCGTCATGGAGAGGGAAATGGCCTACACCGCAGATGTCAATCGATGGCGCGGCCCCGTGGAAGAACCGGATCGTCCGCATATGCTTGATAGCCCCTGGCATCCCGGCTGGATCGCCGTGACCATCCTCGGCTTCATCATCTGGTGGCCGATCGGACTTGCCCTTCTCTTTTTCACACTCGGGAGCAGAAAAATGGGTTGCTGGAGTCATCAGGATCGCTGGGCGAACAAGATGGAGCGGATGCAGTACAAGATGGACCGGATGCGCGGCCGCATGGAACGCCGCGGCTTTCCGTTCGGCGGTTTCGGTCCGCCCTCGAGCGGCAACCGCGCCTTCGACGAATACCGCGTCGAAACGCTGAAGCGTCTTGAAGAAGAGCAGGTCGAATTCCGCGATTTCCTCGATCGCCTGCGCCACGCCAAGGACAAGGAAGAGTTCGATGCGTTCATGGCGCAGCACAAGCAGCGTCCGACCCCGCCGAACGACCAGCCGCAGCAGGGTTGAGCACCCCTCGGGGCTAACAGTTCAGCCTCAGGCGTAATGCCCCCATGACGCCTGATGGCGAAACAACCGCCCGTTTGCGATGAGCAGACGGGCGGTTTGCTTTTGCGCTTCGCGCTGGCGCCGTTTCCGGGAAAGCCTATATTCGGCGGCGGCTTTAGCCAGGGCGGACGGCCATGATCCAGCATGCAATCGTACCGGTTGATCGGCTTTGGCGATCCGTTCGCCGTGAGGCCGAAACGGCCCTCGCCGGCGATCCGCTTTTCGGCGGCGCCTTGTCGGCCGCCATCCTCGATCGTTCCGGCCTCGGCAGCGCGGTGGCTCACCAGATCGGGGAACGGCTCGGCAAACGCGCGGCTGACCGCGAACAATTCGCCCGCGTCGCGCGTGAGGCATTTGAGGCCTCGCCCGATCTGGTCGACGCGGCGAGCCGGGATCTGCAAAGCGTCGTCATTCACGATCCCGCGACGCAGGGACTTCTGCAGCCGCTCCTGAACTTGAAGGGATATGTCGCGCTGCAGGCCTGGCGGGTGTCCAACTGGCTCTGGCATCGCGACCGCACCGATCTTGCATTGTTGCTGCAAAGCCTGTCGTCCAACTCGCTTCAGGTGAGCATTCATCCCTCGGCTTCGATCGGAACGTCGGTCTTTCTCGATCATGCGACCGGCATCATTGTCGGCGCATTCGCCGTCATCGGCGACGAGGTGACGATCCTGCAAAACGTCACGGTCGGTCGCAAGCAAGTGCTGCCGGGCCGCGCTCCGAGGATCGGCCGCGGCGTCCTGCTCAGCGCCGGGGCAACGATCCTGGGAGACGTCAGCGTCGGCGACCTCGCCAAGATCGGCGCCGGCTCGGTGGTCGAGCATGACGTGCCCAGCGGATGCACCGCAATCGGCGTGCCGGCGCGGCTCACGAATTGCCCCAAGGAAATTCCGGCGTAGGCTGATCCGGCGGCAATCGCTTGCCGGCACGACTGGGCCATGACCCGGAGCAGTCATTTGACCGCTTTGGACGGGTCATTGAGAATTGCTTAGGCGCGGGGGGGCGTCCGATGGCTCCGCGCGATCGACGAGTAAGGTCGCCTCAGTTGGCAGGTCTCTTTCCTATGGTGGCGGGGGCATCCAGAGAAATGCCAGCGCGATTGTTGCGAATAACCCGACGGTGACGACGGCGGAGATTGCCCCGGCGGTTATTTTTAGTTTCTCTCTCGTCGTGTAATCGCGCATCGAGCGTCTCGGTTAGCGGCCCGCTTCAAACCTGACCCGCGACGTCGCCCATCGGTACCTAGCGGACTTGCTGAGCTGTGTCCGTTGTCGGGGATAAAGCGAACATCGCGGACCAGCGGTCGTCAAAATCCGCAGTCGGCAACTTGTTCTCGTCAACCGTGAGGCCTTTCAATAAGGTCGCGCCGTCGGTCCAAGGCGAGTGTGACCTCATGGCGGCGCCGGTTGCGGCGGCCGTCAGCAGAGCGACAGCCAGGAACCCGGTAATTGTTCGATGCTTCGTCATCAGAACCTCCTCGTCCTCCAAGCCCACTAGTGTGGGTCACGGAAACTTCGCGAAGGTTCAGCAGTGATGCGTCAGTATGGACCTCGCCGGAACAAAACGCCGTGAGTTCCGGTTTTGGCAGTTTGACCCGCTTCGGACATCCGCACCCAACCAAACTTTCCTTCGAGGGGCCTCCGGCGGTCTTTCAGATATCGAATTGGGACAGATACACTCCCGTATTCCGATCTTGGGGGCCGGAATGCGACGGCGCGAGGTTCTTGGAATTCTGGGTGGCACGGCGGTGACGTGGCCATTCGTGGCGCTTGCGCAACAGCCCACCGTGTTCGAACTGGTTATCAACCTCAAGACCGCCAAGGCGCTTGGCATCGCCATGCCACCGAGCCTCCTTGCCCGCGCCGACGAGGTGATCGAATAGACAAGCCTGCTTCCAGTTTTGGCACATCGCGCCATTTCGCTGCGCTGCAGAATTCCGTCGCCATCAGGGCATTTCGGATATGGCTGGACCTGCCGCCGGCTCGACCCGGACGCGCGTTTTCGCGTTCGGCGTTTTGTTGCAGCACCTCGACCTCGGTCAGCATGCGCTGCGCGATCGAATGCAAATCGTTTTAGTTGAATTCGATATGGTCTGCATGGCTGTCCATTGCGTGGCCGGAGAGCATCAGCAATCAGAAAAACAAAACTGCAATCGCCATCGCTACACTTGCGGCCATCCTCGTAACGATTGTGTTCCTGTTGATTCGCAAGTTTGACTGGCGCCTGGAGATTTCGCACCCCTCGCGCCCCGCTGAGGTCCGACGCAGTCGCGGCCCATTTTAATTATTGGCATTGCCGATTGATTGGGGGCCGAGATGGAGTGCGAACCATTGTCGTCCATCGGACCGCGCCGCAGCGCGGCGTCATTGGCAGGCGCCGGCGTCAAATTTGTCTCGTTCAGATTGCTGGCGAGTACCGCGCTCAGTCTCACCGCGCGCATTGCTATTCCAGTCGTCGTTTTGAACGGTGTCTCTGCGGTGGCCTTTGCTCAAGATGCAACATGGGTGGGCGCCACTTCTGACTGGAACAGCCCGAGCAACTGGAACTCGAATAGCGTCCCAACCGGAACGGCTACATTCAATCCATCGTCGCCAACCACGATTACGTTCTCCGCTCCTTCAACTGCTGTCCAAAACCTGTCATTCAATGCGCCTGGCTATACTTTTTTGGTCCCTGGTTCGCCCTCAATCTTTTCCATCACGGGCAGTGGGATCCAAGCCACTCCGGCGGATGCTCCGACTTTCGTCGGGGGGAATGTCGAGTTCAGAAACTCGAGCACGGCTGGCCCGGCGTTTATCGATCCCTTCGGTACAAACACCACAAATTTCTTTGACACAAGCAGGGCAGGCACCGCGACAATAAACGCCGGCGTTGCAGGCAGTACCAACGATTTCGACGGCGGTTTCATATTTTTCCGTGGGAACAGCACTGCTGATCACGCGAGGATCACTGCTTTTGGAGACTCGAACATTGAATTTCACGATGCGAGTAGTGCAGGTAACGCGACACTCATCGCAGGTAGTGCGACACGTCCCATCGGAGCGGATACCAATGGGTTCATTTTTTTCAACGGCACGAGCACCGCTGATCATGCAACGATCATTGTCAACGAATTTGCTGAACTGAGTTTCGCACCTGGCTTTTTCGGGGGCGGCACGGCTACGGCCGGTAATGCCAACATCACCAACAATGGAAACACGAACTTCTTCCAGGGGAGCAGTGCCGGTAATGCAACGATTACCACCAACGCCGGCGGGGTAACGAGCTTCTTCGGCAGCAGCACCGGCGGCAACGCGACGTTCATCACAAACGCAGGCGGCATCGTAGACATCTCGGGTCTGGGCACTTTTCCTGATAGCGGTGCGCCACCCGTGAGCGTGCCCGGGATGACAGCCGGCTCAATCGAGGGCGCGGGCAGTTACTTCCTCGGCTCCCAAACCCTCACTGTCGGCAGCAACAATCTCAGCACCACGGTCAGCGGAACCATCAGCGACGGCGGTGCGTCGGGCGGAACGGGCGGCTCGCTGGTCAAGGTTGGCACCGGCACGCTCACGCTGTCAGGCGCAAACACCTATACTGGGCTGACCACCATCTTCGAAGGCGCCATCAACCTGACCGGCTCGCTGATGTCGCCGGTCAACGTCGAGGCGAGCGGAACCCTGGGCAGTACCGGAACGGTGTTTAACACCGTCACCAATGCGGGAATGGTGGCGCCCGGTTTCGGGCTTCCGGCAGCGCAATTCGGGACGCTGACCGTCAACAGCTACGTGGGCGCCGGCGGCACCCTTGCGCTGCGCACGTTCCTCGGCACCGACGGCTCGCCATCAGACCTGCTGACCATCAATGGGGGCACTGCCACGGGCAGCACGATTGTTCGAATTACCAATGCGGGCGGCCCCGGTGCCGAGACGGTGGCCAATGGCATCCAGGTTGTGCAGGCGATCAATGGCGGCACGACGGCGCCGGGTGCCTTCACGCTCCCTGGCGAGGTGCGCGCCGGCGCGTTCGACTATCGTCTCTTCCGTGGCGGCCTCGACCCTAGCAGCAGTCCCAACGATTGGTTTCTCCGCTCGACCTTCGTCATCGGACCAATACCGCCGGAGCCGCCGGTCGTGGTGCCGCCCGAGCCACCGATCCTGCCGCCCGAGCCGCCGCCGCAGATGCCGGGCGTGTTTCCGATCATCGGGCCGGAAATTGCGACCTACGGCGTGGTGCAGCCAATCGCCCGGCAATTGGGGATGACGACGCTCGGCACCTTGCATGAGCGGATCGGCGATACTTCGCTCGCAAATGTGGGGACACCATGCCTGGCCGATAGCGGCACACCGGACGGGATCTTCCGCAAGGCGCCGGTGAAAGCGCCGACCGATTGCCTCAACGCCGGCTGGGGTCCCTCGGTCTGGGGCCGGGTCCTCGGCCAGCAGATCGACAATCATTACAAGGCGTTCGCCGATCCGCGCGCCTCCGGCCAGTTGCTGGGCTTTCAGAGCGGTATCGATTTGTGGCGCGGCGAATGGCTGCCCGGCCATCGCGATGCGGCGGGCATTTATGTCGGATATGCCAATGCCAATGTCGATGTAAGCGGTCTCGTCACCAACGAGGCGGCGACCGGCTATGCACTTCGCCACACCGGCGGCCTCAATCTCGATGCCTGGTCAGGCGGCGCTTATTGGACGCATTACGGCCCCCACGACTGGTACGTCGACGCGGTGGCGCAGGCGACGCACTATCAAGGCGCGGCGTCGACTTAATTCGCCAGGCTTGATACTTCCGGCTTCGGCTTCCTCACTTCGCTGGAGACGGGCTTTCCGGTCCAGCTGCCGATGTTCGGACCGGGCTTTGTGCTGGAGCCGCAGGCGCAGATCGTCTGGCAACGTGTGTCGTTCGACGACGCCAATGACGGCTTGGGTCAGGTCGCGCTCGGCACGACGTCAGGCGCGAGCGGACGGATCGGCCTGCGCGGCAAATGGACCATCGTCAGCGACAGCGGGCAGGTGTGGCAACCTTATGTGCGCGCCAATCTCTGGCGAGACTGGGGAGCGCAGGCGACGACGACGTTTTCCGGCACCGATTTGGTGCCGCTACTAGAACAGGCCACGCGCCTGCAACTGGGCGGCGGCCTGAGTGTGAGGATGAACACGAATGTCAGCTTCTACGCCAATGCCGACTATCAGTTCGCGGTCGGCAACACCGACGGCGGCAGGCGCGACGGCGTCCGCGGAGCCGCTGGGGTGCGATATAGTTGGTGAGGCTGACCTGCGGCCAAGTTTCGTCCGCCATCGGAATGAGATCCGATCCCCGGTATCCTCCAGACCATCACCGCTGGGTTGGAAGGGCAGGTTTGCCCGCGCTGACGAGTGATCGAATGGAGGTGTCGTTTGCTGCGGTGCATGAGTTTCCTGTTGGCCCATCGCGTCATTTCGCTGTGCTAATGAATTCGGTCGCTATCCCGGCATAGCGGACACCGATCAAGCCATGCCGATCAATCCCGATTGATCAATACGGCTCCAAGCCTCCTCCTGATCAAGCCTCACTTTATCTTTGTCTCGGCCGCGATCAGTTCATCGCCTTCCGCGGCCCTGATCGTCAGGTGCACCTGTCCGCCCCCGATACCTGCCGGCATCGCCGCCGAAATGCGATTGCCGTTTTTCGGGTCGGCCGTCACGGCGTCGTCGAACAGGACCAGGTCGCCGCGTTTCAGGGTGACGCGCAGCGGTCTCGCCGGTTCGATACTGAAGAACTCAAGATCGACGCGCGCGGCATCAGCCGCGAGATTGACCAAAATATTCTCGTTCGCATCCGTCACGTTGCGCATGCCGACGGTCGGGCTGTAGGTTTCCGGCACCGATAGCTGGCCCAGTGCCGGAAAGCTGGCGCTGTGAAAAAACCGGTCCGACACGCCCGCCCATAGTTCGACGTAAGGCTGCGCCGGGCCAGGGTCCTTGCGGGCGTCGGTCGGGTTCGTGAACGACGAAAATCCCCAGGTCCACATTTTCAGCCCCGGCGTCACCGCATTGTCGGCGATGCGAATGATGCCCTCTTCGTTGTCGTGGTTGATCACCCCCCAGAAATTGCCGCCTTGCATGTCGGGCGCCGCGTAGGCGATGCCCATGGTCGGCCAGTTCCTGAAGTAGCGCAGTTTTTCGAAACGGTTTTGGCCTGAACCCAGGCCCGCGTCGCCATCGGCCAGGTTGGCCGACCAGCGCGGCGTGCTGTAGGCCTTTATCGGCGCGATGATTTCGGCGCCGCCGGTCGCCCTGGGATTGTCAGGGTCCGATCCCGGCGCCAGCGTGGTGCAGGTCCAGTACTCGTAGTCGATCGCTTTGTTTTGCGGGTTTTTCAGGACCACGCGCGCATCGAGCGCGGCGCGGCCGGCCTTCAGCGTGATGGTGCTGGTTGCTTCGATGCCCGTCGAACCCGGCCTGAACTGTTTCGGCGTCGCGCCAAACGCAAAATCATCTTGCAGCGACATCGACACCGTCACTTCGCCGGGACTTTGCTTCACCACCCTGAATTCCCACGGCTTCAGCCAGGTCTTGCCGTGCTCGGCATCCGGAAAGGTAGGGAAGATGCCGCCATACACCATCATCCAGTCGTAATAAAAAATGCCGCCCTTCATCCCGTAGGGCACGCCGACTTGCGCGCGATAGAGTTGTTCGTGGCCGGTCGGCTTGTAGATGATGGAAATGATGCGCCCGCCGAATTCCGGCACCAGCGTCACCTTCAGATAGCGGTTCTCGAGCACCCAGGATTTGAACGTGCGCTCGACGATGGTCTTTTCGTCGAGCGACCCGCCGACCAGTCCGTTTTCCGCGTCGGTCGCGTATTTGACGGTGCTCCACGCCATCGTCTGTTCGCGCAGCGACACGCCGTCGGTGACCGGTGGCTCCGCGCGCACCGCGGCCGACAGCGCTGCCGCCGAAAGCACGGCAACCGCGAGGCGGGCAGGGATACGCAGGGAAACCTGAAGAGCCATCTGCGTCGCCTTCGAATGCGCGGGGTGCGGTCCACTCGCCAATCATGCTTCCAAGGATATTTGGGCTGTCCTGCCGCGAAAAATACTCCGGTTGACCCCTCCCGGGCAAATCAGTGATTTGCGTGTCAAGCCTATATTAAGAAAATATTCCTCTTGCGCCGTCGGGCAAATCACCGGTACCTGCTCGCCCGTCTGGGTCGCGATCGTCACGAAACGCGCGGTGGGATGCGGTGGACGCGGATGCGCCTTTGACGAACGGTGCGTGACGCGGACGGCGAAGTCGTGTGGTCCTGACGCCCCGATGCTGGCGTCAAGTTGCGCGGAGATATCCGCGCGATGACGGTGGCAAGAAAGCCGGTCGCCGAGGAGAGCGCGTTATAAGCCGTAAAACCATTGCGCAGGGAAGGCCGGATGTTCTCCGCTGAACCTGTATGCTCGTGTGCGCTTTCTTTTGTGCAATTTGCGCACGAGACCGCGGGTGCAGCGCGCACCCGGCTTTCCCTGCGCCCTCCATGTTCGGAGGGACAAGGTTCTTGCAAGACTCGGGCGTATGGCGCCGGGAGATCGCCGGTTGGTGGCCTGGATTGGCGGATCCGATCGAGCCGCCCTTGGGAACCCGGTTCCGGCGCCCCTAACCGCCCGGCCCGCCTTGATTTCCCGCCGCCAAACTCCCCTTTGGTAACCTCGCATTAACCATGATTAGCGTCTGGTTAGGGGCGTAATGACGCGCGAATAGCCCTCGTTTTGACACGTTGGCAGGGGAATCAGGACCCGGCTTTGGACGGGCCCCCCATGCGACACCAATGAGGCTCTCGCGCTGGCGATCAACGCCGCGCCCGACGCGCGGCTGTGGAACCGGCAGCTATTTGCTCCCGGAGGATTTGGGACGGAGCATGATCCGGAAAAGTGGGAACCGGTTTTCCGAAAAGATCATGTTCAAACGACAGATTGCGTTGAGAGGATACCGCCTATGCCCGACACGGTTCAGTCAGCGTTGCCGATCATATCGAGCGATGTCTCGCTGATTTCGCTGTTCATGCAGGCCGCATGGATCGTGAAAGCGGTCATGCTGGGCTTGCTCGCTTGTTCGGTCTGGGTCTGGGCGATCGCGATCGACAAGATCATCCTGTACGGGCGCACCAAGCGCGCGATGGACCGCTTCGAACAGGCGTTCTGGTCCGGGCAGTCGATCGAGGAACTCTACCGGGCGCTGTCGGCCAAGCCGACGCAATCGATGGCGGCCTGCTTCGTCGCCGCGATGCGCGAGTGGAAACGGTCGTTCGAGAGCCAGTCGCGGTCGTTTGCCGGCCTGCAGATGCGGATCGAGAAGGTGATGAACGTCTCGATCGCGCGCGAGGTCGAGCGGCTGGAACGGCGGCTCCTAGTGCTGGCGACCGTCGGTTCCGCGGGCCCGTTCGTCGGCCTGTTCGGCACCGTCTGGGGCATCATGTCGAGCTTCCAGTCGATCGCGGCCTCGAAAAACACTTCGCTGGCGGTGGTCGCGCCCGGCATCGCCGAGGCGCTATTTGCCACCGCAATCGGCCTGATCGCCGCAATTCCGGCGACTATTTTCTACAATAAGTTCACCTCCGAGGTGAACCGGCAGGCCCAGCGCCTGGAAGGGTTCGCCGACGAGTTTTCAGCGATCCTGTCGCGCCAGATCGACGAGCGGGCGTGAGGAGCGGCCAATGATGAGCGCAGGCGTGAGCATCCGATCATGGCGATGAACATGGCAGGTTCGGCCGGCGGCGGACGCCGCGGCCGGCGTCGCGCCGCTGTGATGGCGGAGATCAACGTCACCCCGATGGTGGACGTGATGCTGGTGCTGCTGATCATCTTCATGGTGGCCGCACCGCTGATGACGTCGACCATCGATATCGACCTGCCGGTCGCCTCTGGCGGCAAGTCGCTGTCGTCGAACGCTCCGCCGCTGACACTGTCGGTCAAGCGCGCCGGCGGCAGCTGCAATTCGAATGTCGAACTCTATCTTGGGGATACGCCGATTTCCTCTGCCGAGTTGCTGCCCAAAATCAAGGCTATCCGGGAGACCCGGTCGGATGCCGAGAGCGTGGTCTATCTGCGCGGCGACAAGGACGTTTGTTACACGGATATGATGAAATTATTGGGGTATATTAAGACCGCCGGCTTCAAGGCGAATATCGTCATCGTTCCCGAGCAGGGCTCGTGAGCAATAGCGTTTTCGAGCGAAGCATGCCCTCGGACTTGATCCGGGGGCGGGTAGCGGTTCGCGTCAAGGAAACGCGTCCAATGATGATGGCTGACGGCGGAGCGAGAAAGCTCAAGTGAAGGTCAAGATCGACAAGACAATAGCCGCGTCGATCGCCCTGCACCTGCTCGTGCTGGGGTGGGGGCTTGTGACCTTCTCGAGCCGGGCGTTCGTGGCGCCACCGGATGATGCCGTCGACGTCGATACGATTTCCCCCGAGGAACTTTCCAAGATCACCGCCGGCTCGAGGGCCGGCAAGAAGGAAGATACCGCTCAGCGTGTCGAGAAGATCGCCGAGGCGAAGGCCAGTGACGAGGTTGGGAAGGTGGACCCGAAGAAGCAGGTCGTCACCGACGCCGCCCCCGAGGTGCAGGAGAAGCCCGTCGAGAAGCCGGCGGAGAAGCCAACCTCGACGCCACCGAAACCGGTTGTCGAGGAAAAGCCCAAGCCGGACAAAGCCAAGGAAGAGAAGATCGATCCGATCGGCGATCTGGCGAAGAAGGAGCTGGCCAAGAAGCCGCCAGCACCGAAGCCGGCGGCCGCAAAACCGACGCCACCGCCGCAGCAAACCGAGAAGAGAGAGCGCAAGTTCGACGAGCTGGCGCGTGCGGCGCTGGTGTCGCAGGAGGATCCGACGCGGGCCGCGGCGACCGGCTCGGCCTTGAACGCCTCCAACAAGCTTGGCGCGTTCAATCGCAGCGATGCGGAAAATTCAGCGGGATGGAAGATCGCCTTTCAACGGCGCGTTCGCCAATGCTTCAACTTCCCTTACAACGGAACCGACGTGGACACGTTCGAGGTCGATCTCGATATCTCGATCCGGCCGGATGGGACGATTACAACCCAGCCGGTCATTTCGGGCGTGCGCGGCGCCTCTCCCGGAATCGCAAAGGCGATGGCCGATAGCGCTGCGCGGGCGGTCGTCGAATGTCAGCCTTATTCGTTTTTGCCCAAAGAACAGTATGCCTCGTGGAAGTTCATTCCGACGACCTTTGGTCTGAAGGACATGCGCTGAGATGTCCGTATTGGACGAATGTTTAGCTTGAGCGGAAGACCGATGAAAAAGATGGGACTATACACGCGGCGCCAGCTCATCAGGGTAGGCGCCGGCCTGGCGTCAGCCGCTGCGATATATCCGCGTGATCAGGCCTTTGCCCAAGGCCAGCCGCGGCTGCAGATCAATCCGACCGAGTTCAAGCCGATCGATATCGCGATCCCGAATTTTGTGGCCGGCACGCCGGGAGACACCGAAGTCGGCGCCGGCGTGACTCAGGTCATCACCAACAACCTCAAGCGCAGCGGGTTGTTCGCGCCGATCGACCAGGCCGCTTTCATCGAGCGCATTTCGAACATCGATACCGCACCGCAATTTGCGAGTTGGAAGAGCATCAACGCGCAGGCTCTCGTGACCGGCCGCATGACCCGGCAGGGCGACGGACGGCTGAAGGCGGAATTCCGCCTCTGGGACGTCGGCACCGCCCAGCAACTGACCGGCCAGCAATATTTCACCTCGCCGGAATACTGGCGCCGGATCGCGCACATCATCTCCGACCAGATCTACGAGCGCTTGACCGGCGAAAAAGGCTATTTCGACAGCCGCGTGGTGTTCGTCGATGAAACCGGGCCCAAGGAACGCCGCGTCAAGCGGCTGGCGCTAATGGATCAGGATGGCGCCAATGTCCGCTATCTGACCAAGGGCGCCGACCTCGTGCTGACGCCGCGGTTTTCGCCGTCGACCCAGGAAATCACCTATATGGAGTTCGGCCAGGGCGACCCGCGGGTCTATCTGTTCAATATCGAAACCGGGCAGCGCGAGATCGTCGGCAATTTCCCCGGCATGTCGTTCTCGCCGCGGTTCTCGCCGGACGGCCAGCGCGTGATCATGAGCCTGCAGCAGGGCGGCAACTCGAACCTGTTCGTGATGGACCTGCGCTCGAAATCGACCACGCGCCTGACCGACACGCCGGCGATCGACACCTCGCCGTCCTATGCGCCGGACGGTACGCGCTTGTGCTTCGAATCCGACCGCGGCGGCAAGCCGCAGATCTATGTGATGCCGGCGACCGGTGGACCGGCGCAACGCATCTCGTTCGGCGACGGCAGCTATTCGACGCCGGTCTGGTCGCCGCGCGGCGACTACATCGCTTTCACCAAGCAGGGCGGCGGGCAATTCGCCATCGGCATCATGAAGACCGATGGTTCAGGCGAACGGATCCTGACCGCGGGCTATCACAATGAAGGGCCGACCTTTGCGCCGAACGGCCGGGTGGTGATGTTCTTCCGCGATCCCGGCGGCAATGGCGGGCCGTCATTGTTTACCGTGGACATTTCCGGGCGCAACGAACAGCGCGTGCCGACCCCCGGCTTCGCGTCCGATCCGGCGTGGTCGCCGTTATTGTCGTGAAACGATCCGGGTTGGCGGAGGCCCTATCGTTAATCGGCAAACATTGCCTAGCATGCTGATTTTTCAAGCAAATTTCTACAAATGGACACGAAAAGCAACGTCTCGGTAACGATGTTCCCTCAGAAAGACTTCATCTCGGAGGGGTAAAAGTACGCACCCCGAACAGGACCCGTCCCTGCCGATGCAGTTGGTCGATCAAAAAAAGCGAAGCAGCGCGGAAGAACTCGAGCCGGTTCTATACGCGGCGCTGATCAATTCCATGTGCCAGAATTTCTGGCCGATGCTGTTCGGCTCGGTCTGCGCCGCCGTCGCGGCGTTGCTGACGGCGCTCAAGACCGGCAACGTGCTGCTGTGGCCGTGCGCGGTTCTGATCATCGGCATCGGCACGTTCCGCGCCTTCCAGATGCGCAAATACGAACGGCGCACCTCGGTGCTGACATTCGAGCAGGCGAAGCATTGGGAGCCGCGCTACGCCATCGGCGCCATGATCTATGCCGGCGTGCTCGGCGTCTGGTGCTTCCTCACCATTTTCGGCAACGACGATGCGATCGCGCACATGGTGTGTGTCGCCGTGACGATCGGCTACACCGCCGGCGGTGCTGCCCGCAACTACGGCAGTCCGAAGCTGATCCAGTATCACATCCTGCTGGCATGCGGCCCGATGTCGCTGGCGTTGGCCATGCATGGCGGCTTCTATTATGTCGGCCTCTCCGTGCTGCTGGTGCTGTTCTTCATCGGTCTGAAAGGCATCAACCTCAGTCTCCACGCCATCTTCGTCAAGGCGCTGACCTCGAGCTTCCGGGAAGCGGCGCTGGCCGGGCAGTTCGATACCGCCCTGAACAACATGCCGCACGGGCTGTGCATGTTCCGCGCCGATGGCCGCCTTGCGGTCATGAATCACCGCTTCAGCGAAATGATGAACCTGTCGGACAAGCTGGTGCAGCGCGGCGGCAGCGCGTCCGACATCATCGACGCCTGCGTCAGCGCAGGATCGATCTCGGCGACCAGCGGCCGGATGATTCTGGCGGAGATCGAGAATACCCAGGCGCGCGACATGATCACGACCGACCCCGATATCACGCGCAACCGGTCGCTTTCCTGGACCTTCCAGCCGATGGCGGGCGGCGGCGCGGTCGTCCTGCTCGAAGACATCACCGAGCGGCGCGACGCGGAGGCCCGGATCAGCCATCTCGCGCGTTACGACGAACTGACCGAGCTTCCCAACCGGGTCAATTTCCGCGACGAGATCGGGCGTCTGCTGTCGATCCAGCAGAACGCCGATCAATTGTCGGCGCTGCTGTTCGTCGACCTCGACCAGTTCAAGCAGGTCAACGACACGCTGGGGCATCCCTGCGGCGACCAGTTGTTGTGTGCGGTCGCCGGCCGCCTGCGCGAGATGCTGCGGCCCGAGGATTTCGTGGCGCGCTTCGGCGGTGACGAATTCGTCGTGTTCCAGCAGAACATCCATTCCCACGAGGACGCCGCCGTGCTCGCCCGGCGCATCGTCGATCGCCTGAGCGAGCGTTACAAGATCGACAATCATCTGGTCGAGATCGGCGCCAGTGTCGGCATCGCCATGACGACCGCCGGCGTCAGCGCCGATACGCTGCTGAAGAACGCCGACATGGCGCTGTACCGCGCCAAGGCCGACGGCCGCGGCACTTTCTGCTTCTTCCGCGAGGAGATGGCCCAAACCGTCGAGGCCCGCCGCATCCTGGAACTCGACCTGCGCAAGGCGCTGGCGAACGAGGAATTCGAGCTGTTCTATCAGCCGCTGGTCAATCTCAAGTCCGGCAAGATCGCGACCTGCGAAGCGCTGCTGCGCTGGAATCATCCGGTGCGCGGCACGGTTTCCCCGATCGACATCATTCCGGTCGCCGAGGACATGGGCCTGATCGTCGATCTCGGCCGCTGGATCCTGCGCAAGGCCTGCATGGAATGCATGAAGTGGCCCGAAGCCGTCAGCGTCGCGGTCAACTTCTCGCCGCAGCAGTTCCATCAGCGCGACGTGCTGAGCGAAGTGCGCTACGCGCTCGAGGTCTCCGGCCTGCCGGCGCACCGGCTCGAAATCGAGATCACCGAATCCTCGCTGCTGCGCAACACCCAGATCACCCACGATGTGCTGTCGCAGCTGCATTCGCTCGGCGTGCGGATCTCGCTGGACGATTTCGGCACCGGCTATTCGAGCCTGAGCTACCTGCATAACTTCCCGTTGCAGAAGGTGAAGATCGATCGCTCCTTCCTGGAGGGCATCGACACCGACCGTCCGCTGACGCTGCTGCGCGGCGTGGCGCGGCTCTCGGCCGACCTCGGAATGTCGGTCGTGGTCGAGGGAATCGAGACCAATGAGCAGCTGGAGCTGATCAGCGCCGATGGCGCGGTGACCGAGGCGCAGGGTTACCTGTTCAGCCGGCCGGTGCCGGCGGTCCGGGTTCGCCAGTTGCTGAACGCCTCGCACGGCCGCCGGGCGCCGGAAGACCAGCTGATCGCGGTGTCCTCGCGCTCGATCGCCTGAGGGGGCCCGACGCCGGTTGTGATTCTGGCCGGATATACCTTGATCAGGGGTTGAAACTCGCCATGCGCGGGCAAGCTACTGTGCCCTCTAGCGTGCCTAGGTTAACCCTAACGTCGTGATCCCTTTGCAATTCCTTAACAAGCTGTTAATCTTTTACCCGCTCGTACAAGTTGTCTGGAAATCCCAAGCGTCCAAGGAGCATCATATGAGGTCCCCGGCCGAAGCATCCTCCACGGCCGTCGGACGAAGTTCGGACCTGTTAGATCAAGTCGACTATCGTCTCGCCGAAACACCGCAGGAAAAAGAAGAAATCTATAACCTGCGCTACCGGGCCTATCTTCGCGAAGGCGCCGTCGCCGAATTGCCCGCGCAACGCGTCACCGATCAATATGACGATTTGCCCAACTCCTGGACCTTTGGCGTCTACATTCAGGGGGAACTCTGCAGTTCCGTTCGGATCAGCGTGCTGACCTCCGAATGGCGGGAATCGTGCTCAGCCGAGGCATTCGGCGAGATCCTTTACCCGCGGCTCGATCGGGGTGAGGTCATCATCGATCCGGCCCGTTTCGTTGCCGATCCCGATACGGCAGGGCGCATTCAGGAACTGCCCTATGTCACGCTTCGGCTGGCCTATATGGCGTGCGAGTATTTCAACGCCGATCTTGGGCTCGCCATCGTCCGCGCCGAGCATCAGGCGTTTTACCGTCGGGTCTTCCTGCATGAAACCATCGCCGAACCGCGCTTCTTTCCGGGCCTCCTGAAGCCCGTCGGGCTGATGGCGGCGGATTTCCCGGCCCTGCGCGACAAGGTTTTCGAACGTTATCCGATGATGCGCTCGACCGCCTTTGAACGGCGTATGCTGTTCGAGCGTCGCAGCGGGCGCGATATGCCGCTGGACGTGGTGGCGCCGTTGGAACGGACATCGATCGTTCCCAATCCCTGAACGGCAGGGCTGGCCTCGGCCGTGAGCGGTAAATCCCGCTCCGTGGTCTCGTCGGTCGCCCGTCAGGGGCCGAAAATGAAGGCCGGAACCGGTGGTTCCGGCCCCGTTGGCGTTTGCCTTCACCGTCGCGCCACATTTACAAATCATTAACCATCGCGGTTGCTTTTCGCGGTTCCTCGGCATTTGATCGGGTTTGGCAACACCCCATCAAGGTTGACGGAACGTTCGCTTAACCATCGCCCTGTAGACCGGATGACAGTGGAATAACGTGAGCGTGGAGGCTCCGGAATGAAATATCAGATGCGTATCCTCCAGGGATTAAAGCTGGCCGCGGTGGTTGCGGTGGCGCTGTCGATGGGCGCCTGCGCCAAGAATAACCTCGGCCCCGAGAATGCGATGGCCAATGCGGCGACCCCGGGCAGCCAGCAGGATTTCGTGGTCAATGTCGGCGACCGCGTGTTCTTCGAGAGCGACCAGACCGAATTGAGCCCGCAGGCGATCGCGACCCTGGAAAAGCAGGCGCAGTGGTTGCAGACCTATAACCGCTACGCCTTCACCATCGAGGGACATGCCGACGAGCGCGGCACCCGCGAATACAATATCGCACTCGGTGCGCGGCGCGCCCAGTCAGTGAAGACCTATCTCTCTTCGCGCGGGATCGATCCGAGCCGGATGCGCACCATCTCCTACGGCAAGGAGCGCCCGGTTGCGGTCTGTAACGACATCTCCTGCTGGTCGCAGAACCGCCGCGCCGTCACGGTGCTGAACGCCAGTTCCTGACGCGGTCGGATTTTCAGAGCTTTGTCACCGGCGCCTTCGGGCGCCGGTTTTATTTTGGACGCGCGATAAAATCCGCCATCACCGCCGCTTGCTTGTTTGGACGCCGCGACTAAACCATAGGCGCGATCCGGCGCCGGATTTGCAGGACGCCAGTCACAATTCTGGCGTACTCCGTCTCTCAATGTGTTCCGTTTGTGATGTCACGCGGATTTCGTCGACAGGGCAAAATGTCATCCAGGTTTCTCAGGTCTTCCGGCGTCGCGGCGATTGTCGTGATGCTGGCTTTGTCTTCCCCGGCTTTCGCGCAATCCGACGATGCCGATCCGGAAATGCGGATCCAGCGGCTGGAAAACCAGCTGCGGCAACTGACCGGCCAGAACGAGGAGCTGCAATACCGCAACCGCCAGCTCGAGGAGCGCTTGCGGCAGCTCGGCGGCGCGCCGGCAGCACCCGGCGGCCAGCCGCCCATCGCCCAGCCCGGCGTGGCCGCACCACCGCCTGTGGCGCAGCCCAATCCGGCCTATCGGCAACCGCAGGCCCAGCCCGGTTACGCGCAACCTCAGCCGGGTTACGGCCAGCCTCAGGGCGGCTATGACCAGCAGCCGCAGATCGCAACGCCGGCGCCGATCATTCAGGAGCCGCCGGCGCCGCAGGCCCCCGGCCGCCGCCGCGGCGATGCCTTCGACCCCAACCAGAATCCGAACGCGCCCGGCGCGCCGCGCGCGCTTGGCGGCGGTCAGCTGCCGATTGCCAACGATGCCGCTGTCGGCGCTCCCGGCGGCCGCGGACCGGGCGAGCCGCTCGACCTCGGCAATACCAGCCCGGCCGGCCCCGGGGCCCCGCCGCCGCGCGGTCCAGGCGCCAGCGCCGCGCTGACCACGCTGCCGCCCTCGGCGACGCCGAAGGACGAGTTCGATCTCGGCATCGGCTACATGCAGCGCAAGGACTACGCGCTGGCCGAAGAGACCATGAAGAATTTCGCGCAGAAATATCCGAGCGATCCCCTGATCGCGGATTCGCAATATTGGCTCGGCGAGAGCTATTTCCAGCGCCAGCAATACCGCGACGCAGCCGAAACCTTCCTTGGCGTGACCACCAAATTCGACAAATCCGCCAAGGCCCCCGACTCGCTGCTGCGGCTCGGCCAGTCGCTGGCGGCGCTGAAGGAAAAGGAAGCCGCCTGCGCCGCGTTCGGCGAAGTGACGCGGAAATATCCGCGCGCCTCGGCCGGCGTCAAAGCTGCCGTGGATCGTGAGCAGAAGCGGGTTAAGTGCTAAGGCGGTGTTGATGGAGCCCGTTGGGCTCCGGCTTCAACGGCGCTGATATGCCTGACGACGACCATTTTCCGATTTCGGCCCAGGACGCGAGAAACCTGTTCGCGGACTGGAAAGCCGCGCCCGCCATCGTGCTGGCGGTTTCCGGCGGTCCGGATTCCGTCGCGCTGATGTGGCTGGCGGCACGCTGGCGCCGTGCGTTGACGCGCGGCCCACGGCTGATCGCAGTCACCGTCGATCACGGCCTGCGCGCGGAGGCTGCGCGCGAAGCCCGCGAGGTCAAGCGGCTGGCGAAGTCGCTCGATCTGCCGCACCAGACCTTGCGCTGGGCCGGCGCCAAGCCCAGGACCGGATTGCCCGCCGCGGCCCGCGCCGCGCGATACCGGCTGCTGGCGCAGGCCGCGCGCAAGCACGGCGCGACGCATATCCTCACCGCCCATACCCGCGACGATCAGGCCGAGACGCTGTTGATGCGGATGCTGCGCGGCAGCGGCATTGCGGGGCTGGCGGCGATGGCGCGCGAGAGCGAGCGCGACGGCGTACGGCTGGCGCGACCGCTGCTGGATATTTCGAAATCGCGGCTGATCGCGACGCTGAACAAGGCGAGGATCGGGTTTGCCGACGATCCGACCAATCGCGATATCGGCTTCACGCGGCCGCGGCTGCGCGCGATCATGCCTGTTCTCGCGGAGGAGGGTGGCGATGCCCGGAATCTCGCGCGGCTGGCGGCGCGGCTGGCGCGCGCGAATGCCGCCGTGGAAGTGCTGACCGATGGTGCCGAGCGTTATCTCGCGCTCCGCGATCCCGGCGCCTCGCGCGCCGGTTTCGACGCCAACAGCTTCGACGCCAGCGCCTTCGCCGCGATCCCCGAAGAAATCCGGCTTCGGCTGTTGAAGCGCGCGATCGATCGTGTCGGTCACGAGGGGCCGGCCGAACTCGGCAAGGTCGAGACCTTGCTGGCTGCACTCGACCGGGCGGTAGCGGAAGGCCGGCCAAAGCTGAAACAGAGCCTCGCCGGCGCGGTCATCGGAGTCATCGGTGGTCGAATCCGGGTCGAACCGGCGCCGCCTCGCCGCCGCCGGACGGTCCCTTGATTTGCCGGGTTGTCGCTGCCGACTTTGATCGAAAGCTGCGATCTCGGCCATAAATCGCGGGGGAGTCTTAACCACCCCGGAAAACACCGGTTCCAGCGCCATTATTTGACCGGGAATCGCGCTAGGATGCGATAAATAGTCCTGCGTAGTTCCCTTGGCATCAACCCCGGCGACACCTAGATTGTAGGCAGTCGACTGACGGGATTCTTTAGGGGATTCCCTCCAGTGCCTGCCCAAGGATAGAAGGCCGCGATCCGCGCGACCACGAAGGAAGATCGATGAACGCCAATCTGCGCAATTTCGCCCTCTGGGTCATTATCGTCTTGCTGCTGTTGGCACTGTTCACGCTTTTCCAGAACCCGGGTCAGCGCGCGTCCTCGCAGGACATCTCGTTCTCGCAGCTGTTGAGCGAAGTGGATCAGAACCACGTTCGCGACGTCGTGATCCAGGGGCCCGAGATTCACGGCACCTTCACCAACGGCTCCAGCTTCCAGACCTACGCGCCCAGTGATCCCACGCTGGTGAAGCGCCTCTATGACGGCAAGGTCTCGATCACCGCAAAACCGCCCGGCGACAACGTGCCGTGGTTCGTGTCGCTGCTGGTCTCCTGGCTGCCGTTCATCGCGCTGATCGGCGTCTGGATTTTCCTGTCGCGGCAGATGCAGGGCGGCGCCGGCAAGGCGATGGGCTTTGGCAAGTCGCGCGCCAAGATGCTGACCGAAGCGCATGGCCGCGTCACCTTCGAAGATGTCGCGGGCGTCGACGAGGCCAAGCAGGATCTACAGGAGATCGTCGAATTCCTGCGCGACCCCGGCAAATTCCAGCGCCTCGGCGGCCGGATTCCGCGCGGTGTGCTCTTGGTCGGCCCTCCCGGTACCGGCAAGACGCTGATCGCGCGCGCGGTCGCGGGCGAAGCCAATGTGCCGTTCTTCACCATCTCGGGCTCCGACTTCGTCGAAATGTTCGTCGGCGTCGGCGCGTCGCGTGTCCGTGACATGTTCGAGCAGGCCAAGAAGAACGCGCCTTGCATCATCTTCATCGACGAAATCGATGCGGTTGGCCGTCATCGCGGCGCCGGCTTGGGCGGCGGCAATGACGAGCGCGAACAGACGCTCAACCAGTTGCTGGTCGAGATGGACGGCTTTGAAGCCAATGAAGGCGTGATCCTGATCGCGGCGACCAACCGTCCCGACGTGCTCGATCCCGCGTTGCTGCGTCCCGGCCGTTTCGATCGCCAGGTGGTGGTGCCCAATCCCGACGTCGTCGGCCGCGAGCAGATCCTGAAAGTTCACGTCCGCAAGGTGCCGCTGGCGCCGGATATCAACTTGAAGACCATCGCGCGCGGCACGCCCGGCTTCTCCGGCGCCGACCTGATGAACCTCGTCAACGAAGCGGCGCTAACCGCCGCGCGCCGCAACAAGCGCATGGTGACCCAGGCCGAGTTCGAGGAAGCCAAAGACAAGGTGATGATGGGCGCCGAGCGCAAGTCGCTGGTGATGACCGAGGAAGAGAAGTTGCTGACGGCCTATCATGAGGGCGGTCATGCCATCGTCGGCCTCAACGTCGTCGCGACCGATCCGATCCACAAGGCGACCATCATTCCACGCGGCCGCGCGCTGGGCATGGTGATGCAATTGCCGGAGCGCGACAAGCTGTCGATGTCGCTGGAGCAGATGACCTCGCGTCTGGCCATCATGATGGGCGGCCGTGTCGCGGAAGAACTGATCTTCGGCCGCGAAAAGGTCACCTCCGGGGCCTCGTCCGACATCGAGCAGGCAACAAGGCTGGCGCGCATGATGGTGACGCGCTGGGGTCTCTCCGAGGCGCTCGGCACCGTGTCCTATGGCGAAAACCAGGACGAGGTCTTCTTAGGCATGTCAGTGTCGCGCACGCAGAACGCATCGGAAGCGACGGTCCAGAAGATCGACACCGAGATCCGGCGTTTCGTGGAAGACGGTTACAACGAAGCGACGCGCATTCTCACCGAGAAGCGTGCCGATCTCGAAGCCCTGGCAAAAGGTCTGCTCGAATTCGAGACCCTTTCCGGCGACGAGATCCAGGATTTGCTCAAGGGCAAGAAGCCGAACCGGGAGTCGGTGCTCGAGCCGACGACGCCCCGCGCTTCGGCGGTGCCGCCGGCCGGCAAGTCGCGCCCGCGCCCGGATCCGGACGCGGGACTGGAGCCGCAGCCGCAGGCGTAACGGCTGCGCGCTCATGGCCGGCTATTCCGGCAAACCGATTGTGCAAAAGCTCGGCATCAAGCCGGGCTTTCGCATTTTTGCGGAAGGCCTGTCAGTCCCCTATCGCGACATCGTCGGTGAATTGCCTGACGACGTGACGCTGGCGAGGGCTGCGAAGGCGCCGCTCGATATGGTTCATGTGTTCGCCATCGAAGCGAAAGGGCTCGCCGGCAAGCTGCGCAGCCATCGTGCCGCGATCGCGCCCGACGGCGTGATCCGGGTGTCGTGGCCGAAGAAGGCTTCCGGCGTTACGACCGATCTGACGGATGTCGTCGTGCGCGACACGGCGCTGCCGCTCGGCCTCGTCGATATCAAGGTCTGCGCGATCGATGACGTCTGGTCGGGATTGAAGTTCGTCATTCCAAAGGACCAGCGGACCAAGCGATCGAAATAGCCCCGCCCTCGTTGCCTCAAGCCGCTTTTTGCTTCTGTTTCATAATGATTATGATTGGCGTCCATCGGCCCGCCATGGCATGTTTCCCGTCAGGAGAGCGCGGGCGAACCGCGCCGGCCGCGGTTGCCATGTCGGCGCGGCGAAATAAACCGGGGGAGGCGTCGATGCGTTTCGTCACCAGGCTTGGCGCGCTGAGCGCGCTGGTGGTGTTGGCTTTACCCTCAGCCTCAATCGCCGCCGAGATGCGCGGCGTCACCGCGACCGAAATCAAGATCGGCCAGACCATGCCGTATAGCGGGCCGGTGTCCGCGTTCGGTGCGCTCGGCAAGGGCGAGGTCGGCTATTTCAAGATGGTCAACGAGCGCGGCGGCATCAACGGCCGCAAGATCAATCTGATCTCGCTCGACGATAGCTACGCGCCGCCGAAGACGGTGGAGCAGACGCGGCGGCTGGTGGAGAGCGACGAAGTGGCGCTGATCTTCTCCTCGATTGGCACCGCCCACAACACCGCGATCGCGAAATACCTGCAAGCCAAGAACATCCCGCAATTGTTCATCGGCTCGGGCGCCTCGAAATTTGCCGATCTCGCGCAATACCCGCAGGCGACGCTGGGCGTGCAGGGCCCGTTCCGCTACGAGGCGCGGCTTTACGCGCGCTATGCGCTGGCGAAAAATCCGAATGCCAAATTCGCCGTGATCTCGCAGAACGACGATTTCGGCCGCGACTATCTGTTGGGCCTGAAGGATGTGCTCGGCGAGAAATACGATTCACTGGTCACGGGCGCTACCTACGAAATATCCGATCCGACCATCAACTCGCAGATCGTCAAGCTGAAGGCCTCCGGCGCCGACGTGTTCGTGATCGCGGCGACGCCTAAATTCGCAGCGCAATCGATCCGCAAGGCCTATGAGATCGGCTGGCGGCCGATGATTTTCCTCTCCAACGTCGCGGTCTGGGTTTCGACCGTGATGGAGCCCGCGGGGCTGGAGGCCGGCGTCGGCATTCTCTCCACCGCTTATGTGAAAGACCCCGACGATCCCGCCTGGAAGGACGATGCTGGTGTCAGGGGCTGGCGTGAATTCATGACCAGATACGTGCCCGAGGCCGACCAGCACGACACCAACTACGTCAACTCCTACAACAGCGCGATGGCGCTGGAGGCCGTGCTGAAAGCCTGCGGCGACGACCTGTCGACCGAGAACATTCTGAAGCAGGCCTATGCGCTTCACGATCTGGAATTGCCGATGCTGCTGCCGGGCATCAAGGTCAACACGTCGCCAACCGACCACGTCCCGGTCGACCAGATGCAGTTCATGCGCTTCAACGGCAAGACCTGGGAGCGCTTTGGCGAATTGCAGACCGGGAATTGAGGTCCAGTTGATAGCGGCGATTAGTTAAGCGCGCCCGGTACGGGGGACGGAGCACTCTTTGCACCATCGTCGCGGACATGGATGACGGCGATGTCGTCGGCATAGATCCGCTTCCAGCCCGGCAGATGGTCCAGCAATTTGGTTACGGGCAGCGTCGGATTGAGCAACGTGGCATCGATCCGGTACGTCTCCAGCAGGCGCAGCACGAGATCGACGTCCTTGGCCTCGACCGCGTCGAAGTAATCGATGACGAATTGTTCGCCGTACAATTCGGCGCGGCCGTCGATGAACGTCTTCATGTCGCGGGAAAGCAGATAGCCGCCAAACGGCGCCGTGCTGAATATCCGCTGGGCATGGCGTTGCTTGAGTACGTCGACCGCGGCGGCCGGGGTCTGGGACTCGAGGAACGAAAACGGATGATGCGCGGCGAACGTTTTGGTGGAAGCCCATCCCGTGACGGCGAGCGCCAGCGCTGCCAGCAGCACGACACGGGACCGGGACTGGATATCTCGAACGACGGCGGTTTGCATCGTTCCCAGCTGTTCGGCAAACGGCTTGGCGAGAACGAGCGGCGCTAGGAAGGCGAAGACCTCGATGTTCCTCGCATGTGACAGGGCCATCCAGATCAGGCCGAGCAGCAGCAGGATTCTCGGCACCGACAGCACCAGCCCGCGAAAGAAGGCGAGGCCGATCAGCCCGAGCAGGGCTACTTCGAAGAAGCTGATGGTGCCGAAATTGGCCGGCATCCACTCCCAGATCAGCGTCAGCAGCTTGCCCAGGCTGAGAATCTTGGCCGCGCCCAGCAAGGTGTTCCAGCCATAGGGCGTGCAGCAGCACGCAACAACGGCGGCAAGGCCGAACGACGCCCATCGCGCGGCCAGCGCAACGCGGCGTTTGGGATCGCAGCACCAAATGGCTTCCAGCCCGATCGGTCCGATCAGCGCCAATCCCAGCACGAAGCCGCCGTGCAAATTGGCCCACAGCGCCAGCACCGGCAGCAACAGCCACGACGGATGCTCGCGACGATCCGCGGCCGCCATCAGCCCGCCGATAAAAGCCACCATCGCCGGGAATGCCAGCATGTGCGGGCGCGCCAGGAAGTGCGTTGCCGACATCAGCACCGCCAGCGTTACAATCAGGATCGCGCGTGCCGGGTCGACATACTCCTCCAGCAGATAGAGGAAGATCGCAACCGTCATGCCGATCGCCAGCGAGGTCAGGACCACCGGTCCGGCCCAACCCATCGATCCGTAAGCGACCGCAAACAGCACCTGCGAAAGCCAGGAGCTCGACATCCATGGCTCGCCGAACCGAGTGAACGAATGAACGTCGGTGTAGGGCATGGCGCCGTGTTCGACGATCCACTGCCCGATCCTGATCTGCCAGAGGGTGTCGGAATCGCGCAGCAGGATTTCGCCCATCGACAAAAACAAGAAATAGGCTCCCACCCCGGCCAGGAGCGGCACCAGCGCTCGCGCCAGGCTGCGGATATTGGCGCCATTGGCGATCGGGTTGGCGAAGGAAATGGACATCTGCATCTTGTCTGGGTGGGACAGGCGCAAGGGGCGGCGCCGGGGCTCCGCTACTGGACCACGGCCGCGATACACTCCGGTAAATGGCGCGCGCGAGCACGCGGAAAATGACGATGTTTGGCGAAGGAGGAGTTAACCGAACCGGTCAGTGATTTCGGAAGATGAAACTCAACATTTTCGCGTGGTTCCGTAAGGCGCGGGAGCCCGGTTCGGATCCGGCAGAAGCACCGCTGGCGCCATCGGCGACGCCAGGCCCGATCGCCGCATCCTTGGGGCCCGGAAGCCTGCGATATCTTCCAGGCAGCCATCGTTGCTTTCCGTCTTGTCAGCCGGCCTGAATAGTTGTTCACTTCTTCAAAGCGATTGGCGCTCAATCGCTCAAAATATTGAAGATGCGCGCGTTCTGCCCCGTCCGTTCGGGTGCAGCCGCGCCGGGGACGGGACAACGCGCCATGGTGTATCGGCGAACCCATCAGGTGGTGAAGCGGCTGGCGGCGCGGCGTAGCGCCATTCTGGCAGCGGCGCGGAATGCCGCCGCCGACGGCGGCATGGCCGCGGTGCAGATCGCGCCGGTGGCGGTTCGCGCCAATGTCGCGGCCGGCACCGTCTATCGTTATTTCCCCTCCAAGGCCGACCTGATTTCGGAGCTGATCGCGGATGTCTCGCGCGACGAACTGGCCGCGATCCGGCGCGCCGCGGATGCAGCGCCCGGCCCGTCATCGGCGCTGGCCGCCGCCGTCACCACGGTCGCGGTGCATGTGCTGTCGCAGCGCAAGCTCGCCTGGGGCATTCTGGCCGAGCCGGTCGATGTCGACGTCACCGCGTCCCGGCTCGCGAGCCGCCGCGAAATATCCGGCGAGATCGCAACGCGGATCGAAGCCGCGGTGCGCGCGGGCCATCTGCCGGCGCAGGACACCGGGCTTGCGGCCACCGCGCTGCTCGGCGCGCTGCATGAATCGCTGGTCGGGCCGCTGGCGCCGGACAATGCCGACGATCCCGCGAAACTGCGCGACGCCGTGCAGACCGTCACGCTATTGGCGCTGCGCGCAGTCGGCGTGATGGACGCCCGCGCCCGCGGGCTCGTGGTGCAGGCGGTGCTGCCGGCGAAGGCGCTGGTGGGCGCGTAAAAAATCATCAGCCGGCGACACGCCTTTGACGCAACCTTCCGCCAGCTTACGCGTGATCGATATTTCAATCGGTGACGGGAGAAGCAACAGATGACGACGACATCCGGCTCGGCGAAATGGACGGGCGGTATCAGGGACGGCAAGGGCGCGATCTCGACCAAGAGCGGTGCGCTGCAGGACTACCCCTACGGTTTCGCCAGCCGTTTCGAGGGCAAACCAGGCTCCAACCCTGAAGAATTGATCGGCGCAGCCCACGCTGCCTGTTTTACGATGGCGCTGTCGCTGATCCTGGGCGAGGCCAAGCTTACCGCCGAGCACATGGAAACCAGGGCTGACGTCACGCTCGAAAAAGTGGGCGAGGGTTTTGCCATCACCTCGGTGCATCTTGCCTTGTCGGCAAAGATTCCCGGCACCGATAACGCAAAATTTCAGGAACTGGCCGGCATGGCCAACGCCGGCTGCCCGGTGTCGAAATTGCTGAACACGAAGATCACGTTGGACGCGACGCTGCAGTAACCTTGTCATTCCGGGGCGGAGCGAAGCGACGAGCCCGGAATCCATGACCACGATAGGGAGTATGGATTTCGGGCCTGCGCCAAGAGGCGCATCCCCGATGTGCAATTGCACATCGGGGATGACGATGTGGGCGTGTACGGCGCGCTCACATATCCGCGTCGCTGCCGGATCCGACCGAGGCGATGCGAACCATGTTGGTGGTGCCGGGAATGCCGAGCGGCACGCCGGCGACGATGATCACGCGCTGGCCGGCTTTGGCAAAACCGTCCCTGAAAGCGATCGAGGCGGCGCGGTTGACCATGTCGTCCTGGTCATGCGCGTCTTCGGCGACCACGCAATGCACGCCCCAGACCGCGGACAGCTTGCGCCCCGTCGAGATGTTCGGCGTGATGGCGACGACTGGCGGCTTCGGCCGCTCGCGCGCCACTCGCAATGCGGTCGATCCTGAACTGGTCCAGCAAATGATGGCGGATAGATCAAGGGTCTCGGCCATCTGCCGCGCGGCGTCGGCGATGGCGTCACCGACGGTAGGCTCCGGCTCGGCGCGCTGCGCATTGAGCACCCCGCGATAGGTCGGATCGCGCTCCACTTCCTCGCCGATGCGGTTCATGGTCGAGACCGCCTCGACCGGGAATTTGCCGGCGGCTGATTCGGCCGACAGCATGATGGCGTCGGCGCCCTCATAGACGGCGGTGGCGACGTCCGAGACTTCGGCGCGGGTCGGCACCGGCGACTGGATCATCGATTCCAGCATCTGAGTTGCCACCACCACCGGCTTGCCGGCGCGGCGCGCCAGCCGGGTCATTTGCTTTTGCAGGCTCGGCACCCGCTCCAGCGGCAGTTCGACGCCGAGATCGCCGCGCGCCACCATCAAGGCGTCGGCCACCTCGATGATCTCGGGAAGCCGGTCGATCGCCTGCGGTTTTTCGATCTTGGCCATCACGGCGGCACGACCGCGGATCATTTTCTTGGCCTCGAGGACGTCCTCGGCGCGCTGCACGAACGACAACGCGATCCAGTCGACGCCGGTCACCAGTGCTGCTTCCAGATCGGCGCGGTCTTTCGGCGTCATCGCCGAGACCGGCAGGTCGGTGTCGGGCAGGCTGACGCCCTTGCGGTCGGACATCTTGCCGCCGATTACCACCCGCGTCACCGCACGCTCGGGCGAGGTCTCTTCCGCGATCAGCCGCACCTTGCCGTCGTCGAGCAGCAGTGCATGGCCGGGTCGCAGCGCCGCCAATATTTCCGGATGAGGAAGCTGGACGCGGGTCTTGTCGCCCGGCGTCTTGTCGGAATCGAGCACGAAGCTCTGGCCGTTGTTGAGCTGGATAGCGCCGTCGGCGAACGAGCCGAGCCGCAGCTTCGGTCCCTGCAGGTCGACCAGGATGCCGATCGGGCGGCCGTAGCTGCTCTCGACATTGCGGATGGTCTTGACCAGTTCGCGCATCTTGTCGTGCGGGGTGTGGCTCATGTTGATGCGAAACATGTCGGCGCCGGCTTCGAACAGCCTGCGGATCATCGCGCTGTCGGAAGAGGCCGGGCCGAGGGTCGCCAGAATCTTGATACGACGCAGACGTCTCATTGCTTGCTTCCGGGTGCTGCGGCTGGCGGCAGACCAGACGCGCCCGGAGGCGTTCCGCCCGGCGAATTGGGCAGGCCCTGGGGGAGGCCGCCGGGCCCGGTTGGGCCGACGGTGCCAGGAATTCCCGGCACCCGCTGCGCGGGTTGTTCATTGGCTTCGGTCAATTGCACGGTCCAGGCTCGCTGTTCGCCGGTATCGACCTCGAAGAAGCCGGTCCGGTCGAAACCGCGCGCCAGGCAATTCTCGGTGCCCTTGATCGTGAATTCCTTGTCGCGCGAGCACATGAAGGCCTGTCCCGAC
Organism: uncultured Alphaproteobacteria bacterium; assembly: GCA_963836765.1. GTDB lineage: Bacteria > Pseudomonadota > Alphaproteobacteria > Rhizobiales > Xanthobacteraceae > Bradyrhizobium. Next base: position 226,704 of record CAWILG010000036.1, read on the forward strand.
CATTCGCCGCCGCGGTCATAGTCGAGCGCGTAGATATAATAATACCGAGCGACAAGCGTTCCGCGCAGCAGCGTCTCGCAACTGCGCGACGACACGTTCCACCAGCCCTCGGTGGTCCAGCCCTCCGCGTCCTTGTAGCCGAGTGCGATGCCGACCCGGCTCGCGGTGTTGTTGCAGAGACGAAAATCGGCCGCCGCCGAACTGTTCCACAGGCTCATCACCGCAAACGCCAGAACCGGCATCAGACCGGCGGTCAGGCGAGCGGAAAGGGGGGTGGAACGGAGAGAATCTTTTGCAGTCATACAGCGAAGCTATATCAAATGATTGACGATTTCGCGTGGCCCGGTGGGAACCGGCCGGGAGTTGTCTCCCATCTCGGGGGCCAAAATACTACCGATAACATCCAGTTTTGCGCGCGGATATGGCAAAATCTGTGACAATTCCTAACTGATATCAATATGCTCGATTTGATTGTTGGAGCTTGGTCCGGAGGGCCGATCTGCCCATTTTCCGGGCCAAGCTCGCCAAACGCGGGACCACGGCCATGACCATTGACGACAAAACCAGAACGGAACTTGAAGCCGCGGTTTTCCGGCGCCTGGTCGAGCATCTGCGCTCCCGCACCGACGTCCAGAACATCGATCTGATGAATTTGGCGGGGTTCTGCCGCAACTGCCTGTCCAACTGGATGAAGGAAGAAGCCGACGCCAAGGGCACCGCCATGAGCAAGGACGAGAGCCGCGAGGCGGTCTACGGCATGCCTTATGAGACCTGGAAGTCGAAATTTCAGGGCAGCGCCAGCCCCGCCCAGCTCGAAGCGATGAAAAAGGCCCCGAGCGGGCATTGATTCTCGCACATCCCGGCTGCGACCTTCCTGTGGGCGCGCTGTGGATGAGCGCGATGTTGCCTTGACGCAAGGCGTCGCACTCTGGAGGGTCAAATCGGAAAGCGCCGCGCGGCAAAGCGTGCGGCGCTTGATCTTTCAGCCTCAACCGTCAGTTCCCTCAGGAGTACACGATGGCCACCTCTGCCGCCGCCGTTCAGGACGAGCCCGCGACGAAATTCGCAAAAGACCAGCTCAAGGCCATCATCGAGCGCATCGAGCGGCTGGAAGAAGAAAAGAAGACGATCTCGGACGATATCCGCGACGTCTATGCCGAGGCCAAGGGCAATGGCTTCGACGTCAAGGCGCTGCGCACGATTGTCCGAATGCGCAAGCAGGACGCCAACGAGCGCGCCGAGGAGGAGACCATTTTGGAAACCTACATGCAGGCGCTGGGGATGCTGTGAGGCGGCGGCGGGCCGTTTCCGGCGCATGCAAGCTTGGGCAAGGGGTTCGCATCTGTTAGACTGCCGGCCATCTGCTCGGTCGAGGAACCGGCGAGATGGACGTGCCTGGACCAGAGCGAAGGCTCGCAGCGGTCCTTGCCGCCGACATGGTCGGCTACAGCCGACTGATGGAGGTTGACGAGACGGGCACGCTTGCGCGTCTCAAGACCCATCGGATCGAGCTGATCGATCCGGCCATCGCCAAGAACCACGGCGGCATCATCAAGACCACCGGCGACGGCATGCTCGTCGAGTTCCATAGCGTTGCCGACGCCGTGCTGTGCGCGGCCGAGGTTCAACGCCGGATGGCGCGACGCAACGCGGATGTCGCGCCGGCGCGATGGATGCAGTTCCGCATCGGCATCAATCTCGGCGACGTGATCGTTCAGGACAACGACATCTTTGGCGACGGCGTCAACGTGGCGGCGCGGCTCGAGATGCTCGCCGAGCCGGGCGGCATCTGTATTTCGGGTGCGGTGCGCGATCAGGTCGGTGACCGGCTGGACGACGTCGCATTCGAGGATCTCGGCGACCAGAGCGTCAAGAACATCGCCGTCCGATCCGGGTCTTCCGGGTTCGGCTTGACCCGGGCCCGAACGACGCGGCGGGGGGCGCGAAGGATACCGCGGCGGCGATAACGACCTCCAGGAAGCCGTCCATCGCCGTACTGCCGCTCGCCAACATGAGCGGCGATCCGGAGCAGGAGTTCTTCGCGGACGGTCTCACCGAGGACATCATCACGGAGCTGTCACGCTTCCACGATTTGCTCGTCATCTCGCGCAACTCGACCTTCGTGCACAAGGGCAAGGCGGTGAAGGTGCAGGAGGTCGCGCGCGAATTCGGCGTCGATTACGTCCTGGAGGGGAGCGTGCGAAAGGCAGGCGGTCGCATCCGCGTCACCGTGCAGCTGATCGATGCAGAAACCGACCGGCACATTTGGGCAGAACGCTATGATCGTGAGCTTGCGGATATCTTCGCCATCCAGGACGAGATGACCCGCGCGATCGTTGCGACGCTGCCCGGCCGCGTCGAGGCCGCCACGCACGACCGTGCGAAACGCAAGCCGACCGACAACATGGCGGCTTATGAGTGCGTGCTAGCTGCCAAGGTGCGGCACCACCGCTCGACACGGGAGGACAACGCCGAAGCGCAGCGCCTGCTCGACCGCGCCCTCGCGCTCGACCCGAACTATGCTCATGCTCACGCCTGGAAGGCATGCGTATTGGGCCAGACGTGGGTGTATGATTGGTGCGCCGATCGCGACGCCACGTTCCAGCAGGTGGCCGCAGAGCTGGATATCACGCTGGCGCTCGACGACAATGACAGCGACGTGCACCGGATTCTCGCCGCACTGAATCTGAACCGCGACGACCATGACAAGGCCGCGTATCACCAGGAGCGGGCGCTCGCGCTCAACCCCAACTACGACCTCGTCGTTGTGCAGCAGGGCGAGCTTTTGACCTGGCTGGGGCGGCCCGAGGAGGGCATCGACTGGATCAAGAAGGCGATGCGGCTCAATCCGTACCATCCGGAGCGCTTCTGGAGCCACCTCGGGCGCGCCTGCTATTGCGCCGAGAAATACGCCGAAGCGGCAGAGGCCTTCTCGCGGATCACGCGGCCCGACCCTACCCATCATGAGTTCCTCGCGGCCACGTTTGCGCAGATGGGGAACCCGGTCGCAGCCACCGCGCACGCGGCAGCGGTCCTGAAGCACGAGCCGAAATTCTCGACGGTAGCGTACCTCGCTACCCAGCACTACAAGCGCGAAGTCGACCGCGAGCGCCATCAGGCCGGTCTCCTCAAGGCAGGCCTGCCCGCCTGACGCCCGCGGTGCCGACGACAGCACACGTCGTATGGATACTCGCTTTCGCGAGGACAATTCGGGGTTTGTGGAAGCAGTAGGGCTTTAGCGTAGCGACGCGGTGCGCAACACGAACGACTGGGTCGCGAGCTTGGCGGTGGCCGATCCGGTGAAGCGTTCGCAAACGATCCCCATCATCGGATCGTCCGAGAAGGTCATCGCGATCGCGGCCTGCGGCTTGACGAAGAAGGCGCGCATCAGGGTCATGTCGGTGTCGCCCATGACAGTGGTCGACATCGCGTTGCTCGCGCTCGGCGCCAGCATCACGACCCGCATCCAGACATCGTTGCCCTTGGCGGCCGATATCCTGGTCGAGTTCGAGATCACGCTGCCCTGACCCTGCGGGCCCTTGGCGACGACCGTGTTGATCTCGGTCGCTGCGGCGGCGGCATTGCGCGTCGGGTGGATGCTGCGCGGGATCGGCGCCGAGGCCGCGACGATGTTGGCGCGGTCGACCGGCGAGGTGGCGGCCGGTGCGTAGGCGAGCGCCTTGTTGAAGGCTTCGGAAACGCTGGCGGTTGGTTGCGGATCGGCGCCGCCGACGGCCGCGCGGGCATTGAGGGCGGCGACCTGCGCCGGCGTCGCCTGGTTCGGCGCGGCGGGGGTATCGCCCCAGAAGCCGCGGGCGTTGATGATATCGGCCGGGCTCTGCGGTTTCGGCTCAGCCTTGTCGGCGGCAGCCTGCTTGGGCTCCGGCTTGGATTTCGGCGCCGGGACGATCTGCGCGTCGGCCGAGGCCAGTTGCAGGGTTGCTGCGACCTGCGGCTTCGAACGCGGCATTGGCACGGCGTCGTCGGATTTGGTATCGGCGGATTTCGCGGGCGCAGCCGCTGCCACGACGGTCGCCGGAGCGGGCTTGTCGGTCACAGCGACAGCACCAGCTTCCTCATCCTCCTCGCTCGATTTGCCCCTGAACAGTCTTGCAAACAGGCTCGGTTTGCTCACGGTCGCGGCGTCGTCGCCATTGCCGCGCTTTTCGATGTCGGCCAGAGCGAGCTCATAGCCTTTCAGCGGCTTGCCGTCGGAGGGAACATGCACGGTGCGGCCGTCCGGGAATACCCGGGCGAGTTGGTCGTGGTTCATGCGCGGCCAGTGACGGATGCTGCCGGTATCGAGATGCACGAACGGCGATCCCGAAGTCGGATAGAAGCCGACGCCGCCGCGCTGCAGGCGAAGCCCGGCGAAGCGGATCTGCTCCAGCGGCACGTCCGGGATGTAGAAATCCATGGCGTGGCCGAGCATGTGCTGGCTGAAACGCGCCACGCCCGAAGAGTGGCGGCGGAGCATGGCGTTGGTGGCGGGGGAGCGGTAGGACGAGATGATCTGGATCGGCTTCTTGCCGTCGACGTCGCGGTAGACTTCCCAGAGGATGTCGAACAGGTGACGATCCATCGTGGTCTGTTCCTGGCTGCGCCAGTCGCGGAGATAGTGATTGAGCTGCTTCAGCGCTTCTTCGTCGTAGCGCCCGTCACGCTTGAAGGTGACGGTCAGGTCTTCGTCGGAATGGGTGTGATGGAAAGAGAGAGTGCGGGTTTCGTTGAGTGCGGTCGCATCGTGCACCGAGCCGGCTCCGGCCAACAGCAATAGCGACGTCAGCCCGATTTGATATCCGGCCTTCGGCAGCGACAGCGGATTGAATTGGCGTGCGAGAACAGCCAGCACTTATGAGCCCACCCAGTCGACGAGCGATCAATGAGCCCTTTCGCAAAAAACCCCAGCGAAAGAGTGATGAACGCTTCATTAAAGCGAGATGGTTAACCGAGGTTTACCTTCCCGCCTCCCAAGTTAGTCCAACCTAACCCGTCGAGTATGGCGAAAAAGTGCCCGCTGCCGAAATCGAGATGGATAATGGTTAACGTAAACGATCTCGCCCAGCGAGCAAGATCGTTGATTTTGTTTAGAAATTCAGGCTGACCGCGACCGGCGAGGGGTTAACGGGTGATCACCCGCTGCGGCTGTTGGCGCCGGCCGACCGGAGCCGGGGGCCTTGGCGATCCGCCGCCGCCGAACAGGCGCTCGAAGAACGACGGGCCCGAAGAGGTGTTGTCGCTGGCGAAGCTGACGCCGGGCGGCAGGGTCGGACGAGCACCGCCGCCGTAGCTCGGCTGCGAATGCGCCACCATGTTTTCGAGATCCTTGCTGCGGCCGCCGTTGAGCATCGACAGCATGGTCGCGTCGCGGCCGTAGACGTCCTTGCGGATCTGCAGCTTGCCGGCGTCATCCACGAACGCGGTCTGATAGGTGATGTTGACCGGGATCGGGGTCGAGAATTTCAGGTCGATTTCGCTGTGGCCATACATGCTGCGGATCTTTTCCGGAGTGTAGCGGTCGCCCGGCTGCTCGATGTTCATCAGCACCGAGGCGTACTGATCCGGATTCTGCACCCGCATGCAGCCATGGCTGAAGGCGCGATCTTCCTTGGCGAACAGATTCTTGTCCGGGGTGTCGTGCTGATAGACCAGGAACTTGTTCGGGAAGTTGAAGCGGATGCGGCCGAGCGCATTGGCTTCGCCGGGCGGCTGCGAAATGTGGACCGAGCCGTCGCGGTTCTGCTCGAGCTTCAGGCCCATGCGCTGCAGCACGGTCGGATCCTGCTGCAGGGCCGGCAGATATTCGTTGTAGACGATCGACGGCGGTACGTTCCAGGTCGGATTGACCGTGATGTACTTCATCGTCTCGGTCAGCAGCGGGGTCGCATGCTGCCCCGGCTTGCCAGTCACCACGCGGGTGGTCCAGACCTGCGCGCCGTTCTGCATCACCTTCAGCGTATAGTCGGGGATGTTGAGAATGACATAGGCGTTGCCGATTCCGGGCGCGCCGAGCTGGCGCGGCAGCCAGCGCCAGCGCTCCATGTTGACCATCACGGTGTCGATCTGCCTGTCGCGTTTCGGGCTGTTGATCGCCTTGACGGTACGGTCGTCCAGCACGCCGGTCGCCTTCAGTTCGGCGCCTTCCTGGAATTTGCGGACGGCCTCGGCGACCTTGGCGTCGTAATGCGTGTCATCGGCGTTTTCGCTGATTCCGAGCTTGGCGCGCAGCTGCGGCACCCGCGAATCTTCCGGCGCCACGGCCGGCTGCTTCTTGCTGCCGGCCTTGAAGACAAGCGCCGGGCCGTCGGCGATCTGCACCGCCGGGCCATCGCCCTGGCCGCGCAGTTCGGCGAGCTTCGCCTTCAATTCCTTGTAGAGCTTGTGCGGCGGATTATAGCCATCGAGCGCTGCGGAAGCGTCCTTGGCGGTCGTCACGTTCGCCAGCACTTCCGCCGGATCGGTCGGATGCTCGGGATAGAGGATGTCGGCCGAGACTTGCGACCAGTGCATCCGGCCGCTCTGGGCCTGACGGGCATAGTCCAGCATGCTGGCGGTCAGCTTCATCTCGGCGTCGGCCAATGCGTCCGGCGAGGTGGCGGCGGCGAAATCCGGCACCGGATAGTCGGCGGCATTGAGGCCGTCGGCGGCGGCATCTTTCAGGCGTGCGATCACGCCCTTGCCGCTGTCGGTCAATTTGCCGGCCTGGGTCCACACCGGCGCGTATTCGCGGGCGCCATAGAATTTCTCGACGGCGGCGCGCTCGGCCTTGCGGTCGAAATAGCGCAGCGATTTCCCGCCCAGCATGTCGCGCAATTTGTCGGCGACCGGCTGATCTTCCGGCGCCACATTGCTCGCAGCCTTCACCGGCTCCTTGGCCGGCTCGGCGGCCGGCGCGACAGCGGTCGCAGCCGGTGGGGCCGCGGGCGTTACGGTCGCGGTGTCGCTTGGCTTGGGAGCTTCCGCAGGAGCGGTCGCCGTTTCGGCTGGTTTGGGTTCGGCGGACTGCTCGGTGGTTTTCGTCTCCGGCGCCTTCTCGGCTGCCTTGGTGGGTTCTACCGTTTTGGTGGCGTCAGGCACCGACGCGGTGGTGTCGATCTTGAAATCACTGGCGGTGGGCGGCGGGACGTTGGCCGGTTCGGGACGCGGGACAGCCGCATCGATCGCGAGTTCTGCCGCACTGGCGCGAGGCGTGTCCTGAGCCAGGGCTGAGGTCGCGGTCACCGTGAGGAAGGTTGCCGCGACGGCCATCAGCACGCGGTCAAATCCAGCACGGCTCTTCGAACAGTCACGCATCGTCACACCCCCTTGGGCGAAACCGTCCCGGCATGGAACAGTCGTTTGGTCATCGTCCATCAGCTTGCGCGAAAGCGCCGGCCTGATCGTTCAAAAGTCGGTACGCATGCACGCAACGCTTCAAACGCAGACGATACATGGGCCCCTTTCATGCAGCCAGCGCCATGCGGGGCAACTCACGACAAACTGACTCAACCCACATTTGCATTTGTGGTGGCGCGGTTTTGCCACGCGCCGCGTCATTTGTCTGTCACCGGCAAGCCACGGTTCAAATGTTCTGGAAAGCGAGATGTTCCTGACTTCAGCGCGTTGCCTCCGGACCGCCACAATCGCCTCAACGCTTCAATTCGCGGTGTTCGCGCCACCCTCGGCCGGATCGTCGGCGGCGGCTTCATCGAGCTTGCGGTAGAGCGTCGAGCGGCCGATCTTCAGCCGCCGCGCGACCTCCGACATCTGGCCGCGATAATGCGCGATCGCAAAGCGGATGATCTCGTTCTCCATCTCCTCGAGCGGCCGCACTTCGCCGGCGCTGGTCAGCATCGCAAGGCTGCCCAGGCTGGACAGGGGTGCCATAGGTATCTCAATACCAGAGCCCATGGCCGGCGCGGTCGAAGGCCCAACGATCAGGGGCTCGCTGTGCTGGGTATGACTATCCGGAACGGTATGGGCTGCGGCTTGCGGGAAATCCGCCAGGCCAAGCTGGTCGCTCTCGCTCATGACCACGGCGCGATACACGGTGTTCTCGAGCTGGCGGATGTTGCCGGGCCAATCGAGTTGCGCAAGATGCGCCATCGCCTCGCCGCTGATGCCGGTGATGGTGCGATTTTCCTCGGCGCAAAACCGCGCCAGGAAATGCCGCAACAGATACGGGATGTCTTCGCGCCGCAGCCGCAACGGCGGGATCGTCAGCGGCAGCACGTGCAGGCGGTAGAACAGGTCCTCGCGGAACTGGCCGTTCTTGACGAGGTCGAGCAGCTTGCGGTTGGTCGCGGAGATGATGCGGACATCGACCTTCACCGGCTTGCGGCCGCCGACCGCTTCGACCATGCCTTCCTGCAGTGCGCGCAGCAGCTTCACTTGCGCAGCCAGGGGCAATTCGCCGACCTCGTCGAGAAACAGCGTGCCGCCGGTGGCTTCGACGAATTTGCCCATGTGACGTTCGGTGGCGCCGGTGAAGGCGCCCTTCTCATGGCCGAACAGGATCGACTCCACGAGATTGTCGGGGATCGCGCCGCAATTGACGGCCACGAACGGTTTTGACTTGCGCTCGCCGCTGCCGTGGATGGCGCGGGCGAACAATTCCTTGCCGACGCCGGATTCGCCCTCGATCAGCACCGGAATGGTGGAGGAGGCCGCCTTCTGCGCGGTGCGCAGCACAGCCGCCATGGTTTCGCTGCGGGTGATGACGTCGGCAAAGGTCAGCCGCCCCTCGCGGCTATGCCGGATGCGCTGCAATTCACCCTTCAGCGCCGAGGTATTGAGCGCGTTGCGCAGCGACACTTGCAGCCGTTCGAAACTGGCCGGCTTGACCACGAAATCCTGCGCGCCGGCGCGCATTGCCGACACCACATTATCGATGCCGCCATGCGCGGTCTGCACGATGACGGGGACGTTCAGGCCGACTTCACGAATCTTTGCGAGTACGCCGAGACCATCGAGGCCGGGCATGACCAGATCGAGCACCACCGCATCGATCGGCTGGGCGTCCTGAGCGGTCAGCAAAGCTATTGCGGCGTCGCCGCTGTCGACGACGAGGGCCTCATAACCGCATTTCTGCACCATGTTTTCAACCAAACGGCGCTGTACGGCGTCGTCGTCGGCAATCAAAATGGTGGCAGCCATGGTTTTCCCCGCGCGTTACGACTATCTGTCTCGAATCGGGGCACTGTCGCCGATGCCAATTAACGCCCTCTTAAACCTTGCCGTCCCGCTTTCATTCCACCGTCGCAGCTTCTCTGATTGAACACAGGTTTCGAACAAGATGACCTCGCGCTCCTCATCCGCTCTCCGCAAGTCGACCGCTCAACGCAAATCGACCGCCAAGAAAATTTCAACGAAAGGTTCGACCAAACCCGCGGCGAAATCTGCCGCCAAGCCCGGCAAATTGCCGGAATGGAATCTGGCCGATCTCTATTCCGGCATCGACGCACCGGAAGTCGTCACTGATTTGCAAAAGATGGATGCAGAATGCGTCGCGTTTGAGACCGACTATAAAGGCAAGCTTGCGGAACACACCGCAAAAGAAGACGGCGGCAAATGGCTGGCCGAAGCGGTCAGGCGCTATGAGGCGATCGACGATCTCGCCGGCCGTCTTGGCTCCTATGCCGGCCTTATTCATGCCGGCGACAGCGTCGATCCTACGATCACCAAATTCTATGGCGACGTTTCCGAACGGATGACCAATGCGTCGGTGCATCTGTTGTTTTTCGCGCTCGAACTCAACCGCGTTGACGATAGTGTGATCGAGCGCGCGCTGCAGACGCCCGAGCTTGGACATTACCGGCCGTGGATTGAAGATCTGCGCAAGGACAAGCCGTATCAGCTCGAGGATCGCGTCGAGCAATTGTTTCACGAAAAATCCCAGAGCGGCTACGCCGCATGGAACCGGCTGTTCGATCAAACGATCTCGGGCCTGCGCTTCAAGGTCGGCGGAAAAGAACTGGCGATCGAACCGACCCTCAACTTCCTGCAGGACCGCGCCCCGGAAAAACGCAAGGCGGCGGGCCAGGCGCTGGCGAAAACCTTCAAGGCGAACGAGCGCACCTTTGCGCTGATCACCAACACACTCGCCAAGGACAAGGAGATTTCCGATCGCTGGCGCGGTTTTCAGGACGTCGCCGATTCCCGGCATCTCAACAACCGCGTCGAGCGCGAGGTCGTCGACGCGCTGGTCGGTTCGGTGCGCGCGGCCTATCCAAAACTGTCGCACCGCTATTACGGCCTGAAGGCCGGCTGGTTCAAAAAGAAGAAGCTCGCGCATTGGGACCGCAACGCGCCGCTGCCGTTTGCGGCCACCGGCACCATTGCCTGGCCCGAGGCGCGCAACATGGTGCTATCAGCGTATCGCGGCTTCTCCGCCGAGATGGCCGATATCGCCGAACGGTTCTTCACCGATCGCTGGATCGACGCGCCGGTGCGGCCGGGCAAGGCACCGGGCGCGTTTTCGCATCCGACCACGCCTTCGGCGCATCCCTATGTGCTGATGAATTATCAGGGCAAGCCGCGCGACGTGATGACGCTGGCGCATGAACTCGGCCATGGCGTGCATCAGGTGCTGGCGGCGAAAAATGGAGCGCTGATGGCGCCGACGCCGCTGACCCTGGCCGAGACCGCCAGCGTGTTCGGCGAAATGCTGACCTTCAAGCGGCTATTGGCGCAGACCAAAAATGCAAAGCAGCGCCAGGCGCTGCTCGCCGGCAAGGTCGAGGACATGATCAACACCGTGGTGCGGCAGATCGCGTTCTATTCGTTCGAGCGCGCCATTCACACCGAGCGCAAGAACGGCGAATTGACCGCCGAGCGGATCGGCCAGATCTGGCTCAGCGTGCAGGGCGAGAGCCTCGGGCCTGCGATCGACATCCGCCCGGGTTACGAGAATTTCTGGATGTACATCCCGCACTTCATCCATTCGCCGTTCTATGTCTACGCTTACGCGTTCGGGGATTGCCTGGTGAACTCGCTCTATGCGGTCTACGAGAACGCCTCCGCCGGCTTTGCGGAGCGGTACCTCGCCATGCTCGCCGCCGGCGGCACCAAGCATTATTCCGAACTGCTCAAGCCGTTCGGGCTGGACGCCAAGGACCCCAAATTCTGGGACGGCGGGCTCTCGGTGATTTCAGGCATGATCGACGAGCTGGAGGCGATGGGCTGAGGATTTTCGTGTAAAACATTTGTTGAACGGGATCGAAGGCTCCGTTATACATCTGTATAACGGAGCCTCCACCATGAGCAAAATCCCTCAGGGCATGAACGAAGCCCCGCGCGAATATAGGCTGGAAGACACCGCTCTCCAGATCCGCAAAATTGGCAATTCGGTAGGCGTGATCCTGCCGAAGGAGCTTCTCGCGCGGCTAAATCTCAAGGAGGGGGACAAGTTCTATCCGGTCGAGCAACCGGACGGCAGCCTGCGGCTGACGCCGTTCAATCCGAAGCATGCGCGGACGATGGAAATTGCCCGCAAGATCATGCACGAATATCGCGATACGTTTGCCGCGCTTGCAAAATGAGTGAGCCAATCTGGCTCGACGTCGATGAAGTCATCGATATGCATGCCGAGCAACTTGCGATATTCGGCGGCCCGGAAGGCATTCGGGATCGAGGCCTTTTTGAGTCGGCGATTTTGCGGCCAGTCAACCAATGGCACTACGGACAGACTGATATGGCCGCGCTTGCCGCAGCCTATGCGTTCGGTCTCGCCCGCAACGATGCCTTTGTCGATGGCAACAAGCGTAGCGCATTCCACGCCATGATGGTCTTCTTGCGCGGAAACGATATCCCTTTTGCGCCCGATCCGGCGCACGCCACCGCCATGATCCTGGCACTCGCCGCCGGCGAGGTGAATGAAGAAGGTCTGACCCGCTGGATCCGGGATAATTGGCCTTTCGAATGACCCGATAAGTAGCCAATACGGGCTCGCATGGCGTTGCCCTCCCAACCACTTTGCGGTATTTCGACGCCAGATTTCGAACTCCGACTGGGGACACCGATGGCAGAGCATAACGAAGTGGCCTATACGACCGCGGACGGCAACGATTATCCGGCCCATGAGCAGACCTATGAAGGTTTCATCATGCTGGTGAAATACGGCACGGCCGCCGTCGTCACCATCGTCGCCCTGATGGGCTTCTTCCTGACCTGATTCCACCGCCGCGCCGCCAATTCGGCGGCGGTCAGAAAATTGCATCTCATCCGGTTGCGAAACCGGTATCCAAGCTGGCGAAAATAACGCTAGTTTGCTTGTGCGCGCGCCCCTCGCGCCGCCGGAGGCCCCATGAAGATTGCCGTTGCCAAGGAAATCGATCCATCCGAGCCGCGGGTCGCCGCTTCCCCCGACACCATCAAGAAGTTCAAGGCGTTGGGCGTCGACATCGCGGTCGAGCCGGGCGCGGGCGTCAAGTCGGGCCTGCCGGATTCGGAATTCACCGCGGTCGGCGCCACGGTCAGCGCGGACGCGTTGAAGGACGCCGACATCATCATCAAGGTGAAACGGCCCGAGGCGTCCGAGCTTGCCCAGTACAAGCGCGGCGCGCTGGTGATCGCTATCATGGACCCCTACGGCAATGAGGCCGCGCTGAAAACCATCGCGGATGCCGGCGTCTCGGCGTTTGCGATGGAATTGATGCCGCGCATCACCCGCGCGCAGGTGATGGACGTGCTGTCCAGCCAGGCCAATCTCGCCGGCTACCGCGCGGTGATCGAAGCGGCTGAAGCGTTTGGCCGCGCGTTTCCGATGATGATGACCGCGGCCGGCACCATTCCGGCCGCCAAGGTGTTCGTGATGGGCGTCGGCGTTGCCGGCCTGCAGGCGATCGCAACCGCGCGGCGGCTCGGCGCCGTCGTCACCGCGACCGACGTGCGGCCCGCGACCAAAGAGCAGGTCGAAAGTCTTGGCGCCAAATTCCTCGCGGTCGAGGACGAGGAGTTCAAGAACGCCCAGACCGCCGGCGGCTACGCCAAGGAAATGTCGAAGGAGTATCAGGCCAAGCAGGCCGCGCTCACCGCCGAGCATATCAAGAAGCAGGACATCATCATCACCACCGCGCTGATCCCGGGTCGTCCGGCGCCGAAGCTCGTCAGTGCCGAGATGGTGAAGTCGATGAAGCCGGGCTCGGTGCTGATTGATCTGGCGATCGAGCGCGGCGGCAATGTCGAGGGCGCTAGGCCCGGCGAAATCGTCGATGCCGACGGCGTCAAGATCGTCGGCTATACCAATGTCGCCGGCCGCGTCGCGGCCTCCGCGTCGAGCCTGTATGCCCGCAATTTGTTCTCGTTCATCGAGACCATGATCGACAAGCCCAACAAGTCGCTCGCGGTGAACTGGGATGACGAACTGGTGAAAGCCACCGCACTGACCAAGGACGGCGCCGTCATCCACCCGAATTTCCAGCCGAAAGCCTAAGGAGAGAAGTCATGGAGCATGTAGCCCAAGCCCTCGATCCCTTCACATTCCGGCTGTCGATTTTCGTCCTCGCCGTTTTCGTCGGCTATTTCGTGGTGTGGTCGGTGACCCCTGCATTGCATACGCCGCTGATGTCGGTGACCAACGCGATCTCCTCGGTGATCGTGGTCGGCGCGCTGCTCGCGGGCGGTGTCGGCATGGTCAGTGGCGGCAGCGGCTGGGCGCGCGGCTTCGGCTTCGTCGCGCTGATCTTTGCCAGCGTGAATATCTTCGGCGGCTTCCTTGTCACCCAGCGCATGCTGGCGATGTACAAGAAGAAGGTAAAGTGAGCGGCGTGCACCTCGGGGTGACGAAGACAAATGGGGACCTGAGATGAACGCCAATCTGGCTGCAGTTCTGTATCTCGTGGCGGGTGTGCTGTTCATCCTGTCGCTGCGCGGGCTGTCCAGCCCCGCTTCATCACGCCAAGGCAATTTCTTCGGCATGATCGGCATGGTGATCGCGGTTGCGACCACGCTCGCCAATCATCCGCCGGCGGATGGCCTGGCCTGGTTGCTGGTCGTGCTCGGCATTGCCATCGGCGGCAGCATCGGCGCCGTGATCGCACGCCGGGTGCCGATGACCTCGATGCCGGAACTGGTCGCCGCGTTCCACTCGCTGGTCGGCATGGCCGCGGTGCTGGTGGCCGCCGGCGCGTTCTACGCGCCCGAGGCGTTCGACATCGGCACTCCCGGCAACATCCATCCGCAGAGCCTCGTTGAAATGTCGCTCGGTGTTGCGATCGGCGCGCTGACCTTCACCGGCTCGGTGATCGCGTTCCTGAAGCTGTCGGCCCGCATGAGCGGCGCGCCGATCATTTTGCCCTTCCGCCACATCATCAACATCGCCCTCGCCATCGCGCTGGTCGTGTTCATCGTCGGCCTCGTCATGTCGGGCAGCGCGCTCGACTTCTGGCTGATCACCATCGTCGCGCTGGCGCTCGGCGTGCTCATGATTATCCCGATCGGCGGCGCCGACATGCCGGTCGTGATCTCGATGCTGAACTCCTATTCCGGCTGGGCCGCCGCCGGCATCGGTTTCACGCTCGGCAATTCGGCGCTGATCATCACCGGCGCGCTGGTCGGCTCGTCCGGCGCAATCCTGTCCTACATCATGTGCCATGCGATGAACCGCTCCTTCATCTCGGTCATCCTCGGTGGTTTTGGCGGCGAGACCGCGGCCGCAGCCGGTCCGGGCGGCGAACAGAAACCCGCCAAGCTCGGCTCCGCCGACGATGCCGCCTTCATCATGAAGAACGCCTCGAAGGTCATCATCGTGCCCGGTTACGGCATGGCGGTGGCGCAGGCCCAGCATGCGCTGCGCGAAATGGCCGACACGCTGAAGAAGGAAGGCGTCGAGGTGAAGTACGCGATCCACCCCGTCGCCGGCCGCATGCCCGGCCATATGAACGTGCTGCTGGCTGAAGCCAACGTGCCCTATGACGAGGTGTTCGAACTCGAGGACATCAACTCCGAATTCGCCCAGGCCGACATTGCGTTCGTGATCGGCGCCAACGACGTCACCAACCCCGCCGCCGAGGACGACAAGACCTCGCCGATCTACGGCATGCCTGTGCTGCAGGTGTGGAAGGCGGGCACCGTGATGTTCATCAAGCGCTCGCTGGCCTCGGGCTATGCCGGCATCGACAATCCGCTGTTCTATCGCGACAACACCATGATGTTGCTCGGCGACGCCAAGAAGGTCACCGAGAACATCGTCAAGGCGATGTAACCCATCGACAGGAAATCATGATCGCCCTGAAATGGCTGCTGATCATCGTTTCGGTCGGTTATGCCTGCGGTCTGGCCGGGCTGTTCTTCATGCAGCGGTCATTCCTGTTTCCTAGTCCGCAAACGATCCGGACTCCGCCGGAGGCCGCCGGATTTCCGGAAGCCGAAGAGCATGTCCTGACCACGGCCGATGGCGAAAAGGTCATCGTCTGGCACGTGCCGGCGAAACCGGGGCATCCCGTGGTGCTTTATTTCCACGGCAACGGCGATTATCTCGCCGGGTTCTTTGGCCGCTTTCGTGACCTGATCTCGGACGGCACCGGCATCGTCGCGCTGTCGTATCGCGGCTATGCCGGCTCGAGCGGAAAACCGAGCGAGCGCGGCGTGCTCGCCGATGCCGCGGCGGCCTATGCCTTCACAACGGCGCGCTATGGCGCGGACCGGATTGTGGTCTGGGGCTTTTCGCTCGGCACCGGTGTCGCGGTGGCGCTGGCGGCCGAACAACCGGTCGGCAGGCTGATCCTCGAGGCGCCCTATACATCGATCGTGGACGTCGCCGCGGCGTCGTTCTGGATCTTTCCGGTGCGGCTGGTGATGCTGGATCCCTTTCACTCCGACCAGCGGATCGCGCGGGTCAGGGTGCCGCTCCTGATCATGCACGGCGCGCGGGATCCGACGATTCCGATCGCGCTCGGCGAACGGCTGTTCGCGCTCGCGCACGAACCGAAGCGGTTCGTCCGCTTTCCGGAAGGCGGCCACGTCGATCTGGACAGTTTTGGCGCGATCGAGGTGGCGCGACAATTCATCAATGCAGCGAAAGGCTGACGACGGCGATGGTTTGGCGCATAGTCCGCCCGCAGGATTTTGAGGATTTGGTTGCATGAGCGCACACGGCCCAATGCCGCGATCGGCATGGATTTTCCCGGCGTTGGCAATACTGCTTTTTGCGGTCGCTACCGCGCTCGGACTGGCGTTCACGCCGTCGGCCGGCGGGCTCGTCTTTGCCGCGGTATTGCTGGCGGTCCTGTTCGGCACGGTGTTCGCGGCCGTCCATCACGCCGAGGTGATCGCCGGGCGGATCGGCGAGCCCTACGGCACGCTGCTGCTGACGCTGGCGGTCACCATTATCGAAGTCGCGCTGATCGCGACCATCATGCTCGGCGACAAGCCGGTGCCGACCCTGGCGCGGGATACGGTGTTCGCGGTCATCATGATCGTCTGCAACGGTCTGGTCGGCGTCTGCATCTTCTTCGGGGGCTTGCGTTACCGCGAACAGGATGTCCAGGTTTCGGGCGCCAACCTTTATCTCAGCGTGCTGTTCGTGATGGCAACCATCACGCTGATCGAGCCCAATTACACGCTGACGACGCCCGGGCCGGTGTATTCGGCGACCCAGCTTGGCTTCGTCAGCGTCGTCACCCTTCTGCTCTACGGCGTGTTCCTCTACACCCAGACCATCCGCCATCGCGATTATTTCATCAGCGGACCGGCCGGCGCCGGGGATGACGGAGCGCCGATGTCGAACGGCATGCTGGCGCTGAGCATCGCGTTGCTGCTGCTCTCGCTGCTGGCGGTCGTGCTGCTGGCGAAGAAATTCTCGCTCGCGGTCGATGTCGGGACCGCCATGATCGGCGCGCCGCCGGCCTTTGCCGGCGTGCTGGTGGCGCTGTTGATCCTGCTGCCCGAGAGCGTCGCCGCCGTCGCCGCCGCGCGCAAGAACGACCTGCAGAAGAGCATCAACCTTGCGCTCGGCTCATCGGTGGCGACCATCGGGCTGACGGTTCCGGCGGTCGCGGTAGCCGCTTACATGCTCGACAAGCCATTGGTGCTGGGACTCAACGCCCAGGATGTGGTGCTGCTACTGCTGACCTTTGGCATCAGCATGCTCACCTTCGGCACCGGGCGCACCAACATCCTGTTTGGGCTGGTGCATGTGGTGGTGTTTGCCGTATTCGTGTTCATGGTATTCGTGCCGTGATGCTCGCCGCAATTACTTGCAGCAGTTCCTTGCATTAGTTCCTTGGAGTGACCCCAGCCATGCTCAGCGCCAAATCCGAGGTTCAGGTCGACACCCCCGAGGTTCGCGTTACCGAGTGGCGGCTGGCGCCGGGCAGCGCCACCGGCCATCACACCCATGGGATGGATTACGTGATCGTGCCGGTGACCTCGGGTGAGATGACCATCGTGGCACCCAGCGGCGAACGCTCGAAGGCGCAGCTCGGCCTCGGCAAATCCTATTTCCGCAAAGCCGGCGTGGAACACGATGTGCTCAACGAAACGGCAAGCGAAGTCGTATTCCTGGAAGTCGAGTTGAAGCCGTAACCGTCCGGGCCTGCGCCGTTCCGCGTTTGGCCCGCTCGGAACAAGGTAAATTGGGCTCGGGTGGGCCGGCGCGCCATCCTGACTTCCCGGCGGCGAGGCCCGGCTACGGCCGCGCCCTGGTTGGGTATCTTAAGCTGATCGAAACGGCTGTGACACGAAACGTCGCGGTGACCTGCCAATTGCCATCGATCCGTCGCAGTTGATCCCTCAATGTGCCTCAAAGTTCCAGCATCAAATGACGGCGGGGAGTGGCCGGCAATGCTGAATTATCTGAAGAAATTTACGATGGACATCCTGCCGTCGGTGGCAGCGACGATTATTGGGGCCTACATCGTCAACCATTACATCGTGAGCAAGCCGGGGGCCGATGCTCCGGCGGCCGCCGCGGTGTCGACCGCCGATCCCAAACCCGATCTCAAGGCCGGCACTGACGGCAAGCCGGCCGACAAGCCCACCGAGCTTAGCAATCTCCCCGAGGCCGGCGTGAAAGCCAAGGGCATGTCGGAACGCACGCTGCTCGAGCGGTCGGCTTCCGAAAAGGCCGCGGTCATCGAGAAGCCGCAGGAAAAAGCTGAAGCGAAAGCTGACGCAAAGCCTGAGGCAAAATCCGCCGATGCAAAGCCGGCCGACGTGCCGGCCGAGACCGCCAGCATTCCCGCCGACCCGCGCCGCCATGCGCCGGCGCCGCGCGAGAAGACGGCCGTCAGGGTCGTGCTTCCGTCGCCGGTGCAGCCGATCAATCCTGCCGTGGCTCCGGTCGCCGTGACGCCAAATCCCGCGCCGCCGGTTGAAGCCGCGGTCGCGCCCGAAGAGCGCCGCGACGCCAACGATCTCGCCCGGGCCGCGATCGAGCGCCTGCGCGGCAGCAGCGACAATGCGCCCCGTGCGCAGCAGGCCGCCCGTACGCCGGATGCACCGCGTCCGCCCGAGGTCGCGGGCGTTCCCGATACCCCGCGTGTCGTGTCCGCGCCGGCGCTACGCCCGCTGCCGCCGCCGATCATGGTCTCGACGCCGCCGAGCCCGGCCGGCGACGGGCTCGATCAGGGATCGCAGCCGAGGCCGCCTTATGCAAATAGCGGCGACCCGCGCCGTCCGACGCCACCGGCCGACATCCCGTTGGCGCGGCCGCCGCTCGATCTGCGCGCCGAGGCGGCCGAGCCGATGCCCAAGGAGCACACCAGCGTCGCCGACGACATGCTGTCGGCGGCGAAGTCAGTGTTCCACGCCGTCCTGCCGAAATAATCCAAAATCCTGAGCTAGCCGCCGACGCGCGCCAGACCGCTGCGCGAGGCTTCGTCCTTGGGACGTATAGCGATCGCGTTTCGATAGGAGTCGGCGGCCTTGGCCTTGTCGCCGAGCCGCTCGTACGCCAGGCCGCGCGCGGCCCAGGCCGCGGCGCTGTTCTGTTCGGCCTGCACCGCCTCGTCGAGGTCGGCGGCGGCTTCCTTGGCCTTGTCGAGTGCGAGGTAGCTGGTCGCACGGCCGAGTAATGGCTCGGCGCGCTGCGGTGTCAGGCCATTGGCCGCGGTGAAATCCTCGATCGCCTGCTGGTGCTGTTTCTCGCCCTGATAGATCAGGCCGCGGCCGTACAGGGCTTGCGCGTTGTAGGGATCGAGCGCGAGCGCGCGATCGAATTCCGCAATGGCTTCTTCGTTCTTGCCGGATTTGGCCAGAACCTGGCCGCGGGTAGTGTAGCCTTGGGCATCGCTGACGCTGCGGGCGCTGATATCATCGGTCGGCTGCTGCGCGACCGGTTTCGGTTTTTCGCTGTCGGATCCCCACGATCCCAGATCGAACGAGCAGCCGGCCAGCGGGATCGCAAGGCCGATCGCAAGCAGGACCAGCGGCACCGCGGCACGGCGGCGGCACCGTGAAACTCCGGAGGAAGCCGAGGGAACCGGAATAGCCATCGTGGAAAATGCTCGCGCAGAGAACCCTGTATTGGTAACCCGGAAAATGCGCTCCGCAAAATAACAACGCGGGCGCAAGGCCCGCGTCATCGGATTCTCAAATCTGCAACAGCGATCAGCGCGGTCCGCGACCTGCGCCCGGACCACCACGGCCGCCGCCAGCGCCACCGCGCTCGGCACCCGGACCGGCGCCAAACACCGGCTTCGGCTTCATCGGCAGCAGGCCTTCGCGCTGCAGCTTCTTGCGGGCCAGCTTGCGCGCGCGGCGCACGGCTTCGGCCTTTTCGCGGGCCTTCTTCTCGGAGGGCTTTTCATAATGTCCGCGGAGCTTCATCTCGCGGAAAATACCCTCGCGCTGCATCTTCTTCTTCAGCGCCTTGAGGGCTTGATCGACATTGTTATCGCGGACGAGAACCTGCACGCGGCATCCTCTTTCAATTGATCGGATAGGAATTCGGGTAAAGCAAAGGGTCGGCGAAAGGCCTTACCCTTAACCTTGAGGGCGCGGATGTATCAGACAAAACCGGCCATGTCCACCTGGGGAAAGGGGATTTGTGCCGGAAAAGGCCCGAATCACTTCGCATAAATCTTGGTTCCAGACCTTCAGTGCCCCTTAACAGGGCTTGCCTAGGTTTCGGTCAGTATAAGGGGAGGAAATCATGAACACAAAAAAGTACGCAGCCGAAGCAATCGGGACCTTTTGGCTGACTTTCGCGGGCTGCGGCAGCGCGGTCATCGCGGCCGCATTTCCGCAAGTCGGCATCGGATTGGTCGGGGTCTCTCTGGCGTTCGGGCTCAGTGTCGTGACCATGGCCTATGCGATCGGCCATATCTCCGGCTGCCATCTCAATCCCGCGGTGACGGTGGGCCTTGCCGCGGGCGGGCGCTTTCCGGCCGGGCAGATCGTCCCCTATGTCATTGCCCAGGTGATCGGCGCCATTGCCGCCTCCGCGCTGCTTTATGTGATCGCGAGCGGTGCTGCCGGCTTCGACGTCGCCAAGGGTTTTGCCTCCAACGGCTATGATGCGCATTCGCCGGGCCAATACAGCCTGGTCGCCTGCTTCCTCATGGAAGTGGTGATGACCATGATGTTCCTGTTCATCATCATGGGAGCGACCCATGGCAAGGCGCCCGCGGGATTTGCGCCGCTCGCGATCGGATTGGCGCTGGTCATGATCCATCTCGTCAGCATTCCCGTCACCAACACCTCGGTGAATCCGGCGCGCAGCACCGGTCCGGCGCTGTTCGTCGGCGGTTGGGCGCTGGCGCAGCTCTGGCTGTTCTGGGTCGCGCCGCTGATCGGCGGGGTGCTGGGTGGCGTGATCTATCGCTGGCTCAGCGACGAACCGGACGGCGTCGTCGCCGGCACCTGATGCGGGCGGCGGCTATTTTTCGCGCGGCGACACTTCGGTGACGTGTCCCATCTTGCGGCCCGGCCGCGGCGGGCCCTTGCCGTAAAGGTGCACCGTCGCACCGGGGACCGTCAGCCACTGCTGATAGCTCAGGATGTCGTCGCCGATCAGGTTCGTCATGGTCACCGCGCCATGGCGGATCGGCTTGCCGAGCGGCCAGCCGGCAATGGCGCGGATGTGCTGCTCGAATTGCGAGATCGAGGCGCCGTCGAGCGTCCAGTGGCCGGAATTGTGTACCCGCGGCGCGATCTCGTTAACCAGCACCTGCGGCGCGCCATTCCCTGGTACCACGAACATCTCGACGGCGAGCACGCCGACATAGTCCAGCGCGTTGGCGATCTTTTCCGCGATCGATCGCGCCTGCGCGGCGAGAGCGTCGGGGATATCGGCCGGCGCACGCGAGATTTTCAGAATGTGGTCGCGGTGCTCGTTTTCGGTCACGTCGTAGCATTCGACTTGGCCGTCGGCGCCACGCGCGGTGATCACCGAAATCTCGCGCTCGAACGGCACGAACGCCTCCAGGATCGCCGATTTGGTGCCGAGATCGTCCCAGACCTGATCGGGATCGTCGCCCTCGCGGATGATGGCCTGGCCCTTGCCGTCATAACCGAAGCGGCGGGTTTTGATCACCGCGGGAAGGCCGATGCGGGCGATGGCCGCGCGCAGCGCCGCCGCCGAAGACACGTCAGCATAGTCCGCGGTGCCGATCCCCAGCCGCTTCACAAAATCCTTTTCGATCAGCCGGTCCTGCGTGGTCTCGAGGATTTTCTGCGCTGGGAGCACCGGACGGCGCGCGGCCAGCACCATGGCGGTCGCGGCCGGCACGTTCTCGAATTCATAGGTGACGACGTCGACGTCGTTGGCGAACAGCTCCAGCGCCTCGACATCGGCATATTCGGCGCAGGTCGCGTTCATCACGACATCGAAGGCGGGCGAATCCGGTTCCGGCGAAAATATCTGGCACTTGAGGCCAAGCCGCGCCGCTGCCAGCGCCAGCATCCGACCCAATTGTCCGCCGCCGAGAATTCCGATGGTGTCGCCCGGCTGCAGCTTCACCTGACCTGAAGCTGTCACGCCGTTCCCTCCGGCCGCTCGGCGACATCATCGGTTTGCCGTCGGCGCCACGCGGCAAGCCTCGTCGCCAGCGCCGGATCGTTCAGCGCGAGCACGCTTGCCGCGAGCAGCGCGGCATTGATGGCGCCGGCCTTTCCGATCGCCAGTGTCCCGACCGGGATGCCTGCGGGCATCTGCACGATCGAGTACAGCGAGTCGACGCCGGACAGCGCCTTGGATTCGACGGGAACGCCGAACACCGGAAGTTCCGTCAGCGCCGCCGCCATGCCCGGCAGATGCGCGGCACCGCCGGCCCCGGCGATGATGATCTGAAAGCCTTCGGATTTGGCGCCCTTGGCAAAAGCGTACAGCCGGTCCGGGGTGCGATGGGCCGAGACGATGCGCTTTTCGCAGGCGATACCAAGCGCCGCCAGTGTTTCGGCGGCGTGGCGCATGGTCTCCCAGTCGGACTGGCTTCCCATGATGATGGCGATGGGGGCGGTCATGTCGTCAATTCTGTTCGGGAATCCAGAAACATAGGCCGGATTATAGGGGCGGCCCGGGCTTCATCCAAGGCGGTGGCAAGGGGTACGGAATGGACTATCCTGTCTTGGTGAATCCCGGCAAGCCTTCATAAGCAAGCCTGCACAGGGAAGGCCATGAAGAAGAAAACCAGGGCGGCAGCCTCGGGGGCCGCAAAAGGCCGCAAAACCGCCGTAGCCGAGCGTAAAGCCGCGCCGCGCCGTGCCGCCGCGCCCGCACCCCCGCCACTGGCCGCACCGGGCGACGCCAAATCGACGATCAGGCGGCTCAAAACGCAATTGGCGCGGGCGCTGGCACGGATCGACGAGCTGCAGGCCTCCGCCGAGACCGACTTTCTGCTGGATATCCTGAACCGCCGCGGCTTCGAGCGCGAACTCCACCGCTCGATCGCCTACATGAAGCGCTATCACGCCAGCGGCGCCCTGATCGTGCTCGACGTCGATCGCCTGAAGCCGGTCAACGATGCCTTTGGCCACGCCGCGGGCGATCAGGTGCTCAAGGCCATTGCGGCCACGCTCTCGAGCCGGGTGCGCGCTTCGGATGTGGTCGGCCGGCTCGGCGGCGACGAGTTCGCGCTGCTGTTGTGGAATCTCACCGAGACCGATGCCAAGGCCAAGGCCGCGGCGCTGGAAGCGGCGATCGACCGTCTCACCTTCGTGTTTCGCGGCCGCACCGTCGCTGCAGGCGCTTCCGCCGGCGTCGCGATCCTTGGTCCTCACGCTGAAGCCGGCCGAGCGCTGGAGGAGGCCGACAGCGCGATGTATGTGCGCAAGGCGCAGCGGCGGCACGAGGCGTAAGAGCGGTCATCGCGCCGACCCGTTGGCTCGCGCGGACGGTCTCTACAGCCCGCTCAGATCGTCCGGCACGCTGCCGAATTTCCGCAGCAATTGCGCATCGCCGAATTCGCCGATCATGGGATCGCCGGTACGGCTGAACGCGACGGCGCCGATGCTGCCGGGAGTTTTCGACAGGATCTCTGCGCGCCGCAATGCGGTTGTCGGACTCTGGCATTCCTCGGCTGCGCCCGCGACCGGCGAGCCGTCGTCGTCCTGCAGGAATGGCAGTGCGACGTAATACGTGACATCGGCCATCTCTATCGCTCCAGGTTTGATCGATCAGGCGGCGGTACTGCTCGCGTATGAAGATTTAGCCGGCACGCAGCCGGCCGCGATCGCCGCCTGCAATTCCTCCAGTTCCGTTTCCAGATATTCGTTTGCCATGATCAGCGCCTTGATGGTCGAGCGCAGATTGCCGTCGCACATCGCGATCGCCTGATCACAGGCCTGCTCGTAACGGCTGTTGTCGGACAGGGAAGATAGTGCGGACATGGGAAACTCCCTCTTGCTTGGGCTGGCGGCAGGGAGATATGTTCTTCTTTTGTTCTATAGGAGTCAAGCGCGAGCAGCGGCGCGAAATTGGTTTTCCCGCGCTGGCTGAACCCGCCCTCAAGCGGCAGGCGGAACATGAACCGCGTCCTGCGGCGACGATGTCGCGTTGATGGTTCCGCTATGGGCGCGGGCAATCTCACAAAGGGTGCCGAGAAAATCAGCCAGCGCGGAACGAAAAAGATATTCGGTACTTAACGCCGATTGGCGGGGAGTTCACGTGCATGAGTTCGTGCGGCCTCCAAAAGGCCTGTGGTGTTGATCGTCGAGGACGAGTTTCTGTTGCGGATGGACGCGGTCGCCATGATCACCGCTGCGGGCTTCGAAGTCGTCGAAGCCGGCAATGCCGATGACGCGATCGAAATCCTGGAAGCCCGCCGCGACATCAGTGTCGTGTTCACCGATATCCAGATGCCGGGTTCGATGGACGGGTTGAAGCTCGCCCGCGCGGTCCGGGGCCGCTGGCCGCCGATCAAGATCGTCGCGACCTCGGGCCTTGTGGATGTCGGGGAAAAGGATTTGCCCGAAGGCGGACGGTTTTTGCAGAAACCCTACGAGGCCGAAGCACTCGCCGGCGTGCTGCTGGAGTTGACGGGCGGCACTGAGTCCGGTCCGGAGCCTGGAACGCGCTGATCCGTCCGGGCGATGCCGGAACGACAATTATAACAACGGCATCAAGCAATGATATCGGGCGTGATCTGGTCTTCGATGAAGGCGATACGATCACGCAATTGCAGCTTGCGCTTCTTCAGGCGCTGCAGCCGCAGCAAGTCCGGCGCCGGCGATTGATGCAGCGCATCGATCGCGGCGTCGAGATCGCGGTGCTCCTGCTGCAGCCTTGCCAGCTCGGTATGGAGTTCGCGCTCATCTTCGTTGGTCATGGTGTACGTTAGCTAATAAGCACGATGAGGTTGTGAACAATTTCACGGAAGCCGCCGGGCGAATATCGTCCCTGCGAGCCTGCTTCGCAAGCTGACCGGGTTCCATACTCACGATTGGTTACAGATAAATCCGAAAATATGAGCCAGGCGATTCGCGATATCCATCGACAAATTCGGTGGCTGGTGTACACTTATTCGTCCGGATCGAATCTGAGGTTTTATCCACCGAGGAGATTTCGTATGGCAATACAGGCGCATCTTGTTGAACTTGAACGTAAACACAAGATCCTCGAAAATGAATTGCACGAAGCGCTCGTGCACCTTTCCACAGACGACCTGCAAATTCTCGAGTTGAAGCGCCGCAAGTTGATGGTCAAGGATGAGATCGAGCGGTTGAAGCATACCGCGAGCGAGACTCTCCACTAACCGTAAGTCCCCCAGTCGCGTTGCAAGCACCTTTTGTCGCCGGATGAGCGGGTTTGCGCTCGTCCGCGGCAGGGGTGTTGCTACGCCTTGGCCAATTCGCCGACATGGTCCGCGATCGCCAGTGACGACGTCAGTCCGGGCAACTCGATGCCAAACAGGTTGATCAGGCCGCTCACGCCGTGGTCACGCGGTCCCTGGATCAGGAAATCCTGCGTTGCAACCGCTGGTGGCACGATCTTCGGCCGGATTCCGGAATAGCTCGGCATCAGCGCGCCGTCCGGCAGCGTCGGCCAGTATTTCCGGATCGCCGGATAGAACCGGTCCGCCCGCGCCGGATCGACCGCATAGTCGATCGCATCCACCCATTCCACATCGGGACCGAACCGTGCCTGTCCGGCCATGTCGAGCGTGAGGTGCACGCCGAGGCCGCCGGGCTCGGGCACCGGATAGATCAGGCGTGAAAACGGCGCCCGCGCGCTGCAGCTGAAGTAGTTTCCCTTCGCCAGATAGGCCGACGGTATCAACTCGATCGGCATGCCGTCGACGCTGCGCGCGACGGCCGGCGCGCCGAGCCCGGCCGCGTTGACGAGCAGATTGCATTCCAGCGTCATCGGCGCATCGCCGCCGGCCTCGATTTCGATCCTGCCCGCGGCGGCCTTGGCGCGGACGAGCGGCGTGTAGAACGCGTACGCCGCGCCCGCCGCTTCGGCATCGCCCTGCAGCGCCAGCATGTAGGCGTGACTGTCGATGATCCCGGTGGACGGCGACAGCAGCGCCGCGTCGCAATTCAACGCCGGCTCCAGCGCGCGAGCGGCGTCGCCCGCCAGCAGCTGCATATCGAGCACGCCATTGGCTTCGGCATGGGCCCGGATCGATTGCAGTTTTTCGGTTTCCCTGGGCGTCGTTGCGACGATCAGCTTGCCGCAATTGCGATGCGGGATGCCGTGATCGCGGCAATAGCGGTAGAGCGCGTGCTTGCCGCTGACGCACATCTGCGCCATCAGGCTGCCGGCGCGATAATAGATGCCGGCATGGATCACCTCGCTGTTGCGCGACGAGGTTACGGTGCCGATGCCCTCGGCCGCTTCCAGCACGATCACTTCGCGGCCCGCCTGGGCGAGCTGGCGGGCCACCGCAAGCCCGATCACCCCCGCTCCGATGACGACGCAATCAACCTTGTCCATGTCCGCTTCAGATCCGGGAATTTGGCACGAAATTGGGCTGCAATCGCGCTCGGTTATTATCGTTTCGTTGAGGAATGCGGCCGAGTAACCCGTTGGCAACTCCTTGGATTGTCTCGAAATATGCCCCGAACGGCGCCCCTGTTAGTGAAGCATTAATCATGTCAGGGCAATTGCCGTAATTTAAGTCGCATTTGCGGGTTGCAAGGATGGGCGTTTACCCGATCCAAACCCGTGAAGCCAGACACTCCGCCGCAGAAATCCGCGGGTGAATGATGACTGGCAAGAATTGGCAGGCAGGCGGGAAGAATTCGATTCCGGCGTGGGCCGTGCTGTGCCTGGCGGTCGCCGTTATCGTTATCCTTGCGCCGGGCGCGGACGCATGGGCGGCAGCCGATGACTTTGCGCCCCCGAACTATGTCGGCTCGGCCGATCCGAATACGATATGGATCATTCTGCTCGGCGGCCTCGTCATCGCATCATTTCTGATGGCGGTCGGGCTGTGGGTGCTGTCGGCCCTGCGCAAGGTCAAGCGGTCGCAACTGCGGCGCAATGCGTTCATCAGTTCGGCCCTCAACAATCTCAATCAGGGCGTGGTGATGACCGATGCGGAGCGCCGGATCATCTTCTGCAACGATCGCTATCTTGAAATCTACGGCCTGGTGCGCGCGGACGTTCCCCGCAACATGACCGGTCCGGAATTGCTGGAGTTGCGACACAAGCGTGGCGCACTGGATATCAGCGTCGAGGAGTTTTATGCCAGGTCGAGCACCCCGGAGGGTATGGTCACCGAACTGCCCGACGGCAGATCGGTTCTGGTCAAGCATTTCCTGCTGCCGAACGGCGGCTCGGTCGCAACCCATGACGATTGCACCGAGCAGCGCAAGCTGTCGCGCAAGCTGGCGTCGACCACCCAGTTCCTGGAATCGGTGCTGGACAACGTTCCGGTCTGCGTCGCCGCCAAGAACATCGAGGACGGCCGCTATATTTTCGCCAACCGCGCGTTCGAACGCTTCTCGCGCTTCTCCCGCGATCACATCGTCGGCCGCCGCGCCGACGAGATTTTCAGCGCCGGAACCGCGGCAAGCATCGACAAGGCCGACCGATGCGCGCTCGATGCGTCCGAGGGTTACTACCGCAGCGAGCTCCTCGTCGAGCGCGGTTCGGAGAAACGCATTCTCTCCTCCAATCGCGTGGTCGCGCGCAACGAAAACAACGAGCCGGAATTCCTGATCGCCCTGTTCGACGACGTTACCGAACGCCGGTCGCTTTCCCGCGAGCTCGAAAACAACAAGAAGTTCCTCGAACTCGTGGTCGACAACATCCCGGTCTCGTTGATCGTCGAGCGCGTCAGCGACGGCCGCTATCTGCTGGCCAACCGCAGCGCCGAGACCATCCTCAACCGCCGCCGCGAGGACGCCACCGGCCTGACGGCGGCCGATATCTTCAATCCGCGCGAAGCCAAGCTGATCATCGCGCGCGACGAGGCGGCGATCAAAAAGCGCGGCCTGCTGACCGAAGAGCACCCGATCTCGACCAAGGACGGATTGCGGCTGTTCCTGACCCGCCGCATGACCGTGCTGGACGATGCCGGCGAGCCGCAATACCTGATCAAGACCCATGAGGACGTCACCGATCGCCGCCAGACCAAGTCGCGGATGGCGCACATGGCCTATCATGACGGCCTGACCGACCTGCCTAACCGCGCCGCGTTCCTGCAGGCGCTGGCCCAGATGATCGAGGCCTGCGCAGGCACCGACGAGGAATTCGCGGTGTTGTGCGTCGACCTCGACGGGTTGAAGGAAGTCAACGACGTGTTCGGCCATGGGATGGGCGACAAATTGCTGATCGAAGTGGCGAGCCGTCTCCAGGACTCCGCCCGCGGCGGCGTGGTAGCCCGGCTCTCGGGCGACGAG
Organism: uncultured Alphaproteobacteria bacterium; assembly: GCA_963836765.1. GTDB lineage: Bacteria > Pseudomonadota > Alphaproteobacteria > Rhizobiales > Xanthobacteraceae > Bradyrhizobium. The sequence goes on from CAWILG010000036.1 coordinate 254,913, forward strand.
TTCGGGTTGATCATCGACGGCAAGCAGCCGGCGGCCGGCGTGTTGCTGGCCGAACAGATTGGCGAGGCGCTGGCGAACGAATTCCAGATCGACGGCAAATCGGTCCGCACCGGCTGCACCACCGGCATCTCGGTCTTCCCGCATAATGGTTCGGACGCCGCCTCGCTGCTCGCCAATGCAGGCGCTGCGCTGTTCCGCGCCAAGGCGAAATCGCGCGGCTCGATCAGCGTCTTCGAGCCCGAGATGGACCAGCAGATCCGCGACCGCCGCGTGCTGCACCAGGACCTCTCGATGGCGATCAAGAATGGCGAATTGTCGCTGCACTACCAGCCGCAGGCCACTTCAGGGCCGACGGTCGCCACCAGCGAGGTGATCGGCTTCGAGGCGCTGGCGCGCTGGCTGCATCCGGTGCGCGGTTTCGTCCCGCCCAGCGATTTTATTCCGCTGGCGGAAGAAAGCGGCCTGATCGTCGAAATGGGCGAATGGATCCTGCGCGAAGCCTGCCGCGAGGCCGCCTCCTGGCCGGTGCCGCTGCAGGTCGCGATCAACCTGTCGCCCGCGCAATTCATGCACGGCGACGTGGTCAGCCTGGTGCATTCGATCCTGCTCGAAACCGGGCTGGCGCCCGACCGGCTCGAGCTCGAAATCACCGAGGGCGTGCTGATCGAGGACTTCGATCGCGGCCTTGCGCTGCTGCGGCGGCTGAAGGCGCTCGGCGTGCGCATCTCGATGGACGATTTCGGCTCGGGCTATTCGTCGCTGAGCTATCTGCAGGCGTTCCCGTTCGACAAGATCAAGATCGACCGCGCCTTTGTCATGAATCTCGGGCGCAATCCGCAGTCGGCGGCGATCGTTCGCGCCGTCATCGACCTCGGCCACGGCCTCGAAATGTCGATCGTCGCCGAGGGCGTGGAGACCCAGGAGCAGCTCGGTTTCCTGTCGGAAGAAGGCTGCGACGCGGTGCAGGGCTATTTCATCGGCAAGCCCTTCCCGATCGGCCAATACGCCGCCCTGGTCGGTCGCAATGGCGGCGATGTCATCGAGCCTACGCGCAAGACCGGGTAGATGTGGTGAACTTCGGTTCTCTGCGTTAAGCGTTGCGCATGGCGGATTACGATCTTGCGATCATCGGCGGCGGGTTGAACGGCGTCAGCATCGCGCGCGACGCCGCTGGCCGCGGCCTGCGTGTGATCCTGCTGGAGCAGGGCGATCTCGGCACGGGCGCATCCCAGGCCTCGCCGCGGCTGATCCATGGCGATCTGGCGGGACTGGAGCGCCGGGCGTTCTTTCGCGTCCGCCGCGCGCTGGCCGAGCGCGACGTCTGGCTTCGGATCGCGCCGCATCTGGTGCGTCCGATGCGCTTTGCGATCCCCGCCCATACCGATGAACGCCCGGCGTGGCAGTTGCGGTCGTGGCTGTTATTGTACGACCGGCTGGCCTCGCGCAGCGGTCTGCCGGCGTCGGCGACGGTCGACGTCACCCATCACCCGGTAGGCAACGCCCTGAAGCGGCCGTTCGGCACCGCGTTCGAATATTCCGACTGCGTCGTCGACGATTCCCGGCTGGTGGTGCTGAGCGCCGTCGATGCCGCGGCGCGGGGGGCTGTGATCCGCACCGGCGCGCGCTGCACCCGCGCCGAACGCGTTGAGTTCTGGCGGCTGGTGGCGATCGATCGCGGCCATCGCCAGGTGATCACGGCGCGCGCGCTCGTCAATGCGACCGGGGCCTGGACCGCCTCCGTCGCCGAAACCGTGTTGCGCCAGCCGCAGCCGAGCCACGGCCTCGTGCAGATCAGCCAGATCGTGGTCCGGCGGCTGTTCGACAGCGACAACGTCTATGTGTTCCAGAATGCCGACCGGCGGCTGATCTTCGCCAGCCCCTACGAGCGCGATTTCACGCTGATCGGCACCGTGGGCCACGCCTTCAAGGGCGATCCCGCCATCGTCGCGATGCGGGCCGGCGACGTGGCTTATTTGTGCGAGGCGGTGAACCGCTATTTCCGCGAAAAGATCGAGGCCGTCGACGTGGTGCGGACGGTGTCCGGCGCCAACACGGTGATCGACCCCGCGGGTAAACGTCCGGCGCGGGACGGGTCGATGACGTTCGATTACGGGCGCCGCAAGGCACCGCTGATCACGATCTTCGGCGGCGGTGTCACGACCTCGCGCCTGCGCGCGGAAAAGGCTGTGTCCCGGCTGACGCCGTTCTATCCGATGTCTCCGCGCTGGACCGCCAAAGCGCCGCTGCCGGGCGGCGACTTCGCCTGGGGGCGGTTCGAGGCCGAGGTCGATGCCGCGCGCGCGCGCTGGCGGTTTCTCGGCGAGGACCAGGCCCGCCGCCTCGTCGGCGCCTATGGCACCAGCGTCAAGGACATCCTCGGCGACGCCAGCGCGAAGGCCGATCTCGGTCCGGCCTTCGGACCGGAGTTGACCGGCGCCGAAGTGCGCTATCTCATGGCCAAGGAATGGGCGCGCTTCCCGGACGATATTTTGTGGCGGCGTTCCAAGCTCGGCCTGACCATGCAGCCAGAGGATCGCGAGGCGCTGGCGGCGTTCATGGCGACGGTGTGAGACGCGGGCGAACGCGTTGCACCTGAGCCCGCCCGCCGTGTACTACTAGGGCATGGCTGAGGAAGTGGCGAAAATCGAAACGGCCGAGGAGCCGGCAAGGCCCGCGCCGCAAACGGCCGTGGTGGCCGACATGCCGCTGCTGCGCATCGAGGGCGTGGGCAAGAAATTCGGCTCCTTCCGCGCGGTGGACCGGCTGTTGCTCGACATCCGCGCCGGCGAATTTTTTGCGCTGCTCGGCCCGAGCGGCTGCGGCAAGACCACGCTGCTTCGAATGCTCGCCGGGTTCGAGACGCCGGATGAAGGCCGCATCCTGCTCGACGGCAAGGATATCGCGCAGGTGCTGCCGCACGAGCGCCCCGTCAACATGATGTTCCAGAACTACGCGCTGTTTCCACATCTTTCCGTACGGGACAATATCGCGTTCGGCCTGAAGCGCGCCGGCATGGCGCGCGCCGGTATCGCGACCCGCGTCGCGGAAATGGTTTCGCTGGTCAAGCTCGACGGGCTGGAGAAACGAAAACCCGATCAGCTGTCCGGCGGCCAGAAACAGCGCGTCGCGCTGGCGCGGTCGCTGGCGCGCCGCCCGCAGGTGTTGCTGCTCGACGAACCGCTCGCCGCCCTCGACAAGAAGCTGCGCGAGAGCACGCAGGCCGAACTGATGGAGCTGCAGCGGCGCCTCGGCACCACCTTCATCATCGTCACCCACGACCAGGAAGAGGCGATGACGATGGCGAACCGGATCGGCGTGATGGACGCCGGCCGGCTCGAACAGGTCGGGACCCCGCGCGAACTCTACGAAGCCCCGCATTCGCGCTGGGTCGCCGAGTTCGTCGGCGACATCAATCTGTTCGACGGCGAGGTCGCCTCGCGCGACCATAATCGCCTGACGATCGCGACCCGCGATGCCGGCACGATCACGGTCGCCGAACCCCGCCAGCCGGTCACCAGGACCATCGTCAGCGTCGCGATCCGCCCGGAAAAAGTAAAATTGTCGCGTCGGGGCCCGGTGTCCGATGCCGCCACCTCGCATGCGATCAATCGGCTGGAAGGCGTGGTCACCGAGGTCAGCTATCTCGGTGGGCTCACGACCTACAAGGTTAAGCTCGAATCGGGTGCGATGATGCGCTCGTCGATGGCCAACACCGCGCGGCTCGATATCGACGCCTATAGCGCGGGCCAGCGGGTGGTGGCGTGGTTCACGCCCGACGATTGCGTGGTGCTGGAGCAATGAGCGCGCGCCGCATCTTCGCCCGCCCGGCGCGGTTCGCCGCGATCGCGCCCTACGTCTGGATGGTGCTGTTCTTCCTGGTGCCATTCGGGTTCGTGCTCAAGATCAGCCTGTCGCAGACCGCGATCGCGCAGCCGCCTTACACGCCGGTGTTCGATCTCACCGCGGGGTTGGCGGCGATCAAGGGCGCCTTCGGCGCGTTGTCGCTGGACAATTTCAGGCTGCTGATCTCCGACGATCTCTACATCCTGTCTTACTTGCGCAGTCTCGTCGTCGCCGTGACGTCGACGGTGATCCTGCTCCTGATCGGTTACCCCATCGCCTATGGCATGGCGCGGCTGCCGCAGCGCTGGCAAAGCGTGGCGATGATGCTGGTGATCGTGCCGTTCTGGACCTCGTTCCTGATCCGAATTTATGCCTGGATCAACATCCTGCAGCATGACGGCCTGCTCAACCAGATCCTGCTGGCGCTGCATATCGTCTCTGCGCCGGTGGTGTGGCTGTCGACCGACAGCGCGATGTATCTCGGCATCGTCTATTCCTATCTGCCGTTCATGATCCTGCCGCTCTATGCCACGCTCGCCAAGCTCGACGCGTCGCTGCTGGAGGCGGCCAGCGATCTCGGAGCCTCGCCGCGGCAGGCGTTCTGGCTGGTGACGTTTCCGTTGTCGCTGCCGGGCGTCGGCGCCGGCGCGCTGTTGTGTTTCATTCCGATTGTCGGCGAGTTCGTGATTCCGGATCTTTTGGCGGGTTCGAACTCGATGATGATCGGGCAGACGCTGTGGCTGGAATTCTTCACCAACCGGGACTGGCCGGTGGCGGCCGCCACAGCAATCGCGCTGCTGGTCCTGCTGGTGCCGCCCTTGCTGCTCTACGACCGCCTGCAACGCCGTCAGCTCGAGGGCGCGAGTTGATGGCGAGCCAGGTGAATAGGATATCGCGGTGCAACATCACCTCACTCGCGCTGGGGCTGGCGTTTCTGTACCTGCCGATCGTCATCCTTGTGATCTATTCGTTCAACGCCTCCAGGCTGGTCACGGTGTGGGGCGGCTGGTCGCTGCGCTGGTATCATGAATTCTTCAACGACCGCGCCATGCTGGACGCAGCCTGGATGAGTCTCCGGGTCGCGGCGGTCTCGGCCACCCTGGCGACGCTGCTCGGCACGCTGGCGGCGGTCGGGCTTTCGCGCGGTGAACGGTTTAAGGGCCGGGCGCTGTTTTCCGGTATGCTCTATTCGCCGCTGGTGATGCCCGAGGTGATTTCCGGGCTGTCGCTGCTGTTGTTGTTCGTAGCGCTCGATGCCGAGCGCGGGTTCTGGACCGTGACGATTGCGCATACCACGCTGACCATGTGCTTCGTCACTGTCGTGGTTCAGTCGCGGCTCACCTCGCTCGATCGCAGCTTGGAGGAAGCCGCGATGGATCTCGGCTGCGATCCGGTGCGGGCGTTTCTCGCCGTCACCTTGCCGCTGATCATCCCGGCGATCGCGGCCGGCTGGATGCTGGCATTCACGCTGTCGCTCGACGACGTCGTGATTGCGAGCTTCACCACCGGTCCGGGCTCGGCGACGCTGCCGATCCGGATCTATTCGGAAGTGCGGCTCGGGGTGAAGCCGGAGATCAACGCGATCTGCACCATGGTGATCGCCTTGATCGCGGTGGTGATCGTGGTGGCGTCCTTTGCCTCGAAACTATCGAGCGCGCAGGGCGAGAGCGCCGCGCCGCTGTGATGGTGCGGCGCTTACGACCTCTTGCTTCGCTGTGAAGCCTTCGTGCGCGCAGTGCCGGAACGGGTCTTTGCCGGCGCGGCGGTGCCGCCGCCATGCAGCCCGCTCCATGCGGCCGCGCCGAGTTGCCGCAAGGCCAGGCTGTTGAGTGGAAATTCGAGCAGGATATGGACCAGGCTCAGCGCCAGCAGGAAGGTGAAGCCGAACGCGTAGTCGTAGAAATACAAAGCGGTCGAACCGGCGCTGGCCGCGATCACCAAAGCGAGCCGCGCCCGCGAAATATCGGTCCAGCGGATGATATCGGCTTTGATGAACCAGTTGAGGTAATGATAGGTGTAGACAAAGGCGAGCAAGCTGGTGAGTCGCGTATCGAGTTTAAGGCCGGGAATGCCGAACAGCCGGCTCAACGCCGGGCCGACATTGCCGAAATAATCTCGGGCGGCCCCGGCAAAGCTCGCGATCCGGATCTCCGCGGTCGGCGGCGCCAGCAGGATCACCGCGATCGCGATCAGATAGACGACGACCAGTGCGGCCTGCGTTCGGCTCCGCGAGCGCCAGGCGCCGAGCGTCATGAATACCAGCGTGAATAGCGACACGTGGATCAGCGTCGGAATCAGGATTCCGATCACGGCGAGCGACGAGCCGCTCGAAACCATGATGGCCGATAACGCGATCGCGACCATGAAAATCAATGTGCCTTCGGCGGCCGAGGTGGTCGCCGCGAGCATCGCGCAGACCACCAGCGCCGCCCACATCGCAAAACCGAACCATGACGCGTTGTCGATCAGCGCGGCGCCGATGGCGACCATGACGAGTGCGACGGCGATGCCGCGATGGGGCAGGAAGTAGCTGCGGTCATGCAGCCAGGAAATTTCGGTGAAATAATGCGCCGGGCCGAGCACGACATAGGCCAGCAGCAGCAGCTCGAACGGCACCAGATAGGCGGCGGCGAACGCCAGCAGCATCAGCCCGAGATGGATCGCGTCGTTGGTCCGCATGGCCGAACGTTCCCCGAAATCGCGCGAACGCCACAGGCGAACGCGTCACTCACATGGGTCGTCAGGTGCGGATGACGGGTTCAACCCGGGTCCACGGCGGCCGGGACCTTCAGGATTTCACTGCACCCGCGGTCAGTCCGCCCACCATATAGCGCTTGAACGCGTAATAGATCGCGGCCGGCGGCAGCGCATAGATGAAGCCCGTGGTCATCAGCAGCTCCCACGGCGAATCGTCGGCGGCGAGGAAATTGCCCAGCGCGACCGGAAGCGTGATGTCGGTGTCCTTCGAGAGCAGCAGGAACGCGTAAAGATATTCGTTCCACGCGAGCAGGATCGCGTAGGTACCGATCGCGACCAGCGACGGCATCATCAAGGGCACATAGACCAGCCGGAACAACTGCAGCGTGGTGGCGCCGTCCATGGTCGCGGCTTCATCGAGCTCCACCGGCAGCTTGTCGGAGGCCTGCTTCAAGACCCAGATCGCGTAGGGCGAGGCGATCGTGACCATGGCCAGGATCAGCGACCAGTGATTGTTCAACAGGCCATAATTGCCCATGGTGCGGTACATCGGCACGGCGAGGAAGGCGGCCGGAATGAAATAGGTGAACAGCGCCATGTTCATCACCACGCGCCCGCCCGGCACCTTCAGTCGCGAGATCGAGAACGCCGCCGCCGTTGCGATCAGCAGCGTCAGCGCGCCGGTAGCGACCGCGATCACCACCGAATTCCAGAACTGGATCCAGAAATCGCGCAGGAAATAATGTTCCTGGTAGAACACGATGTGGAAATTGTGCAGCGTCGGATGCGTGGGCCAGAGCTTTCCCGAGAACGCGTCTTCCTTCGGCGAGATCGCGAACACGAACATGTGGTAGATCGGCACCATGGTCCAGATGAACACGGGGATGCCGATCAGCAGCAGCTTTGCCTCGGTGCCGACTTCTCTTAAGCTGGGCAACTTCATCGCGACAACCGTTTCATCATGAAGTAGACCAGCGGCAGCACGAACGGCAGCGCGCAGACGATCGACGCCATTGCGAGACTGAGCTGGTCGAGCCGGAGATAGCGGATGCCGAGGGTCGACAGCACATGGGTGAGGTCGGCCGGTCCGCCGCCGGTGAGCAGGTAGACGCTGTTGAAATCGCCGAGCGTCCAGATCATCGAAAGCAGCGTGCAGGTGATGTAGAGCATCTGCATCGACGGCCATGTGATGAAGCGGAATTTCTGCCACCAGCTGGCGCCGTCGACATCGGCCGCCTCGAACAGATCCTGCGAGATCGCAAGCCTCCCGGTCATCAGGATCAGGGTCCAGAACGGCAGCGACTTCCAGATGTGCATGCCGATCGCCATGGTCAGCGCCACGGTCGGATCGTTGAGCCAGTTCGGGCCGTCCTCGCCGGTGAATTTGAAGATCAGCTGGTTGACCATGCCCCATTCCGGATTGAGCATGAAGCGAACCGACAGAATGGTCGGGATCGACGGCACCGCCCAGGGCAGGATGAACAGCACCGACAGCCATTTGATCCATGAACGCGACTGCACGAAGAAGCCGGACAAAAACAGCGCCACCAGCATTTTGAAATTGATGCCGATGACGAGGAAGATCAGCGTATTGACCGCGGCGCGCGCAAAAATCGGATCGTGATAGAGCGCGACGTAACTCTCGGGATGCCGCGCCAGCCATAGCCCGTAGCCGACGGGATAGACCACGAACGCCAGGAACACGAGCAGGTAAGGCGCCAGCAGCACGATGCCCCAGACCTGCGGCGTCGTGAACCGCGCCGACAGCGGCGGCCTGGGGAGGTCGGATGCTGAAAGTGTGATCGCCATGATGCGTACTCTAGAACGAGATCCAGGCCGCGGCTACTCGCGGCCAGCGCTATCTCTATACCTCTCCCCGCTTGCGGGGAGAGGTCGAAGCCGAAGGCTTCGGGTGAGGGGGACTCTCCACGAGTTGCGCTCTCTGAGAGAGCCCCTCACCCCAACCCTCTTCCCGCAAAAGCGGGGCGAGGGGGAAGCAAGATCAGCCCGCGACCTGCTTGAGGCGGGCGATCAGTTCGTCGACAGCCTTGTCGACCGGCACCTTCTCGCTCACCACCCGGTTCATCGCCTTGGCCCAGACGTTCTCGTTGTTCAGGATCGTGAACTTCCAGTTCTTGGTGAAGTCGAACGGCTGGGTACCGCCGGTGAACTGGGTCCAGACCGCCTTGCGATGCCGGTCTGCCTGCCAGAACGGGCTCGCCTGGCTGGCGGTCGTCACCGGGAACCAGCGGCCGAGCGCTCCCTCGATATAGGGCCGAAGGTTCTCTTCCTGCATCAGGAATTTGACGAATTCCTTGCCCTCCGCCTTGTTCTTGGCGTTGGCGAAGATCAGCCCGGTCTTGACGTCGGAGCGGTACTTGATGGTCGAACCGTCAGGCGCTTTCGGGAAGGAGGCCGTGATGATGGTCTCCTCATAGGCTTTCTTGCCGGCGGCGCGCTGCTCCGGTGTCAGCGCCGGGTTGTTTTCATCGTCCAGCCATTTTGCCGCGATCGAGATCGTGAAGTTATGCGTCATCACGATGGTTCTGTTGTGGAACGCAACGTTGTTGTCTGGATCCTTCCAGGTGGTGGAGGAGGGCGGCGTGCAGCCCCGGATATAGGTGTCGGTGTAATCCTTCAGCGCATGGATCAGTCCGTCCCGCGTCTTGGGATCGTCGACCGTCAGCTTGCCGTCGTCATCGACCAGCTTGACGTGGTAGGCGTCCATGAAGGTGTAGAACGACTGGAACGAGTTGGTGGATTCCACGCCCATCGGCTGGCCGACGGCGTAGATGCGGCTGTTGGTGGCCTTGCGGATCGCGGGCTGCACCTTGTCGCACCAGAACGACCAATAGTCTTCCCATTTGGTCGGGATGTCGCTCTGCTTGAAGCCGGCCTGCTCCAGCATATCGCTCCAGATCTGGACGTGCATGCTCTGCTGCTTCAGCGGAAAGCCGTAATAGGCCTTCTTCTTGGCGACGTCGTTATAGAGCAGCGCGGTCTCCAGCGTGTTCGGCGCGAACGCCGACTTCATCGGCAGCAGGATATCCGAGAGGTCCTCGAGCTTGCCTTCGAACGCCCACTTGCCCTGCGCCTGCACGTCGTAGCTGTCGGAGTAGGCGACGTCGGGCACGGTGCCGGAATCCAGCGCCGCCACCGTCTTCGGAATCATGTCCTGAATGGCGTATTGCGACAATTCGACCTTGATGCCGGTCTTGGCCTCGAATTTCTTGATCGCCTCCAGCAGCGCGTCGTCTTCGGACTTGTAAAAGCCCTTGCCGAACCAGACGGTAATCGTCTTTTGCTGGGCGAACGCGGGCGCTGCGGCATATAACAGCCCGGCAGCGGCGATCGCGATTGAAAGCGCACCTAATCCCTTGGATCTCACGTTGTTCTCCCTCTGAACGCCGGCTTTTTAACCGGTTGGATAAAACACTAGCCCATGGCCGCGGCCTGATCCAGATGGGAGAAGCGCAGACTTGGTAGGGGTTGCCGGCGCGCGAGGTGGCGACCCCTACCCTTGCACCTATGCGGAAAACGAAGAGCTCGGATCGGCTGGACCGTCGCACAGGCTCGTATTTCGCGGCGCAACGCGCCCGCGGCACCCGCATTGCAGGCACTGGTCGCCAGTGCCACACTTGGCCTTAACGCTGACGGCAAAGACCGGGCAAACGGGCACGCAGGACGATAGGGGGAACGATGAAGCTCGCCGCGAACCTCTTCGCCGCCCTGGCTGTGCTGCTCGCGGTGCAGGCGGCATCGGCGCAGTCCACCTATCCGAACCGGCCGGTGAAAATCCTGGTCGGCTTCACGCCCGGCACGGCGCCCGACCTTGCGGGGCGGATTCTTGCCGACCGGTTTTCGCAAGTCTGGGGCACGCCGTTCGTGGTCGAGAATGTTCTCGGCGCCGGAGGCAACATCGCCACCGATCGCGTCGCCAAGGCGGCGGCCGATGGCTACACGTTGCTGATGGGTGGCAACCCCTCGCTGGTCATCAGTCCGAGCCTGTATGACGTATTGCCATTCGACCCGGTCAAGGATTTCGCGCCGATCTCGCAGGTGTTCATCGCGGCGAACGTGCTCGCCGTTCCGCCCGAGGTGCCGGTCAAGACCGTGGCGGAACTGGTGGCGCTGGCCAAGGCGGAGCCCGGCAAGCTGTCCTATGGCCATGCCGGCGTGGGCACGTCGCAGCATCTCGGCGCGGAATTGTTCAAATACATGGCGCATGTCGATATTGCGCCGGTGCCCTATCGCGGCACCACGGCGTTGATGCCGGACCTGCTCGCCGGCCGGATCACCATGTCGTTCGCCAACATCGTGAACGTGGTGCCGCTGGCGCGCGAAGGCAAATTGCGCGCGCTGGCGATCACCTCGATCAAGCGCTCGGCGCTGGCGCCCGACCTGCCGACCATGGCGGAATCCGGATTCCCCGGCTTCGAGGCGGTGCCGTGGTTCGGCCTGCTCGCACCGGCCGGCACGCCGCAGGACGTCCTGGATAAATTGCACGACGAAACCGTCAAATCCCTGGCGATGCCGGAGGTGCGCAAAAAGTTCGACGAACTCGGCCTCGAGCCGGTCGGCAACACGCCGGCCGAGTTTGCCGCGGTCATCCAGAAAGAAACGCCCGAATGGGCGAAGGTGATCAAGGAAGCCGGCATCAAGCTCGGCAACTAGACTGTAGGGCGAATTGAGCCCAACGGGACCGCGCGATGTGCATCGCACGTCCGGGGATGACTAGTCCCACAAAAATCCGATGAGCCGAGAGTGGGATGTCGCGGTGGGAGACGCCGGTTCCATTGCGCACGTCATCTCGTGCGCAATCGCCCTCACGTTGCCGATTGAACCCGACACGCGCGCGGATCAGGATGCGTGCAGGGCCATCCATTCCGAATGGCTCAAGAGGGGAGAGGCAAGCATGTGCAAACTGTGCGACCAGGGAATGCTGAACCGTCTCGGCTCGCGACGCAATTTCCTTAAAGGGGCTGCGGCGGCCGGGGTTGCCGCCGCGGGTCTCAATCTGTTCGCAGCGCGCCCCGCCGCGGCGCAATTCGCGGACCGGTCGGAGCCGCCCGAGAACACCGGCAAACCGGGCCGGCGTTACGTCATTCGCGGCGGTTCTGTGATGTCGATGGACCCGAACGTCGGCGACTTCGCCACGGCCGACGTCCTGGTCCAGGGCAAGACCATCCTCTCGGTCGGACCTAACCTCGCGGCAGGCACCGCCGAGGTGATCGACGCGCGCGGGCGCATCGTGATGCCCGGCTTCATCGACACCCACCACCACCAGTTCGAGACCGCGCTGCGCAGCTTCCTCGCCGACGGGGTTTTGATCAACGACGGCTCCGGCTCGGCGAGCGGAAGCGTCACCTATTTCGAATATATCCTCAACAAGTTCGCCCCCGTCTACCGTCCGCAGGACGTCTACATCAACGAGCTGTTCGGCGCGCTGAGCCAGCTCGATGACGGCGTCACGACCGTGCATGACGTGTCGCAGATTCATCATACGCCGCAGCATTCCGATGCCGCGATCCAGGCGCTGTTCGATTCCGGACGCCGCTCCGCCTTCGGCTATTTCGAGGGCGCGGGAAGCAACCCGCCGAACTATGCCTATCCGCAGGACGCGTTCCGCATCAAAAGGCAGTGGTTCTCGTCGAGCGACCAGCTCGTCACCATGATCATGGGCGGCGAGGTCTATCTCGGGCCGCAGATCTACCAGCAATCCTGGACCATCGGGCGCCAGCTCGACCTCCAGATCGCAGCCCACATCCTGTCGCCGTTCGGGATCCGCCCGATCCTCGATCAACTCGCCCAGGGCATCGGCGGCGTCGGGCCGAACGGCCAACCGCCCGGCAACCTCAAGGTCGGTCCGGACAATCTGTTCATTCACATGACCGGGATGTCCGACCAGGGCTGGCAGGCAGTTCACGACGCCGGCGCGCAGGTCTCGATCGCCTTCCCGATCGAGATGAACATGCGGCACGGCATGCCGCCGATCCTGAAGCTGCAGAGCCTGGGCATGCAGCCATCCCTGAGCGTCGATGTCGAATGCACGATGACGGCGGACTTCTTCACCCAGATGCGCGTCTGCATGAATCTGCAGCGCGTGCTGGTGAACCAGATGATCCTCGATCAGGGTTTCCCACCGAACCCCGTTGATTGGGGACTGCCGCCGGCCGCCGCCGGCAATCCGTGGCCGACACCGCCCGCCGGGCTGCCGGCCCCGCTGACGACGCGCGATGTGCTGCGCTACGCCACCATGAACGGCGCCAAGGCGCTGCGGCTCGACGGCAAGACCGGCTCGCTCACGCCCGGCAAGGAGGCCGACATCATCATCCTCGACGCCACGAAACTCAATGTGGCGCCGCTGAACCAGGTGCCGGGCGCGGTGGTGTCGCTGATGGACCGCACCAATGTCGAGACCGTAATCGTCGCCGGCAAGGTGCGCAAGTGGAAGGGACAATTGCTCGACGTCGACCTGAACCGGCTGCGTCAACAGCTCGAGGCCTCGCGCGACTACATCTTCTCGGCCGCGGGCATCCCGCAAAACCTGTTCAGTAGCCAGTAGCTGAGACGGCTAGGCGCGTGGGGCGGACGCTAGTCCTCCCCACGCGGATAGCTCAGAACGAACCCACCAGGGAGCCGAGCGCGATAACGGCGGCAAGCGCTACGAGGGCGCCGATGATGCCGACCACAACGATATCACGATAGCTGTCTCGGTGCGTCGATCCGCAGACCGCGAGCAAAGTGACCACCGCGCCATTGTGCGGCAGGCTGTCGAGTGCGCCCGAACCGATCACTGCTACACGATGCAGCAGCTCGGGATTGAGCCCTGTGTCCACTGCGCGCATCATGAACGTCGCCCCGAGCGCGTCGAGTGCAATGGTCAGTCCGCCCGACGCCGAGCCGGTGAGGGCCGCCAGCACATTGGTGGCGACTGCCAGCGACACCAGCGGTCCGCCACCAATGCCGAGCACGGCGTCGCGCACGACGGCAAAAGCAGGCATCGCCGCGACCACGGCGCCGAAGCCGACCAGGCTTGCCACGCTCATCGCCGGCAGCACCGCGGCGTTGGCGCCGGCGTCCATGGTGGCGCGCAGGGCCGGCAGTCGCCGAAAGTTGACCGCAAGCACGGTCACGATCGCGCAAGCAAGCGCTGTGATCACGGACCACACGCCACCGATAGCAGCGAGCGACGTATTACCCCAGCGGGTCTCGGCGAGAAAGCGAGTGTCGAGCGCGGGAAGGATGAACAATGACATCGCAAGATTGACCGCAATCACCACGATGAGAGGCAGCGCAGCGAGCATGGTCGGAGGCGGCATGTCGGCCGCCCCACCGTGCATGATCTCCGCCGGATCGAACTCGCGCGCGGTGGTCGCGCGTTCACGCAACTTGTCGTCGGTGACGAGACGGTCCGCCGGCATCGGTGCACCGTCGCCAAAGCTTTCGCCGTTCTTCCTTGCTATGGCCTCTTCGCGATTGAGCCACCACAGGCCGAAACCAAGCATGATCAGCGATGCCAGAATGCCGAGGCCGGGTGCAGCAAAGGGGGTGGTGCCGAAGAACGGCATCGGGATCGCGTTCTGGATGGACGGCGTGCCGGGCAGCGCCGACATGGTGAAGGTCGAGGTGCCGAGCACGATCGCCGCTGGCATCAGACGCCGCGGGACGCCGGCCGCACGAAACAGCTCCTGCGCCATCGGCGCCAGCACGAAGAAGGCGACGAACAAACTGACGCCGCCATAAGTGACGAGCGCGCCGGCGAGCACCACCGCCAGCACGGCCCGCTGCTGGCCAAGCCGTCGTGTCATAAAGCTCGCGATCGCGGTGACCGAGCCGCTATCCTCCATCAGCTTGCCGAACAGCGCACCAAGCAGAAACAACGGAAAGAACTGCGCCAGAAAACCCGCGGCGCTGGCCATGAAGGTTTGGGTCCAGTGGGCGAGCAGCGGCTCGCGGGAGAACAGCGCTGCGATCAAAGCTGCGATCGGCGCAAGCAGCAGCACGCTCCAGCCCCGGAATGCGAACAACACCAGCAGGCTGAGCCCGATCAGGACGCCCAGAAACCCTGACACGAGCATCACCTCAGCATTCCGCGAGCAGCAGGTCGAGATCGGTCGTGGAGTGCTTTCCGATATCCTCGCCGTGGGCTGTGACGAATGCATCGGCGCTCTTGCGCCCCTCTTCTTTCAGCAACGAAACGAACTCCCACTCGGCGTTGAGCTTCGACGACGCGCCGAAATCCGCCAACGCGTCGGTCATGATCCGGTGCACGCGCATTCCGGCCCACCGCGCGCCCTCGCCGTGTCCGGGGTCGGCCACCTCGCGCAGCAGCGCGATCATGCGCAGTTCCTTCATCAAAGGCGAGTTGAACGAGATTTCATTGAGCCGGTTGAGGATCTCGTTTGCCGTGCGCGGCCGGTCTGGCCGTTCGCGTGGATTAATCTGCACAAGGATGGTGTCGTGCGCGTCGCTTTCGCGTACCAGCGGCGTCAGCGTCGGATTGCCGGCGTAGCCGCCATCCCAATAGGCCTCGCCGTCGATCTCGACTGCCTGGAACATGGTCGGCAGACAAGCCGAGGCAAGCAGGACATCGGCCGTGATCTCGGCGTTGCGGAAGATCCGGCCGCGGCCGGTACGCACACTGGTCGCAGTGATAAACAGCTTGATTGGTGCACCGGCGAGTCGGTCGAAATCGATGCTGTCGGCGAGGATTTTGCGCAGCGGGTTGAGGCCGAGCGGATTGAGATCATAGGGCGAAAGCACGCGGGCCATCAGGTCCATGGCGACATAGGCGGGCGACGTGTCGAGTGTCCAGCGGCCCATCAGCCGGTCGATCGGCGAGCGCTGCAGCGGGCTGAATGCCGCAGCCTGCGACACGCGCCGCCAATAGGCCGCGAGCGCCGCCCGCGCGCCTTCGGCTCCGCCTTGCGTCCATCCGTCCGCCACCAAGGCTGCATTCATCGCGCCAGCCGACGTGCCGGAGATCGCATCGATCCGCAGCCAAGGCTCCTCGATCAGCCGATCGAGCACGCCCCAGGTGAACGCACCATGGGAGCCGCCGCCCTGCAAAGCGAGGTCCACCAGAACTGGTTCGCGCGATGTTTCGTCCATCGTCACACGCTTCTGTCGGAGATGAAACGATACTCAATCAGGGCAGCTTTGTCTCGACCAGCGCATGGGCGCCTCCCAATCGTCGCCCATGACACTGCGCCGTGTGCAGTCCGCCGACTACACCTTGGCGACCCGGCGCAAGCCGAAGCCGAGTCCGATCCATGCCGCGCCCGCCGTGATGAGATCGATGCCAAGGAACAGGCCGAGGATATAGAGGCTCGAGACCGGCCAGTGCGCCAGGATCAGCAGGCCGAGCAGCAGCGTGATCACGCTGGAGAGCAGCACCCAGATCCAGGGCGATTCCCGTTTCATGCTAAAGGCCAGGATGATCCGCATGATGCCCGAGGCCACCAGTGATGCGCCGAGAATGAGAGTGAGCAGCGCTGCGGCGAGCAGCGGATTTTCGAACGTGACGAAGCCGGCGACGATGTAGAGCACACCGAGCAGGGCCCAGAGCAGGAACTTGCCCCAGCTCTTGATTTGGAAAGCGCTGAATACTTCGGCGACGCCGGCAATGATCATCATCACGCCGACGACGAGGACGCTCGCAACCGTCGCCATTGCAACGCTGCCGAGCGCGATAAACCCGGCGATCAGATAGACGACACCGAGTGCGATGATCCAGCCCGACTTGGCGCGAAGCGGCGCCGTGTCCGAACCGGCTTGGGGATTTCTGAGCGCGTCTGAAGCATTAGTCACGACGGTCCTCCGATGCGGAAACCTATCTGACGTTCGCCTTCCGGAGGCGAGAAGACCAAACATATCGAACAAGTGGTGCCGCCTGCAATCGCAAATTCTTGCCGTTTTCGGCTTTTTCGTTTTCGATACGGATTCGCACTTGCCAACAATTTTAGTGAGCGACCGGAACGGAGTAGTCGTGTTTCGTATCGCATCCGTTCTTCCCTTCACGGCTTTGTCATCGAAAAGAATGTAACTGCCTCTGGCTTCAGGGGGCTAGGGTGAGGCAACGGAACGAGTGCCTGCATCCACCGGTTCGAGACGGGTTGCGGATAGTAATGGTGTGACGGGTCTCGTGCTTTCCAAAAGGAGGGTGCACGGTGAACTCAGGAGATCTTGTGAGTACCTCATTCGCCCCGACGGCGGTTCGGAACATGCGGCGCATGTTCTTTCCGCCGCTGCTGTCGGCGGTGCTCTTAATCGGGCTTTGCCAGCAGGGTCTCGCGCAGCATGAAGCGCTGGAACTGGGAACCGAGGACCCCGCCCCCGCTTTGCCCACCGGAGGATCAACGCTTTTTCAGAACGTCCGCATTTTTGATGGCAAGAACGCCGCGCTGTCGGCGCCATCGAGTGTGCTCGTGAAGGATAACACCATCGAGCAAATATCGGCGAACGCGGCTGCTCCGGAGGCCGGGGCCGACGTCCGTGTGATCAACGCAAACGGGCGCGTGCTGATGCCAGGCCTGATCGATGCGCATTGGCATATGTTCATGGCGGCGGCGTCTCCTGCGATCATCACGACCGCAGATCCCGGCTATCTCAACCTGTTGGCCGCGCGAGAGGCCGAAGCAACGCTGATGAGGGGGTTCACCACCATACGGGACATGGGCGGTCCGGTGTTTGGATTGAAGCGCGCCATCGACGAGGGCATTACGGTTGGTCCGCGCATTTATCCCTCGGGCGCCATGATCTCACAAACCTCGGGCCATGGAGACTTTCGGGCTCGCTACGAAGTTCCGCGATCGCCGGGCGGTCCGTTGAGCCAGTCCGAGATCGCGGGCATCGCAGCCATCGCTGACAGCCCCGATGAGGTACGGCTGCGCGCTCGCGAGCAACTGAGACAAGGTGCCAGTCAGATCAAGCTGATGGCAGGCGGTGGTGTTAGTTCTCAGCACAATCCGATCGAGTCGACCCAGTTCACCGAAGCGGAGCTTCACGCCGCGGTCGAGGCGGCCGAAAATTGGGGCACCTACGTGGCCGTACACGCTTATACGCCCGCTGCGATCCGGCAAGCGATCGCCGCCGGCGTCAAGTGCATCGAACACGGTCAGCTGATCGACGAGCCTACCGTCCAATTGCTGGCGGAGAAGGGTATCTGGTGGAGCCTGCAGCCCTTGACCTACGATGCCGCCGTCTTTGCGCGGATGAGCCCTGTGTCGCAGAAGAAGGCACTGGAAGTGTTCGCCGGGACAGAGAACGCATACAAGCTGGCAAAGAAGTACAGGATCAAGACGGCCTGGGGCGCGGACATTCTGGGTGACGCGGAAGCTGCCAGCCGGCAGGGTCAATATCTTGCCATGATGACCCGCTGGTACACGCCCGCCGAAGCGCTCAAGATGGCGACCGCCGACAATGGCGAGTTGATGGCCCTCTCGGGGTTCATCAATCCCTATCCCGGCAAACTCGGTGTCGTCGAAGTCGGCGCACTTGCGGATTTATTGCTCGTCGATGGCAATCCGCTCGAGGACATCAATCTCGTCGCAAATCCCGACAAGAACTTTGTCGTCATCATGAAGGATGGCAAAATCTACAAGAACACGCTGAGCAAGTGAGATCAAACAAGAGGTTAGTGAGAGAGCCATTGAGCTTGGTTCGCAGGTTCCTGTCCGCGTCTTTTGGCTGGCTGGTCGCGGTGATCTGGTTTCTGTGCCGGGCCGCGCCCATCGTGTGGGCCAGCTTTGCCATCTATTATTCGAATTTGCCGTCAGCCGGGCTACGTCTGGGGTTGGCGGGCGCTTTCGCGGCGTTCGCGGTCTGGGCGCTCTGGCTTTCGCGCCAACGGCGCATGTCCGTGATCGCGATCGTGCTGTTTCTCGGCGTGGTCGCGTGGTGGATCACCATCCGTCCCTCGCACGATCGTCACTGGCGAGCGGAAGTCGCGGTGATGCCACGGGCATTCATCGACGGCGACCGCGTGCGCCTCACCGGGGTCCGCGATTTCGAGTACCGCACACGGGATGATTTCACCGTACGCTACGAGGAGCGGGAGGTGTTGCTGTCGCATTTGACGGCGCTCGATTTCTACGTGTCCTACTTTACGGCGGGTCCGGTCGGGCACACGTTCCTGAGTTTCATCTTCGACAACGCGCCGCCGCTAAGTATCTCCATCGAGACGCGACCGGAGGTCGGCGAGGGCTTTGCGCCGATCGCCTCGCTGTTCAAGCAATTCGAACTGATCTACGTGGTGGGTGACGAGCGCGACCTCGTCGGCGTGCGCACCAACTACCGGCACGAGGCGGTTTATCTCTATCGTCTCAATACCTCACCCGACGATGTCCGCCGGCTGCTCCTGGTGTATCTGGCGCGGATCAATGAACTCGCCGATCATCCGGAGTTCTATCACCTGCTGACCAACAGCTGCACGATCAACATCGTGCGTTACGCGAACGCGGTCGGCAGGACCGGCCGGCTCGACTTCCGGCATCTGCTCAACGGTCTGGTCGATGGCTACCTCTACAATTCGGGCCGGATCGATACACCGCTGCCGTTTGAGGAACTGCGACGCCGTTCGCAGATTAACGACGCCGCCCAGGCGGCCGATAGCGCGCCGGATTTCTCCCAGCGCATTCGAGCATCCCTGCCGACGATGCCCCACTGATGCCTTTCGAACGTTCTCGTCGACAGCCTTAGCGGGGTGCATCCAATTCACTTGACCATTTGCGGCCGGAACGCCGTCAGCAAAAGCAAAACGCCGGCGGACTTGCGGCCCGCCGGCGTCGTAACTTCTTACGGCCCGTATTTCGGAGCCGGGGTCTGGTTGAAGTCGGGCTCGTCGGCGACGCAGGTAAAACTCGCCGCGCTGCTGGTGCTGCCGCTGCCGTTGTACTTGGCGACCTTGGGGTAGACGCAGAGCGGCCGGGTCATCGCAACTGCGGGCGGCGTATCGGCGACGAACTTGGTGGCGAGGATCGTCTCCGGCGCCGTGCCGGTCTCGACCCAGTTGACGAGCGGCGAGAGCGCGTCGAACGAATTGGGGCCGGGTCCGCCGGAGCAGTGGTACAGCCCGGGCGCCATGAACAGCCGGGCATAGCTCTGGGTCCGCTGCAGCGCCGGGTTGCCAGCCCCGCCGAAGCTGGCCTGCTGGAAGCCATGGCTGTCGTTGCCGACCAGCGCGTTGAAGTAGTTGATGCTGCTCTGCGACGGGATCAGCGGGTCGGCCCAGCCGTGATACATCAACAGCTTGCCGCCATGCTCCCGGAACTCGCCGAGATCGGTGCTGTTCGCGTTCAGCACCGCGGCGAGCTGATCATCGACCGTGTCGACGGCATGGTGGAAGTCGAAGTTCGCGAAATTCACCGCGCTCGCCGGATAGCCGAAGCTCGGGCCGAACACCCAGTAAAACAGGCCGTCGAACGCGGGCTCGGGAAATTGCTCCTGGAGCCTGAGGCCGAGTGCGAGAATGTTGTCGGTCTCGGTGCCGCGAGCCGGGCCAGGATTGATGACCTGCCCGTTCACCGGATCGATCGTGCCGGCATAGTATTTCTGCATGGTAGTGACCTGGTCGGCCGTCAAACATGCGGGAGGTACCTGACCGCCCTTGCACAGCAGCACCTTGGGATCGAAATGACAGTCGCGCGGATCGGTCAGGAATTGGTCGGTGGGGGCGCCGCCATCCTGGCCGACACACTGCTTGAGTACGGCCTGGTTGATCAGTGTCAGCTGCCCTTGCTGGATGAACCGGCCCGGGCTCGCATGGGTGTCCTGCCACCCGTACAGCCCTGCCATGTGCAGGTGCGTGCGGTTGAACGCCGGCGCGCCGGCCAAAATGCCGTCATAGTCGTTGGGGAAACGCTGCGCTTCCATTAGCGCGTTCTGGCCGCCGGTGGAGCATCCGGCGAAATAGGCCTTTTGTGGCTTCTTCCCGTAGAACGCGTCGGCGATCTCCTTGCCGCGCACGGTCATTCCGTGGATCGCCCGGTAGCCGAAATCCTTGATCCGCTCGGGATGTCCGAACAGGCCGGTCGAGGGCGTTACCGGATCGCCGAACTCAGCCGCCAGGATATTGCCCTGGTTGCCGTTTGAACCGCAGAACAGCGGGTTGCATCCCGAGGACCCGGTGCCGAGATCGCTGTTGGTCGACGCAAAGCCGGCCTGGATGCCGCTAGCGAGTTCGCCATAGGTGATCACGCCCTGGAATCCGCCGCCGCCGGTGCCTAGGAATTGGCCGTTCCACCCGCTTTCGGGCAGCCAGACCTCGATGTTGATGGCGGAATCCGAACTGGGCGTCAGGGTCGCGGTGACCCGGCAGAACGGCGGAAGGCCGGTGATCGGCGCGGCGCCGGGGGGCGAACACCCCGGTGGTGTTGTCCGCAGCCGAAGTGATCGTCGTGTGGTGCAGCTGCAAGGATAGGAGATTGGTGCACGGCGTCGCCATCGCTGGCGTGCTGGCAATCGCAGCACCGGCAAATACGGCCATAGCCGCACCGATGAGACAGGATCGATGACGCATTCTGTCCTCCCTGATTGTTTTGTCGTTCTGGTGGGACCGACAGGATAGCGGATCGCTATCGCAACTCAAGGATGAAGTCGCGGCGGCGGCCGATAAGGCCGCCTTGCGCTCAATAATGCGGGTCGTACATTTGCGATTTGATGAACGCCATCATGTCGTTCGGCTTCGGCACGGTCGCAAGGCCGCACTTGTAGGCGACCTCGGCAACCGCCATCGCGATGTGGGCGGAGACGTCGCGGATTCGCGGCAGTGCGGGATAGAGGCTGCCCTGTTCGATGTCGTCGGGGTTCACCAGATAGGCCAGCGTGTGCGCTGCAGCCATGAACATCTCGTCGGTCACCAGTTTTGATCCGCACGCGATCGCGCCGAGACCGACGCCGGGGAAGATGTAGGAATTGTTGCCCTGGCGCGGCACGAAGGTCTTGCCGCCGAGCTGCACCGGATCGTACGGGCTGCCGCAGGCGAACAATGCGCGCCCACCGGTGTGCCGGTAGGCTTCCTCGGCCGTGCATTCCGCCTTCGAAGTCGGATTGGACAGCGCAAACACGATCGGCCGCTCATTGATTTCGGCCATGGTCTGCAGCACTTCGGGCGTGAAGGCGCCGCCGACGGCGGCGACGCCGATGATCGCGGTGGGCCGGAGTGTGTGGATCGCGGTCAGGAAATCGCCGATCGGCGCGCGGTCATGCGCGTAGCGCAATTTGTGCTCGGTCAGGCCCGCCCGGTTCTTTACGACGAGGCCGCGCGAATCCACCAGCCAGGTGCGGCCGACCGCCTCGGTCTCGGACACGCCTTCGGCCATCATGGCGGAGACCACGAGGTCGGCGATCCCGGTCGCGGCCTCGCCGGCGCCGAGGAACAGCACGCGCTGGTCGGCAAGTTTTCCGCCGCTGACACGCAGCGCCGAGAACAGGCCGGCGAGCGCCACCGCGGCCGTTCCCTGAATGTCGTCGTTGAAGACATTGATCTTGTCGCGATATTTGTGCAGCAGCCGGAACGCCGAATGATTGGCGAAATCCTCGAACTGGATCAGCACGCCCGGAAATGCCGCGCGTGCTGCGGTGACGAATTCGTCGACGAACTCGTCATAGGCCGCGCCGCTCAGGCGTTTCTGCCGCAGGCCGATATAATAAGGGTCGTTGAGAAATTCCTCGTTGTTGGTGCCGACATCCAGCATGACCGGCAGGCAGTGCTCCGGATGAACACCGGCGCAGGCCGAATAAAGCGAGAGCTTGCCGACCGGAATGCCCATGCCGTGCGCGCCGAGGTCGCCGAGGCCGAGGATGCGCTCGCCGTCGGTGACGACGATGAGTTTGGCCGCATAGGGCCAGTTGGCGAACAGTTCGGCGATATGCCCGCGATCGTTGGCGCTGATGAACATGCCGCGCGGCCGCTGGAAGATGAGGCCGAAGCGCTGGCAGGCCAGCCCCACCGTCGGGGTGTAGATCAGCGGCTGGATTTCGTCGATGTGATCGCAAACGACGCGGAAGAACAGCGCCTCGTTGCGATCGTGCAGCGAGTTGAGCGCGACGTATTTTTCGAGATCGTTGGGGAGGGCACGCAAATTGATCATCGTGCGCGCGACCTGGTCGTCCATCGAGAGCACGTGGGCGGGCAACAGCCCACGCAATCCGAGCGCATCCCGCTCCGCTTCCGTAAAAGCCGTCCCCTTGTTGAGCAACGGATCGCGCAACAGCGCCATGCCGCCGACTGGATCGGAAGGCCGCGAAACGGCCTTGGCGCGGGCTGGCAGGTTCATGACGTTTCCTCGGAGGCAGTTTTTATTGTCGTTCGCGAACGCCGGTCGAAGCGGCGCCGCTGGCGCCATTGGTACTCTGGCTCGCCTGAGCAGCCAACCCTTTTTCGCTATTCCGGGCGAAGCGGACCTTTGTGGAATCTCCGTTTCGCTATTGCGAGACGAACGGAAAAGTGAATTTCCAATCTCTTGGCAAGTTCACTTTGCAAGTCGCTTGGGAAGTTCGCGTGGCATGTTCTCTTGGCAAGGGTCCGATAGGCCCCTAGTTTGCGGGATGTCATGCTTGCGGATTTTGCAAATGGATTCTCCACCACTTCCCTACGTCGCGGTCGCCGAATTGTTCAAGCTGCCGGCCGGCATGAACTTTCGCGGCACATCGGGCGTTGCCTTCAACTCCGCGGGTAACATCTTCGTCATCCATCGCGGGTCGATGCCGCTGATGGAATTCGATCCCGACGGCAATTTCATCCGCGGGTTCGGCGACGGGATGTTCGAGCGGTCGCACGGTCTGCGGATCGATGCGCAGGATAACATCTGGGCAACCGACGTTGCCGCCAACCTCGTCTACAAATTCGATCCATCCGGGCGACTGGAAATGGTGCTTGGCGTCAAGGGCCACACCGGCGAGTGGCATCCGTTCGGGCATCTGCGGCTGTTCCACGAGCCGAACGAGGCGGTGGTCGGGCCGACCGGCGATATCTTCGTGCTGCAGGGACACGGCAAGGGCGAGCCGCGCGTGCTGAAGTTCGATCACGACGGTACCTTCATCAAGACCTGGGGCGGCAAGGGCAAGGGGCCGGGCGAATTCGATCTGCCGCACTCGCTCGTTTTCGACGCGCAAGGGCTGCTCTACATCGCCGACCGCAACAACGCCCGTATTCAGGTGTTTGACGCCGACGGCCGCTATATTCGCGAGTCACAGCATCCCGGCGCGCCGTGCGGGCTGTTCATGGGCGCCGACCAGCACATCTGGCTGGCGCACGGTCACACCGGCCAGATCATGAAACTCGATTTGAACGGCAAGTTGGTGGGGATGATGGCCGGCGCGGGCCACGGCAAGACGATCGGAAAATACGGCGAGGCTCATTATATCGCGGTCAGCCCGCGCGACGAGATTTTCGTGGCCGACACGCTGAACTGGCGCGTGCAGAAATATGTGCGGCAATAGCCGTCGCCATTCAAACGCCTCCGGCATCGTTTGCGGCGCAGCAGATCGAGCGGGCGGGGCCCGGCCCGCCCTTATGATGAGACCGCGCGTGTTGACTTTCCGGTGCATTCTCAAAATACTTGCGCACAATAGTTAGGCCAAAAGAACAAAGAACAAAGGCCAGTCAAATCATCAGTGGGGAGGATACGATGCCGACTTCACGCAGAACGCTGCTCAAAACTTCAGCGGCGGCGGCCGCTGTCGCAAGCCTCGATTGGACCCGCGCGCGGGCGGAAGCCGAAACCGTGCGGATCGGCGTGATCTACGACCTGACCGGTCCGTTTGCGGCGGGCGGCTCGGTTGCCTCCTCGATCGGAACGCAAATCGCGATCGATCTCGTCAACGAGAAGGGCGGCATCGCCGGCAAGTACAAGATCGCCCCCGTCAACGCCGACTCCCAGAGCAAGCCCGACGTCGCGATCAACGAGGCCGAACGGCTGATCAACCAGGAGAAGGTCGACATCATCAACGGCGTTTTTGCCAGTTCGCACGCGGTGCCGCTCTCGGCCAAGGTCGAGCAGCAGAAGAAGATCCTCTGGATCACGACCGCGGTCGCGACCGCCGTGTTCAAGGACAAGAACCTGCAATACGTCTTCCGCGCGCAGATCCATTCCGATCAGTACGGCCAGGCCTTTGCCGGCTTCCTCAGCGAGCACGCCAAGGCGAAGCTCGGCATGGATCCCAAGGACCTCAAGGTGGCGCTGATCCACGAAGACGGCCCCTACGGCGTCGGCGTCGCCGCGGCCGACGAGGCCTTTTCGAAGGAGGCCGGACTCCAGATCGTGCTGAAGGAGGGCTATTCGGCCTCGGCCCCCGACCTTTCCGTGCTGGTGACCAAGATCAAGCGCGCCAAGCCCGACGTGATCTCGCACGCCGGATACAATCCCGATATCACCCTGCTGTTGCGCCAGGCGCGCGAGAACGGCCTCAAGTTCAAGATGCTGTTCGGCGCCGGTGCCGGCTACAGCCAGCTCGACAAGCTGCGTGCGACGTTCGCCGGCGATATCGACAATTTCTGCAACATCGATCCGGTGCCCGCGCAACTGCTCGACCCTTCGAAACTGGCGCCCGGGATCGGCGATCTCACCAAGACCATGGTGGAGCGCTACAAGGCCAAGACCGGTGCCACCGAAATCCCTCCGCATTGCTCGATGGGCTTCAACCAGACCTGGGTGCTGCTCAACAACGTGCTGCCGGTCGCCAAGGACAAGTACGGCAGCTTCGATCCCGAGGCCATTCGCAAGGCGGCACTCGACGTCGACATACCCCCGGGCGGCACCATCCAGGGCTATGGCGTCAAATTCTATCCGCCGGGTACGCCGATGTCCGGCCAGAACGAGCGCTCGACGCCGGTCGTGATGCAAAATGCCGGCGAACACATCTCGGTGGTGTGGCCGACCAATATCAGGACGCAGGACCCGGTATTTCCGCTGCCGAAATCGTCGATCTACGCGGCGTAGGGGGGATCGTCGCTGTTGATCTCCCTCGCCCCGCTCTTCGCGGGGAGAGGGTGGGGTGAGGGGCGTCTCAGCAAATTCGATAGATGTGAGTACGCGGAGAGTCGCCCTCACCCGGATCGCATCTGCGATGCGATCCGACCTCTCCCCGCAAGCGGGGAGAGGTGAAAGGTACGCCGGCGTTGCTCACAGCGTCACTCTTCGTCCGTCTTCGGCGGCCCAATAGCCGGCGTAGTTGACCTTGATGGTCTCGAACGCGAGGGCGAGGCCGGAGAGCGGCTGCCTTCCGGTGGCGACGCATTCCATGAAGTCCTGGATTTCCTGCAAATACCCGCGGGTCCATTCCTCCTCGAGGCAGACATATTGCCAGCCGGTCTTGCGATCGACCTTTTCGGTGATGTAGACGCCGGCGAGTTTCTCCTCGCTGGTCTGGTAGCTCATCATGTGCGTGTTCGGCGTGATGTTGGCGAACAGCGCGCCGCCGCTGGTGTGTGTCTCGATCAAATTGCGCACGCCGCCCAGGATCATGTCGCCGGAAAACACGGTCGCCTTGGTGCCGTCGGAGAAGGTGACGGTGAGCACGCCCCAGTCCTCGACGTCGACCGGATTGGCCTTGAGGACACCGCGCTCGTCCGGGCGCAGGCACGCGGTGACGTTGCCGACGTCGCAGCTCACGCTCGCAACGTTGATGGTTTCGCCCCGCGCGCCGGCCTCGACCTGCTTGAGATAGAGCACCGCCGACAGCGGATGGCATCCCATCCGGATCAGTGAGCCGCCGCCGGTCATCGCCCATTGCGCGGCGTGCGCGGCATGCGAGCCGGAGTGGCTCTCTTCGCCCTTCATGAACAGGATCTTGTCCTTGGTGGCCTTGAGGATCTCCACGGTCTTGGTCACCGCCGGCGCGTAGATCCAGTCCTCGGCGTACATGAAGAGTTTGCCGGTGTTGGCGATCGCGGTGCGAACGCTGTCCATCTCTTCCAGCACGCGCGCGTACATAAACGCCTTCGGCACATGCTTGCCGATCGGCGCCTGGTCGCCGTCGCGGCCGAAATAGCCGGCGAACGGCTTTTCGCAGATCACATGCTTGCCGGCCTGCATCGCCTCGACGATCATTGAGGTGTGCAGATTGGGTGGCGTGCAGATGTCGACGACATCGATCTCGCCATCGGCGATCAGGTCGCGAAAACTGCGATACGCGGTCGGGATCTGGTGCCGGCGCGCGAAATCGACGACATGGTCGCCCCGCGCCGCGACCGCCCTGACCTCGACATCGACGCCGTAGACGCGCCGGTAGGCATACATGTGCAACTCCGCAACGAAGCCGCAGCCGGCGAGGCCGACCCTGATTTTCGCCATTTTTCGGATGCCTCCGGTTCGCGTTGGTCGGGACCGCACGCGCAGCCATCGAGGATGGCGGTGAGCGGATTTCCCTGATGGTCTTGACGACCATCCAACAGCAGTCTGCATGGCGCTACAAGAAGCCAGCATCACGCCGGGTGGCGCGCGGCAATCGACACAGGGACGATATCTCTGTGGGTATCCGAACAGGCGAGGCCGTCAGTTCGGCTTCGCCGCCGGGGCCGCCGCCGGTGCGCTGGCGGGCGCGGGAGCCGATGCTGCGGCATCCGGCGCCGCCGGCCGCGCGCCGCCGGTGAAGCGCTCGATCACCGAGCGCACGGCGTCGCGGGTCTTGGGATTCTTCACCGATTCGAGCAATTGCGTCGCATATGGCGAGCGCCGGATCAGGATATCGGGATCGGGAAACACCAGCGGATCGTCCCACGGGCCCTGCACCACGAACGGCAGATCAAAACCCTTGTCGCTGCCGGTCGCGGCCGGGGTCAGGCTGGCGACGCCCTTGAGATCGTATTCGCGCGACGGCACCGAGGCGGTGCCGGTCAGGGTGATGCGCGCGGCGGCGCCTTCGACGCGAACGTCTTCGGCGGTAGCAACCCCGTCGGCGAATTTCACCGCGACATTGAGGGTGTCGTAGGGCGTCGAACCGTTGCGGAAATTGCCGCCGCCGGACAGCGGCCGGCGCTCCAGCCGTTTCAGCAATTGCTCGACATTGAAGCCCGCGATCGCGCCGTCATGGCCGACGAGGGTCGCGGTGCCGTCGAGCGAGGAGGCGAGCCCGAACGGGCTGGAGCCCGAGGCCACCAGCGAGACGTTGAGATTGCCGCGGCCGGACAGCTTGTTGATGCCGAACAATTCGGATGCGCAGGCCAAGAGGTCGACGTCGGTGAACTGGAACTGGGCCTTGACGTCGGCGACCGCATCCGAGCGCGCCACCCCGAACGAGCCCTTGGCGATGCCGCCATACATCTGCGCTTCGCCGACCGAGAGCGCCAGCGCACCGCCGCGCAGATTGGCGCCGAACGCGGTGCGGCCGAGTTTGGTGGGGCCGACGGTCACCCGCGCCGCCGACAGCCGCATGTCGAGGTCGGTGGTGGACAGCGAGTTGAGATCGAACAGCTGCCGGTTCCAGTCGTGCGCGCCGCTGGCGAGCAGGCGGAAGGTGGAAATATAGGGCGTGAAATCGAGGTTGCCGGCGGCCAGCGTCGCCTGCAGCGTCTGGCGGCCGTTATTGGCGAAGGTCATCACGCCCTCGGCGACATTGCCGTCGAGCTCGACATTGACATTGGTCAGCGCGACCGAGGCGCCGACAACGTTGGCGCGGGCCTTCAGCGCAAAGCGGCCGAAGCCGCCGCCGGCCGGTGCGGCCTGTCCCATCCAGCGCAGGGCGTTACGCAGGGAGGTGCTGTCGACGGTGGCGGTGCCTTCCATCATCAGGCTGGTGCGGTTGGCAACCATGCCGTCGAAGGCGAGTTTCAGCGGCGCGCTCGCCAGCCGCGCCTTCAGCCCGGAACGTTCGCCCGACAGCATCGCGATGAAATCGCTGGCCGAGATCGAGCCGTCGACGCGCTCGCCGCGCCAGTCGAACTGTCCGGTCGCGGCAAACGAGCGCGAGATCGACGGCCAGGCCAGCGACAGGTCTATATCGCCGAGCTGCTCGGAGACGTGGTTGGTGGCGTCCTCATAATCGAGCACGCCGTCCTGAATCCTGATTTCCGAGAACGACACCTGGTTCTCGGCGCCGGGCTTCATGGTGCGCGCGATGGTCTCGACGAACGGGGTCCAGTTGCTCTCGCCGTTACCGTCGCGGGTCACATGGATATGCGGACGCAGCATCATGACGTCGGCGATCTCGAACCGCCGCAGCAGCAGCGGCAGCAACCGCAGATTGGCGGTCAGCACGTCGACCTGCAGCGCAGGGTCGGTGGTGCGGCCGCCCTTCAGCCCGACGTCATGAAACGAGACGTAGCTGCCCGGAAATACCGACACCTCGATCGCGCCCGTAATCATCAGGTCGAGCCCGGTGACGGCGCGGATCTGCGCCTCGACCGCCTCGCGCAGCGCGTCCCGGTTGAGGAACCAGGACGTCCCGATCAGGCCGACCAGCGCCAGGCCGAGAAGCGCCGCAATCGGCATCACCAGGCGCTTCATCCCTTGGGCCATCGTCAATGACATATCCAAGTCTTGTTCATGTCCAAGTCTGGTTCATGGAGATCGGCTTGATGTTGTCGGGTCAGTGTTGAAAAAGCGGGCAGCGCATCCGAAAGCCCGTGTCAACCCACGCAACTTGAAGGGTTTTCTTGACGCTTTCAAGGCCATCCTGAGGTTGCCGGCCGTGTCCGATCGTCCCACTGCCCCGTCATTGACGCATTGCGAAGATTTCGCCTAATAATCCCTGGTGATACTGGCCGCAAGCGCCTCCCTCCATCAGGTCATATTTTCATGAACAAGGTCTATCCCGACGCCAAATCGGCACTCGACGGCATTCTCAAGGACGACATGATGATCATGTCGGGCGGCTTCGGCCTGTGCGGCATTGCCGAGACCCTGTCGGACGCGATTCGCGATTCCGGCGTCAAGAACCTCACGGTGGTCTCCAACAATGCGGGCGTCGACGGTATCGGGCTCAGCCGGCTGCTGGAGACGCGGCAGATCAAGAAGATGATCTCGTCCTATGTCGGCGAGAACAAGCTGTTCGCGCAGCAATATCTCGCCGGCGAACTGGAACTCGAGTTCAACCCGCAGGGCACGCTGGCCGAGCGCATCCGCGCCGGCGGCGCCGGCATTCCCGCCTTCTACACCAAGACCGGCGTCGGCACCCTGATCGCCGAGGGCAAGGAGGTGAAGGAATTCGACGGCGAGAAATACATCATGGAGCGCGGCCTGGTCGCCGACCTCGCCATCGTCCACGCGTGGAAGGGCGATACCGCCGGCAACCTCGTCTACCGCAAGACCGCGCGCAATTTTAATCCGATGATGGCGACCGCAGCGAGGGTCACCATCGCCGAGGTCGAGCATCTGGTGCCGGCCGGCGAGATCGACCCGGACCATATCCACACGCCCGGCATTTTCGTCAAACGCATGATCGAGGTGGGCACGGCTAAGAAGCGGATCGAGTTCCGCAACACCCGCCCGCGTTCCGCCGCTTAAAACCAATTCAGCGCATGATCCGGAAAAGTGGTGACCGGTTTTCCGATAAGATCATGCGCAAACAATAAACCGTAGGAGAGCCCCATGGCCTGGACCCGCGAACAGATGGCCGCCCGCGCCGCCAAGGAATTGCGCGACGGCTATTACGTCAATCTCGGCATCGGCATTCCGACGCTGGTCTCGAACTACATCCCCGACGGCATCGATGTGAACCTGCAGAGCGAGAACGGCATGCTCGGCATGGGACCGTTCCCGTACGAGGACGAGGTAGACGCCGACCTCATCAACGCCGGCAAGCAGACGGTGAGCGAATTGCCGTCGACCAGCTATTTCTCGAGCGCCGAATCCTTCGGCATGGTGCGCGGCGGGCATATCGACCTGTCGATCCTGGGCGCGATGCAGGTGGCGCAGAATGGCGACCTCGCCAACTGGATGATCCCCGGCAAGATGGTCAAGGGCATGGGCGGCGCGATGGACCTCGTCGCCGGCGTCAAGCGCGTCGTCGTCGTGATGGAGCATTCCGCCAAGGACGGCGCGAAACTGTTGAAGAAGTGCAACCTGCCGCTGACCGGCGAAAAGGTCGTCGACATGGTGGTGACCGATCTGGCGGTCTTCACCATCGACAAGCACGGCAAGGACGGCATGGCGCTGATCGAACTCGCCGACGGCGTCACGCTCGACGAGGTGAAGGCGAAGACCGAAGCCGAGTTCCGCGTCGCGCTGAAGAACGCGTGACACGCTACCTTAGGTAACTTCATTCTCCGTCATGGCCGGGCATAGCCGTCCGAAGGACTGTGTCGCTTCCGCTCGCCTACGCGCGGCCATCCACGTCTTTCTTGACGCTGGACCAAAGGACGTGGATGCCCGGGACAAGTCCGGGCATGACGACCATCACGCCTTCGCCGTCGCGACCTCCTCCAGCCCGCGGTTGCGCGGCTCGACGCCCCAGGCCCACACCACCACGATCTGCACGACCACAAGGCCGATCATCAGCCAGACCACGCCTGGTAGCTGGTAGGACGCCATCAGGCCACCCACGATGAAGGGCGAGACCACGGTGGCGCCGCGTCCGAGCGTGTTGCAGATGCCGTTGGCGCGCAGCCTGATCTCGGTCGGGAACAGCTCGGTCGTGTAGACGCCGAACAGGATCGCTGTCTGCACATAGATCGCGACGATCAGCACGAAGCCGACACTCAGCACGACCTCCGGATCGGATGCGGCGTTGAAGCGGGCATAGATGTAGCCGGTGACGATGGTGACGATCGAGGCGCCGATGATGCTCCAGCGCCGTCCGATCGGCGTCGGACAAATAGGCGCCGAGCGCACAGCCGACCAGCGATGCGGCCGACAACACCAGCGTATAGGCCAGCGAATTGGCGATGGTCAGGCCCTGGCGCAGGAAGAACTGCGGCAGGAAGATCACGAAGCCGAAGATCAATGTATTGATGGTGATCAGCACCCAGGAGCCCACGATCATGCGTTGCAGCAGCGGCGGCTTGAGCATGTCGGAGGCGGAGACCTGGGGGACCGGAGCCGGCACCACCAGCGGCGGCAACGGCTTGCCGCCTGGCGGATTCGGTTTCGATCGACTGCATCAGGGCTTCGGCTTCCTCGGTGCGGCCTTGCGATTCAAGCCAGCGCGGCGATTCCGGAAGATTCTTGCGCAGGTACCAGACGATCAGCGAGCCGACGCCGGCGATGACGAACATCGGCCGCCAGCCAAACGCCGGAATGATGAGATAGCCGAGCAGGGCAGTCACCGGGAAACCGGTCACCGTCAGGAACGCCATCATCGACAGCCAGCGCCCGCGCGTCTTCGGCGGCACGAATTCGGTCAGCGTCGAATAGCCGACGACGATTTCGGCACCTAAGCCGAGACCCTGCACGAAGCGGCAGACGATCAGCTGATTCATGTCCTGCGCGAACGCCGCCGCCAGCGACGCCAGCCCGAAAATCAGCAGATTGATCTGATAGGTGAACCGCCGTCCCAGTTTGTCGCCGACAAATCCGGTGATCAGCGCGCCCAGCGTCATGCCGACAAAGGTCAGCGAAATGAATTGCAGATTTTGCGGCACGGTCGAGAATTTGGATTGGACCGCCGACGCCAGCACGCCGCCGGCGATATAGAGATCGTAGCCGTCGAAAAACATGCCGGCGCCGACCAGCCAGAAGATCCGGTAGTGGAACGATGAGATCGGGAGCCGGTCGAGACGTGCGCCGGCGTTTACTGCGTGAGCCATATCTATTTCCCCCTTTGAAGTTATCGGCGCCGGTCTTCTGTGGATCCGGTGTGGCCGCTGCTGGTGCTTTATTAGTGGAGCATGATCTTTTCCGAAAACCGGTATCCACTTTTCTGCATCATGCTCTAGTTCAATCGCCGCTGGTTCGCCGTGTCGCGATACCAGTCGAACGGCTGGTCGTGCGTCGCGACCATCACGCTCTTGGTGTTGAAATGATCGTCAAAACTTTCGGTGCCGCATTCGCGACCGATGCCGGAGTCGTCGACGCCGCCCCAGGGCGACGCCGGATCGAGGCGGTGATGGTCGTTGATCCAGACGATGCCGGCCTTGACGGCGGAGGCCACGCGATGGGCGCGGCCGACGTCGCGGGTGCGGATCGCGGCCGCGAGCCCGAACGGGGAATCATTGGCGAGCCGCAGCGCGTCGGCCTCGTCCTTGAACGGCGTCACCGAGGTGAAGGGCCCGAACACTTCCTCCTGGAAGATGCGCATGTCGGAATTCACGTCGGCAAACACCGTCGGCTCGACGAAATAGCCGTTGTCATGTCCGGGCACCTTGGCGGCAACGCCGCCGGTGACCAGCCGCGCGCCATCTTCATGGCCGAACCGCGAATAGGTCAGCACGCGGTCGCGCTGCCGCGCCGAGATCACCGGCCCGAGCTGGGTGGCGGGATCGAAGGGATCGCCGATGCGGATGGTCTGCGTCTTGGCCTTCAGCTTCTCGACGAATTCGTCATAGATCGAGGCCTGCACGATATGGCGCGAGGCGCAGACGCAGGTCTGTCCGGCGCCGATGAAGGCGCCGAACGCCGCATAATTGACGGCGCGATCGACGTCGAAATCGTCGAACACCATCACCGGCGTCTTGCCGCCGAGCTCCATGGTCTGGTGCGCGAACACTTTTGCCGCAGCACCTCCGGCGATGCGGCCGGCCTCGGTGCCGCCGGTCAGCACCAGCTTGTTGATGTCGGGATGTTCGGCCAGCATCTTGCCGGCGCTCTGGCCGAGGCCGAGCACGATGTTGAAGACGCCGGGCGGCAGGCCCGCCTCGGTAAAGATCTGCGCCAGTTTCAGCGTCGTCAGCGGGGTATATTCCGACGGCTTGACGACCGTGACGCATCCGCTCGCCAGCACCGCGGCCAGCGACTTGCACAGGATCATCAGGGGATGATTGAACGGCGTGCAATTGGCGACGATGCCGATCGGCGTGCGCAGGGTGTAGTTCAGATAGGAGCCTTCGACGGGGATCACGGAGTCGCGGCGCGCCAGCGCTAAGCCCAGCAAAGTAGCGGAAGAAATCCGGCAGCCGCGACAGTTGCGCGCGGGTCTCGTTGACCGGACGGCCGTTGTTCAGCGTCTCCAGCCGGTACAGCGTGTCGAGATTGGCCTCGAAGGCATCGGCGAGGCGATTGACCAGCCGCGCCCGCGCGCGAATATCCATGCCGCCCCATGCGTTGCCTTCGAAGGCGGTCCGCGCGCTCTTCATGGCGCGGTCGATATCTTCCGCGGTCGAATTCGGAATTTGCGCGATCACGTCGCCGGTGGCGGGATTGCGGACGTCGAGCATTTCGCCGGTTCCTGCCTCGATCTCGCGGCCGTCGACGAAGTTGCCGTGGATCTCGACGTCGATGGCGTCAGGCTTTGAGGAAATGTTCATGCGTCTCTCCCTTCGACGATGACGGCATTGCGCTTGAGCGCCGGCAGCACGCGTTTTTCGGTCTGCGCGATATGGGCCTTGATGATGCGCGCGGCGCCGCGGCCGTCGCGCCGCTGCATCGCCTCGATCAGCGCGACATGCTCGGCCGACCAGTTTCGCCGGGTCGTGGCCTTTCAAATTGGAGACGCTGACGCGCACCAGCCGGTCGGCCTGTCCGATCAGGTCGCACAAGCGCGGCCGCCATGCGGCGGTTGCCGGACGCATGCGCGAGCGCGGAATGAAAGGCGCGGTTATAGGCGATGAAATCCTCATGGTTGCCCGCGAAGCGGCGGAATTGGTTGAGCGGCTTCAGCGCGTCGTCGGTGGCGTGCTCGATCGCCTCCGCCACGCAGGCGGGCTCCAGCGCCAGGCGAAATCGCAGGAGGTCGCGCGCGTCCGAAAGCGAGATCGGATTGACCCGGTAGCCCTGGCGCGGCTGCACGGTGACGAGATGCTCGCGCTCCAGCCGCAGCAGCGCCTCGCGCACCGGCTGGCGGCTCACCGCATAGCGCTCGGCAAGGTCCTGTTCGCGCATATCATCGCCCGGTGCGAAATGGCACGTCAGAATATCAGAGCGCAGGCTTTCGTAGACGTTATCCCGCAAAAGCATCGAAATTCCTTCTGAAGCTGGCCGCAATCTTGCAGTCGTGAAATATCACGTCAAGTGACCTAAAGACTTGAATTATCGCGTGTTTTGATCTATCAATCGTCGGATCGGCGCGGCCATGCGGGGCGTCGCGCGATGTTTGAAAGAGAGACCGGAATGGATCGGCTTTTCGCAGACGGTACCGTCAACGCTGCGCAATCGGGCGAAGGACCGCCTTTGTTCCTGTTCCACTCGCTGCTGTCGGACCGCGCTAGTTTCGACGCCATCGTGCCGGCATTGTCGAAATCGTTTCGCGTGATCGTTCCCGAATTGCCGGGTTTCGGCCGCTCGCACGCGGTCGGTGGCGGCCTCGCCGAGGTCGCCGACCGGATGGCGGAAGCGGTCAAGGACGCCGCCGGCGGCGAAGACGCCATCGTGCTCGGTAACGGCTATGGAGGGTTCGTCGCGCTGCAAATGGCCATTCGTCATCCCGGCATCGCAGCCAGGCTCATTCTCGCCGACAGCGGCGCGGCGTTCTCCGAACCGGGCCGCGACGCGTTTCGCAACATGGCGGCGGCCGCCAGGGCCAAGGGACTGCCGGCGATCACGGATGTCGCGATGCGCCGGCTGTTTGCGCCGGAATTTCAGGCCGGCCATCCCGAGCTGATGGCCGATCGCCGCGAGGCCTTTCTCAAAACCGATCCGGAGGTTTTTCGCGCCGCCTGCGACGCGCTCGCCAGTCTCGACCTGCGGCCCGAACTCGGCAAGGTGAAGGTACCGGTCCTGGTGCTGGTCGGCGAACATGACGAGGCGACGCCGCCGCCGATGTCGCACGAACTGGCGGCCGGCCTGCCGCAGGCGCATCTGAAGATCATCCCGGGCTGCGCCCATGTGCCGCAGCTGCAATCGCCTGCGATTTTTCTCGAGATGATCGGCGATTTCCTGCCCGCGGCGCATTCCGCGCCGGCGTGAGTAGTCAACCCGGCCTACAACCAAAGCTTGTAAAATTGCGCGACCCTTCGTAGCCTAGCCGGAGCGGGTTTTGGCAAGGGGGACGGGTCATGGACTTTTTCCGCGCATACAAGGCCAAGGACAGGGCGACATCGACCTATTTCATCGAAAGCACGGCGCCCGACAACGTCGATGACGAAGTGCCGGCATCAGACTTGCCGCCGGATTATGCGCCCTATCTGGAAAAGATCGACGATTCCGAGAAGGCGGTGGAGCAGATTGCGGCAGATCTGGGCAAAGGAAATAATCCGAACCTGGTCGTGATGGTTCACGGCTTCAACAATCCCGAACTGAGTGTGTTGCGGATGTATACGTCCGCCGCGCTGGCGATCGGTCGTGACCCTGAGATCAGCAGCCGGCAAGGTCTCGTCTGCGTCGGCTATCGCTGGCCATCGGAAACTATGGGAACACCGCAGCGTGGCGCCAGGGACGCGCTGCCGACGCTCGCGGGCTGGATTCTGACGCTGGGCATCCTGGTTTTCGTGATCTCGCTTCCGTTCTATTTTATCCCGGGCACGGAGAATGTCGTGCTGAACCGGCTCGGCCGGTTTGGCGAGCACATCTTTACGCTGATCGGCTGGACTGCGGCCGGCCTGATGCTGATGGCCGTGCTGCTGCGGGTTATCGTGTATTTTCGCGACAATTACCGCGCCTCGAATTACGGCATACCCGATCTCATCCAGGTCATTCGTGCCATCGACGCCGAAATCGTGCGTCAGCGTGAGAAGAGCGGCAGGACGGACGGGCCGCGGGTTCAACTCTCCTTCATCGGCCACAGCATGGGCGGTTTCGTCGTCACCAACGCTATCCGTACCTTGTCCGACGTCTTTGCTGTCCCGGTCGATGCCCTGAATTCCTACGGAGCCGGCTCGCCGCCCGAACTGCGGCCCGACCCGCCGCTGAATTTGATCGGCAAAACCTTCGAGCTCAAGCGCTTCGTGCTGGCTTCGCCGGACATTCCGGCCGAGACATTGTTGTCGACGCGCGGCAATTTCCTTGCCTCGGCGCTGTCACGTTTTGACGAAGCCTATCTGTTCAGCAACGAAGGCGACGAGGTGTTGCGGCAGATATCGACGCTGGCGAATTATTTCGTGTTCCCCGCCAAGAGCAAGAACCACGGCTTTCGGCTCGGCAATGTCGAGATCCTGTCGCGCAGTTTCGGCATGATCGACGTCAACGAGCAGGATTATCTGCGGGTGCTGCGGATCGGAAATCTGACGCTGCAGGAATTGTACGACACGCTGGAGGATGCCAGGGAGAAGCGGCTCGTGGCCAGCGCAGCGGCCCCCGAGCAGGCTCCGCTGCCGAAGAGGTTCACCTATTTCGACTGTACCGATTATATCGACCGCGATGATCCGGATAAGCCGGACACCCGAAACAACTGGCTGGCGCTGCTGACGTTTGCGAAATGGCGCAAGAGGTACGACGCCGAGGCCAGGCTGTCATGGTATTCGCATCTCCATCTGCTGTTCTCGTACGTCGTGCATCATCAAAAGCCGAACGTACATGGGGGCTATTTCGAAGGGATGTTGTCGCAACAGCTGATCTACCGGCTTGCCTGCCTCGGTTATGACGACACGGTCCGCGCCTATGGCGGCGAAGCAGCGCTCGGCGGCGCGTGCGAGCAGAAGCAAATCCGGATGCTGGTGTCGCCAATGCTGTGGAGCAATCGCCGCGCCAACGCTTCGGTCGAGCCGCCCAAACCGGCCGGCGAGCCGACGCGGACCGCAAGGCAGGCCGCACCGCAGCGCGCGCCCCAGGCCGGCGCGCCGGCCCCGCTGCTGGTTCCCGATCTGGTCGGCAAGTCCGTTGTCGCGGCGCGCGAGGACGTCGCGATCGTTCGCGAACGACACATGACGACACCGCCGGTGAGCGGTGTCGAGCCGCAGGTCCTGTTGCTGGAGATCACGAGGCCGGCCGATGGCAAGCCCGCGGGAGAGGTGCTGAGCCAGACGCCGCCGGCAGGTAGCCCGCTGGCACAGCGGACGTCGATCGAAGTGGTCATTGCGAAGTAATCATTTGCGGCCGTGGCCGGGGTGTCGATGCTGACAATTTAAGCAGGTCGCGGTCGTTATCCGTTCGACGTTGGCATCCTTCGTATCTAGTCTCGGATAGGCGGAGACAATGTAGATGCGCGCGATTCTGGACTATTGCACCGGCGGGACGGAGCGAAAGGTGCCTGCCGGCACGCTCGTCCTCCACGAGGGCAGCAAGACCGGCCATTTGTTCGTCCTGATCGAGGGGTGCGTAGAGGTCATCAAGGGCGACAGCGTGGTTGCGGTCATTGCCGAGCCCGGCGCGATGTTCGGCGAGATGTCGGTGCTGCTCGACCAGCCGCACTCCGCGACCGCGCGTGCCGCTTCCGATTCGGTGATCTACGAGTTCAGCGACGCCGCGTCATTTTTGCGCGACCAGCCGGCGGTGGCGCTGTTGGTCGCGCAATTGCTGGCGCAACGGCTCAATGTCGCGACCACCTATCTGGCCGATCTGATGCACCAATATGCCGGCCACGGCACCCAGCTCGCCATGGTCGGCGAGGTCCTGCAGACCATGTTCAACCTGCCGCCGGCGCAGGTTTCGCCAGGATCGGATCGGCAATCCGACCCAAGGATGTGAGCCAGTTCGGCGGATCGGTCACCGGCGCCGCCGGTCGCTGCATCGGCGCGCCGAGGTCGATCCATTGCGCGTCGCCGGCCGACAGCCAGAATGCTTTGCCGTCATCGATATCGAGCACGATATAGACCGGCGGCCGGCCGGGCTGCAGCCCGGCGTTGAAGACCCAGGTTGAGCCTAACCGGTCGAACCACGACCCGTCGGGGATGAATGGCGACTGGTGCACATGGCCCGAGATCACCATCGCGGGCTGGTAGCGCTGGATCCACTGCACCAGTTCGACGTCGCCGAAAAACCGCTTGCCGCCCCAGCTCGTCGGCGAATTCGCGGGCGGCGCGTGATGCACCCAGACCCATCGCTGCAGCCGCTGGGCTGCGGCTTCACACAGCTGGTTCTCGATCCGTGCTTTCACCAGCGGCCCGTCCCACCACGGGCAAACCGTGAACAGCGTGTCGCCGAGCACAAAACTGTCGCCGTCGCAGGCGATGCCGAGCTCGCGCACCTCGCCGACCCAGCGCGATATCTTCTCGCCTTCCGGGCTGCGTTCGTCGAGGTCGTGATTGCCCGAGCACAGAATGACGCGGGTGAGACCGGACAACAGCGAAAGATATTTCTTCACCACCACGATCTGGGCGCGGAAATCGACGAACGAGCCGATGTCGAGCGCATCGCCGGCAAAGATCACGAGATCGAATTGCGGCGCAGCCGCAATCAACCAGTCGAATTGCGGCAATGAATAATGCAGATCCGCGACAACGAGACAGCGCATCATCGAATAATCCAAAAATGCTCAGAAAGCGGGCGATCCGGAGCGAATGTATTCAAGCAGGCCAGATCGAGCAAAGATTGTGCCGCGCCGCGCCGTCTGGGCGCGACAGATGTCCGCACCAGACCCGTCATGCCCGGCCATGGCGGGAATGAGCCAATGTCTTGAAGCATGAAGCACCGAACCGGAAACGGCTTACGCCCTCGCGGTCGCGTGCGAAAACACCACTTCAATCAGGGTGCCGGAACGGCCGCCGGTCTTGATCTGGAATTTGGCGCGGTTGGCTTCGACCAGGGCCTTGGTCAGCGACAGATTGACCGGCGAATTGTCGCTGGACTGATCCGATGGCGCAGGCGTCCGGAACGGCTCCAGCGCTGCGGCCACCTCATTGTCGTTGAGGCCCTGGCCAGTATCGCGCACGCGCAGCACCACCTCGCCGAAATCCGACAGCGCCGTGGAGACGATGACCTGGCCACCGGCATTGGCAAGATGGATCGAATTGCCGATCAGGTTCAGCGTGATCTGGCGCAGCGCGTGGGCGTCGGCCACCACCGGCGGCAGCATGTGCGCCAGCGACGTGCGGATGATGATGCGCTCGCGGTTGGCCTGCGGCTGCATCACCGCGACGCAGCTCTCGACCAGCTCGTTGAGGTTCTGGTTGGTAAAGGAAAGATCGAGCTTGCCGGTCTCGATCCGCGACAGATCGAGCAGATCGTTGATGATGGCGATCACCCGCTCGCCGGAGGCGCGGATGTCCTTCATGTATTCGGCATAACGCTCGTTGCCGAGCGAACCAAAGCGCTCGCCGATCATCACTTCGGCAAAACCGATGATCGCGTTCAGCGGTGTGCGCACCTCATGGCTGATCCGCGCCAGCACGTCGGACTTGGCGGTGGCGGCGCGATCGGTCAGCCGCCGCGCCTCGCGCAATTCGCTTTCGGTGTTTTTGACCGGCGTGAGATCGCGGAAAACGGCGAAGAAGTTCGGTCCGTCGGCGCGCGTCCGCCCCATCGTCATCGCCAGCGGGATGAGGCCGCCCTGGGCGACCCGCCCAAGCGCGTCGAGGCCGTGATCGAGCAGGCTCTCGACGCTGCCGGATTTGATGCTGGCGAGATAGTCGAATACCGCGTGCTGGCTCTCCGGCGCGAACAGGTCGGCGAGATTGCGCTGCACCAGTTCGGCGCCGTCATAGCCGAACAGCGCTTCGGCGCTGCGGTTGGCCGAGTTGACGTTGCCCTCGGCGTCGAACATCACGATGCCTTCGGCCGTGGTGTCGAGGATGGCGCCGAGTTCCTCGGCGTCGGCATGGCCGACCGCCGATGGTTCGGCGACCTCGGGCGCGTCCGCGATCGCAACGGCTGCGGCCACGCTTTGCGAATGCGGCCCGGCAAAGATCAGCGCGAGGGCGGAATCGCCGTCCCATGAGATGGTGTGGAGGTGGGCGTCGACGGCCTGCGGCGGCGCGTGCTGTTCCGACGGCTGGCTCGCGGAAATCGTCACCGGCGTACCGGTGCCCGACGTACTGGAGGCATTCGACACGCCGGGCTCGACATAGAGCGCGTCGAGGCCGCCGGCGTCCTCCAGCGCATGCAGGTCGGCATAGCCCATCTGCGTGAGAAACGCCGGGTTGGCGTAGAGCAGCCGGTCGAGCCGGTAGATCAAGACGCCGACCGGGATGAGATCGAGCAGCGCCTTGTCGCGTTTGGCCTCGCCGCGCGCGGGCGGTTCCGGCGGCGCCAGCCAAACGGGTTGTTCGCCGGCCGGCGGTTCGCTGTTCGGTTCATTTGCCACGTCGTGCGTTTCGGAGGCGGCCGGCTCGACCTCGATCGCGGGCGGCGTCGTGTCCGCGCCCATCTCGGTCTCGAGCCGCGCCGACAATTGCCGCGCGAGTTCGTTGAAGGCGCTGTTTTCGACCGGCGTCAGCGACGGCGGTTTGGCGTCGGCGATCGGGCGGAACGGCAAAACATTCTTCGGCGTTTCCGCTGGCATTTCCACGGGGGTTTCCACGGGCGTTTCCAAATCGGTTTGGTGTGAAGTCTCTGATGCGTTTCGTTCAGGCAATTCCGCAGGCGGAGCTGACGCAGCGCCAGGTTCGCTGGGCACATCCGCGATGGGCGGGTGCTCGGCGGTCAAGTTTTCCGGAGGCAAAGCTTCTTCAGGCAAAGCTTCTTGAAGCGCGTCTTCGGCGAGCAGATATTCAGCGGACAATTCTTGCGTTGGCACGTCGTGAGCGGCAGCGTCCTTTGATGGCAAGTCTTCTGATGGCAAGTCTTCGCCCGGCGCGTCCGATGCCGGACCTGCCTGAACGACGTCGGCTGACAGCGCTTGCGGCGCCAGTGGCGCACCGAAGAATTCATAGCGGCGCAATGCGGCCAGCCGCGCCAGTCCGTCGAGATCGCGGCAAACGCCAAACCCGCGATAGCCGGCAAAGCTCCGCGTGCGGTCGAAGATCGGCAGGCCCGACAATTCGACCGGCAAGCGGCCGCCGCCATCGACCGGCCAGTTCAGCGTGATGCCGCTCCAGGTATCGCGCGTCGCAAACGCCTTCACCACACGGCCATCCGGATCGAGCCCGAAGGCTGCCGCGATGTCGCTCCACAGCCGGCCGAAGCCGGCCGCGGTGCGCGCGCCGATCAGGCGGGTGAATTCGTCCGAGCCGAGCGAGAAGCGGCTCTCATGATCCATCTGCCACATGAAGCGCAGCGGCAGCCTGCGCGTATTCGGCAGCGGCTCATCGAGCCATGACGGCGCCTTGACGGTTGGCGCGGGCGCGGAAATCTCGACGGCCGGTGGCGGCGGCGATTCGGCAACAGGCGCAGACGCCGGCTGCGCGACGGGCGCGGCTGCCGGTTCATCGGCGACGGCCTCGACGTAGGGCGATGGCTCGTGCGGCTGCACTTCGATCTCCGGCGTCACCGTCTGCTGCGGCACTTCGGAATCCGAGGAATCAACAGGCGGCGTTACATCATACGATGTTTCCGGGCCGGATGTTTCGGCCGGCAGGCTCTCGTGATGCGGGATGTCGGGTTGCGGCGGCACCTCGGGCTCGGCCGGTTCCTCCACGACGACAGGTTCGGCCGCAGCTTCGGCGGGCTGCTCCGCCAATGCGTCGAACAAGGTAATCTCGGCGCGCGCTTCGCCGGGTCGTGCCGGTGCTTCGTGGCTGGCGAAATGCGCATGGGCGGCAGCCGCGGCCGGCGGCTCCGTCACGGCAGCGACAGCCGGCGCTTCCGCCTCGGGCAGTTGAACATCTGGCATCAGCGGCGCGGCCGGCCGCGCATGGGCGGCGTGGGTGGCGCCGGGCGCGATCAGCGCGACCAGGCCGACATCGGCGCCCTGGCCGACACGCTGCAGCACCATATGGCCGATTCCGACCGGCGTTTCGACGCGGCCCTGTTTCAGCGCGTCGGCGCGCGCCGCATCGAGGCCGGCCTCGAGGAGATCGCGAAAGCCGAGCAGCGGACGCGCCGCATCGCTGGCGCCGATGAACATGCCGTCGCGGGCAAACGCCGCGATCGGCAAGTCGATGCCTTCGACCAGCCGCCGCAGCCGTTCGACCAGCGGCATGATGCGGCCGGCGGCATTGCTCGACGTAACCAGGATGGCGTGGCTGCCATCGGGAAAATCGAGCCGCGCGCAGCCGCAGGTCGCGAGCATACCGGGCGATGCGCCGAAGCCGCGCAGACGCTCCAGCCGGATCGCGCCATTTTGCGGCAGCCGTCTGCCGAGTTGCGCGACCTGTCGCCGGTGCGGGTCGGCAGGTCCGAACATCTTGTGCGCGAGGGTTGCCGCATTGGCCGCGCCGAATACGCCGGCGCCGACCGGATTGGCCCACAGGATCCGGCTGCCGTCGGTCGACCATAGCCATGCGGGCAGGGCGCTGGTTGCGTGCAGCGCCAATCTGGGATCGCCGAGCACGTGCAACTGGAATTCCGCATTATTCATCGCGACGATATGACCGCACGGGTTAGGCTTTTTGCCTTACGATGGCTTCAGAAACCGGCGGCCAAACGATGGCAGCCTTGGCGGATCGCGAGTATCGCAAGCGCGGAGCGGCAGGTCCACGGCCCGGCCACGGCGGCGCTATCCAAAACCGGGATAACCTTAATCCGGTCGAACCGTTTAGCCGCTGTGCGCGTTGGGGTGTTGCAGACCGCCATCAGGGGTCCACAATAGGGAACCGGACACGGCGTCACACCGGCGAGGTCTTTTGGCGATATCTTTGAGGCAGGCTGCCGGGAACCGGGCCTGAAAAATGCATTCACCAACGAAAGCGCCGATAAAACGTCCAAAAAAGGAGTGCGATCATGAGTGAAGATACGCGTTTCGAGATTCCAAAGGACATGAAGGCGATGGCCGAGACGAGCTTCGATCAGGCCCGCAAGACTTTCGAGAAATTCCTGACCTCGGCGCAGGCCACCGCGGGTACGCTCGAGGAGCGCGGCGCCACGGTTCGCGCCGGCGCCAAGGACATCAGCAGCAAGGCGATCGCCTATGCCGAAAAGAACGTGCAGGCCTCGCTCGACTATGCCCAGTCGCTGCTGAAAGCCAAGGATCTGACCGAGGTGATGCGGCTGCACAGCGAATATGTGCAGCATCAGATGCGGTCACTGGCGGAGCAGGCCAGCGAAATGGGCCAGATCGTCAGCAAGGCCGCCATGGAAGCCGCAAAGCCGAAGGCTTGACCTCAAGGCTTGACCTCCTAAGGCCTGACGCTCGTTCTGCAACCCTTGCGGTTCCCACGTGGAACACGCACTCACTGCGGGTCACGTATGTGGCGTTGCACTCTATTTCTAGCTGCAATGCACAAATTTGACATGATATGGGTGCTTATTGGGCAGGCCCGTGGACGGGCACTTCCGTGAGTTTTGTGTACGTGATCCAATTCGACGTTTCCGGCTTTCTCGTTGCCGGGTGCGCAAGGGGTCACAGTGTTTCACCCCATTGCGAAGGATAGATGCCATGACCAACCCCACCGACCCGTTCTCCTCCTCCGTCATCCCATTCGAGGTTCCCGAGCAGATGCGCGCGTTCGCCGAAAAGGGCGTCTCGCAGGCCCGCGACAACTACGCCAAGTTCAAGGATGCCGCCGAGACCCATAACGGCACCATCGAGGCGGTGTTCACGACCGCCAGCAAGGGCGCCAGCGAATACTCCGCCAAGCTGCTTGAGTTCTTCAAGGCCAATACCACCTCCTCGCTCGACTTCGCGCAGGAGCTGTTCGGCGTGAAAACGCCGGCGGCCGCGCTGGAGCTGTGGACGTCGCACGCCCGCAAGCAGTTCGAGACGCTCACCGCCCAGGCCAAGGAATTGGCCGAATTGAGCCAGAAGGTCGCGACCGAGACCGTTGAGCCGATCAAGGCCAGCGCGTCGAAGTACTACAAGCCGGCCGCCTGATCGATCGGCTATCGATAAAAAGGCCCGGGCCGCGCGCCCGGGCTTTTTTTGTTTTGGGGCTGTCGTCCCGGCCCACATGCGCAATTGCGCATCAGGGATCCATACCCCGCGGCCGAAGTTTTGAAAGACGCTGTTCAACCGTTGTTTTATAACCACAAACGCCGGTGGTTATGGCTCCCCGCCTTCGCGGGGACGACGTTGAAGTAACCACGTTC
Source organism: uncultured Alphaproteobacteria bacterium (assembly GCA_963836765.1). GTDB lineage: Bacteria > Pseudomonadota > Alphaproteobacteria > Rhizobiales > Xanthobacteraceae > Bradyrhizobium. Next base: position 299,423 of record CAWILG010000036.1, read on the forward strand.
CGGCCTTGCCAAAGCGGGGCGTTGCACCTAGTTTCCGGCCCATTCGCGGACCCCCTTTTTGAGGGTTTGCAAGGATGCAGTTGTAGCTCAGTTGGTTAGAGCGCCTGTCTGTGGAACAGGAGGTCGGTGGTTCGAGCCCACCCAACTGTACCACGCACCACATCGCTGGAATCGGCGTTCGGCGTCGTCCTGTGGTCGATTGTCTACCGCTGCTTGCCAAGCTCCGGTCATTCACCCACAATTCCCAAGATCAGCGCTTCGGGGGGATTCGTGACAATGGTCCGGTTCGGGAATTTCCAGCTTGCTTCGATGCTGGCGGTGGCGCTCTCGGTTTGCCTGTGGCCGGCTGCGAGCCAGGCCTATACGCCCGAACAGCAGCAAGCCTGCTCCGGGGATGCGATGCAGCTGTGCGGCGAGTTCGTTCCCGACGTCGAGCGCATCACCGCCTGCATGATCCGGAAAAAATCCCAGCTCTCGCCGGGCTGCCGGGTCTATTTCAGGCCCGACCCCGCGCCGGATGCGGCGGCGCCCGCCGGCCGGCCAATGGCGATCGCACCGGCCGCGGCGCGAAAAAAGCCGGCCACCACCAAGCCGCACAAGCAAAAGAAGCCGGCCAAACCCGCGGCGACCTGACGCAAGCGCACCGATTTCAAGTCTCTGGTCGCGCGACAGACTGCCGCCTTGCGGCGGCAATCCGCATTGACATCTCTCCGGACAAGGAGAGTTGGATGCGCGAACATCACCAAGCAGAGCTCGACCGGCATTTTGCCTGGTTCGAAGGCAAATTGCCGCCGGGGCCGGCCCGATTCGTCGGCTGGTTGCGCAAGCCATCGTCGCGCTACGCCAGGATTCCGCTCGCCATTTTGTTGATCGTCGGCGGCATTTTCAGCTTTTTACCGGTGCTCGGACTCTGGATGCTGCCGCTCGGACTCCTTTTGTTCGCGCAGGACGTGCCGGTGTTGCAACAGCCGATGGCGCGCATGCTCGGATGGGTTGAACGCAAATGGATGGCGCGCCAGCGCGCAAAAAGCGCGCATTGAGTCAATTCGGGCGCTTTCAGGCGCCTGATCAATTCCATTTCCGGTTGTATTGCGGCGCAAGGTGTGACTCAAAAAGCAGCCTTGGCGGCTAATCCGTGGCTTCTTCGCGATTACCAGTAAATTTTTCTTTCACGAATCAGCGCGCTGATTCATTTTCGCCTCCTGGGGTCAATCTGGAGGCCAAGGTATGAACGTCATTGTTTTCGCTTCGCGTAAAGGGGGCTCGGGAAAAAGTACCCTGGCTGCTCATCTCGCTGCGCATGTCCACAAGGCGACGAAACCCTGTTTGATGGTCGACGCCGATCCGCAGGGTTCGCTGACCCTGTGGCACAAACTGCGTGGCACCAACGAACCGCCGATCAAGGCCGCCGTGAATTCCGTCGGCGGAATCATCGCTGCCGCCAAGCGCGACGGGATTGAATGGGTGTTCATCGACACGCCGCCGAATCTGTCGGCCGTCGTCGACGACGCGATCAAGAACGCCACGATGGTGATCATTCCGGCGCGGCCGGGCGTGTTCGACGTCAACGCGGTGCAGGAAACCATTCAGATATGCCGCACGGCGCGCAAGCCCTATGCGGTCGTGATCAACGGCGCGCCTGCGCAACGGGACGGCGTCGAAAGCCGGATCGTCACCATCGCGCGCGAAGCACTGGCAAAATTCCGTGCGCCGGTATGGAGCGGTCAGATCACCAACCGCGCCGATCTGTTGATGGCGCTTGGCAACGGCGAAGGCGCCCGCGAATATTACGCGGAAGGCCGGGCTGCAGCCGAAATCGGTAGGCTCTGGGCTGCGATCGAACGTTCGATCAAGGCGATCCGCGGTACCGCGTCGTCGTCCGGCGCCATGCACAAGCAGGCGGCGTAACAACGCCGTCTGTTCTGGATTAACTCAAAGACGCGCGGGCTCCGCGCGTTTTTCTGTGTGCGTGCAAGTGCGCAAAACCATTGCGTCGTCACTGCGAGCTTACGCCACCATCAACATGTAGAACACGATGACCGGTGACAGGGTCAGGATCACCGACCAGATGCCGAGCGCCCAAAGCACGTCCTCGGTGGTAAATCCCCGTTGATCAGGGATGGTTTTGCTTTCGAAGTCCACGAACGCCCCCGCGGTTTTTCGCTGTTGTGGCGACCTTGATACGCGACCGGTTTTAAAAACCCGGTCGCGATTTCGCTCGCATTTGACCACAGGTGCTACCGCGGATTAACCACGGTCGCGCGTCAGGCGACCAGCAGGCGATAGGTCATCACCGGCACGACGCCGATCAGCATCGCCCACAGCGCGAATGACGACACCAGCAGAACGTCGTGCATCCGCTGCGCGCGTTCGCAGGTCGGGTATTTGGGATTGTGAGTAATTTCGATGTTCATTGGTGTTCCCCCCGTTTTTCTTGTGAGGACATTGATAAGCCCAAATTTTTAAACTTGCGGGCGGGCCTTCCTTCGACTTTGAAACGTGGCGAATACCGGCCGTTAACCAGCGCACGCTGCCGCGGGCGCGTTCGCTCTCCCCGTGCAGAACGGGGAGAGCGGGAACGGCTCAAGCGCGGCGCAACAATTGCGGCGTGCGCCGTTCGATCTCGCGATCCAGCCGCGCCGCGAGTTCGGCGTCGACCTCCACCATCGGCAGGCGAACCTCGGCGCGCTCGATCAGTCCGGTCCGCGCCAGCCAGTATTTGGCCGGCGCCGGGCTCGGCTCGGCGAACAGCAGTTTTGTGAGTTCGGAAATGCTTTCCCAGCACGCGCGCGCCGCGGCGTGGTCGCCTGCCTGCAACAGCGTGCGCACCGATGCGAAAAGCTCGGTCTCGATATGCGCCGACAACAGGATGGCGCCGTCGGCGCCGTCGGTGAGCGCATCGAAATATTGCGCGTCCTCTCCGGTCAGCACGCCGAAGCCCGGTGGCCGGTGGCGCAGGAACTCGATCGATTGCGCGCGGTCGGCGGAACAATCCTTGATGCCGACGATGTTTCGATGTTCGGCGAGCCGCAACAGCGTCTCGTTGGTGAGATTGACGGCGGTGCGGTAGGGGATGTTGTAGAGCACGATCGGCCATGCGGTGTGGTCGGCGAGTGCTTCGAAATGCTGCACCAGGCCGCGCTGCGACGGCCGCGTGTAATAGGGGCTCGCGATCAGATAGAAATCGATCGGCCAGGTGGCGGTCTCATCCAGCGCGTCGCGCAGCTTCGCGGTGCCGGCGCCCGACAGGCCAAGACAGATCGGCATGGTGCGCCGGCTGTCGGTTAGCTCGCTGCGCACGGTGGCGACGAGCTGCTCGAGTTCGGTCATGTTGAGCGTCATGCCTTCGCCCGAGGTGGCCGCCAGGATGAACCCGTCGACCGGGCGGTTGGCGTAATGCCGGACCATCCGGCGCAAACTGGGCACATCGAGTTCGCCGTCGCGAAACGGCGTGACGAGGGGCAGCCACAGGCCCTGCAATCGGTTTTGAGGACCAGTCTTTGGTCGATCGGTCATGGGTCATCTCCTTGGGGTGTGAGCCGGAGACGGGACCAATAAAAAAACCCCGTCCTGGCGGCGGGGTTTCGGGATCGGCAATCAGCGAAAAGTTTATCGCGCGCGTCGATCTCGGGTCCCCGGGAAGGGACCTTTTTTCGACGAAGTTACGGTGCACGAATTCGTGATCATGCGACGATGATGCTGGCGCGGCGCGCGCTTGTCAATCCGCGCACCGGCGCAGACGCACCGACCAAAAAAAAGCCGGGCCCAAAAGAGCCCGGCTTAAGGTATTGGCCACGTGAGGCCGACACAATCACCTTCCAAGAGGGATTACTGAACTTCCGCGCCGCTGGAGGAGGGGGACATATGCGCGACGCGAACGCTCAGCGTACGAACACTATGATCCTCATCGGCGGCTTGCATCAACTGTCCGAGCCGCATGTCAGTCATGCGGAGTCCCGGGGGGCGGTATAAGCACTGCTAATTAGGAAGGCCAGCGTTGCGCCTTGCTCACCACGAAGTCGCGGAACACCTGCACCCGCGCCACCGTCTTCAGCTCTTCGGGATAGACGAAATAAGTGTCGAGCTGGATCGAGTCGGACTCGCCGAACAGCTGCACCAGACGGTTGTTTTCCTCGACCAGATAATCCGGCAGTGCTGCGATGCCGAGCCCCTGCTGGCAGGCGCGCACCAACCCCAGGATGTTGTTGACCTTGAAATAGGCCTCGCGCGGACCGGAGCCGTTGCGGCCGGCTTCGATCAGCCAGTTGCGGTTCTGCAGATGCGGCTGCACCTGGGCATCGCCGAGCATGATGATGCGGTGCGAGTCGAGGTCGTCGAGCGTGCGCGGCGTACCGAAGCGCTTGATGTATTCCGGCGAGCAATAGGCATGGAAGCCGATCGAGAACAGTTTGCGCTGGATCAGGTCCGGCTGGGTCGGCTTGCGGGTGCGGATCGCAACATCGGCTTCGCGCATCGACAGATCGAGATCCTCATCGGTCACGATCAGCGAGATCCTGATGTCCGGATAGAGTGCGGTGAATTCGTCGAGCCGCGGAATCAGCCAGTTGATGCCGAGCGCCGGCGGCGTGGTGATCTTGAGGTCGCCGCTCGGCCGCTCGCGGCTGTCGGTGAGCTTGGCGCGCGCCGCCTGCAACTGCATGAACACATCATGCGCGGTGCGGAACAGCAGGTCGCCCTGTTCGGTGAGGATCAGGCCGCGGGCATGGCGGTGGAACAGCGAAACCGAGAGCTCCTGCTCCAGCGCGCTGACCTGCCGCGATACCGCCGATTGCGAAAGTCCAAGCTGTTCGCCGGCATGTGTGAAGCTGCCCGCCTCCGCCGCTGCGTGAAAAACCTTCAGCTTGTCCCAATCCATGTCCGTAAATCCGTCCCGTGAGCGCGCCATGATTATTCCGCCGCCGCGCGATCGCTCGCGCGCAAGGCCATAAACCGCTCCGCCTCCAGCGCCGCCATGCAGCCAAGACCGGCGGCCGTGACCGCCTGCCGGTAGGTTTCATCGGCGACATCGCCGGCTGCGAACAGGCCGGGCACCGAAGTGGCGGTCGAGTTCGGTGCCACCTCGACATAGCCGGATGGTTTCAGCTTGATCTGGCCGGCCACGAGGTCGGTGGCGGGTGCGTGTCCGATCGCGATGAAGACGCCATCGGCCGGCACTTCCGTCAGCGTGCCGGTCTTGACGTTTTTCAGGCGGACATGGGTGACCTTGCCCGGGTTTTCAGTGCCGCAGATCTCGTTGATCGCCGAATCCCAGACCACCTTGATCTTGGGATGCTTGAACAGCCGGTCCTGCAGGATGCGCTCGGCCCGGAAATGATCGCGGCGATGCACGATCGTCACTCGCGATGCGAAATTGGTCAGGAACAGCGCTTCCTCGACCGCGGTGTTGCCGCCGCCGACCACGATCACTTCCTTGCCGCGGTAGAAGAAGCCGTCGCAGGTCGCGCAGGCCGAGACGCCAAAGCCCTTGAACTTTTCTTCCGACGGCGTGCCAAGCCAGCGAGCCTGGGCGCCGGTGGCCAGGATCACGGTTTCCGCGAGATAGACATCGCCGCTGTCGCAGCTAAGCCGGAACGGGCGCTGCGAGAGGTCGAGCTTGGTGACGAGATCGGTGACGATTTTGGTGCCGACATGTGCGGCCTGCTTTTCCATCTGCTCCATCAGCCACGGACCCTGGATCACATCCGCAAAGCCCGGATAGTTCTCGACGTCGGTGGTGATGGTGAGCTGGCCGCCGGGCTGGATGCCCTGGATCAGGATCGGCTCCAGCATGGCCCGCGCCGCGTAGATCGCTGCGGTGTAACCGGCCGGGCCGGAACCGATAATGACGACCTTGGCGTGGATAGGGGCGGACATAGGCAGTTCCCTCTCTTCTAAGGGAGTTTGGTCAGGACTTGTGCGGAAAGCGCCCGGAAAGACATCGCGCCGGCGCCAAAAGTGTCAAATGCAAGTCTATTGCATCTGGGAAGCCATGCAAGAATTGCAATCCATATCGGCGAATTTTCCCCGGAACTGCACGAAATTGCGCGCTGCACGCGCAATAAAATTGCGCAAGGCGCGCCGGCTGGGCTAAGAGAGTTACCACAGCACCTGCGAAGCTCCCTGCGCCCAAGGAACCGGAACCGCGTGTCGAAGAATCTTGACGAAATCGACCTCAAAATCCTCGCCGAAATCCAGGCCGATGGCCGAATCACCAACGTGGAACTGGCCAAACGCGTCGGCATTTCGCCGCCGCCTTGCCTGCGCCGGGTTCGGACGCTGGAGGAGGAGGGCTACATCCTGGGCTACCGCGGCTTGCTCGATCCGCGCCGGCTCGGTTTCGACGTCACGGTGTTTGCCTCGGTGCATCTGTCCAGCCAGGCGGAGGCCGATTTGCGCGCCTTCGAGGAATTCGTGCGCGCCGAGCCGCTGGTGCGGGAATGCTGGATGCTGTCGGGCGAAGTGGATTTCATCCTGAAATGCGTGGCGCCCGACATGGCGACGTTTCAGGATTTCGTCACCCACCTGACCGCAGCGCCGCATGTGCGCAACGTGCGGACATCGCTGGTGCTGCACAATTCGAAATACGAAGCCGCCGTGCCGCTGGATCTGAAGGTGGCGGGCTAGACAATCGTGCTGCCGTCATTGCGAGGAGCGAAGCGACGAGGCAATCCATTCTTTATTTTCCCGGAGAGATGGATTGCTTCGCTGCGCTCGCAATGACGAACTATCGCTTCAGCGCTTCTTCCCCATCATCGCATCCGCGCTCCACGCCCCGCCGCCGGCGAAAGCGAGATAGAGGCAGGCGAAGCAGAACAGGATCGCGGCGTTGCCGCCGCTCAAGAGCGGGATGAACGCCGGCTCGGCGGGATTCTTGAACATGTGCCCCATGAAATAGGCGAACGCCATTTCACCCGACAGGATGAAGGCGATCGGGCGGGTGAACAGTCCGATGATCAGCAGCGCACCGGCCACCAGTTCGATCGCGCCGGCCGTCATGATCAACGGCGGCGGACTGGCGAAGTAGGGCAGTACCGGGAACTTCAGGATCTTCGCCACGCCATATTGCAGCAGCAGCAGGCCGGTGATGATCCGGAAAATGCTGAGAACCATCGGCTCGCCGCCGGCGAGCATCTTGTTGAACTTGTCCATGATAGCCCCCTCAAGCCCGGTTGTTCTTGGCGTCGATGCTCCACGGACCCGCGCCCGCGGTCGACAGATACAGGCAGGTGAAGCAGTACAGGATCGCCAGCGTGCCGCCATTGATCAGCGGATGAAATCCCTTCGGGAAGTGCGCGATGAAATAGGCGAACGCCATTTCGCCGGAGAGAAGGAACGCGACAGGCTGCGTCCACAGGCCGACGATCAGAAGCGCGCCGCCGATCAGTTCGATGAAGCCGGCCGCGCCGATCAGCGAGAATGGCTGCACATTGGCGTAAGCCGGAAATACCGGAAAGCCGATGATCTTGGCCATGCCGTGCTGGATAATCAGCAGGCCGGTGATGATGCGTAATATGCTCAATACGCGCGGTGTCCACGCCGCGAGTGCTTCGGTCATGATCGTCGTCCCCCCTTGAGATTTCCCAACGTACCCAATTCGTAGCGCTTCGGCGTTTTGCTGGAAAGGATGCCGGCGCAAGAAAAACCGTGCGTATCGCAAAGCAGCATCGGAATAATGCCGCAGCCAAAATGTTCGCCGCGATCCCTCATTTGGTGCTGCGCCTTGCGGTGCTGGCGCTGCATCGCGCGGTCACGTGCGCGTTGTCCCGTTGCATCGCCGGCGATCGGAGCCGTTCCATCCGGTGAAGCCACTGCCAAGGCCCGGCAGGCCGGGTGCAGGCGATGCCGCTGCGAGGCTGTTCATCCAGTCGAATCCGCCGATATAATTATATCAGATAATAGTTATGGAATGTAACATACTATGCAATCCGTTTCGCCGCCAACTCACAATTCTGTCAGCGCAATGTGATCGGCGGCGTATCTGTCGAGCGCAACAAAAAGCCGCGTGCGAGACGCGGCTTTTTCCAACAGATAACCCGCAAGTAACTAGCGCCACTCGACCTTGGTGATCTCGTAGGCCTTGGCGCCGCCGGGGGCCACGACTTCGACGGTCGCACCCTTCTTCTTGCCGATCAGCGCGCGGGCCAGCGGCGAGGTGATGGAGATGCGGCCCTTCTTGGCGTCGGCCTCGGGCTCGCCGACGATCTGCCACACCGCCTTCTTCTCGGTGTCCTCGTCGACCAGCGTGACGGTCGCGCCGAATTTGACGGTGTCGCCGGAGAGCTTTGAGATGTCGATGATGTCGGCGCGCGCGAGCTTGTCTTCCAGCTCGGCGATGCGGCCTTCATTGTGCGACTGCTCTTCCTTGGCGGCGTGATATTCCGCGTTCTCCGAGAGGTCGCCATGCGAGCGCGCCTCGGCAATATGCTCGATGATGCGCGGACGGTCCTCCGACTGGCGCTTCTTCAACTCGACCTCGAGGGCGGCATAGCCGCCAGCGGTCATCGGAACCTTTTCCATCATTTCTTCTGTCCTTCGGTCGTGCGAATTGCGACGCGGCGCGCACGAGACGTTTCTTGATTCGTCAGATTCGGCCTCGATGGCCCGGAATGCGAGCCCGCCAGCCTATTAAATTTCGGCCCCGTTAAGGGCCGATACAACATCCATTCGCGCGGTGAGTTCCAGCCATAGGGCTTTATTGCCAATCGTTTGGCGGGCATTTGCGCCCGGCTAACGATCAGTTTTCGGAAAAGTAACTCTGCAGGGTGCGCACCTCAAGGTCCCCGCCCAGATAGGCGCGGATGCCCTGCGCGGCCGCCACAGCACCCGAAAGAGTGGTGTAATATGGCACTTTATGCAAGAGGGCAGCGCGCCGCAACGAACGGCTGTCGGCCAGCGCCTGGGGGCCTTCGGTGGTGTTGAATACGAGCTGGATATCGCCATTGGTAATGGCGTCGACGATATGCGGCCGGCCCTCCAGCACCTTGTTCACTTTCTCGGTGGGTATGCCGAAATCGGTGAGGAAGCGCTGGGTGCCCGAGGTGGCCATCACTTTGAAGCCCAGCGTGTGCAACAGCTTTACCGCATCCGCGATCCGGGTCTTGTCGCTCTCGCGCACCGAAACGAACACCGTGCCCTTGCGCGGCACGCGTGTGCCGCCGCCGAGTTGGCTCTTGGCGAACGCGACCTCGAACGAGCGGTCGATGCCCATCACCTCGCCGGTCGAGCGCATCTCCGGGCCCAGCACGGTATCGACGCCCGGGAAGCGCGCGAACGGGAATACCGATTCCTTGACGCCGACATGGCCGAGCTTGAGCTTCTTCAAATTAAAGTCGGTGAGCTTCTCGCCGGCCATGATCCGTGCGGCGATCTTGGCGACCGGCGTGCCGACCACCTTGGCGACGAACGGCACGGTGCGCGACGCCCGCGGATTGACCTCGAGCACGTAGATGTCGCCGTCCTTGATGGCGTATTGCACGTTCATCAATCCGACCACGTCGAGGCCGAGCGCGAGTTCGCGGGTCTGCCGCTCCAGCTCGCCGATCATCGCGGCATCGAGCGAATGCGGCGGCAGCGAACAGGCGGAATCGCCGGAATGAATGCCGGCTTCCTCGATATGCTCCATGATGCCGACGATAAAGGTGTCCTTGCCGTCGCACAGGCAGTCGACGTCGATCTCGGTGGCGTCGGACAGGTAGCGATCGAACAGCAGCGGGTTGGTCCCGAGCACGGTGTTGATCTGCCCGGTCTTGTCGTTGGGATAGCGCGCCTTGACGTCGCCCGGCACCAGTTCGGGCAGCGTGCCGAGCAGATAATCGTTGAGCTGGTTTTCCTCGCGGATGATCTGCATCGCGCGGCCGCCCAGCACATAGGACGGGCGCACTACCAGCGGCAGGCCTAGATCGGATGCCACCAGCCGCGCCTGCTCGACCGAATAGGCGATGCCGTTCTTCGGCTGCTTCAGCCTGAGCTTGTCGAGCACGCGCTTGAAGCGGTCGCGGTCTTCGGCCAAATCGATGGCGTCGGGCGAGGTGCCGAGGATCGGCACATCGGCGGCTTCCAGTGCGCGCGCGAGCTTGAGCGGGGTCTGGCCGCCGAACTGCACGATCACGCCATGCAGCGTGCCGTTCTTGCGTTCGGTAGCGATGATCTCGAGCACGTCTTCGGCGGTGAGCGGTTCGAAGTACAACCGGTCCGCGGTGTCGTAGTCGGTCGACACGGTTTCCGGATTGCAGTTGATCATGATGGTCTCATAGCCCGCGTCGGCGAGTGCGAAGCAGGCGTGACAGCAGCAATAGTCGAATTCGATGCCCTGGCCGATCCGGTTGGGGCCGCCGCCGAGAATGATGACCTTCTTCTTGTCGGACGGTGCGCTTTCATCCGCGAGCGCGCCCGCGAACGGCAATTCATAGGTCGAATACATGTAGGCGGTCGGCGACGCGAATTCGGCCGCGCAGGTGTCGATGCGCTTGAACACCGGGCGGACGCCGAGCGCATGCCGCTTGGCGGTCAAATCGGCTTCCGTCGATTCCGACAACACGGCGAGCCGCGCGTCGGAAAAGCCCATCGCCTTCAACGTCCGCATGCCGAACGCATTCGCCGGCAATCCGTTGGCCTTGATCTTGGTTTCCATCTCGACGATGCCGCGCATCTCGCTGAGGAACCAGGGGTCGATCTTGCAGGAGGTGAAGATCTCCTCGTCGGACCAGCCGAGCCGCATCGCCTGCCCCACCTGCAGGATACGGTTCGGTGTCGGCGTGCCCAGGGCTGCGCGGATCGCATTCTTGTCGTCGCCGCGGCCGAGCCCCTCGATCTCGATCTCGTCGAGGCCGGTGAGGCCGGTTTCCAGGCCGCGCAGCGCCTTCTGCAGGCTCTCCTGGAAGGTGCGGCCGATCGCCATTACTTCGCCGACCGACTTCATCGATGTCGTCAGCGTGTGCGAGGCGCCGGGAAATTTCTCGAACGCAAAGCGCGGAATTTTTGTCACCACGTAATCGATGGTCGGCTCGAACGAAGCCGGCGTGGCGCCGCCGGTGATGTCGTTGGCGATCTCGTCGAGCGTGTAGCCGACCGCGAGTTTTGCGGCGACCTTGGCGATCGGAAAGCCTGTCGCTTTTGAAGCAAGGGCCGACGAGCGCGACACCCGCGGATTCATCTCGATCACGACCATGCGGCCGTCGGCGGGATTGACGCCGAACTGCACGTTGGAGCCGCCGGTCTCGACCCCGATCTCGCGCAGCACCGCCAGCGAGGCGTCGCGCATGATCTGGTATTCCTTGTCGGTCAAGGTCAGCGCCGGCGCTACTGTGATGGAATCGCCGGTATGCACGCCCATCGGATCGAGGTTCTCGATCGAGCAGATGATGATGCAATTGTCCTTCTTGTCGCGCACCACCTCCATCTCGAACTCTTTCCAGCCGAGCACGCTTTCCTCGATCAGGACCTCGTCGGTGGGGGAGGCGTCGATGCCGCGTTCGACGATCTCGATGAATTCATGCTTGGTGTAGGCGATGCCGCCGCCGGTGCCGCCCATGGTGAAGGACGGGCGGATGATCGCGGGCAGGCCGATGTCGTCGAGCGCGCGCAGCGCGTCGGGCAAATTCTTGGTCTGGATCGAGCGCGGGGTTTCCAGCCCTATCCGGGTCATGGCCTCGCGGAAACGGCCGCGGTCTTCCGCCTTGTCGATGGCGTCGGCGGTGGCGCCGATCATCTCGATGTCGAACTTGGCCAAAGTGCCCTGCTTGCGCAGCGACAGCGCGCAGTTCAGTGCGGTCTGTCCGCCCATGGTCGGCAGCAGCGCAAAGCCGCCGGGAATGACGTAACGCTCCTTCTCGATGATCTTGGCGACGATTTCCGGCGTGATCGGCTCGATATAGGTCGCATCCGCCAGTTCCGGGTCGGTCATGATCGTCGCCGGATTGGAATTGACCAGGACGATGCGGTAGCCCTCTTCCTTTAGCGTCTTCACCGCCTGGGTGCCCGAATAGTCGAATTCGCAGGCCTGGCCGATCACGATGGGGCCGGCGCCGATGATCAGGATGGTGGAGATGTCGGTTCTTTTGGGCATCAGCTCTCACGGACTGGAATTTGGGCACAAAAAAAGGGCGCGCTGTCGCGCGTCCCTTGAGCCATAGCGGGAGGTTACCCTCGCGCGCGGGGTGGTCTTTAGACCAGATTCCGCACCCGCGAAACCCCCAAAAAGCCCCCATCAACCGGCATTTGGGGGTGATTTTGGCGCCTGCCTTCGCTCATCGGGAGTTTGCAGTCCGTCTTCGCTTTCGCTTCGCTCCAGCTACGCCGGACACGCTTTGCCCCGCCGGCCCGGCGTGGCTGCGCCACGCGTAGCCCGCCAGGGCGAAGCATGGAGGCCCGGCCTGGATTTGAACCAGGATATAGAGCGATGCACCGCTCTCGCGTGGGAAGCTTTCCGCCACCGGGCCGGGGCGATCATCCCCGATCACGCCGCGGTGAGCCACGTTTACCCTTGATTAACCCTAACTGGCCGGGTCCGGACCGGATTGGGCCCGGTCGAAGGCATGCCGGGCCACAAACGTCATCCGCCACGGATTGTGCCCGATATTGACGTGGGCGCGGGAGGCGGTGAAGCCGGCGGCGGCGAGCTTTTGGATCATCTCGCTTTCGCCGTAGCGCTGCAGGCCGACCCGGGTGCGCAATTGCCGGTAATCGGACAGGGCTGTGCTGCCCAGGCCGTAAAACGCGTCCCTCAGAAAACCGTGGGTGGCGGCGAATTTCAGCAGCGCCAGCACGTCCCTGACCATACCGACCTCGGGCTGCAGGATGTCGCCGAGCACCAGCCGTCCGGTGGGTTTCAGCAGCCGCCGGTTGATTGCGAGTGCGGAATCGAGCTCCGCCGAACTCATATATTGCGCGACCGAATTCATGACGACGAGATCGACCGAGTTCTCGTCCATCTTCCGCAAGTCATCCAGCGAGCGGACGCGGATCTTGGTGTTCGGCGCAAAGCGCGCGATCAGCCGGCCGCGGACACCGGGCGCGGGCTCGGCGAGATAGAGCTTGCCGCAGGCCTCCGCTACCTTGCCTGCGGACAGCGCCTCGCCGCAGGCATAATCCAGCACCACGGCGTCGGGCGAGGAGATGTAGCTGATGATGTCCCTCGCGATCAGCTGGAAATGCAGGTCGCGGTGCAGCTTGCTCGCATAAATCGTATGCGTGGAATCGTAATAGTCGATCCAGTCATCCATGCGTGCAGTGTCCGGCGAATCCAGGGTTCCGGCCGGGAGGAACCGGCGGGTCAGTGATGCGTTAGGTGGTTCGGCGGCCAATGTCCAATGCCGCCGATGTCCGGTCTCCTAACAGGAAGGTCCATCGTGAGCAAAGCCAAGGCTGACGCCAAGTCTGAAAAAGTTTCGTCCGATCTCGATACCCCGAGCGACCTGCCGCAGGCCGCGGTCGACAAGATTTCGGCGTCGCTCAATACATTGCTCGCCGATGCCTTCGCGCTTTACCTGAAGACCAAGAATTTCCACTGGCACGTCAGCGGCCGGCATTTTCGCGATTATCATCTGATGCTGGACGAGCAGTCGGACGCGATTTTCGCCACCACCGACCAGCTCGCCGAACGCGTCCGCAAGCTCGGGGGCACCACGCTGCGCTCGATCGGGCAGGTCGCCAAGCTGCAGACCATCCAGGACAATAACGAGGCCTATGTCCCGCCGGGCGAAATGCTGCGCGAATTGATGGAAGACAACAAGCACGTCGCTGCCGCCATGCGAAAGGCCCACAAGCTCGCCGACGATCATGAGGATTCCGGCACCGCCGGGCTGCTCGAGACGTTTATCGACGAGACCGAGCGCCGCACCTGGTTCCTGTTCGAAGCCAGCCGCCAGGAAGGCAGCAACGCGGCGTAGGTTTCACTCTCTCACCTTGTGGGTCTTACCCTCTTCCCTTGTGGGAGAGGGTGGATCAATCGCGCAAAGCGCGATTGAGACGGGAGAGGGGTCTGTCTCCGCGAATAGAGACCCCTCATCCGATCCTCGCTCCGCCGTAGCCGATGCAAAGCATCGGCGTCCTGCCTTAAGAACGGCCGAAGGCCGCCTATGGATCACCTTCTCCCACAAGGGGAGAAGAGAAGAAAGCGCGCTTCACCCTGACGATGGTCGACACCGGCAACGCGCGGCGCGCTTTGCCCTTTGGACACAGGCGTCCTGCAACGTCCAAACTCGCCAAAAAACAGAGGAGCGCCTCCGATGCCAATTATCGATTCCCAGGTCCATGCCTATGAGGCCAATACGCCGAAGCGGCCCTGGGACACCGTGCCGAACTGGCCCGATCACGTCACCGGCCACGAGATGGTGGCGGCAATGGACAAGGTCGGCGTCGACGGCGCGATCTTCATCTCCGCCTTTTCGATGTACCGCTACGACGCCAGCTATGCCGTCGAGGTACAACGGGCCCATCCCGGCCGCTTCGGCATCGTCAAGCCGGTCGACCCAGATGATCCCGCGGTGGCCGATGTCGTCGCCGACTGGAAGAAGACGCCGGGCACGGTCGGAATCCGCATCATGATGACAAAGGAGGCCAAGCGCGATCCTGGTCACCCGGGGATCGACCGGATCGCCCGCGCGGCCGTTCGTCACGATTTTCCGGTCAACATGCTGTGCTGGGGCAATCTGGCAGCGGGCGTTTCGGTCATCGATCGCCATCCCGATACGCGATTCATCCTCGACCATCTGAGCATCCTGCAGCCGCGCACACCTCCCGCGCCGCCAGAGCCCTGGGCCGACCTTCCAAAAGTGCTGGAACTCGCCAAGCGGGCGAACGCGGTGATCAAGATCAGCGGCGCCTGCACACTGTCGCGGGAGCCATATCCTTATCCGGACATCTGGGATCCGCTGGCCCGCGTGTTCGACGCCTGGGGCTTCGATCGCTGCCTGTGGGGCACCGACTGGACGCGCGCGTTTGCCGTCGTCAACTACGAGCAGGCGGTCAAGCCTTTCCTGGAGACTGACCGCCTGAACGACACCGAGCGGGCGATGTTGATGGGCGGCGCCTGCGCCAAGGCCTATGGCTGGTCGCCGAAGAAAGGTTAGCTCCGGCGAAAGCGTGCGCTACACCTTCGCCGCCGCCTTCGGCCAATACTTGTCGCGCAGATGGCGCTTCACCAGCTTGCCGGTCGGCGTGCGCGGCAACTCGGCCTCGAAATCGATGCTCCTGGGGCATTTGATCGGCGACAAATGCTTGCGGCAGAACACGATCAATTCGGCCTCGAGGTCTTTTCCGGCCGTGGTCATGTCGTGCGGCTGCACCACCGCCTTGACCTCTTCGCCCATCTCTTCGTTCGGCACGCCGAACACCGCGACGTCGGCGACGCCGGGGTGGGTGATCAGCACGTCCTCGGTTTCCTGCGGATAGATGTTCACGCCGCCGGAGATGATCATGTAACTCTTGCGGTCGGTGAGATAGAGAAAGCCCTCGTCATCGAGATAGCCGACGTCGCCGAGCGTCGACCAGCCCTTGTCGTTGTAGGCGCGCTTCGTCTTCTCGGGATCGTTGTGATAGGTGAAAACAGGCGCGTCGGCAAAATACACCGTGCCGATCTGGCCGGTCGGCGCTTCCTGATCGTTCTCGTCGAGGATCTTGATCTTGCCGACCACGGCGCGGCCGACGGTGCCGCGATGGGTCAGCCATTGCTGCGAGGTCGAGACTGTGACGCCGTTGCCTTCGGAGCCGGCGTAATATTCGATCAGGATCGGCCCCCACCATTCGATCATTTTTGCTTTCACATCGACCGGGCAGGGGGCGGCGGCGTGGATCGCGCCGACCAATGATGAGACGTTGTAGCGCGTGCGCACGTCTTCGGGCAGCTTCAGCATCCGCACGAACATGGTCGGCACCAGCTGCGACTGCGTGATCTTGTGCTTCTCGACGAGTTTCAAAAATTCTTCGGCGTCGAAGGACTCCATGATCACGGAGGTGCCGCCCAGCGTGATCGCCATCATGTTGAAGCGCAGCGGAGCGGCATGATAGAGCGGCGCCGGCGACAGATAGATGCTGTCGGCCGACATGCCGCACATCCCGGCGCAGAGAATTCGCAGAAAAGGATTCGGCAGATCGATCGGATTGTTTTCGGATTGCCGTTTGATGCCCTTGGGTCGTCCCGTCGTGCCCGACGAATACAGCATGTCGTAGCCGGCGATCTGATCCGAAATCGGCGTTGCCGGCTGCGCCTGTGTCTCCTGGTCCCAGGAACGGAAACCCGGCAGCGGTTCGTCGACCATGTAGAACAGGGGTTCGCCGGCTTCGCCCTTGACCAGCCCCTTGATCTGCTCGGCGCATTTCGGCGAGGTGATCACGAGTTTGGCGCCGCAGTCCTTGATGATATAGGCGATCTCGTCCTGGGTCAGGTAGCGGCTGATCGCTGTGTAATACAGCCCCGCGCGCTGCGCCGCCCAGCAGATCTCCATGAATGCGAGGCGATTTTCCATCAGGAACGCGATGTGGTCGCCGGCCTTCAGCCCGAGCGACCGAAACAGCTGCGCGCCCTGGTTCGAGAGTTCGTCCAGCTCGCGATAGCTGATCGCCTTGCCGCTGCCGGCCATCTGATAGGCGATCTTGTTCGGCTGGGTGCGGGCGTGGATCGAGGGGTGGGTCATGGGGGTGTCCTGAAACAATCAACGTGGTCGTCCCGGCGAAGGCCGGGACCCATAACCACAACTATTCGTGGTTACGCAAAGCTGGAGCTCCAGCTCGCTTCAACTATTATCGGCAGTGGTTATGGGTCCCGGGTCAAGCCCGGGACGACACCATTTTTGTTGCAGCGCTTGCGCGTTACAGCCGTTCCACGATCGTCACATTCGCCATGCCGCCGCCTTCGCACATGGTCTGCAGGCCGTAGCGCTTGTTGCGCTGCTTGAGGGCATTGACCAGCGTGGTCATCAGCTTGGTGCCGGAGCCGCCAAGGGGATGGCCGAGCGCGATCGCGCCGCCATTGACGTTGAGCCGTTCGGGGTCGGCGCCCGTGGTCTTCAGCCACGCCACCGGTACCGCGGCAAAGGCTTCGTTGACTTCGAACAGGTCGATGTCGTCGGCCGTCATGCCCGCCTTCTTCAGCGCGCGCTCGGTGGCATGCAGCGGCGCGTCCAGCATGATCACGGGGTCGCCGCCCATCATCGTCAGATGATGGATCCGCGCCATCGGCTTGATGCCGAGCGCCTTCAGGCCCCGTTCATTGAGGACCATCACGCCGGAGGCGCCGTCGCAGATCTGGCTGGCGCTGGCCGCGGTGTGCTTGCCGTTCTCGGCGATCAGCTTGACGCCCTTGATGCCGTCGAGGCTGGCGTCGAAGCGGATGCCTTCGTCGATATGGTGGGTGTCGGTCGACCCGTCGGCGCGGGTGATCTGCAAGGACACGATCTCGTCCTTGAAGCGGCCGGCCTGGGTTGCGGCAATCGCGCGCTGGTGGCTGTTGTAGGAATACGTATCCAGATCCTCTTTGGAGAGGCCGTATTTCTCCGCCATCATCTCAGCGCCGGTGAACTGGCTGAACATGATGTTCGGGTAGTGCTTCTCGATCCCCGGGCTCTTGTAATGGCCAAAGCCGTTCTTGGCCGGCAGCGAGGATGCGAGACCCATCGGCACCCGCGTCATCAACTCCACGCCGGCTGCGATCACGCAATCCATGGTGCCGGACATCACGGCTTGCGCCGCGAAATGCAGCGCCTGCTGCGACGAGCCGCACTGGCGGTCGATCGAGGTGGCGGGCACGCTCTCCGGCAGTTTCGAGGCCATCACCGCGTTGCGGGCGATGTTGTTGGACTGTTCGCCGGCCTGCATCACGCAGCCCATAATGACGTCTTCGATCTGGGCGGGATCGGCGCCGGTTCGGTCGATCAGCGAATCCAGCACGGAAGCGGCGAGATCCGCCGGATGCCAGCCCGCGAGGCGTCCTCCCTTGCGGCCGCCGGCGGTGCGTGCGGTGGCGACGATATAGGCCTCGGCCATGTCCGTTCTCCCTGATTGTTATTGGATGTTGAAAGATGGGCCGGATTTAAGGGGGCTATCGGATTTAGTCAATCAATCAATTAACTCTTGAGTGCGGCCCCCGCATGGGGTTATGTGCGGCCGGATTTCGGACCTTGCGGCGACTTTGGCAGCGACTTGGCAGTAAATGGCATCACAGTTGAATACCAGTGTACCGACTAAAATTCTGGGTGGCAGAAATACCACCGCCGACAAGCTGCTTGTGGCGGCGAGCGAACTGATGATCGAGCGGTCCTCGATCGAGGTGTCGCTGTCCGACATCGCGCAAAAATCCGGCGTCAACGCTGCGCTGGTGAAATATCATTTCGGCAACAAGGACGGGCTGTTGCTGGCGCTGTTGGCGCGCGACGCCGCCACCGAAATGTCGGGGCTCGAATACCTGTTGGCCCAGCCGATCTCGCCGACCGCCAAACTCCGCCTGCATATTGGCGGCATCATCCGCGCCTATCACCAGTTCCCCTATATGAACCGGTTGATCCATTACCTGCTGCACGAGAGCAGCGCGGACGCCGCCGACGAGGTGTCAAAATTCTTCGTCGCCCCCTTGCTAGATTTTCATCGCCGCCTGCTGGCCGAAGGCATCAGGTGCGGCGAGTTCCGCGACATCGATCCGGTGCTGTTCTACACCAGCCTGATCGGCGCCTGCGACCATCTGTTCTTCGGCCGCCATGCGATGTCGCGGGCGACCGGCGTCGGTCCCGTCACCGACGGGGTCTGCCGCGAATACGTCAAGCATATGGAAGCGCTGATCTGCGGCGGCATGCTGAACTCAAACAACGACTAGGTCGCCGCAGCAGCCGAATAACAAGTTCGAAGTCCAGATTCGAAGTCCAGAGAAGAAACGCCCAAGGAAAGGTTTTAAAATGCAGTTGAAAGACGTTGCCGTTCTCATCACCGGCGGTGGCTCCGGCCTCGGCGCCGCCACCGCGCGCGCCATGGCCGCCAAAGGCGCCAAGATCGGCGTGATCGACCAGAACAAGGAAAACGCCGAGAAGGTCGCCGCCGAAGTCAAGGGTGTCGCCCTGCACGCCGACGTCACCGACGAGGAAGCGATCAAGGCCGCGATTGCGAAAGCCGAAGCCGCCCACGGCATCGCCCGCGTGCTGATGAATTGCGCCGGCATCGGCGGTTCGCAGCGCACCGTCGGCAAGGACGGCGTCTATCCGCTGGCGAAATTCGTCCGCATCATCAACGTCAATTTGATCGGCACCTTCAACGTGCTGCGCCTGTTCGCCGAGCGGCTGGCGACCGAAGCCCCAATCGGGGAAGAGCGCGGCGTCATCATCAACACCGCGAGCGTCGCCGCCTATGAAGGCCAGATCGGCCAGATCGCCTATTCGGCGTCGAAGGGCGGCATCGTCGGCCTCACGCTGCCGGCGGCACGCGACCTCGCCAACCTCAAGATCCGCGTCAACACCATCGCGCCCGGCCTGTTCCTGACGCCATTGCTGATGGGACTGAACGAGGAAGCCCGCAAGAGCTTAGGGGCCCAGGTGCCGCATCCGGCCCGGCTCGGCGACGCTTCGGAGTACGGCAATCTCGCGGTCCACATCGTCGAGAACCCGATGCTGAACGGCGAGACCATCCGTCTCGACGGCGCCATCCGGATGGCGCCAAGGTAGTGATTTCTTCCCCTCTCCCCCTGTGGGAGAGGGTGGCGCCTCACGAAGTGAGGCGACGGGTGAGGGGTTCTATCCGTCTGGCAACCCCTCACCGCACCGAATGCAACACCGGTGATGCCCTCTCCCGCAAGGGGAGAGGGCGTTGCGATGAACACCGCGGTTCGCTGAATGCGCAGGAGTTAACGATGTGACTCAACCGCTGCTGATCGAACACGATGACGGGGTCGACCGGGTGACGCTCAATCGCCCGGACAGCCTCAACGCACTCAACCCTGATATGATCGACGCGCTCAACGCTTACTTCGAAAGCCTGCAGCGCAACCGTTCGACGCGCGTGGTGGTGCTGAAGGGCGCCGGCGCGTCGTTCTGCGCCGGGCTCGATCTCAAGCATGCGATGGCGCGCCGCGCCGGGCAGCAGGAGCCGCCCGGGGTCACCGAGTCGCTGGATTCGCAGCGCCGGATCGCCGACATCGTGATGCTGATGCGGCGCTGCCCGCAGCCGATCATCGCGTTGATCCAGGGGGCTGCCGCCGGCGGCGGTTTTGCGCTGGCGCTGGCCGCCGATATCCGTATCGCCACCAAATCGGCGCGGATGAACTGCGCCTTCATCAAGCTCGGCCTCGGCGGCTGCGATATCGGCACCAGCTATTTTCTGCCGCGGCTGGTCGGCGTGTCCGTGGCATCGGAACTGATTTTGACCGGGCGCTTCATCCATGCCGAGCGCGCGTTGGCCGTTGGCCTCGTCTCCGAAGTCGTCGAGGAAGGCGGCCTTGACGCGGCCGCCGAGCCTTATGTCGAGGCGATGATGACGGCCTCGCCGGTGGGCTTAAGGCTGTCGAAGGAATGCCTCAATATGAGCGTCGACGCGGGATCGATTGAAGCTGTCATCGCGATGGAAGACCGCAATCAGGTTCTGTGCAGCCGCTCGGAAGATTTCAACGAGGGCATCAGGGCCTTTCTCGAAAAGCGAAAGCCTGTCTATATCAGAAGATAATACAAGGATCCGAAAACGGACCTGAATTCCGGGAGACGCAATATGAGTGGGAATGCCGCCGCGGTGCTGACCAAGCCGGCCTTTCGCAAGATCGAATGGCTGGCGCGCGACATCGCGGTCGAGCGGCGGAGCGACGGCGTCGTTATCCTGAAGTCGCGGATTCCGCTGCAGCCTTACGACAAGCACATTCCGGCCTCGCTGGCGAAATGGGCAAAGCAGGCGCCGGACCGCACGTGGCTGGCGCAGCGCGCCGGCGCTGAGCGGCAATGGCGCAAGCTGTCCTATGGCGAGGCCAAGCGCACCGTCGATGCGCTGACGCAGGGATTGCTCAATCTCGGGCTCGACGCCGGCCGTCCGGTCGCGATCCTGTCGGGCAATTCGATCGAGCACGCGCTGATGACGCAGGCGGCGATGCAGGCGCGGTTTCCGGCCGCACCAGTGTCGCCGGCCTATTCGCTGATGAGCCAGGATCATCTCAAGCTGAAATATCTGTTCGA
This sequence comes from uncultured Alphaproteobacteria bacterium, assembly GCA_963836765.1. GTDB lineage: Bacteria > Pseudomonadota > Alphaproteobacteria > Rhizobiales > Xanthobacteraceae > Bradyrhizobium. The sequence goes on from CAWILG010000036.1 coordinate 320,554, forward strand.
CTTGATCAAGCCGGCCGTGGTGATGGTGCAGGACGGCCCGACCTTCGAGAAGGCACTCAAGGCGCTCGATCTCACCGGCGTCACCGTGGTTCACGTCATGCGCCCTTGCGCGGGCATCGACAGTATTGCCTTTGCCGATCTCGCGGCGAGGCCGGTCACTGATGACGTCGAAGCGTCGATCGCAAAAATCACGCCTGAGACCGTCGGCAAGCTGCTGTTCACCTCGGGCTCGACCGGAATGCCGAAGGCCGTCATCAACACCCAGGCGATGATGTGCGCCAATGCGGCGATGATGATGCAGGTGCGGCCGCGTGACCCGAACGGACCGATCCCGAACGTGCTCGACTGGATGCCATGGAATCACACCATGGGCGGCAATGCCGCGTTCCATCCGGTGCTGGTCGACGGCGGCACGCTCTATATCGACGATGGCCGGCCGATGCCGGGCCAGATCGAGGAGACCTTGCGAAACCTGCGCGAGATATCGCCGACCTATTACGCCAACGTGCCGGCGGGTTACGCGGCGCTGGCGGCGGCGATGGAAAAGGATGACGCGCTCTGCCGCAGCTTCTTCAAAAATATCTCCATCATGGCCTATGGCGGCGCGCGGCTGCCCGACGATCTCTATGACCGGATGCAGGCACTCGCGGTGCGCACCACCGGCGAACGCATCGTGTTCTATACGGGCTGGGGCTCGACCGAGACCGCGCCGACCTCCACCGGCACCTATTGGGACACCGAGCGCGTCGGCCTGATCGGGCTGCCGTTCCCCGGCGTCGAACTGAAGATGGTGCCGTGCGGCGCGAAATATGAATTGCGGCTGCGCGGCGTCAATGTCACGCCGGGCTATTTCGGCCGCGACGATCTCACCAGGGCGGCATTCGACGAGGAAGGCTATTACTGCATCGGCGATGCCGGCGTGTTCGTGGATCCCCAGGATCCGTTGCAGGGCATCATCTTCGCCGGCCGCGTGGTCGAGGATTTCAAGCTGACCACCGGCACCTTCGTCCATGTCGGCTCGCTGCGCACCGACGCGATCGCGGCGGCAACGCCGGTGGTGCAGGACGCACTGGTGGCCGGGCAGGATCGTCCGTTCATCGGGTTGCTGGCCTGGCCCAATCTGCACGCCTGCCGGCAAATCACCGGCAATCCCGATGCGACCTGTGAACAGGTCGTCAAACATCCCGAGGTGCTGGCCTGCCTCAAGCGCGGCCTGCAGGCGCACAATTCATCCGCGTCAGGCGCCAGCAGCATGCGGGTCGCCCGCGCCATGCTGATGGTCGAGCCGGCTTCGATCGACGGCAACGAACTCACCGACAAGGGCTACATCAACCAGCGCGCCGGCCTCGATCGCCGCGCCGCGCTGGTGGAACAGCTGTATGCCGATCATCCGGGAGAGGACGTGATTATTCTCAACTGATCGTAGGACGGGTAGAGCGTAGCGAAACCCATCAATCGCAACCAAGGTCATGATGGGTATCGCTTCGCTCCACCCATCCTACAAGATCCAACTCTCAGCCAACGCGAGTACAGCGCCATGAATTTCGATTTCTCCGACGACCAAAAACAGATGCGCGACGCGGCGCGGAAATTCCTCAGCGAACAATGCCCGCCGAAAGCGGTGAGGGCCGTGCTCGACGGCAAGGCTCCCTACGACAAGGAGTTGTGGAAAGGTCTCGCCGAGATGGGCTTTCTCGGCGTCGCGATCCCCGAGGAATTCGGCGGCGCCGGTGCTGGCCATCTCGAACTCTGCGTGATCGCCGAGGAAATGGGCCGCGCGCTGGCGCCGGTGCCGTTCTCGTCGACCGTCTACCTTGCCGCGGAAGCGCTGCTGATCGCCGGCAGCGACGCGCAGAAGCAGAAATGGCTGCCGAAGATCGCGGCCGGTGAGGCGATCGGCACTCTGGCGCTGTTCGAGGGCAAGGGCAATCCGTCGCCGAAGGCGATCAAGCTCGCCGCCTCCGGCGGCACGCTCAACGGCGTCAAGAAACCGGTTGCCGATGGTGCCATCGCGGACTTCGCAATTGTCGCCGCGCGCACGGGCTCGACGGGGCGCGATTCCGATATCTCGCTGTTCCTGGTCGACCTCAAGGCCGGCGGCGTCGAGGTGAAGTCGCTGACCAATCTCGATCCGACCCGCGGCCAGGCCGAACTCACCTTCAGCAACGCCAAGGCCGAACCGCTCGGTGCGGCCGGCGACGGCTGGAGCGTGCTGTCGCAGGTGCTCGATCGTGCCGCGGTGTTGATGGCGTTCGAGCAGGTCGGCGGTTCCGACCGCGCGCTGGAAATGGGCCGCGACTATGCGCTCGACCGTATCGCCTTCGGCCGCCCGATCGGCTCGTTCCAGGCGGTCAAGCATATGCTCGCCGACATGTATGTCTCGGCGACCCTGGCGCGCTCGAATTGCTATTACGGCGCCTGGGCGCTCTCGACCAACGCGTCGGAACTGCCGGAAGCGGCCGCAGCTGCGCGCATCAGCGCGACGCAGGCGTTCCAGCACTGCGCCAAGAACAACATCCAGGTCCATGGCGGCATGGGTTTCACCTGGGAGTTCGACTGCCACATGTATTACCGCCGCGCCAACGCGGTCGCGCTCGGGCTCGGCAGCCTGTCCTACTGGGAAGATCAGCTGATCGACCGCATGCGCAAGAAGAACGCGGCTTAAAGGACAAACGTCATGAACTTCGATGACACCCCGCAGGAAGCCGCGTTCCGCGCCGAGGCCAAGGCGTGGATCGGCGCCAACGCGCCGAAGCAGTTCGAGGAGGAGTTGCGAAAATCCTCGCTCGGCCGCACCCAGCTCACGGGCGCCAACATTCTCGAAGTCGCAAAGGCCTGGCAGAAGAAGAAGGCCGATGCCGGCTGGGCCTGCCTGCACTGGCCGAAGGAATATGGCGGCCGCGGCTCGTCGCCGATCGAACGCGTGATCTGGCAGCAGGAAGAGGGCGCGTTCGGAAAACTCTCCGGCATGTTCATCATCGGCCACGGCATGTGCGGCCCGACCATGATGGCGTTTGCCGGCGAGGAGCAGAAACGCAAATACCTGCCGCCGTTGGCGTCCGGCGAAAAGGTCTGGTGCCAACTGTTCTCCGAACCCGCCGGCGGCTCCGACGTCGCGGGGCTTCGCACCCGCGCGGAAAAGAACGGCGACGACTGGATCGTCAACGGCCAGAAGATCTGGACCTCGGGCGCGCACTACTCGGATTACGGCATCCTGCTGACCCGTACCGATCCCAATGTCGCCAAGCACAAGGGCCTCACCATGTTCTTCCTGGACATGAAGAGTTCAGGCGTCGAGGTCCGGCCGATCAAGCAGGCCAGCGGCCAGTCTGATTTCAACGAGGTCTACTTCACCGATGTCAAAATCCCGGACTCGCAGCGGCTCGGCGCGGTCAATGACGGCTGGAACGTGTCGCTGACCACGCTGATGAACGAGCGCATGTCGATCGGCGCCGGTGTTTCCACCGGTTTCCCGGAGCTGTTCGAGTTCTGCAACAGCCTGATGCTGGAGGACGGCCCGGCGATCGAAGACCGCGGCGTGCGCTCAAAGCTTGCGAACTGGGCGGTGAAGGCGAGCGGGCTGAAATACACCAGCATGCGCGCGATCTCGGCGCTGTCGAAGGGCGACCGGCCGGGACCGGAAAATTCCATCGGCAAGCTGGTGGCGGGCTCGATGGTCCAGGATGTCGCGATGTATGCGCTGGATCTGCAGGGCGCCGCCGGCGTGCTGAGCGGCCCGGAGGACGCCGAAATCGCTGGCAAATTCCAGGCGATGCTGTTGCGCGCGCCCGGCACCCGCGTCGAGGGCGGCACCGACGAGATCATGCGCAACATCATCGCCGAGCGCGTGCTCGGGCTACCTGGCGACATCAGGGTCGACAAGGACGTGCCGTTCAACAAGATACCCACCAAGGGACGCGCTTAAAGCGCGAAAGGAGCCGCCATGAACTTCGATGACACCCCGCAGGAAGCCGAATTCCGCAGCCTCGCGCGCAAATGGGTCGACGCGAATGCGCCGAAGCAATTCGAGGAGGAACTCTCAAAATCCTCGCTCGGCCGCATCCGGCTCGCCAAGCACGATATGGTCGAGGTCGGCAAGGCCTGGCAGAAGAAGAAAGCCGAGGGCGGCTGGGCCTGCCTGCACTGGCCCAGAGAATATGGCGGCCGCGGCGCCACGCCGATCGAAAAAGTGATCTGGCAGCAGGAAGAGGGCGTCTATGGCAAGCTGACGCAGCCGTTCCAGATCGGCGAGGGCATGTGCGGCCCGACCGTGATGGCGTTCGGCAGCGAAGAGGCAAAACGGCGGTATCTGCCGAAACTGGCTTCGGGTGAGGAAATCTGGTGCCAGCTGTTCTCCGAACCCGCCGGCGGCTCCGACGTCGCCGGGTTGCGCACCCGCGCGGAGAAGAAGGGCGACAACTGGATCGTCAACGGCCAGAAGATCTGGACCTCGGGCGCGCATTATTCCGACTACGGCTTATTGATCACGCGTACCGATCCCAACGTGCCCAAGCACAAGGGCCTGACGATGTTCTTCCTCGACATGAAGAGCAAAGGCGTCGAAGTGCGGCCGATCAAGCAGGCCAACGGCATGCAGGAATTCAACGAGGTCTATTTCACCGACGTCGTGATCCCGGATCATCAGCGGCTTGGCGCCGTCGGCGACGGCTGGAACGTGTCGCTGACCACATTGATGAACGAGCGCATGTCGATCGGTTCGCGGCTCGCGACCGGCCTTCCCGAAATGTTCGAGTTCTGCTCGAACCTGATGACCGATGACGGGCTCGCGATCGACGATCCCGCCACGCGCTCGAAACTCGCGAGCTGGGCGGTGAAGGCGAGCGGGCTGAAATACACCAGCTACCGCGCGATCTCCGCGCTGTCCAAGGGCGAACGGCCTGGACCGGAGAATTCCATCGGCAAGCTGGTCTCCGGCATGATGCTGCAGGACATCGCGACCTATGCGATGGACCTTCAGGGTGCGGCCGGCGCGCTCACCGGTGATGCGGAAGAGGAGGCGCGCGGCCAGTTCCAGCAGATGCTCTTGAGTTCGCCCTCGATGCGTATCGCCGGCGGCACCGACGAAATCTTGCGCAACATCATCGCCGAGCGCGTGCTGGGCCTGCCCGGCGACATCCGCGTCGACAAGGACGTGCCGTTCAACAAGATCCCGACCAAGGGGCGATGACCATGGACGCCAAGACGCCGAAGCCGCGCTATCCGACGGAGGATCGCATCGGCGTGCTCGAGGAACTGTTGGGCGAGCGCTATTCGGTTCGCGCCTTTTTACCCCAGCCGGTGCCGCGCGAGACCATCGAGCATGTTCTCACCGCGGCGCAGCGCACGGCGTCATGGTGCAACAGCCAGCCCTGGCAGGTCTTGATCGCCAGCGGCGAGGCCAAGGAACGGTTCCGCAAATTGATCTATGCGGAAGCCGCTTCCGGCGCCAGGGACGACCATGATTTCACGCCGCCGCGCGAATATCTCGGCGTCTATCTCGAACGCCGCCGCGAGAGCGGCTTTCAGCTCTATAATACGCTCGGCATCGTGCGCGGAGACAAGATGGCCTACGCGAAACAGGCGCTGGAGAACTACAATTTCTTCGGCGCGCCGCATGTCGCGATCATCCATACCGACGAACCGCTGGGGATCTACGGCGCGATCGATTGCGGCGCCTATGTCTCCAATTTCATGCTGGCGGCCCAGGCGCTCGGCCTCGGTACCATTCCGCAGGCGGCGCTGGCGCGGCATTCCGGCCTGATCCGCCGCCACTTCAAGCTCGCCGACAACCGCCGCGTGGTCTGCGGCATCTCGTTCGGCTTTGCGGACAACGCCCACAAGGTCAACAGCTACCGCACTTCAAGGGCGAGCGTGGCGGATACCGTGACGTTCGTGGAGGAGTAATCGCGCATTCAGGCGCCTTACCCTCCCCTGGAGGGGGAGGGTCGTTGCGCATGGAGCGCAGCGAAATGCGCAACGGGGTGGGGTGATCTCTCCACGCGGGCACTGTTCGAGACGAGAGACTGTCACCCCACCCCGCCGCTCATTTCATTCGCGTCGACCCTCCCCCTCCAGGGGAGGGTGAACACAAGTCAAAACCGCGGCGGCCGCTTTTCGGCGAACGCCTTGATGCCTTCCTTGATCTCGGCGCCACGCATGCTCTCGCGATGGCGCTGGTCGGCGGCTTCCTCATCGAGTTTGCCGTGCGCGATTTCGTTGATGGCGCGCTTCATGCCGGCCATCGCCACCGGCGCGTTGCCGGCGAGGATGGTGGCGAGCCGGTCGACTTCCTCGTCCAGCGATTCCGGCGGCACCATCGCGGTGAGGTAGCCGATCCGCAGCATTTCCGGCGCGCTGATTTTCTGCGCAGTCAAAAACAGCTTCTTGGCATTGTCGGCGCCGAGCCGCGACACGTAGCGGGCGATGCCGCTCTTGTAATAATGCAGGCCGAGCCGCGCCGCCGGCATGAACATCTCCGATGTATCGACCCCGATGCGGAAATCGCAGGCCAGCGCCAGATCGGTCGCGCCGCCATAGATGCCGCCGTTGAGCCGGCAGATCGTCGGTACCCCGAGGTCTTCCAGCTTGTTGACCACCACTTCGAACGCGGAACCCGCGCTCTGCTCTTCCCTGGCGCTGGTCGCCCGCGCGGCGACCGAGTTGAGATCGTAGCCGGCTGAGAAGGCGCGGCCGGTGCCGGTCAGCACCAGCACGCGGATCGCGGGATCGGCCTCGATCCGGTCGAACAGTTTTATGAGGTCGCCGAGGTCTTCCGCCTGCAGCCGGTTCAGATGTTTTGGCCGGTTGAGGCGGATGGTGGCGCGGGCGCCGGAAATTTCGAGCACGGGCGCGCTGCCGGTTTCGACGGCTTCGGACATGGTTTTCTCCATTGTTATTTGTTTTCCAGCGCGCGCCGCTTGGCCTCGACGTCGATGGTTTCGGCGAGATCGGGGTGTCGCGCCATTAGCAGGCGGAAGTCGACGAGGTCGAGCACCAACAGCTTCGACAGCCGCGTGGTGGTGACATTGGCCCCGCGCAGATTGTTGCCGAGCAACGCCATTTCGCCGAAGAACGCGCCTTCGCTGAGCGCCACCTTCTTGCCGGGCAGATCGACCTCGACCTCGCCGGCGGCGATGAAATACATGCAGTCGCCGGTCTGGCCCTTGCGGATGATCATGGTGCGCGGCGGCAGATCCATGGTGCGCAGCATGTGGGTCACGTCGGCGATCGCGGCGGGGCCGAGGGCTGCGAAGAACGGGACCTTGCTGACGGATTCCCAGGTCTTCAGGAAATTGTCGCGGCGCGTTTCCGCGGCAAAACCGGTGGCGAGAATACCGGTCCAGAGCCCGAACACGCCGAGGCCCGAGATCATCACCAACGCAGCCACCAGGCGGCCGAGCAGCGTGATCGGCACCGCGTCGCCATAGCCCGTTGTCGTCAGCGTCACGACCGCCCACCACAACGCCGCCGGCACGCTGCCGAAGGTAGCCGGCTGGACATCGTGTTCCAGGAAATATTCGGCGACGGAGGCGAGAAACACCACCATCAGGAAGATCACCAGCACGCTCAACAGCGGGCCGGATTCCTGTACCAGCACGCGGCGCAATTGCCGCAAGCCCGGAATTCCAGGAACCACCTTGAGCGCCCACACGATGCTCAGCAGCCACGCCGTCCTGGGATCGACGCCGCAGACGATCGCCAGCGGCACCGCGACCGCGCCGGCGGCATCGACCAGCCCGCGCCCGGACAGCGCATAGGCCCATGCGCGTTGCGATCGCGCGGCATGGCGCAGCCGCACCCCCCATTCGAACACGAAGTAGGCGAGGCAGCCCCACAACACTGCATCGACCCAGCGATGCGCGGCCTCATAGGCCGGGGCGACCGTGAGCATCACCATCGTGCCGACGCCGATCGTTACCGCGGCATAGGCGGCATTGGTCATGTTGCGGCCGGCCGTTGCGGTGATGAATTGGGCCAGAGCCGGGTGAACGAGCCGCTTGGACATCGGGAGACGGCGCCTGATCGGTGCAAAAAACTGTTGGCGGTCATGCCAAAGCGTGCCCGCTCCGGCAAGGTGCCCGCCCCCGGCGTAGCCGTCAACGACGGTCGGAAAACAGCGTTATCGGCCGGGATCGGCCGGCGCGACCAGCGGCGGCGATGAACGCCGCCGGTTCGGGCGCCGTCACCCGGCAAGGTTGGCAGGAAATTTGCCCGGGATCTGTGAGAATCCCGACAAAACGTCGTTTTTTCACCGTATATCAAAAGATGCCCGCCGACATTACGATGGCGCGGCCGATATGGAATCGCGAAAACGTTCACTGGTTAGAATTGGTTGGCTCCCATGGATACGTCCCATCTGGCAGAACACGCCGGAACCGCCGGCGCACTTTTCGCGTCAATCTTCGTGGTCGCCACCACGACGATGCGCACGATGATCCCGCTGCGGGTGTTCGGTATCCTCGCGAACGTCGTGCTGTTCGCGACGGCCATTCCGATCCACAATTACCTGGTGATGGTGGTGCAGGCGTCGATGTTCCTGGTCAATTCGTATCGGCTCCACCAGATGCTGCAGCTTGTTCGCGACGTCAAAAAATCAGTCAACAGCGACCTGTCGATGGAATGGCTGAAGCCCTTCATGACGGAACGCAAATGTGCGGCGGGCGAGGTGCTGTTCTACAAGGACGAGAAGGCCGAAGACATGCTCTACATCGTCAGCGGCCGCTTCCGCCTGGTCGAGTCCGGCATCGAATTGCCGGTCGGCGCCATCGTCGGCGAGCTTGGCATGCTGTCGCCGTCGAATACGCGGACCCAGTCGCTCGAATGCATCGAGGCCGGACTCATCCTCAGTGTCAGCTACAGCAAGGTCGAGGAACTTTACGTGCAGAACCCCGCCTTCGGCTTCTACTTCCTTCGTCTGTCCAGCGCACGGCTGTTTCAGAACCTCGACGCGGTGGAAAAGCGGCTGGCCCAGCAGATCGCAAAAAGCGAGCGGCTGGCCCAGCAGATCGCAAAAAGCGCCGAAGCGAAACCGGCTTGAGCACTGGGAGCGCGAGAGTGTCAGACGACGGCGTCCTGTCTTCGCTGCGTTATCTGTTCGCCGACCTGATCGGCGAGGAGGACGATACGCCGCCGTTTCTCCCGGAAGGGTTGCCGGAAACGGTTGCGCCGGCGGCCAGCGACGCCATCCACATGCTGATCGATTATCAGAGCACGGCCTACGCGCAGCTCTATGTCGATCGGCTGAACCGGTTCGTCGGCGCGCGGCGTCGACGATGCGATGCTGGGCGAGATCGCGCGCCTGATGGCTGCGCGCATGAGCTACGAAGATCCGATCCGGATCGCGCAATTGAAGCTCGTCGAGATCACCGACCCCGCCGGTAATCCGCATCTGCAATCAACCCGCGATGTCAGGAAGTTCCGGCTCGATGAGCTGATCAGCGCGCTGCCTGCCATTGTCGCCGAATATTTGCTCGATGCGCTCGAATGGGCGGGCTGGCTGCACAAGCCGGTCTCGATCAGCTTCAGCGCCACCGGCCGGCTGGGCGTTCGCCGATTGAAACTCGAGGCGTGGCTGCGGCGGTGGCGGCGCTACTCGGTGCGCTATACCAAGGAACGGGTCTGGGTCGAACGCTGGCTGCACATGATCGACCGCAGCCTGACCAAGCAGCCGGCGGCCGCCGCCACGGTGGTGCAGACCGCGACCATGATCGAAGGCTACGGCGACCCCTATCGCCAGGGCGTCGCCGACTGGAACGCGATCATCGACGGCCTCGCCAAGCCGACTTTCGATGGTGCGCTGGCGCTGTCCGACCTGGCCGGCGCGATTGCCGAAGCGCGGGCGGCGGCACTGCCCGATCCGCGCCAGGCTGCGCTGAAGCGCAAGATCGCGGAAATCAGGGCGCGGGTGCCGGCCGGCGCGAACGCCGCGGCGGGGTGATCCCAGGCGCGCCGATTTCCTGGAAGCTATTCGCGATCCTATGAAGGCAAAAAGCGCGCAAGACATCAAGTAATGCCGACGCAGGAACAATCGTGTTTGCCGACCGTTGCACGATCTCATCAGGTAAACACGGAGGCCACAAATGGCAGTCGACACGAATGAGACGGGAACGCTGATCGGCAGCGACAAGGTGGAAGGCACGGCGGTCTACGGTGCCGATAGCAACAAGATCGGCTCGATCGAGCGGGTGATGATCGACAAGACGAGCGGCAAAGTGTCATACGCCGTGTTGGGCTTTGGCGGCTTTCTGGGAATCGGCAACGATCACTATCCGCTGCCGTGGCAGTCGCTCAAATACGATACAAGGCTCGGCGGGTACGTCACCGGCGTGACCGAACAACAGCTGCGCGGTGCGCCGAAATACGGCAACGACAACGACTGGAACTGGGGCGACGTGACGCGGACGCGCGCCGTCAATGATTATTACGGCGTGCCGATCGTTTGACGACGCGTTTCGTACATTCTTGCGGCAAAAGACGGCCCCGGCGCAGCAGCACCGGGGCCGTTTTGGTTTCGCGGCTGGACGTTCCGCTTGCAGCGAACGCGCCGTGACTATTCCGCCGCTTCGGGGCCGCCCTGCGTGTGCCCGTCCGGCCCGCGGTTAAAGACGCCATAATTGGCGGACTTCACACCCGAGACGCCGTCGGCGCCGCCGACCCCCAGCCCGTGTCGCAACAATTCGCGTACGGCGGCAGCGCGGGTTGGCATGCGGTGTTTGAAGCGAAAATCATCGACCAAGGCCAGTTCCTCGGGAGACAGCATGACCTGCAGTCGCTCTCCACGCATTTCCTTCATGGTGACGCACCCAAAGTTAGACAATTGAGTAATTTGCTAAACGAGTTAGGTCGCAGCCGGTTCCTTCGATTGAGACAATAATGTCAAATTAGTATAATACTCCAATAAAAACAATAGCTTACCTCTTGATTTCGGATTTGAACGGCGTATCTTTTTGTCACGGGAGAACGCCATGTCAGACACCATCAAGCTGCCCCGGAAGCTTTCAGACGAGCCAGGGGTGCCGAAGCCGCGGCGGCCGAGCCACCAGAAGATCATCGATCAGCTCGACCGCTGGGCCAACAGCCCCGGTCTGCAACCGCCGAGATTGTCCGATGAGAAAACGATCTGAGCCACATTCATTCGAGCAGCGGCTGGAAGAGCACAGGCAGAGGCTCGAGGCCGAAGCCGCCAAATTGCCGCGCGGAAGCGAGCGCGATGCCGTCATGCAGCGCATCGAACTGCTTCAGCGGGCTGTCGATATGAACATTTGGCTCTCGCAACGCGCGTAGTCTTGCTTGAGGGTTGCGCGAGAAAAAAATGCCGGCGATACGCCGGCATTTTTGCTGGCGGGGGCCGGAAGTGCGCGTTACGCGCTCTGCGCGGTCTTCACGGCAACCACATTGTCCTCCTGGGACGGCGGGTGCCGCTTCAGATGATCGCGGCGCATGCTGATCTCGTCGCGCACGAATTCGTAGCCGAGCTTGAACGTGTCCAGCCCGTCGCTCGAGATGGTGCCGTCGCGCAGCCCGATCACCGCGCCACGCAATATTCCCTCGAGTTCGTCCTGCAGCTCGTCGAGCGCATCGAGGGTTTTGGCGTATTCCATCCGCTCGCCGATATCGAGAATGGCGGTCGCAAGCTCGCTGGCCTTCTCAGGTGCTACCCGCGTGATCTTGGTGTAGATGCCGGCAAAGATCGAACCGATGACGCTCAGCGCCGCCGCGCCCAGATACATCATGTCGCTGTAGCGATCCATGAACGACTTGGTGTCGTCATTGATGTATTCGGCCGCCCCCTCATGCGCGATGATAAAGGCATCCTTGTCGGTCGCGGCCGGTTCGATCTTGGAGGCGAAGCCGTCGTCGAGCGCGAGTTCGGCCTTGTTCTCGTAGATGACGCGCGCGAGGTCGCCCGCGGTCGTCGTCGACATCCTGGATTGTGCGACCAGCAGCCACTCAAGCCCGATGGTATCGACCTCGTCATCGGGTATCGCCGGCGCGGAGGACAGCATGCCGGTCGCCACCGTCTCTTCGGAAAGCGCGGGGTATTTTCTGGCCAGCGCTTTCGCCGCGTCGATCGCGTTCAGGGTGAAGCCGCCACGCTTGGCGGATTGCTCGTAGCTCTTGTCCTTCATGATCGTCGAGGCGTGCTGGATCGCGATCACGGCGCCGAAGCCCGACGCAAACAGCTTGTCGAAGGTCGTGTTGGACGGGGCCATCTGGACCCGGGACGCGGCGTCGGAATTATCGGTGAGTTCGAGAACGGTGCGGACAAACGCGACGCTGTTTTCGGCGTCGGCAAGCACGGCGATCTTCCGTTTCTTCAAATCGGCGATGGACTTTATTTTTTTGCCGCCGGGGGTGAGCACCAGCACCACGTCATGTTCGAGGACCGCGAGCGTGCGCGCGCGGGCCGGGATCCTGGCGTCGGTACGCAGGATCGCCAAATTGGCTTCCTTGCGGTCGAACTGCGCCAGCGCCTTGGCGTTGTCGCCGTTGGGTGCGATTTTGAGCCGCAGCCGCGACGAATTGTTCTTTAGCAGCGCGGCAAGCCTGGCGGCGAAACGAGCCTCGGGACCGTTCGCCTCGCCGACGGCAAACACCAGCGTTTCCGAATTTCGCAGCCAGACCCGGCCACCCCATACGGTGGCGGCGGTTAGAATCAGCGTCAGGATGGAGAAGATGATGATCTGGGTGCGGTTGCTCTTGACTGTTCGCGAGCGCCGCGGCGGCGTTTGTGGATGCGGCGTTGGGGCTTCAGCGCTCATGGCTCATACCCTGTCGTCGGGGACGTCGCGCCGCGAGATCGGCGCCGCCGGGCGTCCGCAGAAATTCGTAAATGCCTAAAAAAGAACGATAATTTGCCTGCGCGCGATATTATCCCGGCCCGGCCGGATTGCAAACCGGCCCCAGCGGTAACCTTACCCGCGAAAGCTGTGTGGCGGCGGTATCGCCGTTCGGCCACACCGTGTGTATTTCGTACGACCTACAGGTGCATTCCGCTCCGGGAGGTGCCATAAATATTGGCAGCGTTCGAATTGTCCGGGTTGAGAAGAAAATTGCGCTGACATCCTAGACCACGGTTTTGTGCCATCTCGTCAGTCCCAGCAAAGGGCGTCAGCTTTGTTGTTTCCTTCCATGTCGTCGTCGGTCCCGGTTGGTTTGCTGGTCGGATGGATGCTGCTTCTCACGGTGAAGCACGTCATCGCGGATTTCGTGCTGCAAACGTCCTGGATGGCGATCGGCAAGGACCAGAAGACCGGCTGGGCGATGCCCCTGCTGGCGCATTGTCTGGTGCATCTCGCGGTGGCGATGGCGCTGATCCTGATTGTTGCGCCGCGGTTCTGGTTCGTCGCGCTGATCGATTTCGCCATCCACATCACCGTCGACCGCGCCAAGGGGATTTGCGCGTCGAGCTTCGGCGTGACGCTGGAGCAGGAGCATCCGTGGTTCTGGACGCTGATCGGCGTCGACCAGGCGCTGCATCATCTCACCGGCTTCGGGCTGTCGATCTTCATGGCCGCGAATTAAGCGTCCCGGAAGAACACGCCCATCTGATGCGGTCCGATCTTTCGCTCGGATAGGGTCCAGCCCAACCCTTCGTAAAACCGCGTCATCGGCGGCCGCGCGCACAGATAGATCCGGCTGATCCCGAGCGCAAAACAATCCTGTGCCGCGCGATCGACCAGGGCGGCGCCGACGCCGCGCCGCCGCGCTTTTTCCTCGACCCACACCGCTGCGACCCATGGCGTTAGGTCCGGCCGCTCGACAAGATCGGAGGCGATCACCGACGACGTTCCGAGGAAGGTCCCGCCATCATGCGCGACCAGCGCAAACGGGATCGGCGCAGCGTCCAGATTTTCGCGGAGGCGTGCGGAAATATAGTCGAGCGGCGTGCCGCTGGCCTGCCACCACGCCTGCCAGATCCGCATTGCCACGGTATCGAAGAAATCCGGACGACGGCGCAGGTCGGAGATGGTGAAGGGCAGAGACATTGATTTGCATCCGGTGGCCTTGCGCACCATGTTGGCTCCAACATCAAGGCAGGAAACCCATGACAGAAAAACCGCTGACCAAAAAGACCGTCGATGTGCTCGATACCAGCATGGCCTGGCACGAGCGCGGCGAGGGCGCGCCGGTGCTGCTGCTGCATGGCAACCCGACCTCGTCCTATCTGTGGCGGAACGTGCTTCCGCCGCTCGAAGGATCTGGCCGGCTGATCGTGCCTGACCTGATCGGCATGGGCGGTTCCGCTAAACTGCCAAATCCCGGCCCGGACACCTACCGCTACACGACCCACCGCAAATATCTCTGGGCGTTCATCGATGCGGTGATCGGGCCCCAGGCGCCGGTCACGCTCGTGCTGCACGATTGGGGCTCGGCACTCGGATTCGACTGGGCCAACCATCATCGCGATCGCGTTCGCGGCCTGGCCTATATGGAAGCGATCGTGCGGCCCTTTGCCGGTTGGGAGGAGTGGAGCCCCGCAGCCACGCCGATCTTCCAGGGTTTTCGCTCCGGCAAGGGCGAGGAGATGATCCTCGACCGCAATATGTTCGTCGAGCGGGTGTTGCCGGGGTCGATATTGCGCAAGCTGACTGAGGCCGAGATGGCGGAATATCGAAAACCGTTTTTGCGGCGCGGGGATCGTTGGCCGACGCTGACCTGGCCGCGGCAGATCCCGATCGCGGGCGAACCGGCCGACGTGGTGCAGATCGCGGCCGGCTATTCGCAGTGGATGGCCGAAAACGATCTGCCAAAACTGTTCGTCAACGCCGAGCCAGGCGCGATCCTGATCGGGCCGGCCCGGGAGTTCTGCAGGACGTGGAAAAACCAGACCGAAATAACGGTCCCCGGTTCGCATTTCATCCAGGAAGATTCCGGCCCGGCGATCGGGCAAGCGGTCGCCGGGTGGATGAAGGCCCATTCGATCTAGCCGAAAACGTTTTTCGGGCGACGTGGGGACCAGTTCGCATAGCAACGCAAATCAGCGGCTGCTCCGCGGCTCTGATTCGCCCGCAACTGGCAAGCACCCCGGATGACTACTGCCGTCCTTGGTTAACCTTTCGTTAGAACATTGCACTGCATCTTCCGCACGAGGGGGAACTCCAATGTTTTCAAGCCGCGACGCCTTCGAGAACGATTTCTGCCCGGTCCGGGATGAGTTGCTCGGCGAAATGTACCGCGCCAACGCCAACGGCCTGCCTGTCCTCGTGGAGAGCGTGTCTTCCGAAGTCAGGGCCATGCTGGCGCTGTTCTGCTATCGCCGCAGCCATCTGCATTCGCTGGCGCTTGCGATCGCGGCCAGCTGCAGCGAGCGCGAATTGATCCAGTTGGGCGGCCGCGTCGGCTCGACCCTTTATGCGCTGTCCCGTGCACCCGCCGCACGCGCGACGCCGTCATCGTCCTACGGCCACCGCAAGCCGATCACGCTTTCGACCAAGCCGCTCTCGACCTTCGCGCCGGTCGACGACGATTTGGACGAGGATGTCGCGGAAGCGGTGACGGCTTAACGTCTGTAGCCCGGATGGAGCAAAGCGCAATCCGGGACGACTAGAACGGCTGGTACGCGATTCCCCGGATTTCGCTACGCTTCATCCGGGCTACGAGTTAACTCAGCACCGCCAAACCATGCCTTCGCCGCGCCATCGCGCATTCGGCGTCGCCGGGCATGCAGGTCCGGCAGACCTCGGGACGCACCGCATAGATCGTGCACGACGTCGCAACCCCGACCTTGCCTGACAGCGCCGAACAGCGATCGCCGTCGCAGCGCATCCCCGACAGTCTTTCATTGACGAATTTTTCCGGGATCAGGTCGAGCTCTGCCTCATCCTCGGTGGTGAAGCGCGGCCAGTTCTGCGAATAGCTGCAGCAGGCCCCGCAGGCCTGGCACGGGCTTTCGACATCGTTGGTTCGTGCGCTCTCATCCATGCATTCGTTTAGCCCAAATCAAGTGCCCCGCCATCAGGTATCTTTCGGGGCCTCCCAGACCATGCTCCTGCGCCATCGCGCCCGCAGCAGATCGCGCCGCTCCGGGTATTTTTCGTCGTGGTAGACCGCCTCGATGACGCGGTCGGTGCGGAAACTGCGAAAATCCTTGCGCAGTTCGCACCACGCCGCCAATAGCCGCACCGTCTCGTGATAGCCGACGGCGATCGGCCAGATCGTGCGCTCGGACAGGCGGCCATGCTCGTCGCGATAATTCAGCGTGATCTTCTTGCCCTCGTGGATATGCGCCCGCGTCCGCACCATGTCGATGCGGTCGGGCTCCCGGTTCCAGCTCGGGCGGGCGCGGCTGGCGGGCTCGAGGACGAACGGCCTCAGGCGTTCGGTGACGGTGTCGGCGATTTTCGCCATCAGGTCCTGCGCAGCCAGCGCCAGCGCGGGATCGGCGTGGCCGACCACCCATTGCGCGCCGAGCACGCAGGCCTCGATCTCGTCGGGCGTCAGCATCAGGGGCGGCAGGTCGAATCCCTTCTCCAGGATGTAGCCCATGCCGGCCTCGCCGCGAATCGGCACGCGCTGCTCGATCAGGGTGGCGATGTCGCGATAGATCGTCCGCTTCGAGGTTTCGAGTTCGGCCGCGATCGCATCCGCCGTCAGTGGTTTGCCGGTGCGCCGGAGCACCTGGATGATTTGAAACAGCCGGTCGGCACGTCGCATGGCAGTCCTCTTCGCAGGTCGCTTTTTTTGGCTCGGGCCGCGATGCTGCTGACAGCATGTTGGCAGCAGGTGGCGGCTATACCAGGACAACACCTCAATTGAAGGGAATTTGTCCATGATGATTCTAGATCAGTTCGGCTTCCGGCGCGCGCACAGCTTTGCGCTGGAGCAGGCGATGACCATCCATTGCGTCTCCGGGGACCTCCGCTGGGCGCTCGCGGAGCTCGCCGCGCGGTCCGTCGCCGCGATGTTCGTATGCGGACAAGCGCGCCTCGCCTTGCTGGTCCGATACGCCGCACGGCGCGCCGGGCCAAGGGCCCGTTTCATGCCCCATATCGCCCGCTGCTGACACCATGGTGGCAGCAGGGGGTCGTTAGGGTCGGGCATCAATTCAGGCGATCGGGAGTCCTATGATGATTACGCTTTATGGCTTTGGCACAGGTTTTGGGCTGCCGGAAAAGAGCCCCTTTGTGACCAAGACCGAGGTCCAGTTGAAGATGGCGGGTCTGGCCTATCGCAAGGAGAAGGCGATGCCGCCGGCCTCTCCCAAGGGCCAGTTGCCCTATATCGTCGATGACGCCGAGAGCGTGGCCGATTCCATCTTCATTCGCGCGCATATCGAGGGAAAATACGGCTTCGATTTCGACGCCCCTCTCAGCCTGCAGGCCCGCGCCCAGGCCTGGGCGTTCGAGCGCATGATCGAGCACCATGTCTATTGGGCGCTGGTCGGCGCGCGCTGGGTGGACAACGAAAACTTTGCCAAGGGGCCGGCGCATTTCTTCGATGCGGCGCCGGAGCATTTGCGTGAAAAACTGCGCGAGGACGCCCAGTTCCGGGTGGCCGAAAACTATCTCTTGAGCGGCCTTGGCCGTCACGCCCCCGAAGAGGACGTCGACCTCGCCGTGCGCTCGCTGTTTGCGCTATCGGTCCAGCTCGGCGACAAGCCCTATCTGATGGGCGACGCCCCCTGCGGCACCGACGCCACCGCATTCGGCGCACTATCCGGAATCCTGACGCCGTTCTTCGAATCGAACTTGCGCGCGCAGGCCGAGAAATTCGATAATCTCACCGCCTATGTCGACCGGATGATGCTGCAATATTATCCCGAATTCGCCTGGGCGCCGCTGCAACAGGCGGCCTGAGGTTTAACTCGCTGCCAGGGGTTGCCCCTTCAAGGTCGCCAGCTCTGCCTCGAGTTCGGCGATCCGCGCATCGCGCGCCGCCAACGCCGCCGCC
This sequence comes from uncultured Alphaproteobacteria bacterium, assembly GCA_963836765.1. Classification (GTDB taxonomy): domain Bacteria; phylum Pseudomonadota; class Alphaproteobacteria; order Rhizobiales; family Xanthobacteraceae; genus Bradyrhizobium. Next base: position 338,446 of record CAWILG010000036.1, read on the forward strand.
ACATCGGCGGCGTCGAATTTTTGCGGGATGTGCTGCGGGCAGTTGGTATCCCACGCCGCAATCCTGAACAGGATCACCTGTTCGGGGCGCGCCCTGTAGCCTTGCGGCATCAGGGATCGCGTCAGCGCCGGGTCGTCGTCGACGACGCGCGCCTCGCCCCAGATCTTCACCCGGCGGCGATGCGCATAGTCCATCACGAAGATATGCGCCTTCGGATTTTCCGAGAGGTTACCTTGCGTGATGTACTGCCGGTTGCCGCTGTAGTCGGCGAAGGCGATCGTGTTCTTGTCCAGGACTTTGACAAAACCCTTCGGCCCGCCGCGGTGCTGGATATAGGGCTGGCCGTCGGCCGAGGCGGTCGAGAAAAACAGGCTGTTGGTTTCCGCCAGAAAGCCGGCGAGCTTTTCGTCGATCTCGGTGCGCCACCCGCCCTGCTGCTCCGCCTGCGCATAGCCCTCGCGGGAACCCTTTCGGGCCTGAATCGACTTCACCGCCGGGGTGAACGCGACATCGCTCGAATAGGTGTGAACGTCTGACATCTGAGCCTCCCTCGAATACGTGGGATCGTTCTTGTCCCGTAAAATGAACTTCTCCGGAATTTAAACAATTGAGCCAATTGACACTTCACTGTTGCAGGATATGAAATAATGCCATGGACCGGATCGACGCCATGCAGGCCTTTGTCGCCGTCGCCGACCTGCAGGGCTTTGCGCCGGCGGCGCGCAAGCTCGGCCTGTCGCCATCAGGCGTGACGCGGCTGATTGCAGCGCTGGAGGAGCGCCTCGGCGCGCGGCTGCTGCAGCGGACCACGCGGCAGGTGACGCTCACCGATGCCGGCGCGCGCTATCTGGAACGCGCGCGGCGCATCCTGGCCGATGTCGAGGAAGCGGAAAGCTCGGCCGAGGGCGAGCAGACGCGGCCGGGCGGTCGGCTGCTGATTTCCGCGCCGGTCGGATTCGGGCGGCTGCACGTCAGCCCGGTGGTGACGGCCTATCTGAAACGCTATCCGGAAGTGTCTGTCGATCTGCGGCTGTCGGATCGCATGATCAATTTGGTGGAGGACGGCGTCGATCTCGCGGTCCGGATCGGCCACCTCCCGGATTCGACCCTGGTCGGGCGCCACGTCGGCGAGATGCGGCGGATCGTGGTGGCCTCGAAGGAGTATCTCAAGCGCCGCGGCGAGCCGCAGCGGCCCGCGGACATCGCCGCCCACGACACCATCCAGTTCGGCGCCATGACCGCGTCGCCGGACTGGCGCTTTGTCGAAGATGGCGGCGAGCTTCGTATTCCCAGCACGCCGCGCTTTTCCACCAACAGCGCCGATGCCGCGGTCCACTACGCGGAAGCGGGTGGCGGGCTGACACGGCTGATGGCGTATCAGGCTGCCGAATCGCTCAAGGCGGCGCGGCTCAGAATCGTGCTGGCGAAACACGAGGTGCCGCCGCTGCCGATCCACATCGTCTATCCGACGTCGCGGCTGTTGTCGGCCAAGGTGCGGACCTTCATCGATCTGGTGATCGAGATCAGCGATTGGCGTTTTGGCTAGGCCACCGGCTCTTTCTTCGGCACCACGCGGAACGTGCCGTTGGCGCGCGCGATTACGACGTCGTCGGCCTTGATCAGGCATTGCGCGAAGCAGATCGTGCTGCCGGTCTTGATCACCTCGGACACGACCTCGAGCCGTTGCCCGACCTGCGCGGTACCGACGAAGTCGACCGCGAGCGAGATCGTCACCAGCGAGGACACTCCGCCCATGCGATGGGCACAGCTATGGCCCAATGCTGCGTCGGCGAGTGCCGCGATCAGCCCGCCGTGTATCAGGCCCCGGCTGTTGGTATGCGGCTTGGCCAGCCGCAATCCGATAATCACGGCTGCGTCTGTCCGCTTCGAATAGACCGGCTCCCAGGGATCGGTGAGCGGGCTCTTGCGGAAGTGAGGTTCAAAGCCCGGGGGAACGCCGGCGATGGCGGAAATGTCAGTGGTCATGCGCGGCTCGCGTGTTGGCGATACATGCGCCATTGAACGCGATCTTCGCGACAGATTCACCGCCTACAAAGTTTTAAACGGCATTTCGGCGGATGTTTGAAACGCTCCGATTGCCCTCAACGTCATTGCGAGCGAAGCGAAGCAATCCATGGCGCGGCAAAGAAAGTATGGATTGCTTCGTCGCTACGCTCCTCGCAATGACGGCGATTGATATCCCGAATCCAATGGACGATCTAAAGCGGCAACCCGACATAATTCTCCGACAGCGACGCCGACGCCGCCTTCGAACTGACCAGATAATCCAGCTCGGCAATCTGAATCCGCGCGCCGAATTCGCCCTGGTCGGGGAATTTGTGCAGCATCGAGGTCATCCACCACGAGAACCGCACCGCCTTCCAGACCCGCGCGAGAGCTTTCGCCGAATAGCCATCGATCGCGGCGGAGGACTTTTCGTCGTAATATTCGCGCAACGCGCCGGAGAGATAATGCACGTCGCTGGCGGCGAGGTTCAATCCCTTGGCGCCGGTCGGCGGCACGATATGCGCGGCGTCGCCGGCGAGAAACATCCGCCCGAACCGCATCGGCTCGGCGACGAAGCTGCGCAGCGGCGCGATGCTCTTTTCGATCGACGGCCCGGTGACGAGTTCGTCGACCGCCTTCTGGTCCAGCCGGCTCTTCAGCTCGTCCCAGAACCGTTCGTCCGGCCATTGGTCGATATGGTCGTCGAGCGGGCACTGCACGTAATAGCGGCTGCGATGGGTCGAGCGCATGGTGCAGAGCGCAAATCCCCGCGCATGGTTGGAGTAGATCAGCTCGTGCGAAACCGGCGGCGTCTCCGAGAGTATGCCGAGCCAGCCGAACGGATAGATCCGCTCAAAAGTCTGGATCGCCGAAGGTTTGACGCTGGCGCGGCTGACGCCGTGAAAACCGTCGCAGCCGGCGATGAAGTCGCAGGCGATCTCGTGGCTGACGCCGTCCTTGACGTAGCTGACGCGCGGGTGATCGGTGTCGAAATCATGCGGTTTGACGTCGGCGGCCTGATAGACGGTGGTGAGCCCGGCGGCCTTGCGCGCGTTCATCAGGTCGAGCGTGACCTCGGTCTGGCCGTAGATCATCACGGTCTTGCCGGTCGAGGCGTGCATGTCGATGCGGTGCCGCGCGCCGCGAAAGGCGAGTTCGACGCCGTGATGCACCAGCCCCTCGCGATGGGCGCGCCCGCCGGCCCCGACCTGGTCGAGCAGCGCCACCGTGCCCTCTTCGAGCAGGCCGGCGCGGATACGGCCGAGCACGTAGTCCGGCGTCTGGCGCTCCATAATCACGTTGTCAATGCCGTGAATATGAAGTAGTTGCCCAAGCAACAGTCCGGCCGGACCCCCGCCTATGATTGCTACTTTTGTCCGCAATACTTGCTCCCCCCGATATTATAGGCTTGAACTTGACCGGCTTGCGGGCTGTCGTCAGCTTGCAATGATAATTATATCATATAACAATAATTGCAAAAGGCCGTCAAAGGTCTGAAAAGAGGGAGACGATGTCGATGAGGAAGACGTTTTTGGCGTTGCTGCTGGCCGCCAGCGTGACGCCTGCGTTCGCACAGGAAAAAACCTTCGAACTGAAGCTGTCGCACTGGGTGCCGGCGTCGCACCCGCTGCAAAAGGCACTGGAAGACTGGGGTGCCGCGGTCCAAAAGGCGTCCGGCGGAACGATTACCTACAAGGTCTTTCCCGCGCAGCAGCTCGGCAAGGCGTTCGACCATTACGACATGGCGCGCGACGGCATCGCCGATGTCACCTACATCAATCCGGGCTACCAGCCTGGCCGCTTCCCGATCATCGGCGCCGGCGAGTTGCCGTTCCTGATGTCGGACGCCAAGGGCGGTTCGATGGCGCTCGACGCCTGGTACCGCAAATATGCCGAAACCGAGATGAAGGACGTCAAGTTCTGCCTCGCCTTCATCCACTCGCCGTCGTCGTTCCACTCCCGGACCAAGAAGATCGTGGTGCCCGACGACATCAAGGGCATGAAGATCCGCCCCGCCCACGCTACCATGGCGACCTTCATCACCCAGCTCGGCGGCACCAACGTGCAGTCCTCCGCGCCCGAGGTTCGCGACATCATCGAGCGCGGCGTCGCCGACGCCGTCACCTTTCCCTGGGGATCGCTGGTGCTGTTCGGCATCGACAAGGTGACGAAGTATCACATGGATGCGCCGCTCTATGTCACCACCTTCGCCTTTGTCATGAACAAGGACAAATACAACCAGATGTCCGACCGCCAGAAAAAGGCGATCGACGACAATTGCAACACCGAAGCCGCCGGCCGCGTCGGCGAACCCTGGGGCAAGTTCGAGGACGCCGGCATCGACAAGGTCAGGGCCGAGGAAGGCCACGAGATCTACAAGCTGACGCCGGACCAGACCGCGCTGTGGAAGAAGGCCGCCGAGCCGCTGGTCAAGAGTTGGGGCGATGGCGTGAAGGCGAAGGGCGTCGATCCGGACGCCGCGATGGCCGAGCTTCGCGCGTCACTGACCAAATACAACGCGCTCGCGCAATGAGGCCAACGTGACGATCGGCGCTTCACCTCTCCCGTAGGGAGAGGTCAGATCGCATCGCAAGATGCGATCCGGGTGAGGGGTTGCGCTCTCTCGTGCACCTGAGCCCCTCACCCGCGCCTTCGGCGCGACCTCTCCCCGATGGGGAGAGGTGACCCCGCGGCCAGACCTGTTTAGTCGAATGGCATCACCCGGCAGGACCACATGAATCGCGCGTCTATGGATCGCTTTATCGATACGATCGAATGGATCGCGGCCGGCTTTGTCGGCATCGTCGCGCTCAACATCTTCATCGCGGTGATCCTGCGCAATACGCTCAACTATGCGATCCCGGACTCCTTCGATATCGGGCGCATGCTGCTCGGCATTTTGATCTTCTGGGGCATCGCCGCCACCTCCTATCGCGGCGGCCACATCACGGTGGATCTGATCTGGGCCAATGTCGGCCCGAGATACCAGCGCTGGATCGACGTGTTCGCGACCCTGGTGCTGCTGTTCGTGGTGACGGTGCAGACCTGGACGCTGTTCGACAAGGTGCGCGGCACCTATTACGACAACGTCCTCACCTTTGAAATGCACATGCCGACCTGGCCGTTCTTCGCCATCGCCTGGGCCGGCGACGTCTCCGCGGTGCTGCTGATCGCGATCCGGACCTGGCGGCTGATTTTTTCTCCGGATCTGATGCACGATCCCAAGATCAAGACTGTGGAGTAGGCGGCATGAGCACCGACGCCGTCGCCGTCCTCGGCTTCATTGCCCTGTTTGCCCTGATGCTGCTGCGCGTGCCGGTCGGCATGGCGATGGGCCTCGTCGGCGTCTCCGGCTTCGGCTATCTCGTCGGCTTCTCGCCGGCGCTGAAACTGGTCGGCCAGACCTCGATGCGCACGGTGACCGACTACACGTTTGGCGTGATTCCAATGTTCCTGCTGATGGGCACGCTCGTCAGCAATTCCGGCATGAGCCGCGAACTGTTCCGCGCCGCCAACGGCTTTGTCGGGCATTTGCGCGGCGGGCTCGGCATCGCCACCGTGGCGGCGTGCGGCGGGTTTGCCGCCATCTGCGGCTCCTCGGTCGCGACCGCCGCGACGTTCTCCGCCGTTGCCTATCCCGAGATGCGCCGCTTCGGCTATCCGCAGTCGTTCGCCACCGGCGTGATCGCGGCCGGCGGCACACTCGGCGCCATGCTGCCGCCGTCGACCGTGCTTGCGGTCTACGGCATCATCACCGAGCAGGACATCGGAAAACTGTTTATCGCCGGCATCATTCCCGGCCTGCTGGCGATGACCATGTACATGATCACGATCGCGCTGATCGGATATTTGCGGCCGGGTTTTCTGCCGACCGGCCCGCAAACCAGCTGGCGCGAACGCTTTGCGGGCCTGAAAAATATATGGGCGCCGGTGCTGCTGTTCGTGTTCGTGATCGGCGGGCTTTACGGGCTGCCGTTCCTGCCGCGCTTTACGCCGACCGAAGCCGGCGGCGTCGGCGCCACCGGGGCGTTCCTGATCGGCCTGCTCACCGGACGGCTCGACAAGGAGAAAATCCTCAATTCGCTGCTGCAGGCGACCCGCACCGCAGCCGCGGTCTTCACCGTGCTGATCGGCGCCTTGATCTTCGGATATTTCCTCACGGTGACGCAGACCCCGCAAAAGGTGACGGAGTTTCTAACCGGCCTCGGGCTCGGCCCCTACGGCGTGCTGGCGCTGATCATGGTGATGTATCTGGTGCTCGGCTGCCTGATGGACGCGATGGCCATGATCATCCTGACGGTGCCGATCATCTTTCCGGTGATCTCCCATCTCGGCTTCGACCCGATCTGGTTCGGCGTCATCATCGTGATGACGGTGGAACTGGGCCTGATCCATCCGCCGGTCGGCATGAACGTCTTTGTCATCAAGAGCGTGGTCAAGGACGTGTCGTTCTCCACGATCTTCAAGGGCGTGCTGCCGTTCGTGGCGACCGACCTCGTTCGCCTCGTCATCCTGATCGCGTTTCCGCTGCTGGCGACCTGGCTCCCGCAGCGCATGATGTCGGGGGTCCATTAACGCGATGACGCCGGTGCTCGAAACAAGATACGTCTTCACCATCACCGCCCATATCGGCGAGGTGACGACCGCCGGCGAGATCGGCCATGGCGTCCGCCGCATCATTCCGATTACCGGCGGCGAGGTGAGGGGCGAGGGCATCAACGGCAAGGTTTTGGCCTTTGGCGCGGATTTCCAGATCATCCGGTCCAACGAGCTGATCGAACTCGAAGCCAAATACGCTTTCGAGACCGATGATGGCGCGGTGGTCTATGTCGAGAACAGGGGCATCCGCTTCGGGCCGGTCGACCTATTACAGAAGCTCAAGCGCGGCGAGCCGGTCGACCCAAAGCTGATCTATTTCCGCACCGTGCCGAAATTCGAGACGGGGAGCGAAAAATACCGCTGGCTGATGGAGCACATCTTCGTCGCCTCCGCCGCCCGCCACGCCGACCGCGTCGTCATCGACGTGCACCAGGTGCTGTAACTCTTCGATCGCAGGGGTTGGGTATGTCTCAACCACCAGAGGTTACGAGTTCAGCGGCAAAAGTGCATTCCGCAGTATCGAGCTTGAAATCCCCATGAGTCCCGTGAAGGGATCATCCAGCTCCAAAACCAGGAAGATCGCGCCAGCAAACGACAGTGCGCATACAAACAGCGAGATCGTGACGACCATGTTCGTCCGCGCAAACAGGGTGGCGCTTACAAAGATCGCGCTCAGCCAAAATACCATAATGACCAGAAAGGGCGTCGGAATTGTACTGCCGGCCTGCGTAAACAACTGCAATCGCATCTGCGCGCCTTCCGTGAAAGCCGCAATGGTGCGAGACTGCAGGGAACGTTGCGTATCGTTGTTCGGCGATAGCCGTTCGAGCTCATCATAGAATGCCCACGCCTCCACGCTGGACTCGAAGCGAGCGGGTTTTCCGCTTGGGTTCGCTTGCTCGTGCCAAATGCGATCAGCCATCGGTGGTATGCTCTGTCGCAGGAGCTGTCGGAGAGAGGTTGCTTCCGGTCCGTATTGCGTCAGCAAATCGTCCAGAAGGATGACCGTCGCGGTCAGCTCCCTGACCCGGTTTGTCTTCTGGTCGAACGTGGTTTTTGCGGATGCGATCAACAGACCCAGTACGAGTGCGGTCAGTGTGCCGACCAGGCCTGCGGTCAGCCTTACGACGTTCCTGGAGTCCGAGTGCAAGTGGTGCGCCGACAACAACGGCCGGACGGCCATCCCAGCCAGGGCGCCGCCAAATATCAGCGCGAACACAAGCAACGAAATCAATAGATTCATCATATTTGCGAATGCTCCAGCATCTCGTGATTATGCTGATCCCAGCTCCGATTGAGCGGGCTTGTCTAAAGACCGGTTCTTGAGACCAAGTTCAACCGGCGCGCAGGGTAGGTTAGCCAACGGGCCGCGCGAATGCGCGCCCGCTGATAAACTCCGCGCTTCCGGGTTACGCCGAGGCTCCGAGATTTCCGACCGGAGTCGTCAGGCGACAGATAAGTCCGGTTGCTGCGTAAGTCACTTCAACGGAGCCGTTGAAATCGTCTTGCAGCACCCTGGAAATGAGGCGCGAACCAAAACCCACACTGGAAGGTTTCGACGCCGGCGGGCCACCAAATTCCTGCCAGATGAAGACGAAATTCGGCGTCCCCTCGTGATTTTCGACCTTCCATGTAATCGAGACATGGCCGCTCGGCGCAGTCAAAGCGCCGTACTTCAAGGCGTTGGTGGCAAGCTCGTGGATCGCCAGCGACAAGGCCAAAGCCTGCCGGGATTTGACGACAAGCGGAGGACCCGAGACCGCAAACCGGTCTTCGCCTGCCCGATAGGGGGCCAGCGCGGTGTTGATCACATCCTGCAGGGGTGCTTCCGCCCAGTTCTCTGCCGTGAGCACGTCGTGCGCTCGTCCGAACGCAGCCAATCGTCCGAGATACTTTTCGAGATCGGCCTTGCTGGAGGCGTCGCGGAATGTCTGGGTGGCCACCGCACCGAGCACCGTCAGCGTGTTCTTGACGCGGTGCTTGAGCTCCTCATTGATGAGATTCAGCGCTTCCCTTGCCATGTGCTCGGACGTGACATCCTTGCAGACGACCAGCACGCCGCCCACTTTGCCTTCGAAATCGATCGGCCCAAAGCTGTACGTCCACCAGACATCCTCGCGACGGCCGTGACGCGTTACCGGTACCAGTTGGTCCACATTCCAGGTCGCTCCATTGCCCGCCATGACGTAGTCGATCTGCGGGCCAATGATGTCCCATATCTCATCCCAGCACGCGCGGCCGCGTGCTCCCAGGGCGCTCGGATGCCTTTCGGGCCCCATCGTCTCGCGATAGGCATCGTTGTAAAATTGGATGAGTTCCGGTCCCCACCAGATGAACATCGGGTGGCGCGACGTGAGAACGAGCCGCACCGTGACCCGAAGGCTTTGCGGCCATGTGTCGGGAGAGCCGAGCGAGGTATTTGACCAGTCGAATCCTCGCGTCAGAGCGCCCATCTCGCCGCCCCCCGCCAGGAAGTCGCTGACTACCTCTCCGTCCATACGCGCAACCTCACTCAGACGCCCGTCGCCAACGATAGCCCCAGTCCGGCAAAGTACAATGGCCGCGTTGGGACGGCTATGCCGGACGGCGACACCGGAGAGTGCAATTGAATTGCGATCCCACCACGTCATTGCGAGGAGCACTTGCGACGAAGCAATCCATCTATCCGCTCTGCCGCGCGATGGATTGCTTCTCTCCGCTCACAATGACCCATGTTGACTCCCCCACCAATAGTTATAAAATATAACTATTCTGGGAAGGAAGTAATAAGCCCATGGGAAACGCCGTCCCCGCCGCCGCGGGTCCATCTGAATTGCTCGAGATCAACCAGACGGGCGCGGTGCTGACCGTGGGGCTCAACCGCCCCGCCAAACGCAATGCGCTCAACGACGGCATCATCCTGGCGATCCAGGATTGCTTCTCCCATCTGCCTGACGACATCGGCGCCGTTGTGATCCATGGCATCGGCGATCATTTCTCGTCCGGCCTCGACCTCTCCGAACTGACCGAACACGACGCCACCGAGGGCCTGCGGCATTCGCAGATGTGGCACCGGGTGTTCGACCGCATTCAATATAGCCGCGTGCCGGTCATCGCCGCACTCAAGGGCGCGGTGATCGGCGGCGGGCTGGAATTGGCCTGCGCCGCGCATATCCGCGTCGCCGAGCCCTCAGCCTATTTCGCGCTGCCCGAGGGCCAGCGCGGCATTTTCGTCGGCGGTGGCGGCTCGGTGCGGCTGCCGCGGCTGATCGGCGTGGCGCGGATGACCGACATGATGCTGACGGGGCGGGTCTATTCCGCGACCGAGGGCGCGGCCTATGGCTTCTCGCAATATCTCACCGAAGCCGGCGGCGCGCTGCCGAAGGCGATGGAACTGGCCCAACGCGTCGCCGCCAATGCGCCGCTGACCAATTTTGCCGTGCTGCAGGCGCTGCCGATGATCGCGGAGGCCAATCCGCAAACCGGCCTGCTGATGGAATCGCTGATGGCGACGGTGGCGCAGAGCGACAAGGAAGCAAAACGCAGGATTCGCGCCTTTCTCGACCGCAAGACCGCAAAGGTGAAACCAAGCTGACATGAGCGCCAAGCCCAACATGTCCGCCCCGGCCGAACGCCACCCGCTGCGCGCGATCTCCTTCGGCGATCCTGCGGTGTCAGTCGAGCGCCGCGATGACGGCACCATCTATCTCAGGCCGAAGGTGCGGCTTGGCGACTATCCGGTCCGCCTCACCGATCGCCTGCATCATTGGGCCAGGGCCGAGCCCAATCGGGTGTTCATGGCCGAGCGCGACGCCACCGGCGGCTGGCGCCAGATTACCTACGCGCAATTGCTGACTTCGACCCGGCGCATCGCATCGGCGCTGCTGGCGCGCGGGCTGTCGGCGGAAAAGCCGATCGTCATCCTCTCCGGCAATTCGGTCGACCACGCGCTGATCGCGTTCGGCGCGCTCTATGCCGGCATCCCCTTCTGCCCGGTATCGCCGGCCTATTCGCTGGTGTCGCGAGATTACGGCAAGCTGAGTTTTCTGATGAAGCTGCTGACGCCGGGCCTGGTCTTCGCCGACGACGCCGGCAAATTTTCCGATGCGCTTACGGTCAACGTTTCGCTTGGGACGGAAATCGCGGCGTCGCGCGGCGCGGTGCCGGGCCGTCAGGTGACGCTGCTTTCGGACCTGTTGGCGACGCCGGAGCATCCGCGGCTCGATGCGGCGCATGACGCCATCGGCCCCGATACGATCGCAAAATTCCTGCTGACATCAGGATCGACCGGCAATCCAAAAGCCGTGATCAACACCCAACGGATGATCTGCGCCAACCAGGTGATGCTGCGCGAGACGCTGGCGTTCCTGAAGGACGAGCCGCCTGTGATCGTCGACTGGCTGCCGTGGAATCATACATTTGGCGGCAACCACAATATCGGGCTGACGCTGTTCAATGGCGGCTCGATGTATCTCGACGAAGGCAAGCCGATGCCCGGCGGTATCGAGGAGACCGTGAAGAATTTGCGCGAGATCTCGCCGACGGTCTATTTCAATGTGCCCAAGGGATACGAGTCGCTGCTGCCGTATCTGCGCGACGACAAGGCGCTACGCGCGAAGTTCTTCGGGCGGCTGCACGCGATGTTCTTCTCGGGTGCGGCGCTGTCGCCGTTCATCTGGAATAGCCTTGATGAACTCGCGGTGCAGGAAACCGGCTTCCGCGTACCGATGTTGACCGGCCTCGGCGCCACCGAAACCTCGCCGTTCTTCATGTCGGTGACTCCAGCTACCAGCCGCTCCGGCCATGTCGGCCTTCCCGTGCTGGGCAATGACGCAAAGCTGCTGCCCAACAACGGCAAGTTGGAAGTCCGCGCCAGGGGGCCGAACGTTACGCCGGGCTACTGGCGCCAGCCGGAATTGACGGCAAAAGCCTTCGACGAAGAGGGCTTTTACAAATTCGGCGACGCGCTCAAGCCCGCCGACCCTAACGATTTCGACAAAGGTTTTGATTTCGACGGCCGCATTGCGGAGGATTTCAAGCTTGCCAGCGGCACTTGGGTCAGCGTCGGCCCGCTGCGCGCACGCTTTGTAGGCACCTGCGCGCCGCTGGTGCGTGACGTCGTGATCGCCGGCATCAACCGCGATGAAATATCGGCGCTGGTGGTGCTCGATCTCGACGGCTGCCGCCTGATCAATCCGACACTGCCGCACGACGACCTCGCCGCCGCGGCGTCCGATCCCCTGATCCGCGCGGCGTTTCGTGACCGGTTTCAAAAGCTGCTGGCCAATGCCACGGGTTCGTCGACGCGGATCACGCGCGCGGTCCTGCTCGATACGCCGCTGTCAATCGACCGCGGCGAAGTTACCGATAAAAGCTCGATCAACCAGCGCGCGGTGATTGAGCATCGCAGTGGCCTGATCGATCTGCTGTATTCGCCGACGCCGCCCGCGCACGTGATCGCGCTTTAGCCAACGCACATCAATTCGTCAGGGAGAGAACCATGCAGTTGAAGGATCAGGCCGCCATCGTCACCGGTGGCGCATCGGGATTGGGCGCGGCGACCGCGCGCCGGTTGGCTGCGCAAGGCGCCAGGGTCGCGGTCTGCGACCTCAATGCAAAACTCGCCGAAAGCGTCGCCGCCGAGATCAAGGGTGTCGCCGTCGTCTGCGACGTCTCCGATGCCACTTCGGCGGAAGCCGCCATTGCTGCCGCGTCCAAAGCGCATGGCCCGGCGCGCGTGCTGGTGAACTGCGCAGGCATCGGTGTCGCCAAGCGCGTGATCGGCAAAGAGGGGCCGATGGCGCTCGGCGATTTCGACCGGGTGATCAAGGTCAATCTGATCGGCTCGTTCAATATGCTGCGGCTTGCAACCGCAGACATGTCGAAACTGGAGCCGCTTGCGACCGGCGAGCGCGGCGTGGTGATCTCGACCGCTTCGGTCGCGGCTATGACGGCCAGATCGGCCAGTCCGCCTATTCGGCCTCGAAGGGCGGCATCGTCGCGATGACCCTGCCGATCGCGCGCGAACTGGCGCAGTTCGGCATTCGCGTGCTGACGATCGCGCCGGGCCTGTTCCTGACGCCGCTATTGGCCAATTTGCCGCAGGAGGCACAGGACTCGCTCGCTGCGGCGATCCCGTTCCCGCGCCGGCTCGGTCACGCCGATGAATTTGCATCCCTGGTGCTGCACATGATCGACAACCCCTATTTGAACGGCGAAGTGGTGCGGCTCGATGCCGCGCTCCGCATGGCGCCGCGCTGAGGTAAACCCATGTTCATCCATCGGCGCGATGTGCAGATCCAGTGGGGCGACTGCGACCCCGCCAACATCGTCTATTACCCGCGCTATTTTGCGATGTTCGACGAATTCGACCTCGATCATGTTCGAAGCGGCCGGCTTCTCCAAACAGGACATCATCCGCAAATATGGCCTGGTCGGCATCCCCATGGTGGATACGCGGGCGAAATTCCACATCCCCTCAACCCATGGTGACTGGATTAGGATCGAAAGCCGGATCGAAAGCTTCAAACGTTCGAGCTTCGAGGTGATTCACAGGGTGTTCAAGGGCGAGGCGCTGGCGATCGAGGCGTTCGAGACCCGCGTGCTGGTCGGCCATCACCCGGACGACCCGGCGCGGCTGAAATCGGCCCCGATGCCGCAGGAGATCATCGAGCGGTTCATGAACGGATGACGTCGAAGAAGGCTGACTTGAGCGCCCGCATGACCTAAAGAAGGGGCTGAATTGGCCGTCGAATTCGGTTTAAACCTTTAAAGAGATACCCAAGGGAGGAATGAATGAAGAAGGCTCTTCTGTCCGCTGCCGCACTTGTTGCGGTGCTGGCGCTGCCGAGCTCGCCTGTCATGGCGCAGACCAGTGAAATCACCATCGGAATCTCGATCTCGACCACGGGACCTGCCGCGGCGCTCGGCATTCCCGAGCGCAACGCGCTCGATTTCGTGCCGAAGGAAATCGGCGGCGTGCCGATCAAGCTGATCATCCTCGATGACGGCGGCGATCCGACCGCGGCGACCACCAATGCGCGCCGCTTCGTCACCGAATCCAAGGCCGACATCATCATGGGCTCCTGCACGACGCCGCCGACGATTGCGGTGTCTACGGTGGCGAACGAAGCCGGCATTCCGCATTTCGGCCTGGCGCCGTTCCCGATCAACGAGGCGCGCGCCAAGTGGTCGGTCGATTTGCCGCAGGCGATTCCGATCATGGGCAAGGTGCTGTACGAGCACATGAAGGCGCACGCCATCAAGACCGTCGGCTATATCGGCTACTCCGACTCCTACGGCGACCTCTGGGTCAACGACTTCAAGGCCCAGGCTGTGCCGATGGGCATGACCATGGTCGACGAAGAGCGCTTTGCCCGTCCGGATACGTCGGTCGCGGGTCAGGTGCTGAAACTGGTCGCTGCCAATCCCGACGCGGTCCTGATCGGCGCCTCCGGCACCGCGGCTGCGTTGCCGCAGACCGCGCTGCGCGAGCGCGGCTACAAGGGCCTGATCTATCAGACCCACGGCGCCGCCAGCATGGACTTCATCCGCATCGCAGGTCCTGCGGCGGAAGGCGTCATCATGTCGGCGGGCCCGGTGATGTCGCCGGAGACGCAGGCCGACAGCGCCCTGACCAAGAAGCCGGGCCTGACGCTCAACGCCGCCTATGAGGCCAAATACGGCCCCAACAGCCGCAGCCAGTTCGCCGGTCATTCCTACGACGCGTTCGAAGTCCTCAAGCGCATCATCCCGGTGGCGCTGAAGACCGCCAAGCCCGGCACGCCGGAATTCCACGAAGCGATCCGCCAGGCGCTGATCTCGGAAAAGGAAATCGTCGCCACCCAGGGCGTCTACAACTGGACCGAAAAAGACCGCTACGGCCTGGATGACCGCTCCCGGATCATCCTCACGGTGAAGGACGGGAAGTACGTTCCGGCGATGTGAGCTGGGCGTCCGACAAAACACAATGCTGTCATCACCCGCGAAAGCGGGTGATCCAGTACTCCGCGGCGCCTGAGATAGACCTTGATGGCGCGGCGTACTGGATGCCCCGCCTTCGCGGGGCATGACGGCCGGCGCCTAAATCGCGCTCTCACCCTCATGCGTGAAACCGAGATAGCTCGCCGCTACGCGGGCGTTGCTGGCGATGTCCCTGGCGGATCCGTTCAAGATGAACTCGCCGAGTTCCATCACATAGGCGCGGTCGGCGATTTGCAGTGCGGCTTGCGCGTTCTGCTCGACCAGCAGCACCGAGACGCCGGCGGCGCGGAGCTCGCCGACAATGCGAAAAATGTCGGCGACGATGATCGGCGCGAGACCGAGGCTCGGCTCGTCCAGCATCAATAATTTTGGTGCGCCCATCAAAGCACGGCCCATCGCCAGCATTTGCTGCTCGCCGCCCGAGAGCGTGCCGGCGAGCTGCTTGCGCCGCTCCTTCAGCCGTGGAAACAGCGTGTAGACCCGCTCGAACGACCTTGCCGCGACAGCCTTCGCAATTCGGAACGCGCCGAGTTGCAGATTGTCCTCGACATTCATGGTGGCGAACAGTTCGCGATGTTCCGGCACCAGGCTCAGGCCCGCGGCGACGCGATCCTCGATATCGAGCGGGGCCATATCCGCGCCTGCGAAGCTGGCGCTGCCCTTGAGCGGCAGGATGCCCATGATCGCGTTCAACAGCGTGGTCTTGCCGGCGCCGTTGGCGCCGATGATGGTGACGATCTCGTTGCCGGCGACGTCGAGCGACACCGCGCGCACGGCTTCGACCTTGCCGTAGGCGACATGCACGTCGCTGACGCTTAACAGCGCGCTCATGCGGCGGCTCCGAGATAGGCCTTGATCACATCGGGATTGGTCTTGATCGCCGCCGGCGTGCCTTCGGCGATCTTGGTGCCGAAGTCGAGCACCACGATCCGGTCGGCGAGATCCATCACAAAGCCCATGTCGTGCTCGACCAGCAGCACCGACATGCCGCCGTCGCGTAACCGCCGCAACAGCGCGGCGAGCCGCTGCTTTTCCATTTGGCGCAGGCCCGCGGCCGGCTCGTCGAGCAACAGCAGCATCGGGTCGACGCACAGCGCGCGCGCGATCTCGACGATGCGCTGCTGGCCGAGCGAGAGAGAGCCGGCGAGCTGGTCGATCTGGTCGCCGAGGCCGACGCGCTCGATCTGGCGCGCGGCCTCCGCCAGCAATTTCGCCTCGTCGGCGCGGTCGAGCCGGAACATGCTGGAGATGGCGCCGGAATGTCCGCGCAGATGCGCGCCGATCGCGACATTCTCCAGCACGGTCATGTCGGGCACCAGCTTGACGTGCTGGAAGGTGCGGGCGATGCCCAGTTTCACAATTTGCTGCGGCGGCGCGTTGTCGACATTCTGGCCGAGCACGGAAATCTTGCCACTGGTAGACGTCAGCACGCCCGTGATCAGGTTGAATGTCGTGCTCTTGCCGGCGCCGTTCGGCCCGATCAGGGCGACGATCTCGCGGGCCCGGACGTCGAACGAGACGTCGTTGACGGCGATGACGCCGCCGAATTGCTTTCGCGCCTTCTCGATATGCAGCAACACCGCAGGCGTCGCCGGCGCCCGCACGCGCGCCGGTAGTGTCAGGGATGTGTCAGGTTGCTTGCGGCCTGGCTTGAACGGCAACCGCGCCATCAGCCAGGGCCAGACCCCGGTCGGCGCCAGTTGCAGCAGGCCGACCAGCAGGATGCCGAACACGATGGTCTCGAGCTGGCTCTGGCCGCCGAAAATATACGGCAGATAGCTCTGCAGGATCTCCTTCAGGATCACCACGATGCCGGCGCCGAGCACGCCGCCCCAGACGTAACCGGCGCCACCGACGACCGCGATGAAGAGATATTCGATGCCGGACTGGGCGCCGAACGGGGTCGGATTGGCGGCGCGCTGGAAATGCGCGTAGAGCCAGCCGGACAGACCGGCCAGCACCGCCGCATAGATGAACACCAGGAGTTTGGCGCGCGGCGTCTGCACGCCAAAGGCTTCGGCGGCGATATGCCCGCGCCGCAACGCGCGAATGGCGCGGCCGGTGCGGGAATCCAGCAGGTTCATGGTGAGGACGGCCGAGATCAGCACCGCGATCCAGATCGCAAAATAGATCGTGCCGGGGTCGATCATCTTGAGCGAGCCGATCGAGAGCGGCGGAATTCCGGAAATGCCGTCGTTGCGGCCCAGAAATTCCAGCTTGCTGAACAGATAGAACAGCCCGATGCCCCAGGCGATGGTGCCGAGCGGCAGATAGTGGCCGGACAGCCGCACCGTGACGAGGCCGAGCAGCACCGCGGCAATGCCGCTGACGATCAGCGACAGCGGCAGCGTCAGCCATGGCGACAGGCCGTAGGTGGTGGTCAGCACCGCCGTGGTGTAGGCGCCGAAGCCGCAAAACGCCGCCTGGCCGAACGAAGTGAGGCCGCCGACGCCGGTCAGCAGCACGAGGCCCATCGCCACCAGAGCGGCGAGGCCGATATTGTCCAGCAGCACGATCCAGAACGGCGGCACGCCCGGTATGAACGGGATCGCCGCCATGATGAGTGCAAAGAGGATCAGGGGAAGCCGCTGCGCCATCGCCATCAATCCTTCTCTTCCTCGACCGCAGGCGCTGCGAGCGAACGCAGCACCAGCACGGGAAGGATCAGGGTAAAGACGATGACTTCCTTGAAATTGCTGGCGTAGAACGACGAGAACGCCTCGACGATGCCGACGATCAGCGCGGCGATGGCGGTGAGGGGATAACTGACCAGCCCGCCGATGATCGCCGCGATAAAGCCCTTCAGGCCGATCAGGAAGCCGGTGTCGTAGTAAAGCGTGGTGATCGGCACGATCAGGATCCCCGAGATCGCGCCGATCAGCGATGCCAGCAGAAAGGCGATCTGTCCCGACAGCGTGGTCCTTATGCCGACCAGCCGCGCGCCGAGGCGGTTGACGGCGGTGGCGCGCAGCGCCTTGCCCATCAGCGTAAAGCCGAAGAACAGCCACAGGCCGATGATGAAGGCGATGGTGAGGACATAGACCGCGATGCTCTGGCCGGTGAAGCGCAGCGGGCCGATGGTGAGGGCTGCGTTCGACACTGCCGGCCCGCGCAAGCCTTCGGCGCCGAAGAACACCAGGCCGAGGCCCTGCAGCGCCAGATGGCAGCCGACGGAAGCGATCAGCAGCACCAGCACCGAGGTGTGCGCGATCGGCTGGAACGCGATGCGATAGAGGAACAGGCCGATTGCCGCGACGATCAACAGCGCCAGCGCGATATTCACCGCGATCGGCGTCGTCGGGCCGGCGAGCGCGGTAACCAGGGCCAGGATCGCCACCGGGAACGCGATGTTGAGCGCCACGGAACGCGCGACCCGCGGCAGACGCAGCGATTTGCGGGCGACGAACAGGTCGAGGCCGAAGGCGACCACGCCCATCGCGACCGCCAGCCGCGCCGTGCCCGGCACCTGGCCGGTGGCCAGCATGGCGTAGCTCAGCGCGCCATAGGTGACGAATTCGCCTTGCGGGATCAGGATCACGCGCGTGACGGCAAACACCAGCACCAGCGCCAGGCCGAGCAACGCATAGATCGCGCCATTGGTGATGCCATCCTGCAGCAGGAACAGCATGATCGTGGTATTCAAGACCGGCGCTCCCCTCACGCGACGAACCGGCCGCGACCTTATCCACCCGGACGACACTGTGATATCGGTAGTTGAAGTCTCGCCGATATTTGATATGATGCATAACAATTATCAAATATAACTTCAAGCCTTGCCGTCCGCGGCAGGGCCTTTCTGCCGGGATTGCGAGCCGCGAGCGATGACTGCCTCCAAGAACGCCGCCGATGTCGTCAAGCTTTCCCGCCCCTCCCGCAAGGATCCCGTCGAGGCGGCGGCGGAAGACACCGTGCTGCAACTCGGCGAATTGTCCGAACTGCTCGGCTATGTGCTGAAGCGCGCGCAGCTCAAGGTGTTCGAGGATTTTCTGCGCTGCGTTGCGCCGCTGCAGCTGACGCCGGCGCAATTCTCGGTGCTGCTGCTGCTCGACAAGAACCCCGGCCGCAACCAGACCGAGATCGCCAACACGCTCGGCATCCTCAGGCCGAATTTCGTCGCCATGCTCGACGCGCTGGAGAGCCGCGATCTTTGCGCGCGGATGCGCTCGGCCAACGACCGCCGTTCCCACATCGTGGTCCTGACCGACAAGGGCCGCGCCGTGCTGGCGCGCGCCAAGAAGCTGGTCGCCACCAAGCACGAGGCGCGCCTCAACGAGGTGCTCGGCCCCGCCAACCGCGCAGCCCTGCTCGACATGATGGCCAAGATCGCCAAGGAATTTTGAGGGCAGGGCGCGTCACGTCCCTCGGCCGTCATTGCGAGGAGCGAAGCGACGAAGCAATCCACCTTCCTTTGCTGCGCTATGGATTGCTTCGCTTCGCTCGCAATGACAGTGGAGAGGTATGCGCCACCGGCAGTCACGCTGCGACGATGCGGCCCGGAACGCTCTCTGCCTCGCGCGCCGGCAGGAACAACCGCTCGATCTCGTGGGCGGGAAGCGGCCGGCTGAACAAATATCCCTGCATCTCGGTGCAGCCTTCGGCCGTGATCCGGTCGAGCTGCTCCTGGGTCTCGACGCCTTCGGCGGTCGCCGCCATGCCCATTCCATTGGCCAGCGCCGCGACCGCGCGCACGATATTGAGCGATCCTGCGTTGTCGGCGACATCCTTGACGAACGAGCGGTCGATCTTGATCTTGTCGAACGGGAAGCACTGCAGATAGGTCAGCGAGGAATATCCGGTGCCGAAATCATCCATGGCGATACGAATGCCGAGCGCGCGCAACCGGTGGAGCACGGCGAGCGTCGCCTCCTTGTCCTGCAGGAGAACGGTTTCGGTGATCTCGATCTCGAGCCGTGTCGGGTGCAGGCCCGAAGTCGCAAGCGCATTCATGATCACCTGCATCAGGCCGGAACCACGGAACTGGGCCGCCGAAATATTGACGGCGACCTGAAGATGGTCCGGCCATTGCGCCGCCGTGATGCAGGCCTGACGGATGACCCATTCGCCCAGCGGCACGATAAAGCCGATTTCTTCCGCCAGTGGAATGAAGGCGGCGGGCGCGATCAGTCCCTTTTCCGGATGGTTCCAGCGGATCAGCGCTTCGAAACCGCTGATCCTGTTGCTCTCCAGGCTGACCACGGGCTGGTAGTAGAGTTCGAATTCGCCTGATGACAGCGCCTTGCGCAGATCCTGCTCCATGACGCGACGGGTTTGCATTTGCTCGTCCATCGCGGGCTTGAAAAAGCGGAATGTGCCGCGCCCGTCGCCCTTGGCGCGATAGAGCGCGAGGTCGGCGTTGCGCAGCAGCGTGTCGGCGCCGGGTCCATCGCCCGGACTGACCGCAATGCCGATGCTGGCGCCGATGACGGCCTGATGGCCGTCGAGGTCATAAGGCTGGCTCAGCCGTTCGATGATGTTTTCGGCGAGCGACGTGGCGTCGGCGGGGTCCGCGACCGGAGCCTGGACGATGACGAATTCGTCGCCGCCCATCCGCGCGATGGTGTCGGTCTCCCGCACCAGTCCGCGCAGCCGGTCCGCGACCACCTTCAGCAGCCTGTCGCCGACCGGATGACCGAACGTATCGTTGACGGCCTTGAACTGGTCGAGATCGAGGTGATGAACCGCCAGCATCTCCCGGTCCTGGAACCGGCTAAGCGCGCTCTCGAGCCGCGCATTGAGCAGCACCCGATTGGCAAGGTCGGTCAGCGCATCGTGGTGGGCCATATGCTCGATCTTGATCTCGGCCCGGCGCTGTTCGGTGATGTCTTCATGGGTTGCGACCCAGCCGAGGTCGGGCATCGGCCGATGGCGGATCTTGAACGTGCGCCCGTTGCGCAGTTCGACAATGCTGTCGGTCGGTTCCGCCGATATCGCAACGTTGGTGCGCCAGTGCAGGTACTCGTCGCGGGACATCGCCGGAAAGCTGCCCGCCTCGAAACGCAGATCGACGATCTCGGTCAGCGGCGTGCCGGGGCCGACGCGATCGGGCGGCAGGTCGTACATCTCGACGTAACGATCGTTGCATACGATCAATCGATGGTTGGCGTCGAAGAAGCACAGCCCCTGCGACATGTTGTTGATCGCGGTGTCGAACTGGAAATTCCGCGCCTGAAGTTTCTCTTCCTGCAGCTTGCCGAGCTCGTATTGCGTCTTCAGTCGGCCCCCCATTTCCTGCCGCGAGGTGATGTCCTCGTGGGTTGACATGCCGCCGCCGTCCGGCATCGGATAGACCGTATAGGTGATGATCCGGCCGTCGCTGAATTCCTGGGTCGTGGTAAGGGGTACGATGGCGTGTTCGACGTGCGCGCGCACGTACTCGTCCGGCGTCGAGCGGATCTTCAATCCGAGATCCAGCCGGCGCTGAATGAGCTCGATGATGGGCGTACCGGGCGTGACCTGCTGCGGCGACAGCTGGTAGATTTCCATGTACCGCTTGTTGCAGAATACGACTTCGCGCTTCGCATTGAAGATGATGAATCCCAGCGACAGGTTGTTGATGGCCTGTTCGAGAAGCCAGCCTGGCAAGGCCGGATTTTGACCGGCCGCCGCATGGTGAGAATCCGTCATCTGGCATTTCCCCGCGCTGGTCCGAGCGCGCGACTATTGAGAAGCCGGGCATTACAGAACAGGTCAGGTAAATCACGCCTTCGAGATGCCCTAATTTCCGGCAAGTTCCGTCGAACGCGCTCAACAAAGCCTTAACATCTGGTCGGGATGGACCGATGGCGCGCCGGAAAATTGCGTAGAACTACGCTCCTTCCACCAAAATCACCCTGACGTCGTTGACGTTGGTCAGGGTCGGGCCGGTCAGCAGCAGATCGCCGGTCGCGGCGAAGAATGCGGTGGCGTCGTTGTTGTCGAGATAGGCCTTTGGGTCGAGACCGAGCGCCTTCATCTTCGCAAAGGTGGTCTGATCGATCATCGCTCCGGCTGGATCGCTCGCGCTGCCGGCGCCGCCATCGGCCCCGTCGGTATCGGCGGCCAGCGCTGAAATGCCTGGTGTATCCTTCAGCGAGCCAGCGAGCGCCAGCGCGTATTCCTGGTTGGGGCCACCGCGCCCATTGCCGCGCACGGTCACCGTCAGTTCGCCGCCGGACAGGATGGCGGTGCGCCTGCCTTCGCGGCGCGCCTGCAACGCCAGCCGGGCGTGATCTGCCGCGACGTCGCGGGCCTCGCCCTCGAGGTCGGCGCCGAGTTCGATGATCGCGTAGCCGGCATCCCTGGCGATCCTGACTGCAGCGTCCAGCGACGCCTTCGGCCTCGCGATCAGCTCGAAATCGCGCCCGGGCGAAGGCGGGATCGCCCGGCTTGCAGCTCTCATTGTTGGGATCGTCGAGCGCGCGGCGTACCGAATCGTCGACCGCCAGATTGTATCTTGCGACCAGCGCGCGGGCGTCCGCCAGCGTGGTCGCATCAGGCACCGTCGGGCCCGAGGCGATCGCGGAAGCGTCGTCGTGCGGCACGTCGGAGATCGCCAGCGTCACGATGTCGGCGCGCTGGCCGGCGCGCGCCAGCCGGCCGCCCTTGATGCGCGACAGATGCTTGCGCACGATGTTCATCTCGCCGATCGGCGCGCCCGAGCGTAACAGCGCGCGGTTGACCTGTTGCTTCTGCGCGAAGGTGACGCCGTCGACCGGCGCGATCCAGTTCGCCGAGCCGCCGCCCGACAACAGCACCAGCAAGAGATCGTCGGCGGTCGCCTCCGCCGCCAGCCGCAGCGTGTCGTCGGCGGCTTTCAGCCCCGCCTCGTCCGGCACGGGATGACCGGCCTCGACCACCCGGATCCGCCGCGTCGGCACGCCGTGGCCGTGGCGGGTGGTGGCGATGCCGACAAGTTTTGCGGGGTCGAGTTCGAGCGCATCGAGATAATGCCGCTCGGCGGCCGCTGCCATCGCCGCTGCGCCCTTGCCGGCGGCCAGACAAATCACCCGGCCTTTCGGCACCGGACGCAAATGCGCCGCCAGCACGACGTCCGGATGTGCGGCCGCGACGGCCGCGTCAAAGATCGTGCGCAGGAGAGGGCGTCGGTCGGTCATGGCATTTCCCTCGGCAACGCTTTCGTCTCTGGTGGAATATCAGTTGCTGAGTTCGCCGCTGATCACGTCGCCGAACAATTGCCAGCGCTCGCCCTTGAACTGCATCAACTGCAATTGTTCGATCGGCTGAAAATCGTCCGGTCCCGTGGTCAGCGTGATGCCGGGCAACAGCCCGCCTTGCGCGAACTGCTTGAGGCCGGCCGCCTGCTTCATGATGTTGGCGCGGGTCAGGTCGTCGCCGCAGCGTTTCAGCACTTCGACCATGGTGGTGGCCATGTTGTAGCCGGTCATCGCCGAGGCATCGGCGCGATTGACCTCCGGCAAGTATTTCGCCAGCAGGTCGTCGAAGGCCTTGATGCCGGCGTCTCCGGCCCACTGCGGATCGCTGACGTCCTTGGCGTAAGCCGCCGACATCACGCCTTGCGAATTATCCAGGCCCGCGGGCCGCATCACGGTCGCGGTCGAGGCGCTGACATTGGACACGATCGTGACCGGCTTCCAGTTCATCTCGCCGACCTTCTTGATGGCCTGGGCGCCGAATTTGGGCGTCGTGAAGAAGATGATGACGTCGGGGTTGGACGATTTCAGCCGCACGACGTGGGAATCGATGGTCGGCTCCGCGACCTCGTAGCTTTCTTCCGCGATGATGCGCGAGGAATCGGCGGCCAGGCCATCCTTCAATCCCTTGAGGTAGTCCTTGCCCATGTCGTCGTTCTGATAGAGCACTGCGATCTTCGCGTTCGGCTTCTCCTTGCTCAGGTACTTTGCGTAGATGCGGGACTCGCTCTGATAGCTGGGCAGCCAGCCCATGGTCCAGGGGAACGCCTTCGGATCGTTCCACTTGGTGGCGCCGGTGGCGACGAACAGTTGCGGTACTTTCTTGCCGTTGACGTATTTCTGGATCGCGGTGTTGGAGGCGGTGCCGAGCGTGCCGAACAGCAGCAGCACCTCGTCGCTCTCGATCAGCTTGCGCGCCTGCTCGACCGCCTTCGGCGGGCTGTAGGCGTCGTCATAGGAAATGAAGTTGATCTTGCGTCCGTTGATGCCGCCGTCGTCATTGACCTTCCTGAACACCGCCGCCATCGCCTTGCCGACCACGCCATAGGCCGACGCCGGACCGCTATAGGGAACGATGTTGCCGATCCTGATCTCGGTGTCGCTGGCGCCGGTGTCGTATTTCTTCTGGGCCAGCGCCGCGCTGCCGGTCGCGGCAACCACCGCCAGGCTCAGAAATGCCGTTGCGAGGCGGCGTCGGATGGGTTTGGGCATTTCGCAAAACTCCCTGTGATTTTCTTATGCCTCGCGGGGGGCAAGGCTGGTTGTCGGGCCATGTCGCATTGATACAGCTGAAAACGATGTTCGCAACAAAAAGCCCCTGCGGTGGTGTCGCAGGGGGCATGACGTGTTTGATGGTCGAAAAACCGGCCGCTTGAGCGGCTCAGCCGCCGACGTCGGCGCTGATGACGTCGCCGAACAGCTCCCATTGCTGGCCCTTGAACCTCATCAACTGAAGCGAGGAGATCGGGGCGAAATCGGCCGGGCCGGTGTTGATCTTGATGCCGGGCAGCAGGACTTCGGTGCGGAAGTCCTTCAGGCTGGCCGCCTGTTTCATGACGTTCTCGCGGGTGAGATCGTCGCCGCACTGCTTCAGGACCTGGACCAGCGTCTGGGCCACGCCGTAGCCGGTCACGGTTCCGCCGTCGAGCTTGTCGCCCTCGGGGAAATCCTTGGTCATGAACGCATAGAATTCCTTCATGCCGGGGTCGCTGTCCCACTGCTTGTCGGAGGCGTCCTTGAGGTAGGCGGCGGAGATGATGTCCTGCGCGTTCTCATAGCCTGCCGGCTTGATCACGGCGCCGACCGAGGCCGAGACGTTGTTGAGGAAGTGCAGCGGCTTCCAGCCGATCTCGGCGATTTTCTTGATGGCTTGCGCCGCGAATTTCGGCGTCGAGATGTTGATGAAGACGTCGGCGTTGGTGGCCTTCAGCTTGACGATGTGATTGTCGACCGTCGGTTCCGACGTCTCAAAGCTTTCCTCGGCGACGATCATCGATGCCGCCTTGGCGCCGAGGCCGTCTTTCAGGCCCTTGAGGTAATCCTTGCCGTAGTCGTCGTTCTGATAGAGCACCGCGATCTTGGCGTCCGGCTTGTTCTTCAGAAGGTATTTTGCGTAGATCTGGGTTTCGCTCTGGTAGTTGGGCTGCCAGCCCATGGTCCAGGGGAATTCCTTCGGATCGTTCCACTTGGTGGCGCCGGTGGCGACGAACAGCTGCGGCACCTTCTTCGAATTCATGTATTTGTGGATGGCGGAATTCGGCGGCGTGCCCAGCGAATTGAAGATGAACAGAACCTCGTCGCTCTCGACCAGCTTGCGCGCCTGCTCCACCGTCTTCGGCGGGCTGTAGGCGTCGTCGTAGGAGATGAAGTTGATCTTGCGGCCGTTGATGCCGCCGGCGTCGTTGATCTTCTTGAAATAGGCGGCCTCGGTCTTGCCGATGATGCCATAGGCGGAAGCCGGACCTGAGTACGGCATGATGTTGCCGATCTTGATTTCGGTATCGGTGGCGCCGGTGTCGTATTTCTTCTGCGCAAGCGCGCCGCTGCCGGATGCGGCGAGCAGGGTCAGCGCAGCCGCGGCCACCGCCAACCTGTTAACGGTCGTGAGCATTCATTCTCTCCCTCGGTTTCAATGACAACTGTGTCGCGGCTTTCTTGATGTGAAAGCTCTTGTGACTCATGCCTGAGTTCGGCGACGTCATTACCATTTTACCTGAAACGCCACAACAAAAAGCCCCTGCGACAAAGCCGCAGGGGCTGCTTCTTTAGTAGACAGACTTAACTCAGCCTCCGACATCCCCGTTGAGGATTTCGCCGAACAGCTCCCAGGTTTTTCCCTTGAAGCGCTCGAGTTGCACCTGGGAAATCGGCGCAAAATCGGTCGCCGAGGTGTTAACCTTGATGCCGGGCAGCAGTCCTTCGAGCTCGAGATCCTTGATGCTCGCGGCCTGCTTCATGACGTTCTCACGCGTCAGATCGTCGCCACAGGCCTTCAGCACATGCACCAGGCCTTGCGCGACGGTGTAGGCATACATCACCGATGCATCGGCGCGGTTGGCTTCCGGATAGTATTTGTCCAGGAATTCGTTCCACGCGATCATTCCCTTGTCTTTTTTCCATTGCGGATCGGTCGGATCCTTCAGGTAGGCTGACGAGATGATGTCCTGCGCGTTCTCCGGGCCGGCCGGCTGGATCACGCTGCCGATCGAGGCCGAGACGTTATTGAGGAAGTGCAGCGGCTTCCAGCCGATCTCGGCGTTCTTCTTGATTGCCTGCGCCGCGAATTTAGGCGTGGTGATGTTGAAGAATACGTCGGCTCCGGTCGACTTCAGCTTCACGATGTGGGAATCGATCGTCGGCTCGGAGACTTCGTAGCTTTCCTCCATGACGATCAGCGAAGCCCCCTTGGCGCCGAGCCCGTCCTTGAACCCCTTCAGGTAATCCTTGCCGTAGTCGTCGTTCTGGTAGAGCACGGCGATCTTGGCGTTGGGATGGTTCTTCAGGATGTACTTGGCGTAGATCTGGGACTCGCTCTGGTAGTTAGGCTGCCAGCCCATGGTCCAGGGGAATTCCTTCGGATCGTTCCACTTGGTGGCGCCGGTGGCGACGAACAGCTGCGGCACTTTTTTCTGGTTCATGTATTTCTGGATCGCCGAGTTCGGCGGCGTGCCCAGTGAATTGAAGATCATCAGCACTTCATCGCTTTCGACCAGCTTGCGCGCCTGCTCGACCGTCTTCGGCGGGCTGTAGGCGTCGTCGTAGGAGATGAAGGTGATCTTGCGGCCGTTGATGCCGCCCTCGGCGTTGATCTTGCGGAAGTAGGCTTCCTCGGTCTTGCCGATCACCCCATAGGCGGAAGCCGGTCCGCTGTAGGGCATGATGTTGCCGATCTTGATCTCGGTATCGGTCGCGCCGGTGTCGTATTTCTTCTGCGCGAAAGAGGGGCTGCTGGCTGCGGCGAGCAATGCGAGGGCAGCCGAAAAGGCCCCCAATCGCAAATGGATAGCAGGCATTTTGATCTCCCTGGATCACTGTTGAATGTGTCATGTTTTTTGGATTGGGAGCGCTTTGCGGCTCCTCGCGGCATTGAATACCTTCTGCCGGCGCCCAGCAACAAAAAGCCCCCCGCGACGGTGTCGCGGGGGGCGTTATTTAGTCGAACAGGCGGCGCGGATCCCGCGCCGTAGTATTGGCCTTAGTTGCTGAGTTCGCCCGAGATGATGTCGCCGAACAGGTCCCACTTCTCGCCCTTAAAGCGCATCATCTGAAGTTGCTCGATCGGCGCGAAGTCGGTTGCCGAGGTGTTGATCTTCACGCCGGGCAGCAAGGTGTCGGGCGCAAAATCCTTCAGGCTCGCAGCCTGTTTCATCACGTTGGCGCGGGTGAGATCGTCGCCGCACATCTCGATGACCTTCGCCATGGTCTGCGCCACGCCATAGCCGTAGACCACGGAGCCGTCGAGCTTGTTGCCTTCGGGATAGAATTTTTCGAGGAAGGCATAGAATTTCTTCATGCCGGGATCGTTGTCCCACTGCGGATCGGCGCCGTCCTTGGCATAGGCGGCCGACAGGATGCCTTGCGAATTCTCGAAACCTGCCGGCTTCATCACGCTACCGACCGACGCCGAGACGTTGGAGACGATGTGGAGCGGCTGCCAGCCGATCTCGGCGATCTTCTTGATCGACTGTGCGGCGAATTTCGGCGTCGTGATGCTGATGAAGACGTCGGCGCCGGTGGCCTTCAGCTTGACGATGTGATTGTCGATCGAAGGCTCCGCGGTTTCATAGCTTTCCTCGGCCACGATCATCGACGCCTTGGCGCCGAGCCCGTCCTTCAAGCCTTTAAGGTAGTCCTTGCCGAAATCGTCGTTCTGATAGAGCACGGCGATCTTGCCGCCCGGCTTTTCCTTCATCAGGTACTTCGCGTAGATGTGCGCTTCGCTCTGATAGCTGGGCTGCCAGCCCATGGTCCACGGAAAATCCTTCGGATCGTTCCACTTGGTGGCGCCGGTGGCGACGAACAGCTGCGGCACCTTCTTGGCGTTGAGATATTTCTGGATCGCGGTGTTGGACGGCGTGCCCAGCGGGTTGAAGACGACAAGCACTTCGTCGCTCTCGACCAGCTTGCGCGCCTGCTCGACCGCCTTCGGCGGGCTGTAGCCGTCGTCGTAGCTGATGAAGTTGATCTTGCGCCCGTTGATACCGCCCTGGGCGTTGATCATCTTGAAATAGGCTTCTTCGGTCTTGCCGATCACGCCATAGGCGGAAGCCGGTCCGCTGTACGGCATGATGTTGCCGATCTTGATCTCGGTATCGGTCGCGCCGGTGTCGTATTTCTTCTGGGCCAACGCGTTGCCGCTCATCACGGCGAAGGTGATGACCGCCGTCGCGAGAGCGGCGATTCTTGATTGTCGTCTGGAAAGCATAGTTTCTCCTGAGTTTTGTTATTTCTTGAGTTTGCCGACCAGTTGCTGGGCAACCATGGCAACCTGCCTGGCGCCGTGCGGCACGAGGAAGATGACGAGGAACAGAAGTACGCCGAATACGGCGCCGGAGAGGCCCTTGGAAATGCCCTCCGCAATGTTCGGCACGAAGATGATGAAGGCGGAACCGACGATCGATCCGGGCAGCCAGCCGACGCCGCCGACGACCATGCCGAGGAACAGCGAGATCGCGAGCGTGATGGTGTAGCCGTCCGGCGCCACGAACTGGACCGCGATGGCGCCGAGACCGCCGGCAACGCCGGTGATGCCGGCAGAGACGCCGAACGCCAGGGTCTTGTAGAGCGCCACGTCGA
Organism: uncultured Alphaproteobacteria bacterium; assembly: GCA_963836765.1. GTDB lineage: Bacteria > Pseudomonadota > Alphaproteobacteria > Rhizobiales > Xanthobacteraceae > Bradyrhizobium. The sequence continues at coordinate 366,960 of CAWILG010000036.1, forward strand.
CGCCCATGGCGGAGGCCGCGATCTCGTTGTCGCGGATCGCCATGAAGGCCCGCCCGGAGCGCGATCTCAGCAGATTGACGGACGCGACATAGATCCCGACCGTGATCGCGAGCGTGAAATAATAGAGCCACATGTCCTGCGACATCGGCAGACCGAACGGCGCATCGGGCTTGGTGACCACCAGGCCCTGCACGCCGCCGGTCCAGTATTCGAAGAAGCCGAGTTTCAGCAGCTGCGGCATCGCGGTGGCGAGCGCGAACGTCGCCAGGGCGAGGTAGACGCCGCTCAACCGCAGCGCCGGCTGGCCGAACAGGAAGCCGAACGCAAAGCAGATGATGCCGGCGATCGGCAGCGTCAGCGCGTAGTTCATGTTGGCGTGTTCCATCAGGATCGCCGACGTATAGGCGCCGACGGCATAGAACGCGCTCTGGCCGAGCGAGAACTGGCCTGAGCCGCCGGTCAGGATGTTCAGCGCCAGCACCGCGATGCCGTAGATCAGCAGCATCGTCAGCTGGAAGATGATGAAGTTCTTCACGAACAGCGGCACGAGCAGCAGCAGCGCCAGCATGACCAGCGAGGTGCCGAATCCGAGCGTCATGGCTCGCTTCGGAACCGCCTCGACGGCCGGGGCTTCGGTGACGACGTCTTCGACAGCGCTCATGATCAAACTCGCTTTACGATGGGCCGGCCAAACAGCCCAGCCGGTTTGACGACCAATACGGTGATGATCAGCGCAAGCGCGATCGGCAGCTTGAGTTCGTTGCCGACGCCGGGAATGTAGGTCCCGGCGAGATTCTCGAAGATGCCGACCAGGAAGCCGCCGATCACGGCGCCGAGCGGCGAGGTCAGGCCGCCGAGCACGGCCGCGGCAAATCCATAGATCAGCACGCCGCCCATCATGTTCGGCTCCAGGAACACGACAGGCGCGATCAGCATGCCGGCGATCGAGCCGATCGCTGCCGCCATGCCCCAGCCCAGCGCGATCATCCACGAGGTATTGATACCGACGAGGCGGGCCAATTCAGGCAATGAGGCGGCCGCCCGCATCGCAAGCCCCACCCGCGTGTACTGGAAGAAGAAGAACAGCAGGATCAGCAGCAGCACGGTGACGCCGATCATGCCGGCCTGGTGGGTCGAGATCAGCTGGCTGCCGAGGAACGGCGAGGATCCGAACGGGGTCGGATATTGCTTGATGGTAAAATCCCAGATCAGGCCGGCGACCGAGTTGATGATCGCGAACAGGGCGATGAAACCGGCGACGTTGGTCAGGATCGGGGCCTTGGCGAGCGGCTTGAACAGCAACCGCTCGATGGCGATGCCGCCGGCGAACGAAAATGCCAGCGTCAGCACGAAGGCGCCCCAATAGGGAATGCCCCACTGCATCATCTGCCAGGAAATGAAGGTCGAGAACATCGCCATTTCGCCCTGGGCGAAATTGAGATGGTCGATCGCCTGGTAGATCATGACCACGGCGAGCGCCATGCAAGCATAGATCGCGCCCGTGGCGATGCCGGCCAGGACCTGGTTGGTAAAAAGCTCCATTGTCCTGGCTCCTCAATAACCGAGATAGGATTTGCGGACGTCTTCGTTGTTCGCGATGTCCTTGGCATTGCCCGACATCACGATCCGTCCGGTTTCGATCACATAGGCCTGGTCGGCGAGTTCCAGCGCCAGCTGCGCGTTCTGCTCCACCACCAGGATGGTGACCTTCTCCTCGCGATTGATCTTGCCGAGGATCCGGAACAGGTCGCGCACGATCAGCGGCGCGAGGCCGAACGACGGCTCGTCGAGCAGCATCAGCCGCGGCCGCAGCATCAGCGCGCGCGCGACCGCGAGCATCTGCTGCTCGCCGCCCGACAGCGTGCCGGCTTGCTGGGTGTGCCGTTGTTTGAGGACCGGAAAGTGGTCGTACATGCGCTCGATATCGGAAACCACACCGGCCTTGTCCTTGCGTGTGATGGCGCCGAGCTGCAGGTTTTCTTCCACCGTCATGGTGGTAAAGGTGCCGCGGCCCTGCGGCACATGGGCGATGCCGAGACGGACGACGTTTTCGGTCGAGCGGCCGGCGAGTGGCTTGCCCTCGAATTCGATCGCGCCGGTCGAACGCACCATGCTGCAGATCGCCCGCAAGGTGGTGGTCTTGCCGGCGCCGTTGGCGCCGAGCAATGTAGTCAGTGAGCCCTCGTTGAGGGCAAAGGAGAGGCCGTGAAGCGCCTGGACCTGGCCGTAATAGGCGCGAAGATCCTTGACGTTGAGCATCGCGGTCATTGGTCCTTGCTCCCCAGATAGGCTTTGATGACATCCGGGTCGGCCTGAACCTGGGCCGGCGTTCCCTCGGCCAGCTTGCGGCCGAAGTTGAGCGCGACGACGTGGTCGGCGATCGACATCACGAGGCCCATGTGATGCTCGACCAGCAGCACGGTCATGTGGCGGTCGTCGCGAATGCGCCGGATCAGGTCGCCGAGGATGTGGACTTCTTCATGGTTGAGGCCGCCGGCGGGCTCGTCGAGCAGCAGGATCTTCGGATCGGCGGCCAGCGCGCGGGCCAGTTCGACGCGTTTCTGGGTGCCGAAGGGCAGGCCGGAAACGATCGTATGGGCGACGTCTTCGAGGTCGAGATAGCCGAGGATCTCGTGGACCTTCTTGTTGACCTCGGCCTCGCCGCGGCGAACCCAGGCAAGCTTCAGCGAGTCCGAGATGATGTCGCTGGAGGTGCGGGCATGGGTGCCGACGCGGACATTGTCCATGACCGACAGATTGGGAAACAGCGCCACGTTCTGGAAGGTGCGGCCGATGCCGATCTCCGCGATCCGGTGCGGCGGCCGCGTCAGGATGCTCTGGCCTTCCATCAGAATGTCGCCGGAACTCGGCTGATAGAGCCGGGAGAGGCAATTGAACAATGTCGTCTTGCCGGCACCGTTCGGTCCGATCAGGCCGAGGATGGCGCCCTTATGCATGTCAAAGGACACGCCGTTCAACGCGATGATGCCGCCGAACACGACACTGACGTCGCGAACCGCCAGCAGGGGAGAACTTCCCTGCGCGAGCTGTGCCTGCGTCATCTCGTCTCGCCCATGCGATTCATGAAGCGGGAAGGACCGCGCGAAACCCTGCGCCGGTGATGATGAAGGCTACCTGATCCCCTCGACCAAACGTGCAACTTTCCCTCCTGCTTTCAACTTTTTGCTTTCTTCTTTTTTGGAATGCGGCGCCGCACCGCCCAGCGCCGCTTCGATGTTCCTTACCATCGCCACAAGGCGAGGTCCAATATCGTTGAGCAGCCGATCTTCCGTAAAGCGGAATGCAGGCGCGCCACAATTGAAGGCATACGGACCGGTTCCGTCATTCAGCTTGAGTGCTACGCCGACGGCGGCCACATCGTTCTGCCATTCGCCCGCGGAGACCGTAAATCCGTGCCGCTCCACCATTTCTCCGGCGCGCTCGATGCCGTCGCGCATCCGCGACCAGCGGCTGCCGTAATGGTCGCGCAGCTCGCGCAATAGAGCAGCACGTTCGTCGTTCGGCAGCGCCCAGATATAGGCCCGGCCCATCGCGGTGGTGGCGATCGGTATCCGCGAACCGACGTCGAGCTGGACGCCCAGCGTCAGGCCATTACGGCTCTGGCCGAAATAGATCATGCTGTGGCGGTCGCGCCCGCCGACCGCGACCGCGCCGCCGGTCGCGCGCATGACTTCCTCGCGGTAGGGTTCGGACAAATGCCGAACGCCGAGATTGGCCAGCGCGGCATACCCCAGCGCCATGGCTGATGGCGCCAGCTGATACTTTTCGAACCGCGGAACGGGTGTAAGATAGCCGAGCTTGGTCAAGGTGTAAGTCAGCCGGGAAATGGTTGGCTTCGGCAAATTAGTACGGGCGGCGATCTCTTGATTGCCGAGAAGCCCGTCGTTGGGATGGAATGCGCGCAACACATCAAGTCCGCGGGAAAGCGCGACGACGAAGCTGCGATCTGTCGCCACTTTCTTCCCTGGACGTTTCATTGGCCTGCTGTTTTGCCGAGCGCGTTGACAAGGGACGTGCTTCAAAATAACCCTCCCTGTCAAGATGTGGAATTTAATTTCGCAGTGCGAAATAGCCAGTAAACGCAAGTCAAGAACACCACCGCCAAAAACAACGCAACGCGTTATCCAGGGAGAGTCTCGTGAACGAAGTCGTAAAGCTCGAGCGTCATGACGTCATCGCCGTCGTCACGGTTAACAGCCCTCCGGTCAACGCGCTGAGCGCCGCCGTGCGCGGCGGTATTTTCGAATGCATGAAGAGCGCGATCGCCGACGCCGAAGTAAAGGCGATCGTGCTGACCTGCGGCGGCCGCACCTTTATCGCCGGCGCCGACATTACCGAATTCGGCAAGCCGCCGAAGCCGCCCGGCCTCGCTGAGGTGCTTGAGCTGATGGAGAACTCGCCGAAGCCGATCATTGCCGCCATTCACGGCACCGCGCTCGGCGGCGGTCTCGAAGTAGCCCTTGCATGCCACTATCGCGTTGCCACCAAGGACGCCAGGCTCGGCCTGCCCGAAGTGAAACTCGGCCTGTTGCCGGGCGCCGGCGGTACCCAGCGCCTGCCGCGCGCGGTCGGTCCGGAACTCGCGGTCAAGATGATCGTCGGCGGCGATCCGATTGGTGCTGCTGAAGCGCTCAAAAACGGCCTGATCGAGGAGATCGTCGAAGGCCCCGCCGCCGGCGGCGAGGCCTTTGCCCGCAAGGTGCTGGCCGAGAAGCGCCCCTTGCGCAAGCTGCGCGACGACAACTCCAAGCTCGCGGCCGCCAAGGCCGACCGTTCTATTTTCACCAATGCGGTCGCCGCCCTCACCAAGAAGGCCCGTGGCCTCGAAGCCCCGTTTGCCGCCGCCGATGCGGTCGGTGCTGCGATCGACCTGCCGTTCGATGAAGGGCTGAAGAAGGAGCGCGAAGGCTTTCTCAAGCTGGTGTCGAGCGACCAGTCCAAGGCGCAGCGTTATGCCTTCTTCTCCGAGCGCGAGGCCGCCAAGATCGCGGGCGTGCCCGAGGGAACGAAATCGCGCAATGTCGAGCGCGTCGCCATCATCGGCGCCGGCACCATGGGCGGCGGCATCGCGATGTCGTTTGCCAATGCCGGTATTCCCGTCACCCTGATCGAGACCGGCGAAGAGCAGCTCAAGCGCGGCATGGGCGTGATGCAGAAGAATTACGAGGCGACCGCCGCCCGCGGCGGCATCCCCGCCGACGCGCCGGCCAAGCGCATGGGCCTGATTACCGCCAAGGTCGGCCTGGAGAACGTCAAGGACGCTGACCTGATTATCGAGGCCGTGTTCGAAACCATGGCCATCAAGAAGGAAGTGTTCGAGGCCCTGGATAAATATGCCAAGCCGGGCGCGGTGCTGGCCTCGAACACCTCGTATCTGAACATCGACGAAATCGCGAAAGTCACAAAACGTCCGCAGGACGTGCTCGGCATGCACTTCTTCTCGCCGGCCAACGTGATGAAGCTGTGCGAGATCGTCCGCGCCGCCAAGACTGCGCCGGACGCGCTGACGACAGCGGTTGCGATCGCGCGCAAGATTGCAAAGGTGCCGGCCGTGGTCGGCGTCTGCGACGGTTTTGTCGGCAACCGCATGCTGGCCCAGCGCGGCAAGCAGTCGGAAAAACTGCTGTTCGAAGGCGCGCTGCCGCAGCAGGTCGATGCCGTGGTGACAAAATTCGGCATGCCGATGGGCCCGTTCGCGATGGGCGATCTGGCTGGCCTCGATATCGGCTGGCGCTCGCGCAAAGACCGCGGCATCAAGTCGGAAATCGCGGATGCGCTGTGCGAAGCCGGCCGTTTCGGCCAGAAGACCGGCAAGGGCTATTACAAATACGAGGCAGGGTCGCGCGCGGCGCTGCCCGATCCGGAAGTCGAAAAGCTGATCGACGAGACCTTGCAGCGCCTCGGCCGCAAGAAGCGCGTGGTCTCGGACGACGAGATCCTCGAGCGCATGATGTACCCGATGATCAACGAGGGTGCGCGCATCCTCGAGGAAGGCGTCGCGGCGCGTCCAAGCGATATCGACGTGATCTGGCTCTATGGCTATGGCTGGCCGATCTATCGCGGCGGTCCGATGTTCTATGCCGACCAGGTCGGCCTCAAGCACATCGCCGATCGGCTGTCGTACTACGCCAAGGAGACCAACGATCCCTCGCTGGAACCGGCGCCGCTGCTCAAGCGTCTCGCCGCCGAAGGCAAGACCTTTGCGTCGATGGCCCAGAGCGCGAAAGCGGCTTGATGCCATTGGAAATGATGCTTTGTCCCCGCGCTCAATCTTACCTCTCCCATCGGGAGAGGTCGGATCGCCCTTGCGATCCGGGTGAGGGGTTAAGGCATATCGATAGACCGTACCCCCTCACCCCAGCCCTCTCCCCAGGGGAGAGGGGGCCCATCGAATCCTGAGAAGCACAGCATGCATCCCGGCGAGCAGTTTTATCCGCAAGGCGTTCATTGGGACGATGCGATTTTGCGCGGCACGTTGCCGGACCTGCTGTCGGAGGCGGCGGCCGAATACGGTGCGCGGCCGGCGATCGAGTTTCGCGACCGGCCGATCGGCTTCACGGAGCTGGAAGCGCTGGTGGAAACGGCAGCGTCCGCTTTCCTCCGCGCGGGCTACGGCAAAAACCATTCGGTTGCGCTGTTCCTCGGCAATTCGCCCGACCATCCCGTCAATTTCTTCGGCGCGCTGAAGGCCGGCGCCCGCATCGTGCATCTGTCGCCGCTCGACGGCGAGATCGCGCTGTCGCACAAGCTCTCCAACTCCGGCGCGCGCGTGCTGGTCACCTCCAATTTGTCGGCGTTGCTGCCGACCGCGCTGAAATTTCTCGACAAGGGCCTGCTCGACCGCCTGATCGTCTGCGAGGATGATCATTGGGGCAAGGTCGGCACCCCGCAGACGCCGCTGCCGGATAACCCGGCCATCATCACCTACCGGCAATTCATCGATGGCGCGACGAAGCCCGCGCAATGGCCCGATATCTCGGCCGATGACGTCGCGCTGCTGCAATATACCGGCGGCACCACCGGGCTGCCGAAGGGCGCCATGCTCAGCCACGGCAATCTGACGTCGGCGGTGTCGGTCTACGATGTCTGGGGCAAGCCGGCGCGCGCCGAGCGCGACGCGATCGAGCGCGTGATCTGCGTGCTGCCGCTGTTTCATATCTTTGCGCTGACGGTGGTGCTGCTGTCGTCGATTCGGCGCGGCAATCTGATTTCGCTGCACCAGCGTTTCGACGTCGAAGCGGTGATGCGCGACATCGAGGTCAAGCGCGCCACCGCTTTCCCGGGCGTGCCGACGATGTGGATCGCGATTGCGTCACTGCCCGATCTCGACAAGCGCGATCTGTCCTCGCTGGTGAGCTGCGGCTCCGGCGGCGCGCCGCTGCCGGTCGAGGTGGCCAAGATTTTCGAGCGCAAGGTCGGCATGAAGCTGAAGAGCGGCTGGGGCATGACCGAGACCTGCTCGCCCGGCACCGGCCATCCGAAGGAAGGTCCGGACAAGCCGGGTTCGATCGGGCTGATGCTGCCCGGGATCGAGATGGACGTGGTGTCGCTGGAGGATCCGAAGCAATTGATGCCGGTGGGCGAAGTCGGCGAAATCCGGATTCGCGGGCCGAACGTCACAAAGGGCTACCGGAACCGGCCGAAAGAAACCGCGGAAGCCTTTGTCGGCGACCGTTTTCTCACCGGCGACATCGGCTACATGGACGCCGACGGCTATTTCTACTTGGTCGACCGCAAGAAGGACATGATCATTTCCGGCGGCTTCAACGTCTATCCGCAGATGATCGAGCAAGCGATCTACACCCATCCCGCCGTGCAGGAAGTGATCGTGATCGGCATTCCCGACGATTATCGCGGGGAGGCGGCCAAGGCTTTCATCAAGCTGCGCGCCGACGCAAAGCCGTTCACGCTGGACGAACTCAAGGCTTTCCTGACCGGCAAGCTCGGCAAGCATGAAATTCCGGCAGCGGTCGATTTCGTCGAGGAATTGCCGCGCACCTCGGTCGGCAAGCTGTCGCGCCACGAATTGCGTCAGCAGCAGCCGTCGTCGCCCAAGCAACAGCTCGCATCGGGAGGGCGGTCATGACCCGGGTGCAGCAGGCACGGCTTCACCTCTCCCATCGGGAGAGGTCGGATCGCGCAGCGATCCGGGTGAGGGGTTACGGCCTATCGTTAGACCGTACCCCCTCACCCCAACCCTCTCCCATCGAAGTCGGATTTATCCGACTTCGACAAATTGGGATGCCCAACTCGGGTAAACCCGAGTTGGCTGGGAGAGGGGGCGCACCTTCGTTGCCGCTACATTTTCGAATCTAGTTTCTCACAGGAGGATCCGATGGATCTCGCTTTCAGCAAGGAAGAAATGGCGTTTCGCGAAGAAGTGCGGGCCTTCTTCAAGGACAACGTTCCGCCGGAGACACGGCGCAAACTGGTCGAGGGCCGTCATCTGTCCAAGGACGAGATGGTTGCCTGGTGGCGCATCCTGAACAAGAAGGGCTGGGGCGTCAGCCACTGGCCGAAGGAGCATGGCGGCACCGGCTGGACCTCCGTGCAGCATTACATCTTCAACGAAGAACTGCAGATGCATCCCGCACCCGCGCCGCTCGCGTTCGGCGTCAGCATGGTCGGCCCGGTCATCTACACCTTCGGCAATGAACGGCAGAAGAAGGAATACCTGCCGCGCATCGCCAATGTGGACGACTGGTGGTGCCAGGGCTTTTCGGAGCCGGGTTCGGGATCGGACCTCGCCTCGCTGAAGACCAAGGCGGAGCGCAAGGGCGACAAATACATCATCAACGGCCAGAAGACCTGGACCACGCTGGCGCAGCACGCCGACATGATCTTCTGTCTCTGCCGCACCGACACCAACGCGAAGAAGCAGATGGGCATCTCCTTCATCGTGTTCGACATGAAGTCGAAGGGCGTCACGGTGCGTCCGATCCAGACCATCGACGGCGGCCACGAGGTCAATGAAGTGTTCTTCGACGACGTCGAGGTGCCGGTCGAGAATTTGATCGGCGAGGAGAACAAGGGCTGGGATTACGCAAAATTCCTGCTCGGCAATGAGCGTACCGGCATCGCCCGCGTCGGCGTTTCCAAGGAGCGGCTGCGCCGCATCAAGGAACTCGCGTCCAAGGTCGAATCCGGCGGCAAGCCTGTTATCGAGGACCAGGGTTTTCGTGAAAAGCTCGCAGCCGTCGAGATCGAGCTCAAGGCGCTCGAACTGACGCAGCTTCGCGTCGTTGCCGACGAGAACAAGCACGGGAAGGGCAAGCCCAACCCGGCGTCCTCGGTCTTGAAGATCAAGGGCTCGGAAATCCAGCAGACCACCACTGAACTGCTGATGGAAGTGATCGGCCCGTTCGCCGCGCCCTTCGACGAGCATGGCGACGACGGCTCCAACGAGACCATGGACTGGACCGCCCAGATCGCACCGAGCTATTTCAACAACCGCAAGGTCTCGATCTACGGCGGCTCCAACGAGATCCAGCGCAACATCATCACCAAGGCGGTGCTGGGGCTTTAATCTTTCTCCCTCGCCCCGCTCTTTCGGGGAGAGGTTCGACCAAATCTCACGCGTCATTCCGGGGCGCAACGAAGTTGCGAGCCCGGAATCCATAACCACGATCGTGAGTATCGATTCCGGGCCTGCGCCAAGAGGCGCATCTCCGATGCGCAATTGCGCACCGGAGAATGACGGCAGTTGTTCTGAATACGAGGAAGTAAAAAAATGGATTTTGATTTGTCCGAGGAGCAGCGGCTTCTCAAGGAAAGCGTCGACGGTCTGTTGAACAATTCTTACGATTTCGACCACCGCAAGAAATACATGGCGGAGAAGGGCGGCTGGAGCAAAGCCGTCTGGGGCAAGCTCGCCGAGCAGGGCCTGCTCGGGTTGCCGTTCTCCGAAGATGACGGCGGCTTCGGCGCCGGTGCGGTCGAAACCATGATCGTGATGGAAGCGCTCGGCAAGGCGATGGTGCTGGAGCCTTATCTCCCTACCGTGGTGATCGCGGGCGGCTTCCTCCGCCACGGCGGCTCGGCCGAGCAAAAAGCGGCGCACATTCCCGGCATCATCGACGGCAGCAAGACCTTTGCCTTCGCGCAGCTCGAGAAGAACTCGCGCTACGATCTGCATGACGTCGCGACCACGGCCAAGAAAAAGGGCGATGGCTGGGTGATCGACGGCGAGAAATTCGTCGTGCTCAACGGCGAGAACGCCGACACCCTGATCGTGACTGCGCGCACCAAGGGCAGCCAGCGCGACAAGGCCGGCATCGGCGTGTTTTTAGTGCCCGCCAATGCCAAGGGCGTCACCCGCAAGGGCTATCCAACCCAGGACGGCCTGCATGCGGCCGACATCACCCTGACCGGCGTCGAGGTCGACGGCAGTGCTGCGATCGGCGATCCCGAGAACGGTCTGGCCCTGATCGAGCGCGTGGTGGACGAGGCCCGCACCGCGATGTGCGCGGAAGCGGTCGGCGCGATGGATGAATCGCTGAAGACGACAGTCGAATATCTCAAGACGCGAAAACAGTTCGGCGTGCCGATCGGCAGTTTCCAGACCCTGCAGCACCGCGCCGCCGACATGTTCGTGGCGCTCGAACAGGCCCGCAGCATGTCGATGTTCGCGACCATGGCGGCCGATTTCGACAACGCCAGGGAACGTTCTACGGCCGTTGCGGCGGCAAAAGTGCAGATCGGCAAGTCGGCAAAATTCGTCGGCCAGCAATCGATCCAGCTCCATGGCGGCATCGGCATGACGCAGGAAGCCAAGATCGGCCACTATTTCAAGCGGCTGACCATGATCGAAAACACCTTTGGCGACACCGACTACCACCTCCGCCGCGTCACGGATGGCGGGGGATTGGTTTAGGTCTCCCCCGTCATTCCGGGGCACGACGAAGTCGTGAGCCCGGAATCCATAACCACGATCGTGAGTATGGATTCTCTGATGTGCAATTGCACATCATGGCCTGCGCCCAAGAGGGCGCATCCCGGAATGACGAGATCAATTTTCGTCATTGCGAGCGAAGCGAAGCAATCCATCGGGCAGCAAAGCAAGTGTGGATTGCTTCCGCCTTCGCTCATAGAGCTACGGCGGACAAGTCGTCGCAAGCGCCCCGTCGCAATGACGAGCGCGAACAAATCAGGGAGGCAAACAACAATGAAAAACACCCCGTTCGATCTCACCGGCCAGGTCGCCGTCATCACCGGCTCGAGCCGCGGCATCGGCCGCTCCTCGGCGGAATTGCTGGCCAAGCTCGGCGCCAAGGTGGTGATCTCCAGCCGCAAGGCCGACGCTTGTAAGGAAGTCGCCGACGGCATCAACAAGTCAGGCGGCGACGCCCACGTCATCCCCTGCAACATCTCGCGCCGCGACGAAGTCGAGGCGCTGATCTCGGGCGCAACAAAACATTACGGCAAGGTCGACATCCTCGTCTGCAACGCGGCCGTGAACCCGTATTACGGCCCGCTGCTCGACATCAAGGACGAGGCCTTCGACAAGATCATGGGCTCCAACGTCAAGAGCAACATCTGGCTGTGCTCCCACGCGATCCCGCAAATGGCGGCGCGCGGCAAGGGCTCGGTGGTGATCGTGTCCTCGATTGGCGGCCTGCGCGGCTCGACCGTGATCGGCGCCTACGGGATTTCCAAGGCTGCGGATTTTTCGCTGTGCCGCAGCCTCGCCGGCGAATGGGGGCCGAAGGGCGTGCGCGTCAATTGCGTGGCGCCGGGCCTCGTCAAGACCGATTTCGCCCGCGCGCTGTGGGAAGACGAGGCGCGGCTAAAACACCGCACCGCCACCACGCCGCTGCGCCGGATCGGCGAACCCGACGAAATCGCCGGCGCAGTCGCCTATCTCGCCTCCGACGCCTCGACCTTCATGACCGGCCAGACCATCGTGGTCGACGGCGGCGTCACGACAGCGTCGGCGTAGCTTTCTTGTCTTACCCTCCCCTGGAGGGCGCTCCAGGGGAGGGTAAGAATAGTGCTGCCCTCAATCCGCGCCGAACATGAACTTGCCGTCGCCCTCGAGATAGGGGCCGGTGCGCATGTACAACTGGCCGTTCTGGCCGATGAAGAACAACGTGCCCTTCGGCACCTTTTTGGCGCCCTTCAGCAGCCTGCCGGCATTGTTGGTCCCCATCTTGTAGGCGAACGTCTTGCCGTCCTTGTCGTAGCCATAGCCCATGTCCGGCTTCATCTCCCAGGGCGTCGGCGCCGCCGCTTGCGCGAATGCGGATGTCGTCAATGCGGCCAGCGCTGCCGCCAGCAAAAAGGTTTTGGTCGAAAATCCCGTCATCGTCATCCTCCCGGCGGCTCAAAATGTCAGCCTTGCCCGCCTCCTTTGAACAAATCACGAACGCCGTTATTTCGTCAATGGCGCGTTCGCCGCAGCCATGCGGGGCATCACGGTGCCCTGCGACTTTGTGATTTCCCGCGTCCCGCATCGCGACTATGTTCCGGTTTCCGTCTACAATCGTGTATTGCGAAAAACCTCTTGGGGATGATTCGGATGAACCTCGTCATGAAACTCGGTTTCGGTATCGCGCTGTCGTTCATGACGCTGGCCTCGGCGGCTGCGGCCGATGAATTCAAGCTCAGCAACAACCAGCGGATTTCGTGCAGCCGGGGCCTCAGCGCCGGCAAGCTCAACACCGCGACCTGCAAATCCTATGCGTATGTGTTCAACACCAAGACCTCGGAATATTTCCGCTGCCAGGTTTCGCTGGCGCTGACGCGGGACAACAAGGAAGTCATCAACGTGCAGACCGACGGCGGCTGCACCAAGAAGCCCCGTATCTTCGAGGCCGATTCGAGCTATTCGTTCGACGCCACCGAAACCGAGCCGCCGAACACCAATTCGTTCTTCGGTCCCGGCGGCTATTCGGTGTGGGCCAGCGACAACAACGCGCTGAAGGTGCGCGGCTGCATCATCATCTCGTCCGGCCTCGGCTCCGACATCTCGAAATGCCTCGACATGACGTTCCAGTGATGGGCCGGCAGGCCTGAACCTGCCTCGACCGCTCATGGCTTCCGGTCCGAGCCGGACGCCAGCAAAGGGCGGCGCGAGCGGGCAAATTTCTTGATCCCCATCGGCTTGCTGAACAGGTAGCCCTGCACCAGATCGAAACCCAGGCCATGCGCGGCGAGAAAATCGGCGCGGGTCTCGACGCCCTGGGCCACCGCCCGCGCGCCATGGTCCTGGGCGAGTTCGACGATTCGGCGGCATACGGTCTGCCTTCAGCCGGTCGTCGGCGCAGCCGGTGACGAATTGATGGTCGACCTTCAGCTCGACGAACGGAAAGTTCGAAAGCCCCATCAGCGCCGGCCATTCCGCGCCGACATTGTCGATCGACGATCGCAATATTATGCAGGCGCACGTCGCGTGCGACATCGATCACGAGATCCAGATTGCCGATCACCTCGGCGCTGTCGATCTCGATCAGCAAGCCGCCGAACGCGGGATGATCGGGCATCGCGCGGCACAGATCGCGCACCGCGTCCCGATCGCCGGAGAAACGAAACCGGCAGGTTGATCGAGAGATCGACCGGCCCCTGCTGCTCGAGCAGATAGCGCCAATCCTCGATCGCGCGGCCGATCACGAACTCGGACAGGCCGCGAAAATGCGGATCCTTGTCGTCGGGAATGAAATAGGCCGGCGGAACCACACCCCAGGCGGGATGCCGCATCCGCACCAGTGCCTCGGCGCCGCTGGGAACCAGGGTGCGCACATTGATCTTCTGCTGATACCACAATTCGAGCCAGCCGGCCTTCAGCGCCTCGGCCACATCCACCGCGGGGCTCGGCGCCGGTTCGAGGGCAGCAGCGTCGCAACACTGTCACGCAGCGTCCCGGCGCTGAAAGGCGTCTGCAGGCGAGGGCAGCATGGCGATGCCGTATTCCTCGCCAATTTGCCGGACGGCCTTTACCATGATCGACTCCGGCTGGCCGATCACGAGAACCTTGCCGGGGAAGTTCTTCGTGACCAGGATCTCGAGAATTTTGCCGACCTCGATCCCGTCGAAAGACACGCCGAGGACGACCAGATCCGGCTGTTGCGCGTCCAGAACTGCCGGCCAGCTCGCTGGCCTGGCCGCATTCGCTGGTGATGAACCCAAGATCCTCGAGAGCGTCGGAAAGAAAGGTTCGAAGGTGCTTTTTGCCGTCGGTGACGCAGGCGCGTGGCATCACCTTTCGATGTCCGAACCCGCCGGGTCGCGCGTGTTCGGTTGGATTGATATGATTCATTCTTGCCGCTCCAAAGATGCTGGCGAAAGTCGTACATCCGCGCCGCGGCGTTAATCATGGAGTTTTAGGGACACAGCGATGATTGCTTTGGTAAGGTTAAAGCCGCCATTGCGATTAAAATTGTAACGAGATCGGCAACGAATCGGGTCACTGAGATCGCAAGACGGCACCCAACCCCTTGTTGGTTGCTGCTGCAGGCTCGCCTCATGAACCGATGCGTGCACTCGCGCGCATGTCTCATCGCTGGATGCGCGTTAACGTCTGTGTTCGCTTGCCGGCTTGTCCACAGTTGGTGCCACTGTGGAGAGCTGTTTTGAGGCGACCATCGCGCGCCGATTTTTTTCTGCTGCGCGATTTCTCGAAGTGCGGGCGGATGGTCGAAGCCCGTGTCGGCGCATCCTGCTGTCCGATCGTCACTGCGGCTCGATACGCCGGTCGCGCCGGTTCCCGCATGCGCCAGGTGCGACCGCGCATGCGTATTTGACCTTCGCGTGCGTCGTTTGGATGGGTTGACCGGGGGCCTCGGTCCGTCCAATTTCCCGGCGAAATTTAGGGGAGAATAATGCTCATGAATTCGAAGTTGATGGCGGCTGCCGTTGCGGCGGCGGCGGTTTTTGCGGCGCCCGGCGCGCAGGCCCAGCAATTCATCAACGTGCTGACCGGCGGCACATCCGGCGTGTATTACCCGCTCGGCGTCGCCATCGGAAAAATCTACAGCGACAAGATTCCGAACGTGAAGACCCAGGTGCAGGCCACCAAGGCGTCGGTCGAGAACCTGATCCTGCTGCAGCAGGGCCGCGGCGAGATCGCGTTCACGCTCGGCGACTCGCTGAAAGCCGCCTGGGAAGGCGACGAGGAGGCCGGCTTCAAGTCCAAGCTGGACAAGCTGCGCACCATCGGCGCGATCTATCCGAACTACATCCAGATCGTCGCCACCGCCGACAGCGGCATCAAGACGCTGGCCGATCTGAAGGGCAAGAGCCTGTCGGTCGGCGCGCCGAAATCCGGCACCGAACTCAACTCGCGCGCGATCCTGGCCGCCGCCGGGATGACCTACAAGGACATCGGCAAGGTCGAATATCTGCCGTTCGCCGAATCCGTCGACCTGATGAAGAACCGCCAGCTCAACGCGACGCTGCAATCGGCCGGCCTCGGCGTCGCCTCGCTGAAGGATCTCTCGACCTCGACCGACATCACCGTGGTGTCGGTGCCGAAGGAGACCGTCGACAAGATCGGCCCGCCCTTCGTGCCGGTGACGATTCCCGCCAACACCTATACCGGCCAGGACAAGGACGTCCCGACCGCGGCGGTGGTCAATTATCTCGTGACCAGTTCCGCGGTCTCCGACGATCTCGCCTACCAGATGACCAAGCTGGTCTACGAGTCGCTGCCGGAACTGGCGAATTCGCATGCCGCCGGCAAGGAGATCAAGCTCGAGACGGCCGCGACCGGCAGCCCGGTGCCGCTGCACCCCGGCGCGATCCGCTATTACAAGGAAAAGGGACTGATCAAGTAGGGCCGCGCTTCAGCGTCGTCATGGCCGGGCTTGACCCGGCCATCCATCCTTCCAGGCAGCTCTTTTTAGATGGATGCGCGGGTCAGAGCCCGCGCATGACGTGCTTGTCGGCATGCCGCACCGAGTGATATAAGCGTCGCGGGCACGGGGGAACGATTGACATGCTGCAAGCCGAGGGCGCAGAAGCGCCCGTCAAGGTCGAATTCGACAATTTCGAGCACGGATTTCCGGAAGGCTTTGGCCCGGGCGGCTGGGGCTATCTGGCCTATGCCATCGGCATCGCGTTTGCGGTGTTCCAGCTCTATGTCGCGGCCTTCAACTATCTGCCGAGCCAGGTGGTGCGCGGCGTCCATGTCGGCTTCCTGATGCTGATGACCTTCGGCCTGATCGGCAATTTCACCGCCAAAAGCGATTTCGGCCGCGCGCTCGGCTGGCTGATCGGCGGCGCCGGATTCCTGTGCGGGCTCTATCAGTGGATCTTCTACGCCGACCTGATCGCGCGCGACGGCGATCCGACGCGAGACCGATCTCGCGGTCGGCACGCTGCTGGCGGTGCTGATCTTCGAAGGCACGCGGCGGCTGATGGGCGCTGGCGCTGCCGCTGATGTGCGGCGCCTGCCTGCTGTACTGGTTCTTCGGCCAGTATCTGCCGTCGCCGTTCAATCATCGCGGCTATGATTTCGACCAGGTCATCACGCATCTCGTCGTTCGGCACCGAAGGCTTTTACGGCGTGCCGATCTACGTCTCGGCGACCTACATCTTCCTGTTCATCCTGTTCGGCTCGTTCCTCGAACGCGCCGGCATGATCCAGCTGTTCACCGACGTCTCGCTCGGCCTGTTCGGCCGCACCCGCGGCGGACCGGCCAAGGTCGCGGTGTTCGCCTCGGGCATGATGGGCACGATCTCGGGCTCCGGCGTCGCCAATGTCGTCACCGTCGGCCAGTTCACGATTCCCCTGATGATCAAGTTCGGCTATCGCCGCGCCTTTGCCGCCGGCGTCGAGGCCACCGCCTCGATGGGCGGACAGATCATGCCGCCGGTGATGGGCGCGGTCGCCTTCATCATGGCGGAGACGCTGGGCGTCGCAATATTCCGAGATCGTCAAGGCCGCGGTGATTCCGGCGATGCTGTATTTCGCCTCCGCGTTCTGGATGGTGCATCTGGAAGCCGGCAAGCACGGCCTCGTCGGCATGAAGCGTTCGGAAATCCCGAGCGCCTGGAAGGCGCTGGTGGCGCGCTGGTATCTGGTGTTGCCGCTGGCGGCGCTGGTCTACATGCTGTTCGAAGGCTTTACGCCGCTCTATGCCGGCAGCATGGGGCTGGCGCTGACGGTGGCGCTGATCCTCGGCGCCAGCATCACGCTCGGCTTCTCCAACACCGTGCTGCGCTACATTTTCTGGATCGGGCTGGCGCTGGTGGTTGCCGCGGTGTCGCGCAACGGGCTCGAGATCGTGCCGGTCGCAAGCGTCGTCGGCGGGCTGATCCTGATCGCCGCGATCACGCGCGGCGGCCGGGCGACGCTCGCCGCCTGCCGCGATTCGCTCGCCGACAGCGCCAAATCGGCGCTGACCGTCGGCATGGCCTGCGCCATCGTCGGCACCATCATCGGCATGATGACGCAGACCGGCGTCGGCACCATCTTCGGCGGCTGGATCATCGGGCTTGGCGCCAAAAGCCTGTTCCTGGCGCTGATCATGACCATGCTGCTGTCGATCCTGCTCGGCACCGGCATCCCGACGATTCCGACCTACATCATCACCGCGGCGCTGGCCGCACCGGCGCTGGCCAAACTCGGCGTGCCCCTGATCGCCAGCCACATGTTCGCGTTCTATTACGGCATCATGGCCGACCTCTCGCCGCCGGTGGCGCTGGCGGCGCTGGCGGCGGCGCCGATCGCGAAGGAAAACCCCGACAAGATCGGCTGGGAGGCGATGCGCATCGCGCTCGCCGGCTACGTCATTCCCTTCATCTTCGTCTATTCGCCGGCGCTGATGCTGCAGGCCGGCGATCCCATGGCCGCCCAACTCGGCTTCTACGGCGCGGTGGCGCTGGCGACCTTCAAGGCGCTGGTCGCGATCGGCCTGTTCGGCATCGTCGCGATCGGCTTCCTGTTCACGCGGCTGACGCTGGCTCGAACTCGCCGTCGCCTTCGTCGCGGCGCTGTGCCTGCTCGGCGATTTCCGCTTCAGCGACACCGCTGGGCTTTACGCTCGCGGCGGCCGTCGTGCTCTGGCAATGGCGGCAGCGCCCGCGCAACGCGGTGGCGGCGGCTTGAGCCTCTGCCTCGCCTCCGCCGGCGTCGTGAAGACGCTGTCGATTGCGGCGTTCACGCTGGTCTGGACCCATTCGATCGAAAAGATCGACTGGCAGGAAGACTGGCGCATCACGCCGCAGGGGCTCGAACTGGTGCAGGCGCGCGTCAAGGGCTCTGGCGCCGGCATGGAGCCGCCGCCGGATGCGCGGCTGGTCGACGGCTGGTTTCAGTGGCAGCCGAAGCGCGCGCCGATGCCGGAAGTGGTGCTCGGCAATTCCGGCGCCGCCGGCGAATGGCGGCTGTGCCATGACGGAAATTGCCGGACGTTGTCGGAGATTTTCGGCGCATCCGATCGGTGCTAATGTCACGACGATGCGCGCCTGCGAACCATAACAAACAAACAGGGGAGAAGTCGATGGAACGGCTCAAGGGCAAGATGGCGATGGTGGTCGGCGCGGGCTCGATCGGGCCCGGCTGGGGCAATGGCAAGGCGACCGCCGTCACCTTTGCGCGCGAGGGCGCGCAGGTGTTTTGCGTCGATCGCAATGCGGCCGCCGCCGAAGAGACCGTCAAGATCATCACCGGCGAGGGCGGCAAGGCGACGGCCTTCACCGCCGATGTCTCGCGCGCCGACCGAGGTCGAGGCGATGGTGGCGGCGTGCCTGAAGACCTATGGCCGCATCGACGTGCTCGACAACAATGTCGGCATCGCCGAGATGGGCAGCGTGGTCGAGGTCAACGAGGCCGAGATGGGATCACGTCTTCGCGGTCAATCTCAAGAGCGCCTTTCTCGCCATGAAGCACGTCATTCCCGTGATGCAGAAGCAGGGCGGCGGCTCGATCATCAATATCTCCTCGATCGCCTCGATCCGCCATCTCGGCATTTCCTATGTCAGCTATGGCGCCAGCAAGGCCGCGATGAACCAGATGACGCGCACCACGGCGGTGCAATTCGCGCGCGACCATGTCCGGGTCAACGCCATTCTGCCCGGCCTGATGAAGACGCCGATGGTCGAGCATTCCGCAGGCCTGGCGGCGAGCTATCCGGCGGGCGACGTCGAGGCGATGTGGCGCGCGCGCGACGCGCAGGTGCCGATGGGACACATGGGCGACGCCTGGGACGTCGCCAACGCGGCGCTGTTTCTCGCGTCCGACGAATCGAAATATGTCACCGGCATCGAGCTCGTGGTCGACGGCGGCTGACCTGATGGCGTCGCTGGCGCTGGGTCGCAGCTATGCCCTGGCGATGCTCCAGTGCTGAACCCGCTATCGGAGTCCATCATGCGAGATGCTTGACATCTGATCGCCGCGCTCGCTGCTGTGGACGGCGTTCGCGTGCTGCTTGCAACCGGGATCGGCCGCCGAGTGATACAGATCGATCCGCGCCGTGCATGCGCGGCCATCTGCCAATGACGACGACAAGACCATCAGCGTTTGCGGTGCGCTGATCGACAACGAAAAGCCGTCGGCCGACCGCATCAAGGCGCTGACTGCGCGCGCCGGCGCTTATGACCGCAAGGACATGATCGACCGCGCCATCGCGACTACGGCAGTGCTGCGGCTCGATCCGAGGCCGATGTCTTCAACGCGCGCGGCGAGCTGTGGCGCAAGAGGGCGACCGGCCAAGGCGCTGCCGATTTGGCGCCGCGATCAAGCTGAACCCGGATCACGCCGGCCGAGGCAATTACAAGATCGCTGGCGCAGGAGCTGGAGCGGCTGGGCGCGCTGATGGCGGTCGCGGCAAGCCGAGTTTCAATTGCCGCGCCGCCGGCGCCGGTGGAAAAGGCGATCTGCGCCAATCCGGAGACTCGCCGATCTCGACCGCGAGATCAATGCGGCCAATATCAGGGTGGTCGCGCGAGGCCAAAAACCCCGCGAAGCGCGTGCGCTGCAGCGCGAACAGGACGAGTTCATCGCCCGCCGCAATGCCGAGTTCGGCCGGCCGGGCTACGATCTGCACAAGGCCATGCAGGAGCGGCTGCAGAAACTGCAGGGGGTCGACGGCTATTAGGCGCGGGGCGTTCTCACCTCTCCCAATGGGAGAGAAGAGTCGCGTTCGCCGCTTAGTCTGACTTCAAATGCCAAGCTGTTCCGGCTTGATCTGCCGCCGCTTCCCGTGACAATGGCCGAAATAGCGCTATTTGCTGGCATGCCCGGGACAAGCCGGGCATGACGGAGCGGAGATTGCCGGGAGACACGCCATGAACATCCACGAGAAAAGCCGGTATCACGAGGTGCATGCCCGCTCGCTGGCCGACCCCGAGGGCTTTTGGGCGGAGGCGGCGCGCGAGATCGACTGGATCGAGCCGGCGAAGAAGATCTTCGATCCCTCGATGGGCGCCTACGGCCGCTGGTTCGCCGGCGCCGTGGTCAACACCTGCTACAACGCGCTCGATCGCCATGTCGCCGGCGGCCGGGCCGAGCAGGTGGCGCTGATCCACAATTCCCCGCTCGCCAACACGGTCACGAAATTCACCTATGCCGAGATGCTGAAGGAAGTGCAGACGCTCGCCGCCGTGATGCAGGATTTCGGCGTCGGCAAAGGGCGACCGCGTCATCCTCTATATGCCGATGGTGTCGGAAGCGGTGGTCGCGATGCTGGCCTGCGCGCGGATCGGCGCGGTGCATTCGGTGGTGTTCGGCGGTTTTGCGGCCAAGGAGCTGGCGACCCGGATCGAAGACGCCAAGCCAAAGCTGATCTTCTCGGCCAGCTGCGGGCTCGAGCCCGGCCGCATCGTGCAATACAAGCCGCTGCTCGACGAGGCGATCAGGCTCTCCAGCGTCAAGCCGGAGACCTGCATCATCCTGCAGCGGCCGCAACATGGTTGCGACCTCGTTAGCGGACGCGATCACGATTGGGCGACGCTGCGCCGCGCCGCGTTTGACGCCGGCAAGACGGCGCCTTGCGTGCCCGTGCTCGCGACCGATCCGCTCTACATCCTCTATACATCGGGCACCACGGGAATCCCCAAGGGCGTGGTGCGCGACAATGGCGGGCATCTGGTCGCGCTGAAATGGTCGATGTTCAATCTCTACGGCGTCAAGCCCGGCGAGGTCTGGTGGTGCGGCTCCGACATCGGCTGGGTGGTCGGCCACAGCTACATCGTCTACGGGCCGCTGATCCATGGCGCGACCTCGATCATGTATGAGGGCAAGCCGATCGGCACGCCGGACGCCGGCGCGTTCTGGCGGGTGATCTCAGAACACAAGGCGGTTGCGTTCTTCACCGCGCCGACCGCGTTCCGCGCCATCCGCAAGGAGGATCCGGAGGGCAAATTCATCCGCAAATACGATCTTTCGAAATTCCGCACGCTGTTCCTGGCCGGCGAGCGCGCCGATCCGCCGACGGTGGAATGGGCGGAGGCGCAGTTGAAAGTGCCGGTGATCGATCACTGGTGGCAGACCGAAACCGGCTGGTGCATCGCCGGCAATCCGATGGGCCTGGGCATGCTGCCGGTCAAGCACGGTTCGCCGACGGTGCCGATGCCGGGCTATCAGGTCGACGTGGTCGATGAAGCGGCAAGGCCGCTGCCCGCGGGCACCATGGGTTCGATCGTGATCAAGCTGCCGATGCCGCCGGCCTGCCTGCCGACGCTGTGGCAGCAGGACGACCGTTTCAGGGAGGCCTATCTCACCGAATTCCCCGGCTACTACAAAACCTCCGACGCCGGCTACAAGGATGAGGACGGCTATGTCTTCGTGATGGGCCGCACCGACGACATCATCAATGTCGCCGGCCACCGGCTTTCCACCGGCGGCATGGAGGAGATTCTCGCGTCCCATCCCGATGTCGCCGAATGCGCGGTGCTCGGCATCAAGGATGCGATCAAGGGCGAGGTGCCCTGCGGCTTTCTGGTGCTGAAGGCCGGCGTGACGCGCACGCCGGCGGAGGTCGAAAAAGACGTGGTGGCGCTGGTGCGGGAAAAACTCGGGCCGGTCGCCGCCTTCAAGCTCGCGATCACCGTCGGCCGGCTGCCGAAAACGCGGTCGGGAAAAATCCTGCGCGGCACCATCAAGAAGATCGCCGACGGCGACGCCTGGACCATGCCCGCGACGATCGAGGATCCCAAGGTGCTGGACGAAATCGGCGAGGCGCTGAAGGGCAGGGTATGAGGAATGACGACCACCCGTCATGCCCGGGACAAGCCCACGGCTGTCCGGTTTAAATTTAGCATAGGCTGAGGCTCAACTGTCGCTGATCTTTGATGATCGGAAGTGGCGGAAGGAGCAGCCGGTTGATCGGTCGTCTGTGCATGAGGTTTGCGCGCACCAGGCGGGTGAAGGTGAGCAGGCCTTGAACAGCTCGCTGGGCGGTGTGTGCCAGGCGCAGCAATAGGAAGGCGATCAGGGCTACTGCGATCTGAATGCGCACGGCATTTTCGGAGCGTCCAACGAACTGCTTGATTTTGAGTGTCTGCTTGACCCAACGAAAGAACAGCTCAATCTGCCAACGACGTTTATAGAGATCGGCGACGTCGGTTGCCGGTAGATCGAGGTCATTGGTGAGGATGCGCAGGATCTTTCCGGTGTCGATGCGCACGCGGATCTCGCGGACGGGATCCTGGAACGGGTTTTGACGGTTGCGTGCCATACGTTGCGGCAGATGGCCGATGCGGTCGGAAAGAATATTTGAGCCTGCCGCGACTGCATTCTTGTGGACCACGCGGAGCTTGGTGTTGCTCTTGAGCCGGGTCACGATCCGGCAGTCCGCGGCGTGGAGTTTGGCCCACCAGCAGTAGTCATAATAGCCGAGGTCGAACACGTAGGTGGCCCCGGCCTCGATCGGCATGACCTTGGCGGCAGTGATGTCATTGATGTTGGCCGGCGTGACGGCGGCATAGATCGGGCAAACGGCGTCGGGGTCGTAGACGATGTGCATCTTGGCGCCGCAGACGCCTGCCGAGAACCTCGCCCAGTCTTTGCTCAGCGCGCTCAGACGAAGGCTGCTCGAATCGATCAGGTGCACCGCTTCGCCGGTCTTGCGCTTGAGCCCACGCGTGAGCTGCCCGACCAAATGAGCGAACAGGCCGCTGAACACCTGCCAGGGCCGCTGTGCATTGGCATCCGCAAGCGTCGAGCGCGACACCTCATCGCTGCCCAAATGGTAGAGCCTGGTGGCGTGGCTCTGCAGACCGGCCTCGATCTCACGCAGGCTCTGCGCCCCCGACAATTGTGCGTACATCAGCGCGATGAATTGGCTCTTTGTCGTCAGGGTGCGAACATGCTTGTCGGCCCCGTGCTCATCCACAAGCTGATCGAAGCGGCGCCACGGAACCTGCTTCAAAACGCTGTGGAATACACTATTGTGGTGCTGCATGGCTTGATCCTTCTCCGTGTCCCAAAACGTCGCCAAACGCTTGGAACACAGAAGAATCAATGCCATGCGCCTTGTCCACCAAATTTAAACCGGACAGCCGTGGGCTTGACCCGGGCATCCATCAGATATCAAAGCACTTGCCTTCATTTTGATGGATTGCCGGGTCAAGCCCGGCAATGACGAAAACAGCGATGGAACTAGCACATGCGGTGCAAGCCGGCACAACTCCTCATTCCGCTCCTGCTCATCGCCCCGCTGCTCGCAGGCTGCCTCGAGCGGGGCCAGCCGACCATGGCCATTGCGGGCGGCGATGACGATGACGCGTTCTGCCGCGCCAACAATGTCGCGGTCGGCTCGTCGGAATACATCGCCTGCCGCAAGGACCGCGACGTCCAGCGCAACAACGCCAACGCCAAAGCCGACCGCCGCCAGCGCGATCTCGGCGAATACATGATGAACCATCCGGATCGGCCGTGACATCGGGAGAGCACCATGAACGAGGATGTTTTCAACACCAGCCTGCGCGGTTTCCTCAAGAAGGTCGGCATCACCTCGCAGCGTGAAATCGAAAGAGCGGTCCGTGACGCGGTCGCTGCCGGAAGCCTGAAGGGCCATGAGAAACTGCCGGCCAAAATGGTGCTGACCATCGCCGGCACGGGCCTTACCCATGAGATATCAGGCGAGATCGAACTGGGCTAAATTTTCGAGTGGCTACAGGGCCGGGTATTGGTCGGCTTCCTTGCGTGCTTCCGTCGCCCGCTCGGCTGGCGGATAGCGCGCCGGGCACAACGGAGGCGACGCAGCGAGTTGGCGAGCCTTCGACCTCGATCATCGTGCCGGTGTTCGATGACGGACAAACCAACGGCAAGCCGGCTACCCGAAAATGAATAGCATCCAGATCGCCGCTCCGCAGAGGACGACAAACCCAGTAAACGAAAGCCAGACAAGCACGTCGTCTCGGGTCATGTTCGGGTTCTGCCGGATGATGTTGGTTTGGCCGCGAAGTGCGGATACCCGACGGCGTTGATGCCGCTACCTGAACAACCGCTTGCAGTCTTGTGATCGCGTGCCAATGATTTGGTTTTCTGCGCCTCGCGGCTCGCCGCGCGAGTTACCGACGTCCGGTTAACTCGGGCGGATGGCCCGACGGAACGTGAGCCACCAAGACAACCAAGTTAGCCCAACGTGGCATTGAATCATTTGGTTGTTGGCGTAGCATCGGGTACGGCGGGGGAGACATTGTGAAGGTCATTGCTATAGCAGGCTGCGCAATGCAGCAGGCCCAAATAGCCTCTCGCACCAATTGGGGAGGAATGCATGCAGGGGGCTGAGAGAGCTTTACAGCAGATCGCGTTCGGTTACGTCGTCATGCCTTCGGGCAAGATGCGTGGGATGTACAATTACGAAATGATCGACCTCGCGCGCGAGGCATGTGACCGGCTCGGGATCGCATACTCGAACGGGGCATGCACGCAACCTCTGGAAATCCGCAGCGCTGGCCCCGATACGTTCGCTCGGCCTTGAGGCCGGCTAGCCGGGATCATCGGACAAGGTCATGGTGAGGCCGGGCTGGCCGACAACGGTCGGCGGCAGCACCGCTCGGTCGGTTACTTTGGAGTCGTTGAAGGCACGTGGGCCCGCGCGTCTATTTCGGTGGCTGTAGCCCGCTCTTGATCCAACCCATTGTTCGATCGGTTCTCATAGGATCGGGGCGGTCGCACTCGAAACACTGCAACGTCCGCCGTCCCGTGCCACCGGCAGGCAGTGTTAAAGTCAAATTGGCCCCGCATTTGGGGCAAGTCGGTCGCCCTGCCTCTCCCATGACGATAAGTTTGCCGCCAGAGCGGCGGCCCGTCCATTCCAAATGAAGCTCAACCGGGAGAATACTTTACCGGGCTTGGCTCAGCCGTTAGCCGATCTTCAAGCTCGACGATCAGGTCCCGTACAAGCCGTTCAGCCAAGGGGTCGTCGGTCTCGGTTGCAAGAAGCCGTAGCTGACGCAACCGATGACGAAGGTCGTCTGGCGCCAGGTCCATCTGATACCCCCTGAGAGTCCAAATCCGGCGGCGGACTTATCTTCCCGAAACTCGAAATTTTAGTGGCAATCCGGAGGCGACATCCGGGCTCAGTTCGGTCAGGGCTGCGTGAACTTGATGGTTGAGACCGGCCACTTCCCATCGTGGCCCCCGATCGAAATTCGCAGACCGTGAAGCTCGTCGAGCCAAACCCCCTCCACCGTCCCGGCCTTTCCATCCATAAGGACTACGGCCTTGCCGACAAGCTCAGACCGGGCCGCATCAATCGCGTCAAGGATCGTTAACGCATGGACTTTTGCCGTTGGCATGGTTGTCTCCGAGATCTGGCCATGCAGGCGGGGTGTTTGCACCGAAAAGGCGCGCAAGTCGTGACCGTTCCGCGACGACCGCTCACTCCTTGGGCGGCTTCTTCCTGAAAGCGCCCTTGAGCGCGTCAACGGCCTCGGCGATCGGAGCGGCGAGGACGAAGAAGGCGCCCATCGCCACCGAGATGATGATGAAGCTGAGCGAGGTTTTTTCCTCGGCGTCGTAGCGATGCGCTTCCTTGTCGATCGTCGCGGGCGCGAGGTTGCTGTCAGAGGCGCGAGGCCCGTCGTATTTTCGCGGCCGGCGCGGCGGCGACATCACCACCACGAACAGCACGTTGAGAAGCAGCCAAATCCCGAGAATAATCAGAACCGTGCGCACCAAGGCCTCTTGTTGCAAAGGGCTAATCAAAATACGGGAAAAACTTACTCCGGTTGCAGTCCCGGCACAAATTCTCCCTCTGTATAAGGAGCCCGGGAACCCGCAATTATTCCCGGAACCTTCGCTGGTTCCGGGGCCTCACCGAGTTCGCCAGGGGGCGCCCGGCATTCCCGGCCGCAAACAAAAACGCGGCAGGTTGCCCCGCCGCGTTCGAAATCTCACCGCGAATACGAAAACCCCTATTCGTCGTCGTCCTGCTTCTTGCCGCCGATCGTCTTCAGCTTGGCGAACACGGCGTCGACGTTGAGGTCGTCGCGCTGCTTTTCGGTCGGCTCGAATTCCGGCTCCTTCTTGGTGGTCTCGGAGGCCGGCAGCAGGGTGGCGCCGCCGTAGGCGGCGGGGACCGGCTTTTCCTTGGCGGCGCGCTGCACCTCGAAATCGAGCTCGATCTGCGAGCACAGGCCGAGCGTCACCGGGTCCATCGGGGTCAGGGTCGAGGCGTTCCAGTGGGTGCGGTCGCGGACGCTGGCGATCGTGGTCTTGGTGGTGCCGACCAGGCGCATGATCTGCGCGTCCTTCAGCTCGGGATGGTTGCGCACCAGCCACAGGATCGCGCTCGGCCGCTCATGGCGGCGCGACACCGGGGTGTAGCGCGGGCCCTTCTTCTTGGCGGCCGGCGGCAGCGCCACCTTGCTCTCGCCGAGCTTGAGGCGGTAGTTCGGGTCGCTTTCGCCCTTTTCGATCTCGTCGCGGGTCAATTGCCCGGTCGAAATCGGGTCCATGCCCTTGATGCCCTGGGCGGCGTCGCCGTCGGCGATGGCGCGGACCTCCAGCGGGTGCATTTTGGTGAAATCGGCCACCTGGTCGAAGGTCAGCGCGGTATTATCAACCAGCCACACGGCCGTCGCCTTTGGCATCAGCGGTGCATTGCTCATGGCAAATCTCCTTTGTGCTTCGCCCACCTCTTTCGGAGGCGAAGTCAGTGGTCATCGGCGATGACGGGAATTACGGCGCCTATATACGCCTTCAGGGGGTATTGGCGCAATGGTCTGCTAAAGTGCCTTGACAGCGCCCAAAAGCAGCCCCAAGTCCTTATACGAATTGGCCGTTCCCCGCCCGCCGGCGAGGGGTGATTCGGTCCCCGAGATCAGCCCCTATGCCAGCCAAACCAGACCTGAAAATCGTGCTTTGTTCTCCCCGCGGCTTCTGCGCCGGCGTGGTGCGGGCCATCGACACCGTGGAACGGGCGCTCGACCATCTACGGCGCCCCGGTCTATGTCCGCCACGAGATCGTCCATAACCGCTATGTGGTCGACAGCCTGAAGACCAAGGGCGCGATTTTCGTCGAGGAACTGGCCGAAATCCCCGACAATACCAACGCGCCGGTGGTGTTTTCGGCCCACGGGGTTCCGAAATCGGTTCCGGCCGACGCCCGCGCCCGCAATTTCTTCTCGCTGGACGCGACCTGCCCGCTGGTCACGAAGGTGCACCGCGAGGCCGCGATCCATTTCAAGCGCGGCCGCGAAATCCTGCTGATCGGGCATTCCCACCATCCGGAAGTGGTCGGCACGCTCGGCCAGTTGCCGGCCGGGCGCGGTGACGCTGATCGAGACCGCGGAAGACGCCAAGACCTTCACGCCGAAGGATCCGAACAACCTCGCTTTCGTGACCCAGACGACGCTGTCGATCGACGACACCGCCGAGATCGTCGCGATGCTGAAGGAGCGTTTCCCGAACATCTCCGGCCCGCACAAGGAAGACATCTGCTACGCCACCACCAACCGCCAGCTCGCGGTGAAGAAGGTGGCGCCGGTGGTCGATGCCTTGATCGTGGTCGGCGCGCCGAACTCGTCGAACTCGCAGCGCCTGCGCGAAGTCGCCGAGCGCGAGGGCTGCCCGATTGCGGTGCTGGCGCAGCGCGCCAGCGATCTCGACTGGTCGCGCTTCGAAGGCATCAAGAGCCTCGGCATCACCGCGGGCGCCTCGGCGCCGGAAGTGATCGTCGAGGAGATCATGGGCGCCTTCGCCGAGCGCTACGAGCTGCATGTGGAGACGGTCTCGGCCGCGGAAGAGAACGAATTCTTCCCGCTGCCGCGTTCGCTGCGGCCCGACGCCGCCTAAGGCGCTCCCCATGGCGGTTTACACGGACGTCGCCGCCGAAGACCTCGCGGAATTCCTGAAGGGCTACGACATCGGCGAATTGCTCTCCTACAAGGGCATCGCCGAGGGCGTCGAGAATTCCAACTTCCTGCTGCACACCAGCAAGGGCGCCTACATCCTCACGCTCTATGAAAAGCGCGTGGCGGCGGATGACCTGCCGTATTTCCTGTCGCTGATGGCGCATCTGGCCGAGCGCGGCGTGCGCTGCCCGCAGCCGGCCAGGAACCGCAAGGGCGAGGTCTATAGCGAGCTGGCCGGCCGGCCGGCGGCGATCATCAATTTCCTCGAAGGCATGTGGCCGCGGCGGCCGAACGCCGCGCATTGCACCGGCGTCGGCGAGGCGCTCGCCAAAATGCATCTCGCCGGCCGCGACTTTCCGCTGTTCCGGAAAAATCCGCTGTCGGTCGAAGGCTGGCGGCCGCTGTTCGATCTGGCCGCGCCGCGCGCCGACAGCGTGCAGCCGGGCTTGCGCGATTTCATCGCGCGCGAACTCGATCATCTCGAAGCGTGCTGGCCGACCGATCTGCCGGTCGGCGTCATCCATGCCGATCTGTTTCCCGACAACGTCTTCTTCCTCGGCGACAAATTGTCGGGGCTGATCGACTTCCCGTTTTCCTGCAACGACATCCTGGCCTACGACGTCGCGATCTGCCTCAACGCGTGGTGCTTCGAGCCGGATCATTCCTTCAACGTCACCAAGGCGCGCGCGCTGCTCAACGCCTATGGCCGCGAGCGCAAGTTGTCGGACGCCGAGCAGGACGCGCTGCCGCTGCTGGCGCGCGGCTCGGCGCTGCGTTTCCTGCTGACGCGGCTGGTCGATTTCCTCAACGTGCCGCCGGGCGCGCTGGTGAAGCCGAAGGACCCGCTGGAATATGTCCGCAAGCTGCGCTTCCACCAGAGCGTCGAGAGCGTGCGCGATTACGGCGTGACGCAGCCGGGATGCGTGGCGTGAGCGAACTGCCGCACGTGACGGTCTTCACCGACGGCGCCTGCTCGGGCAATCCCGGGCCCGGCGGCTGGGGCGCGATCCTGAAATTCGGCGACACCGAAAAGGAATTGAAGGGCGGCGAGGCGCACACCACCAACAACCGCATGGAACTGATGGCGGCGATCTCGGCGCTGGAAGCGCTGAAGAAGCCCTGCGTGGTCGACCTCACCACCGACAGCCAGTATGTCCGCCAGGGCATCACCGGCTGGATCCATGGCTGGAAGAAGAACGGCTGGCGCACCGCCGACAAGAAGCCGGTCAAGAATGTCGAACTGTGGCAGCGGCTCGACGCCGCGCTGAAACCGCATCGAGGTGCGCTGGCACTGGATCAAGGGCCACGCCGGCCACGCCGAAAACGAGCGCGCCGATCAATTGGCGCGCGAGGGCGTCGCGATGGCGAGGTTGAAGGCGTAGGTCGGTAGAGCGAAGCGACTGCCTTCCCCTCTCCCCTTGTGGGAGAGGGTGGTCACGATGCGAAGCATCGCGGACGGGTGAGGGGTTCTCTGACGACGGATGCGAGACCGCCTCATCCGGCGCGCTTGCGCGCCACCTTCTCCCACAAGGGGAGAAGGCAAGCAAGCCGGGCGACGACGTTGTGATTGATGCTGCGAGCGCCGTGACGATGCTTACAGCTGCCCCAGCAGCGTATCGCCGCCGGAGACCTCGACCTTGCCGGGCGCCGGCTCGAGGTTGAGCTTCTTGACCACGCCGTCTTCCACCAGCATCGAGTAGCGCTTGGAGCGGATGCCGAGGCCGTTGCCGGAAGCGTCGAGCTCCATGCCGATCGCCTTGGTGAAGTCGGCATTGCCGTCGGCGAGGAACATGGCTTCGTCGCGCTGGTCGGTGTCGCGCTTCCAGGCGTTCATGACGAAGGCGTCGTTGACCGAGACGATCGCGATGGTGTTCACGCCCTTGTCCTTGATGGCATAGGCGTTGAGGAAGATGCTCGGCAGATGCATCTTGTGGCAGGTGCCGGTATAGGCGCCGGGCACCGCGAACAGCGCCACCTTCTTGCCCTTGAAAATATCGTCGGTGGTTTTGACCTGCGGACCTTCCGCCGTCATCACGCGAAACTTGGCTTCCGGCAGCTTGTCGCCAACTTGGATCGTCATCGTCAATTCTCCCTGAATGTGCGGATGTTTCTTAGACCGGGCGGTCGGCCGGCACAATATTCGAGTGGCACGGAAACGGCAATGGCGGCAGCCGTTCACTGTTCTGTCATCAGCCGGAAAACCCTCCCGCGTCGAGGAAGGCCTGCTCTTCGGGCGTGGTCGCGCGCCCAGGATGCGGTTACGGTGCGGGAAGCGCCCGAACCGGCGGATGATGTCGGCGTGGTGCTCGGCGTATTTCAGGTTTTCGGCAGTCGCCGACTTTCTGCGAACAGCTCGATGCAGCGCAACTGGTCGGCGCAGATGCTCCGAATGCATGAAGGGCAGATAGAGGAATTCGCGCAACGCCGGATCGATCCGCGCGTCGGCGCCGCGGTCGATGGCGCGGCCCGCGACCTCGCGCGCCAGGGCGTCGCTCGCATAGGTCAGCGCGTCGTCGCGAAACATGTTGCGGGGAAACTGGTCGAGCACGATGTCGAGCGCCAGCGCGCCGTCATCGCTCGTCTCCCATGACGACAATTCGCCGGCGGCCGCCTTCTGCCACAGTCGCGAGAAAGCGCGCGGCGCACCTCGGCATCGAACGCGTCGTCGCGGCGGTACCAGCGGTCGCGGCCGGCGTCGCGCCAGAAGGCGAGGATGTCGGCCGGCGTGGCGACGCG
The DNA here is from genome assembly GCA_963836765.1 of uncultured Alphaproteobacteria bacterium. Classification (GTDB taxonomy): domain Bacteria; phylum Pseudomonadota; class Alphaproteobacteria; order Rhizobiales; family Xanthobacteraceae; genus Bradyrhizobium. The sequence continues at coordinate 397,962 of CAWILG010000036.1, forward strand.
AGCGTCAGTCATCGGTCCAACGCTCGCTCCGCGCGGCCTTACGCCGCGGCCTTCTTCTCGTCGCGCAGTTCGCGGCGCAGGATCTTGCCGACATTGGTCTTGGGCAGGTCGGTCCTGAACTCGATCTGCTTGGGGACCTTGTAGCCGGTGAGCTGGGTGCCGCAGATATTTGATGACTGTCCTCGGCGCGTGAGGTTCGGGTCCTTCTTGACGATGAAGGCCTTCACCGCCTCGCCCGACTTGGCGTCCTGGACGCCGATCACGGCGCATTCCAGCACGCCGGGATGGCTCGCGATCACTTCCTCGATCTCGTTGGGATAGACGTTGAAGCCGGAGACCAGGATCATGTCCTTCTTGCGGTCGACGATCTTGGTGTAGCCGTTCGCGTCCATCACGCCGATGTCGCCGGTGCGGAAATAGCCGTCCGCCGTCATCACGTTCGCGGTCTCTTCCGGCCGGTTCCAGTAGCCGGCCATCACCTGCGGACCCTTGGCGCAGATCTCGCCGGCCTCGCCGAGCGGCAATTCCTTGCCGTCGTCGTCGCGGATCGAGAGGTAGGTCGAGGGCACGGGAAGGCCGATCGTAGCCGGAGAACTGGTCGATGTCGGCCGCGGTTGCAGGTCAGCGTCGGCGAGGTCTCGGACAGGCCATAGCCTTCCGACAGCGCGCAGCCGGTGATCTTCAGCCACTTCTCGGCAACCGGCTTTTGCGTCGCCATGCCGCCGCCGTTGGAGATCTTCAGCTTGGAGAAATCGAGCTTGTCGAACCCGGGCGTGTTCAACAGGCCATTGTAGAGCGTGTTGACCGCCGGGAAAAAGCTGACCTGGTATTTCGCCAGCTCCTTGACGAAGCCGGCCATGTCGCGCGGGTTGGGAATCAACAGATTGGTGCCGCCGGCGCGCACTCCCAGCAGGTAGCACGCGGTCAGCGCGAAGATGTGATAGAGCGGCAGCGCGCAGACGATGATCATGCTGTCGACAATCGGCGGCTTCTTCAGCGCCGGCTGCAGCCAGGCGTCGTTCTGCAGCACGTTGGCGAGGATGTTCTGGTGGAGCAGCGTGGCGCCCTTGGAAACGCCGGTGGTGCCGCCGGTATATTGCAGGAAGGCGACGTCCTCGCGCGTGAGCTGCGGCTTGTTGAGCTTCATGCCGCGGCCGGCGGCGAGCGCATCGTTGAAGGCGACGGCGCCCGGGATCGAATAGGCCGGCACCATCTTCTTCACCTTGCGGATCACCAGATTGACGATCACGCCCTTGAAGCCGAGCAGGTCGCCCATGCTGCCGACGATGACATGCTTGACCGCGGTCTTGGCGATCACCTGCTGCACGGTGGTGGCGAAATTCTCCAGCACCACGATCGCCTCGGCGCCGGAATCCTTGAGCTGATGTTCGAGCTCGCGCGGGGTGTAGAGCGGGTTGACGTTCACGACCGCATAGCCGGCGCGCAGCACGGCGGCGGTCGAGACCGGATATTGCAGCACGTTCGGCATCATCAGCGCGACGCGGGCGCCCTTCTGCAGGCCCTTGCTCTGCAGATAGGCGCCGAGCGCTGCCGACATCTCGTCGAGGTCGCGGTAGCTGATCGACTTGTCCATGCAGATGAAGGCCTTGCGGTCGGCGAACTTCGCAAAGCTTTCTTCCAGCAGCTCGACCAGCGACGAGTATTGGGTGACGTCGATATCGGCGGGCACGCCGGCCGGATATTGCTTGAGCCAGATCCGCTCCATGGTATTTCCCCTCTGGTTGGTGCCCCGTTTGTTGGCCGGGCCGCCTGTTTTTGGCAGTATTGAGAATGCCGCCGCCGATGGCAAGCGGCTGCGCGCTATCGACGCATTGTCGGTCAAGAACAACCGGTCGAACGGCAGTCGAAAGGCTTGCCTAAGCGACGAGCATCGCGACCGCGTTAATCAGCTGGCGGGCTTGGTTTCGCTTTTGGGCTTTGCGGCGGCCTTGGGCTTGGCCGGTTTCGGCGGCCGGCTTGTCGGCGGTGGCGGCGGGCTTTTCGGCCGGCTTCGCGGCTGCAGCGTCCGGCTTGGCATTGGCATGCCTGACGGCGGCTGGCTTGGCCACCGGATTTGGCTTCGCGCGGCTTCGGCTTCGAGCCGCCGCATCGGGCTTCTTCGCCGCGATCCGCGATTTCTTGCCGCGCCGCGGCGTCGCCTGCTTTTCGGAGTCGGCCGCAACGGCGGCGATCAGGGCCGAGCCGGTTTGCTTCGGGCCGGTATAGACCACCATCGGTTCGGACGGCGACGGGGCCGTCCGCCAGCAGCTCCGACGGTTTCGGCATCGGCGGCTGCAGTCCGGCGGTGAAGAACGTCGACGGCGCTCTCGCCGCTGCTCGCAGAACCGCCGGCGCCGGCGGCGTCGATTTCCTCATCCTCGTCGCTGGCCGGCCGCTTGCGCTTGCCGCCGCACATCTCGTCGCGCAGGTTCGGCGGCGAGGCATCGATCGGCACCAGATTGTCGACGGTGCCGAGCGAGGGGCGCAGCCAGCCGAGCCCGTTATTGGCAAAGCCGCGCTCGAGCAATTGCGCGGCGCGCACCGCGCGCATATGGCCCGAAGTAGAGCCGAGCACGACCGCGATCAGCCGCTTGCCGTTGCGCGTCGCCGATCCCACCAGATTGTAGCCGGAGGCGCAGATGAAGCCGGTCTTGAAGCCGTCGGCGCCGGGATAGCGCCCGATCAGATGGTTGAAATTGTTGGTGACCCTGCGGCCGTAGCGGATCGAGGGGATGTGGTAGAAATATTCGTATTCCGGCAGGTCGCGAATGATCGCGCGGGCCAGGATCGCAAGATCGCGCGCCGAGGTGATCTGGCCGTCGGCAGGCAGCCCGTTCGGATTGACGTAGCTGGTCTGCGTCATGCCGAGCCGCTGCGCGTGTCTGGTTCATCATCGCCGAGAAGCCGTCGATCGAGCCGCCGACGCCTTCGGCGAGCACCACGGCCATGTCGTTGGCCGACTTCACCATCATCATCGCCAGCGCGTTTTCGACGGTGACCTGCGTGCCCGGCCGGAAGCCCATCTTGGACGGCGACTGCGAGGCCGCGACCGGCGACACCGTCAGCAGCGTGTCGAGCGTGAGCGTGCCTTCCTTGACGGCCTTCAGCGTGACATAGGCCGTCATCATCTTGGTGACGGAGGCGGGATACCACGGCATCGTGGCGTTGTCGGCCTGCAGCACCTTTCCGGTATCGGCTTCGACGACCAGCAGCGCTTCGGCGTGCACGATGCGCGGCGTCACGACAGCAAGCGCTGCGACGAGAAAATCCGGTTCAACGATGGGTTGCGAAGCAGCGGGCGAAGAAAATGCACTTTTCCGATTCCGGTCCTTTGAGACCCGCCTTCGAAAAGGAGGTCCTGACATCTGACGTTCGGGTTTCAAGCGTGTCCGGCGCCGTCGCTTGCGGCGGCGCAAACCTATACCGGCTTGCCGGTCCAGAACAGAGGCCCGGGCGATTAAATCGTGGACGAAATGGGCGCAATTTCGGCGATATTCAACCGCGATCGCGCAATGCTGGCCTATTTCGCCTCGATGCTGGCGCGCGCATTTTCCTGCACCATGAACTGGGCCTTCGCGAGTTCCGCAAAACGGCCGCCTTTCGCCACCAGTTCATCGAAAGTTCCGCTTTCGATCACGCGCCCGTTGTCGAACACCAGGATGCGGGTGGCGTTGCGGATGGTCGAAAGCCGGTGCGCGATCACGAAAGTGGTGCGGCCCTTCATCACTTCATCGAGAGCGGCGTTGACCTTGGCCTCGGTGACGGCGTCGAGCGCGCTGGTCGCCTCGTCGAGGATCAGGATCGGCGGGTCCTTCAAAATCGCGCGGGCGATCGACAGCCGCTGCCGTTCGCCGCCGGACAGCATGCGGCCGCGCTCGCCGGCATGGGTCTCGAATTTCCTGCTCGCTGCGTTCGATGAATTCGAGCGCCTGCGCGCGCGCCGCCGCGGTGCGCATTTCCTCTTCGGTAGCGTCCGGCTTGCCGACGCGCAGATTGTCGGCGATCGAGCGGTTGAACAGCAGCGCTTCCTGGAACACGACGCCGATATTCCGCCGCAGCGCCGTCAGCTTCAGGCCGCGGATGTCCATGCCGTCGATCTTGATGATGCCGGACTGCGGATCGAACGCGCGGTGCAGCAGCGCGATCGCGGTCGATTTGCCGGCGCCGGTCGGGCCGACCAGCGCGATGGTCTGGCCGGGCAGCGCGGTGAACGAAAGGTCCTCGATCGCGGGCCGCTTGCCGTCATAGGAGAACGACACGTCGTTGAATTCGACCAGGCCGGAGAGCCGTCCGGTATCCATCGCGCCGGGCCGGTCGCGCACCGCGGGCACGGCGTCCAGCACGTCGAAGAATTCCTGCAGCCGCGGCGCTTCCATGAACACGTTGTTGATGAAGCTCGACCACCTGTTCGAGCTTCTGGATCAGCATGGTCGCGAAGCTGACGAACATCACGATCTCGCCGACCGTGGTCAGCCCCTGTTCGTGCAGCACGATGCCGACGGTGAAGATCGCGAGCACGGTGATGGTGGTGGAGGCGCGGGTGATGACGGTGACCAGCGCCCACCACGACAATACCGGCATCTGCACCGCCAGCAGCTTGTCGGCGACGTAGCGCAGGCCCTGCACCTCGGCGTCGATGCGCACGAAACTCTGCACCAGCGCGACATTGCCGAGCGCGTCGGAGGCGCGCGCCGAGAGGTCGCTGTAATGCGCCTCGACCTCGCTCTGCATGCCGTAGGTCTTGCGCACCACCAGCGTCGTCAGCACCGTGAACACCACGCACAGCACGAACAGCAGGATCGCCAGCCGCCAGTTGATGTAGAGCGACAGCGGCAGCAGCACGACCAGCGACATGATCGCGGCAAAATGCTCGCGGAAGAATCCGAGCCAGAGCCGCCACAGCGCAGTCGGTGCCGTTCAGCATCACCTTCATCAGCCGCCCGGAATGGGTGCCGGTATGGAAGGTCAGCGGCAGCTGCATGATGTGTTCGAAATAGTCGGTCAGCACCGCCTGGCGCTGGCGATGCGCCAGCCGGTCGGCGTTGAGCGCGACCGCGGCGCTGCACAGAATCGTGAACAGGCCGAACGCCACCCAGGCCCCCAGCAGCGGCCATGCCGAGGACGAGGACAGCGGGCCGGTCGACGGCTTGCCGGACAGCACGTCGACGATGCGGCCGAACAGCACCGGTTCTGCGAATTGCGCGCCGGCCAGCAGCAAATTGGCGCCGGCGAGAATCCAGCCCAGCCGCGCCTCCTTGCCGAGCAACTCGAGGACGCGGGTGTAAAGGCGAAGCATGGACATGCCGGAATGGACTGGAGGGGCAACGGGCGCGGGCGGTCGAGCGGCATTCTAAGCAGGGATCGCCGCGCAGAACCAGCGCAACAACCCGCGTCCAAGCCTTTTACTCAATGCCTTTTACTCAATTGATCAGGCGGCCGTTGAGCGGGGGCAGGAACTGGAATCGTCGAAAATATCGCGCGGCTGTCGGCCGCTTCTGGAATTTGAAATCTTCCCCGACCTGATCGATCGAGCGCTCGAACCGCGCCGCATCGATGCCGCCGATGCCGTTGCGTTTGACTTCGCCGGTCAGGATGTTGTCGCGCAGATCACCGTACGCAGGCGTTCGAGCTCGAGATCGCGCGAGCCGCCGTCCATCCGGCTGACGACCTCATCGGCCGCGCGCTCGGGCTCGTGAATGGCGAAATGCGTGCCGCCGATCACCGCGCGCAGAAAACCCTTCACTGCCTCGGGCTTCTGGCGGCCGCAAGCGCCGGGTTGACGATGATCGCGAACCCGTAGGCCTCGCAGCCATAATCGGCGAATCGCAGCACCGCCAGGTCGTCGGCCGGAACGCCGCGATCCCTCAAATTGACCGCCGACAGATAGGAGAATCCGGTCACGGCATCGATCTGCCCAGCCGACAGCATCGGCTCGCGCACCGCGGCGCTGATCCTGCTCTGCTTGACGTGGCGCAGCTTGATGCCGTTCAGCTTCGCCAAGGCCGGCCACAGCCGGATCGACAGATCGCCCTCGGCGACGCCGAGGTTCTTGCCTTCGATATCGGACAGCGCATGGATGCCCCGGCTCTTGCGGGCGACGATGGCATAGGGCGACTTGTTGAACAGCACGAACACCGCCTTGACCGGCGGCGCCCTGCTTGTCCTGGTCGCGAAAGCGAATCAGCGCGTTGATGTCGACCAGCGCGAAATCGCTGGTGCCGGCCGCGACGCGCGCAATGGCGTCCGGCGATCCGCTGGCGATATTGGTCGTGACCGCCAGACCTTCGGCGCTGAACAGACCGCGGGCGGCCGCCATCACGAACGGGCGCCGCGGCCGCATCGATCGGCCGGTCGAGCGAGAACTGGATCGCGAGCGGCGGCCGCGATTCGTCGGCGGCCAGGCTCCGGTTCGGATCGCCGCACACGATCGCGCAAAGACCGAACAGCGCGGGCAGGATCGGAGCGGAGGCTGTTGGTCGGGATGCGCGCATTGGGCTTACGTCAGCATGGAGGTGGGACAAGTTGCCGCGCCGGCTCGATGTCTGTTTCATGACATCGCGCGACGGCATTACAAGCCCCAAGCGCAAGCATTCTGCCGCATCCAGTCTGAATGGCCGATGACTGCCACGATGATGATTGCCACGATTTCGCCAGAGATCGTTCAGCTTCCATTCGGATTGGGGAACCTAACATCCGCGCAGTGGTTAGCTATCCAAGGCCTGTCAGGCCAGGCGACCACGGAGGATATTGAGATGTTTGCGCGAAAAGGTGTGTTTTCATCGATTGGCCGCGCCGGCGCAGTGGCGACGGTTGTGGCGGTGGCGCTGACGGCGGTTGAGCCGTCGATGGCTTTCGCGGGCTCGGCGCCGAAAGACACGGGCATGACGGCCACGACCGGGACCAGCGGCGCGACCGATATCAGCGCCCGCCGCCGATATTATCGTGGCGGCGGTGCTGCGGCCGCGGCGGCCTTTGCCGGCATCGTCGGCACCGGTCTCGCGATTGCGGCCGCCCAGAACCGCCGCGACTATTATGACAGTTATGGTTATTACGGTGGCGGCCCGGCCTATTACGGCGGTGGCCGGCATATTACGGCGGCGGCCCGTATTACGGCGGTCCAAGGTCGCCTTACTTCGCATGGCCATCCCATCGCCGGCTGGTAACGGAACGACGGAATTTTCACGAAAAACCAATCCACCGGCCGCTTCCGGCCGGTGGATTTTTTTGGTTGTCGAGCCGGCCGTTAACACGCTGGCCACGGCTTTCGATTAGGCTTGCGGAATGAGTGATTCGCTCGAACGGCTTTATCAGGCGGTGATCGCGGCCAAGGATCTCGATCCGGCGACGTCGCGCACGGCGCGGCTGTTTCAGCGCGGCCCGGCCAAGATGGCCAAGAAGCTCGCCGAGGAAGCCATCGAAGTCGTGATCGATGCCGTCAACGGCAAGACCGACGCGGTGGTCCGCGAGAGCGCCGACCTGCTCTATAACCTGACCGTTCTGTGGGCATCAGCCGGCGTGAAGCCCGAGGACGTCTGGCGCGAGATGGAGCGGCGCGAGCATCTGCTCGGCATCGCCGAGAAGCTGCCGAAGTCGGCGGTGAAACTGTCCAAGGCGGTTCCGGCGCCCAACCCCGGCACCGTGCCGGCGGCGAATTGTCGCGCTTGAGACCCGCCTGCGCAAGCGGCACTGAACGCGCCAAAATAAGCCTCAAAATCCCTCATTGACTGCCATGGACAAATGCGCCCGATGATGGTTCATCGCGCCCATGCTGAGACGAATTTACGACTGGTGTATCGCCGCCGCCGACAAGCCCTACGCGCTCTGGATTCTGGCCGCCGTAGCCTTCGCCGAAAGCTCCTTCTTCCCGGTCCCCCCCGATATCATGCTGCTGCCGATGTCGCTGGCGCAGCCGAAGCGGGCATGGTGGTTCGCCGCCATCTGTACGGCCGCGTCGGTGGCCGGCGGCGTGCTCGGATATGCGATCGGCGCGCTGCTCTACGACTCGCTCGGGCACTGGCTGATCACGCTCTACGGCCTCAGCGACAAGGTCGACGCCTTCCGCGCGTCCTATGCCGAATGGGGTGCGGTGATCATCCTGGTCAAGGGTTTGACGCCGATCCCCTACAAGCTCGTCACCATCACCTCGGGTTTCGCCGGCTACAACATCTGGCTGTTCATCCTGTGCTCGATTGTCGCACGCGGCGGCCGGTTCTTCGTGGTCGCCATCCTGCTCAACCGCTATGGCGACGTCATTCGGGCCGAGTTGGAAAAGCGGCTGGGCCTGTGGGTGGCGCTCGGGGCCGCGGTCCTCGTACTCGGATTCTACATCGCGTTCCGGCTGATCTAGCTGTAAGCGCTTTGCCGGGTCGCGGCCTTCGGGTTACGCTGGCCAATATGCTTGATCGAATCGACATTCTCTTCAGGCCGCTCGGGGCGCATGTCGCAACCGCGGGCCTGGCACTATCGATGCTGACGATCGCCCCGGTGGTGTGCTGGTCGCAGGCCGCGCCGCCGGCTTCGCTCGGCGTGCAGTCGCCGGCGCAGCAACCGCTCCCCGAGCAGCCGGCGCCGCAGCAGATCGAGCCCGCGCCGCCGCCGGCGCCACCGTCATCCGGCGAGAATCCGGGCCTGCTCAATGAAATGGGAAAGCTGTTCGAGAAATCGCAACTCGATCCTTCCAACAATGAAGAGCCCAGGCGAGACCATCGACGATCTCAACGCCCGCGCAAAAGGCGCGGGCGAGAGCTTGTCGAACATGGCAAAACCGTCGCTGATGGTCACCGGGCGCGCGGCGTGCGTGGTAGCCGCCAACGGCGCACCGGACTGCAAGGCTGGCGCCGACAAGCTCTGTCAGAGCAAGGGTTACAAGGAAGGCAAGAGCCTCGATACGGATGCTGCCGAAAAATGCTCGCCGAAAGTGTTCCTGCCGGGCCGCAAACGCGAACCGGGCGACTGCAAGACCGAGAATTACGTGATCCGGGCGCTCTGCCAGTAGTATGATCCAACCGGCCGACGATCCAGCGTCAAAACGCAATACTTGACAGTGGAAAGATTGGCTAGTTGGTAGCAGGTCTGGCGTCGCCTTGTGCCAACGCCTCACTCCGCCTGAGATACCTGAAGGAACTTTTCGAATGTCCATGCCTGCCTTGTTCAAGGGGCGTCTGTCGATTCCCGTCATCGGTGCGCCGCTGTTCATCATTTCCGTACCCGATCTGGTGATCGCGCAATGCAAGGCCGGCGTTGTCGGATCGTTCCCGGCGCTGAACGCGCGGCCGGCGGCGCTGCTCGATGAATGGATTGCGCGGATCAAGGAAGAGCTCGCCGCCCACGACAAGGCGCATCCCGACCGGCTGTCGGCGCCGTTTGCGGTGAACCAGATCGTGCACAAGTCGAACAACCGGCTCGATCACGATCTTGCGGTTTGCGAGAAGCACAAGGTGCCGATGATGATCACCTCGCTCGGCGCGCGCGAGGAACTCAATCAGGCCGCCCATGGCTGGGGCAGCATCGTGTTCCACGACGTGATCAATCAGAAGTTCGCGCACAAGGCGGTCGAGAAGGGCGCCGATGGCCTGATCCTGGTCTCCGCGGGCGCCGGCGGCCATGCCGGCGAGATTTCGCCGCTGGCCTTCGTGGCGGAGACGCGGGCCTGGTTCGACGGTCCGATCGCATTGTCGGGTGCGATTGCAAACGGCCGTGCCATCCGCGCGGCGCGGATCTTGGGTGCCGACTTCGCCTATATCGGCTCGGCCTTCATCGCCACCACGGAAGCCAATGCGGTCGAGGGCTACAAGCAGATGATCACGGCGTCGGGCGCCGAAGACATCGTCTATTCGAACCTGTTCACCGGCGTGCACGGCAATTACCTGAAGCCGTCGATCGTCGCCGCCGGCATGGATCCGGAAAACCTGCCGACCTCGGATCCGTCGAAAATGAGTTTTGGCACCGACGCGTCGGGCGAGAGGGCAAAACCGAAAGCCTGGAAGGAAATCTGGGGCTCAGGCCAGGGCGTCGGCAGCGTCGCCAAGGTTTTGCCCGCCGCCGAACTGATCGCGCGGTTCAAAAAGGAATACGCCGAGGCCATCGATCCCGCGCTGTGATGTTCGTTACTTCCCTTCTCCCCTTGTGGGAGAAGGTGGCGTAGGCGAAGCCTACGCCGGATGAGGGGTCTCTATCCGCGGAGACATACCCCTCACCCGTCCGCGATGCTTTGCATCGCGTCCACCCTCTCCCACAAGGGGAGAGGGGAAGAAAGCTGCACCCCTTGATGACCCAGCGACCCCTGTGCGACAAAGACCGCATGACAGCCAGCATGGTCCATATCGTCAACCACCCCCTGGTCCAGCACAAGCTCACGCTGATGCGGGAGCGCGACCGCTCGATCAAAAGCTTTCGCGAACTCACCAACGAGATCGGGATGCTGCTGTGTTATGAGGTCACCCGCGACCTGCCGCTCGAGATGGTGGATATCGAGACGCCGCTGATGCCGATGAAGGCGCCGATGATCGCCGGCAAGAAATTGACGCTGGCGCCGATCCTGCGCGCCGGCGTTGGGTTTCTGGACGGCATGCTGGCCATGGTCCCGTCGGCGCGCGTCGCACATATCGGGCTCTATCGCGATCCCAAGACGCTGCAGGCGATCGAATATTATTTCAAGGCGCCGCAGGATCTGTCGGATCGCATGGCGATCCTGATGGATCCGATGCTGGCGACCGGCAATTCCGCCTGCGCGGCGGCTACCCTGCTCAAGTCGCGCGGCGCCCGTGACATCAGGTTCGTCTGCCTGCTGGCCGCGCCCGAGGGCATTGCGCACTTCCAGCGCGAGCATCCGGACATCCCGGTCTGGACCGCGGCGGTCGACGAAAAGCTGAACGACCACGGCTACATCCTGCCGGGCCTCGGCGACGCCGGCGACCGCATGTTCGGCACCAAATGATGCCGGCCTGATGGATCCGATCTTTCGCGTCGACGGCAACCGCGTCGTCACCAGCCCCGACGCGGCTGGCCCCTGGGATCCGCGCATGCAGCACGGCTCGGCGCCGGCGGCGCTGGTGGTGTGGGCGGCCGAAGCGATGCCTGCGCCGGTGCCGATGCAGATCGCGCGCGTCACTATCGATTTAATGCGTCCGGTGCCGGTGGCGCCGCTCTCGATCGAGCGCGAAATCCTGCGCGAAGGACGCAAGATCCAGCTCTGCGCGATCAAACTGCTCGCCGACGGCGTCGTCGTGGTCAGCGCAAGCGTGCTGAAGATCAAGGTGCAGTCGCTGGCGCTGCCGCATGAGATCGCGGATTTGCCGCTCGAACTGCCAGGGCCGGACCAATCGATGGTCGAACCAGCCGATCATGCTGGCAGTCCTTTCACAAAGTGCATTTCGATGCGCGCCGCACACGGCCGCTTCGGCATGGTCGGCCCCGCCGCGATCTGGTTTCGGATCGACCGGCCGCTGATCGCGGGATCGCCGATCTCGCAGGCGATGCGCGCCGTGGTCGCGGCCGACTTTTCCAACGGCACATCGTCCGCGCTGGATTTCCGGCAATGGACGTTCATCAACGCCGACCTCAGCGTCAATCTTGCGCGGCAGCCGGTCGGCGAGTGGATTCTGCTGGATGGCGAATGCTGGATCGGCCCCGACGGCGCGGGTCTGGCGATGTCGCGGCTCGCGGATCGCAGCGGCTATTTCGGCCGCGCCGTGCAGAGCCTCGTGATCGAGAAGCGGTAGGCTTCACCGCGCGAGATACCGCCGAATTCCACCAAAATAGCTCCATGCCCTGGGAACCGATTGATGCCGCAAGGCATTAGCTTCGGTTAAGGGCAATCGAATGAATTTTTCAGAATCACTCACCGGCAAGGCCAAAAGCGGAATCTGGGGCCTTGACGATATCCTGTCGGGCGGATTTTCGCGGGGGCACCTGTTCCTCGTCGAGGGCGCGCCCGGCACCGGCAAGACCACCGTTGCACTGCAGTTCCTGATGGAGGGGGCCAAGGCCGGGGAGAAATGCCTGTACATCACCCTGTCCGAAACCGAGCGCGAACTGCGCGAAGGTGCATTATCGCACGGCTGGACGATTGGTAACGGCATTGAGGTGTTCGAGTTGTTGCCTCCGGAGAGCTTGCTGGATTCCGAGCAACAGCAAAGTTTACTCTACTCGTCGGATCTCGAACTCGGCGAAACCACCAAACACATTTTTGAGACGGTCGAACGCGCTCGCCCGAGCCGGGTGGTGCTCGACAGCCTCTCCGAAATCAGGCTGCTGGCGCAGAGTTCGCTGCGGTACCGGCGGCAGATCCTGGCGCTCAAACACTATTTTGCAAAATTCGGTGCGACGGTGATGATGCTCGACGATCTCACCGCCGAAGTGGCAGACAAGACGGTGCACAGCGTCGCGCATGGTGTGCTGCGGCTTGAGGAACTGGCGCCGGCCTATGGCGCCGAACGCCGGCGCGCCCGTATCATGAAATACCGCGGCGTGAAGTTTCGGGGCGGCTATCATGACGTCACCATCACGACCGGCGGATTGAATGTATTTCCGCGGCTGGTGGCGTCGGAGCATCGCAGCAACTTCAAGCGCTCGACGATGTCCAGCGGCATCGCCGGGTTCGACAAGTTGCTGGGCGGCGGCGTCGACGCCGGGTCGAGCACGCTGATTCTCGGTCCGGCCGGCACCGGAAAATCCCTGACAGCGATCACCTTCATAGTTGCCGCGATCGCGCGCAATGAAAAAGCGGCGCTGTTCGTGTTTGACGAGGAACTCGGCCTGCTGTTTGCTCGCATGAAAGGCATGGGTATCGAACTCGAAGCGATGCAGCGAGCGGGGAATCTCTTCATCGAACAGGTTGACGCGGCGGAATTGTCACCCGGCGAGTTCGCGCACCGCGTCCGCCAGCGGGTCGATGAGGATCACATCAAGACCGTCGTGATCGACAGCCTCAACGGTTATCAGGCGGCGATGCCCGAGGAGAATTCGCTGATCCTGCACATGCACGAACTGCTGCAATATCTGAACCGCCGGGGTGCTGCGACCTTCATGACCGTGGCGCAGCATGGGCTGGTCGGCGACATGAAGGCGCCGGTAGATGTTACCTACCTTGCCGATACCGTGATCCTGCTGCGCTATTTCGAGGCGGTCGGCAGTGTGCGGCGCGCCATGTCGATCATCAAGAAACGCACCGGCGCCCATGAATCGACCATACGCGAATATCGCATCAACAACCGCGGCCTGACGATCGGCCAACCGCTCCAGGGTTTCCAGGGCGTGTTGCGCGGCGTTCCGATCTACCTCGGCGAGGGCCAGCCTTTGCTCGAAGAGCCGATCCAGTGAAACCGGGTGCATCGTCCGAGCGCGCCGTGATTCTCGCGCCGACCGGACGCGATTTCAGCCGTTGCCGCCGCGCTGATCCGGGAGGCGGGCTATCACGCCAATATCTGCGACGATCTCGCCGCGCTGCTCCATGAGATCGAGGGCGGCGCCGGCCTCGCCGTCATCGCCGACGAGGCGATCAAGACCGCGGATTTGCGTGGTCTCGTGAACTGGCTTCACGGTCAACCGTCCTGGTCCGACTTTCCGATCGTGCTGTTGACTCATCAGGGCGGCGGACCGGAGCGCAACCCGGACGCCGCGCGGCTGGGGCGGGTGCTCGGCAATGTCACCTTCATCGAACGGCCGTTTCATCCGACCACACTGGTCAGCATCGTCGGCTCCGCGGTCAGGGGCCGGCGCCGCCAATACCAGACCCGCGCCATTCTCGCCGATCTCACCGAAAGCGAGGGCCTGTTGCAGACCGCGTTGAGCGCCGGCCATCTCGGGGCGCTCGAATTGCACCTGCCGGAGTTCGAGCTCGAGGCCTCCGATACCTGCGCCGGATTTTTCGGGCGCAGGCTGGGCGAATCGTTTTCCTATCAGGATTTGCTGGCAGCCGTTCACCCCGATGACCGGGCGCGCCGTCGCGAGGTGGTCGACGAGACCATCAGGACCGGCAAGGACTACAGCATCGAATACCGCAACATCTGGCCCGACGGTTCGCAGCACTGGGTCGACGTTCGCGCCCGCGCGGTGCGCCGCCCGGACGGCAGCATCAAATCGCTGGTCGGCGTCTGCTCCGACATCACCGCGCGCAAGACCGCCGAACTCGAACGCGAGACCCTGCTGGCGCAGCTTGCCGCCGAGCGCACGGCGCTGGCGGAATTGACCGCGACCCTCGAACAGCGCGTCGAACACCGCACCGCCGATCTGATGAAGGAAGTCGCGGCCCGCGAGAGGGCGCAGGAGCAATTGCGCCAGGCGCAGAAGATGGAAACCATCGGCCAACTCACCGGCGGTGTCGCGCATGATTTCAACAATCTGCTGATGGCGGTCATGGGCAATCTCGATCTGCTGCGCAAGCGCCTTCCCGACGATCCGCGCCTGCGCCGGCTGGTCGACGGCGCGTTGCAGGGCGCGCAGCGTGGCGCGTCCCTGACACAGCGCCTGCTGGCCTTCGCGCGCCAGCAGGACCTGCGCGCCGTATCGGTCGATCTCGGTGCGCTGATCCAGGGCATGAGCAATCTGCTGGAGCGCTCGCTCGGACCCCGTATCGTGCTGAAGCTCGATATTCCCGACGGCCTGCCGCCGGCGCGCATCGACGCCAACCAGCTCGAGCTTGCGATCCTCAATCTTGCGATCAACGCGCGCGATGCGATGCCCGACGGCGGCTCGATCGATATCAAGGTCGCTGGATATCAGGCGAAGAAAGACCCGGTGCTGGCGCCCGGCAAATACCTCAAACTGTCGGTGGTCGACACCGGGAGCGGTATGACGCCGGACATATTGAAGCGCGCGATCGAGCCGTTCTTCTCCTCAAAGCCGCTCGGCAAGGGCACCGGCCTCGGGCTGTCGATGGTGCACGGGCTTGCGGTACAGCTCGGCGGCGCGCTGCAGCTTTCGAGCTCGGTCGGAAAAGGCACCACCGCGACGCTGGTGCTGCCGGTCGCAACCGTTGCGCCGGAAGTCGAAGCCCCGACGCCCACGACGCAGAAGAAGAAGCGCTCTGCGGTGATCCTGTTTGTCGACGACGATCCCCTGATTGCGATGTCGACCACGGAAATGCTGGAGGATCTCGGCCACCGCGTGATCGGCGCCAATTCCGGCCTGCACGCGCTGGACATCCTCAAGAGCCCGCAAAAGATCGACCTGATGATGACCGATCATGTGATGCCCGGCATGACCGGCATCGAACTCGCGGCCGCCTCCCGCGAGGTGCGGCCGTCGCTGCCGATCCTGCTCGCGACCGGCTACGCCGAATTGCCGGAAGGCGCGCAGGTCGACCTGCCGCGGCTGGCAAAGCCCTATCAGCAGGACCAGTTGCGCGACCGGCTCGATCAATTGCTGGGGTGATCGCCTCCGCCGGTAGACGACAGCATGGGCGATTTTATATGTCTTGACACGTGACCAAATGGTCACCTATTATCTGGCCCATGGATGCTGTGTTCAGAGCGCTTGCCGACCCGACGCGCCGAA
The DNA here is from genome assembly GCA_963836765.1 of uncultured Alphaproteobacteria bacterium. Classification (GTDB taxonomy): domain Bacteria; phylum Pseudomonadota; class Alphaproteobacteria; order Rhizobiales; family Xanthobacteraceae; genus Bradyrhizobium. The sequence continues at coordinate 413,457 of CAWILG010000036.1, forward strand.
GCCTGCTCGACGAATTGTTCAAGCGGGACGGGCAGACGCTGAGCGAACTCGAGCAGCGGCTGCCGATGACGCGCTTCGGTGTGATGAAGCACCTGAAGCTGTTGGAGGAGGCGGGCCTCGTCGTCAGCAAGCGGCGCGGGCGCGAGAAATTGCACTTCCTGAACCCGGTTCCGATCCGGCTGGTCCACGACCGCTGGGTCAGCAAATACGCCGAACCCTGGGCCGCCGAGTTGAGCGACCTCAAGCGCACATTGGAGCAGACGATGGAGAAGGTTTTCGAGATCTACATCAAGACGACGCCCGAGCGGCTCTGGCAGGCCATCACCGACACCGAGATGCGGCGCAAATACACTTTCGGCGCCGTCGTCACGTCGGATTGGGCGCCGGGCTCGCGCTACGAGGGCCGCGGCCATGGCCATCTGATCTTCGAGGGTGAGAATCTGGAAGTCGATCCGCCGCGCCGGTTGGTGCAGACCTTTCGGGCGGCATGGGGCGAGGACGTCAAGGGCGAGGGGACCTCGCGGGTGACGTGGGAGATCGAGCCGATCGGCGATTCATGCCGGCTCACGGTCACCCATGATCAATTGCGCGAAGGCGCCAACAATCAGCTCTATGGCGGCTGGCCGATGATCCTCTCCGGAATCAAGACGCTGCTGGAGTCCGGCGAAATGCTGACGACGCCGGGATCGCTGCGCTGGGTGGAGGGCTGGAACGAGCACCTGCCCGAAGTGCACTGACCCGCGAAATTTCGTGAGCCATCGATCAACAAGATTCATCAGGAGCAATCAATGCCAAAACTGGTTGTCTACAATTCGATGTCACTGGATGGCTACTTCACCGACGCCAATGGCGACATGAGCTGGGCCCACAAGCAGGACCCGGAATGGCAGGCCTTCGTTGCGGAAAATGCGCGCGGCGGCGGCCAGCTGCTGTTCGGCCGGATCACCTATGATCTGATGGCGAGCTTCTGGCCGACGCCGCATGCGGCGCAAGGCAATCCCGTCATTGCCGAGCGGATGAACACCTTACGGAAATACGTGTTCTCCACGACGATGGACCAGGCCGCATGGAGCAACACCACGCTGTTCAAGGGCGATCTTGGTAGCGAAGTCCGCAAACTGAAGCAGGCGCCCGGTCCTGACATCGTGATCATGGGCAGCGGCAGCGTCGTCGCCCAATTGGCGGATGCCGGATTGATCGACCAATACCAGATCGTGCTCAACCCGCTCGTCATCGGCAGCGGCCGCACCCTGTTCGAAGGCGTCAAGCGAAAGCTGCCGCTGAAGCTCGCGAAATCACGCGCCTTCGGTAACGGCAATGTCGTGTTGTTTTACGAGCCGGCGGCGTGAGAGCGGCTACCCCACCATCCGCTCGCGGCCGGTCCAGAAGCCGGCCTTCAGCACCTTCTTGTCGACCTTGCCGACGCCGGTCATCGGCAGGTCCTTGACGAACTTGATGTGTTTTGGCGCGTGCGCCGAACCCTTGCGCGCCTTCACGAGGTTGATCAGTTCGTCCGCGTTCGGTTTTGCGCCGTCGCGGGCGACGATCACGGCGGTGACGGCCTCGCCCCATTTGTCGTCGGGCACGCCAACGACGGCGACCATCGCGACGTCGGCGTGCTCCGACAGCACATCCTCGATCTCGCGCGGAAAGATGTTGAAGCCGCCGGAGACGATCATGTCCTTCTTGCGGTCGAGGATGAACATGTAGCCGCGTTCGTCGGCGCGCGCGATGTCGCCGGTATGCAGCCAGCCGCTCTTCAGCGTCTCCGCGGTCAGGTCGGGCCGCTTCCAGTATTCGGCCATCACTTGGTTGGCACGCACACAGATCTCGCCGGCCTCGCCGGTTGCGACCTCCTGGTCGTCATTGTCCAAAATCTTGACCCGGCAGGCCGAGATCGGGAATCCGCAGGACAGGAACAGTTCCGGCGTTTTGGGGTCGTGGTCAGCCTTGCGCAGCACCGAAATCGGATAGCACTCGGTCTGGCCGTAGAGCTGCGAGAACACCGGCCCGATCCGCTCGATGCCCTCGACCAGCCGGCTCGGCGACATCGGCGACGCGCCATAGAGCAGCAATTCCAGCGAGGACAGATCGGTCTTGTCGAGCGCAGGATGATCCAGCATCACATAGATCATGGTCGGTACGAGCAGCGTGAAGTTGATGCGCTCACGCGCGATGGTCTTGAACACGGCCTCGGGATCGAAGCCTTTGAGCATATGCACGGTGCCGCCGCGCATCAGCGTCGGCAGCACTTTTGTCCCGGCAACATGGCTGATCGGCGCGACCGTCAGATAGCTCGGTGCTTCCGGAATTTCGAAGTTGGCCAGGATCGCATCGGCAAGACCGCCATGTTCGCGGTGGTGGCGCAGTGCGCCCTTGGATTTGCCGGTGGTGCCGCCGGTATAATTCAGCGTGGCGATATCGTCGGGGCCGGCGAAATTGCGCGCGGCTGGCGTGGCCGACGGCCTCGATCGTCTGCAACAGATCGACGCCGTAATTGGCGGGACCGAGCGTGAATACGTTTTTCACGCCGGAGGCCTTGGCGGCGAGATCGCCGCCGCGATCGCGGAACGTGACGCCGTCGATCACCAGCATTTGCGCTTCGGAATCCTCGAGCTGGAACAACTGATCGTCGAGCGAGCCGAGAGGATGCAGCCAGGTGATCACAAGCTGCGACAATTGCGCGGCAACGCCGGCGCACCAGGTGTCGGCGCGGTTGGCGGTCAGGAAGGCGACGCGGGTGCCCGGGGCAAAGCCGAGTTGCATGAACACGCGCTGGATGCGCCCGATCAGGTCGGTCGCGCCCTGATAGGTGATCGAGCCGCCCGGCCAGCTGAACGCCGTGCGCGACGGGTAGCGCGCCAGCGACCGCAACGTCTGTTCGCACATCGTTGGCAACGTATGGAGCGAATTGTTCATCTCTCATTCCCCGATTGTGTCGCTTTGTCTTCGGCCTTCGCTTGTGCCAAAGTTGGCCGCATCGCCAGCACAGCAAGGCCGCTGCTTAACCCGGGAAGAGACACTTTGCCAACAGCCGATCCTCTCTCGCGTTTTCACGACCGCTTGAACCTGCCGCTGATATCAGCGCCGATGTTTCTCGTTTCCGGCGTCGAGCTCGTGGCTGCCGCGTGCCGCAACGGGGTGATCGGTTCGTTCCCGACGGTGAATTGCCGCAGCTCCGAACAGCTCGACGACTGGCTCGACGAAATCGAACAAAGGCTGCGCCGGCATTCGGATGCGAGCGGCAAGCCCGCGGCGCCGATCTGTCCGAACCTGATCGTGCACCGCTCCAACGCGCGGCTCGATCAAGATCTGCAGGTGCTGTTGCGACACAAGCCGGAACTCGTCATCACCTCGGTCGGTTCGCCCGCGCCGGTGCTGGCGCCGCTGCACGATGCCGGCGCGCTGGTGTTTGCCGACGTCGCCTCTATCCGCCACGCCGAGCGCGCGGTCGCCGCCGGCGCCGACGGGCTCGTGCTGTTGACGGCGGGCGCGGGCGGCCAGACCGGCTGGCTCAATCCATTCGTGTTCGTGCGCGCGGTGCGGGCGTTCTTCGACGGCCCGCTGGTGCTTGCCGGCGGCATTGGCGACGGCCATGCGTTGCGCGCCGCGCAAGCGCTCGGCTGCGACCTCGCCTATATGGGCACCAAATTCATCGCGACCCGCGAAAGCATGGCCGATGCGCGCTACAAGGCGATGCTGGTCGCAAGCTCCGCCGACGATATTCTGCTGACCACCGCGTTCACGGGATTGCAGACCAACATGCTGCGGCCGTCGATCGAGGCCGCGGGTCTCGACCCCGACGATTTGCCGGCGCGCGGCGCGATCGATATCGGCAAGGATATCGACATCGGCGCCCGCGAAAACCGCCCAAAACGCTGGCGCGATATCTGGAGCGCGGGACATTCGACATCGGGCGTGACCGGGGTGCTGTCGGTCGACGAACTCGTGGCGCGGACGGTTGTCGAGTATCGTGCGGCGGCAGAGTGGGTTGGACTGGCTCCTACAAGCACCCGGGATTTCTGAATTTTTATCTTGCTTAAGCGTACCAAAAATGGTACACGTCTCATGGCCCAGTGAAACGATTGCCCGCCTTTTTCTACGCTCTGTCCTCGGGCCGTGAGCCGGTCCGGGAATGGCTCAAGGGTTTGTCGGCAGATGATCGCAGAATCATCGGCGAGGATATCAAGGAATGTTGAGTTTGCGTGGCCGATTGGCATGCCCCTCTGCCGTCCTTTAGGGTGAGGTTTGTGGGAAGTGCGCAGCAATTTGACGCAAGGCCGTATCGCTCGGGTGCTGTTCTGCGAGCAAGAAGGCAAAATGGTATTGCTGCATGCCTTCGTCAAGAAGACGCAGAAAACGCCCGACGCCGATCTGGAACTGGCTATCAAGCGAAAGAAGGAGATCACATGAAGAAAGCGGATCACAAAAAGAAGGGCAGGATCGGATCGTCCTTCGATGATTTCCTGAAAGAAGAGGGAAGCTATGAGGGTGTGACCGCGCGGGCGATCAAGCGTGTGTTGGTGCGCCAGCTTGACGAACTGATGCGGCGCGAGGAAATTTCCAAGACCCAACTCGCGACGCGCATGAAAACGAGCCGCGCGCAACTCGATCGTCTGCTCGATCCCGAAAACGATTCCGTCACGCTGGGTACTCTCGCGCGCGCTGCGCAGGCGGTCGGACGGCATCTGCGCATGGAGCTGGTCTAGGGACGCGCCCTAGTTCGCGACAAAATACCAATCCTTGCCGTAGCGCACCAATCGGCTCGGCGGCTTGTCGTCGAACTCAAAGAATTTGCCGGGATCGCCGCCGGGCGGCACGTGCAGGAAGCCGGTGAAACTGTGCTTGAGGCCGCGCGAGGTCAGGAACAGCACATAGCTGCCCTGGTCGGTCTGGTCGACGACGATGTCGTTGCCGCCGGCGGAGACATTCGGCGCGTCGTCGCCGAGCGCGATCAGGTTTTCGTTGGTGTCGACATTGGGCTTGAGATCGCCGGCCTCGACCCGCGCCACGATCCGCTCGCGCTCAATACGGTGCCAGTCGAAATTCCGCTGTAACGCGATCTGCTGCAGCGGCGCGGTGCTGAGGATCGCAAGCGTCAGCACACAAATCAAAAACGGCGCCGCGAATTTGACGCCGCCGCGGCGAAGGCGGATCAGCAAGATCGCCGACCACAGGCCGCAGCCGAGAAACAACAAGGCGATCAGCGGCAGGATGCCGAGCAGCACGAAGCTCGTAGGCCAGTCCGCCATCGCCAATTCGAAGGTCGCAACCAGCAGCGTGACGATCGAGATGGTCGCGGCCGCCAGCACGGCGGCGCGGACCGAAGGCGTAGGCGCCGCGGCCGTCGTATTCCGTGATGTCGATCCCGCCATTCAAAATCGTTCCGCGGCGCGGTTCGCGCCTGATCGAGGCTACGCGGCTTTAACGCGCCGTTAACCACGGCAGCCCCAACAATAGTCCCAGAGGACGGTCCGCCGCCACCGCCGGACCGCCCGTCAGCGAAGGGGATGCGAGATGGATTTCGAGGCGCTTTTTGCAAAAACCCCGGCGACCATCGATGAACTCAAGACCCGGGTGTTTTACGCCCTGCAGCGGCATCCGATGTGCCGCAGCGTCGAGTTCGACATCGTCAGCACGCCCCGCACCCGCCGGACCAACTGGACCGTCAGCCTGCGTTCGATCGCGCCCGGCGCGATGTGGGAGGCGAACGAAATCGTCGCCGACATCCAGGAAGCCTATGAACTGGCCGCGGCGGCCTGATTTCCGGTCGTTTCGCCGCGATTTTCGGTGCTTTTGCAGTGCCGTGGCCGCTTCAGAGGCATGGTAAAGCCTTAATTAGCTTCCAGTTTTCGAGGGTAGGCCGAGGCGGTCGACGCGAATGGAGACCTTTTTGACCAGAGCCATCACCCTCGTCGCGCTGACTTGTTTGCTCGTGGTCGGCGCCGCCGCCACCAGTATTCTTGCCCGCGACAGCGTACCGGCGGCGCGATACGAGGTGGCTTCGGCGGTAATCGACAAGCCCCTTGTTTCGAACAAGGAAGGCAAAAAGGACCGGCTTGCCGTCGCCACCCTGGCGCTGGCGTCGTTCGAACCGCCGCAAACCCAAATTCAGGCTCAAGCCGAACCGCAGGCCCAGACCCAAAACCAGACTCAAGACCAAACGCCGGTGCTGACCGAGCCGCTGCGCCAGGCCTATGCCTCCACCGCCCCCGCCGACAACATCGGCATGCCGAAGCTGGCCGACCCCGCACTGAAGCCGAAGGCAGCCGGCAAGCCGCAGCCGCAGCCGCAAAAGAACTATGCGCTATTGAGCGACGTGCAGATCGCCGGCATCAAGGAGCGCCTGAAACTGTCTTCGGCGCAGGAATCCTACTGGCCGCCGGTGGAGAGCGCGTTGCGCGCCGTCGCCCGCAAGATCCACGCCAGTCGGCAGGTCAACCCCGGCGCCGCCGGCATGCCGATCGATCCCGACTCCGAGGAAGTCCAGCAATTGAAATCGGCAGCGATGCCGTTGCTGTTCCAGCTCCGCGAAGACCAGAAGAGCGAAGTGCGCTCTCTCGCCCGCATCATCGGGCTGGAAAAAGTCGCGGCGATGATTTGAGCGGCAGCAGCAAGCCGCCGCCCCCTGTTTCCTGAAAACTGAATCCGACCTGGTTCCAGCCCGCGCATGCGCGGTCGTATCGGAACATCGCTCCGTCCCCGGCGTTGCCGGTTCGAAGGAGCCGAACCATGCGCACATCGACAGCTTATTTCGCGGGGGCGGGAACCGTGATCGCGGCGATCGTCGCGGGCCTCGGCGGCGGCCTGCTGATCGCCAACATCGTCAGCCCGCATTCGCCCGGCCAGGCCACCGAGATGACCCGGCTGGAGCAACGGATGGCGGCGCGGCCGACACCGGTGAGCGCAGCGCCTTCGCAACCCGCGCCCTATCTCGCGGCGACGCAGGAAGCGGCAACCAAGCCCGTGGTCGTCGCCGCATCCGCGGAGAAAGAGCCGCAGCAAACCCGGACAGAACCGGCCAACACCGCGCAGGCCGCCGCGCAGCCGGCCGAACCGGCGATCGCCCACGACGCGCCGCCCGCACCTGCACCGGCCGCTTCAGTGGAGGACTCTTCTGCAAAGATTCGCGACGTCGACATGAAACGGGCGAACGCGGAGAAACGCCGCGCCGACCGCCGCCAGCAATGGGCCGAGAAGCGTCGCAACCTGCAGCGGCAGGACCAGGAGTTGCGTGACGTCGAGCAGAAGGTCAGGCAGCAAACCGAGCCGACGCAAGCCTACGCGTCCGAGCCGGTGAAACTCGATATGCCCAGGATCAGATTGTTCGACGCGGAGTGATCGGCGCGACAGTCCGGGATCGACGCACCGGAGCTGGTGCCGCCGCGAACCAGATTCCGCAACTCGCGGATGCTGCCGCTTTGTTGCGTTGATTTTCGATATCGCCAATCATTTCAATTATTTGAAACGGGGCCAGCCCCTGAATGCGTAAGGCTGGGTTACGTAATTTCCGCCGTTGAACATCAGGCCGGTTTAACTCTAAGGTTGAGCATTGGCGATGCCGTTTGCGGCCGCCGCGGCGCGGCGACGTTTTTGCCAGCGGACGCGATATGTATTTTTTAAGACCGAATTCAGGTTGTGCCATATTGAAATTGACCATCGCAATTTGGAGTGTCCGATGGATACAATTGCCGGTGCGAATGAAATCAAGCCTGACGAACGCAATGACGCGCGGACGGCCGGCGAGGCCGAAACAGGCGAGCCGAAGGCCGATGCGTCGAAGGCCGATACATCAAGGCCCGATCCGCCGAAGGCGAGCAAGTCGCCCAACTCGATAGCAAAGCTTCAGGGCTTCGTTGGCATTGTTGCGATTACCATCGGCAATGTCGCGGCGATGGTTACGCACGTCGAAGAGATTCGGAAATTTGTTTCCAAGGCGATGGGAACCGAGTGGGTTTATCGTTTCCACGATTACATCGTGGTCGGCGCCTCGGCGCTGCTGCTGTTCGGCTACGCCAGCCTGACCTATTGGCTCTACTGGAATTTCATCGTTGGCCGGCGCGCATTGTTCCGGACGGTATTTTTTATATCCGCCATCATTGCGGTGGGCTCGACCGTCCTCGGGACCTATTGGTTCCTTTTCAGAGTCGTGAATGTCGAGCCGCTGATCAGGGTAGAGTTGGTGAAGGACGTTCAAATCATCCTGAGCCAGCAGGTCAACGGCGGCGAAGATGACGGCGGATTTCGATTTTCACAGGCTGGGATATCCACGGAGGCACAGGTCTGGACCACGGCGCAGTGTCTGACCTCCCTGCTTCAGCAGGACGCCTCCGTCATTAAAGCCACGGGCCCGGCATTGCGACGGGCTTTTGACTACATTGAGCGCTCACGGCTGAAGTCGGAGGGAGCCGGCTGGAGCTATATGAAGAGCCAGAATTATGCCGTCACGGAAATAGATGCCTGGGTGGCGCTCGCTTATCTCTATTCACTGAGAGCGGATAACGCCGCCATCATCTGGAAGCCGAACGAACTGCGGACGGTCATTTCGCGGGCAAATGCGGCGCTCGATGCCATTGTGGCACGTCAGCATGACGATGGCGGCTGGTCCGTGATCGAGCGCACCTCAAATCCCCGGCACATCCGCACTTACTCGACGATCATGGCGCTGTGGGCGCTTTCGCAGGCAGAACAGAACGGTGAGGTCATTGCCGGGCACGAGACCCAGTATGGTGAAGCCGTCAAACTGGGCGCTAAATGGCTGCTCGGATCATTCACGACCGCTTCGGGCTTCTCCGGATGGTGGCCGAACCCGTCGAACAAGAATCCGGTCGGCGAATATCCCGGCCTCACCGCTCAAGCCCTGTTTGTGCTGTCGAAGGCAAAGATTTCACACTCCTTCATCGGCGTGGATCCGAAATTCAAGGAGGCGGTCGATGCCTTTATCAGTTTTGCTCTCGACGGTAACGACAACGGGCGTCCGCTGACGCTGAGGAAGCTGGCGCCGAATGAGACCGCTCACGATTCGGACCGTTATCTGGAGGGGCGCCCGGAGACCTGCGAGCAGAGCACCTTTCTGTGGTACCCCTGGACCATCGCGGCGGCGATCGCGCTGGAAAACGATCCGCTTCTGCGCGATTATCAACACGGCCAGTTGCGCAAGATTTCGTCGGCGCTGCTCGCTCGCATCGAGGACGTTACCAACTTTGTAAGGAACGACTCTGCGATCTACCCCACCGCCGAAGTTCTCTTGACCACCGGCTACAGCCTGCCGCCCGACAGACCGTCGCTCTCGAACAAACAAGAATAGTGCCCGATGCGCGTACTCGTGGTTTTTGCCCATCCGACGCGGAGCAGCTTTTGTGGGTCCATTCTATCGGCGGTGCTTGATGAACTCGGGACGGCGGGGCACGAGGTCGAACTGCTGGATCTCTATCGGGAAAACTTCAGCCCGGTCCTGCAGGAGCCGGAATGGCGCGCTTACGAGCAGGAGCCCGGGCCGTCGATCCAGAGCTATGTCGAACAGCTCAGGCGAAGCGATGGGATCGTATGGGTCTTTCCGACCTGGAATTACGGGTTGCCGGCCATCCTGAAAGGTTATGTCGACCGGGTCTGGAAGCCGAATGTCGCTTTCCGGATCGATGCGGCACGACGCATGCATTTTGACCAGTTCGAGAACATGAAGTTCTTCATCGTGGCCACGACATTCGGCGCCAGCTGGCTGGTCAACACATGGTGCGGAAATCCAGGCAAGCGCGCCGTCGCCAGCGGTCTCAGGCGACACTTTCCCCGTTCGAGCCGTTTTGCATGGCTGCCGATGTATAACCTGGACAAGCCTTCATCGCCCAGGATGGAGCGATATCTGGCCAAGGTGCGAACGACGATGCGGGCCTGTTGTCGGTAACATGACAATAAGGCGTGAGCGGACATCAAGGTTTGGAAAAACCAAGACTTGGAAAAAAACCAAGACTTGGAAAAAAACCAAGGCTTGGAAAAAGCGTCCCTTCCTGATCTTATCGGGAGCTCACGAACACCCGACGAAGGGGCTTGCGATGAGCACGCGACGCGAACACGATCTTTTGGGCGACCGGGATGTTCCGGCGGACGCTTACTACGGCGTCCACACGTTGCGCGCCGTGGAGAATTTTCCAATTAGCGGTACTCCGATATCGATCTATCCGGACCTGATCGCAGCATTGGCCTCGATCAAGCTCGCGGCGGCAAAGAGCAACCGGGAGCTTGGGCTATTGGATGCGACGCTGGCCGACGCCGTCGTCGCCGCGTCCGAGGAAGTGCGCGCCGGAAAATGGCACGAGCAATTCGTGGTCGACGTCATCCAGGGCGGCGCCGGCACCTCGACCAACATGAACGCCAATGAGGTGATCGCGAACCGCGCGCTCGAACTGCTCGGCCGGCAAAAGGGCGATTACAAATTCCTGCACCCCAACGAACACGTCAACATGAGCCAGAGCACCAACGACGTGTATCCGACGGCGCTCAAACTCGCGGGCTATTCCGGAATCATGCGCCTGGTCGAAGCCATGGCGGTGCTGCGCGAAGCCTTCGAACACAAATCCGATGAGTTCAGGGACATCATCAAGATGGGCCGCACCCAGTTGCAGGACGCGGTGCCGATGACGCTCGGACAGGAGTTTTCCACCTATGCGGTGATGTTGGGCGAGGACGAGCAGCGGCTGAAGGAAGCGGTGCTTTTGATTTGCGAAATCAACATGGGAGCGACCGCGATCGGCACCGGCATCAACTCGCATCCGGACTATGCCGGCCTGGTGTGCCGGCATTTGCGCTCGGTCACCGGCATTCCCGTGGTGACGGCGACCAACCTGATTGAGGCGACGCAGGACTGCGGCGCGTTCGTCCAGCTCTCCGGCGTGCTCAAGCGCGTCGCCGTGAAACTGTCGAAAACGTGTAACGATCTGCGGCTGTTGTCGTCGGGCCCGCGCGTCGGCCTGAACGAAATCAATTTGCCGCCGATGCAGGCCGGCTCCAGCATCATGCCGGGCAAGGTCAACCCTGTGATACCCGAAGTCGTCAACCAGATCGCGTTCGAGGTGATCGGCAACGACGTCACCGTGAGCTTTGCCGCCGAGGCCGGCCAGTTGCAGCTCAACGCGTTCGAGCCGATCATCGCCCACAGCCTGTTCAAGAGCGTCAATCATCTGCGCGCCGGCTGCCTGACGCTGGCTGCCAAATGCGTCAGCGGCATCACCGCCAACCGCGAGCATCTGCGCCGCGGCGTCGAAAATTCGATCGGCATCGTGACCGCGCTCAACCCCTATATCGGCTACGCCAACGCCACCGAGATCGCCCAGCAGGCGCTGGTCACCGGCGCCAGTGTCTACGACCTGGTGCTGGAAAAGAAGCTTCTGACCCGCGAGCAGCTCGACCAGATCCTGCAGCCGGAAGTGCTGACCCAGCCGCGCGCGTTTGCGGTGACGTCGGTGGCGGGCCAGCCGCAGGTCGAGATGGTGGTGCCGAAGGAGATCGGGTGAGGGGAAATGGAGTTGCATCATGACTTCCGGTCTTTCGACCATTAGCCGTAAAGCAGTAAGCAAACTTGTTTGAGAGCCCCGAGTTTTACAACTACGACTTCGACCGAGTGCCGCTGAATCGCGACATCTTTTTGATGGATGTTGTGTGGATGCAAGAATATGAGAAAACGTGGTTGAAGTTCTTCAATGATCGCAAACAATTCGATCCCGTCGGTTACATTGGTTACGCCGCGGCCCGCAGCGTAACTTCAAGCGCAGTGGAGCTTTCCTGGTATCCAAACGTGACGGAGCGCTTCCACGAGGTGAATGTTGTTTTGCCGCGTGACCAGTTTGTAGCGTGTGTGGGCATTAGAGATTATGACGAAAAGCCGCATTTGTTTGTAGCCAGCGATTGGTTTGAGAGTCTCTTCAGTCGCTCATTCTCTGTCTTTGCTTTAGTCGACGCTATCGGCGTGAAATCCGCATTGATACGTGGAGAGCTCACAAGAGAAAAGTTGATTGGCCTCCGTGGTCGAATTGATAGAATTGCCGAGAACAATCCCGACATCTCATTTATTTCGTTTGGGGATAGCTTGCTCTTAAAGAGCAATTGGAGATCGGGGAATTTTCGGCGCGGTGTCAAGTATGACTACAGGCCGGATACCTTCATTCATTTGATGCCGGAACTGAAGTCGGCATTCCGAGAGAGTATTGGATTGGAAATCTACGCGGTATTGGGGCAAGGCAGCAACGCTTATTACGAAGACGCTCTACTACATATCTCTCAACCATTTCAAAATCATATCTCTCTGAACAGTCTTGGGTTGCCTTTTGCGCAGCTATTTTCGATTGACGACGCTGCGCGCACTGCAATCAAGAACGGTCAGCACCGGGCGGCGGACATCTATTTGGATGAGCATTTCTATTACTCGCTGAACTTCAAATACGAATTTTCCGACAAACGGCACGATGTGGAGAATTATGCATTTAGAAACGCCATGATGAGCGGAACCGGTCGCTACTACATTGCGGACGTGGCCATGCTGCTTGACAATTTTCGCTGAAGCTTGTGGTTCTTGGACGGGGTAGCGTCAGTGCAATGCGTCGTTAAAGCTGCCGAGTTGGCGGATCATACCTTCGGTTCAATCCGCCCTATGCTGTTCCTGACCCGGCCGCGGGCGTTTGCGGTGACGTCGGTGGCGGGGCAGCCGCAGGTCGAGATGGTGGTGCCGAAGGAGATCGGGTGAGGGGGCAGCTATCGCCTGACCAAAGACATATTGGGCGTATTCTCTGCCCTGAGCCCGATGCGAAAACACAATGAGGTGTGTCGTGTCGTGCGCTGGAATGAGGAGAATGACGATGTTCTCTGTCTTTTTCGACAAATTTGATCGTCGCTCGCTCATCGCGGTGGGCCTGGTTCTGCCCCTCGTGGCAGGCGTCCTTGCAGGATCGGTACGCGCACAAACTGCGCCGCCGCGGGTTCTGCTGCTCGCCACCGGCGGCACCATCGCCGGTCAGGCCAGCGCGCGGGCCGGCAATGCATATGACTCCGCCAAGGTGAGCGGGGCTAACCTTGTCGCTGCGGTGCCGGGCCTCGACAAGGTTGCAACGATCTCGGCGGAGCAGATCTCCTCGATCGGATCGCAGGACATGAACGACAAGGTCTGGTTCGATCTCGCCGCGCGCATCAAGACCGCGATCCAGAGCAACGAGGCCGACGGAATCGTGATCACCCACGGCACCGACACCATGGAGGAGACCGCCTTCTTCCTGCAATCGATCCTCGACACCGACATGCCGGTGGTGCTGGTCGGCTCGATGCGCCCGTCGACGGCGGTCGGTGCCGATGGCCCCGCCAATCTCTATGAGGCGGTGGAGGTCGCCGCCTCGCCGCAGGCGCGCGGCCGCGGCGTGTTGGTGGTGCTCAACGACATCATTCACGGCGCGCGGTGGGTGCAGAAAACCAACTCGACCAGTGTCGATACCTTCCATTCGACGAATGCAGGTCCGGTCGGCTATGTCGATCCCGCGTCGGTGCGCTTTCTGCAGTCGGCTGGTGCGCTCAAGGCTTTGGGGCTGAAACTCCCCGCGGCGCCGCCGCTGCCGCGGGTCGACATCATCTATTCCCATGCCAACATGGATGCAGCTCCAGTCGAGGATGCGGTCAAGCGCGGCGCCAAGGGCATCGTGCTCGCCGGCGTCGGTGACGGCAACTCGTCCAAGGCCGCGATCGACGCGCTCGCCACTGCTGCCAGGAGCGGCGTGCTGGTCGTGCGCGCGACCCGCGTCGGCTCGGGCTTCGTCAATCGCAATGTCGAGGTCGAGGATGACGCGCTCGGTTTTGCCGTGTCGCTCGATCTCAACCCGCAGAAGGCGCGCCTCTTGCTCGCACTTCTGATCGCCAACAGCGTCACGGATCCGAAAAAGGTGCAGCAGGCATTTGAAGCAACGTTTTGAATGCCAGTCGCGGCGGCCGGCTGTTGCCGAGGGTAGGTCGGATCAGCGTCAGCGTAATCCGCAGTTAAAGCCGTTGCACACGATGTGTGCATCGCGCCGTCGGAACTGCCGGGTGGGCGGATTACGCCGGAGCTTGTCATCAGGCCGCGCCTTGCGCGGGCCTACAACAGCCCCCGATAAACCCCCGGCTCCGATCCCTCGATCGCCACGGCGCCGACCGCCTTCGCATAAAATTCTGCCGGCCCGACGCCGCCGATGATGGCGTAGCCAAAGCCCTGGTGCTTCATGGCCTCAAGGCAGGCGAACAGCAGGGCTTTTCCGATTCCGCTTTTGCGCGCGTTCGGGTCGACGCCGGTGGGGCCGAAGAAGTTGGGACAGGTCGCGTCGTGGCAGGCGAAGCCCACGATCTTTTTTTGCTGGATCGCGATGAAGCAGGAGGCCGGCTGGCGGCTGAACGCGACCTCGGTTTCGCTGGCCCATGCCTCGCTGAAGGTCTGCCGCACAAAGGCGATGACCTTGTGTTTTTCGGGGGCGAGCGCGCGGCGCATGACGATGCCGGCCTTCAGCAATCGATCGTAGGCAGGCGCGGAATCGGGCAGCGCATAGAGCTTGACGAGCATGTCCATCGGATGAGCTTAGTGGAAAAGGTGCCCGACGGGCAAATCAGTGATTTTCTGTCAAGCGGACGCTAAGAAAATATTCCGCTTGTCGCGTCGGGCAAATCACCGGTAGAAGCTCGCCCCATCCCGTGCCCCATAGAGGGGCGTATCGCGATCGTCACGGACGTTGGGTGCGGGATGCGGTGGACGCGGCAGCGTCGGCGCGCACGGGCAATGGCGGGGCGGGTCTTGATGGCCCGTGAGCTGTGATCCGGCGTGTTGGACGAACGGCGCTAAATCCGCCTTGGTCAATGCTTCGGTGGGGGTGCACTATCCGCCGATGCCGTTGGCGAAGACGGGCTGCGTACGGCGAAATCGTGTGGTTCCGGCATCCGTTGCTGATGTCAAGCTTGCGGAGATGCGTCGGCCCAACCGGGCTTGGACAAATCCCAATCCGCAGGCGACGGTGACAAGAGGAATTCGTCGCCGAGGAGAGCGCGTTATAAGCCGTAAAACCATTGCGCGGGGAATGTCGGATTGCCTCCGCTGAACCTGTATGCTCGTGTGCGCCTCTTCGCACAATTTTGCACACGAGACCGCGGGTGCAGCGTGCACCCGGCATTCCCTGCGCCCTCTTCTTTTTGGAGGGACAGCGTTCGTGCAAAACTCCGGGCGCATCGCGTCGCGGGGTCGCGAAAACTGTATCTGGATTCGACGAGTTTAGAGAATCGAATTGGAAAATGGTGCCCCTGGCCGGAATCGAACCAGCACTCCTTGCGGAACTCGATTTTGAGTCGAGCGCGTCTACCAGTTCCGCCACAGGGGCCTTCGGAGGCTTGCCTTAGGGGCCGGCATCGCGAAGCGGGCGGAATATAGCGGGCGGCCTGCCCGGGTCAACCCGCGCGGAAGTGATTGTCCCGTGCCTCGACAGGGGCATTCCCAGAGGATACGACGCCTTTACAGGCAGGAGATCACCCGTGACACTCGCCACCGCACATCCCTCGCATGCCGGCAATCCCGCCAATCCCGCGCTGACCGCGGCGCTGGCGGTCACGATCATTGCCGCGGCGACGCTGGCGGGGGCGTGGTTCTTCCAGCTGGTGCTGGATATCCGGCCCTGTCCGCTCTGCCTCGAACAGCGCTATGCCTATTACCTGGCGGTGCCACTGGGCGCGCTGGTCGCGTTCGCGGCCATCAAGGGCGCCGCGCGTCCGCTGCTGCTGGCGGGTCTTGCCATTCTGGCGCTGGCAGCGCTCGGCAATGCCTGGCTTGGCACCTACCACGCCGGCGTCGAATGGGGTTTTTGGCAGGGGCCGACCGATTGCACCGGTCCGGTCGGAAATCTCGGCAGCGCCGGCAATCTCCTGGAGCGGCTCGACACCGTCAAAGTGATCCGCTGCGACGAGGTGCAGTGGCGCTTCCTCGGCCTGTCGCTGGCCGGCTACAATGTCCTGATCTCGCTGATGATGGCCGCGATCGCGGGTTGGGGCCTGGTCAGGTCCAGGCAACGCGCTTAATCGTCGACATCATCCTGCGGCCGTCCGAACAGATGGACGATGCCGGGCGTGGTGATGGTGACGAACACGAAGCGCGACAAATGATGCGCGCCGACGAAGATCGGGTCGATATGCAGCGTCAGCGCCAGCGCCAGCATGGCGTCCATCGCGCCCGGCGCGAACGCCACGATGACGTCGGCGAAGCGGACATGGGTGGTCAGCGCAATCACCGCGACGAACACCGCCGAGATGATGATGGCGACGGCGAACGAGCCCAGGCCTGCATTGACGTGGCTGAGCAGGGTCGAGGTTTTCATCCGCGCAAAGCGCGTGCCGATCAGGGCGCCGATGCCGACCAGCGCCACGCCGCGCACCCAATTTGGGAGGCCGCCTTCGACCAGGCCCGTTCCGTGCAGCAGGCTGGAGGCGAGCATGGCGCCGAACATCCAGCTCGCCGGGAATTTCACCCAGCGCAGCAGCAGCGCGGCCGCGACCGATGCCACGACCAGCACGGCGAGCGCGAGCGCCGAGGCGTTCGTCGTCAGCGCCAGCGGCGCCGAGGCAGACACCATGCCGGTCAACGCCAGCAGCAGTGGCAACGCTGCGGTCAGGATGATCACGCGGATGGTCTGCACCACGGCGATCGCTGCGACGTCGGCGCCCTTCTCCGCAGCAAGGATGATGATCTGCGACAGCGCGCCGGGGCTTCCGGCCAGAAACGCCGAGGTCTGGTCCCAGCCATGGGCGCGCTGCAGATAGAAGCTGCTTCCGAAGGTCGAGCAGAAGGTGGCGAGTGCCAGCAGCGCGATGGTCAGGGGATAGGAGCCGACATGCTGGATCAGCTGCCGCGACACCAGCGAACCCAGCGAAATCCCAAGCAGCAGCAGCACGCTCTGAGTGATGGCTGGCGGCACGGCGAGGGGACGCCCGGCCAGCGCCGCGCCGCCGACCGCGATCATCGCGCCCGAGATCAATCCGCCCGGCAGGCCCGCCCACAAAAACAGCAGGCCGCCGGCGCTGCCGATGGCGAGCGTCTCGAGCGTGTTGAGAATCCAGGCGCGGCTGGGAACGGCAAGCGCGATCGTTGCAGGGATCAGGGTCACGCCGCCTTATGGCAAATCCGCAACTGGGGGACAAATGCGTTTGCGCGATGCAGCAATGCGCGCTGTTTCGTTGCTCTCGAAAGAGAGGCCGGTTTGCGCATCGGCGCAAACCGGTCGGGGTCTAGACTGTGGCCATGATCCCCAATTCACCCCCGCGCAAGGCGGCGGAAATCGGGTTCATTTGGCCCGGATTACTCAGATCACTTGGCCTTGTCGGCCGCGCCCTTCTTGCATTCGGAACGGAATTTCTTGCGCTCCTTGCCATGCAGCCCCTTGGCGTCGGCTTCCTTCGAGCATTCGAGGGATGCTGCGGTCCGCGGCTTGTCGGCCTTCTTTTCGGCCGCCGCCGGCGCCGCCTTGGTTTCGGTCTTGGTGGCGTCCTTGGCGGCGGGCGCCGCCGTTTGTGCAAAAGCTGTGCCCATCAGCAACATGGATGCAAGGGCAGTCGCGGTCGCAAGGGAAGAAATCTTCGTCATGAGGCACCTCGATTTGAACGGAAGGTCGCAACCGTCGCGCGGTGATGATGAACCGCGGGTGAATGAAGCGGACCATCCGGCATTTTCGTCGCGACAATATTTTGAGCGAACCATTGGCCCCGTGCGTTGTCGCTAGTTCCGGTTGCGCTAGGATGGCCGCCCGGATCTTCAGTACCCCATCGTCAACGCCCAGGAAGTGAATAGGGAGACCAAGGATGAACATTCAAGCCAAACTATTGTGTGCGGTTGCGGTATCGGGCTTCGCCGCGTTCGCGGCAACAGCTCCGGCGCAGGCGCTGACCAGCCAGGAATGCAGCGCGAAATATCAGGCCGCCAAGACCGCCGGCACGCTGAACGGCCAGAAGTGGAATGACTTCCGCAAGGCCCAATGCGGCGCCGATGCCACCGCCGCACCCGCGGCGACGCCGGCCGCGGCTCCGGCTGCCGCTCCCGCGCCCGCTGCGCCGAAGGAAGCCAAGAAGGAAGCCGCGCCCGCGGCTGCACCAGCGGCGCCGTCCGGGCCTGCGGTATTTCCGTCCGCCGTGGATCCGAAATACGCCAAGGAAAGTGCCGGCAAGGGCCGCATGCACACCTGCGTCGACCAGTACAATGCCAACAAGGCCACCGGCGGCAATGGCGGCATGAAGTGGATCCAGAAGGGCGGCGGCTACTACAGCGAATGCAACAACAAGCTGAAGGGCTGAAGCCGTCTCACAGTCAGGCGCGGCCGGCGTTCAGCCGGTCGCGCGTTCTTCCTCGACCAGTTTCTCGGCTGACTTGGCGACCAGCTGCGCGCGCTTGCGCGGTCCGCGGTAAGGCCACATTGACAAGCGTCTGCCGCGGCGACCTGATAGGGCAGTCTCCGCACGGGCGGTCGCATGATAGCAAGCCTCAGTCTGATCCTGCTTTGCCAATTGACCGGCGAAGTTTTCGTGCGCGGGCTCGGTCTGCCGATGCCGGGCCCGGTGGTCGGGATGCTGCTTTTGCTGTTGTTGCTGCTGGCGCGCGACCGCTTCGTCGTGCTGGCGCGTGGGCCGCTGCAAGGCGATGGCGTGGAAAGCGCCAGCCGCGGCCTGCTGGCGCATCTGTCGCTCTTGTTCATCCCGGCGGGTGTCGGCGTCGTGCAAAAACTCGATCTGCTCGCCGAGCACGGCATCGCCATTCTGGCGGTTCTCGCGATCTCCGTGGTGATCACCTTGCTGGTGACGGTCGCGACATTCCGGTTGGCGAACCGCTTCCTCGCGCGCGGGCAGGAAAAGCCATGAGCGACAATCCGTTTTCGCTGTGGGTCTACCTGTCGCAGTCGCCGCTGCTCTGGCTGACGGTGACGCTGCTGACCTATGCGATTGCGGACGCGGTATCGCTGTGGACGCACCGCCATCCGCTGGCCAACCCGGTGCTGCATTCGATGTGGATCATCGGCGTCTTCCTGCTGCTCACGAAGACGTCCTACTCCACCTATTTCGGCGGCGCGCAGTTCGTGCATTTCCTGCTCGGACCGGCGACGGTGGCGCTGGCGGTGCCGCTCTACGAAAACCGCAAGGCCGTCGCGGCGGCGATCGTGCCTATGCTGGTGGCGCTCGCGGTCGGCTCCATCACCGCGATCGTTTCGGTGGTGCTGCTGGCCGAGGCCGCGGGCCTGCCGCGCGCGATCATTCTGTCGCTGGCGCCGAAATCGGTTACCGCCGGCGTCGCGATGGGGATCAGCGAATCCTTGCACGCGGATCCGTCGCTGACGGCGGTTTCGGTGGTGCTCACCGGCATCATGGGCGCGATCATTGTCACGCCGCTGATGAACCGGACCGGGATTACCGATTTTCGCGCCCGCGGCTTTGCGGTCGGCATCGCCGCCCACGGCATCGGCACCGCGCGCGCCTTCCAGGTCGATGCGGTGGCGGGCGTGTTTGCGGGTATCGCCATGAGCCTGAACGCGCTGGTGACATCGCTATTGGTGCCGCTGGCGGTGACGCTTTTGGTGCGCTGAACTCCTTTGCAGTGCAGATTTGTGCTACAGTCATGGCAGTCCGCAGAAAATTCTTCTATAGCGTTTTCCAGCGAAGCAAAGCGCCCGTCTTGAGGCGCAGGCGAGTCTTGGGGCGCAAGTGAGTTCTTCAAGTTGATCATCTCCACAACGCAAAGCCTGCTTGGACTGGCATCGGGAATGCTGGTCGGATTTTCCCTTGGCCTGGTCGGGGGCGGCGGATCGATCCTGGCCGTGCCGCTGATGGTCTATGTGGTCGGCGTGCCCGAACCGCATGTCGCGATCGGCACCAGCGCGATCGCGGTGGCGGCGAATGCCGCGGTCAATCTGTCGAACCATGCGCGCGGCGGCACGGTCGTCTGGTCCTGCGCGCTGGTGTTTGCGGCGGCCGGAATCATCGGCGCCTTCGGCGGATCGATCCTCGGCAAGATGGTCGAGGGCCAGAAACTGCTGGCGCTGTTTGCGCTGGTGATGCTTGTCATCGCGATGCTGATGCTGAAGACGCGCGCGCGGATCGGGCTGCCCGACGTCAAGATCAGCCTGTCCAACATGCCCGCCATCACAGGCCTCGGTCTGGCGACCGGGACGATGTCCGGCTTCTTCGGCATTGGCGGCGGATTTCTGATCGTGCCGGCGCTGATGCTGGCAACGGGCATGCCGATCATGAACGCGGTCAGTTCCTCGCTGGTCGCCGTCACCGCCTTCGGCATGACCACCGCCGCCAGCTATGCCTGGTCCGGCCTGGTTTCCTGGCCGCTGGCGGGCTTGTTTGTTGCCGGCGGCATCGCCGGCGGGGTGGCCGGCACGCGATCGGCACGGCACCTGGCGGAGCGGCGCGGTGCGCTCAATATCGTGTTCGCCGTGGTCATTATTGCGGTGGCGCTCTATATGCTGGCGCGTAACTTATCCCTATCTTGAACGTAGTTCGTTCAGGCGCTTTCGAGGACTTTTCATGACCAAATCGTACGATCCAGCCAATCCGCTCCAAACCCGGCGCGGAGCCCTTGGCTTGCTGGGGATCGGTGCGGTCCTGCTCGGCGCCGGCATCGCGCCGCATTCGGCGTTTGCCGAGGACGACGAGGAGAAGGTGCTGACGGAAGCGCTGGTGCTGCGGGATCCCGAGATCCCGGTGGCCGGAAATCCCGATGGCGACATCACCATCGTCGAGTGGTTCGATTATAATTGCCCGTATTGCCGCAAGCTCGATCCCGAACTGCGCCAGGTCGTGCAGGACGACGGCAAGGTCCGGCTGGTGCTAAAGGACTGGCCGATCCTGGGCCCGGTCTCCAAGGTCGCGGCGCGAATGGCGCTGGCCGCCAAATACCAGGACAAGTTCCTGAAAGCCCACGAGGCGATGATCGGCGTCGCCTCAAAACTGACCGAGCCGCGCCTCGGCGAACTGCTCGCGGCTGCCGGCATCGACATGGATCGCCTCAGCCGCGATCTCACGGCCAACGCCAAGGCGATCGACGCCATCCTCGCGCGCAACGACGATCAGGCCAAGGCGTTCGGCTTCAACGGGACGCCTTCCTTTATCGTCGGCAAGTTCCGCGTGCCCGGCGTGCTGACCATGGCCGAGTTCGAGATGGTCATTGCCGACGCGCGCAAGGCGAAGGCGAGCAATTAACGCCGAACGCAAAAGCGTCCCCGCCAATGACGAGGACGCTGATTTATTGCGAAACTTTCCGCGCGACTACTTCGACGAGATTTTCACCCAGTCGTCATGGGCGTGCCCTTTCAGGGCCTGCCAGTCAGCCGCCGCGACGTCCCAGTTGACGATGGTGCGGTTGGCCTGCGCGACCTGGCCATTCGCCACGCTCGAGGTCTGCATCGAGTCGTAGACATAGACGCCGCCGACCAGCAGCAGCGCGCCCAAAATCATTCCAAAAAACGTCCGCATGGCGACCTCCGATGATGACTGATAACGGAGGTCGGGCGGGAAGGTTCCGCCTCGGTCCGGTCGCCGGTCGCCGTTGGCGTGGAAAATATTCATCTGTTCGGGTATGGTAGGATATGACGACGTCAGACATTTCGGCCGGCATACTGGATCAGTTTTGCCGCAAATATCTGTGGTGGCAGCCGGTCGGTGGACAGCCGTTTTCCGAAGATCGAATCATTGCGCAAACAATGAACCTCGGTACGTATGACGATATCCTGCTGCTGGAGCAGACGGTCGGTAAGGCGCGCTTGGTCGAGCTTATGCTGCATGCCGAGCCGGGCTGGATCAACGATCGATCCTGGGAATTCTGGCGCGGGCGCCTTTCTTTCGCGACTGGCGCGGTGATCCCGGACAAGGCTCCGCGGAGAGCATTTGATGCCGCAACGTTTTGAACCAAAGCTTGACGTCCTGCCGGCGGCGCAAAAGCAAATCTGGCCCAGTCTCGCACCTGCCACCCAGCTGGATTTTGTCCTTTATGGCGGGACGGCGATCGCGCTTCATCTGGGACACCGCGAGTCCTTGGATTTTGACTTCTTTCGATCCAGCGCGCTCGACAAGGAACAGATACGATCGATCTTCAGGTTTGCCCGCGGCGCCAGCATCTTGCAGGATGCGCCCGAGACACTGGTGCTGCTGGCCGAAACGCCGGCTGGCGCTGTGAAAGTATCGTTTTTCGGCGAGATCAAATTCGGCAGGGTCAATGATCCGCAGCTGACTCGCGACGGTACCTTGTTTGTCGCGTCACTTGACGATCTGATGGCAACCAAGCTGAAAGCCACATTGGATCGGGCCGAAGCGAAGGATTATCGAGACATCGTCGCAATGATTTCTGCAGGCGCTGCATTGTCGACCGGCTTGGGCGCTTTCAGGCAGATGTTCGACGGCGAGCCTGCGCAGGTGCTGCGTGCCATCGGGTTTTTTGGGGATGGAGACCTGAACACGCTCAGCGCTTCCGAGCGGGACGTCCTTCGCGGTGCAAGGGATCGAATCGGCGAGGTGCCAGAGGTTTGTCTTCGTTCGGGACTTCTACCCAAGACTTGAAATCTCAATCGCTGGGGGAACTGGCCCGCCCGAACTCCCGCGTCACATAATCGATGAAGACGCGGACGCGCGGCGATAGCTGGCGATGGCGTGGATACAATAACGAGACCGGCGTCGGCGACGGCGGACAGTCCGGCAGGACGACGACGAGCGTCCCCCGTTTCAGATCGTCTTCGACGTGATAACGCGGCACCTGAATCAATCCCAATCCCTTGCGCGCCGCAGCGACGAGACTCTCGGCGCCGTTGACTGAAACCATCGCGGGCAACTTCAACTCGCGCACGGCGCCATCGACGACGAACTCGAGCGGCAGCAACGTCCCCGCCGCCGACGAATGGAAGCCGACCATGAAATGGCCGGCGAGAGCATCGACGCTTGCGCGCTGGCCAAAGCGATCAATGTAGGCCGGTCCGGCGCAGGTGATCTCGTCGAGCATGGCGACGCGGCGTGCGATCATGTCGCTGTCCTTGATATCGCCGACGCGCAGCACGCAATCGATTCCTTCGCGGATCAGATCGACCAGCCGGTCGCCTTCGCTCAAATACAGTTCGATATCGGGATATTCGGCGAGAAATTCGGGCAGGTGCGGCATCACAAAATGACGCGCCAGCGTTCCGTGCACATCCACGCGCAGCAGCCCCTTCGGCTTGGCGCCGCCGAACGCGCCTTCGGCATCTTCGAGATCGGCGATCAACGACAGGCAGCGCCGGTAATAGGCCTCGCCATCCAGCGTCGGGCGGACCTGCCGCGTGGTCCGCTCCAGCAGCCGCACGCCGAGCCGCGCTTCCAGGGCCTTCACCGCGTCCGTCACCGTGGAGCGGGGCAGGCCGAGATCTTCGGCCGCGAGCGAAAAACTGCGTCGCTCGGCCACCCGCGTGAACACCCGCATCGCATCAAACCGGTCCACCGTATTGTTCGTCTTTTCCGGATTGTGATGCCAGATGGTGCATGATTATCCGGAAAACGGAAGGCTTTAGTTCTCTCCCATCGGACGCGGATTCACCGCGCAACCATGAGGAGACCAGAAATGACAAACGAATCCAATAAGGTAGCAATCGTTACGGGCGCTTCGCGCGGTATCGGTGCGGCGGTGGCCGAGCGTCTCGCCAAAGACGGCTTTACCGTCGTCATCAACTATTCCGGCGACACCAAATCGGCCGAGGCGCTGGCGCGCAAGATCGAGGGCAATGGCGGCCGGGCGCTGACCGCCAAGGCCGATGTCAGCGATCCCGGTGCGGTGCGCGGCATGTTCGACGCGGCGGAGGCCGCCTTCGGTGGCGTCGATGTGCTGGTCAACAATGCCGGCATCATGAAGCTCGCCACGATCGCCGACAGCGACGATGCAATGTTCGATCGGCAGGTCGCGATCAACCTCAAGGGTAGTTTCAACGCGATGCGCGAAGCCGCCAGGCGGCTGCGCATGGCGGCCGGATCGTCAATTTCTCGAGCAGCGTGGTCGGGGTGAAGCCCGAGACCTACGGCGTCTATGCCGCCACCAAAGCCGCGATCGAGACCATGACGGCGGTGCTGTCGAAGGAACTGCGCGGCCGTTCGATTACCGCCAACGCGGTGGCCCCTGGCCCGACCGCAACCGATCTGTTCCTCAACGGCAAATCG
This sequence comes from uncultured Alphaproteobacteria bacterium, assembly GCA_963836765.1. GTDB lineage: Bacteria > Pseudomonadota > Alphaproteobacteria > Rhizobiales > Xanthobacteraceae > Bradyrhizobium. Next base: position 437,652 of record CAWILG010000036.1, read on the forward strand.
CCGGAGCTGATCGACCGGCTGGCGAAAATGAATCCGCTGGAGCGTCTCGGCACGCCCGAGGATATCGCCGCGGCGGTCTCGTTCCTGGCCGGCCCCGACGGCTCCTGGATCAACGGCCAGACGCTGCGCGCCAATGGCGGCATGGTCTGAAGCAAACCAACCAATCGCATAGAAGGATATTTGTCATGAAACAAATTATCGTCATCACCGGTGCGTCCAGCGGCTTTGGCCGGCTGACCGCCAACGCGCTCGCCCACGCCGGCCACACGGTATACGCATCGATGCGTGAGACCACCGGGCGCAATGCGGCTGTCGTCGCTGACGTCGGAAGATTTGCGCGCGACAACAAGGTGGATCTGCGGGCGCTTGAACTCGACGTCGGTTCGCAGGCCTCCGCCGACGCGGCGATTGGGCAGATCGTCGCGGAGCAGGGGCGTCTCGACGTCGTGATGCACAACGCCGGCCACATGTCGTTCGGTCCGGCGGAAGCCTTCACGCCCGAACAACTCGCCGAACTCTACGACATCAATGTGCTGAGCACCCAGCGCGTCAATCGCGCGGCGCTGCCGCAGCTGCGCCAGCAGGGCCGGGGATTGCTGGTCTGGGTGTCGAGCAGCAGCTCGGCCGGCGGCACGCCGCCCTATCTTGCGCCCTATTTTGCCGCGAAGGCCGGAATGGATGCGCTTGCCGTGGTCTATGCGCGCGAATTGTCGCGATGGGGTATCGAGACCTCGATCATCGTGCCGGGTGCGTTCACCGGCGGCACCAATCATTTCGCGCATTCGGGTTCGCCGGCTGACCGCGCACGCGCCGCCGAATATGAAGCCGGCCCCTATGCCGGCTTCGGCGAGCAGATCATGAAGGCGTTTTCGGCGATCGTGCCGCCGGAGGCCGACGCTGGGTCGGTGGCCTATGCGATCGTCAAAGTCGTCGACATGCCGTTCGGCCAACGGCCGTTCCGCGTTCACATCGATCCGACGCAAGACGGCGCCGAGGTGGCCTTCGCCGTGATCGACCGGGTTCGCAACGAGATGTTGCATCGTGTCGGATTTTCCGACCTGCTCCACCCCAAGGCAAATGGATGAAATCTCAAGCCGGCGGCGCGCCATGTATAGCCGGCTTATTGACTATGCTCCGTTCAGCCATTCCAATATCTCCGCGTTAATCTCGCGCGGATAGGTGTGACTGAGATCGTCGAGTTCGCGGTAGGTGACGTCGGCACCGGCGGCGGAGAGCGCTTGCTGCGTCTGCCGCGCCACCTGCACCGGAAACATCCAGTCGAGCCGGCCATGCACGATATGGATGGGGAGGCCGCGCAGCCGTTCGGCATCTGCCACCTCCGCCATCAGCGGATGAAACGTCGCGGCGACTGGGGCGAGGTGGGTGAAAGGCGAGCCGCTCTCGAATCCCGTCACGTAGCAGAACGTGCCGCCGTCGCTCATGCCGGTCAGCAGCATTTTTCCGGGATCGATGTTCCAGCGCGATCGCACCGAATCCAGAATGCGCGCCAGATTCGGCGTATCGCTATCGTCGCCCATCAAGGCCCAGGTATTGCCAGTCGCGGTCGGCGCAACCAGGATCGCGCCGCGGCTGCGCGCATCGCGCAGCCAGCTCCACAAAAAGCCGCGGCCGTTGCCGCTGCCGCCGTGCAGCGCCATCACCAGCGGCCAGGCGCGGTCCGGCGTATAATATTCCGGCACATAGAGCGAAAAGCCGCCGCGGCTGCCGGGCTCGTTGTGGTCATGCATGATGCCGGTGTTTTCGTTGCCGGGCTGGCCCAGCCGCGCCGCGAGTTCGGTGTCGTCGCGCAGCGAAGGATCGACAAAGAATTCGCTGACCGGCGGCAATTTCGCACTGAGCGCATAGAGCGCCTCCTGCGCGCGCGGGGCGTAGCGCAGCGCGCGAAACACCGCGACGATATCGCCATCGCCGTTTTGCACCGCGCGTAAACCCTGGAAGGCGGCCAGCGCGGCATCGCTGGCGGATTCGAGCGATGTCCGGGTGTCGGAAAATTCCTCGGGCCATTGCGCCAGTCGCGGCCGAACGGCGCGCAAGGCCTCGTCCGGCGCACCGGCGGCGTGCATCACCCGGCCGAAATCCGGCGGGTTGAGATGGCGGACGATGAAGCCAAGGGCTTCCAGCGATTGCAACAGCGGCGGCAGCACGGCCACGATGTCGTCTACCACGGCCTCGCTCATCGAGGGCTCCCGTAATATTTAGTGGAGTCTTGATCAGTGAAGTCTCGGCGCCTTCAGCAATTTGGTGCGATCGATCGAGGTCAGCGTCACGTCGAAGGTGACGCCCTCATGATAGACCGTGAGCGGCACGTCGACGCCAGCCGGCCCCAGCGACCAGAGTTTCCGGTAGAAGCCGGTCTGGCTGGTGATCTTGTCGCCGTTGACGGCAAGGATCACGTCGCCGGTCTTCAGTTCGGCGCGCCCGGCCGGTCCCTTGTCGGCGATGCCGACCACGACGACGCGGTGGTCGATCTCGGTCGAATACATGCCGAGCCACGGCCGCGACGGCCGGTTGACGCGGCCGAATTTGCGCAGATCGTCCAGCACCGGTTTGAGCAGGTCGATCGGCACGATCATGTTGACATGCTCGGCCTTGCCCTCGCGCTCGCGTTCGAGCTGCAGCGAGCCGATCCCGATCAATTCGCCGCGGCTGTTGATCAGCCCGGCGCCGCCCCAATTGGGGTGCGCCGGATGGGTGAAGATCGCCTCATCGAGCAGATATTCCCAGTAACCCGCGAATTCCTGTTTGGCCGCGATCTGGCTTGCGACCGATCGCGTCCGCCCGCCGGCGCCGCCGAGCACCACGCGGTCGCCGATCTTGGCCGCGGCGGAAGAACCGAGCGGCAGCGGATCGAGGTCGAGGTGGCCGAGCGCCTGCACCAGGCCGAAACCGCTTTCGGAATCGAAGCCAAGCGCGTGGCCCGACACGACGCGGCCGTCGCCGAGATGCAGCCAGACGGTTTCGGCCTCGGTGATGAGATAGCCGATGGTCAGTACCAGGCCTTCGTCGATCAGCACGCCGTTGCCGGCCCGTTCGGTGCCGAGCGTCTCCGCGCTGAAGGCGTCGGAAGGAATGATCGAATGCAGTCCGACCACCGAAGCGAGCGTGCGGTCAAGGTCGAAACTGTAATCGCCCGCGCGCGGCTGATTGGCCGGCGGCACCTTCCATTCGGTCAACGAAACCATCCGGAATCTCCATTCAACAAATCAGCCGGAACCAGAGTAAACCCCGGCTTTCGTCGAGAGGAAAGATCGAAAACGGCATAGTGGAACCGCCGCGACGGCGGTTCACAGTCTATCGCGGTCGCTGCGGCTCGGGAAGCGCGCATCAGCTACGGCGAATCAAGCCGGGATCTGCCCGGACCAGACGATCTACTTTTCCTGCATCTTGAAATCCCAGATAGGTCGAACTGGCGATTCCCATCAGCAGCAGCAGATTGGTGTCGAAGTCGGCAAACACGAAATTCCCGACCACGTTCCAGACGAAAATGACCGCCAGAACGCAGGTCCAGATCACCATCTGGAGCCGCTGCAGTTTGGCGCCTTCAGCGTCGCAGATCAGGTCTTCGATGAAACCCAGCGAAATTCTGGCGGGTGGGGCGGCAACAACCGCGGCACCTGGAGCGGCAGGCGCCGGGGGGGTGGGCTTGTCGATCACGATTGCGGCCAGCCCGGTGGCGCCGTTGATGCCGAGCAGCACCAGTACCGCTGTTGTGATGACGTGCAGATAGAAGCCGAGCGTCAGCCAGAGGAATATGAAGCCGGCAACCGAAAGCACCAGCCACAGCGCCATCTGGGTCCGGCCAAGACTATAGGTGCCCGTAGGACGACCATTTGCGAAACCGGGAGTATCGCGAAGAACGGTGGAATTGGCCGCGAACACCACGAATGCCACGAGCAGAATGAACATCGCAAGGCCGCCAACCGCGAGAACCCTGGTCTTGTAGACCACCAACTCGATATTTTCAGGCGCCAGCGCCGTAGGCGCGCTGCTTTGCGTCGTCGAGACGCCGACGCTCAACGCCATGACGCCGTCGCTGGTCTTGCCTGCGAGCAAGGCGCGCCAGAATTTTCCTTCGTCGGATGACGCATCGGTGTGCTCGCCGAACTGATAGGTCAGCATTTGAGGGCCGGGAACCGGTGCTGCCTTGGCCGAGAGCTTGGTCACCTCCTCGTTCAGGAACAGATTGACGGCCACGGAAGCCGGAGGGGTCGTGCTGGCCTTCGGCGCCTCGGTGGGAGCCGCCGCGACGGCGGCGACGCCGGCGACGACGACGCACAAACGGCTGCCGAGGGTGACGGATTTCGGCGAAACGCCGACAATGCGAAGGTTGCCCGCATTATCCCTGTCTTTTTGGGTTTGGTCTGCCAGTTCCACCTTGAGAACTCTCGCGGCAGCCGATCGACGTCACCGGCGGGGGGATTTCCCTTGCCATCCATCCGATGCAGAAGATCAGCAGAACGGAGCCGATGGCGGCCAGTGCTTTTGCCCAGGTCATTGCGTTCATGGCGTTCCCCCAAAATGTCCAGGCGTCGTTTGGCGATGACGCCTTCAAAAAAATCTCGTGTCTGAAAATCGGACTTCTGCGCCAAGGCGGCAGAACAAAGCAATTACCTAAGCGGCTATCTTAAGATTGTATCCCACGAAAAAGCAACTGCCGCCGCAGCGCACACCGGTCTGGCCGGCGAAATCCCGCGGCAGCTCTCACTCCGCCTTCGCCGCCGCCCTTGCCGGCATCAGCCGGAACGGGCGGTTTTCCCTAAGCCAGGCCGCGCGCTCGTCGCGCAGCAGGGTACGGCGGACTTTTCCGGAATCGTCGCGCAGGCCGACCGCGACGATCTCGAAACTTTCCGGATGCTTGTAGCGGCTGAGCTGGTCGGCCAGGAAGCCGCCCATGCCGTCGACGACATCGGCGGCGTCGGCGGCCTCCCGCAGTTCCAGGATCGCATGCACGCGCTGGCCGAATTCGGGATCGGGCAGGCCGACGACGACGCAGGAGCGCACGTCCGGGTGCGCGGTCACCGCGGCCTCGACCTCGGCCGGATAGATATTGGCGCCGCCGCGCAGGATCATGTCGGCCAGCCGGTCGCCGAGATAGAGGTAGCCATCGGCATCCAGCCGGCCGATGTCGCCGAGCAATTCCCAGCCGTCCGCGCGGCGCTTCGGCTCGGCGCCGAGATAATGATAGGTGCTGCCGGCGCCGTCATTGGGCAGGAAATAGATCTCGCCGGTTTCGCCGGGCGCGACGTCGTTGCCGTCCTCGCCGATGATCCTTAAGCGCGCGGTTTCGCCGATCTTGCCGACCGAGCCACGATGCGCCAGCCACTCGACGCCTGATATCACGCAGGCGCCCTGCCGCTCGGTGCCGCCATAGAGTTCCCAGATTCGTTCCGGCCCGAGCCAGCCGATCCATTTTTCCTTCAGCCATGGCGGCATCGGCGCTGCCATGTGAAACACGATTTGCAGGCTCGACAGGTCGTAGCCGTTGCGCACTCCCTCCGGCAGCGCCCAGATCCGGTGCATCATGGTCGGCACGAAATTGACCCATTGCACCCGATTGGCTTCGATAAGGCGCAGCGTCTCCTCGGCGTCGAATTTGACCAGGCCGGTGACGCGTCCGCCGGCGAACAGGGCCGAGTGCGACACGATGAACGGCGCGTTGTGATAGAGCGGGCCGGGATTGAGCAGCGACGCGCCGAGCGGTATTCCAAGCAGCGGCGCGGCTGTCGTGTCGACCACCGCGGGATTATGATCGAGGATCACCTTGGGTCGTCCGGTCGAGCCGCCGCTGGTCATCGCCTTCCAGTAGCGCGCCACCGGGTTGTTCAGCGGTTGGTCGGAGAAACCATCGGGAACGAAATTGGCGGGCAAGGAATTAGGCGCATTCCAGTCGGCTTCGCCGCCGACCACCAGAGACGGTTTGAGAATCTCCAGCACCGCAGCCGCCTCGCCGCGTGGCAGACGCCACGACAGCGAGGTCGGCGTCGCGCCGCACTTCCACACTGCAAAAGTAGTTTCGAAAAACGCGTTGCTGTTGGGTAGCCCAATGGCGACGAAATCGCCGGGTTTGACACCCTTGGCAGCAAAGGCGCGGGCGCGGGCGTTGGCGCCGCGCTCCAGTTGGTCCCAAGTCAGCGTATCCGCGCCATGGCTGACCGCAACGGTGTCTTCCGGGTTGCGTTCGGCGTACCAGCGCGGCACATCGGCGATTGGAATCAGCATGTGGGCGTTTCCGTGACTGTGTGTCTTGATGCCGCTCTGGTGCTTTTTTCAGGCAGTTCACCAACAGGAGAGATGGCGAGTCAAGGCGCTAGACCGAAGGCCGGGTGAAATCTGCGAAGGAACGCCATGGAAGAGGTCTTCAAGCGCCGTCACACCGGATTCACTCGCGCGCTTGTATCGCGGAGCTTGACCCGCGCGGTCACCTTGCTGCACACGACAGCTACAGTTTCTTTGCCGGGATCGGCGACCTCATTCGCACAGGGCCGACCGGCACCAACGTCAAGGACATCAGAGCGGTTCTGATCACCAGAGGCGGCCGACAGGCCGATTAAATCATGCGTCGCAATCGCCGGGCCAAGATCGTCGCCACCGTCGGACCGGCGAGTGGGTCGCCCGAAATGCTGGAAGCGCTGTTCCTGGCCGGCGTCGACACGTTCCGGCTCAACTTCAGCCATGGCACCCATGAGGACCATGCCAAAGTCCATGCCTCCATCCGGGCTCTGGAACAAAAGGTCGGGCGGCCGATCGGCATCTTGCAGGATCTGCAGGGACCAAAGATTCGGGTCGGAACCATCAAGGATGGCAAGTTCGCCGTCACCGCCGGGCAAGCGGTGCGCTTTGTCCTGTCCGGATCCGACGGTGACGCGATGTCGATCCCGCTGCCGCATCCCGAGATCTTCGATGCGGTCAAGCCCGGCGATGATCTCCTGATCGACGATGGCAGGGTCCGCGTTCGTGTGGCCGGCGTGGGTCCCGATTTCATCGATGCGGAAGCCGTCATCGGCGGCGTCATCTCGAATCGCAAGGGCGTCAATGTCCCAAGTGCGGTTCTGAATCTGTCGCCGCTGACGGCGAAGGATCGCGCCGATCTCGCCTTTGGCCTCGAATTGGGCGTCGATTGGGTGGCGCTTTCGTTCGTTCAAAAACCCGGAGACGTCATCGAGGCCCGCGGGCTGATCGGCGATCGTGCCGGTATCATGGCGAAGATCGAAAAGCCCGCAGCCCTCGAGCAGATCGACGACATCGTCCGGCTCTCCGACGCGGTGATGGTTGCCCGTGGCGATCTCGGCGTGGAGATTCCCCACGAGGACGTGCCGGGCCGGCAGAAGGAGCTGATCAGGTGCTGCCGCTTGGTCGGAAAGCCGGTCATCGTGGCAACGCAGATGCTCGACTCGATGATCGCGGCCCCAACTCCCACCCGCGCCGAAGCATCCGATGTCGCGACCGCGATCTACGATGGCGCCGATGCGGTGATGCTGTCGGCGGAATCCGCGACCGGGCAATATCCGCGTGAAGCGGTGGCGATGATGAGCCGCATCATCGAAAGCACCGAACGGCACAAGATGTATCGCTCGATCATCGATGCCGCCCAGCCCGGCGAGGAGGAAACCGCGCCGCACGCGGTTGCCGCCGCTGCCGCCGATCTCGCCGCCGTTCTGCATGCATCGACCATCGTCGCATTCACATTAAGCGGCACCACAGCGGCCCGCATCGCCCGCAAGCGGCCGAAGGTCTCGATCCTCGCCGTCACGCCGGATCAACAGGTGTCGCGGCAGCTTTGCCTGCTGTGGGGGGCTCACAGCGTGCTGTCGAAGGACGTCAACACCTACGAGGAAATGGTCGATCACGCTACCAGGACGGCGCTGGCCGAGGACTTTGCAAAGCCGTCCGATGTCATCGTGGTGGTCGCCGGCGTCCCGTTTGGCGAAGCGGGCACCACCAACAATCTTCGCGTGGTCCAGGTCGGGTAAGCCTGAGGTCGCGCAGTAAGATCGTCGGCCATTTCGGCGTGTGCACCGTCCCGTTCATCGGGCTGAAGCGGTGGCCGGACGTGGAGGCCCTGGAAGATTGATTAAAAGTTTCCGCAAATTGCTAACCGGCCAACAACTGTTCCGGCAAAAGCCGCGCGACCTTAAACCTGGGCTTTATGGCGAGCGATGCATCCTTTCTTCAAAAGAAGGAGGCTCGCGTCCCGATGCCCATTTTCAAATATTTTGCCGTCGTAGGATCGGCACTGCTTGTATTTCTGTTCATTTCCGACGCCTATTTTGGCGACGACGATTTGCGCTTCAACGGCTCGCTGTATGAGAGCGCCTTCTACGCACCCCGAGTGGACGAAGTCGCGGCTACAACGGAGCTTCGCTTTACCCGCGATGTCACTCCCGCGAACCGCGTCAGGGAAGTGTTTGCACAGTTCGTTCCCAACGAAAACATGCGCGGGAAACGTTATTCCTCCGCTGCGACCGTCATTCGCTAGGCTCCCGTGGATTCGCGCCGACCGCATGGCTGGCGCTCCGGCCGACGCTAGGCGGGGTTTGGCGAAGCTGATACGGTTTCGGTCTCAATCGGATCGAGGACCAGAAGATGGACAACCGCAACGACATCTGGCGCGGCGTTGACGCGATCAAGCCGCGTTTCGTCGAGCTAGCCGACCGGGTCTGGGCGATGCCCGAGGTCTGCTACACCGAGGCGCGCTCTTCCGCCGAACATCTGGCCGAACTGCGCCACCAGGGTTTTCGCATCACCGAAAATGTCGCCGGTATTCCCACCGCCGTGATCGGCGAATGGGGCGCGGGCGGCCCCGTCATCGCCTTCCTCGGCGAATACGACGCGCTGCCGGGCCTGAGCCAGGAGGCGGGCATCGCGGAGCCGCGCCCGGTAGAGGCCGGCGGCCACGGCCATGGCTGCGGCCACAATCTGCTGGGCTCGGCCGCGCTGCTCGCGGCGACGGCGGTGAAGGATTGGCTGGCGGCGCACAAGGTGCCGGGGCGCGTGCGCTATTACGGCTGTCCCGCAGAGGAGGGCGGCGCGGCAAAAACCTTCATGGTGCGCTCGGGCGCCTTCGACGATGCCGATATCGCCATCACCTGGCATCCCAACAGTTTTTGGGAGGTGGCGGTGACGCCGTCGCTGGCCAACACCCGCGCCGATTTCATCTTCACCGGGCGCGCCTCGCATGCCGCGGCCTCGCCCCATCTCGGCCGCAGCGCACTCGACGCGGTGGAGCTGATGAATGTCGGCGTCAACTACATGCGCGAGCACATGCCGAGCGACGCCCGCGTCCATTATGCGCTGCTCGACACCGGCGGCATCGCCCCCAATGTGGTGCAGGCCCATGCCCGCGTGCGCTATTCGATCCGCGCCCGCGACCTGCCCGGCATGAACGAACTGGTCGGGCGCGTTAACAAGATCGCGCAAGGTGCGGCGCTGATGACCGAAACCAAAATGGAAATGCGGATCATTTCCGCGGTCTCCAATGTCCTGGACAACACCCCGCTCGAGCAAACCCTGCACCGCATCATGGAGGAACTCGGTCCGCCGCATTTCGACGAGGCGGACAAGGCGTTCGCCGCAAAGATCCAGTCGACGCTGACCGACAAAGACATCGCGTCGGTCTATCGTTCGATCGGCATGGATCCGACCGACCGGCCGCTGGCTGATTTCATCGTGCCGCTGGACGCCAAACGCAATCCGTTGATCGGCTCGACCGATGTTGGCGATGTCAGCTGGGTGGTTCCGACCGTTCAGGTTCATGCCCCGACGGTTGCGATCGGTACCCCGTTCCACACCTGGCAGGTGGTGGCGCAGGGCAAGAGCCCGCATGCCCACAAGGCCATGGTGCAGGCCGCCAAGGCGATGGCCGCGCTCGGCGTCAAGGCGCTGAACGAGCCGGAACTGATTGCCGCCGCCAAGGCCGACCTCAACAAGCGCACCGCCCGCACGCCCTATGTCAGCCCGCTGCCGGACAACGTCGCGCCGCCGCTGGATATGTCGGTGAACTGAGCGGGACCTTATTCGGCGAACAGGCTGCAAGTGCGGGGATATGCGGCGACAGCCGCGTGCTTCGCTGCGATGTACAGCAATTGTGAATCGAAATCTCTCGATCGGGTTGCGAAAGCCCTAAGCCTTCGCCTGTTACGCAACTGACACGCAGCGGCAATATTTCGCAGAAAACACCCTCCCGCCGAAATTGCTCCGCTTCGCCATGTCAGGTTGATTCGCGGCGCGGGAACTTTTCGACGGAACATTCGAAACGCCGCGGCGGCGGTTCCGCGGATTCCACATGACACGTTGGGGGTGGATATGACGATCGCGAAGCCGAAACGGGCATTCCGCACCGGCGAGTTGTTTCCGTGGCCAAACCGCCCCGCAACTCACTGGAGTTAAAGTCACGCAGGCTGACCGCAAACCACCAACCGGAACATGGCGAGCTTCCGCTCACAGGATGCAGATTGCCGGTCGATGGGCCATTGCGGGTTGGTTTTTGATCGCAGGAGTGATCGGCGCGAAAGCAGAGCAGGCGTTGGCGCAGATCACCGAGCGACGCGAGGCCGCTGTACTCCAGGCGCGAGCCGGTCAGTTGGAACCCGCCATAGCGGCACTGCGCGCGATGCTGGCCGCCGGTGAAGACGACGGTCTCGTTGCGATGGATCTTGCCGCACTGTTGCAGCAGGCCCGCAGGCCGAGCGAGGCCATCGCCGTTTTCGAGCGGGTGGCGGTTGCCGATCCCCCGGATTATGCCCTGCTTGCGGCCACGCGCGCCTACCGGGATGTCCATCGCAATCGCGATGCGGAAAGGCTGGCGCGCCAGGGCCTCAAACGCTTTCCCGACCAGACGGAATGGCCGCTGCTGCTGGCGCTGGTGTTGACTGACGCAGGCCGTCCCAAGGAAGCGCTTGAAATCCTCGGCCGGCCCGAGACGCAGCGCGCACCGCCGCTCGAACGGCATCTGGCCGAGGGCTATGCCCGGCGCCGGGCGGGCGACCCGTACAAGGCATTATCCGCCTATACCGACGCGCTGAAACTCGCTCCGGCCAACACGGAGGCGCGCACCGGCGCGGCCGCGCTCCTGCAGGCGCAAGGCGGCCCCTATGGCGCGGCGGCGCTTGCAGGGACCACTCCGCCATATGCCGCGGATCAGGCTGCGGCGATGGTGCGATGGGGCACGGACACGCGGCCATTGGACCCGGCGCACCGCTTCGACGGCACCGACGCCGCGATCGCACGGCTGGACGGGCTGCTCGCCGCCTTGCCGCGGCGGCCCGCCGATGCCGCGGCACGTCGTCGCCTGCGGCTCGACCGCCTCGTGGCGCTTCGGGATCGCGTTCGCATGGAAGAGGTCGCCGACGAAGCCTGCGCTCTGCGGTCAGACGGCCCACTGCCGGCCTATGCCGAGGAAGCCTATGCCGACGCGCTGCTCTACCTGCGGCGGCCGGAAGAAGCGAGCGCCGCCTACCGCCGTGTCCTGGCGGGAAGTCCGAAAGATGTCCCGGATGAGACGCGGCTCATGGCGCGCTATGGCTTGTTCTACGCCTCGGTCGAGTTGGAGGATTTTGACACCGCCTACGCAACGATCGACTCGCTGGTCGATGACGAGCCGATCTGGCGTACGTTTCGCGATGACCCCACGCGCCACGGCAATCCCGACCGTGCCTATGCCGAGGTGACGGCTGCGGCGGCGCGGCATAACGGAAACCAGCTCGCCGACGCGTGGGCGCGCATCACCCGGATTGCCGACGCCGCGCCGGCCAACAAATGGGCAAGGCTGACCCTCTACCAGGTCGCCCATGCTCGCGGTTGGCCGCGACGAGCGGAGACCGAGGGGGAGATCGCGGCCAGCCTCGACCCGGATTCGGTGGGAGCGAAGATCGCGCTCGCCGAGATCGCGATGGCAAATTACCGCTTGCTGAGGCGAAACGCATGGTTGGCGAACTGCTGGCGCTGTACCCGGAGAATTGGCAAGTGCGGCGCCTGGCGCGCGAACTGGAGGCGAATACGGGCTGGGTTCTGGAGTTCGAGGTCAAGCCCAGCAATTCCCACGGCGGCGGCGCGAATGCCGCAGGCCGTGAGTTGACCGCGCAGACCCGGCTGACGACCTCGCCCATCGCCGACAATTGGCGGCTGTTCGCGGTCGGCGATTACGCCAACGCCCATCCGCCCGAGGGCTTTGTCGACCGCTCGCGCATCAGCGCCGGGCTTGAGTGGCGCATCCCCGTACCTGACGGCCACCCTCTATCCGACCCAATCCTGGGGAACGCTGACCTAAGCGGGTGGGGGCGCCACGCTGGACTGGTCGGCGACGGATCAGTTCCGCCTCGGCTTTGCCAGCGAGCTCTTTTCCTGGGATACGCCGTTGCGGGCTTTGCTGCACGGCATAACGGCTGACAGCTACGCGATGAAGGCCACCTATCGCTGGGACGAATCGCGCGAGCCTGACGGGCACCTTCTCCTATTTGCCCTTTACCGACGGCAACCAGCGCTTCAACGCGGCGCGGTACCTCACGCAGAAATTGGTCAACGTGCCGCACTTCGATCTCTCCGCAACCGGCGAGGTCTTCGCCTCGCAGAACAACCGCCCGGCCGGCACCCTACTACAATCCCGACCGCGACCTTACGGTGGATGTAGGCCTGCTGGCGGAGCACGTGATTTGGCGGCGCTACGACAGACAGCTGGGTGCAGGCGTTGTCGATCAACGCCGGACGTTACGCCGAGGCTCATTTCTCTCCCAGCTTGATCGCCACCGTGAACTACGAGCACCGATGGCGCTTCGATCCGTTCACGGAGTTCCATTATGGGGTCAGTTCAGACGCAGGGTCTATGATGGCTCAGTCGAGAACACGGCGACGCTTACGGTTGGCATGTTGCGGAAATTCTAGCGCGCTGCGCCGGATGCTTTGCCTCCTCTTCGTGGTCATCGCCACGGCGCCGGCGCGCGCGGAGCCGCCCGGTCAACGCTTCGTGGCGATCGCCTTTCACGATGTCGTCGACCAGCCGGGCGATCTCGGCGCCGATGCCGTAACGACCAGGACGCTCGTGCAGTTCTTCGACTGGCTCAAAGGCACAGGCTGGACGCGTGGTATCGCTCGACGATGTGTCGGCCGCGGCGCGTGGCCAGCGAAGACTACCCGACAAGGCGATCCTGCTGACCTTCGACGACGGCTATCGAAGCCTCTACACGCGTGTCTTCCCGCTGCTGAAGGCCTATCATTATCCGGCCGTGGCTGCGCTGGTCGGAAGCTGGATGGAGGATCGGGCCGGCGGCAACGTGCTCTACGGCGAAGAGCGGGTGCCGCGCTCGAATTTCGTTTCCTGGGACGAGGCGCGGGAGATGCAGGCATCGGGCCTCGTCGAGTTCGCTTCGCACGGCTACGACCTGCATCGCGGCGTCCAGGGCCAATCCGCAGGGCAACCTGACGCCCGCTGCCGTGACCTGGCAGCTACGACCCGCGCAGCCGAACCTACGAGGATGACGCTCAGCACATCGCCCGCATTCGCGCCGATCTGATCCACTCGCGGACAATGATGGAGGCCAATCTCGGACGCCCGCCGCGCGCGATCATCTGGCCCTACGGGCGTTGCACGGAGCTTGCGCTGCAAGCGGCCAAGGACCTGGGATTTGCGTTTTCCATGAAGTTGGATCCGGAACCGGCTTCCACCTCCAGTCTCGATGCGATCCCGCGCTATTACCCGGCGGACCGCCCCAAACTCGGGGACATCGTGCGGAACCTGCGCTTCGAGCCGCAGCGGCCGCAGCACGCGGCGCATTGCATGTCTGACGCTTGACGCACTGGCGGCCGCCGGCAGCGGCCGGCAACAGGATGAAGCGCTCGGCCGCATCATCGAGGGTCTGCGCGCGCTGGGAACCAATATTGTCGTCATCGACGCCAACGCCGCGTTGCCGTCGGCCGATGCGCCGCTCGGTGCGGTCTACTTCCCAACCTCGCTTCTTCCGTTGCGCATGGACCTCCTCAGCCGCGCGACGTGGCAGATCAGGACGCGCGCCGGCTCGGACGTATTCCTTCACCTGCCGCTCGCGGCTGCAGCGGCCGCGGTCGGAAAGGCCAATGCACCGCGCCTTTTCGCCGACATGCTGCGGTTTGCCCGCCCTGACGGCGTCGTGATCGACATGCCGGTGCCGACCGCGCCGGGAGCGATCGTCGCCGAGCGGCCCTGGGATATCCGGGCCCGGCGCTCGGCGCTCGATCTCAGCCGGCTGGAGCGAACCGGCACGCCTTGGTCTTGCGGCCTATCGCGCGGCGGCGGGCATCTACCCACGACTGCGCCTGATGCTGGCCATGGCGCAGCCGGCCGCACCTCCCGATTGGGCCGACGTCGCGCTGCTGCCGCCGAGCCGGGATGTCGGGCAGATCAGCGGCGCTGGCCGGTGGCTTGCGCGCCGAAGGCTGGCTGCGGCCCGATGTGTCCGGCCGTGTCGCCTTCTCCCTGCCGGCTGAGCCGGACCGACAGATCGAGGCGCTGCGGCTAGCGCAGCGCCAGGGCGCCTCGGCCTTCGCCTTGTGCCCCAGGACGCCGATGCTGCCGCCTTCGGCGGCGCTTGCGGCCGCCTTTTCCGCCGCCGACATATCCGTATCGGCCGTAGACCAAGGCTGGGTGATGGAAGCCGCCACGACTGACTGGCTACTGGTGGGCATGGGGTGGTTTTGTTTTGGCTACCCGTTCGTGATGGCCTGGTACTGGATGGCCGGCGGCTTGCTGTTCTACTTCACGCGCGAACGGTACATGGCGCCGCCCGATCGTCCGCCGCTCATCGAGCACCCGCCGCCGATCTCAATTCTGGTGCCGTGCTACAACGAGGGTGACAATGCCGAGGAGACGCTGGAGACGGCGGCTGCAGTGGATTACCCGGAATTCGAGGTCATCGCCATTAACGACGGCAGCCGCGATAACACCCGCGAAGTGCTCGACCGGCTTGCCGCACGGATTCCAAAACTCAGGGTGGTCCATCTCGCCTCGAATCAGGGCAAGGCGACGGCCATGAACGTTGGTGCGCTGCTCGCCAGGCACGAACTCTTGGTGTGCATCGACGGCGACGCGCTGCTCGATCCCAAGGCGCTGCATTGGATCGCTCGCGCTTTTCGCCGCGGCGATGTCGGCGGGGTGGGGGGTAACCCCCGCATTCGCAACCGCACCTCGATGCTGGGCCGACTGCAGGTCGGCGAATTCGCGGCGATCATCGGGCTCATTCGGCGGGCGCAGACGATGTATGGCCGCCTGTTCACGGTCAGCGGGGTCATCTGCGCCTTTCGCAAGCGGGCGCTGGAAGACGCGGGTTGGTGGTCGCCGCACACGATCACCGACGACATCGACATCACCTGGCGGGTACAGCTGGCGGGCTGGCGCGTGATTTACGAGCCGAATGCCATCGTCTGGATCCTGATGCCGGAAACGCTGCGCGGCCTGTGGCGTCAGCGCCTGCGTTGGGCCGAGGGCGGCGTGCAAATGATGCTGGAGTTTTTCCGCGCGGTGATCACCGGCCGCGTACCGACGCTGCTGCCAACCTACATCAATTGCGTTCTGAGCGTGATCTGGTCCTACGTCGTGCTGATTTGTCTCGGGACAGGACTGTTATGGTCAGTGGGTCTTGGCCCGACGCGTCCGTTGCCGGCGCATCGGCTCGTGCCGGAATGGTGGGGGTTGACGCTGACGCTCACCTATCTCCTGCAATCGCTGGTCAGCGCCTTTCTCGAAAGCCGCTACGAGCGCGGAATGCTGCGATCGTTATTCTGGATGATCTGGTATCCGGTGGCTTTCTGGATGCTCAGCGCGGTGACTTCGGCCGCTGCGTTGCCGCGCGTATTGCTGCAGCCGAGAAAGGAACGCACGACCTGGGTCGGTCCGGATCGGGGGCTACGATGAGTAGCTCGAACCAGCCCTGGCCCCCGCTTATTGTCGCAAAGCACATACCCCGCCTGGTGAAGTGGCGCGATATCCTGCTGACCGCGATGATGTGGGGCTTTTTTGCGATCCTGCTCGATACCGAGTTCGAGCTGTTCCTGGGCGACTATCTGGAGCAGCTGGGCTTTGGCCCCTTCGACACCAAGGGCAATTGGCTGGTGTTCTTCGATCTCCTGATGCCATTTTTGCTGATGGCAGCCGTACTTGCCGGTGCTCTTGCCATGTTCAGCCTGCGCACCCTGCGGCGCCGTTCTCGCGCACTGCTGCTTCCCCAGCCAGCGCCACTCGAAACCGCCGTCCAGGCCCACCGCGCTGGGCTTGACGAGGCCGAACTGATCATGGCGCGGGAGCAACGGATTGCCATCGTTCATATCGATACCGACGGCAGGCATCGGATCGAAGCGCCGTAAGGGCCATGGAGGGGCAATCTTCCGCTGGGAAGAGCCGTGATACCCGCCGTTTTCAGCGCGCTTCTTACGGATCGAGTTCGGTATCCCAATAAAGATAATCCAGCCAGCTATCGTGCAGATAGTTCGGCGGGAACAGCCGCCCGTTGCGATGCAACTGGTGGACGGTCGGTGCGAACGGGTGTTGCCTCGGGAACATCCGCGCCTGCTGCGGGGTCAGGTTGCCCTTGCGAAGGTTACAGGGCGAGCAGGCGGCGACCACGTTTTCCCAAGTGGTCTGACCGCCCTTGCTGCGCGGGATGATGTGATCGAAGGTCAGATCGTCATGCGCCGCGCAATATTGGCAGATGAAGCGGTCGCGCAGGAACACGTTGAACCGGGTGAAGGCCGGATGCGTCGTCGGCTTCACGAAGGATTTCAGCGACACCACGCTGGGCAGCTGGATTTCGAACGTGGGACTGCGCACCGCGCGGTCGTAGTGCTCGACGATATTGACGCGGTCGAGGAACACCGCCTTGATCGCGTCCTGCCACGACCAAAGGGACAACGGATAGTAGCTGAGCGGCCGGAAGTCCGCGTTCAGCACCAGTACCGGCCAACCGCCTTGTGAGACATGTGCGTTCAAGTAACGCTCCTGGCCTCCATATCGCTGCGAAGCAGCATGCGTTGACATACTACAGGCAGCGTGACGGGATTGTGAAGAGCATTGAGCGGCTTATCCGCCATCGCGCCGCCACGATTGCATCGGTGGCGGGAACACCGCTAAAGGGGCAGGCAGGCTGTGTTTGGCCGCTGACGGACCCCAAAATGACCGCCACATCCCGTTATCTCGAAGCGCCACGCCGATTGCGGGCATTCGTCCGCGCCCATGAAACCAGCCTGGTGGTCCTTGCCGCGCTGATCGGGATCATTGCCGGCCTGGTGGTGCTGGCGATGAGCATCGCGGTGGCCGCCCTTCACGCGTTGTTGTTCAACATCAGCATCCGGGACCGGCTGTCGAGCCAGGCCAGCATCGAGACGCTGCGGGCCCTGCTTGTTCCGAGCCTCGGCGGCTTGTTGCTGGGGGTGGCCTTCCTGTGGCTGGCGCGATGGCGGCCGGCGCGCGAAATCGACCCGATCGAGGCCAATGCCCTGCACGGCGGGCGGATGTCGTTTCGCGGCAGCGTCATCGTCGCGCTGCAGACGATCTGGTCCTCGGGGGTCGGCGCATCGGTGGGACTCGAGGCGGGTTATACCCAGCTTTCCAGCGGCCTTGCCGCCTCCCTGGGCCGCGGCTTTCACCTGCGCCGCGCCGACCAGCGAATCATGGTCGGCTGCGGTGCGGCCGCCGCGATCGCCGGCGCGTTCGGCGCGCCCCTGGCCGGTGCCTTCTATGCCTTCGAACTCGTGATCGGGGGCTACACGCCGGCGAGCCTGACGCCGGTCGGCGTCGCCGCGGTGGCCGGCTATTTCGTCACCCATGGATTTGCAGCGCTGTCGCTCGGCATCGGCGTCGGGCCGGTCGGCGACGTGCTCGGGCGTGATCTGGCGATCGCAGCCCTGCTTGGTATTCTGGCGGCGCTGTTCGGCATCGTCATCATGCGCGGCGTGGCGCTGTGCGAAGCGCTATTGGCGAAAACCCGGCTGTGGACGCCGCTGCGCCCGGCACTCGGCGGCCTCGCCGTCGGCCTGCTCGCGCTGTTGACGCCGCAGGTGATGTCGTCGGGCCATGGCGCGCTGCATTTTTCCAGCATCGTCTCGATGCCGCTGCAGATGATCGCCTTCGTGTTCGTGCTCAAGGCGATCGCCTCGATCGTCTCGCTCGGCAGCGGCTTTCGCGGCGGATTGTTTTTCGCCACCCTGTTCATGGGCGCGCTCGGCGGGCGTTTATTTTCCGCCGGCGTCGACCTGGTCTGGCCGGGCCTCGCGCTTGATCCCAACGTCTATGCGATCATCGGCATGAGCGCGCTGTCGGCATCCGTGATCGGCGGCCCGCTGACGATGTCGTTCATCGCGCTGGAATCGACCGGCAATCTCTGGCTCACCACGATCGTGCTGGTCGCGGTGATGATCTCGACCCAGATCACCCGCGAACTGTTCGGCTATTCG
Organism: uncultured Alphaproteobacteria bacterium; assembly: GCA_963836765.1. Taxonomy (GTDB): domain Bacteria; phylum Pseudomonadota; class Alphaproteobacteria; order Rhizobiales; family Xanthobacteraceae; genus Bradyrhizobium. Next base: position 456,084 of record CAWILG010000036.1, read on the forward strand.
TTCGCGACCTGGCGGTTGCATCTGCGCGGCGAGACCATCCGCAGCGCCGCCGACGTGGGCTGGATCAGGGATCTCACGGTCCGCCGCCTGATGCGGCCGGATCTGGCGACAGTCGACGCCGGCATCGGCATCGACGAATTTCGCGAAAAATTTCCGCTGGGGTCGAAGACCCAGGTCGTGGCCGTCGATGGCCACGGACGCTATGTCGGGCTGGCGCTGGTGGCGGAAGCGCATACCCCTGACATCGAGGCCGAGAATGGGCTCGTCGATATCCTGCACCACCGCGATGTCGTGCTGCATCCGGTCATGAACATCCAGGAAGCCATCGCGGTGTTCGACGCCGCCGAAGCCGAATCGCTGGCGGTGGTCGAAGCCGGCGGCGAACACCGGCCGATCGGGATTTTGACCGAAGCCCACGCGATGCGGCGTTATGCGGAGGAATCCGACCGGCGAAGGCGCGAGGCGGTGGGGGAGATCTGATTTAAAGCGTTTTTCAAGCGAAGTGGATCCCGGTTCGCGTGAAGAAAACGCGTCAAAAAAAGAATCTAAACCTTCTCCAGCTTCTGCAAACAGCGCGCCACCTTCACTTGATCCGGCATCTCGGTGTCCGGAAAACTGGTCTTCCAGTTGGTGACGCCGACCTCGCCGACATAGATGTCGCCCTTCGAATCCAGCGCGATGCCGTGCGGCGCGAGGAATTTTCCCGTCTCCAGCCCCGGGCCGTTCTCACCGCCGAGCCGCGCGACGCGTTTGCCCTGGGAATTGACGATGGTCAGGCGTGGGCCCAGATTCGGCGCTTTCAGGTTGACCGGCATGCCGGGGCCGAGTTCGCCGATGATGAAATGCGGGTGCTTGCCGCCGCAGCAATGCAGCGCGCAGGGCCGGTGCAGATTATTCCACTGCGCCTCGTATTTGCCGTTGCCGTCGAACACCTGCACGCGGTGGTTCTCGCGGTCGGCGACATAAACCCATCCATCCGCATCGGTGGCGATGTTGTGGACGATGTTGAACTGACCGGGATCGGTGCCGGGCTCGCCCCAGGTTTTGAGCAGTTTTCCGTCTGGCGTGTATTTATGGACGCAGGCATTGCCATAGCCGTCCGAGACATAGATCTCGCCGTTCGGCGACAGCGCGGTGTGGGTGCAGCGGTGGAACGGCTCGCCGCTCATGAACGGTGTTGGTTTGTTCGGGATGCCGATGGTCAGCAGCACCTTGCCTGAGGTCGAGCACTTGCGCACGGTGTGGTCGCCGTCATCGGTGCAATAAAGATTGTCGTCGGCATCGATATGCAGGCCGTGGGCGCGGCTGAACAGGCCCTCGCCCCAGCTGGTGATGAAATTGCCCTCGCGATCGAGCACCACCATCGGATGAGCGCCGCGGTTGAAGACGTAGATGCGGTCCTTGCTGTCGACCGCGACGGAGGCGACGTCGGTCAGACTCCATCCCGCCGGCAGTTTTGCAAAATTCTCCACCACGCGGTAGCGATGTTCGCCCGAGCCGAGAATGGTCGGCATGTGTGTCTCCCTTTTCAAGTCGTCATTCCGGGATGCGCCTTTGGTCGGCAATTGCCGACCTGAGGCGCAGGCCCGGAATCCATACTCACGATCGTGGTTATGGATTCTATGATGTGCAATTGCACATCATAGCTCGTGCTTCGCACGCCCCGGAATGACGATATTGGTTGATTGTTTCACCCAACCGCCGCCCGCGGCCCGACGTCGCGCGGCAGCAACCCTTCCTCGATCGCCTTGATCTGCAACGCCAGATGCTTCGAGCCGATCCGGCATTGCGCCAGGCCGCCGGCGATGAACCAGAGGCCGGGCTGGCCAGTGCGGGTGTACATGTTGCGCAATTCCTGCTCCTCGCCAAAACCCCAGATGGTGCCGACGCGCCGTTCCACGGCTTCGCCGAACAGCTTTCGCACCAGTTCTTCCTGGCGCTTGTAGCCGGTCGCGAGCACGATCAGATCGGCCGCGACGGTCTCGCCGCTCTTCATCTTCGCGCCATCAGCGACAAACGTATCGATATCGGAAAACTGCTTCAGCGCGATCTCGCCCTTGACGATCAGGTCGGAGCAGCCGACGTTGAAATAATAGCCGCCGCCGCGGGTCAGGTATTTGAACTGCCAGCCGGTGTTGTCCTCGCCGAAGTCGAGCCTGAAGCCGACACGGGCAAGTCCGTCGAGCAATTCCTTGTCGAGCTCTTTTGACTTCTCCGCTGTCATCGCGTGGCTCTTGCGCGCCAGCTTGAGCGGCATCGAGGTCGCGATCAGATCATTGTCCTCGAGCGTGCCGTCGTTGTAGGGCGTGTAGACCAGTTGCGCCGAGGGTTCGATGCTGACGACCAGCGTCGAGCTGCGCTGCACCAGCGTCACCGCGGCGCCGCTGGAACAGAGGTCCTGCGCGATGTCGTGGCCGCTGTTGCCGGTACCGACGACGATCGCGCGCTTGCTCTTCCAGTTCTCGCCATCGTCGTACTGGCTGGAATGCATCACCTCGCCGGCGAAGTCCTTGATGCCCGCAATATCCGGAACGCTTGGAATGCCGCTGACGCCGGTAGCGAGTACGACATGGCGCGGATGCATGGTGCGCTGCGAGCCGTCGGCGCGGCGCAGCGTCACGGTCCAACGGCCTTCCTTCCCGTCGTAACGGCCGCCCTCGAATTCGGTCCCGGTCCAGAAATTCAGCTCCATGGTTTCGACATAGGCCTCGAACCAGTTGGCGAGCTTGTCCTTCGGGATATAAGTCGGCCAGTTCGGCGGGAAATGCATGTAGGGGAGGTGGTTGACCTGGACCTGGTTGTGCAGCGTGAGCGCGTGGTAGCGCTTGCGCCAATTGTCGCCGATGCGCTGTTCGCGGTCGACGATCAGGGTGTCGACACTCAATTGCTTCAGCCGGGCGGCGATGGACAGCCCGGATTGTCCGCCGCCGATGACGAGAACGGTGGGATCATGATCGGTGTAAGCCGCCGAGGCTTTTCGCAAATCGAGCCAGTTCGGCCCGCGAAAATCCCGAGAATAGGCATTGCCGCGCGGCCGCGCTGTGCCGAGCTGCTCTTCGAACCCCTTCAGTTCGCCAAGCTCGGTCAGCAGCGTCCAGGCCTTCAGGCTGTGGCCGTCGGCGAGATCCGGGATCAGGCGGACGATGCCGCTGCCGCGTCCCACATTTGTCTCGAATTTGAAGATCGCCTCGATCGAGTTGGTGCCCGCACGCATCACCTTGCGCGGGGCCCGGCGATCCGGATCGACGGCAAAGCCCAACGGTCGGCGGGCATGCGTCTTCAACTCGCTCAGGATCGCATCGGCGCCGTTGATGGTCTGGATATTCCAGCTCAGTGCCAGCACGTCGCGCCAGTAGCTGTCGGACTGAAACAGGGTTTCGAGCGCGCCGTCGTTGGGTGCAGCGAGCGCGGTTTCGAATTGCGTCAGCCAGTTTTCCGCGGCGGCCGCGATATTTTCCGTTCTGTCCAGCATTTGTCTCCCGATCCCTCCGTCTTCGCGGTGGTTTTTGACGCTCGCCGTCTTTCACCTATTTACTCAGGAAATTGCGAATCTCCTCCAGAAATATGGGTCCTCCCGGGTCCTGCTCGAGCATAAGGTGATTTTTTCCCGGCAAGCCGACAAATCGGGCCCCCGCTATCCCAGCGGCGATTTCCCGGCTTGACGCTACGGGAACCCGAGGGTCGTCGTGCACGTGCATCACGAGGGTCGGGACCTTTATCATTCCGAGAAGCGGGCGCACGTCGAAATTGGACACGGTTTCAAGGTACCGCACCGCGCATTCCGGCGAGGCCGTCAGGCGTTGAAACTCGTTGAAAGCGTCCATTTGCTCCTTTGTCGAGTCAGGGATCATCGACGAGGTAAAGAACTGCCGGAAGGTTGGCTCGTCTGCGCCCCAGCCTAGTTTCATCAGGGTCTTCATCGCAGCGAACTTTTCCCGGTCGGCCGCCGAGAAATTCTGATTCTTGTTGGCGCCGGTCGCGAACCCTCCGTACAGAACCAGGTGCGAGACCCGTTCGGGGTGCCGGGCGGCAAATGCGATTGCAACGGCGCAACCCTGCGAAACGCCCAGAATTGGAAATCGGTCGAGGCCCGCGGCGTCGGCCACGGTTTCCATGTCGCTCACCCAGGCGTCCAGCGAGAGCTCTCCGACATCCCAATCCGACAGGCCATTGCCGCGCGCGTCGTACCGGGTGAGTGCAAAATGGGACGCCAGCCCCAAAAGGAATTGTCGAAAGATTGGCAGTTCCCAATCATACACCAGATGCCCGAGCCAATGCGCCGATTTCAGCAGCGGAGGGCCGCTTCCAACCTGCGCATAGGCCAGCCGGACGCCGTCGGCAGCCCTGCAATACCGGATATCCTGCTTGAGGTTCGCGGCCGTCAGCACGCGTGAGGCCGGCGATCCCGCCTCGTCGAACTCGATCGCATAGGCTTCAATCGGTCTGGAGATGTTCTTCAGGTTCTGGCGCCCAAGCTCGCGAAAGTGAATCCTGACCTTGCCTTCGATCTGGTCGAGCGCCTGACGCGACAGGCAAATGCCGCCGCGGACGGCGATGCCTTCGAGCCGCGCGGCGACATTGACGCCGTCACCAAAAATATCGCCGCCGTCCTCGATGATATCGCCGACATGCACACCGACGCGAAATTCGATTCGCCTGTCGATCGGCACGACGACATTGCGCTCGACCATGCCGCTCTGGATTTCGACGGCGCAGCGCACCGCTTCCACCGCGCTCGCGAATTCGACCAGCATGCCATCGCCGGTGGTCTTGATGATGTGGCCGCGATGCTTCTTGATGCTGCGGTCGGTCAGGTCCCGGCGATGCAGCTTGAGCTGGGCAAGCGTACCTTCCTCGTCGGCGCCCATCAGTCGGCTGTACCCCGCGACATCCGCCGCGAGAATCGCCATCAGTCGCCGGTCGACCCGCTTTTTGGTCAAGCTTTCCACCCTGCTGTCAGGCGGACAGCAGTCTAAGCGCCCCGATTTGACCTGACTAGCGGGTCTCCCGGTGGCTTCAGTCAGCGTGCGGGGGCCAGCCGAAGATTGATCGGCCGCAACGCTGAACTACTCGGCAAGCGACAGGATATGCCCCTGAGCCGGCGGCACGCGGCCATTGAGGGTATCGAGATAGGCTGCTTGAACCGCCGCGTGCCCGCGACCTTCGGTCACGGTCAGGCATCGATCCAGCATCGGGGCGAAACCGGCCCAGGCCGCGCTGAACCTCTTGTCGATGCCGCCCGGTCCCCATTCTTTCGCGCGCTTGCGAATCTGGTCGGGCGCAAAAAACCATGTCGGCTTTGCGCCCGGCAGTGCCGGTTCGTCCGGCGACGAACTGCGATGAGTGAGCCCGATCCGTCCGGAGTATTTCATCTGGTCGCCGAAATGCCGGTGCAGTCGTTCGCGCAATTCGCTGTTGCCGGCCATGTCCACGAAGGCCGCCGCCGTACTCGATGGCAGCGCGGTCACGCGGTCATAGGTGACGACCTCGTGGTAGCAGCCGAGCGATTCGACGAATTTCGTATTCGACGCCGAGGTGAGGCCGATCACCTTGATGCCTTCGCGCAAATGCAGGAGATGGGCGAGCCCGAACGCGGTCTTGCTGGAGGCGCTCGATAGCCACGCTGCGCGCGCCGTAAAAATCGTTCTCGGCCAGGAAATCGTCGACCAGAAACGACAGCATGAACAGCGGCCGCAGCAACGCCTGCCAGTCGCCCTGCCGTCCGGCGAAGGCGGGATCGCCGCTGACCCGCGCATAGGCATTGTAGACCGGGGCTACGCCCTGCCGATGTGCGGCGGCATCGCGCAAGCCGCGCTTGCTGACGTCGGCGGCCTCGATCACGAGATGGGTCGCCATCGGAAAATAGCCGAACAGGCTTTCGCCTGCGGCAACGTTCGGATGTTTCGAGGCGATCACCTCGCCAAATCCCCACACCGGAATGTTGCCGAAATCTTTCGGCGCCGGAAACAGTTGCCAATATTTCATCCGATCGCCGAGCACGGCGTAGGTGATGTTGTTGGCGGTGAGCGCAAACCGCGTGACCTTCACCAGCAGCGCATCATCGGGCAGCGTGGCGGCATCGGGCAGTTGCGTCTCGATCGTCTTGCATTGCTGTAGATCGTTGCGGGCGACGACGAACTCGGTGGATGTCATGGTTTCGATCCCGGCTTTTTTCTCGAGGGTTTTCCTGCCGCGATCTTTGCTTTGGTCGACGACCTCTTTGCAACAGCAACTTTGTTTGAAACGTCGTTCGCTTCTGCCTCGTTTAAAACGCCGTTCGGTTTCGCGTCGTCCGCGATCACGCCTTCGCGTTTCTTCAGCACCCGGTAATAGCTCCACCACAGATGCGCCGCAGCACCCCGCAGCGGCCGCCACGGCTCGGCCAGCGGCGCCATCTGTTTGGCGGTCGGGCGCGTCTTCAGGCCGAGTCCGATCTTGACGGCCTCCTGCACCGCAAGGTCGCCCGCCGGCCAGGCGTCGCCATGGCCGAGGCAAAACAGCAGATAGACGTCGGCGGTCCAGGGGCCGATGCCAGGCAGCGAGGTCAGCGTGTTGTGGGCGGCGTCGGCATCCTCGTTGGCGAGCACGTCGAGGTTCAGGCGTTCTTCGGTCAGTTCGCGGGCAATGTGCTTCAGGGTCTTGATCTTGGCGGCCGACAGCCCGAGCCGGCCGAGGCGGCCGGCGCGCGCCTTGCCGATCGCGTCATGATGAAACGGATCGAAGGCCGCGCTGATACGGGCCCAGATCGCCGCGGCACTCGCGGTCGAGAGCTGCTGGCCGCAGACGATCGCGGCAAGGCCGGCAAAGCCGGGCTCGCGCTGCCGCAGCGCTGGCATCCCCGTCAGTTCGAGGATGGGTTTCAGCCGCGGGTCCTGCTCGACCAGGGCCTGGACGGCGTCTTCGAGATCGGCCTGGGTGTTGAGATGGATGAGCATGGGGCGAAGATCTTTGGGGCTGTCATGCGCGGGCTTGACCCGCGCATCCATCTCCTATCGTAACAGACTCTTTGAAGGATGGATTGCCGGGAGCGCAGACAAGTTTACGTAGTCTGCGCAAAGCAGACTACTGTGCCCGGCAATGACGAGTGTTGAAAGATGCCGCCACCCGTTTTCCGTTTTGCGCCGAGCCCGAACGGCTATCTCCATCTCGGCCATGCCTGTTCGGCGCTGTTGAATTTCGATCTGGCGCACCGGAGCGGCGGAAGATTTTTGCTGCGCATCGAGGATATCGACGCGGCGCGGTGCCGGCCGGAATTCGAAGCCGCGATCTATCAGGACCTCGCCTGGCTCGGGATTAGCTGGGAAACGCCGGTGCGGCGGCAATCGGAGCATTTTTCGAGCTATCGCGACGGCCTCGACAGACTGTCGGCCGCGGGCCTGATCTATCCGGGTTTTGAGAGTCGCGCGGAAATCGCCCGGCTGGTCGCGCAACGCCAGAGCGGGGGAACATGGCCGCGTGACCCCGACGGTGCGCCGCTCTATCCGGGCTCCGCGAAATCGCTCTCGGTGGACGAGCGTACGCGATTGATCGCGGAAGGCGTGCCCTATGCGTGGCGGCTCGACATGGCGGCGGCCTGCGCGCGTGCCGGGAAGCCCGGCTGGACTGAGGATGGCGAAGGGCCCGGCGGCGAGCGCGGGGCCGTGACCGGCCGGCCGGGCGCCTGGGGCGACGTGATCCTGGCGCGCAAGGAAGTTCCGACCAGCTATCATTTGTCGGTCGTGATCGACGACGCCCTGCAGGGCGTCACCGAGGTGGTGCGCGGCCAGGACCTGTTCTGGTCGACCAGCGTTCATCGCCTGCTGCAGGATCTGCTCGGTCTGCCGCAACCCGGCTATCGGCACCACCGGCTGATTCGCGATGCCGCCGGGCAGAAGCTGTCGAAATCGACCGCGGCGACTGGCTTAAGGGAATTGCGGGCGCAGGGGGCCACGCCGGCCGATATTCGCACTCTGGTGGGACTGCCGTAGTTCTACGGAAACCGCCAAACACCGCCGTGACTCCCGTGGCCCGGGCGTGCAATTCTTGGGGAGGGTCGGGTTAAGGGGAATCATGGCGGCAAAACCGCGCGCAGGGGGCACAACGCGGCTGACCAAAAAGCGGTCGGCGAAGAAGCGCGCGCCCAAGCCCGCCGCCAAGCCCGCCGTCAAGCCCCGGCGCAAGCGCAGCGCAGCAAAGACCGAAACCGGCATGGTCGAGGCGGCGCTCGCGGCCTTCGCGCATGAAGTGCGCACGCCCCTGACCGGCATTCTCGCCATCAGCAATCTGCTGGCGACGTCCGACCTCGATGCGCGCGAACGGCGCTGGGTCGATACCATCAAGGCCGGCGCGGAACATCTGGCAAGCCTTGCGACCCTGTTCGTCGACGCGGCGCGAAGCCGTGGCGGGCCTGCCGGGATGCGGCAGGATTTGTTCGACCTGCGCGCGCTCGCCCGCAGCATCGGCGATTCGCTGGCGGGGCGGGCGGCGGCGAAAGGCCTGCAATCCCAAGTCGAGATCTCCGAAAAGCTGCCGGCATTCGTGATAGGCGATCCCGTGCGCTTACGCGCGGCGCTGGAAAACCTGATCGACAATGCGGTGAAGTTCACCGAACAGGGTGTGGTTGCGCTGACGGCGGCGCCATTGCGCGGCGCCAAGGGCAAGGTCAGCGTCGCCTTCACGATATCGGACAGCGGCATCGGTCTCGCGCTTGATGAAATCAAGCGCCTATTCCGGCCGTTCTCGCAGGCCAATGTCAGCATCGTCTCGCGGTTCGGCGGCGCCGGGCTCGGGCTGTCGTCGGTCAAACAGATCGCGCGCGCGATGGGCGGCGACATCGTCGTCGCGCCACGCCGCGGCGGCGGAACCATCTTTACCCTGGCGGTGACACTGACCCGCGCCAAAACCTCGAGGGCCGCCGAAATTCCCGGCGCCGATGGATCCTCGGATCAGGCGCGGCCGCTGCGGCTGCTCAGCGTCGAAGACAATCCGTTCGGCCGCGTCGTGCTCAACGCCATCCTCACCGAACTCGGCCATCATGCCGAGTTCATCGGCCTCGGCGAGACGGCGCCGGAACGGCTGGCGCAGGGCGCCTTCGATGCGGTGCTGATGGACATGGTGCTGCCGGGCATCAACGGCGTCGAGGCGATCCGGCGGATTCGCGCGCTGGAACCGCCGCTCGGCCGTATCGCGATCATCGGGGTGTCGGGTCGGGGCGAGGACGAGGCGGCATCGCGCGCGGCCGGCGCCGACGCCTTCCTGGTCAAGCCTGTGTCTCCGCGTGCGCTAGCGATTGCGCTGCTTGAAGCGACACGCCGTTCGGCAGCCGCGACTTGATGATCGAAGCATTCAGTTCGCCGCCGTAAACAAAGATCGCGGCGATGAAATACAAAAATACCAGCGCGATGATCACCGACGCCAGCCCCGCATACATCGTGACGTAATTGTTGGCGAAGCGCGCCAGATACTGGCCGAACACGATGCCCGACACCAGCGAAGCGATCACGGTGAAGATGATGCCGGGCAGGATCTGCAGGAAACCGCGGCGGCCCGCCGGCAGCCAGGCGTGCAGGATGAACAGCGCCACCACGAGCGCTGCGACCGTGATGCCGTAGCGGGTGAGGTTGAGGAAATGCTCGTTGGTCTCGACGATCAGCGGAATGTAGTGCCGCGCCGCTTCCAGCATCAACGGACCGAGCACGATCAGGAACGCCATCGCCAGCGACGTGAAGGCGGCGACCAGCGTGTAGCCGATCGATTCCAGCCGCAGCCAGTACCAGCGCCGCGGCTCGATCACCGAGTAGGCGCGGTTCAGCGCCACCCGCAGCGCCTCGACACCGTTCGAGGCAAAATACACCGCGAGCAGGGCGCCAATGGTGAGCAGGTCGCCGCGCGCCGTCGTCAGCACCTCGTGGATTTGTCCCGAAAGTGAATCGGCGACCTGTTTCGGCCAGACCTGAAGCAACAGGCCGACCGCCTGGTCGGCCAGTTCCTTGGAGCCGAAAAAGCCGGCCAGCGACGTCAGCACGATCAGGAACGGAAACAGCGCCATCAACGTCGACAGCGCGATATGGCTCGCGATCGCCCAGCCGTCGTCGGCGAGGAACGTGTAAAACGCATCCATCACGACGTGATAGACGTAGCTGATCTGCCTCACATTCCACCTTGATCTGGCGAACGACGGTTCGGTCCCGGAATTGGCCTAGCTTCTGATATTATTGGGCTAAAAGCCAGATCGTTCAGCAACCTGTGAGCGTAGCGGTCGGCTCCGCGCGGTGTTATGTAGCGCCAATGGCATCCTTCCTGAGTTCGATTATCCTCCCCATCGCGGTCGCGGCCGTGGCCCTCGTGCTGCTGCTCGGCCTCATCAACATGATGCGCGGCGGCTCGCCCAACCGCTCGCAGCAATTGATGCGCTTAAGGGTATTGCTGCAATTCGTCGCGATCGTGATCACCATGCTCGCGGTCTGGGCGATGGGCAGGTAGTTGGAAGTGGCACGCTGGTAATTTAGAAACGAGGCCTTCACCTCTCCCATCGGGAGAGGTCGGCGCGTAGCGCCGGGTGAGGGGTTACGGTCTATCGATGGACTGTAACCCCTCACCCGCTCGCAAGTGCTCGCGACCTCTCCCGATGGGAGAGGTGAAGGAAGACTGGAGCTGACAATGGTTATCCTCAACCGAATCTATACGCGAACCGGCGATGACGGCACCACGGCGCTGGGCAGCGGCGAGCGTCGGCCGAAATACGATCTGCGCATCAGCGCCTATGGCACCGTGGACGAGACCAATGCCGCGATCGGCGTGGTGCGGCTGCATCTGAAGGACGCGCGCGAGCTCGATACCATGCTGGGCCTGATCCAGAACGATCTGTTCGATCTCGGCGCCGATCTCGCGGTGCCCCAGCGCGACGGCAAGGTGGAACGCCTGCGCATGCTGTCGAGCCAGGTCGAGCGGCTCGAGCGCGACATCGACGCCCTGAACGCGCGGCTTGCGCCGCTGACCTCGTTTGTGCTGCCGGGCGGCACGCCGGCGGCGGCCTATCTGCACCTTGCCCGCACCATATGCCGCCGGGCGGAACGGATGATGGTGGAACTCGCCGCCAGGCCGGACGAGCCCGTCAGCGAGCCTGCCATCCACTATATGAACCGCCTGTCGGACTTCCTGTTTGTCGCCAGCCGCGCCGTCAACGATAATGGCGCCGGAGACGTGTTGTGGGTGCCCGGCCAGAACCGGTAAAGTAGCCATATTCGGGGGCGATTTTTGGCTTTCGCGCGTTGACCGCCGATAGCGGGACCATTAGGTTCCGCGCCCAAGCCAACCAAACCTGAAGAATTCAAGCGAAAGAGGATCGATGAAGGTTCTTGTGCCGGTAAAGCGGGTGGTCGATTACAACGTCAAGGTCCGCGTCAAGAGCGACGGAACGGGCGTGGAATTGGCCAACGTCAAGATGTCGATGAATCCATTCGACGAAATCGCCGTCGAGGAAGCCCTGCGGCTGAAGGAAGCCGGCAAGGCGACCGAAGTGGTGGTGGTATCGATCGGCCCGGCGCAGGCCTCCGAGACCATCCGGACCGGTCTGGCGATGGGCGCCGACCGCGGCATCCTGGTCAAGGCCGAAGGCAATGTGGAACCGCTGGCGGTCGCGAAGATTCTGAAAGCCATCGCCGACGAAGAGAAGCCCGGCCTGATCATTCTCGGCAAGCAGGCGATCGACGACGATTCGAACCAGACCGGCCAGATGCTGGCGGCGTTGCTCGGCTGGTCGCAGGCGACCTTTGCCTCCAAGCTCGAAGTCGATGGCGCCGATTTCAAGGTGACGCGCGAAGTCGATGGCGGCCTGCAGACCGTGAAACTGAAGGGGCCGGCGATCGTCACGACGGACTTGCGATTGAACGAGCCGCGCTATGCGTCGCTGCCCAACATCATGAAGGCGAAGAAGAAGCCGATCGCCGACAAAAGCGCGGCCGATTACGGCGTCGATCTCACCCCGCATCTCGAAGTGCTCAAGACCACCGAACCGCCCGGCCGCAAGGGCGGCGTCAAGGTCAAGGACGTCGCCGAGCTGATCTCGAAACTCAAGACCGAAGCCGGGGTTCTGTGATGACCACGCTGCTGATTGCCGAACACGACAACGCGTCGATCAAGGATTCCACCAACAAGGCGTTGACCGCGGCCGCCGCCCTCGGCGCCGAGGTGCATGTGCTGGTCGCCGGTGAAAACGCCAAGGGCGCTGCCGACGCCGCCGCCAAGCTCGCCGGCGTCAAAAAGGTGCTGCTGGCCGACGGTGCTGCCTATGCGCACGACCTGGCCGAGCCGCTGGCCGCGCTGATCGTGGCGCTGGCGCCGTCCTATGACGCCTTCGTCGCGCCCGCGACCTCGCGCTACAAGAATGTGATGCCGCGCGTCGCGGCCCTGCTCGACGTCATGCAGGTGTCCGAGATCATCAAGGTGGTTTCGCCGGATACGTTCGAACGGCCAATCTATGCCGGCAACGCGATCCAGACCGTGAAATCCAAGGACGCCAAGAAGGTGATCACGGTGCGGACCTCGACCTTTGCCGCCGCCGGCGACGGTGGAAGCGCTACGGTCGAGAACGCCGCCGCCGCGGCCGATCCCGGCCTGTCCAGCTTCGTCGGCGAGGAGGTAGCCAAGAGCGACCGCCCCGAACTGACCTCGGCAAAAATCATCGTCTCCGGCGGCCGCGCCATGCAGAGCCGCGAGAATTTCGCCAAATATATCGAGCCGCTCGCCGACAAGCTCGGCGCCGGCGTCGGCGCCTCGCGCGCCGCGGTCGATGCCGGCTATGCGCCGAACGACTGGCAGGTCGGCCAGACCGGCAAGGTGGTGGCGCCGGAACTATATGTGGCGATCGGTATTTCCGGCGCGATCCAGCATCTGGCCGGCATGAAGGATTCCAAGGTGATCGTCGCGATCAACAAGGATGAGGACGCGCCGATCTTCCAGGTCGCCGATTACGGCCTGGTCGCGGACCTCTACCAGGCGGTTCCGGAATTGACCGAGGCGCTCGGCAAGCTCGGAAAGTAAGCGATAATAATTCCGGCCGGATCGATATAGTCCGGCCGGTACGGTTTTTCAGGGGCGTGTGAGCAGGCGCGATGTGCGCGCCGTTCCGGTGGATGACAAGATGACGGTGCCTATCAAGAAAGTCGGCGTGATCGGTTCGGGCCAGATGGGCAATGGCATTGCCCATGTAGCGGCGCTCGCCGGCTTCGACGTGGTGCTCAATGATTTGTCCGCCGAGCGGCTGAAATCGGCGATGGCGACCATCAACGGCAATCTGTCGCGCCAGGTCATCAAGAAAATCATCACCGAGGATGCGCGCAGGCAGGCGTTGGGGCGCATCGTCGCTGCGGATACGATTGAGGGACTGGCGGACTGCGATCTCGTGATCGAGACCGCGGTCGAAAAGGAAGAGACCAAGCGCAAGATCTTTCACGACGTCTGCGCGGTGCTGAAGCCGGAAGCGATCGTCGCTTCCAACACCTCGTCGATCTCGATCACGCGGCTCGCCGCATCGACCGACCGGCCCGAGCGTTTCATCGGCATTCATTTCATGAATCCGGTGCCGCTGATGGAACTGGTCGAACTGATCCGCGGTATCGCCACCGACGATGCGACCTTCGACACTGCGAAGGAATTCGTCACGCGGCTCGGCAAGCAGATCGCGGTGTCCGAGGATTTCCCGGCCTTCATCGTCAACCGCATCCTGCTGCCGATGATCAACGAGGCGATCTACACGCTCTATGAGGGCGTCGGCAACGTCGAGGCGATCGACGCGGCGATGAAGCTCGGCGCGCACCATCCGATGGGACCGCTGGAACTGGCCGATTTCATTGGGCTGGATACCTGCCTTTCGATCATGCAGGTGCTGCATGAGGGGTTGGCCGATTCCAAATACCGGCCTTGCCCGCTGCTGGTGAAATACGTCGAGGCCGGCTGGCTCGGCCGCAAGACCCAGCGCGGTTTCTACGACTACCGCGGTGAGAAGCCGGTCCCGACGCGGTAAGAGCGTCATCCATTTCCAGTCGGTAGGATGGGTAGAGCGAAGCAAAACCCATCATCTCACCGTATCGGAAACATCGATGGGTTTCGCTTCGCTCTACCCATCCTACGATTCGTCGCGATTTCCAGCATTCGTTAACCGCCGTCCGCTAGTCTGCCGCGTTCGGGAGTCTTGCGTATGGATATGATGAGTATGGTCTTGGGGATTCTTTCCGCTCAGGCGGGGAATACGCAGACCCAGATCGCCACCTCGATCCTGAAATCCAATGCCGATGCTGAAAAATCCGCGGTCTTGACCCTTTTGGGCGGCCAAGCCTCGCCCTCGACCGCCAATCTCGGCGCCGGCGTCGGCGGCAACCTCAATATTTCCGCCTAAAGCCCGATATCCGCTTAGAACCCTGCGGCTGCCGGCCGCACCGCCGCCTTGACCAGCTTGATGGCGTCGTCGCTGGCCCATTCGGCGGGACCTGCAATGTTGGCGATCTCGCAGCCCTGGGCGTCCACCAGCACGGATGTGGGCATCCCCAGTGCCTTGCCTATGCTCTTAAGATCCTGAAAAACCTTGGCTTTCTGGTCGGTAAAATAGCCGAGCCGCGTCAGATTGGCGTCTTTCAGGAAGTTTTTGGGTTTTTCGGGATCGCGGGTGTCGATGTTGATCGCGACCACCTCAAAATCCTTACCCCCGAGCTTGGTCTGCAGGCTGTCCAGCGCCGGCATTTCCTTGCGGCACGGCACGCACCAGGTGGCCCACAGGTTGACCAGCACGGTCTTGCCGCGCCAGTCGGACAGTTTTCGGGGCTTGCCGTCGGCATCCTCGAAGGCGAGGTCCGGCAGCCGCAGGGGGGCTGTCGCCATGGTCAGGGCGGCGACCTCGCCATGCGCCAGCGGCGCGATCTTCTGGGCCAGGGTGACGGCGCCATTGCAGGCGGAATCGCCGCCTGCGCCGCGCTTGAAGCCGCCGATGCCGTAAACCCCGGCAAATCCGATCAGGGCGCCGACCGCGACCGCGCCGATGGCAAGCGGGATCCGGCGCGTGGCGGCCGAGGCGGGCTGGGGCGTTTCGGGCATATCGTTTGTCATCCTGTATCAGATACGGCTATGCAGTGCCGAATACTACGGTCGAGACCGGTCCGGCGTTTCGCTGGGCCCGGCGATAAATGGCAATGCCTGCATAAGAAATCGTGAGCAAGAAGTCATGAGCAACAAGATGTGGGGCGGCCGGTTCTCGGAACGTCCCGATGCCATCATGGAGGAAATCAACGTCTCGATCGACGTCGATCGTCACCTCTATGCCCAGGACATCGCTGCGTCCAAGGCCCACGCCGCCATGCTCTCGGCGCAAGGCATTATCACCGCCGGTGATGCGAAAAATATCGGCAAAGGTCTAGACACGATTTTGTCAGAAATCGGCAAGGGATCGTTCGAATTCAAGCGCGCGCTCGAGGACATTCACATGAATGTCGAGAGCAGGCTTTCCGAACTGATCGGGCCCGCCGCCGGACGGCTGCACACCGCGCGTTCGCGCAACGACCAGGTCGCAACCGATTTCCGTCTGTTTGTCCGCGACATCATCGACGAGACGGATGTGGCGCTGGCCGCGTTCCAGCAGGCGCTGGCGACCCGCGCGCTGGAACATGCCGCGACCGTGATGCCGGGCTTCACCCATCTGCAGACCGCGCAGCCCGTCACCTTCGGGCACCATCTGCTGGCCTATGTCGAGATGGCCGCGCGCGACCGCAGCCGGTTTGCCGATGCGCGCAAGCGCCTGAACGAATCCCCGCTCGGCGCCGCCGCGCTAGCCGGCACCTCGTTTCCGATCGACCGCAATGCGACCGCAAAGGCGCTCGGCTTCGACCGGCCGATGGCCAATTCGCTCGACGCGGTGTCCGACCGCGACTTCGTGCTGGAAACCCTGTCGGCGGCGTCGATCGCCGCGGTGCATCTGTCGCGCTTTGCCGAGGAGATCGTGATCTGGACCTCGCCGCTGGTAGGCCTCGTGCGGCTCTCCGACAAGTTCACCACCGGTTCCTCGATCATGCCGCAGAAGCGCAACCCTGACGCCGCCGAACTGGTGCGCGCCAAGACCGGCCGGGTAATCGGCGCGCTGACCGGCTTGCTGATCGTGATGAAGGGACTGCCGCTCGCCTATCAAAAGGACATGCAGGAGGACAAGCAGGGCGCGATGGAAGCCTTTGGCGCGCTGTCGCTGGCGGTCCGGGCGATGACCGGCATGGTCGACGACATCGTGCCGGACGAGGCGCGGATGAAGGCGGCGGCCGGCGAGGGCTATGCCACCGCCACCGATCTCGCCGACTGGCTGGTGCGGACCTTGAAAATGCCGTTCCGCGACGCCCATCACGTCACCGGGCGCATCGTTGGTCTCGCGTCGAAAGAGGGCGTGGCGCTGCACGAATTGCCGCTGAAGGCGATGCAGGCCGTCGAGCCGAAGATCACCGCGGAGGCGCTGAAGGTGCTTTCGGTCGAGTCCTCGGTGAAAAGCCGGACCAGCTATGGCGGCACCGCGCCGAAGAACGTCCAGGCGCAGGCCAAGGCGTGGCTGAAGCGGCTGGAAAAAGAGCGAAAATTGGGCTGAGGGCAAAAATTTCGCTGCAATTTCATGATTATCGGGGGATCGTCAGGTCTCGCCACGGCAACGCAATCTTTGTAAGGTGCGGCCGCTTATTGGGGATTTCGTCGTGATCAGTAACTACCGCCTGACATCATCGGGATGGGCCCTCATCCTGCTGAGCGTAGTCGTGCTTGCGCTGGGCGGCTGCGGACGCAAGGGCCCGCTCGACCTGCCGCCGACCGCGGCGCAATCGTCCACCGCCGCGGCGCCGGATTCCGACGCCGTACGGGCGGCGCAGCCCGGCGTGTTCAATCCGACCTACGGTGTCGATGCTCCGCCGGAGGCGCCCAAAGGCCGCAACAAATCATTCATCCTCGACCCGCTGCTGAAAAGTAACTGAGCTAGCCCATGAATCATTTCGACTATCGCAACGGCGTGCTGCACGCCGAGGCGGTAAATCTGATCGACCTGGCGGAGGCCGTCGGCACCCCGTTCTACTGCTATTCGACCGCGACCCTGGAGCGCCATTATCGGGTCTTCACCGATGCCTTCGCCGGCGAGAAGGCCGTGGTCTGCTACGCCATGAAGGCCAATTCCAACCAGTCGGTGCTGCGTACGCTGGCAAAGCTCGGCGCCGGCGCCGACGTGGTTTCCGGCGGCGAGTTGAAGCGGGCGCTGGCCGCCGGCATTCCGCCCGCGAAGATACTGTTTTCAGGCGTCGGCAAGACCGAAGCCGAACTGCGCGCGGCCCTTGCCGCCGACATTCTCTGCATCAACGTCGAATCCGAGCCCGAGCTCGAATTGCTGTCGCGCTTGGCGGTCGAAAGCGGCAAGACCGCGCGCATCTCGGTCCGCGTCAACCCGGATGTCGATGCCGGCACGCATGCCAAAATCGCCACCGGCAAATCCGAAAACAAGTTCGGCATTCCGATCGCCCGCGCCCGCGCCGTCTATGCCCGCGCCGCAAAACTGCCGGGGATCGAGGTCACCGGCACCGATATGCATATCGGCAGCCAGATCACCGATCTCTCCAAGATGGAAACCGCGTTCCGGATTCTCGCCGAATTCGTCCAGACGCTGCGCGCCGACGGCCACACCATCTCGCATATCGATTTCGGCGGCGGCCTCGGCATTCCCTATCACATGGACCGCGCGGCGCCGCCGCTGCCGTCAGCCTATGCCGCGATGGTCAAGCGCGTGACGCATAATCTCGGCTGCACGCTGATGTTCGAGCCGGGACGGATGATCGTCGGCAATGCCGGCATCCTGGTGGCCCGCGTGATCTATGTAAAACCCGGCGACGCCAAGAATTTCATCATCATCGACGCCGCGATGAACGATCTGATCCGCCCCACGCTGTATGAGGCCCATCACGACATCCTGCCGGTCCTTGAGGCCGCCAAAGGCGCGCGCATGATCACCGCCGACGTGGTCGGACCGGTCTGCGAAACCGGCGACTATCTCGCGCTCGATCGCAATCTGCCGGAGCCGAAGGCCGGTGATCTCCTGGCGATCATGACCGCGGGCGCCTATGGCGCGGTGCAGTCCGGCAGCTACAACACCCGCGCGCTGGTGCCGGAAGTCCTGGTCAAGGACGACCAATACGCCGTGGTGCGCCCGCGTGTCGAGGTCGAGGAACTGATCGCGATGGACAGAGCGGCGCCGTGGCTGTGACTTAACGGCGAGCGTAGCCCGGATGGAGCGAAGCGAAATCCGGAACTATCTGTGGATGGAGTGATCCCGGATTGCGCTTCGCTCCATCCGGGCTACATGCGGCTTGCGGTAATCCTATTTCGCCGCGTGACTGCCGCCCTTGGCACCACCGACCACGACACCCGCGGCCTTTTCGATCGGCTTGATAGCGGAGGTGAAATCCGACTCCGGGCCCATCTCGCGGATCACGGTTTCCCAGAGCCGGCCGACCGCTTCGGCGACTTCCATCGACAGGCCGAGCGACTTCATCTCTTCGAGACACAGCCGCACGTCTTTCACCATCAGCGCGGTGGCGAAACCGAAATCGAAAGTGCGCGGCAGGACCGAGCGCGGAAACTTGTCGCGGCTGGCGGTGTTCAAGCCCGATCCGGCGTTGATGACGTCGATCATCACGGCGGGATCGAGCCCGGATTTGACCCCCATCACCACCGCTTCCGAGGTCGCGACCATCGCGGTTGCCGACAGGAAATTGTTGGCGAGCTTCATGGTCTGGCCGGAGCCGGGTTTTTCGCCGATGAAGAACACCTTGCCGATGACGTCGAGCGCCGGCTTCAACACGTCGAAATCGGCGCGCGGGCCCGACACCATCACCGCCAGCGTGCCCTTCTCGGCGCCGCCGACGCCGCCCGAGACCGGACTGTCGACCTGCACGATGTTGCGCTTGGCGAGCAGGCCGTGAATTTTCACCGCCATCTGCGAGCCGACGGTGGAGAGATCGACGAAACGCTTGACGCGCCTGCCTTCGATGACGCCGCCGCTGCCGGTTGCGACGTCGAGCGACGCCTGCAGCGACGGCAGGCTCGCCATCACGGTCTCGCAGCGGTCGGCGATTTCCTTCGGCGATGAGGCGCCTTGCGCACCCATCGCGACCAATTTGTCGACGGCCTCCTTGCGGGTGTCGAACACCGTCAACTGATGCCCGGCCTCAACCAGCCGCCGTGCCATCGGATAACCCATTTTGCCGAGGCCGATGAATCCGATTTCCATGGTGATGTTTCCCTTACTTCGTCATTGCGAGCGCAGCGAAGCAATCCATTCTTTCTTTGCGCGGCGAGATGGATTGCTTCGCTTCGCTCGCAATGACGGCCAGACGTTGCGGATTCTTAGATCTTGTCGATCTCCGCGAACACTTCGCGCGCAATGCGAAAACTGTCGACGCCCGCGGGAACGCCGGCGTAGATCGCGACCTGCATGAAGACTTCGCGGATCTCGTCGCGGCTGACGCCATTGGTCAGCGCGCCCTTGATGTGCACGCGCAGTTCATGCGGCCGGTTGAGGATCGAGATCATGGCGAGGTTGAGCATGCTGCGGGTCTTGCGCGGCAGTTCCTCGCGGCCCCACACCGCGCCCCAGCAATATTCGGTGACCAGTTCCTGGAACGGCTTGTTGAAGCTGTCGGAATTCTTCAGCGCGTTGGCGACATAGGCCTCGCCGAGCACCGCTTTGCGAATTTCCAGTCCCTTGTCGTGCGTTTTCTGGTCCATGAGATTTCCTCGACGTTTGTTGGGGCGGCCTTTGCGGGCTCGACACCGGAGCTTTACGGGGTCGCGGCCCCGCAGTCACGCCTTCGTGTTATGCGTATTTCCGGGTGTGGGTTACCGGCTGAAACGGGTGCCTCATTGCCGCCGCTGTGCTAGGTTCACCTGTCGGCAACCCGGAGATTTTATTGAGCGGCGCCACCCCCGACCCATCGGAGCCCGCGCGCGAGCCTGACGCCATCGCGCGGCTGCAACTGACGCAGGCCCTGCAGCGGGCCAAATATGCGATCGCGTGGGAACGCGCCTGGCCTGCACTTGCGCGCTTTCTCAGCGTCGTCGGACTGTTTCTGGTGGTGTCCTGGGCCGGATTGTGGCTGGCGCTGCCGTTCGTCGCGCGCGTGGTCGGCACCGGGATGTTCGTGCTGCTGGCGCTGGGTGCGCTGTTCCCGCTGATTCGTTTCAGCTGGCCGACCCGCGAGGAAGCGCTTGGCCGGCTCGACCGCGGCACCGGCATCCGCCATCGTCCCGCCACCGCTCTGACCGATACGCTGGCAACCAAGGATCCGGTCGCGCTGGCGCTGTGGCAGGCGCAGCGCGAGCGCACGCTGGCCTCGATCAAGCGGATCCGCGCCGGGCTGCCGTCGCCGCGGCTGGCAATCCATGACCCCTGGGCGCTGCGCGCGCTGGTCGTGGTGATGATGGTCGCAACCTATGTTGCCGCCGCCGACGAACGCATGTTGCGGGTTGCCGCGGCGTTCGACTGGAACGGCGTGCTGGCGCCGGCCAATGTCAGGGTCGATGCCTGGGTGACGCCGCCGAACTATACCGGCAAGCCGCCGGTCATCCTGTCGGCCGCCAACAAGGATGCCGGCACGCCCGATAGCGGGCCGTTGCCGGTCCCGACCGGCAGCACGCTTTTGGTGCGCTCCAGCGGCGGCACCATCGATGTCGTGGTCGGCGGCGGCGTAACCGAGATCGCACCCAGTGCCGAAGCGCCCAAGGGCACCAACGAACGCCACTTCAAGATCGCGGGCGACGGCACCGCGCATGTCCGCGCCCCAGCCGGCCAGCCGCTGTGGAAATTCACCGCGACGCCCGACCGCGCGCCGACGATTGCGCTGGCCAAGGATCCGGAACGCCAGGCCCGCGGCTCGCTGCAGATGTCCTACCGGCTCGAGGACGATTACGGCGTCACCGAAGCCCACGCCCGGTTTGCCGCGCGCCCCGGCGATGCCGGCAAGGAAACCGGCAAGGAAACCGGCAAGTCCGCCGAGCCGCGGCCGCTGTTCGATCCGCCGCAGTTTGCGCTGGTGCTGCCCAATGCGCGCACCCGCAACGGCGTCGGCCAGACCGTGAAGGATCTGAGCGAAGACCCCTATGCCGGCGCCGACGTGACGCTGACGCTGACGGCCAAGGACGAGGCCGGCAATGAAGGCCGCAGCGAGCCGTTCAACATGAAGCTGCCGGAGCGGCTGTTCACCAAACCGCTGGCGCGGGCCCTGATCGAGCAGCGCCGCATCCTGGCGCTCGACGCCAACCAGAATGCGCAGGTCTTCACCGCGCTCG
Organism: uncultured Alphaproteobacteria bacterium; assembly: GCA_963836765.1. GTDB lineage: Bacteria > Pseudomonadota > Alphaproteobacteria > Rhizobiales > Xanthobacteraceae > Bradyrhizobium. Next base: position 477,408 of record CAWILG010000036.1, read on the forward strand.
ACGCGCTGATGATCGCGCCGGAATTGTTCACGCCGGAGACCGGCCATTATCTCGGCCTCTACAGCGTCGCCAGGCAGCTCGAAGCCGCTCGTACCGACGATGCGCTGCGCGAGGTGGTGGCGAGCCTGTGGTCGCTCGCGGTCACCATCGAGGACGGCAACATCACCGATGTCGACAAGGCGCTGCGCGCAGCGCAGGACGCGCTCAAGCAGGCGCTGGAGCGCGGCGCCAGCGACGAAGAGATCAAGAAGCTGACCGACAATCTGCGCGCGGCGATGGATAATTTCCTGCGCCAGCTGGCGCAGCAGCAGCAGGACCGGGCGCCAATGCCCAATCTGCCGCCGGTGCCGGAGGAAGTGCGCTTCATCCTCGAACAATCGAAGGCGTTGCGCGACAAGACCGCGCACGCGACCGAAGACCAGCTGGAAGATCTGGCGAGGCAGCAGGACGCGCTGCGCCAGCGCCTGCGCGCCTTCCGCGATACGCACAAATCGAGATGATCGGGCACCGATGATGATCGCAACATTCATCGCAATGGTTCCGGGGAGCGCCGCCTTCGCCAAAGGCTGTGCGCGCACGGCTGCCGCGCTGCTGCTGGCGATTTCGCTTGGCGCGCCGGCGTTCTCGACCGCGGCCAAGGCCCAGGAGGCGCTCGACGAACTGCTCGAGAATGCCGAAAAGGCGATGCAGGATTCGGTCGACAATCTGAAGAGCAAGAAGACCGACGGCAGTCTGAGCAATCAATCCGAGGCGATCCAGAAATCTGGAGAAATACACGTTCCGGCCGCGCATCCTGAGCGACCGCGATCTGAAGAGCATGCTCGACCGGCTGGAGCGGCTGTCGAAATCCGGCGACAAGGATGCCGCCAGGCAATTGCTCGAACAACTGCAGCAGATGCTGGAAAACCTGCAGATGGCGCAGCCCGGCCAGTCCGGCGACAGCGACATGGAGCAGGCGCTGAACGAACTCGGCGACATGATCCGCAAGCAGCAGCAATTGCGCGACAAGACCTTCAAGCAGGGCCAGGATTCGCGGCGCGACCGGATGCGCGGCAAGCAGGGCGACCAGGGCATGGGCGATCTGCAGCAGGACCAGCAGGGCCTGCGCGACCGGCTGAAGAAACTGCAGGAACAACTCGCCAAGCGCGGCATGGGGCCGGGCCAGCGCGGCGAGAAGGGTCAGAAAGGCGAAAAGGGCCAGGGCGGCGAACAGGGCGAGCAAGGGCAGGGCGACCAGGGCGACGGCGAGGACGGCCTCGACCAGGCCAATTCGGCGATGGGCGACGCCAGCGGCAGGCTCGGCGAGGGCAATGCCGAAGGTGCGGTCGACTCGCAGGGCCGCGCGCTGGAGGCGTTGCGCAAGGGCGCCCAGAACCTCGCGGACGCCATGCAGCAGGGCGATGGCGACCAGCCCGGCGACGGCCCGGGCAATCGCGCCGGCCGCCAGCAGAGCGGCGGCAACCAGACCGATCCGCTGGGCCGGCCGCTGCACGGCCGCGAATTCGGCGACGATCTGACGGTGAAAATTCCCGGCGAGATCGACGTGCAGCGGGTGCGCCGGATCCTGGAAGAACTGCGTCGGCGCCTCGCCGATCCTTCACGTCCGCAGATCGAACTCGATTACATCGAGCGGCTGCTGAAGGATTATTGAGGGGTTTGTTCGCCTCTCACAGCCGTCATTGCGAGCGCAGCGAAGCAATCCATCTCTCCGCGGAAAAGAAAGAATGGATTGCTTCGTCGCGGAGCCTGTCATCGGGCGCGCATTCGCGCGACCCGTTGGCTCCTCGCAATGACGCGTTGAGAGGTGGGCGTTCCCCACTACCCCTTCTTCGCCGCCAGCGCATCCGCCACGGCGGTGCGGATATCCGCCACCGAGAACGGCTTTGTCACGACGTCATGCACGATCGCATTGAGGCCGGAGGCGCGTTCGCGCTGGGCGGCAAAGCCGGTCATCAGCAAAATCGTCAGGTCCGGAAAATCGCGCGCCGCCGCCAGCGCCAGTGCGATGCCGTCCATGACAGGCATCTGGATATCGGTCAGTAGCAGGTCGAACGCGCCGTTCTCGCGCGTCAGGATATCCAGCGCTTCGGCGCCGTCTTCCGCGGTGACGGTGGCGTGGCCGTCCATGGCGATGGCGCGCGCGACCAAAAGGCGCATCAATTCTTCGTCGTCGGCGATCAGCACGCGTGGCATGGAATGGTTTCTCTCGCGGGCTCGGCTATCTTGACGCGTCTTCCCGACGCCAACCAAAATCCACCCGGATCAGGTCCGGGACAGGCTTTCACTCGAAAATGTTAGGCGTGGCCGCTGGCCAAATCCCGCTTGTTGAAGAAGCGTATATCGATATTGCGGCCTTCGGGCGGCGGCGAGGCGAGGCGCGACTTGAAGAACGCGCGCTCGCCGGGCTGCAGCACCGCCTGTTCGAGCACCGCGTTCCAGGCGTAGATTTCCGCGCCCTGGGCGTCGCGGACCGAGAAGCGCAGCCGCGGCAGTTCGACCGGCTTGCGGGTCTCGCCGACAATCACGCCTTCGATCACCAGCACCGGCTTGCCTTCGACGGTTTCGTTGCTGATCTTGAGGTCCTTGAACGCCAGCCCGCGCAGGTTCACGTCCAGTCCCACCATCCGGTAGAACGTCGCCGTCTGCGGCAAAAGGCGCACCATTTCGGCGCGCCAGATCACGAGCGCCAGCACCAGCGCGGCCATCGCGATGCAGGCGGTGGGCAGGCCTATGACCGGCATGAAGGGAATGCGGGGCAGGCGGAACAGCCGGGCCAGCCGCGACGCATGCGTGGAGACGACCTCCTCATGGGCCTCGGCGTCTTCCCGGGCGACCGACGGCCAATCGGTGGCGCCTTCCCCGGAGCCTTCCGCCGGCCAGTCGGCTGAAATCGAGGGGCTGTCGACCACTGGGGTGTCCTGGCCCTCGTCCTGGCTCGCCATCGCCTCCCATTCCGCGGCGGCCTCGGCTTCCGCCGATTGGCTGGCCGCGGCCATGGCGGGGACCTGCGCCGGGATCTCGATCGCGTCCTCGAGCCGCGCCAGCCACACTTCCTTGCAACGGGAACAGCGGACCGTACGTCCGGCGGCCCCAAGGGTGGCCGGATTGATGGCGTAAGATGTTGTACAATGGGGGCAAACGATGTGCATGGAGCCCGGTTTCCACCTTGTCTTTGTCCCGATGCTACAATGCGACCGTTAACGAATCGGAAACCATAACCGACGCAAAACCGTTTTGCCGGGTTCGCGGCCGGGCCGGCGGGCTGCATGCCCGAGGCCGTTCGCGAGATGGCCATTCTCAAGGTCCTGGGTTCCCGGCCACGACCCACATCGAACGGAGCTGAGATTGGTTCGGTTCGAAAATGTCGGATTGCGGTACGGGCTCGGCCCGGAGATTCTGCGCGACCTCTCGTTCCTGATCCCGGCGCATTCCTTTCAGTTCCTCACCGGTCCGTCGGGCGCCGGCAAGACCTCGCTGCTGCGGCTGCTGTTCGGGTCGATGCGGCCGACACGCGGGCTGGTCAACCTGTTCGGCAAGGACGTCTCGCTGCTCGGCAAGGATCAGATCGCCGAACTGCGCAAGCGGATCGGCATCGTGCTGCAGGATTTTCGCCTGCTCGACCACATGACGACCTACGAAAACGTGGCGCTGCCGTTCCGGGTGATGGGCCGCGACAAATCCAGCTATCGCCGCGAAGTGATCGACCTTTTGAAATGGGTAGGCCTTGGCGAGCGGATGGATGCGCTGCCGCCGATCCTGTCGGGCGGCGAAAAACAGCGCGCCGCGATCGCGCGCGCCGTGATCTCGCGGCCACAGCTGTTATTGGCGGATGAGCCGACCGGCAGCGTCGATCCGACGCTGGGGCGGCGGCTGTTGCGGCTGTTCATCGAATTGAACAAATCCGGCACCGCGGTCATCATCGCGACCCACGACATCACCCTGATGGATCAATACGAGGCGCGGCGGCTGGTGCTGCACCAGGGACGGCTGCACATCTATGAGTAGAGACTCGATGAATAGATTTGGCGAACAGCATGTCCCGCTGGTGGACCTCGGGCACGAAAGCCCGAAGTTGCCGGCGCGGGCGCGCAACATGTCGCCGATCGTGCCGCGCGCCTCGATCTCCGGGCGCGCGCTGGTCGCCGTCGTCGCCATCATGACGTTTCTGGCCTCGATCACGACCGGCACGGTGCTGCTGGTGAGTGCATCGGCGGCGGAATGGCAATCGGAAGTCGCCTCCGAAATCACCATCCAGGTGCGGCCCCTGGCCGGGCGCGATCTCGACCGCGACGCGGCCGCGGTCACCGAGGCGATGCGGGCGCAGCCCGGCATCGTCGAGGTCCGGCCATTCAGCAAGGAGGAATCCGCCAAACTGCTGGAACCCTGGCTCGGCAGCGGCCTCTCGCTCGACGACCTGCCGGTGCCGCGCGTGATCGTCGCGCGGGTGCAGCCGGGTGCGACGCTCGACCTTGCGGCCCTGCGCGGCCGAGTGACGCAGGTAGCACCCACCGCCAGCGTCGACGATCATCGCGCCTGGATCGAGCGGATGCGCTCGATGACCGGCGCCACCGTGTTGGCCGGCATCGGCATCCTCGCGCTGGTGATCATAGCGACCATCATATCGGTGTCGTTCGCGACACGGGGGGCGATGGCGGCGAACCGTCCGATCGTCGAGGTGCTGCATTTCGTCGGCGCCGGCGACAGCTACATCGCCAACCGTTTCCTGCGGCATTTTCTCAGATTGGGCCTCGAGGGCGGGGTGATCGGCGGGGGTGCTGCGATGCTCGGTTTCGGCTTCTCCGAATCGATCGCGGGCTGGTTCTCGGGCACCCCGGTCGGCGACCAGTTCGCCGCCCTGCTGGGCACGTTTTCGCTGCGCCCGTCGGGTTATCTGGCGCTCGCCGTCCAGGCGGTCCTGATTGCCGCGATCACGGCCTGGGCCTCGCGGCGGACGCTGTTTGCAACGCTCGACGACATCGATTGACCGCGCGAACCGGTATCCACTTCGCGCCAAAAGCGCGGTAGAATTACCCTGCGGACGAGGATTGCCAGCATCGATGAGGTTGCCGCCCGACGATAATTCGCCGAACGCGCCGGCCGTGCCGCCGCGGGGATGGCTGCGCGCTGTGATCGTAGCTGCGCTGGCGACCCTGTTCGTTGGCGCCGGCATCGGCTTCGTTGGGTTTCTCTCGCAATTGCGCGGCGTGGAAATCAAGCCGGCGCAGAATGCCGACGGCATCGTGGTGCTGACCGGCGGTTCGTCGCGGGTGTCGGATGCGATGGAATTGCTGGCCGGCGGCTATGGCAAGCGGCTCTTGATCTCGGGTGTGCATCCGACCATCGCGGTCAGCGACATTTCCCGCACCTTGCCCGACAACCAGTCGCTGCTGGGCTGCTGTGTCGACCTCGACCGCTCGGCCGTCAATACCCGGAGCAATGCCGCGGAGACGCGGCGCTGGGCCCGCGAGCGCGGCTTCAAGTCGCTGATCGTGGTGACATCGAATTACCATATGCCGCGCGCTATCGTCGAATTGTCGCATGCGATGCCGGATATCCAGCTCATTCCATTCGCGGTGGTCGGCGACAAATGGCGCGACGAGCCGTGGTGGACCAGTGGCGCGACCTTCCGGCTGTTGCTATCGGAATACGCCAAATACGTCGCCGCGGAGGTGCGGGTGCGGCTGGCCGATGCCGGCCTCGATCTGATACCCGATTTCGCGGAACAGCCGACCGGTTCGCTCGCGCCACGCCGTTCGGCGACAGCGCTTGCCAACTGATTCGCGCCAACAAATTCTTGCCAACTGATCGGGTTTTCGATGGTTCTGATTTTCTTGCGTTCGCTGGTCTACAACGTGCTGTTCTATGTGCTGCTGGTGTGCTGGCTGATCGTGGCCATCCCGACCTTCCTGATGCCGCGCTGGGCGATCCTGGGCATTGCGAAATGCTGGGCGAGCAGCAGCATCTGGCTGTTGCGCGTGATCTGCAACACCAAAGTCGAGTTTCGCGGCACCGACAAGATCCCGAAGGGCCCGCTGATCGTCGCGTCAAAACATCAGTCGATGTGGGAGACGTTCGCGCTGATGCCGCTGTTCGAAGAGCCGCTCTATATCCTCAAGCGCGACCTGACCTGGATTCCGTTCTTCGGCTGGTATCTGATCAAGGCCAACATGATCGGGATCGACCGTGACGCCGGCGCCCGCTCGCTGAAGGACATGGCCCGCCGCGCCGCCGAGGCGGTCCGGCGCGGCCGCCAGTTGATCATCTTCCCAGAGGGCACGAGGAGGCCGGTCGATGCCGAGCCGCACTACAAGTCCGGCATCGGCATGATCTATGTCGATTGCGGCGTCACCTGCCTGCCGGTCGCGCTCAATTCGGGGCTGTTCTGGCCGCGCCGCACCTTCATGCGCTATCCGGGCACGCTGGTGGTCGAATTCCTCGATCCGTTGCCGCCGGGTCTCTCGCGCAAGGAATTCAACACCCGCATTGCCACCGGCATCGAGGACGCCACCAACCGGCTGGTCGAGGCGGGGCGCCGCGAGCAGGCACAATTGTTCGGCCGGGTGAAGAGTTCGGCGCCGGCAAAGGGCTGAGATGGTTTCGGCGCGTCGCGCTTTGGCGACCAACCTACCTGCCGTTCAGGAGAGCGGCGAACTCCGGAGCGTCAAGGCGGACTGGATGTGCGGCATGCCGAAACGATTGCCGCAGCAGCTTCATCAGCCTGGGCGCCCGACAGCTGCCGCACCAGGCAAACGTAATAGCCTTTGCTGCTTTCATTCAACAAGGAGTCGCCGTTGAGTGAGAGCCAATTGCAGGCGGAGCGGATGAACTGAACGGCCAGGGGTGATCGCGTATCGCGGATGGCGGACAGCTCGCATTGAGCCTGTTGTTCCACGCTGGTCTGCGCGATGGCCGATCCGGAGGATGAAAGAAGCGTTCCGGCCACGACGATGATGGTCACCACGGCCGACAGCGGGCGAGCCCATCCCTTGACCCAGGGACCAACGCCCTGATCGAGAACGCCGTGGATGCTCCAAACGGCAACTCGCTGGGCGTCCGCGGGCGGGACCGTCCGGCTTTCGCAGATCGTGCCGTGCACAAGCCCCTCCAATTAGCGGCGTGAATCTGTTAGCTGGCGCGGGAGGAGTCAAGAAGATCCCGTCGCTGCGCCATCGCCGTCTGAATTTCACGATGATGCTGTGTGTACATCGCGATCGTCGACCCGCGCAACCGCGTCGGCGGATTGCGCCGGTGAACATTCCAAATGACTGGGCTCTGCCACTATGGTTGGTTGCTGGCCGACCTTGACGGAGAAAGCGCGCGCGGGCGCGCCGCACAACGGAGTAAAACATGATCATCGACCACGTCAGGCTGCTGGCGCTCACCAACCGCATCGTCACGGCCGGAGGCAGTTCGCCCGCCGAGGCAGCCATCGTTGCCGAGCATCTGGTCGAGGCCAATCTGCGCGGCCATGACAGCCATGGCGTCGGGATGCTGGTCGCCTATGTGCGCGACCTCGAGGCCGGGACGTTGAACGCCAACCAGACGCCTGAGATCGTGTCGGACACCGGCACCATCTCGGTATGGGATGCCCGGGCCGGCTACGGCCAGGTGGTCGCCCGCCAGGCGGTCGAATGGGCGATCGCGGCGGCGCGCAAGCACGGCGTTGCGGTGAACGGCTTGCGCAATGCGCACCATATCGGCCGCGTCGGCACCTATGGCGAGATTGCCGCGCGTGCGGGAATGGTGGCGCTGCACTTCGTCAACGTTGCCTCAGGGCCGCCGCCGGTGGCGCCGTTCCGCGGCCGCGAGGGCAAATTCCTGACCAATCCGGTCTGCATCGCCATTCCCGGCACCGATAACAACGAACCGATCCTGCTCGATTTCGCCACCAGCCGGGTCGCTTTGGGAAAGGTGCGGGTGGCGCACAATGCCGGCAAGCCGATGCAGGACGGTGCGCTGCTCAACCACGCCGGCCAGCCCACCATCGACCCTTCGGTGATGTACACCGAGCCGCGCGGCGTGGTGCTGCCGTTCGGCGAGCACAAGGGTTCTGGTTTGGCGCTGGTGTGCGAGCTATTGGCCGGGGCCATCGTCGGTTCGGCCAGCGTCACCACGCCAACGCCGCCCGAGCGCGGCATCATCAACGGCATGCTGAGCATCGTCATCGACCCCGTCAGGCTTTCCACGCGCGACAGCATGCTGGCCGAGATCGACGCCATGATTGGCTGGGTGAAATCGGCCAAGCCCGCCGACCAGGATCTGCCGGTCCTGGTCGCCGGCGAGCCCGAGCAGATCGCCCGGGCCGCGCGCCTCGCCGATGGCATCGAAATCGATGACACGACATGGGCGCAGTTATCAGCGATCGCGGAGCGCTATCAGGTTCGGGTGGATGGCTGAGGGGGCCAATCCGCCCTGCGGGCTCGCCTGGCGGAAATCCCGACAATATTCCGAATAATTCCACAACCAATCGCTTCGAACCTCCGGCTCCGCCCAAATCTTTCCACATCCAGTCGCGCCGCCTTCTTATGACTGTAATGGAGCACGGGCAGGGTCCGCTCGCCCCAGAGCAGCAAGCATTGCTGCGGGCGAAGCATGGGAGGTTGCGATGAAAGCTGCAGGATCACGTTTTCGAGCCCAGACGCCAGTTCAATCAGGTTTGGCTGTCATGATCGTTTTATCGGGCGTCGCGGGAGCCACGGTTGCTCTTGCTGACGACGATGGTGTTCAATTCAGGCCGGGGAATTTGCTGCTCAGCCGTTCCGTATACGACAATAATCCGGCAAATGTCGCCGTGGGGGCGCAACTGCCGCCCAACTGCGTCGCTCCCAATTGCGTGGCCGCCACCAACGACGGGACTTATCCCTATGTCTGGGACAATGCGCTCGCTGACGCCAGCTTCGGCATCACCTCGAAAATCGTGCTCGATCAACTGAGGCCATCCGGCGAGCTGATCAACTCGCTCGAAGTGCCCAACAGCTCGGACCGGGGGTCCCCGACCAGGAATCAGATGGTGACCAGCTTTCCGTCCAAATCGGAAATCGGGCTTAACCTTTCGACCGACGGCCGGGTCGCGACGTTTATGGGATACCTTGCGCCCATCAATGCGCTCGATGTCTCGAATTCCAACACGGCCGCGGTGGTCGATCCCACCAATCCCGTCCCCGGAAGCTCCTACCGCGTGGTCGCAGAAGTCGACGAACATGGCCGGTTCAGCTTCACGAAAACCAATGCCTATAGTGGCAACAACGGACGCGCCGCGATCCTGAACGACAAGGGCGGAGCGCGCCTTATCTACACCGCGGGCAACGCCGGCAACGGCGCGAACCCCCAGCCAAACGGCATCATTATTGGCGCCGGATTGCAAATCCTGACCGCGGAACGCAATCCACTCGCCGCGCAGAACCCGGGCCTGCCGACGCCCGTCGGCAGCTTCAACATCACGCAACTGGGGCTGAGCGCGGACAAGATCGGCAAAGACACCAATTTCCGGGGTCTTTCGATCTTCAACAACGTCATCTACACCACCAAGGGCAGCGGCAGCAACGGCATCAACACGGTCTACTTCGTCGATGCGAGCGGCTTCGATTCGAACGGCAAGCCGCTGGCATGCCCGAACGGCGTCGGCGTACCGAGGGCGCTCACAACGCTGCCCGCCACGCCGATCTCTTACGACGCCTCACAGCTGCAGACCAAGGGAGTCATCCCTTACAACATGTGCATCCTCGCTGGCTTTCCGACGAATTTAGCAAAAAAAGCGACGGCGTTCCCGTTCGGCGTCTGGTTTGCCGATGCGAAGACGCTCTATGTCACCGACGAAGGCGACGGCACCAACACCTTTGATCCGGCATCGGGCAAGTATACGAAGGCTGCCGCGCAAACCACGGCGGGTCTGCAGAAGTGGGTGTTCGACGCTACCCTCGGCGCGTGGAAAATGGCCTACGTGCTGCAGGCCGGGATGAATCTTGGCGTGCCGTACACCATCAACGGCTATCCGACCGGCCAAAATCCCAAAACCGGTCTTCCCTGGGCGCCCGCCAGCGACGGCCTTCGGAACATCATGGGGCGCGTCAATCGCGATGGCACCGCAACGATCTGGGCGATCACATCGACCGTCAGTGGAAACGGCGACCAGGGTGCGGATCCGAATCAACTCGTCATGATTACGGATAAATTGGCCGCAACCAGCCTTCCCGCCGACGAGGCCTTCAAGGTGGTTCGAACGGCGCGCTTCGGCGAGGTCCTCCGCGGCGTTTCGTTTACGCCAGGAACCGATCGCGATCGTCTGGCCGACGATCATGACCATGATCACGACCACGACCACGATCACGATCGGCACGCCGACGCCGACTGACCATCAAGGGGCTCGCGCAGTCAACGGTCAGCCGCTCTGGCGGCCGACCGTTGATGTCGATCGCCAGGCGTCAGCGCGTGAGATCGCCGGGCAGAATTACGTGTTTGTCGAAATCGTTGCTTGAATTTTATGCTATCCTGAAACCCGGCGAAGCTGTTCGGGCAACCATGAAAGGTGATGCATGAGATCGCGCTGTCGCCTCATCGTGGGTGCGATAGTGGGTGCAAGTCTCGTCGCGGGTCCCAATATGGCCCGGGGCGAATGCGATCCCCCCAATCCCGGCGAGTCCATTGCATCATGGTTCGAAATCCACAGCGACACCGTCTATGACAAGCGTACTGACCTGACGTGGATGCGTTGCAGTTACGGACAGCGGTGGATTGAAGGCGGCGGGTGTTCCGGCTCGGTCAAGCTGCTGGGCTGGGACAGTGCGATGGGCCTGCAATCGCCAGGTGGTCCCGCCTGGCGGCTTCCGGAGAGGGACGAATTGCAAAGCATCGTGTCACACCATTGCAAGCGGCCTGCGATCGACGAGACCGTGTTTCCCGGAACGGAATCGATGCAATATTGGACCAGCACGTTGAGCGGGCCGTCCTATGCCTGGATCGTGTTCTTCCGGACCGGCATGCCGACCTGGAATTTTCTCCGAACCACACCATTGGCGGTGCGGCTGGTGCGAACCGGCCGGTAAGACCATGCCACCGTCATCCAGCGAAAGCTCACTCACCCCTGCGGCGGGTGCAGCGGATGCGCGTCGTGCAGCATCATCGCGAGCTGATGCAGTGGCGCATCGCGAAAGCCTGCGGCCTCGATCGCCTTCACGGTCGCCAGCACGTAGTCGCGGTTGATGCCGGATTGGCCGTGGCCTTGCTGCACGTGGCGCAGTTGCTCGGCCAGCGACAGCCGTCCGGCGTATTGCACATGGCCGCGATCGACCACATAGGCCAGCGCGCTGACGCGTTGCCGGGCCTCGTTCTCCAGCCACACCGAGCGCGTGACCTCGCGGTAGACCGAGGTGACCTGCTCGCGTTCGCGCAAATAGGCGACGGTGGCGGCGCGGTTCTTTTCCGCGACCCGGAAGGCGATGCCGCGGCAGGCGCCGCCGCGATCGAGCCCGAGCACGAGGCCGGGCTTTTCCGGCGTGCCGCGGTGGACGAACGAGTAGACGCAGAGCGCGCGATGCTCCCCGATCAGCCGCGCCGGGACCCGTTCGATGAATTCGAAGCCGGGCCGCCACATCAGCGAGCCGTAGCCGAACACCCACAGGTCGCCTTCGGCAAATTCCGTCTCGGGCAAGGTAATCGTCGACATCGCGCGCACGGCTACCAGAAGTACCGGGCAAAACGAAGCAAATTCAGCGCCTTTTGCTACCCGGTTTCACCGCTTACATTTGACAAAATCGTCAGCCAAAGGACGCCGCATGTCTGACATGACCCTTGCGCCGCGCCGGCGCCCGCTTTGGCGCCTCTTCATCATGCCCGCTCTGCTCGTGGTCGCCGCCATCGCCTGGAGCGGATTCTGGTTCTATGCGGCCTCCGAGGTCGGCGTGCGCGCCGACGCGTGGGCCGCGCAGGAAGCCAAATCCGGCCGGGTCTATGATTGCGGCAACCGCTCGGTCGCAGGCTTTCCGTTCCGTCTCGAAGTCCGCTGCGACGATGCCAGCGTGACGCTGGTGTCGCAGACCGCGGGCGCGCAGCCGCCGTTCACGGCCAGGCTCGGCGAAATCCTGGTGGTGGCGCAAATCTACGATCCGAAATTGCTGATCGCCGAATTCAAGGCGCCGGCCACCATTGCCGAGCGCGGCCAGCCGCCGTCGATGATGGTGAGCTGGAGCAAGGGCCGCAGCAGCGTGGTCGGGCTGCCGGCGGTGCCGCAGCGCGTCTCGCTGGTGTTCGACGATCCCGCGATCGATCGCGTCAACGGATCGGTGCAGACGCCGCTCGCCCGCGCCAAAACCGTCGAACTGCATGGCCGTATCGCCGACGGATTGCCGGCGGACCATCCCGTGATCGAAACCGTGTTTCAGATCTCGGGCGGCAGCGTGCAGGAGGTTCATCCGCTGCTCGCCATGCCGTTCGATGCCGACGTGCGCACGCGGATGAGCGGGCTGAAGGATTTTTCGCCAAAACCCTGGCCCGAACGGTTTCGCGAAATCCAGGCCGCGGGCGGTCATGTCGAGATCGTGCAGTCGCGGATCCAGCAGGGCGATTTGATCGCCGTTGCCGCCGGCACGCTCGGCCTCAACGCCAATGGCCGGATCGACGGCGAATTGCAGATGACGGTCGCGGGCATCGAGAAAGTGATTCCGGCGCTCGGCATCGAGAAGATGCTGGAAGATGGTGTGCCGCAGGCCACGCTCGATCGCGTCGCGCCCGGCGTCAAGACCCAGGACCTCAACGGCCTGTTCGGCGCGCTCGACCGCGCGATCCCGGGGCTTGGCAAGGTGGTCAAGCAGAACGCCAGCGTCGGCGTCTCCGCGGGCATCAATTCGCTCGGCAGCGAAGCGGTACTGGAAGGCAAGAAGGCGCGGGCGTTTCCGCTGCGCTTCGTCGACGGCGCGGTGTATCTCGGGCCGTTGAAGGTGGGCCAGGTCCCGCCGCTGTTTTAACTTCAGCGTTAACCACCACCACCTCCAGCGATGAGCTTGCGCTCACGTGACGTCCGGCTCGCCGAACCGTGATCGACATCGCGGGAATGCCGGGGCGTCGATTTCAGTCTTTCCCAGTGAAGGCCCGCACGTCGGATGCGGGTCATGCGCAGGAGAGAGACATGACCAGGATCAAATTGTTCGGCGCGGCCGCGGTTTTGGCGGTGTTGATGGCATCACCGGCGTCGGCGGAGGACCCGTTGGCGGCATCGGAGCCGGGGATGTGGGCGTTCTATCATCCGAACGGCGATATGGGTAACGGCCCGGCGCGGCCGGTTGCCAATGCCAATGCCCAGGCGCCGCGGCTGGTCATGAGCCACCCGATCGTGATGCGGCACGCCAAAGCCCGCAAGTGACCAGCGTGCCCGGATCGAAGCAGGCCCGGGCGCGCCGGCTTAGGCCCGCTTCCTTTCATTCGGGCGCGATCGCGCCCGTCGAGAATCCCAACATCCCCGAGAACGCGAGGTTCGTCATGTTGAACGAGGGAAACCGTGCGATGCACGACTACTATCTGATCAGCCGGGCGGTGCATGTCGTCGAGCGCAGCGGCCTGGCGATGGCCGGCGCGATGTGCGGGACGTTCGTGGCCGCGCAACTGGCAAAGGCCGACATCGCCGCGTTCGGCACGGACGGATTCACCGCGGCGATGGTGCTGGCCGGCATGATCGCGTTCTATCTCGGGATCGACATTCCCAGGCTCCCCGCCGGCCTCGCGCGCCATCGGCTGCGGGTCGAGCCGGTCGAATGGCTCAGCGCCGCCGGCACATTCCTCGCCGCCATGGCGGCGCTGATCTCGGTCGGCGCCATTGTGCTCGACGAAACGCCGCATCGCGCATGGGAGCTTGCGATCAGCGCGTGGTGGCTCGTTGGCACCACCATGCAGATCAGCGCCGGCTCGATCGCGCGCATGCGGCTCGCAGGCAAGGTCGCGGCGTGATGCCTACCCGCTCTACTCCGGCTTCTTCGCCAGATGCGCATGCGGCCGGCCGAAGTCGGGGGCGGCCGAAATCCTGGCCGATCTCGACGATACCGCGGCGGATGGCGCGGGTGCGGGAAAAATGCTCGAACAGCGCCTCGCCGTCATTACGGCGGATGGCGCGGGTGAGCTTTGACAGATCCTCGTTGAAGGTGCCGAGCATTTCCAGCACCGCTTCCTTGTTGTTGAGGAACACGTCGCGCCACATCGTGGGATCGGAGGCCGCGATGCGGGTGAAATCGCGAAAACCGCCGGCGGAGAATTTTATCACCTCCGACGACGTCACCTCTTCGAGTTCGTCGGCGGTGCCGACGATGGTGTAGGCGATCAGATGCGGCAGATGGCTGGTGATCGCGAGCACGAGGTCATGATGATCCGGCGTCATGATCTCGACCCTGGCCCCCAATCCGGCCCAGAACCCGCGCAGTTTCTCCACCGCGCCGGCGTCGGTGCCTTCCGGCGGCGTCAGGATGCACCAGCGGTTGATGAACAGTTCCGCAAAACCGGAATCGGGGCCGGAGTGCTCGGTGCCGGCGACCGGATGCGCGGGGACGAAATGCACACCCGGCGGAAGGTACGGCGCCATCTCCCGGACCACCGCGCCCTTGACCGAACCGACGTCGGAAACGATCGCGCCCGGCTTGAGAAATGACGCAATCTCCTGCGCCACCGGCCCGCAGGCGCCGACGGGAATGCAGAGAATGACGAGGTCGGCGTCCTTGACCGCTTCCGCGTTGGTCTCGAATACGCGGTCGACGATGCCGAGTTCGGCGACGCGCACGCGCGTTTTCTCCGAGCGCGCGGATGTGACGATCTCGCCCGCCAATCCCTGTAGCCTGGCGCCGCGCGCGATCGAGCCGCCGATCAGGCCGAAGCCGATCAGCGCGATCTTTTTGAAATGCGGCGCGGCGTTCATTTCGACGCTCACTTGACGGCCATCTCTGCGGCCATGAAGTCGCGCAGCCCGTCGACCACAAGCCGGTTGGCTTCCTCGGCGCCGATGGTCATGCGCAAGGAATGCGGCAGGCCGTAATTGTTTAAGCCGCGCAGCACCAGCCCGCGCTTGGTCAGGAACGCGTCGGCCTCAGCCGAGGTCTTGCCCTTCGCCTGCGGGAAATGGATCAGGATGAAATTGGCCACGCTCGGCGTCACCTTGAGCCCGAGTTTCGTCACTTCGTCCGTCAGCCAGTTGCGCCACTTTTCGGTGTGCACCTTCGACATCTGCTGATGCGCGGTGTCCTCGATCGCCGCCACCGCCGCCAGCATCGCCGGCGTCGAGACGTTGAAGGGGCCGCGAATCCGGTTGACGGCGTCGATAATGTGCGCCGGCCCGAACATCCAGCCGATCCGCAACGCGGCGAGGCCATGGATTTTCGAGAAAGTGTGCGTCACCACCGTGTTCTCGGTGGTCGCCACCAGTTCGATGCCGAGCTCGTAATCGTTGCGCGACACGTAATCGCAATAGGCGGCATCGAGCACCAGCAGCACCTGCGGCGGCAGGCCGGCGCGCAGCCGCTTGACCTCGTCGAACGGCAGATAGGTGCCGGTCGGGTTGTTCGGGTTGGCGAGCCACACCAGTTTGGTGCGCGGCGTGACCCGCGCCAGGATCGCATCGACATTGGCGGTGAAATCGGTCTCGGGCGCGACGACGTTTTTGGCGCCGTTCGCCATCGTCGCAATCGGATAGACCAGAAAACCGTGCGCGGTCGAGATCGCCTCGTCGCCCTGGCTGAGATAGGTGTGCGCGAGCAGATTGAGGATCTCGTCCGAGCCGGCGCCGCAGATGATGCGGTTGGGATCGAGCCCGAAGGCGCGGCCGATCGCTTCGCGCAGCACCCGCGATGTGCCTTCCGGATAGTCTTCCAGATGCGCGACAGCGTCCTTGTAGGCGGCCATCGCCTTCGGCGACGGCCCGAACGGCGTCTCGTTGGCGGACAGCTTGAACACCTTGCGGCCCGGCTCCGCCACCGGGCTCTTGCCGGGTGTGTAGGGCGCAATATCGAGGATGCCGGGATTCGGCACGGGGCGGGACATCTTCAACTCCGGGGTATTTTGGGGCGGCTTTTAGGGTTTGGCTGCCCCGTTCGGAGGCACCGTATAGCGCGTTGCGTGGCTGCCGACGAGGGCCGATGAGCGCACCGAGGCGCCGGCTTCGATGAGGGCGGTCTTGATCTTTTCCAGCCCCGTGCCTGCGATCGAAACCAATAGCGCAGCACCATCGAAAGCGGTGTCGGGCACGGCGACGATTTCAGCGAGCGGCGCCAGCGCACGCGCGATATCGGCGTTCCAGCCGGAGACACGCACGCTCCAGGTCTCGACCTCGGTCACCATCGCATTGTCGGCGACGCGCGAGACCACGAACACCGGCAGCGCCGCCGGATGATCGGCGCGCTCGAGGAATGGCAGCCGCGCGATGATTTTTGGCGCGCCGTCGGGCTCGAGGCCGATCCACCATGGCGTGCGGCTGGAGGTCGCCGAGACCAGCGCCAGATCGCCCTTCGATTTCGCCACCGCCTCGACCGCGGCCTGGGCGCTGAAATGCGCCACATAAGGCACGACGAATCCGAAATGAAACCGCGCCGAATCCCGCATGGCGGATTCGCCGACCGAGACATCCGCATGCACCGAGAACGGCGCCTGGACATATGTGAAAGTCGAGATGATGACGCGCCAGATGCTCTCGACTGTGTCGATCGGCAAGATGCCGCGGTGACGCTCGACCAGGCGCCGCATCATGTCGGCCTCGCGCGCCGGACGGAACGCCGAGCCGACCTCCTGGGTCTCTTTGACCTGGATCAGCCGGTCGATGATGTCGCCGCGCGCCATCAACAGCCGGTGAACCTGCTCGTCGATCGCGTCGATCTCTTTGCGCAGCACCGCCAGCGAGGGCGGGGCGGGGGGTGCCTTGGCCATGTCGAACCCTAACGGCCGGACGGCCCGAGTGCCGCCGGCAAACAAGGGCATTGATTAGGAAAGACGGAAGCCGAAAGCAAAGAGAAACGTTGCCGCCAAGACCTCATGGGTCGCCTGCTCGGGCCGCCTGCATGGCCCACCTGCAGGCCCGGTTAACCCTGCGCTTTGGGCCCGCCTTGACGAAACCCCGGCCCGGGACTAGCTTTAGCCCACTCCGTGGTCATTTGAGCCGGCCGGCTTGCAGCCACGTTAAACAACTCGCTAAACAGGCCGGGGACAGAAGTGATCCCGGCCGAACCTTATGTTCAGGCCGGGTTTTTTTATGGCCTGATTTCCGTTCGAGGATCCTCCGCGAGGCGGACCGGTGCAGAAATGACCAACGTGCAGGCGATAGCAAGTCCCGCGATCCACAGCGAGGATCGCGCCCATGAGGCCGATCATCCGACGTCGCTTCTGGCGAAGTTCGGCACCGAGCAGCCGCTCAAACTCGATTGCGGCATCGATCTGGCGCCGTTCCAGATCGCCTACCAGACCTATGGCGAACTCAACGCCGATCGCTCCAACGCCATCCTGGTCTGCCATGCGCTGACCGGCGATCAACATGTCAATAATCCGCATCCCGTGACGGGTAAACCAGGCTGGTGGGACACCATGGTCGGCCCCGGCCGGCCGCTCGACACCAACAGCTATTTCATCATCTGCTCGAACGTGATCGGCGGCTGCATGGGCTCCACAGGCCCGGCCTCGATCAATCCCGCCACGGCCAAAGTGTGGGGCCTCGATTTTCCCATCATCACCATTCCCGACATGGTGCGCGCGCAGACCATGCTGATCGACCGTCTCGGCATCGAGACGCTGTTCTCAGTGGTCGGCGGCTCGATGGGCGGCATGCAGGCGCTGCAATGGACCGCGGCTTACCCCGAACGCGTGTTCTCGACGCTGGCGATTGCCTGCTCGACGCGCCACTCGGCGCAGAATATCGCGTTCCACGAATTGGGCCGGCAAGCCGTGATGGCCGATCCGGACTGGCGGGGCGGGCGCTATTTCGAAGCGGGCACGCACCCGCATCGCGGGCTCGGCGTGGCGCGGATGGCAGCCCATATCACCTATCTCTCGGACGCCGCCCTGCACCGAAAATTCGGCCGGCGGATGCAGGACCGCGAGTTGCCGACGTTTTCGTTCGATGCGGATTTCCAGGTCGAAAGCTATCTGCGCTACCAGGGCTCGTCTTTCGTCGAGCGCTTCGATGCCAACAGCTATCTCTATCTGACGCGGGCGATGGACTATTTCGATATCGCCGCCGACCATGACGGCGCGCTGGCGCAGGCGTTCCGCGGCATCCAGACGCGGTTCTGCGTGGTGTCGTTCACGTCGGACTGGCTGTTCCCGACCGCGGAATCGCGGGCGCTGGTGCATGCGCTCAACGCATCGAGCGCGCGGGTGTCGTTCGCCGAGATCGAAACCGATCGCGGCCACGATGCCTTCCTGCTCGACGTGCCCGAATTCTTCGACATTTCCCGCGCGTTCCTGCAGTCCGCGGGCAAGGCGCGCGGACTTGGAAGTGGCGGCGGCGAGCCATGAGCATCCAGCAGAGCTTGCCGCTCACCGGCGTCACGCCCGACCGCATCGGGAATTATCGCAGCGATCATCTGCTGGTCGCCGACATGGTCGAGCGCGGCTCAAAGGTGCTTGACGTCGGCTGCGGCGACGGTGAATTGCTGATGCTGCTGGAAAGCCGCGGCATCGACGGCCGCGGCATCGAATTGTCGCGCGAGGGCGTCAACCGCTGCGTCGCCAAGGGCCTTGCGGTGGTGCAGGGCGACGCCGACACCGACCTCGTCAATTATCCCGACGATGCCTTCGACTATGTGATCCTGTCGCAGACGCTGCAGGCGACGCGGCAGCCGCGGGTGGTGCTGGAAAATCTGTTGCGGATCGGCCAGCGCGCCATCGTCTCGTTCCCGAATTTCGGGTTCTGGAAGATGCGCCTTCAACTCCTCGTCGGCGGCCACATGCCGCGCACCGAAAACCTGCCGGCGACCTGGTACGACACCCCGAACATCCATTTCTGCACCATCAAGGATTTCGTGCAGCTCTGCGACGAGATCAACGTCAAGATGGAGCGCGCGGTGGCGCTCGATCTCTACGGCCGCCCGGTGCCGCTGAACCTGCCCTGGTGGGTCTGGAACATGTTCGGCGAGCAGGGCGTGTTTTTGCTCAGCCGCGGGAAAGCGAAGTAGAACTCGCCGCGAACTCCGCTGCACCTCCCCCGCAAAGAGCGGGAGAGAGAGCGCACCGGCGCCTACCCCGCCCTCATCGACCGCGGATCGCGCACCGGCCATCTCCCGGCCTCGACCAGTGCGATAAACCGCTCGACCATTTCGTTGAACAGCGCCGGTTCCTCGAGATTGAGCACGTGGCCCGACTTCGGGAAGAACGACAATCCCGCCGCGGGCAGATGCTGCTTCAGGAACAGGCTGGGTTCGATGCAATTGTCGTCCTCGTCGCCGCAGATGATCAGCGCCGGCGTCGGCACCTTCCGGATCGCCTCCGTCAGCGTGTAGATCGAGGGTCGCCCGCCCTGAAAGCCGCGCATGGTGTTGGCCGAGCCCTTGGCGTCGTGCCGGGCCAGTGCGGCATAGAAGTCGGCGTGACCGCGCGGGTCCTTCAGCATAAACGGAATCCGGCTCGGCGCCTCGCGCGTGGCTTTTGCGACGTCGACCGAGCCGATCGTCTCATATTGCTCGGCGTTGGCGCGGCATTGCGCGCGGAAGGCGTCGAGATGTTCGAGACCAGAGCCGGAGCCGACGGCGGCCAGCGTCATCGACAGCGCGCGCTCGGGCGCGTTCAACCCGATCTGCAGCGACGAATAGGAGCCCATCGACAGGCCGATGAAATGCGCTTTGGCGATGCCGAGATGATCGAGCACCGCGAGCGCGTCGGTGTAAAAATGCTTGTAGGTGTAAATCTCGGCTGTCGGCGGCACGTCGGACGGCGTGTAGCCGCGCGCGGAATAGGCGATGCAGCGGTGGCCGCGCGAGAAGTAGCGCATCTGCGGCTCCCAATTGGTGTGGTCGGCCGCGAATTCGTGCAGGAAAATGATCGGAGTTCCGCTGCCCGCCTCTTCGTAGTGGAGACGGACATTGTCTTTCGTGACGGCTGAGGGCATTTGCTGTCCTTTCGTGGGCCAATACCGCAAAATCGCAGCAAATGCCCGCGACGGCAATCCATCGCCGCTCGGCTCGAATTAGCCGCGCAGCAGGCTTTCGAGCGTTACCGAACGGCCGAGCGCGCCGACCTTGTCGTCGATGCCGTCGGCGCGCAACAGATCGCGGGCCGATCCATGCGCGCCGATGACCCGCAGGGTGATGCCGCGGCCGGCCAGTTCGGCGTGCAGCTCGCGCAACATGCGCGAACCCGCGAGGTCGACATAGGGCGCGGCCGACAGGTCGCAGACGATCAGGCGGATGGCGGCGGGAGCCGCCTCGCCAAGACGGTGCATCACCGATTCCCTGACAGCGTCGGCATTGACGTAGATCAGCGATGCTTCGGGACGAAAGACGATGACGCCGGGCAGCGGCTCATTGTTGGGATTTCGGCCCATGTCGGAATAGCGGTCGGTGCCGGGCACGCGGCCGAGAAACGCAACATGCGGATTCGATACCCGGGCCAGCAGCAACAATATCGAGGCCAGCGCCGCCAGCAGGATGCCCTGAAGTATGCCAAGCAGCAGCACGGCCACCAGGGCTGTGGCCGCGGCGAGGAAGTCGAGCCGGCTCACCCGCCACATCCGGATCAGGGCCGGAAAATCCAGCAGCCCGTAGATCGCGGTCATCACCACCGCGGCCAGCACCGCCTTTGGAAGATCGTCCAGCAAGCCGGTCAGAAACAGCAGGCAGAGCGCCAGCGTCGCCGAGGCAAACACCAGTGCCAGCGGCGTGCGCGCGCCCGCCTTGTCGTTCACCGCCGATTGCGACAACCCGCCAGCGACCGGGTAGCCGTGCCCGATTGCGGCGGCGAGATTGGCAGCGCAGATGCCGAGCAGTTCCTGCCGGGGATCGAGGGCATATCCGTGCTTCGCAGCGAAAGTGCGTGCGGCCGACACGCCCTCGATATAGGCCAGCAGCAGGCAGCCGGCCGCGAGCGGAAATATCCCCTCGACATCGCGTAGCCTGAGACCCGGGCCCGCCAGGGTCGGCAAGCCTGCCGGAATTTCTCCCGTCGTCGGCACGCCAAGCGACGGAAGCCCCAACAGCGTTGCCGCGGCAATCGACAGGGCGACGACGCCGAGTGCGACCGGCTTTCCCGGCAACCAGCGTTCGCCGAATACGATCAGCAGAATAGCGATCATCCCGACGACGAGGACGAGCGCGTGGATCTGGGTGAGCTGCCCGGCCAGCAGAAACGCCCTCTCGAAAAAATTGTGACCGCCGCCCTTCACGCCGAACAGGCTTGGCAGCTGGGTCATGGCGATGGTCAGGCCGGCACCGGCCTTGAAGCCGACCAGGATGCTGTCGCTGATCAGCTTCACGAGCGCGCTCAGGCGCAACAGCCAGGCGAACAGACAAAGCACGGCGACAGCAAACGCTGCGAGGCTGGCGATCTCAGCGTAGCGTTGCGAGTCACCCTCCGCCATCGCTCCGACGGTACCGGCGATCATGAGCGAAATGGCGGAAGTCGGCCCGATCGCGAGCTGGCGCGAGGAGCCGAGCAGGGCGTAGCCGAGGCCGCCGAGCAGATAGCCATAAATGCCCACTTGCGGCGGCAACCCTGCAAGCCCCGCATAGGCAAGCGAGACCGGTATCGCGTAGGCGGCCAGGGTTACCCCGGCAACGATATCGCCGGGCAGCCAGGCGGCGCGGTACTCCGCGAGCCAGCGCGCCGGAGGAAACCACCGGAGCCGGATTGTTTCTTTCTGGTCTTTCGTCGAATCCGACATGCCGTACCACAAGCCCCAACCGCCCCGAGCTTGGGTATCGAGCCAGCGGCGTGCTTGATTCATGTCAACGGATTCGGACGTGTTGATCCGGTCCGAAGGTCGCCAAGGATCGTCGGAAATATCCGGGAAAATGCCCGGAAATTCGAGTTAATGCTCGCGGCGGCAATGCGGCAGGACTGGTTCTTTTTCGCCCAACAATGATCGCGGAATGACCCAGAAATCGTTTCCGCATGGCCGCATGAAATCTTCCTCTCGCCACACCGGAAATCTCAAACCCGCCGCCGCGTTCGTTTCCACCCGAACGCGATGGGGAATGGGGGTGTCACAGAGGATCGAGTAAAGAATGGTTCAGTTGTTTGCGTTTCGCCGGTCGCTTCGTCTCATCGCGCTGGCCTTGTGTTCGATGGCGATCGCCGTCTCAACTTCTCCCGCTTCAGCAAAATCACACCACGGCGCAGGGCGGAATGCTCGCGCCTATCACGCCGGCTACCACGCGCGGCATTATGCTCACAGGAATTATCGGCAGGCAGCGCGCCCATCGCGCTGGGACCGCGGCGTCGCGCAAATGCAGGCGCAGGGGCTTGCGAATGCCAACGCCAGCCTGGTGCCGAATACGGGCGGCGTGACAATGGAAGGCGGCTTTGGCTCGTCCGGTATCGTTTCCGAAGCGCGGCGGTATCTCGGCGGCAACCCGACCGGTCGCGGCAGCCTGTGGTGCGCGCGGTTCATGAATCTGGTGCTGCAGCATTCCGGCTATCATGGCACCGGCTCGGATATGGCGAGTTCGTTCGCCCGTTACGGCCAGCGCGTCTCCGGCCCGCAGGTCGGCGCTATCGCCGTCATGGGACGCCGCGGCGGCGGCCATGTCGGCATCATCACCGGCATCGATGCGTCAGGAAATCCAATTATGATCTCCGGCAATAACGGCAACCGCGTCCGCGAAGGCCCGATCTCGCGCGGCCGGATTTATGCCTACGTCATGCCGACCGGCTAGCGCGCGAGCGGACTCTCGCCAGACTACAGAAAGCGATGCTGCGTGCAGCGGAAGTGCACGCAGCAAAGTCTTTCCGGTTGGCAGAGAGAACGGCTAGCGCCCTTACTGCCGGGGATGCCCATCGTGTCCGCCGTCATCATCCCCGTCCGGATGGAGTTGGGCATCGACGCAAGCGAAGTTTGCAGCGTCGTTCGTCAGCCCGCTGCCCTTATAGGCCGCAGTTTGCGGGTAGGGACACAGCGGACGGCTTCCTCCGGTCGGGAAGTTCCTTGCGACCTGCGGATCGAACAGTCCGCCAGGAGGGTACGGCGAGCTTGTGCTCGTGTTCGTTGCCACGATGCGTTTGGGCGCGACGCCATTTTCGACCCAGGCCGTAATGGCGTTGAGTTCGTTCACGGCAAAGCTGTCGGTGGCTGCGCCGCCGCCGCAGTGAGCCATGTTCGGCACCATGAAGAGTCTGGCAAAATCGCCGGCCTCGCCATCCATGCGCCGGTTCATTTGCCGATACCAGCGAGCGATGGCAGCTCCCGAGAAGATGCCGTCATTCACCGAGGAGGAAATAATCAGCTTGCCGCCACGGCGCTTGAACGGGCTGAGATCGGTCGACACCGCGGCCATGAAGTCCATCGAGCTTTCGCGGTAGGCCTTGGTCTCGGTGAAGATGTTCGGCGCGTCGGTGTCGAAATTGAAGTGGAACACATAGGCTTCCTGCCCGGCAGGTCCTCCGACCGGCGTCACGACAGGAGGCGTCTGGAAGATCATCGGCAATGCTCCCGCCCCCAGCGTGAGATTGATTGCGGTGTTCACACCGGGGATCGGTGCCGTGACCACATTCCAGGCGCCCCAGCCCGCACCAGGGGCGGTGGGCGGCGTCCAGATTCCGGCATCCCAAAACCAGTTTGAGTAGAGCCGTTCGCCATCCGAGTTGACCGGTCCGGCGTATATCTTCTTCAGCGCGCCCACCTGGGCCGGGGTCAGGCAGGTGCCGCCATGGGGCGTGCTGCCGTGCGGTCCAATCCCGCAGGTGTAGTTTGCAAGCGCCGGGAACACCTTCTTGTCGGTGCAGGCATGGAAGTTGTCGATGATGCCGTCCACCAACCCGTCCAACGCGTCGCAGGCACTCAGGATAGCGGCGGAGGCGACCTGGAGGTCCTGGGGCGGAAAGGTATCGGGAATGAAGGGTTGCCCGTTGGCGTCCTTGCTGGTTGCCAGAGTACCGAGCACCTGTTCGTTCCAGGCTTCGGCCAGGCCTGCTTGCGGCAGGTTGAAGCCGGGGTTCTGTGAAATCACGCCGTCGAACAGCCACGGGAATTTCTGCGAGGCGACCATGGCATCGCGACCGCCGTTCGAACAGCCCATGATGTAGGAGAAACCCGCCTCGAGGCCATAATACTGGGCGATGATCTGCTTCGAAATCGTCGCCGTCTTTTCGATACCGTTGTAGCCATAGTCGCTGCGGGCCTGTGCATCGATTGCGAAATGTGCCGAGCCTCCGGCATTGGCGTCGTCGTCCTGATATGAACCGAGCAGGGCGTTCGGGCTGTCTTCATGGCCGCCGTCATCCGCTGCTACGGCCCAGCCCTGGGCGAGTTCGACGCCCGCGGTGCCTGGTGGATCAACGCGCAGGCTGCCGTCGGTGCCGCCGCCGCCCATCATCTCGAAACGGCCATGCCAGGTGTTTGGAAGGTTGAGTGCAAAGCCGATACCGTAAGTGAAATGATCGGGATCCTGCGTGCTGGTGCGCTTGTTGACGATGCCGATGACGTTGCAATAACCCGACTTCTGCGTGGCGCTCAGGATCTGGGCGTTCGGCAGCGTAAGTCCCGTAAGACCCGCGCAGGATGCGCGCGGGGCCACACCCGATACCGGTAACGTGCCGGCCACGCCGAGCGACGCCCAGCTTGCTGCAATTGTCGATGCCAAGAGTAGTCGCTTCATAGACACCTCCCTCACTTCGTCATGCTTGATCAGAACCGGTAACCACTCGACGCCGCAGTCGCCTTCGTAAGGCGGCGGGCGGAATCAATGAAAATGTCGTCGCAGGTTGAGGGCCTCGACGCGCGGTCTTGCAACGTCGCGCGGAATTCGATTTTGGCATTGCGGTCGAGGGACGTGCGCGATCTGGGTCATATCGCGACGATGCCGCGACGTATTGCACGGGGCAGCGCCCACTGATCGTGGGGGGCATCACGTTCTCTCCCATCGAGCTGCTCTTTTGGGTGGCAGCGCTTCGCGGTCATTGACCTGCTGGCTATCAACGTAGCGAATACCATGTAGCCTTGTCAACATGGGAACCCGATGATTGGACGGTTGGGCCGCGTCGCGAACGAAGGCGTGCAGTGCACCTGAGACGGAGGCTCGATCCCGGCAACCGTAAACCCCCGACGCCACATTCGCTTTTCGATCTGCTATAGACTTGAGCGAATCTCGGGACTTCGGCTCGATAGGGCAGACTTGCATGAAGGTCGTTTAACGATGGAGCCGGAAAACCCGCCCGCCCGGGCCCGGACCGCCAAGCGGCTGCGCCGCATTGGCATCAAAGCGAAGCCTTCAAGACCGAAGCCTCGAAAGCAGCAGCCGAGAACGCCGGTACGCGTAAAGCCGGTGCGCGTGAAGCCGGTCGACTTGGGTAGTTTGTCGCAGTCGCTCGGTTATCGAATCCGCCGGGCTCAATTGTGGGTCTTCAAGCAAGTCAGCCGAAAATTGGCCGCCCTCGACATCAGTCCTGCGCAATATTCCGTTCTGTGCGTCATCGATGCCAATCCCGGAGTCAATCAGCTCGCCATCGCGCAGGTTTTGTCCATCGAACGCGCGGGTCTGGGGCGACTGGTGGACCACCTCGAGCAGCGGGGCCTGGTGGGACGCACCGCCTCCGCGATCAACCGGCGCTACTACGTGTTGCACCTGACGGGCGCTGGTACGACGCTGCTTGCCCGACTCCGGTCGGGCGTCGCCGAAGCCGAAAACGATCTGGCCAAGAAAGTCGGAGCACGCGCCTTCAGGCAATTGCAGCAGGCGCTGTCGATCTTCCTGAACGATTAGTTGTGATCAGTTCTGAGGTGAGACCCCTGATGGAAGATCGCGGCGGCGGCCATGTCGGCATGCTCGTTGAAAGTCGATTCGCAACCACACATTCGCTGTCGTCCCGGCCTTAGCCCTAGTCTTACTGAGTCAGAAAGCCGCAGGGCAATGGCGCGGCGACTCGTTGTAGCGTTGGGGGATTCGGTTTTCAGCAAGCGAGGGCTGAGATGGATCTTCAAGAGAAGAGCAGTGAGGTGCGGTTTTCGGCCTATGTCGAGGAACTCGTGGGGGTGATTGGTCACGCCGACCGGGCAAAGCCACTGCGGGATTATTGCCAGGGCCTGATGCTGCCGTGCGAGCGCAAGAGCGTGGAACCGATGGCTGCGGTGACGGCACCCGAGCGAACTGCGGCGCAGCACCAGTCTCTGTTGCATTTTGTCGGCGAGGGGCGTTGGTCGGACGAGCGGGTCCTGGCCAAAGTTCGCGAGATGGTTCTGCCCGCGATCGAGCGGCATGGGCCGATCGAGGCCTGGATCATCGACGACACGGGCTTTCCCAAGAAGGGCACGCATTCGGTTGGAGTGGCTCGGCAGTATTGCGGCCAACTCGGCAAGCAGGACAATTGCCAGGTCGCGGTGTCGCTGTCGCTGGCCAATGCACATGCGAGTCTTCCGGTGGCCTACCGCTTGTATCTGCCGGAGAGTTGGGCCTCTGACCCTGCCCGCCGCAAGAAGGCAGGCGTGCCTGAGGAGATCGGCTTTCAAACCAAGCCTGAGATCGCGCTCGATCAGATCCGCGCGGCCTGCGCAGCGGGCTTGCCGCGCGGAGTAGTTCTGATGGATGCGGGCTATGGCACTCACATCGATCTGCGCAGGGCCGTTACGGTGCTTGGGTTGCCTTATATTGCCGGCATTCTCTCGAACACAACGGTCTGGGCGCCTGGCACGGGGCCCTTGCCGCCTAAGCCTTACGTCCCGGGCCGCGGCCGGCCGACCAAACAGCTGCGCCGCGATGCCGAGCACCAACCGGTCAAAGTCAAGGATCTTGCCTTCAGCCTTCCGGCCAAGCTCTGGCGGACGATCACTTGGCGCGAGGGAACCAATGTGCCCCTCAAATCGCGTTTTGCGCGGCTGCGCATTCGCATCGCCCATCGCGACTTCAACCGCAGCGAACCTTGGCCGGAAGAATGGCTTTTGATCGAATGGCCGAAGGGAGAAGAGGAGCCGACAAAGTATTGGCTTTCAACTCTGCCGGAGAATATTGGCTTCGCCCGTCTGGTCGATCTCGCCAAATTGCGCTGGCGCATCGAGCGCGATTATCAGGAGCTGAAGCAGGAGGTCGGGCTCGGTCACTTTGAAGGGCGCGGCTGGCGCGGCTTCCATCATCACGCCACGCTCTGCGTCGCGGCCTACGGATTCCTGATCTCCGAACGGGAGACGATTCCCCCCTCAGGACCTCGCTCGACCGTTCTCTTCCCGCAACTTGCCGTTCCCGACGGTTATCGACCCAGAGGATCCGCCCTTGCGGCCTGAACGCCACATTCCAAATTCGATCGCAACCATGCGCAGGCGGCTGGCCGACGCGATCATCAGAACCTTGCAACGATGTCCGTGTTGCAGACGCCGGGCACAAAATGTCGATCAATCAACGTTTATGACGCAGTAAGACTAGGGCATGCACACATCTGGTGCGGCGGATTGACTCGGGGTCCAGAAATGGGATTCCAGAATCAGGAATTCATGTGATTTCTATTGCGACACTTCGGCTTTTGGCAGGGGTGTCGACATGCTGGCGCAAATTGACTGGTCATTGGGTCGGTTCGGGGATCGTCGTCTCGATAAAGGGGGGCGGCGCTCGTCGAACGCATGGTTGCGAGCAGGGATGTCTGCCTGCGGCGGCTGGCAAGAGGCATCCGCGCCCGGGAAGTGCAGTTCCACCGCTTCCTTGGCAATGCCAAGGTGACGACCGAGCGCGTGATCGAAAGCTGGAGCGAGGGCACGGTAGCCGCAGCTGAAGGCCGCCATGTACTAGCGATCCAGGACACCAGCGAAATCAATTTTGCCACGACTGCAAAACGCCGGCGCGGGCTCGGGGAGATCGGTCATGGCAACGGCCGCGGGGTGCTGCTGCACCCGATGCTGGCGGTGGACGCCGAGAGCGGTAGCTGTCTTGGTTTGTTGAGCGGTCAGGTGTGGACCCGCAAGGGCCGCCGTACCGTCTCGCACGACCTGCGCGATTTGTCGGACAAGGAATCGCAGCGCTGGATCGCCACGGCGCTGGCGACCAAACCGCTGCTGGCCAAGGCCGCCATGGTGACTGCGCTGGGCGACCGCGAGAGCGATATCTTCGCCCTTTATGCCAGCGCGGCCGAGCAGCACTTCCATGTGATCGCCCGCAGCATGCATGAGCGCAAGCTCGCGGACGGGACCGGCCTGTATGCGGCCAGCGAAGCCATGGCGGTCGTGGAGCAGCGCGCCATCGTGCTGCCGGCGCGCGCGCAGCGGCCCGAACGCGTCGTGCCTCTCGAACTTCGCTTCGGCGCGGTCAGCCTGGCCAGGCCGCAAAGCAAGTTCCTGCGCCATCTGCCTGAAAGCTTGCCGCTGACCCTGGTCGACGTGCGTGAGGTCGATCCGCATGTCGGCACCGAGCCGCTACACTGGCGGCTTCTCACCACGCACCCAGTAGCGAATGCAGAACAAGCCTGGCGCATCGTCGAATGGTACAAGCGGCGCTGGCTGATCGAGCAGTTCTTCCGCGTCCTCAAGACCCAAGGCTTCAGGCTCGAAGACAGCCAGATCGCTACCGCCGACCGCCTCCTCAAGCTCGTCGCGATTGCGGCAAAGGCGGCGGTCATCACCATCCAGCTCCTGCAGGCACGTGATGGCCGAAGCCATCTGCCGGTCCGCCTTGCCTTCGATTCCAACGAGGTCGCAACGCTCGCCGCCCTCAACCAAAATCTCGAGGCCCAAACCAAGCGGCTCAAGAACCCGCATCCACCCGACAACCTTGCCTGGGCGGCCTGGATCATCGGCCGTCTAGGCGGATGGGACGGCTATCCGTCATCCAAACCGCCCGGTCCGATCACCATGAAACACGGCCTCGAATACTTCTACGTCTTCGCTGCTGGATGGAGCCTCAGAGCCGGACTGAAAAAGAAGCTGAGTGATTTCAGCCAGTTGTGATTCCTTCGGATTTGCGAAGATTCGAGGGAGAGCACGATGGTTTGGACTGAAATCACTCGTCGACAATATAGACGCAAGGGCCTGCGGTATGAAAGCGATACGACGGATGCGGAGTGGTTAGTGATGGAGTCGCTTCTGCCGCCTGCTTCAGCCCTCGGGCGTCCGCGTGCAACAGACATGCGAACGGTGATAGATGCGATCCTCTACATTGCGTCCACCGGTTGCCAATGGCGGCAGTTGCCCAAGGACTTCCCACCCTACTCGACGGTGCAGGGGTATTTCTACGCGTGGTCGCGCGGTGGAATCTTCGCCTCGCTCAACTACACTCTGGTCATGGCGTCGCGCGAGGCGGCTGGCCGAGAGGCGAGCCCGACGGCCGGAGTGATTGACAGCCAGTCGGTAAAAACCACGGAAAGCGGTGGCCCACGTGGCTATGACGCAGGCAAGAAAATCAAGGGCCGCAAGCGCCACATCGTCACCGACACCCAAGGCAACCTGGTCGGGCTCGTCGTGCACGAAGCCAGCATTCAGGATCGCGATGGCGCCCCGTGCGTCCTGGCTTCGATCCGCTCGCGCTATCCCTGGCTGCGCCACATCTTTGCCGATGGTGGTTATGCCGGAGATAAATTGCGCAAGGCTTTGAAGCGCATCGGCGAATGGACGATAGAAATCATCAAACGTTCCGACACGGCGCAGGGCTTCGAAGTTCTGCCCCGCAGATGGGTCGTCGAACGAACTTTCGCATGGCTCGGCCGCTGTCGCAGACTGGCAAAGGACTTCGAAGCCACCATCGCCAGCGCCGTCGCTTGGGCGCTCGTCGCCCACATCCGCACCCTCACGCGACGGCTCGCAAGATCTTGAGATTAAATGCAATCATTATAAGTCAGACACTCAGAGATGTGTGCATGCCCTAGTCTTACTGAGTCAGAAAGCCGCAGGGCAATGGCGCGGCGACTCGTTGTAGCGTTGGGGGATTCGGTTTTCAGCAAGCGAGGGCTGAGATGGATCTTCAAGAGAAGAGCAGTGAGGTGCGGTTTTCGGCCTATGTCGAGGAACTCGTGGGGGTGATTGGTCACGCCGACCGGGCAAAGCCACTGCGGGATTATTGCCAGGGCCTGATGCTGCCGTGCGAGCGCAAGAGCGTGGAACCGATGGCTGCGGTGACGGCACCCGAGCGAACTGCGGCGCAGCACCAGTCTCTGTTGCATTTTGTCGGCGAGGGGCGTTGGTCGGACGAGCGGGTCCTGGCCAAAGTTCGCGAGATGGTTCTGCCCGCGATCGAGCGGCATGGGCCGATCGAGGCCTGGATCATCGACGACACGGGCTTTCCCAAGAAGGGCACGCATTCGGTTGGAGTGGCTCGGCAGTATTGCGGCCAACTCGGCAAGCAGGACAATTGCCAGGTCGCGGTGTCGCTGTCGCTGGCCAATGCACATGCGAGTTTTCCGGTGGCCTACCGCTTGTATCTGCCGGAGAGTTGGGCCTCTGACCCTGCCCGCCGCAAGAAGGCAGGCGTGCCTGAGGAGATCGGCTTTCAAACCAAGCCTGAGATCGCGCTCGATCAGATCCGCGCGGCCTGCGCAGCGGGCTTGCCGCGCGGAGTAGTTCTGATGGATGCGGGCTATGGCACTCACATCGATCTGCGCAGGGCCGTTACGGTGCTTGGGTTGCCTTATATTGCCG
The DNA here is from genome assembly GCA_963836765.1 of uncultured Alphaproteobacteria bacterium. Taxonomy (GTDB): domain Bacteria; phylum Pseudomonadota; class Alphaproteobacteria; order Rhizobiales; family Xanthobacteraceae; genus Bradyrhizobium. The sequence goes on from CAWILG010000036.1 coordinate 508,114, forward strand.
GCATTCTCTCGAACACAACGGTCTGGGCGCCTGGCACGGGGCCCTTGCCGCCTAAGCCTTACGTCCCGGGCCGCGGCCGGCCGACCAAACAGCTGCGCCGCGATGCCGAGCACCAACCGGTCAAAGTCAAGGATCTTGCCTTCAGCCTTCCGGCCAAGCTCTGGCGGACGATCACTTGGCGCGAGGGAACCAATGTGCCCCTCAAATCGCGTTTTGCGCGGCTGCGCATTCGCATCGCCCATCGCGACTTCAACCGCAGCGAACCTTGGCCGGAAGAATGGCTTTTGATCGAATGGCCGAAGGGAGAAGAGGAGCCGACAAAGTATTGGCTTTCAACTCTGCCGGAGAATATTGGCTTCGCCCGTCTGGTCGATCTCGCCAAATTGCGCTGGCGCATCGAGCGCGATTATCAGGAGCTGAAGCAGGAGGTCGGGCTCGGTCACTTTGAAGGGCGCGGCTGGCGCGGCTTCCATCATCACGCCACGCTCTGCGTCGCGGCCTACGGATTCCTGATCTCCGAACGGGAGACGATTCCCCCCTCAGGACCTCGCTCGACCGTTCTCTTCCCGCAACTTGCCGTTCCCGACGGTTATCGACCCAGAGGATCCGCCCTTGCGGCCTGAACGCCACATTCCAAATTCGATCGCAACCATGCGCAGGCGGCTGGCCGACGCGATCATCAGAACCTTGCAACGATGTCCGTGTTGCAGACGCCGGGCACAAAATGTCGATCAATCAACGTTTATGACGCAGTAAGACTAGGGCCTTCGCCGGGACGACCAAAGAGATGCAGCAGCGATCGACACTCACACGAGCTCCGGCTGCTCCGCCGCGATCGCGTCGCCGACGGCGATGCGACCGCTCGCGATCACTTCGGCATAGATGCCGCATTCGTTGTGGCCGAGCCGGCGCAGCAGCGCCTGCGGGATCGCGAGGTCGCGCGCGGCGGTGTCGGGATCGACATTGACGGCGGCGCAGCGGGTGATCCGCTTCACGATCTTGAGCCGCGCCTCGCCGATGGCCAGCGTCCGGTCGAGATGGTCGAATTCGTGCCAGGCCGGCCAGCCCTCGACATAGAGGTTGGCGCGGAAGCGCAGCGGATGCACGGGCTGATCGACCAGGTTCTCGATGGCGCGGAGACTGGCCAGATTGATGATCGAGACGACTTTTCGGGCGACATCGGAAAAGCTGTGGCCCGGGCTGGTCAGGATCTTTGGCGGCCCCTTGATCTCGCCGGCAAAGGTCCGGGCGAAGAACTGCTCGATCGCGGTCCGGCCCGGGGCGGTTTCGAGATCGCCCTGGCTTACGATTTTGCCATCCCGGCGGATGGTCAGGACGTGGTTTTCATCGTCGAAATGGGTCTGCAGTGCTGCCAGCCATTCGTCCCGCTGCAGCATCAGGAAATGCGGTTTTGGCAGCCATTTGGGCTCGGCCGGATCGAAGCCCGACGGGCCGTTCTCGATGGCGTAGCGGCGATCGGCAACCAGGGTCTGGCCGACGCCGAGCGCGGCATGCGGCAGCGGCTCCGGGGTCAGGCCTTTGACGGGATAACGGTAGATACCGGCGATTTGCGCTGATGGGGCGGGGGACATGCGGCCTTTTAAGGGATTCCCGGTCGCGGTGCCACCGCTCTCAAAATCGTGATCCGGCCTCTTCCGTTTTCCCCGTCGATGCCCACATTTGCGTCAAGCCTGAAATGATGGCGACGACCGCTGCCGGTTGAGGGATGTCAACGCGGCCAACGGAAACCCAATGAAGATGCCGTAGTCATGCCTTAGGGGTGGCGCCGGCAGGCTGAGGGAACCAAACGATGAATATTGAAAAATACACCGAGCGGGCGCGCGGGTTTGTCCAGTCGGCGCAATCGCTAGCCGTGCGCGACGGCCATCAGCAATTTTCGCCGCTGCATATGCTCAAAGTGCTGCTGGACGACAGTGAGGGCCTTGCCGGTGGTCTGATCGACCGTGCCGGCGGTAATTCCCGCGCTATCCTGAAAGCCACCGAGGACGCGCTCAACAAGCTGCCAAAGGTGTCGGGAAGCGGGGCCGGACAGGTTTATCTGGCGCCCGAGCTGGCGCGCGCGTTCGACGCGGCCGAGAAAGCCGCCGAAAAGGCCGGCGACAGCTTTGTCACCGTCGAGCGGCTGCTGCTGGGCCTGGCGCTCGAGAAGGGCAGCGAGGCCGGCACCATTTTGAGCAAGGGCGGCGTCACGCCGCAAAACCTCAATGCGGCGATCGAAGCGCTGCGCAAGGGCCGCACCGCTGACAGTGCCACGGCCGAAAACGCCTATGACGCGCTGAAGAAATATGCCCGCGACCTGACCCAGGCCGCGCGCGACGGCAAGCTTGACCCGGTCATTGGCCGTGACGAGGAGATCCGCCGCACCATTCAAGTGCTGTCCCGCCGCACCAAGAACAATCCCGTGCTGATCGGCGAGCCCGGCGTCGGCAAGACCGCGATCGTCGAGGGACTCGCGCTGCGGATCCTCAATGGCGACGTGCCGGAAAGCCTCAAAGACAAGAAGCTCTTGTCGCTCGATATGGGCGCGCTGATTGCCGGCGCCAAATACCGTGGCGAGTTCGAGGAGCGGCTCAAAGCCGTGCTGCAGGAAGTGACCTCCGCCGAGGGCTCGATCATCCTGTTCATCGACGAGATGCACACCCTGATCGGCGCCGGCAAGGCCGACGGCGCGATGGACGCGTCCAATCTCCTGAAGCCAGCGCTGGCGCGCGGCGAACTGCATTGCATCGGTGCGACCACGCTCGACGAATACCGCAAGCACGTCGAAAAGGACGCCGCACTGGCGCGCCGGTTCCAGCCGATCTTCGTGCCGGAGCCGACCGTTGAGGACACGATCTCGATTTTGCGCGGCCTGAAGGACAAGTACGAGCAGCATCACGGCGTGCGCATCACCAATTCCGCTTTGGTGGCCGCAACCACGCTGTCGAACCGCTACATCACCGACCGCTTTCTGCCCGACAAGGCCATCGATTTGATGGACGAGGCGGCGGCGCGGCTGAAGATGCAGGTCGATTCCAAGCCGGAAGAGCTGGATTCGATGGACCGGGAAATCATCCGGCTCAAGATCGAGCAGGAGGCGCTGAAGAAGGAAATCGATCCCGGTTCGAAGAGCCGGCTGCAGACGCTGGAAAAGGAACTCGCCGAGCTCGAGGAGAAGTCGGCAGCCCTGACCTCGCGCTGGAGCGCGGAGAAGAACAAGCTCTCCAACGCCCAGAAGCTGAAGAGCGAACTCGACGGCCTGCGCATCGAACTCGCCAACGCGCAGCGCCGCGGTGAATTCCAGCGCGCGGGCGAACTGGCCTATGGCCGGATTCCCGAACTCGAGAAGCGGCTCGCCGACATCGAAGCCCGTGAAAACCCCGGCGAGATGATGGAGGAGGCGGTCACCGCCAACCACATCGCGCAGGTGGTGTCGCGCTGGACCGGCGTGCCCGTCGACAAGATGCTGGAGGGCGAAAAGGACAAGCTCCTCAAAATGGAGGGCTCACTCGGCCAGCGCGTGGTCGGCCAGGCCGAAGCCGTGCGTGCGGTCGCGACCGCCGTGCGCCGTTCGCGCGCCGGCTTGCAGGATCCGAACCGGCCGATGGGCTCGTTCATGTTTTTGGGGCCGACCGGCGTCGGCAAGACCGAGCTGACCAAGGCGTTGGCGGAGTATCTGTTCAACGACGAGACCGCGATGGTCCGCCTCGACATGTCCGAATACATGGAGAAGCATTCGGTGTCGCGGCTGATCGGCGCGCCTCCCGGCTATGTCGGCTATGACGAGGGCGGCGCGCTGACCGAAGCGGTGCGGCGGCGGCCATATCAGGTGGTGCTGTTCGACGAGATCGAGAAAGCGCATCCCGACGTCTTCAACGTGCTGTTACAGGTGCTCGACGACGGCCGCCTGACCGATGGCCAGGGCCGCACCGTCGACTTCCGCAATACGCTGATCATCATGACCTCGAACCTCGGTTCGGAGTTTTTGGTCAATCAGCCGGAGGGCGAGGACACTTCCGCGGTGCGCGAGCAGGTGATGGGGATGGTGCGGGTGCATTTCCGGCCCGAGTTCCTCAATCGCGTCGACGAGATCATCCTGTTCCACCGCCTGCAGAAGAGCGAGATGGGCCGGATCGTCGAGATCCAGTTCACCCGGCTGCAGAAGCTGCTGGAAGAACGCAAGATCACGCTGACGCTCGATGCCGCCGCGCGCGACTGGCTGGCGGCCAAGGGCTGGGATCCCGCCTATGGCGCCCGCCCGCTGAAACGGGTGATCCAGCGCAATCTGCAGGATCCGCTGGCCGAGATGATCTTGGCCGGCGAGGTCGCCGACGGCGCCCGCGTTGCGATTTCGGAGAAAGGCAACGTCCTGACCTTCAACGGCAAGGCAGCGCAGACCGCCGAGATCGCGCAGTTCGAGGCCCCGGTGCCGAAGCGGAAGCTGAACTAAATAGCCTCGCTGACGATGGGGGCGGCCTGCTTGCCGTCTTCATCGTCCTCGCTCTGCGCAAGTTCGGCCAGGATATCGACGAGCTGGCGAACGCGGCCGGTCGCCAGCGGCCGGCCGGCATTCATCAGCGGTTCGTCATTGGCGATCCATGCCTGGGCTTCGGCGAGTTCCTCCACGGTCGCGCCGGTTCCGATAATCTCGGCGATGGTGACATCGTCGACCGGGCCGACCGCCTTGGTAATGTCATCACGTGTGACGCGCATCATGGCTGTTATCCCGCAGGCTATAGCGACCCCGCCGCCGGTGGCGAGCGGGGACGCGGGAGTCAACCGGAGGACCGGGCCGGGGGTTCCGCAGCGGCCTGGCGAAATCGGCTATTTCTTCGTGATTTTATAGATCGCGTTCTCGATATCCGACGAGAAATAGATCGTGCCTGACATGCCGACGCCGACCCCGGTCGGGATGTTGGTCGGCAAGCCGCCGGGGTAGCTGGCAAGGCCGATCGGCAGATTGCCGGCGATCTCGGTGACGGTCCCCTTCACGGCGTCGACCCGGATGATGCGCTTGGCGCCGACCTCGGCCACGATCAAACTGCCGTCGAACGCCAGCGCGATGCCCTCTGGCATCTTCAGGTCCTTGGCGAGCACGGTTTTCTCGCCATTGGCCTCGATCTTCGAGACCTGGCCTGCAAAGGCTTCGGTGATGTAGACATCGCCCCGCGCACCTGCGACCAGTCCGACCGGCCCGGCGAGATCGCCGATGACGACCATGCGGTCCTTGCCGTGCTCGCCACTGACGCGCAGCAGCGATTTGGTGCCGAGCTCATTGACCAGGAGGCTGCCGTCATCGAGCAGCACCGCGTCATGCGGCGCCTTGAAACCGTGCATCATCTCCTTGGTCTTGCCGGTCTTGCGGTCGATCACCTGCACCGTGCCGGTGAACCAGCTCGACAGGATCACGTTGTCGCCCTTCGCGGTGGCGCTCATCGGGTATTCCAGAGTCCCGCCATCGGCGTGCATGCGAGCGGGCTCGGACACCTCGCCGGTGGCGCCATCGACGGTGCGGTAAGCGAACACGTCGGCGACATAGATGGTGTCTTTATCGCCGTCGGAGACGACGCCAATGCCGCCGGGCAGCGCCAGCTTGCCGGAGATGATCTGCTTGGCGGCGCCGGTCTCCGGATCGACCTCCTGGATGCCGTTATCGGCCATGTTGGAGACGTAGATATGGTCCTGGTCGTCGATCGCGAGGTTGTCGAGCGACGGCTTGAGCTGGGCCACCATTTTTTTGGCGCCGGTTTTCGGATCGACGCGCACCAGCTGGCCAAGCGCGGTATCGACCACCCAGAGATTGCCCTTGGAATCGAAATTGACCGCGGCCGGGACCTTGAAGCCGTCGGCGACCACCGTCAGCTCGGCCTTGTCGACATCGACCTTGGCGACCTGGCCCTTGAACCAGAGCGGGCCGTACAGCAGGTCGTCCGGCCCGAATTCAAAACCGTTGAGGCCGCCCATCTTCTCCATGATCTTGCGCGGCGGCTTCACGCCCTCGACGTCGATCTCGTAGAGCGTGTCGCCGAGGAACACGGTGGTGGCGTAAAGCCGGCCGTCCTTGCGGTAGGCGAGCGAGTTGATCCCGGGCAGGCCGGAGGCGAGCTTCTTGATCGGACGGTCGCCTTTGCGGGAGTAGAGATCGCCGGTGAGAAATCCGGTCCACGCCATGGTGCCGTCGGGCGCGAACGCGATGTCGTCAGCCATGCCGACAGGCGTCGGGATGACGATCTTCGCGGCGCCATTGCTGCGATCGACCTCGTAAAGGGCTGCGCCTGCGACGCTGCCGGCAAATAATCGCCCGGCCTTGTCGATGCCGAGGCCATGTACGCCGTGAAACGCCGAGCCGGGAACGAGCTGGGTCACCACATAAGTCTGTGCCGAAGCGCCGCCGGTAACGGCGCAAAACACCATCCCGGCAACAGCCGCACCGCGTGCAAGCCTGCTCGTCATGACGCTACCTCCCGTTGTTTATTGGGAGCAGTATTCGTCCAGGATGCCCGTTTGGCAAACGAAACCTGTCTGGAAAATCAGGCGTCGTTGCCACAAACCCGAGATATGACTGAGCGCGCGCGGCGCGGGATTTTAAGGAGTTTGGATCGAAGGCTCAGCGATTGCTGACCTGCCGCACCGGCGCGGAGCCGGTGGCCTCGGAAACGCGCGCACCGTTGCCGCGATTGCTCATCTGGGCGTCGAGGCGATCGCGTTCCTTCTCGAAACTGGCCATCACAGGGCCCTCGAGCGAACGGCCGCGCGGCAGTTTGACGCGCATCGGGTCGACGAACCGGCCGTTGACCAGGATTTCGTAGTGGACGTGGGGGCCGGTCGATTGCCCGGTCGAACCGACGAAGCCGATCACCTGGCCTTGCCGTACCCGCTTGCCGAGCTTCCATGCCCTTGGCGAAGGCCGACATGTGGCCGTAGGCGGTCTCGTAGCCGTTGTTGTGCTTCAGGCGGACATATTTGCCGTAGCCGCCTTCCGGTCCGACTTTCTCGACCACGCCGTTGCCGGAAGCGAAAATCGGCGTGCCATAGGCCGTGGCCCAGTCGACGCCGGTGTGCATCTTGACGTAGCCGAGGATCGGATGGCGGCGGCCGCCGAAGCCCGAGCGCATGATCGCGTTGTTGACGGGTTTGCGCACCAGGAACTTTTTCGCGCTCTTGCCGGTCTCGTCGTAGTAGTCGACCACCGAATCGTCAGGGGTCTGGAAGCGGTAGTATTTCTTGGTTTCGCCGCCGACGGTGAGCGAAGCGAACAGCACTTCGGTTTTTTCGGTGATGGTCGCGCCTTCGTCCTCGCCGGCATAGAACACGTCGAAGGAATCGCCGGGCTGCACCTTGCGCTGGAAATCGACGTCGTAGGAGTAGATGCGGACCATGTCCTCGATGACGGTCGCCGGCACCTTGTTGCGCAGCGCGGTCTCGTAAATGCTCTGATAGAGCCGCACGCCGCTGCCATCATCATCATCGTCGTCGCTGTTGTCGGCGGTTTCGGTGACGGTGTTCATGCTCTGCACGTCGACGGCGACATATTTGCCGAGATCGGACAGCGCGGCCACCGCTTCGACCGAGGTGTCGTTGGCGACGATCACGCGATAGGGCTGCAGCCGCGACGCCGGGAGCCGGCGTCGCCGGCGCCATCAGGATGCGGAGCTTCTGGCCTTCCTTCAGGCCGCCGTCGCGGCCGCGGGGGCCAAGCGTCGCCGCGATCGCCTTGGCCTCGTCCGGGGTCGCGCCCTGGTCGCGCAGGATCGAGGTGACGGTATCGCCCTTCTTGACGATGTGAACGCGCTCGCCCGACGGGTTGCCGCCGGTGGCCTGTTCCTTGGTCTTCGGCAGCAGCGTGACGTTTTCCGGCACCACGCGGGTCTCAAAGCCGGCATAGGGATCGGCGACGGTGCCTTCGGTGGCATAGGCCAGCTTGAGGTCGGGCTGGGCGCCGCTGGCGTCGGCGGTGGCGTTGGCCAGCGCCGTATAGCGCACGCCGCCGGTGTTGCCGCGCCAGTTGGCGGCGTCGCGCACCCGCATCAACACTTCGTCGAGCGCGACGACGGCGGCGAGTTTTGCCTTCGGCAGCACCGGCGCGAGGTCCTTGGTGACGAAGGAAACCTCGGCATCGGGCTCGGCGGCATCGGGTGTTCGGATCGTCGGAGGCGGCCGGGGTCTCGGCGCCGACATCGGTCAGCATGCGCTGGGCGTTGAACGGCGGGATCTTGGCGGAGAGGTCGCTGGTCGTCATCGACAGATTGCCGGAGATCCGGATGAACGGCCGCACCCGCATCACGTCGCGGTTGCCGACGCGGGTGACGGTGGACACCCGCACCACATTGCGCGAGGCGGTCGATTCGCTGGGCGGCGGCAGGCGGTCGCTCTTGTGCAGGCTGACGGCGCGGTCGTTGGCGCTGAATGCGCCGCGCAGCGCGCCCTCGACGCGCTCCGGCACCTTGGCAAAGGTCATTTCGCCGTCGAGCGACGCAAAAACGGCGCCGCCGATCAGAGCTGCGCCGCACAGACCAGTCAGGATGGTGCCGCTAAACCATTGTACGGAGACACGGCGGCGATCGATCACCGCGGCCTCGGAGCCATCGACGGAAAGTGGCGGCTCGTGACCGAGATCAATGATCCCGGTCTCGCGTCCGTAGCCGCTCCCGCGTGACGCCTTCTGGCTCAACCCTGTGTCCCCCCAAATTCCATCAACATTCGACAAGACCTTTGCTCGTTCCAGACCCGGTTTGCCCTCCTAGGGCGATCCCGGAGCATGGCGTGCCGCACGCATGGAAATTCGGGAATCAGAGGCCAGAAGATGACCGGCCGGAGTCTCGAACGTCAATGCTGTGCAGATCTCTCGATGTTTCTCGGCCGCATGGGAAAGGCGACGGGTTCATGGAAGATCGCCTGTCCCTGGTAGACGAACACCGGCAGCCCCCACTGGCATCCGGCGGTTCAATGCATACGTTATAGCCAGATCGTCGCAGGATTGTGGCTCAAGTACGGCGCAAAGTCCCCAAATATCAGAGACTTCTTGGCGCCGCAAAATTTCTTCCACATGATGCGACATTTTGTTGACGATGGCTGTTGACAGGTCCGATTGGGGGGGCCTATAACCCGGCCACTGAGCGCGGCGCTGCATTGGCCCAACGGCCAAGGCAGTCTTTCGCGCCCTTGATGCTCCTCATTATGATGAGTAAATCAACAGCCGATAGGAATCGGTTGTTATTTGCCGTCGAGTAAGGGTGTCGGAACTCCCTCAGGGGAGAGGGTCCTTCGGGTCCCGGGCTGTTTGACAAGTGAAGATGAAGAAAGAGAAACGTGGACGGCGGAGTCCTTGCGTGGTCTCGATTACTTGAAAACTTCGGTTTTCATTTGGTTGGGGCCGGACGAAAGACTTCGGCGGTACACGTTTACATAGGTTACACCATCGTTGTCCGCGATGTGAATCGCAGGCGACTAAATATGGTGGGACCTCGTCAAACGTTGTGATCAGCCGGTTTAAAGTTTCAAGTCCAACTTGAGAGTTTGATCCTGGCTCAGAGCGAACGCTGGCGGCAGGCTTAACACATGCAAGTCGAGCGGGCGTAGCAATACGTCAGCGGCAGACGGGTGAGTAACGCGTGGGAACATACCTTTTGGTTCGGAACAACACAGGGAAACTTGTGCTAATACCGGATAAGCCCTTACGGGGAAAGATTTATCGCCGAAAGATTGGCCCGCGTCTGATTAGCTAGTTGGTGAGGTAACGGCTCACCAAGGCGACGATCAGTAGCTGGTCTGAGAGGATGATCAGCCACATTGGGACTGAGACACGGCCCAAACTCCTACGGGAGGCAGCAGTGGGGAATATTGGACAATGGGCGCAAGCCTGATCCAGCCATGCCGCGTGAGTGATGAAGGCCCTAGGGTTGTAAAGCTCTTTTGTGCGGGAAGATAATGACGGTACCGCAAGAATAAGCCCCGGCTAACTTCGTGCCAGCAGCCGCGGTAATACGAAGGGGGCTAGCGTTGCTCGGAATCACTGGGCGTAAAGGGTGCGTAGGCGGGTCTTTAAGTCAGGGGTGAAATCCTGGAGCTCAACTCCAGAACTGCCTTTGATACTGAAGATCTTGAGTTCGGGAGAGGTGAGTGGAACTGCGAGTGTAGAGGTGAAATTCGTAGATATTCGCAAGAACACCAGTGGCGAAGGCGGCTCACTGGCCCGATACTGACGCTGAGGCACGAAAGCGTGGGGAGCAAACAGGATTAGATACCCTGGTAGTCCACGCCGTAAACGATGAATGCCAGCCGTTAGTGGGTTTACTCACTAGTGGCGCAGCTAACGCTTTAAGCATTCCGCCTGGGGAGTACGGTCGCAAGATTAAAACTCAAAGGAATTGACGGGGGCCCGCACAAGCGGTGGAGCATGTGGTTTAATTCGACGCAACGCGCAGAACCTTACCAGCCCTTGACATCCCGGTCGCGGACTCCAGAGATGGAGTTCTTCAGTTCGGCTGGACCGGAGACAGGTGCTGCATGGCTGTCGTCAGCTCGTGTCGTGAGATGTTGGGTTAAGTCCCGCAACGAGCGCAACCCCCGTCCTTAGTTGCTACCATTTAGTTGAGCACTCTAAGGAGACTGCCGGTGATAAGCCGCGAGGAAGGTGGGGATGACGTCAAGTCCTCATGGCCCTTACGGGCTGGGCTACACACGTGCTACAATGGCGGTGACAATGGGACGCTAAGGGGCAACCCTTCGCAAATCTCAAAAAGCCGTCTCAGTTCGGATTGGGCTCTGCAACTCGAGCCCATGAAGTTGGAATCGCTAGTAATCGTGGATCAGCACGCCACGGTGAATACGTTCCCGGGCCTTGTACACACCGCCCGTCACACCATGGGAGTTGGTTTTACCTGAAGACGGTGCGCTAACCCGCAAGGGAGGCAGCCGGCCACGGTAGGGTCAGCGACTGGGGTGAAGTCGTAACAAGGTAGCCGTAGGGGAACCTGCGGCTGGATCACCTCCTTTCTAAGGATGGTTCTTCAGAAGCTTGCTTCTATCGAACCGTTTTAGAAACATCAGTGGCCAGCGATCGTCAGGATCGTTGAGCTGCATTGGCGGGATTTCGCCGTCTACGTTTCTCTTTCTTCGCGGACGAACACGCGCCAGGGGCTCAGCGCTTGTGCGATGCACTGGTGCGAGCCGGTGCGCGCAGGCATGCCTCTCGTGTTAGGGGCTTGTAGCTCAGTTGGTTAGAGCGCGCGCTTGATAAGCGTGAGGTCGGAAGTTCAAGTCTTCCCAGGCCCACCACCTTGATCGAGCGCATTGCGTCTCAACAATCGACGTAAGCATTCGTCTTCTGGTACGGGGCCATAGCTCAGCTGGGAGAGCGCGTGCTTTGCAAGCATGAGGTCGTCGGTTCGATCCCGTCTGGCTCCACCAGATGAGATCGAAGATCGACGAATTGGCCTTGATCATCGTCCGCGAAACATCACTTCGCATGTCGCGTCCCTTACGGGATGCGCGTGCGGGATTTCTGACATCGTAAAGAGGAGATCGATCCGAGTTTGGGATCTGCAAAGCAATTTGCGGGTACTCATTCGTAATCTCCAGGTCATTTCGGCGCTCGTTCATCGCAAGATGAGTGAGTTGTAAATGATCTTTCTAGCGAAGCTTGACCGCCTCGCTATCGGTTCGATCTTACGAAGCAAGCTGGTCTTTCTAATCAATGTCCGGCCGCGCATAGCATTCATCGAGGGTGCGTGCTTTGGGGTTTCGACCTCCGAGCAATTGCGCGGACTACATTCTGCCGAGTGTGTGGACATTGATAATGAGAGCAATCAAGTGCCTTAAGGGTGTTCGGTGGATGCCTTGGCGCTGAGAGGCGATGAAGGACGTGCTACGCTGCGATAAGCCGTGG